>NZ_JAGIOA010000001.1:0-1242883 GCF_017876435.1 Microbacterium phyllosphaerae
TCCGGCGGTGTCCTACTCTCCCACAGGGTCCCCCCTGCAGTACCATCGGCGCTGTGAGGCTTAGCTTCCGGGTTCGGAATGTAACCGGGCGTTTCCCTCACGCTATGGCCGCCGAAACACTATTGATGTTTCAATCAAACACATAACAAAGTCATTGTCATGCGGTTCTCGACCGTACATCGAGAACCACTCAGTGGACGCGTAGCACCAACAAACGGTGTGTTATCAAGTCATCGGCTTATTAGTACCAGTCAGCTGCATGCATTACTGCACTTCCACATCTGGCCTATCAACCCAGTAGTCTGGCTGGGAGCCTCTCACCCGAAGGTATGGAAATCTCATCTTGAGGCCGGCTTCCCGCTTAGATGCTTTCAGCGGTTATCCATCCCGAACGTAGCTAATCAGCGGTGCTCCTGGCGGAACAACTGACACACCAGAGGTTCGTCCAACCCGGTCCTCTCGTACTAGGGTCAGATCCTCTCAAATTTCCTACGCGCGCAGCGGATAGGGACCGAACTGTCTCACGACGTTCTAAACCCAGCTCGCGTACCGCTTTAATGGGCGAACAGCCCAACCCTTGGGACCTACTCCAGCCCCAGGATGCGACGAGCCGACATCGAGGTGCCAAACCATGCCGTCGATATGGACTCTTGGGCAAGATCAGCCTGTTATCCCCGAGGTACCTTTTATCCGTTGAGCGACAGCGCTTCCACAAGCCACTGCCGGATCACTAGTCCCGACTTTCGTCCCTGCTCGACCTGTCAGTCTCACAGTCAAGCTCCCTTGTGCACTTACACTCGACACCTGATTGCCAACCAGGTTGAGGGAACCTTTGGGCGCCTCCGTTACTTTTTGGGAGGCAACCGCCCCAGTTAAACTACCCACCAGGCACTGTCCCTGAACCGGATTACGGTTCGAAGTTAGATATCCAGAGTGACCAGAGTGGTATTTCAACAATGACTCCACATGAACTGGCGTCCATGCTTCACAGTCTCCCACCTATCCTACACAAGCCACACCGAACACCAATACCAAGCTGTAGTAAAGGTCACGGGGTCTTTCCGTCCTGCTGCGCGTAACGAGCATCTTTACTCGTAATGCAATTTCGCCGAGTTCGCGGTTGAGACAGTTGGGAAGTCGTTACGCCATTCGTGCAGGTCGGAACTTACCCGACAAGGAATTTCGCTACCTTAGGATGGTTATAGTTACCACCGCCGTTTACTGGGGCTTAAATTCTCAGCTTCGCCTTGCGGCTAACCGGTCCTCTTAACCTTCCAGCACCGGGCAGGCGTCAGTCCGTATACATCGTCTTGCGACTTGGCACGGACCTGTGTTTTTAGTAAACAGTCGCTACCCACTAGTCTCTGCGGCCTCCAAACGCTTTCGGAGCAAGTCCTAATACGTCGAAGGCCCCCCTTCTCCCGAAGTTACGGGGGCATTTTGCCGAGTTCCTTAACCACGATTCTCTCGATCTCCTTGGTATTCTCTACCTGACCACCTGAGTCGGTTTGGGGTACGGGCGGCTAGAACCTCGCGTCGATGCTTTTCTTGGCAGCATAGGATCACCCACTTTTTATTCGCATCGTGTCTCAGCCTATGTGAACGGCGGATTTGCCTACCGTTCGGCCTACGCACTTGCACCAGGACAACCATCGCCTGGCTGGGCTACCTTCCTGCGTCACACCTGTTAATACGCTAACCGCACCAGAATGGGGTCGTGCGCTAGGCCCAGAGCGTCACCCCGAAGGGATCAGTCACTGGGATTCAGACACTTAGCACTACTGGATTAGCTTGGGCGGTTCTTCGCCGGTACGGGAATATCAACCCGTTGTCCATCGACTACGCCTGTCGGCCTCGCCTTAGGTCCCGACTTACCCAGGGAAGATTAGCTTGACCCTGGAACCCTTGGTCTTTCGGAGGACGTGTTTCTCACACGTCTTTCGCTACTCATGCCTGCATTCTCACTCGTGTAGCCTCCACGGCTGGTTTACACCGCCGCTTCGCTGGCCACACGACGCTCTCCTACCCATCAACACGGCTGGACCACGAAGGCCTACCAATAATGTCAATGCCACAACTTCGGTGGCGTGCTTGAGCCCCGTTACATTGTCGGCGCGGAATCACTTGACCAGTGAGCTATTACGCACTCTTTCAAGGGTGGCTGCTTCTAAGCCAACCTCCTGGTTGTCAAGGCAACTCCACATCCTTTCCCACTTAGCACGCGCTTTGGGACCTTAGTTGGTGGTCTGGGTTGTTTCCCTCTCGACTATGAAGCTTATCCCCCACAGTCTCACTGCTGCGCTCTCACTTACCGGCATTCGGAGTTTGGCTGACGTCAGTAACCTTGTAGGGCCCATCGGCCATCCAGTAGCTCTACCTCCGGCAAGAAACACGCAACGCTGCACCTAAATGCATTTCGGAGAGAACCAGCTATCACGAAGTTTGATTGGCCTTTCACCCCTATCCACAGCTCATCCCCTCAGTTTTCAACCTAAGTGGGTTCGGTCCTCCACGACGTCTTACCGTCGCTTCAACCTGGCCATGGATAGATCACTTCGCTTCGGGTCTAGGACATGCGACTGAATCGCCCTATTCAGACTCGCTTTCGCTACGGCTACCCCACACGGGTTAACCTCGCCACATATCGCTAACTCGCAGGCTCATTCTTCAAAAGGCACGCTGTCACAGCTACTAAGGCTGCTCCAACGGTTTGTAAGCAAACGGTTTCAGGTACTATTTCACTCCCCTCCCGGGGTACTTTTCACCTTTCCCTCACGGTACTTGTCCGCTATCGGTCATCTGGGAGTATTTAGGCTTATCAGGTGGTCCTGACAGATTCACACGGGATTTCACGGGCCCCGTGCTACTTGGGATACTCTTCGCGCCACGGTTGGCATTTCGACTACGGGGTTGGCACCCTCTATGACCGGCCTTTCAAGACCGTTCGTCTATACCATCGTGTAACGCCGCCACCTCGGCAGAGATGACTGAAAAGTCCCACAACCCCCAACGTGCAACGCCTGCCGGCTATCACACACGCTAGGTTTAGCCTGTTCCGGTTTCGCTCGCCACTACTAACGGAATCGCGGTTGCTTTCTCTTCCTGTGGGTACTGAGATGTTTCACTTCCCCACGTTCCCTCTACCCGCCCTATATATTCAGGCGGGAGTCACTAGGTCGGCACGCCGCCCAGCGGGGTTTCCCCATTCGGACACCCTCGGATCAAAACTTGCTTATCAGTTCCCCGAGGCTTATCGCAGATTGCTACGTCCTTCTTCGGCTCCAGATGCCAAGGCATCCACCGTTTGCTCTTAAAGACTTGAAATCACATGAGTTTGAATCAGAATCGACACCAGGCCCGAAAGCCTGGCATGAAATTGACTAATGATCTTTAAGATCATCTTGTGCAACCGACCGAAGCCGGCTGCAAGATGCTCGCGTCCACTGTGTAGTTCTCAAAGTACGGGCGGTACCCCTTCTCACTTCCCCCACAGGGGAAACAACAAGAGGCCCAGAGGTACAGAAACGAATCCTTGCGGATCCGCATCCGGTCCCTCAGGACCCAACAGCGTGCAGGTGCGACACCCGAAACCCTCCCCGTTCCCACCGCAAGCGGTGTACTAAGAGAAACCTTCATCCTTCGCACCATGTCAAATGTTCCACCCATGAGCTCCCAGCGAAGAACGTATGCCTTCGAACTGGGTTCTGGACTCCGAAGAGTCAGATGCTCCTTAGAAAGGAGGTGATCCAGCCGCACCTTCCGGTACGGCTACCTTGTTACGACTTAGTCCTAATTACCGATCCCACCTTCGACGGCTCCCTCCACAAGGGTTAGGCCACCGGCTTCAGGTGTTACCGACTTTCATGACTTGACGGGCGGTGTGTACAAGACCCGGGAACGTATTCACCGCAGCGTTGCTGATCTGCGATTACTAGCGACTCCGACTTCATGAGGTCGAGTTGCAGACCTCAATCCGAACTGGGACCGGCTTTTTGGGATTCGCTCCACCTCGCGGTATTGCAGCCCTTTGTACCGGCCATTGTAGCATGCGTGAAGCCCAAGACATAAGGGGCATGATGATTTGACGTCATCCCCACCTTCCTCCGAGTTGACCCCGGCAGTATCCCATGAGTTCCCACCATTACGTGCTGGCAACATAGAACGAGGGTTGCGCTCGTTGCGGGACTTAACCCAACATCTCACGACACGAGCTGACGACAACCATGCACCACCTGTTTACGAGTGTCCAAAGAGTTGACCATTTCTGGCCCGTTCTCGTATATGTCAAGCCTTGGTAAGGTTCTTCGCGTTGCATCGAATTAATCCGCATGCTCCGCCGCTTGTGCGGGTCCCCGTCAATTCCTTTGAGTTTTAGCCTTGCGGCCGTACTCCCCAGGCGGGGAACTTAATGCGTTAGCTGCGTCACGGAATCCGTGGAATGGACCCCACAACTAGTTCCCAACGTTTACGGGGTGGACTACCAGGGTATCTAAGCCTGTTTGCTCCCCACCCTTTCGCTCCTCAGCGTCAGTTACGGCCCAGAGATCTGCCTTCGCCATCGGTGTTCCTCCTGATATCTGCGCATTCCACCGCTACACCAGGAATTCCAATCTCCCCTACCGCACTCTAGTCTGCCCGTACCCACTGCAGGCCGGAGGTTGAGCCTCCGGATTTCACAGCAGACGCGACAAACCGCCTACGAGCTCTTTACGCCCAATAATTCCGGATAACGCTTGCGCCCTACGTATTACCGCGGCTGCTGGCACGTAGTTAGCCGGCGCTTTTTCTGCAGGTACCGTCACTTTCGCTTCTTCCCTGCTAAAAGAGGTTTACAACCCGAAGGCCGTCATCCCTCACGCGGCGTTGCTGCATCAGGCTTGCGCCCATTGTGCAATATTCCCCACTGCTGCCTCCCGTAGGAGTCTGGGCCGTGTCTCAGTCCCAGTGTGGCCGGTCACCCTCTCAGGCCGGCTACCCGTCGACGCCTTGGTGAGCCATTACCTCACCAACAAGCTGATAGGCCGCGAGCCCATCCCCAACCAATAAATCTTTCCAGTAACTGACCATGCGGTCGCTACTCGTATCCAGTATTAGACGCCGTTTCCAGCGCTTATCCCAGAGTCAGGGGCAGGTTGCTCACGTGTTACTCACCCGTTCGCCACTGATCCACCCAGCAAGCTGGGCTTCACCGTTCGACTTGCATGTGTTAAGCACGCCGCCAGCGTTCATCCTGAGCCAGGATCAAACTCTCCGTAAAAAAGAAATGCATACGACACCGGGAAAACGGTGACGCAGCGAGTTTGATGCTGACCAAAGAGACAAATTCATTGCTGACTTCATCCGAATGCCAACCCCACAAGGAGGTTGGTCTTTGATCCAAAGGAATTCTCAACTAGCCGAAGCTAGACGAGGATAATTTGGCATTTGACAAGTGCACGCTGTTGAGTTCTCAAGGATCGGATGCTCCCACGACCCAGTCATCACAACCAGGCCCGAAGGGCAACTTCTCTATCTTATCTGTGCTTTTCAGCCTGTCAAATCGACACGCCGTGCGGCTCAGAACCAGATCTGCAGCTCGGGGCTCAAGGCCGCCGAGCCAACTTCACTAGCTTATCCGTTCCGGAGTCGCTGTCAAATCGACCGTTTCTCCGAAGTGGAAGCTCCAGGTCAGACAGAAGTGTGTCTGCGATCTGCTCCGAGGAGCTGATCGAGTGGAGGTGGTTCTCCGCTTGAGGGGGGTAAGGCTCTCGGCCTCTCCGCTTCCCTGTGGGGCGAACAAGTAATAAGTTACGTGGGTTCCGGGGTTCCGGCAAATCCGGGCTGTCCGCCGGGCGTGTCGGCCCGGCGGACAGGGCTCAGGACCCCAGGACCAGCTTCAGCTGCTCGACGGCCCAGTCGAGTTCCGTCGCCCGGATGACGAGCGGCGGAGCGATGCGGATGGTCTGACCGTGGGTGTCCTTCACCAGGACTCCACGATCGAGGAGCTTCTCGGCGATCTCGCGGCCGGTGCCCTTGGCCGGGTCGATGTCGACGCCCGCCCACAGGCCGGCGATGCGCACCTCAGTGACACCATGACCGATCAGAGGTTCGAGGCCGGCGGCCAGATGAGCACCCAGAGCGCGAGCGCGTTCCTGGAACTCCCCCGACTCGAGCATCTCGACCACGCGAAGACCGACGGCCGCCGCCAGTGGATTGCCTCCGAACGTCGACCCGTGCTCACCGGGACGGATCACGCCGAGCACATCGGTGTTCCCCACCACTGCCGAGACGGGAAGGATCCCCCCACCGAGCGCCTTGCCCAGCAGGTACAGGTCGGGCACGACGCCCTCGCGGTCGCAGGCGAACGTCTCACCGACACGGCCGAGACCAGACTGGATCTCGTCGGCGATGAACAGCACGTTCTTCTCGTCGCAGATCTCACGGATGCGACGCAGGTATCCCTCGGGTGGGATCACCACCCCGCCCTCACCCTGGATCGGTTCGATCAGCACGGCGGCGGTGTCTTCGGTGATCGCGGCGGCGACGGCATCCGCATCCCCGTAGGGGACCACGTCGAAACCCGGAGTGTACGGACCGAAGTCGGCCCGCGCCTGCTCGTCGTCACTGAAGCTGACGATCGTGGTGGTGCGCCCGTGGAAGTTGCCGGCGGCGACGATGATGCGCGCCTTGCCCTCGGCGATGCCCTTGACCCGGTACCCCCATGCACGGGCGACCTTGATGCCCGTCTCGACGGCCTCGGCTCCCGTGTTCATCGGCAGCATCATGTCTTTGCCCGACAGTGCAGCGAGCGCCGCGGCGAACGGCTCGAGACGATCGCTCATGAACGCGCGGCTCGTCAGGGTCACCCGGCCGAGCTGCTCGGTGAGCGCGGCCACGAGCGCCGGATGACGGTGCCCGAAGTTCACGGCCGAGTACGCGGCGAGCAGGTCGAGGTAGCGCTTGCCCTCGACATCCGTCACCCACGCACCCTCACCGCGGGCGATGTTGACCGGCAGCGGGTGGTAGTTGTGGGCGACGTGCGGCTCGGCCGTGACCTCGACACCGGGCTCGACGGCGGTCATGCCTCACCGCGCAGTTCGAGGGTGCAGCACTTGATGCCGCCGCCACCGAGCAGCAGCTCGGACAGGTCGACCATGATCGGGTTGTAGCCGCGCTCGCGCAACTGCACCTCGAAGCCCTTCGCCCGCGGCGAGATGATCACGTTGTACCCGTCGCTGGCGGAGTTGAGGCCGAAGACCGAGCCGTCCTCATCGGACACGAGGATCGCGTCGGGGAAACGCTCTTCGAGGATCGCGCGGCTCTGGTCGTCGAACGCACCGGGCAGGTAGGCGATGTTGGCGCGCTCGGGTCCGCCGTGCTCGACGCCCTGCACCGGGTCGAGCACCGCGATGGCGGTGTCGAGGTGGTAGAAGCGCGGATCGACGAGGTTGAGAGAGACGACCTCGCGGCCGAAGACCTCACCGACCTCACGGTGGCTGTCGCCCGTGGAGCGGAAACCCGTGCCTGCGAGGATCACGTCGCCGACGAGCAGGAAGTCGCCCTCGCCCTCGTTGACCTCTTCGGGGATGACGGTGTCGTACCCGGCGCCGCGGAACCAGTCGGCGAACGCGGGTGCCTCACCCTGGCGCTCGACGAACCGGAACTTCGGGACGTACGCGCGGCCGTCGATCAGGAATCCGCCGTTCGCGGTGTAGACCATGTCGGGGTAGCCGGCGAGGGGTTCGATCAGCTCGACCTCGTGGCCGAGCTCGAGGTACAGGTCGTGCAGCTTCTGCCACTGCTCGACGGCCCTGGCCGTGTCGGTCGGCTTGGACGGCTCCATCCACGGGTTGATCGAGTAGTTCACGGTGAAGTGCGACGGCTTGCACATCAGGTAGTGACGGTGGTGTGCAGTGCGCACCGGAGTGGCGGTCTCGGACGTCGACGCAGTGGTTTCGACAGACATGGGGCTCCTCGAACGGATGCGGCGGACGCTGTCCAGGGGCCCGGCGGTCCTTCGACCCGCGCCGCTCGGTGAGAGTCGGCGCCCGGGGAAGATGCGACTCGGGCACGCCAGCATCCATTCTGTCACCCGCCCCTGAACGCCGCCAGAGCGCGAACCGCCCTGCTTCGCTCCTCCCCTTTCGAATCGCTCACTTTGCAGCTTCGGGGCGGCTGATGCTGCAAAGTGCGCGATTCGAACGGGACTGGGGGTCGAACGGGGCTGGGGGCGAACGGGACTCGGGTCATTCACGCGATTCGAGGGCGGCACGCACGACGACCTTGCCGACCGTGTGCCCTGCCTCGAGGTGCGCGAGCGCAGCGGATGCCTGATCGAAGCCGTACTCGTGCTCGATCACAGAGGTGATGCGACCCTCGGCCGTGAGCTCCAGAAGCTTCGCGAGGATTTCGGGGCGGGGCGTCGCCGCGAGCGGGCGGATGCGCCGACTCGACCCGACTGACAGGATGGCCGCCTTCAGCATCCGCGGGATGGGCCCCAGCACGTGCCCGCCGTCTCCCGTCACGAGCACGACCGAACCACCCGGCGCGACCAGTCGCTGCAGCTCCCGCAGGCCGATGCCGCCGGCGATGTCGATCACCGCGTCGAAGTGCCCCGCGGGCAGGGCCGACAGCGGCGAGCGGCGGTGATCGAGCGTGCGCACCGCGCCGAGGTGCTCGACGAGCCGCGCGTTGCGCTCCCCGCACGTCGCCCAGACCTCGGCCCCGCGCAGCGCGGCGAGCTGCACCGCGAACGTTCCGACTCCTCCGGACGCACCGATCACGAGCACCCGAGGCACCGCGTGCGCAGATCGTCGTCGGTCGGCGCGGAGTTCGGAGTGGATGCCGATGCCCGCGCGGTCGAGCGCCTGCCAGGCCGTACCCGCGGACACCGGCAGCGTGGCCGCGGTCACGGAGGACACGTCGGGCGGGATCGGCACGAGTCGCGCGGCCGGGATCACGACGTGCGAGGCGAGGCCGCCGCCGCCGACGAGCTCGCCGACGACGCGCTCTCCGAGTTCGGCGCCGATCGCGTTCTCGCCCACGGCCACGACGGTGCCGGCGACCTCCATGCCCCGCACCGGATACTTGGGTCGCGTCAGGCCGAAGACCGGGCGCACGAGCAGCGGGTCACCGAGCATCAGTCGAACGTCTCCCGCGCTGAGAGCGGTCGCCTCGACCCGCAGCACGACCTCGCCCCGGCGCGGCACCGGCATCGGGACGTGCTCGAGCCGGAACCCGTCGGCCGGGCCGTACGTCTCCCGCACCCAGGCGGGCATCATGTCGGTCATCTCAGGCATCCTTCATCGAAGGTTCCGGGTACTGGAACAGGTCGTCGAGCCCGACGCCGAAGGCGCGGGCGATCTGGAACGCGAGCTCGAGCGACGGGGAGTACTTCTCCTGCTCGATCGCGATGAGCGTCTGCCGGGTCACGCCGATGCTGCGCGCGAGCTCGGCCTGCGTGAGCCCCGCCTCTTCGCGGTGGGCGCGGATGCGGTTGGAGACGAGCGTCGGCTTGACCATCAGACGAGCCCCCGCCGGTAGGCGACGACGCGCGCGACGCTGCCGACGACGGCCGACACGGCGAAGCCCGCGAACATCGTGTTGGCGATCCAGAAGACATCGGCCCCGACGGCGCACAGGGCGATCACGCCGAGCCCGGCGATCACGACGAAGGCCTGCTCGACGCGGGCGCCCATGCGGCTGATGTCGCGGTCGCGGACGTCGGACCTGCCGACACCGTCGGGATCCTTCGCGCCGGCGATGATCCCCCAGACGATGCTGATCACGATCGTGGCCACGATGCCGGCACCGATCGTCCACAGCATCGGCGGGAGCCAGTCGACCTCGGCCACCGCCCTGCCGGCAGCCTGCTGCAGCACGATGATGACGTACGCCGAGATCACGACGGCGCTGACGATCAGACCCGACCAGGCGTTGCGCTCCTCGTAGACCATGATGCCCTCCGATGTAAAAGATTCTTGACACGAGAGTACGCCCGTGGCATCCGCCGTGTCAAGAATTCTTTACACGCTCGGTGGTGGCGGGGTCGCGTCGGCAGCGGTGGCCAAAAAAGCATCCGAATCGCGCGATTGCGATGCGCTTTTGACCACGCACCCGAGCTCACGTGCGCTTTTGACCACGCACTGGGAGATGGGTGTGGGAAGGGCAGCGGCGGGATGCCGGATGCGGCGGGATGCCGGATGCTGGATGCCGGATGCCGGATGCCGGATGCCGGATGCCGGATGCCGGATGCGGCGGGATGCTGGCGGATGCCGGGACGGGACGGAAGGCGGGCCGAGGCGGCGTCAGATGGCCGAGGCGCTCCAGTCGTCGGGATTGCCGTAGCGATGCGCGGTGATCGCGATGGCCTGCTCGTGCACGAAGGGCAGCAGTTCGATGCGTCCGGCCGAGGTGACCTCGCCGTCGTACACCGCGAGGTCGGGGTCGCCGTCGACTGCCACGGCCAGCGCGCGATGCAGCGCCGCGACCGCGTCGCGCGATCCCACGAGCCGCACCCGATTCGGCCGGGGCTCGGCGCCGAGCGATGCGAGCGCATCTCCGGAACCGGCCTCTCGCCGCCGCATCCGGTCGATCCACTCCTCGTCGCTCTCCATGAACACGACCGCCCCGAGGGCTCCGAGCGCGCGACGCACCTCAGGCGGCAGCCCGACAGGGGTCGACAGCACGAACGCGGAACCGGCGCGGACCGCGGCGACCACGACGCGCAGCAGCTCCTGCCACCCGGCATCCGCGGTCGCCCTGATCGCGACCGGCACGGGGCGGTAGCGGAAGAGGTTGCGCTCGATGCCGAGGCGCGAGACGTCGCGCACCTGGCCGAACTCGCGGTCCCAGGCGAGGGCATCCGACAGCGCCGAGCGACGCAGCCATTCGAACGCCTCGTAGTCGAGGGACGGCTGGGCCGACTCGATCAGCTCGGTGATGCGCGAGTCCAGGCCCCGCAGGTGCAGCGTGCTCGACACGGGGCCCGATCCGCTCGAGCGCCAGGTTCCGAGTCCGACGAGGTAGTTGGGGCCGCCGGCCTTGGTGCCCGGTCCGACCGATGAGCGCTTCCAGCCGCCGAACGGCTGACGCTGCACGATCGCGCCCGTGATGCCGCGGTTCACATAGAGGTTGCCCGCCTGCACCCGGTCGAGCCACAGCGAGAGCTCGGCGGGATCCTGCGTGTGCAGCCCCGCGGTCAGCCCGTAGGCCACGGCGTTCTGCATCTCGATCGCCCGCTCGAGGGTCGGCGCATGCATGATGCCGAGCACCGGCCCGAAGAACTCCTCGGTGTGGAAGCGCGACCCCGGCTGCACACCGACGCGGATGCCGGGGCGCCACAGCCGTCCGCTCTCGTCGTCGACCGAGACCGCGGGTTCGATGAGCCACTGCTCCTCGCCCTCGAGCTCGGTGAGCGCCCAGGCGAGCTTGCCCTGCGGCCTCTCGATCACGGGCCCGACCTCGGCGCGCGGATCGGTGGGCCAGCCGACATGCAGCGACCGCGTGGCATCCGCCAGCTGCCGGGCGAACCGCTTGGAGCGACCGACCGGCCCGACGAGGATCGCCAAGGACGCGGCCGAGCACTTCTGCCCCGCGTGCCCGAAGGCACTGCGCACCAGGTCCGAGACCGCGAGATCGAGGTCGGCCGAGGGCGTGATGATCATCGCGTTCTTGCCGCTGGTCTCGGCGAGCAGCGGCAGGTCGGGCCGCCACGAGCGGAACAGCGCGGCGGTCTCCCAGGAGCCGGTGAGGATGACACGGTCGACCGACTCGTGCGCGATCAGCGTGCGGCCGAGGTCGCCCTCCTCGATGTCGACGAGCGCGAGCACATCGCGAGGCACGCCCACCTCCCAGAGCGTCTCGGCGATCACGGCCGCACAGCGTCGGGACTGCGGGGCGGGCTTGAACACGACACCGGATCCTGCGGCGAGCGCGGCGAGCACTCCGCCGGCGGGGATCGCGAGGGGGAAGTTCCACGGAGGGGTGACGACGGTCACGCGCGCAGGTTCGAAGGCGGCGCCGGCGACGGCATCCAGCTCTCGCGCCTTTGCGGCGTAGTAGCGGGCGAAGTCGACGGCTTCGCTGACCTCGATGTCGGCCTCGGCGAAGACCTTGCCCGTCTCGGCGGCGGCGACCTCGATGAGCTCCCCGCGCCGGGCCTCGAGCGCGGCAGCGGCGCGGAGCAGGACGTCGGCACGTTCCGCGGCGGGACGGGCTCCCCAGTGGGCTCCGGCATCCCGCACCCCGGCGATCGTGCTCTCGAGCACGGCGTCGTCGTCGATGCGGGCGGCCTCGATGGTCGCCGCACCCAGAGTCGAGTCGGCGATCCGCGCGTGGATCTCGCGCGCCCACTCGCGGTTGACCGGAAGCGACGGGTCGCTGTCTGCGGTGTTCTCGAACCCGGGGGCACCCCCCGTGCCCTCGTCGAGCTCGCGTGGGGCGTAGACAGCAGTCTCGAGGAACGGCTCGCCCGAGTCATCCGACCCCCTCGAGATGCCGAGGACGGCCTTGGTCAAGCCCTCTTCCGGCGCCACGGCCGCGGGTGCCGGGCGCACCGACTCGTGCACCGGGGCGAGCCGATCCTGGGTGCGCAGCGCCCCCACCTGCAGGGTCGGCGAGGTCGAGCGGTCGAGCGCGTCGAGGAACCTGTCCTGCTCGCGCACGAAGAGCGACTCGTCATCGCCGAGCCGGAACGCGGCGGAGAGGAAGTTGTCGTTCGAGGCGTTCTCCTCGAGCCGGCGCACGAGATAGCTGATCGCCACGTCGAACTCGTCGGGCTTCACGACCGGCACGTAGAGCAGCACCTCGCCGACCTCGCGCGAGACGGCCTGCACCTGCCCTTGGGCCATGCCGAGCAGCATCTCGAACTCGATCGGCGGCTGCCCGGCCGCCGTGCCGTCAGCCGCGAGACCACGCAGGCCCCGCTCCCCCGCGAGCAGCCACGCGTACGCGATGCCGAACAGGTTGTGCCCGGCGATGCCCAGGTGAACCGCGTCGATGTTCTCGGCGCGCAGCGCCCAGTCGAGGCAGCGCAGGTAGTTCGCATCGGTGTCGAGCTTGGTGTCGTAGGTCGCCTGCTCCCACCCGTGCATCTGCGACTCGACCCGCTCCATGGCGAGGTTGGCGCCCTTGACGAGCCGCACCTTGATCGGCGCGCCACCCCGGTCGACGCGGTCGCGCGCCCACGCGGTGAGCTGCTGCAGGGCGGGCAGGGCGTCGGGCAGATAGGCCTGCAGCACGATGCCCGCTTCGATGCCCTCCAGGCGCGGGTCCTCGAGGACGCGGGTGAACACCGCGATCGTCAGGTCGAGGTCGCGATACTCCTCCATGTCGAGGTTGATGAACGTGCGGTCGGACGCGGCCGTCAGATACAGCGGCAGCAGGCGCTCGACCACCGCGTCGACGACCTCGTCGAACGCCCACATCGAGATGTGGCTGATGATCGCCGACACCTTCACCGAGACGTAATCGACGTCGGGGCGACGGATCAGATCGTGGATGCCGTCGAGCCGCCGCTGCGCCTCGGCTTCGCCGAGCACCGCCTCACCGAGCAGGTTGAGGTTCAGACGCGCACCGGACTCACGGATCCTCTCGATCGCCGGACCCAGCTTGGCCGGACGGGCGTCGACGACCAGGTGGCCGACCATGTCGCGCAGAACCCTGCGCGCGATGGGCACCACGGGGCTGGGCAGGATCTGTGCGACGCCGCCACCGAGCCGCACGGCGGAACGCAGGTACCAGGGCAGGAAGTCGGGCACGATCGGCGCGATGCGGTGCAGCTGCGATGCCGCGGCCCCCAGGCTCTCTGGGCGCATGACCCCATCGACGAACCCCAGCGTGAACGGCAGCCCGTTGGCATCCTGCAGCACTCCGGCGAGGCGCTCCGCCGCAGGGTCGACGTCGGCGGCCGCAGCCTCGACCACCCAGCGGCGAGCGAGTTCCACCGCACGGTCCGCGAGAGAGGCGGATTCGGGATCCGTGGAGGGCGTCGGGTCGGCCATGACCTCAGCCTAAGACTGCGGTGAGCGCGCGGCCCTGAGCGACGGGCACTCAGTCGCCTCGGGCGCATCGGCAGCTCCGGTCGCACTTCGTGCCGTCGCATCGGGCGCATCGGCGGCTCCCGTCGCACTTCGTGCCGTCGAACGCGCGAGCGGACGGCACGAAGTGCGACCGGAGCCGGGCCTCCGCCGAGCCACACGGCACGAAGTGCGACCGCAACCGAACCCACGCGAGCCACACGGCACGAAGTGCGACCGCGACGCGGGCGAGCGACTCAGCGCGCGGCGATCATCTCGTCGTAGCCCTCGCGGAAGGTCGGATACTCGAGCGCACCCAGGAACTCCCGCAGCAGATGCCCGTCCAGAACCGTGCCGCCGCCGACCTCGGGGTCGAGGTGCGGAGGCGGTTCGACGCCGAGCCTCCTCGCGAGGTGCGAGACCACGTCGCCGAGCAGCACGGGCTCGGTGTCGACGGCATGGATCAGCGGGGGCGCCGAGTCCGCGCGCAGCATCGCCTCGAGCAGACGCACGAGGTCGGTCTCATGGATGCGGTTGGTGCGGCGCGAGTGATCGACGGCCGCCCCCTCGGTGACCCGACGGATCAGGAAGTCGCGGCCAGGCCCGTAGATGCCGGCCGGTCGCACGATCCGAGCGCCGAACAGCTCCATCGCCAGCTGCTCACCCTCGAGCAGGTCGCCGCCTCGCTCGCTCGACACCCGGGGCGCGTCGCGCTCGGTCAACGGCGTCTCGCCGGGGCGGCCTTCGAACACCCTGGTCGACGACACGAACACGACGCGCGACGGCATCGCCGGGAGAGCATCCGCGAGTCCGCGCAGCGCCGGCGGATAGATCGAGTCGCCCTCGGTGCTCGGCGGCAGCGTGATGACGACGGAGTCGTACGCCGGCAGCTCCCGGTCGAGCGGATGCCTCAGATCGGCCTCGATCGTCGGGAAGGGCAGGTCGCTCGCATGGCGCCGCATGGCCGTGACCTCCGCGCCCTGCGCGATCAGGCGCTCACCCAGGCGCGCGCCGAGCTTGCCGCATCCGACCAGCAGCACCGACCCAGGTGCGCGAGTCTCGAGTCCCCACGGATCGGTCATCTCAGTTCCACACACTCGGTGCCGAGCTGCGCACGGGAGGCAGCGCGGATGCCGCGGCCCAGTCGTGCACCCACGAATCGATCTCGGGCACGCCCTCGGGCTTGCCGACCGCGGCGAACAGCTCTTCGTTGCTGACCGTGCCTCCGGTGCGACGCAGCATACGCGAGCGCACGATCGCCCGTGCGTAGATCTCGCCGCCGACGACGGCTCGGTGCTCGAGGAACACGGCCTTGTCGTCGTGCCCGATGAAGCGGGACTGCACCTCGAACCGCTGCCACAGCTGCAGGGACTTGCGGAAGGTCACGGTCTCGCTCGACACGACGGCGTACCAGCCTCGCTCGGTCATCGCGTCGAACAGCCCCGTGCGGATCAGCAGATCCCAGCGGCCGAGGTCGAACAGCGACAGGTAGCGACCGTTGTTCATGTGGCGCAGGATGTCGATGTCCGTGGGGAGGGTCGTCAGTCTGATGCTGCTGACGGAGGCGGCATCGAGGGTCTTGCCCCGACGCACGCGACGACGGGCCGAGAGGATCACGAGGAGAGTGCGCCAGATCACGTTCACGAGGATCGATCGTAGCCATCGATGAACGGATCACGAACATCGTTGTGCGAACCCTCCAGCACTGCACCGGGGGTTTGTGAGGGCATCCGCTCGATTTCCCGTTCGCGGAGGCCGCGCGTAGAGTCACGATATGAGCGCCGAAGCCCAGCCTGAAGTCATCGTCCGTCCGGTCCGTGATGTGGATGCGGAAGCCCTGGGTCGCGTGCACGCGCAGTGCTGGCACGAGACCTACGACCACCTGATCAGCAAGGCCGCGCTCGAGAAGGTCTCGCCCCGGCGCATGGCCGAGCTGTGGACGCACTGGGCCTCTCAGGGCCCCGAGTTCACGATGCGCGCAGCGCTCGTCGACGGCGAGATCGTCGGCTTCGTCGGCTCCGGCCCCGCCCGCGACAAGGATGCTCCCGCGTTCCGCGAGCTCTACTTCATCTACCTGCTCGACGCGTATCACTCGACCGGCATCGGCCAGAAGCTGTTCGACGCCGCGGTCGAGAAGGACGAGTCGCTCTACCTCTGGGTCGCGGAGGACAACCCTCGCGCCCACCGCTTCTACACGCGCAACGGCTTCACGCTCGACGGAGCCAGCCACACGGAGCCCTTCCTCGGCGAGACGCTCACCGAGGTGCGCTTCGTCCGCTGAGCCTCGGCGCGGTGAACCTCGTGTTCACCAGTCCGCATGAAACGGCCCCCTGCCATCGGCAGGGGGCCGTTCCTCTGCGTCGAGGTGCAGTCGGTGCTGAGCCGTGAACCGGTCAGCGCCCCGAGACGCTGCCGAAGAGCTTGGCGATCGGTGCGATCACGAGCGGGCGCGCGGCCACCCAGCCGATCGCGATGACCACGAGGGACGCCACGAAGACCCAGAACCCTGTCCAGCCGACGGCATCCGACGACGCGTACATGTGGTTGAGGTTGCGCAGGAACCCGGTGAGGAACACCAGGGTGACGTGCCCGATGATGAACACCACGAAGTAGATCATGACCGGGAAATGCAGCGCGCGGGCCCACTCGATCGGGTACGCCTTCGAGAGACGCTCGGCCTTCTTCGGCCACATCCCCGACATCCTGATGCCGGTCGCCGCAGCGAGCGGTGCCGCGATGAACACGGTGACGAAGTAGGCGAGCTGCTGCAGGCTGTTGTAGTTGACCCACCCGTGCTCGGTCGGCCAGTCGAACGAGATGTACTGCAGCGCGGCCGACAGCGCGTTGGGGATGACCTCCCAGCTCGTCGGCACGATGCGCGCCCAGTGCCCCGTGACGAACAGCAGCACCACGAAGATCACGCCGTTGACCAGCCACAGGATGTCGAGCGCCTGGTGGAACCAGATCGTCAGGCTGACTTTGCCCTTGGGGTCGCCCCGCGGGGTCCAGAAGGCCGTGGGGCGCTTCTCGTTGCGGATGCGGAGTCCCGACCGGATGATCAGCACCATCAGGAACACGTTGAAGAAGTGCGCCCAGTTGGTCCACGGTGCGAAGCCGGGCTCGACGGCGACGGCCGGCTCGTATTCACCGGGGAACGCGGCGAGGAAGTCCTGCATGAACGGGAAGCTCAGCAGGGCGCGCACGAACGCCACCGCGGCGGCGGCGAGGATGCCGAGGGCCGCGGCGCCGACCAGACCCGCGATCGCCTGGGTCCAGGTGGGACGAGGGCGACCGGACGCCGGAGCGACGGCCGGGATGCGCCGAGGAGCGCTGCCGTTCCACACGGTGCGCGGCGCCGACAGCGGGATGCTGGTGTCGCGGAGCGCGAGGGGTGCGGATGCCGGGGCCGCGGCCGCGGAGGGCGCCGATGCCGCGACGTCGGCGACCGGGGTGGCGACGGCAGGGGCGGGGGCGGCAGGGTTCGCGACGACTGGGGACGGCGCGGCGGTGTCTGCGACCGCGGCCGGCGCGCCGTCGGCGGCGACCAGGGGAACGGTGCCGGCCGGCGGCCACGAGTCCCCGCCGACCACCCGCGGCAGGCCGCGGCGTACGGAACCGGTCTGTGCGGCGACCGGGGCGGCGGTCGACTCGACCGCGGAGATCGCAGAGGTGGCGGACGATGCGACCGCGGGCACATCGATCGACGACGCCGATGACGCGTGCTCGACCGCGAGCGCTGCTTCCGCCGGACCGCTCGACGAGGACCGAGGTGCGTTCTGCACACCCGACGCCACAGCGGCAGCACCGGCCGCAGCGGCAGCACCGGTCGCAACGCCGCCGGGGGGCCAGGGTTCGCCGCCGCGCACACGCGGCAGTCCCCGGCGGAGCGATGCGCCAGTCGCGGCGGACGTCTCGTCTCGTCGCTGCACCCCACTCTCGACGACCGGAGACGCAGCAACCGGAGACGCAGCAACCGGAGAAGCGGCAACCGGAGAAGCAGAGACCGGAGACGAGGAGTGCGTTTCGTCTCGTCGCTCCGCTCCTCGCTCGACGAGCGGGGAGTCAGAGACCGGGGAGGCACCCTCTCGCTCGACGATCGGCGAAGGAACGGCGCTCTCGTCGGTCGGCTCGTCGACCATGACCCCGGGAGGCCAGGGCTCCCCGCCGCGCACACGCGGCAGTCCGCGCCTCAGCATCCGCGTCGCCATGACTACTTCTTCCGCGCCTCGAGAGCCGCGATCACCTGCGGCACCACCGTGAACAGGTCGCCGACGATGCCGAAGTCGGCGACGTCGAAGATCGGCGCCTCGCCGTCCTTGTTGATCGCGACGATGTTCTTCGCCGTCTGCATGCCGGCACGGTGCTGGATCGCGCCCGAGATGCCGAGAGCGATGTACAGCTGCGGCGACACCGAGACACCGGTCTGGCCGACCTGATGCGACTGCGGGATGTAGCCGGCGTCGACAGCGGCGCGCGACGCGCCGACGGCGGCACCGAGGGCATCCGCCAGTTCCTCGACGAGCACGAACTTCTCCTTCGAGGCGAGACCACGCCCGCCCGAGACCACCCGGGTCGCGCCGCGCAGCTCCGGCCTCGACGACGTCGCCTCGACCGCCTCGACCGCGCCGACGGTCGCACCCGGAGCACCGGATGCCGCGACGCTCAGCGCCTCGACGGTCGGCGAGGCCACGGCCTCCGCCCTCGCGTCGACCGCACCCTGACGCACCGTGATGACCGCGGCGCCGTAGGTGGGCGCCGAATCGACGAGGTACGCGCCGCCGTAGACCGAGTGGTGCGCGATGACGCCCTCGTCGTCGCGGGAGACGCCGACGGCGTCGACCGAGAGGGCGAGCTTCGCGCGCACGGCGAAACGACCGGCGACATCGCGGCCGGAGATCGAGTTCGAGATCAGCACGGCGTCCGGCTTCACCTGCGTGAATGCCGCCTGCAGCGCGTCGACGATCGGCACCGTGAGCGTCGCCTGGTCGGCGTCGGCCGTGAGCACGACGGATGCTCCGGCTTCAGCGGCCTTCGATGCGGCATCCGCGGATCCGCCGACGATCAGCGCGATGGGCGATCCGATCGTCGACGCGGCGCCGATGAGGGCGGCCGTGCTGCTGGCCGGGTTGCCCGCCGGGTCGAGGTCGATCAGGACGAGGATCGGGTTCTCGGGGTAGGTCATGTCACACCAGCCTGTTCTGCACGAGGTACTCCACCAGCTTCTCGGCGGCATCGCCCTCATCGACGATCTTCACGCCCGCCGCGCGCGGCGGCTTCTCGGCCACCGCGGTCATGATGGTGCGAGGAGCCGCGGCAGGGTCGGCGGAGACGCCGAGGTCGTCGAGGGTGAGCACCTCGAGCGGCTTCTTCTTGGCCGCCATGATGCCCTTGAAGTTCGGGAAACGCGCATCCGGCAGCGCCTCCGTGATCGAGATGACGGCGGGAAGGGATGCCGAGATCGGCTGCGCCCCGGCATCCGCCCCTCGGGTTCCCGTGATGCCCTCGGGCGTGATCTCGACGCTCGTGAGTGCGGTCGCCTGAGCCCAGCCGAGGTGCTCGGCGAGCATCGCCGCCATGACGCCGCCTGAGCCGTCGGTCGACAGGTTGCCGGTGATCACGAGGTCGGGCTCGGCGCGGCGGATCGCCGCGGCCAGCGTCTCGGCGGTGAGTCCGAGATCGGCTCCGGCGAGCTTCTCGTCGGCGATGTGCACGGCGGAGCCGGCTCCGATCGCGAGTGCCCGTCGCACCGACGCCGTCGAGCCGCCCGGGGCCATCGCGAGCGCCACCACCTCGGTGCCCTCGTTCTTGTCGGCATGGCTCAGCGCGACCTCGAGGGCCCGCTCGGTGATCTCATCGAGGACCACGTCACCGGCGCCGCGGTCGGCGAGCCCGGTCTCGAGGTCCAGCTTGCGATCGCCATAGGTGTCCGGCACCTCTTTGACCAGGACGAAGATCTTCATCGATTGCTCCTCACGACTGCGTCGATTCTAGCGCGTTGATACTGAGTCCCATCCGAGCAGCGACTGAGAACCATGCGGCTCGAGCGCCGCCTCCCCGCGCCTCGAAGCGGATGCCCTACCGTAGAACCGTGGTCCGACCCCGCCCCCTGCCTGTGGATCCGCTCGCCGAGGCGAAGCGGCAGTGGCTCGCGCACGGGTGGACGGATGCCGCCGACGGCATGACCGTGGTCACCTCCGTCATGCGGGCCCAGCAGCTGCTGCTCGCACGGGTGGATGCCGCGCTGAAGCCCTTCGCACTCAGCTTCGCCCGATACGAGATGCTGCGACTGCTGGCATTCAGCCGATCCGGGCGCCTGCCCCTGTCGAGTGTCGTCGCCCGACTGCAGGTCCATGCGACGACCGTCACGAGCACCGCCGAGCGACTGGTGCGTGACGGTCTGATCGTGCGGGAACCGCATCCGCACGACGGGCGCGCAGCCCTGCTCGCACTCACCGAAGCCGGTCGCGACCTCGTCGACCGCGCCACCGTGGCTCTGAACGACGACGTCTTCGCCGACCCGGGCATCAGCAAGGCCGACGCCGCCGAGCTCGTCGCGATCGTGGCGCGCATGCGCAAGGCCGCCGGCGACTTCAGCGACCCCAGGCCGCAGCCGGACGCGCTCTGACATGGTCGAGTTCGTGCTCGAGCGAGTGATCTCCGCCGCGCCCGAGAACGTCTTCGCCGTCGCCCTCGACCCCGGCCTGCACCTGCGATCGATGGCGCGATATGGCGAGACGATGGTCGAGGCCCCGGCCGGTGGCACGTTCACCGAGGGAACGACCGTCACATGGCGTGCGCGGCACTTCGGCATCCCGTTCCGACTGCGGTCGGTCGTGTACGACATCGACCCGCCCCACGGTTTCCGCGACCGGCAGATCTCGGGTCCCTTCGGCTCGTTCTGGCACGAGCACGTCTTCGAGGAGCATCCGCGGGGCACGCTGATGCGCGACACGATCAGGTTCCGCTCGCCGTTCGGCCCGATCGGACGGCTCGTCGATCGCCTCGTGCTGGGCGAGTACATGCGGCGGCTGATCGAGGAGCGCAACGACCATGTGCAATCCGAGGCCGAGGAGCGCGGGCGTACACTGCCCGCATGAGCGAACTGCGCCTGCACGCCACCCTCGAAGGCCGCGGCCCTGCGGCCGCCATCATCCTCACCGACGAGCAGGTCGCCTCGTTCGATGCCGGCAAGGCATTCCCGGTGGCTGTGACGATCGACGGACGCACCGCCCGGCTGCGCCTCGCCCGCATGGGCGGACAGAACATGATCGGCTTCAGCAAGGCCGTGCGCGCCGAGCTCGGCGTCGAGATCGACCAGGAGGTCGACGCGGTCATCCGGGTGGACTCGGCCGAACGCGAGGTCGAGGTCCCGCCCGCGCTCTCGGCCGCCCTCGACGCGGACCCCGCGCTGCGCGCCGCCTTCGACGCCCTGTCGTACTCGGCGCGCAAGGAGCACGCCCGCACGGTCGCCGAGGCCAAGCAGGTTGCGACCCGCGACCGCCGCGTCGAGAAGATCGTCGAGGCGCTGCGCGGCTGAGCCCCGAGGAGCCGCGTCGTGCGGCTCAGCGGTTTCGGAAGTCGGGCGCACGCTTCTCCCGGAAGGCCGACATGCCTTCCTTCTGATCGTCCGTGTCGAAGAGCGCGGCGAACGCCTTCTTCTCATGCGCCAGACCGTCGGCGAGCGTCGTCTCCATCGCCGCATCGAGGGCGGCCTTGGCGGCGAACACCGACGGCAGCGACTTCGAGGCGATCGTCTCGGCGAGCGTCGACGCCTCGGCGAGAAGGTCGGCTGCCGGCACGACGCGGGACACGAGGCCGGAGCGCTCCGCCTCCTCGGCACCCATGAAGCGACCAGACAGCACGAGCTCGGCCGCCTTGTAGTAGCCGACCGCACGGATCAGGCGCTGCGTGCCTCCCATCCCCGGGATCACGCCGAGGTTGATCTCGGGCTGCCCGAACTTCGCGGTGTCTGCGGCGAGGATGATGTCGCACATCATCGCGAGCTCGCATCCTCCCCCGAGCGCGAAGCCCGAGACGGCGGCGATCACGGGCGTGCGCACCGCCGCGAACTCGTGCCACACCCCGAAGTGGTCGGTCTCGAGCATCTCGGCGGCCGACATGCCCTCCATCTCCTTGATGTCGGCGCCGGCGGCGAAGGCCTTCTCGGAGCCGGTGACGACGATCGCTCCGACGCCGTCGTCGAGATCGAACGCCACGGCCGCAGCGGTGACCTCTTCGGCGAGCCGACTGTTCAGGGCGTTCAACGCCTGCGGTCGGTTCAGGGTGATCCACCCGACGCGTCCGCGCTGCTCGACCAGGATCGTCTCGTACTCGGTCATCGTGAAGCCCTCTCCGTCGTGGTCATCTCAGTATGTCGCGGGGTGTCCGGAATCCGCCCCGCCCGTCCTGCGGACGCCGGCACGTTCTGCGGACGGATTCGCGAGATGCGCCCGCAGATCGGGACAACATCCGCAGATCGGGACGGGATGCCGCGCGCGAGTCACACAGACCCGTCGCGGATGTCGGTGATGATGCCCGAGAAGTCGCGGCTCGCGCCCTCGCCCGCGGCGAACGCGGCGTACAGCTGCTGCGCGAGGCGCCCCATCCTGGCGTCGGTCGACGTCTGATCGATCGCCTGCAGCGCGAGGCCGAGGTCCTTGGCCATGAGCGCTCCCGCGAAGCCCGGCTGGTAGTCACGGTTCGCCGGACTCGTCGGAACCGGCCCCGGCACGGGGCAGTTCGTCGTGATCGACCAGCACTGACCGGATGCCTGCGACACGACGTCGAACAGCGCCTGATGCTCGAGTCCGAGCCGCTCTCCGAGCACGAACGCCTCGGCGACGGCGATCTGCGAGACGGCCAGCACCATGTTGTTGCAGACCTTCGCCGCCTGGCCGAGTCCGGGGCCGCCGCAATGCACGATGCGCTTTCCCATGACCTCGAGCACGGGCAGGGCTGCGGCGAAATCGTCGTCGGAGCCGCCGACCATGAAAGCGAGAGTGCCGTTCTCGGCGCCGACGACGCCGCCCGAGACCGGGGCATCGACATTGCGATGACCGGCGGCGAGAGCGAGCGCGTGGGCGGCTCGCGCCTCGTCGACCGCGATCGTCGAGGACTCGATGAACAGGGTGTCGGGGCGAGCCGCCGCGAGCAGCTCGGTGCGGTACGCGTCGATCACGTGCCTGCCCGCGGGGAACATCGTGATGACGACGTCGGCGTCGGCGACCGCATCCGCTCCGCTCGCCGCGATCGGGATGCCGGCGGCCTGCGCCGCCTCGATCGCCGCCGGCACCAGGTCGAAGCCGTGCACCTCGTTCCCGGCTGCCACCAGGTTCTTCGCCATCGGCAGGCCCATGTGGCCGAGACCGAGGAAGGCGATCCGACTCTTCTGCGCCTCGGTCATGATGCGCTCCGCATGGAGGCCGACCCTGCGGGTCGCAGCATCTCGCGGCCGACGATGAGGCGCATGATCTCGTTCGTGCCCTCGAGGATCTGATGCACCCGCAGATCGCGGACGACCCTCTCGATGCCGTAGTCCTGCAGGTATCCGTATCCGCCGTGCAGCTGCAGCGCACGGTTCGCGACGTCGAAGCCCGCATCGGTCGCGAAGCGCTTGGCCATGGCGCAGCGCATCGTCGCATCCGGTGCCTGCTCGTCGACAGCCAGCGCGCCGTCGCGGACCATGAGACGCGCGGCCTGCAGATCGGTGCGCATGTCGGCGATCGCGAAGAGGATCGACTGCTTCTCGGCCAGCGGCTCGCCGAAGGCCACCCGCTCGTGCACGTACTGCACCGCACGGTCGAGCGCCCACTGGGCACCGCCCAGCGAGCAGGCGGCGATGTTGAGGCGACCGCCGTTGAGCGCCGACATCGCGATCGCGAAGCCGCGGCCCTCGTCGCCGAGCATTCCGGATGCAGGGATGCGGACGCCGTCGAGGATGACCTGACGAGTGGGCTGCGCGTGCCAGCCCATCTTCTTCTCGGGGGCGCCGAAGCTGAGCCCCTCGGCGTCACCCGGAACGAGGAACGCACTGATGCCCCGTGCGCCCGGCTCGCCGGTGCGCGCCATGACCACGTAGACCGCGGCCTCTCCTGCGCCCGAGATGAACTGCTTCACACCGGTGAGCAGGTAGTCGTCTCCATCGCGCACCGCGCTCGTGGCGACGTTCGCGGCATCCGATCCGACTCCCGGCTCGGTGAGGCAGTAGCCGCCGAACTCGTCCATCGCGGTGAGCTTCGGCAGCCACTCGCCGCGCTGCGCGTCGTCGCCGTAGGTGTCGATCATCCAGACCACCATGTTGTGGATCGAGATGTAGGCGGCGACCGCAGGGTCGCCCTTGGCGAGCTCTTCGAAGATCGCGACCGTGTCGGAGCGGCTGAGTCCCGTGCCGCCGAAGTCCTCGCGCACGTATATGCCGCCGAGTCCGAGCTCGCCGGCCTTGCCCAGCGACTCGCGGGGGAAGATGTGCTTCTCGTCGCGCTCGGCGGCGAAGGGGGCGAGCTCGGTGTCGGCGAACTCCCGGACGGCATCGAGGATGGCCTCGCGCTCTTCGGCGGTGGTGGTGACGGTGGTCATGGTCATCGTGAGTCCTTGTGGGAGGTGACGCGGGATCAGTGCATGGTGGGGATCACGAAGCTGGCGCCCTCGCGGATCCCCGCAGATGGCCAGCGGCTCGTGACCGTCTTGGTCTTCGTGTAGAAGCGGAACGCGTCTGCACCGTGCTGGTTGAGGTCGCCGAAGCCGCTGCGCTTCCAGCCGCCGAACGTGTAATACGCGATCGGCACGGGGATAGGCACGTTCACTCCGACCATGCCGACCTCGACCCGGGCGGCGAAGTTGCGGGCAGCGTCGCCGTCGCGCGTGAAGATCGCGACGCCGTTGCCGTACTCGTGCTCCGACGCCATGCGCAGCGCCTCTTCGTAGTCGGCGGCGCGTGCGATGACGAGCACCGGGCCGAAGATCTCCTCACGGTAGATCGCCATGTCAGTCGTGACGTGATCGAACAGCGTCGGTCCGAGGTAGAAGCCCTGCTCGTGCCCCGGCACCGAGAAGCCTCGTCCGTCGGCGAGGAGCATCGCCCCTTCGTCGACACCCTGCTGGATGTACCCCTCGACGCGCTCGACCGCTGCGCGCGTGACAAGCGGCCCGTAGTCGACGTCGGCCGCGAGCGAGGGGCCGATCCGCAGCTGCGCCACGCGCTCGGTGAGCTTTGCGGCGAGAGCATCCGCCGTCTGCTGTCCCACCGGCACCGCGACCGAGATCGCCATGCACCGTTCGCCCGCCGAGCCGTACCCCGAACCGATCAGTGCGTCGACGGCCTGATCGAGGTCGGCATCCGGCATCACGATCATGTGGTTCTTCGCGCCGCCGAAGCACTGCGCGCGCTTGCCGTGCGCGGCAGCCGTCGAGTAGATGTACTCGGCGATCGGCGTCGAGCCGACGAATCCGACGGCACGGATGCGGTCGTCGGTCAGCAGCGCGTCGACGGCCTCCTTGTCTCCGTGGACGACGTTCAGGACGCCGGCGGGGAGCCCCGCCTCGAGGAACAGCTCGGCGATGCGCACCGGCACCGAGGGGTCGCGCTCGCTGGGCTTGAGCACGACCGCGTTGCCCGCGGCCAGCGCGGGGCCGGCCTTCCAGAGCGGGATCATGGCGGGGAAGTTGAACGGAGTGATGGCCGCGACGACACCGAGCGGCTGACGCATCGAGTACACGTCGATGCCTGCTCCGGCGCCCGTGGAGTACTCGCCCTTCAACAGATGCGGGGCTCCGGCTGAGAACTCGATGACCTCGAGGCCGCGCTGGATGTCGCCCTTCGCGTCGTCGACCGTCTTGCCGTGCTCGCTCGCGAGGAGTTCGGCGAGGGACTGCATCTCGCGCTGCACCAGACCGAGGAACCGCAGCAGCACCCGAGCGCGCTTCTGCGGATTGGTGGCCGCCCACTCGACCTGCGCGGCCTCGGCATTCGCGATCACGTCGGCGACCTCGTCGGCGGATGCCAGCGGCACCCGCGCCTGCACGGAGCCGGTGCTCGGATCGAACACGTCGGCGAAGCGGCCACCCTCGGGGTTGAGGTGCGATCCGCCTACGAAATGGGGAATGGTACGAGTCATTGTGCGATGTCCCTTCGCGCCGTCGTTGGCACTATGAGAATGGTACTTCGGCATCCTGAGATTTACTAGGGCGTCCTTGTATCTCCGCTTTCGGGTCGCTTACTTTGCAGTTTCCGGGGTTCGACTTCTGCAAAGTGCGCGATTCGAACATGTTCCGGCGAGAAAAGTCCTTGCCGGATCCGAAGATCCGGTTGTAGAGTCTGAAACGTTTTAAACACCTGAAACGTTTAAAGTCGACGTTCCAGCCCTTCGACAATGAGGTTGATCATGGCACTCGCTGCTGACCAGGACCTGGTCCTCCACGCTCGCAACATCTCGCGCCGCTACGGCGCGGTCACGGCCCTCGCCGACGCGTCGCTCACCCTGCGCCGCGGAGAGGTCATGGGCCTCGTCGGCGACAACGGAGCCGGCAAGTCGACGCTGCTGAAGGTGCTCTCCGGAGCCGTGATCCCCGACGGCGGCACGATCGAGGTCGAGGGCGCACCCGTGGACTTCCGCCGCCCGACCGACGCCCTCGCCGCCGGGATCGAGACGGTGTATCAGGATCTCGCGCTCGTCGACACGATGTCGGCCGTGCAGAACGTGTACCTCGGTCGTGAAGAGCTCTCGACCAACCCGTTCCTCAAGGCGCTGAACATCGTGAACGACCGCGGCATGCGCGCCAGGTCTCGCGAGGTGCTCGCCGAGCTCGGCGTCGGCATCCAGTCGGTCAACGTGTCGGTCAAGGGCATGTCGGGCGGACAGCGCCAGTGCCTCGCGATCGCCCGCGCACTGCTCTGGGGTCGCAGCATCGTGATCCTCGACGAACCCACCGCCGCCCTGGGCGTGCGCGAGTCGCAGCAGGTGCTCGACCTGATCGGCCGCCTGCGCGAGCACGGCGTGAGCGTGATCCTGGTCAGCCACAACATGCAGCAGCTGCACACGGTCGCCGACCGCGTGACGGTGATGCGCCTCGGACGCTCGGTCGCCGTGCGCGACATCGCCGACGTCACCGCGCAGGACATCGTCGGCCTGATCACCGGAGCGATCCCGGCAGACGTGCCCACCCCGGAAGACACCGAGACCCTCGTCAGCTGACGACGACCAGACTTCACCACCCGCACCACCCGAAAACCGCACCACCCGAACACCGCACCACCCGCACCACCCGAACACACCCATTCAAGAGGAGCACTGCAATGACGCATCACTCACCCCGCACCGCCCTGCGCCTTCTCGGCGCCGGCGTGGCACTCGTCGCCGGAATCTCGATGGTCGGTTGCGCCGATCAGCCCGCGGGCGGATCCGCAGGCGGCGACGACGACACCTTCACCCTCGGGTTCGCCGTCGGCGGCCAGGCCGACGCCGATTGGCAGGACTACCAGGGCGACGTCGCCCAGGCCCTGGCCGAGCAGCGCGGCTGGAAGTACGTCGAACTCAGCAACGACGGCGACGAGGCCACGGCCGTCAAGAACGCCGACCTCTTCGTGCAGCAGGGCGTCGACGCCGTGATGATGTTCAACGGCCGCCCCGAGGCGAACCCCGTCATCGCGAAGAAGTACAAGGATGCCGACATCCCGGTCATCACGTTCGACATCGCCCAGGAGGGCTGGTACTTCGTCGGCATCGACAACGCCGCGGCCGGCACCGAGGGCGGTACGGCTCTCGGTGAGCTCGCCAAGAGCGAGTGGGACTGCGATGTCGACCTCGTCATCTCGGCGCAGGGCACCGCAGCCGGACAGATCGACACCTGGCGCACCGGCAACGCCGCGACCGCCGTCGGCGAGGTCTGCCCCGACATCCCCGAAGACGCATACGTCGCTTACGAGGCCGACGGCAACCTCACCACCTCGCTGCAGAACGCGCCCGGCGTCTTCGCCGCGCACCCGGATGCCGAGAACATCCTCGTCGTCGGACTCAACGACCAGGCGGTCGTCGGCGCCCTGCAGGCGGCGACGCAGCTCGGTCGCGACGCGCACATCATGGGCTGGGGCCAGGACGGCGGCCTGATCACGGGCGACAACGTCGACCCGAACCTCGCCGGCAGCGTCATGTACTTCCTCGAGGGGTACGCGGCCTACGCCTTCGAGATCGCGGATGCCATCGCCGCCGGCGACCCGCCCGCAGTCAAGGACTCCGGCGACGACGCGGCCGTGAGCGTGCAGCCCTGCGCCGTCACCCAGGAGCAGGCCGCGGCCATCCCCGGCATCGAGGAGCGCGTCGCCGCGATCTCCGAGGCCGACGAGGGCACCACGCTCTACGACCTCTACTGCAAGAACTAACCGTTCCTCCCGGATCGGTCTCGAGAAGAACGAGACTCTCATGACGACTCCCACCCTCACGGCCGATCCGGCCGCCCCGCGTCCGAGCGTGCGCACGTCGCGCTCGGACGCGGGGAGCCGCACCACGCTGCGGGATGCCCTGAGCATCGCCGCCGTGTGGTTCCTCCTCGCGGCGGCGACCACGATCGTCCGCCCCGACTTCCTGTCGAGCCAGTCCCTGCTGGCCATCACGTTCACCATGGCGATCTCGGGTGTGCTCTCCGTCGCCCAGGGCATCGTCGTCATCGGCGGCGGCCTGCTCGACCTCAGCCTCCCGGTCTCGCTGGTGGTCAGCGCCTGGGCCACCGTGACCCTGCTCGCCGCGGGCGTGCCCGACCTCCTCGCGGTGGTCGCCGGCATCGTCGCGGGTGCCGCGTGGGGCCTGCTCAACGGCCTCATCATCGTCTTCGGCAAGCTGAACCCCATCATCGTGACGCTCGCCACCGGCTTCGGCGGCCTCGCGATCATGATGATCGGGTTCAAGTCGGCGCAGATCCCCTCGGGGTCCGCGCTCCGGGCCTTCGGCCTGGGGCAGTTCCTCGGACTCCCCAACATCTTCTGGCCCATGCTCGCGATCGTCGTGCTCGCCGGCCTCGCGATCGCGTGGACTCGCTGGGGCCGGCGGCTCACCGCAGTCGGCGGCAACCCGCAGGCCGCCCGCGCTCGTGGTGTCTCGCTGCGTCGCGTCCGCCTGGCCACGTTCTCGGGCGCCGGCGCGGTGGCGGGACTCGCCGGAGTGCTGTTCGCCTCGGTGACGCCGAGCTTCACCCCCAACGCCGGAGCGAGCTACCAGCTGATCGTGATCGCCGCGGTGATCCTCGCGGGCATCAGCCTCTCCGGCGGCAAGGGCAACTTCCTCGTGCTGCTGCTGAGCGTCGGATTCCTCTCGACCATCCCGGTGTCGATCGCCTTCTTCGGACTCCCGCCGGCATTCGCGCTGATCTTCCAGGGCGCTCTCCTCATCATCGCCGTCGGCATCGACGGCTTCCGCATCAAGAGAGGTGCACGATGACCACGGCATTCGCCCCGGCATCCGACGTCGAGTCGCCCCGGGCTCTCCCCCAAGTGCTCTCGTACCTCAAGGGCCCCGTCGGCAGCATCGGCCTGATGCTCGCGGCCGTCATCATCATCGGTGCGATCGCGGTCGGCCCCGCCTTCTTCTCGGTCTCGAACGTGCGCATCGTCGGCGTCGCGGTCGCGATCCCCCTCATCGTCGGCGTGCTCGCCTCGTTCGCGCTGCTCGCCGGTGTGGTCGACCTGTCGATCGGATCGATGGTCGGATTCGGCGCGGTCGCGTTCAACCAGCTCGTCGCGTCGGGGATCGATCCGTGGATGGCCGCGGGGGTCACCATCCTGCTCGGCATCGTCGTCGGCTCGATCAATGCGTTCGTGATCGTCGGCCTCGGCGCCGAACCGCTCGCCGTCACCCTGGGCATGCTGACGCTGCTGCGCGGCGTGTGCCAGGCGATCGTCGTGCAGGCTCCGCCGACCACGCTCATCGAGCCGCTCTACGACGTCACGCAGGGCACCACGTTCGGCATCCCGACCCTGCTGCTGATCGGCGTCGGCCTGACGCTCGTCGCGGCGGGCGTGGTCTCGAAGACCCGGGTCGGACGCAAGATCCAGGCCGTCGGCGGCGACCCGCGGGCCGCCCAGCGCGCCGGCATCTCGGTCGTCAGGGTGCGCACGGTCGCGCTCATCGTGAGCGCGGTGGGAGCCGCGATCGGCGGCATCTTCTATGTGGGGCAGCTCGGCTCGGCATCCAACATCCTCGGCACCGGACTGGAGTTCCAGATCTACGCGGCGCTGATGATCGGCGGATACTCGATCACCCGAGGCGGCGTCGGCAACCCGATCGGTGCGCTTCTGGGCCTGCTGGTCGTGGCGGGCATCACGAACATCCTGAACGTGAGCTTCATCGACCCCGACTACCTCGACCTCATCGTCGCGGTGATCCTGCTGGCCGCCGTGCTGGTCGACCGCTTCCGCGGAGGGGACGCCTTCGAATGAGCACCGACCATCCGCTCACGCTCCAGAGCACGATCCTGGGCCGCACCGGCCTCGCGGTCTCGCCGATCTGCATCGGCACCGCGGCGTGGGGAGTGTCCTCCCCCGTGCACGGCCTGACGGTGCCCGAGGAGGATGCAGTGCAGCTGACGCTGGCCGCGTTCGAGAGCCCCGTCACCTTCATCGACACCTCGAACAACTACGGCGACGGCGAGAGCGAGCGGCGGATCGGTCTGGCGGTTCGTCGAGCGGGAGGCGTGCCCGAGGGTTTCGTGATCCAGACGAAACTCGACCGCGATCCCGAGACCGACTCGTTCGACCCCGACCGCATGCGTCGCTCGCTCGACGAGAGCCTCGAGCGGCTCGGCATCGACCGGGTGCCGATCCTGCACCTGCACGACCCCGAGCACATCGGCTTCGACGCGGCGATGGCACCGGGCGGCCCCGTCGAGGTGCTGCAGTCACTGCGCGATCAGGGATACGCCGACTTCATCGGCATCTCGGGAGGGCCGGCGCGGATGCTGACGCGATTCGTCGAGACGGACGTCTTCGACGTGCTCATCACGCACAACCGGGCCACACTGGTCGACCGCACCGCGGATGCTCTGCTCGACGCCGCCGCCGCGGCGGACATCGGCGTGGTGAATGCGGCGATCTACGGAGGCGGGATCCTCGCGAGCTGGCCCCGCACCTCTGACCGCTATCACTACGCCCCCGCGTCAGCCGAGATGCTCGCAGCGATCGACGCGATGGGCGCGGCGTGCGAACGCCACGGAGTGCCCCTGATCGTGGCGGCGCTGCAGAGCTCGCTGCGCGATCCGCGCATCCACTCCACCGTGTGCGGGCTGGTCACGCCGCAGCAGCTCGACGAGACTGTGCGCATGGCTGAGACCGAGATTCCCGACGCCCTCTGGGAGGAGCTCGACGCGCTCCGCCCCTCACGGGACTCGTGGATCGATGACTGACCGACCCGCCCTGCTCGTCACCGGCGTCGGCGCGCACGCCGACCCGTGGCACGGACTCGCAGCGACCAGCGAGGCGCTCGCGGACGTGCTCGCCGAGCGGATGCCGGTGCGCCGCCTCGACACCGACGACGTGGCCGACGGAGCGACTCTGACGGATGCCGCACTGCTCGTCGTGAACATCAGCGGCGATCTGGGCGCGGAGGCCGCTGCGGCGAGAGCCGTGCTCGATCCTCTGCTCGACGCCGTGGCCTCGGGCATCCCGCTGCTCGCGGTGCACTCCTCGGCTCTCGCCTTCCGTGACGACCCCCGCTGGGCCGAGCTGCTGGGTGGGCGATGGGTGCCGGGCGTGACGATGCATCCGCAGATCGGCTGGAGCGTGGTGCAGCCGGCCGCTCCACTCCCCCCGTTCCGGGTGTACGACGAGCGGTACTCGCACCTCGAGGTCGGCGACGGTTCCGCGGTGCGGGCGATCCACACCGACGACGGCATCACCCACGCTCTCGCCTGGTCACGCCACGGCGCTGACGGACACGGCGGCGTCGCGTACTCGGCACTCGGCCACGGCGTCGAGGCCTATCGGGCCGACGGCACGCGCGCGCTGCTGCATGCGCTGATCGACGAACTGGTCGGTACCGAACATGCGCTGGACCCGGCCCCGTCGGCGATCCCGCCGGTACCGGCGTTCGAGGCCGCCGCGCTCGACTACGAACTCATCGCGATCGCACCGCGCGGCGGCGATGTGGGAGTGGCCGGCTTCGCCGATCACTTCGACGACGGCGAGCTGCTGGCATCCGGATACCTCCTGCTCGAGCGCCTGCCCGCCGGCGGTGCCGCCCTGCACAGCCACGGCCGCGAGGTCGGTCGACTCGCGTCCGTCGACGGCGGTCTGCGTGTCGACCTGCCCGGAGCCGCGATCGACGGACGGATGCTGCGTTCCGCCGACGCGGGGATCGCGCTGGTCGCCGAACACGGGCGATGGCAGGGCGGCGACGGCGGATCTGCCATCCTGCTCGGAGACGACTGGCGCGTCGCCGTGGTGCACGGCCCGGCGCGCGTCAAGCTCGATAATCGCGTCCGACTGCTCGACGACCTGCGGGCTCTGTCTCGGACGCAGGAGGAGCGGCATGCCTGACATCGGCCTCCGAGACGTCGCCGAGCGCGCCGGGGTCTCGATCGGAACCGTCTCGAACGCGCTGAATCGACCGGAGCTCGTCTCTGAGTCTGCGGCCGCCCGCGTCGCCGAGGCCGTCGACGAGCTCGGCTACGTGCCCAACATCGCCGCCCGACAGCTCAAGGCCGGCCGCAGCGACGCGATCGGGTTCTCGGTGATCAACATCACCAACCCGTTCTTCGCCGACCTCGCGTTCGGCGCCGAGGAGCAGGCGCTGACCGCCGGCTACTCCGTGCTCGTGGGCAACGGCTTCGACTCGGCCGAGCGCGAGTCCCGCTACCTCGACCTGTTCGAGCGGCAGCGCGTCGACGGCGTGCTCATCGCCCCGGTCGAGTACCACGAGGAGTACCTGCAGCGCTTCCGCCGCCGAGGGGTGCCCGTCGTCCTCGTCGACCAGCGGCATCCGCGCGGCGAGTTCTCCTCCGTGTCGGTCGACAACAGGCTCGGCGGACGCATCGCGGCTCAGGCGCTCCTCGACGGCGGATGCCGGCACCTGGCGTTCATCGGCGGACCGAAGTCGCGCGAGCAGATGAACGAGCGTCTCACCGGACTGCACGAGGTGGCGGATGCCGCCGGTGTGCGCACCACGCTCATCGAGACGACCACGCTGAACACTGGCCTCGGCCGTGAGATCGGCGAGCAGATCGCCGAGCTGCCCGCAGCGGACCGCCCCGACGGGATCTTCGCCGGTAACGACCACCTCGCCCTCGGCCTGCTGCAGGGGCTCGTCGGGCGGGGCCTGCGCGTGCCCGAGGACATCTCGCTGGTCGGCTACGACGACATCGAGTTCGCCGGCGCCGCGGTCGTGCCGTTGACCTCGGTGCGCCAACCCGCCCGAGAGATGGGCGCGAGGGCCGTCGAGCTGCTCATGCACCACCTCGCAGGCTCCGACGATCCGATCGAGGCGCGCTTCGTGCCCGAGCTCGTGATTCGGGCCTCGACCCGCTCCCACTGACCTTCCCCACCCATCCGGTCCTCGCGACCACCGACCCAGGAGATCCATGCATTACGGCGCCGACTACAACCCCGAGCAGTGGCCACGAGAGGTGTGGCCCGAAGACGTGCGGCTCATGCGCGAAGCGGGTGTGACGCTCGTGAGCCTCGGGATCTTCTCGTGGTCGCGGATCCAGCCCGCCGAGGGCGAGTTCGACTGGGAGTGGCTCGACGAGATCATCGGGCTGCTGCACGAGGGCGGCATCCAGGTCGACCTCGCCACCGCCACCGCATCCCCGCCACCGTGGGCCTCCGCCGCGTATCCCGAGATGCTGCCGCAGGATGCCGACGGATCGACCTTCTGGCCGGGCAGCCGCCAGGCGTACGCGCCCGCCTCGCCCGTCTACCGTCGCCTCGCGTCGGAGCTCGTCACCGCCCTCGCGGAGCGCTACGCGCAGCATCCGGCCGTCGTGCTCTGGCACGTCAACAACGAGTACGGATGCCACCTGCACTACGACTACTCCGACGCGGCGCGCGACGCGTTCCGCGTGTGGCTCGAGCGCAAGTACGCGACGATCGACGCCCTCAACCACGCCTGGGGCACGGACTTCTGGTCGCAGCGCTACACCGCGTTCGACCAGATCGTGCCGCCGCGCAAGGCGCCGTACAGCATCAACCCCACCAGCGTGCTCGACTTCAAGCGGTTCACCTCCGACACCCTGCTCGAGCTGTACGTGATGGAGCGCGACATCATCCGCGCCTCCGGGGCGACGCAGCCGATCACCACGAACTTCATGGGCGCGTTCCCGCCGGCCGACTACTGGAAGTGGGCGGACGAGGTCGACGTGATCTGCGACGACAACTACCCCGACCCCAACGACCCCGAGTCGTTCCGCGGCGCGGCGTTCGCCCGTGAGCTCATGCGCGGGCTCAAGCCGGGCGTGCCGTGGATCCTCACCGAGCAGTCGACGAACGCGCTGAACTGGCGCCCGACCAACGCGCCGAAGGCGCCGGGTCAGATGGCGGCGATCAGCGCCCAGGCGGTCGGGCGCGGTGCCGACGGCATCATGTTCTTCCAGTGGCGCCAGTCCCGCCGCGGCAGCGAGAAGTTCCACTCGGCGATGGTGCCGCAGGCCGGGCTCGACACACGTACGTGGCGGGAGGTCGTCGACCTCGGCGGCCGGCTCGCACAGCTGCCCGAGCTGCCGGACGTGACCTCGGGAGCGAAGATCGCGCTCGTGTTCGACTGGGAGAACTGGTGGGCCATCGACGGCCGCGACCACCCGATCGTGCTCGACTATCTCACGCTCTCGCACCGCTGGCATGCGGCTCTGCACCGTCAGAACCTCGCCGTCGACATCGTGAACACGACCAGTGACCTGAGCGCGTACTCGCTCGTCGTCGCACCTCAGCAGTACCTGCTGAGCGACGAGGGCGCGGCCAACCTCTCGGCCTACGTGCACCGAGGTGGCAACCTGTTCGTCTCGGCGTTCAGCGACGTCGTCGACCAGGACGACGCCTTCCGTGACGGCGGGTTCATCGTCTCGCTGCGCGACGCGCTCGGCGTCGCCCTCGAGGACTTCGGTGCGCTCGTTCCGCCCGAGTCCGTGCGCTCGGCCGACTCGGCCGGCGAGGTCGCCCTGCACGCGGTGCCCGACGGGCCCGGTCAGTCGGAGGCCCCGCTCGACGGGCCCGCCGGCCGGATCGTCGGCCAGTACTTCGCCGAGGAGCTGCTGGTGCAGGATGCCGAGGTGCTCGGCCGCTTCACCGAGGGCCGCACCGAGGGCCGGGCGGCATTCACCCGCAAGGACTTCGGCGCAGGTCACGGCTACTATCTCGCGACGATCCCCGACGACGCGGGCATGACCGCGGTGCTCGGCTGGCTCGCGGCCGAGGCCGGAGTGACGGCCGAGATCGAAGGACTGCCCGCGCACGTCGAGATCGCCCGCCGCGGCGGCATCCTCACCGTCATCAACCACAGCGCCGAGCCGTTCGCGGTCGAGGTGGCCGGTACCGATGTGCTCACCGGCTCGACGGACGCGCGCCGCGAGCTCGGGGCGTTCGGATGGGCGTTCGTGGACACGAGCGACTCGCCGTCGTCGGTTTCGCAGGACTCGCGGGACTCGCAGGATTCGCAGAACTCTCAGAAGGAGAACAGCTGATGCAGTACACACGTCTCGGACGAGCGGGCGCCCGGGTGAGCCGTCTGGCCCTCGGCACCATGAACTTCGGTCCCGTGATCGACGAGGAGGCCTCGCGCGCCATCCTGGACCGCGCGGTCGACGCCGGCATCGACTTCATCGACACCGCCGACGTCTACGGCGGCGGCCGGTGGGGCGACCACCCCGGGCAGTCGGAAGAGATCCTCGGTCGCTGGATGAAGGACCGCGGCAACCGCGACGACCTGATCGTCGCCACGAAGGTGTTCGGCGCGATGGGGCCTCGGTCGAACGATCGAGGGCTGTCGGCGGTGCACATCCGCGCCTCGGTCGACGCGTCGCTGCGACGACTCGGCACCGACCACCTCGACCTGTACCAGATGCACCACATCGACCGCGATGTGCCGCTCGACGAGACGCTCAGCGCCTTCGTGACGCTGCGCGAGCAGGGCAAGATCACCTACCTCGGCAGCTCGAACTTCGCCGGGTGGCACCTCGCGCGCGTGCACGAGATCGCCGCGGCATCCGGCTATCCGGCCCCGGTGACCGAGCAGTCGCTGTACAACCTCACCGAGCGCACGGTCGAGCTCGAGGTCGTGCCCGCCGCGGAGCAGTACGGCATGGGGCTGCTGCCCTGGTCGCCGCTCGCCAGCGGACAGCTCGGCGGGGTGCTGCAGAAGACCGACCGCTCGCGGTCGAGCCTCGACGCCCTCGGAGACCGGCGCCCCGCGATCGAGCGCTACGAGGAGTTCTGCGCCGAGCTCGGCATCCGCCCCGGTGTCGTCGCGATCGCCTGGCTGCTGCACCAGCCGACCGTGACCGCCCCGGTGATCGGTCCGCGCACGATCGACCAGCTCGACTCTGCCGTCGAGGCGCTCGACGTGACGCTCGATGCCGACACGCTCGCCGAACTCGACCGCATCTGGCCCGGGCCCGGCGGCACCGCCCCCGAGGCGTACGCCTGGTGACCGTCCCGAACCGGTGTTCGCCGGTCGTTCACCGTTCGTACACGTCGACCGACTACAACTACAGGTGCGCGGACACAGACTCAGACCGGATCGGGTAGTCACGTCATCCGCGCACCACGGTGAGCGTCTGCTCCCGTTGCGGTGACACACCGCGAAAGACCCCCGCCGAATCGGGTCGGCGGGGGTCTTCTCTGCCTTGCGGTCGTCCCGGCCCTGCTTTCGCTTTCGAATCGCGCACTTGGCAGATCTCGGGTCGTTGGTTCTGCAAAGTGCGCGATTCGAAGCCAGTGGGAACCGGCCAGGGCTGTGGACAACCGCATCCGTCGAGCGCCGGGGCATGCCACGGTGTGGACCATGACGCCACGCGAGAACCTTCCGGACGAGATCCGCGGCATCGGCTTCTCGGTGCACATCGCACGACTGCACGGTGTGAGCCGCAACCGACTGCGCAGCGTCGACCTCGAAGCCCCTTTCTTCGGCGTGCGTGCACCCGCCGGAACAGTGCCGACGTTCGACGACATCGTGGATCCCCATGAACGGCAGCGCCGCGCGCGGGCCCGCCGCGCACACGTCTACGCCCCGCGACTGCACAACGGCCATTTCTTCAGCCATCAGACGGCCGCGTCGATCTGGGGTGCGCCGTTGCCTCTCGAATTCACCGACGACGACCAGATCGCCGCCTACAGCGACCTTCATCTGCACGTCAGCGCCGCGGGGCACACGCCCTTCCCCCGCGCGAGCGGTATCGTCGGTCACCGGACACTGTCGAGCTTGACGGAGATCACAGTGCACGACGGCTTGCGAGTCACCTCGCCCGCCGCGACCTGGGCGTCGCTCGGCGGACTTCCGCTCTTCGACGTCGTCGCCATCGGCGATCACATGTGCCGCGTGTGGCGAAGCGGGAGGGGCAGACCGGCCCCCGGACGCGCACCCCTCTCGACTCGGGCAGATCTGCGGACGATGCTGGAAGCAGGGCGACGACGCGGAGCGGCACGGCTCAGGGATGCACTCGAGCTCGTTCGCGAGGACTCCTGGTCGCCGCGTGAGACGCGAGTGCGCTGCATCCTGCTCGCCGGCGGGCTGCCGGAACCGGAGCTCAACGTGGACATCCACGACGAGCGCGGGCGCTTCCTCGGATGCGTCGACATGGTCTACCGCGAGGCTCGTGTCGTCATCGAGTATCTCGGCATGCTGCATGGGGAGCAGTGGGCGGCGGACGTGGAGAGACTCGAACGCCTCCGCGCCGCCGGGTGGGTCGTCATCGAGGTCACCTCACCTCTGCTGCGTCGGCCCGAGGAGCTGGTGCGGCGCGTATCGGCAGCTCTCGGCGCCTAACCCCCTTCGAATCGCCTACTTTGCAGTTTTCCAGACGGCCTTTCTGCAAAGTGCGCGATTCGAAAGAGATTGATGCCGGATGCCGGGTGCCGGGCCTACAGCCGCTCGATGATCGTGGCGTTCGCCATGCCGCCGCCCTCGCACATGGTCTGCAAGCCGAACCGGCCGTCGACGGCGTCGAGCTGGTCGACGAGCGTCCCGAGCAGGCGGGTGCCGGACGAGCCGAGGGCGTGCCCGAGGGCGATCGCCCCTCCTCGGGGGTTGAGCTTCTCGGCATCCGCCCCGACCTCGGCGGCCCAGGCCAGCGGCACCGACGCGAACGCCTCGTTGACCTCGTAGGCATCGAGGTCGTCGATCGTGAGTCCGGTGCGTTCGAGGATGCGCCGCGTCGCGGGGATCGGCCCCGTGAGCATCATCAGCGGGTCGTCTCCGACCACCGTGAACGCGTGGAACCTTGCCCGCGGTGTGAGCCCCAGCGCGTCGGCGCGTTCAGCGCTCATCAGCAGCGCGGCGGATGCTCCGTCGGTGAGCGGCGAGGAGTTGCCGGGGGTGATGCGCCAGTCGACGTCGGGGAACCGCGCGGCGAGCGCATCCGTGCGGAAGGCCGGGTGAAGTCCCGCCAGCCCCTCGGCCGTCGTGCCCGCACGGACGGTCTCGTCGTCGACGGCATCCGGAGCCTCCGTCACCGGGATGACCGTGCGGTCGAAGAATCCGTCGGTCCACGCGGCCGCGGCGCGACGGTGCGATTCTGCCGCATAGGCGTCGAGGGCAGCGCGGTCGAGGTTCCAGCGCTGGGCGATCAGCTCGGCCGAGACGCCCTGGTTCACGAGCCCGTCCGGATACCGCTCGCGCAGACGCGGCGACATCGGCGAGCCACCCGCGGCGGATGACCCGAGGGGCACTCGGCTCATCGACTCGACACCACCGACGATCACCGCGTCATAGGCGCCGGCGATGATGCCCTGCGCGGCGAAGTGCACGGCCTGCTGGCTCGACCCGCACTGACGGTCGATCGTCGCCCCGGGGATCGACTCATCGAATCCGGCCGCGAGCACAGCCTGCCTGGCGATGTTCGACGATTGGTCGCCCACCTGGCTCACGCAGCCGAGCAGCACGTCGTCGATCTGTCGCGAATCGAGCCCGCTGCGCTCGAGGATCGCGGCGAGCGCTCCGGCAGCGAGATCGACCGGATGCACCCCCGACAGGGCTCCGCCCGGCTTGCCCCGCCCGACGGGGGTCCGGACGACATCGATCAGGACGGCTTCGCTGCGCGTGCTCATGCGTCCCATTCTCTCCCCGTCACGGAGTTCGGGACGGATGCCGCTTCGCTTCGCTGCCCTGCCCTGCCCTGCCCTGCCCTGGCCCAGCCCTGCCCTGACCTGCCCTGCCCTGCCCTGCCCTGCCTCGGCCATACGCACCCGCGAAGGCCGAATTCCCGGCATCCGGCCTTCCCAGGCGCATTCGACCGTCGGAAGCACCGAGTATCCGGCCTCCGGCATCCGGCACCCAGCACCCAGCACCCAGCACCCAGCACCCAGCACCCAGCACCGCGCACCGCGCACCGCGCACCGAGCACCGAGCACCGAGCACCGAGCATTCGAACTCCGGCATCCGGCCTCACGCGCGCCGACGGAACCACGGATGCCGTCTTCGCGCGTCGCGAAAACAGGGCGGCGACCCCGGCATCCGAAATACAATCGTTGATGCGCCCGCACCTTGGCGCATCCCCCACCGTCGAGGCGCCCGTGACCCGGGCGACCGCAGTCTCCGAGGACCCACCATGTCCAGCGAACCCATCACCGTCTCCATCCGCCGCGAGGTCGACCCCGAGCATGTGGCCGCAGCCACCGCCTGGGTGCAGACCGGCGTGAACCTCGCCCACCGGTATCCGGGATTCCTCGGCTCCGGATGGGTGCGCGACGGCGAGGACTCGCACGTCTGGCACATGCTCTACCGGTTCTCCGACGAGAAGTCGCTGATCGCCTGGGAGCAGTCCGGCGAGCGGGAGTGGTGGAAGTCGACCGGCGACCAGTTCGTGCGCAGCGAGCGTGTACGCCGACGCAGCGGCATCGAGGGCTGGTTCGACGAGCCGACCACCGACACGATCACGCTGCCGCGGGCGGACGGATCGACGACCACGGTCGCGATGGTCAGCACTCCCCCGCGGTGGAAACAGGCCGTGTCGATCTGGCTCGGATTCTTCCCGCTGAACGTCGCCCTCACCTACGCTCTGAGCCCCGTGCCCGGCTGGAACGAGCTGCCGATCTGGCTGCGGGTGCTCGCGACGACGGTCGTGCTCACGCCGATCATGACCTACTGGGTGCTGCCTTTCGTCACGCGGTCGCTGCGCACCTGGCTCAACCGCTGACGCCTGGCCTCCCTGCCTGCTGGCCTGCCTACTGGCCTGCGTGCTGGCCTGCCTACTGGCCTGCGTGCTGGCGGGGTCAGTAACGCATCGGATTCGGACGTTTCCGGTGCGAAACTGACCCCCCACAAGCGAACGGATGCGAAAGTGACCCCGCACCGGCGGGCGGGTGCGAATCGACCCCGAGCCCCTGAGACAACAGCCCGCGGCACCAGCCCGACACCCAGCCACTATGCGGGGTCAAGAAAGCATCGGAATCGGTCGTTTACGGTGCACTTTTGACCCCGCACCGACGACCCGGATGCGAGAGTGACCCCGCACCGCCCCCCGCGCAGCAAAAGGCGGCGCAGGCTCGCCACCCTCAGACGGCGGAGATCCTCCAGGATGCCGCGTGCGCAGCGCCCGGTTCGAGCACGAAGAGGTCGGTTCCCGAGTTGAACGCGTCCGGCGGGCAGGTCATGGGCTCGACCGCGAGGCCGATGCGGTGGATCGCGTCGATCTCGGGGTTGTCGGCCGTGTGCACCTGCACCCACGGGCAGCGCTCGTCGAACGTCATCGCGACGCCGGTTCCGGCATCCGTCACCAGTCGCACCTCGGCGACACCGCCCTCGCGCGTGAGCCCGGTGAAGGCGTGGTCGATGAACACGTCGGAGATCGGGCGCGCAGCGCGGAAGTCCCACTGCGGATGCTCCGCCACCCCCTCGAGAGCCACGGGGCTCAGCCGGTCGTCGGTGACGGTGAGCACCTCGGATGCCGGCAGCGTCAGCGTCCAGTCGTCCACGCGTCCGTCGGGCCCGGCGACGAGATAGGGATGCGGTCCGGTGCCCCACGGCGCAGCATCCGCCCCGAGGTTGTGCGCGGTCACGGTCTGACGCAGTCCGTCGGCGTCGATGCGGTACTCCGTCTCGACCTCGACGCGGAAGGGGTACCCGGTCTGCGGCTCGATCACGGCCGCGAGCACGACCCGGTCGTCGAGCACGAGACGGTCCTCGAACTCGGCCCACGCGAGCAGGCCGTGCAGCGCCTGACCACGGGCGGGCTCGGTGAGGGCCAACTGGTGCTCGACGCCGCCGAACGTGTAGCGGCCGTCGACGATGCGGTTGGGCCACGGCGCGAGAGTGGTGCCGCGGTATCCGGGCCGCACCTCGTCGGCGTCGAACGGCACGACCAGGTCGCGGCCCTCGAAGGTGAGCACGCGCAGCGATGCGCCGACGCTGGCGATCACGGCCTCGTAGCCGTGTCCGGCGATGCGCAGCTGCCGACCCGAGCGGGGGCGCGCGGCGGTCGCGACCTCCACGGTGACCGAAGAGACGTCAGTCATCACAGCCCCTGAGCGAGTCGGTAGTACGCCTGGTTCCAGCGCACCTGCTTCTGGAACTCGGGCAGCGTGGTCGCATCGTCGATCACGAGCAGCTCGACCTCAGCTATCTCGGCGAAGTCGCGGAACGCCTCGAGCCCCACGGCCGTCGACATCACGGTGTGGTGCGCGGCACCCGCAGTCAGCCAGGCGGCGGCGGAGGTGTTGAAGTCGGGCTGCGGCTTCCAGACGGCGCGGCCGACCGGCAGCTTCGGCAGCGACTGACGCGGCGGCACGTTCTCGACCACGTTCGCGGTGAGGCGGAACCGGTCGCGCATGTCGCTGAGTGCGACGACGATCGCGGGGCCGGGGTCGGCCGTGAAGACCAGGCGCACCGGGTCGTCCTTGCCGCCGATGCCGAGCGGGTGGATCTCGAGCGTCGGCTTCGCGGTGGTGAGCGATGGCGAGACCTCGAGCATGTGCGCCCCGAGGATCAGCTCGTCGCCGGGGGTCATGTCGTAGGTGTAGTCCTCCATGAGGCTCGCACCACCCGGCAGCCCCGCGCCCATCACGTTGGCGACGCGCACGAGGATCGCCGTCTTCCAGTCGCCCTCGGCACCGAAGCCGTAGCCCTCGGCCATCAGGCGCTGCACCGCGAGACCCGGCAGCTGCTTCAGGGCGCCGAGATCCTCGAACGAGGTGGTGAAGGCGCCGAAGCCGCCCTCCTCGAGGAACGTCCGCAGACCGATCTCGATCGCGGCCCCATCGCGCAGCGACTGGTGGCGGTCGCCTCCGCGACGAAGCTCGGGGACGACCTCGTACAGCTCTTCGTACTCGGCCACGAGGGCGTCGATCTCGGATTCGGATGCCGCGGCGACCGCATCCGCCAGATCGTTCACGCCCCACGTGTTGACCTGCACACCGAAGCGCAGCTCAGCCTCGGTCTTGTCGCCCTCGGTGACGGCGACGAAGCGCATGTTGTCACCGAAGCGGGCGAGCTTGAGCGAACGGGAGGCCGCGAGGCCTGCGGCCGCACGCTGCCACGTCGCGATCTCCTGACGCACCCGCGGGTCGCTCGCGTGACCGACGACGGTCTTGCGCGGCACCCCGAGACGCGTCTGGATGTAGCCGAACTCGCGGTCGCCGTGCGCCGCCTGGTTCAGGTTCATGAAGTCGAAGTCGATGTCGGCCCACGGCAGCTCGACGTTCGCCTGCGTGTGCAGGTGCGCGAGCGGCTTCTGCAGCGCGTCGAGACCGGCGATCCACATCTTCGCGGGGCTGAACGTGTGCATCCACGCGATCAGGCCGATGACGCGGTCGTCGGCGTTCGCCTCGAGCGCGGTGCGCTTGATGGCCGCGGCATCCGTCAGCACCGGCTTCCAGACGATCTTCACGGGCACCTCGCCGGCCTCGTCGAGGATGCGGGCGATCTCCTGCGATTGGTCGGCGACCTGGGCGAGCGTCTCGGGGCCGTAGAGGTGCTGGCTGCCGGTGAGGAACCAGACCTCGTAGCCGTCGAGCGAGGTGGTGAGCGGGGTGCGGGGCATGAGTGGTCCTTCGGTGTTCCGGTATCAGCGGGAAGAGTTCAGAGAGCCGTGGTCGCGGCGGCTTCGATGGCGAGGCCCGCGCGGTAGCGGTCGAGATAGGCGGTGAAGCCGGCGACGTCGTCGGGGTCGGGGTCGGCGACCGCGAGGGATGCCGAGGCGAAGACGTCGCTCTCGAGATACTCCCCCAGTGTCTGCCCCTCGGCGCGTGCGAGGTACGACGCGAGCACCGCGATGCCCCACGCCCCACCCTCGGAGGCCAGTTCGCCCACCGCGACCGGCGCGCCGAGCGCTCCGGCCAGGAAGCGCTGTGCCACCCCGGCGGTGCGGAACATGCCTCCGTGGGCGAACATGCGGTCGAGCTCGACGCCCTCGGCGGCGAGCACCTGCATCCCCAGCGCCAGCGTGCCGAACACGCCGTACAGCTGTGAGCGCATGAAGTTCGCGAGGGTGAAGGCGCTGTCGGGGGTGCGCACGAACAGCGGGCGCCCCTCGGTCAGGCCGGCGATGGGCTCGCCGGCGAGGTGGTTGTAGGCGAGCAGCCCACCGGCATCCGCCTCACCGTCGAGAGCCTCACGGAAGAGGGCGTCGAAGACCGCGTCGTCACTCAGCGGCTGACCCGCCGCGGCCGAGAAGCGGGTGAAGAGCCCCGCCCAGGCGGCGAGCTCGCTCGCACCGTTGTTGCAGTGCACCATCGCCACGGCGTCACCGGCGGGAGTCGTCACGAGGTCGAGTTCGTGATGCACCTCGGCCAGCGGGCGCTCGAGAACGACCATCGCGAAGATGCTCGTTCCGGCCGAGACGTTGCCCGTGCGCGGAGACACGGAGTTCGTCGCCACCATGCCGGTGCCGGCGTCGCCCTCAGGCGGGCAGAGCGGGATGCCGGATGCCAGCGCACCGGTCGGATCGAGCAGGGCCGCACCCTCCTCGGTGAGCTTGCCGGCGGCGGCACCTGCGGGACGGACGGTCGGGAGCAGATCCTTGGCGCTTGCGGGGAGGCGGTCTGCGGCGAGAGCGTCGTAGGCCTGCAGCATCCGCGCGTCGTAGTCTCCGGTGGCCGAGTCGATCGGGAACATGCCGGACGCATCGCCGACGCCGAGCACGCGCTCGCCCGTCAGCTTCGCATGCACGTATCCGGCGAGGGTCGTGACGAAGTCGAGCTGCGGCACGTGGGCCTCGCCGTCGAGCACCGCCTGATGCAGGTGCGCGATCGACCAGCGGAGCGGGATGTTCACGCCGAGCAGGTCGGTCAGCTCCGCCGCGGCCACTCCCGTGTTCGTGTTGCGCCACGTGCGGAACGGCGTGAGCAGCTCGCCCTTCGCGTCGAAGGCGAGGTACCCGTGCATCATGGCCGAGATGCCGATCGCACCGAACGTCTCGGGGCGCACGCCATGGCGGTTCTCCGCGTCGGCGACGAGCGCGGCGTAGGCGGCCTGCAGGCCTGTCCAGACCTCGTCGATCGCGTACGTCCAGAGTCCGTCTTCGAGCCGGTTCTCCCACGCGAACGACCCGGTGGCGAGCACATCGGTGGCGTTCGGTCCGATCAGGCAGGCCTTGATGCGGGTCGAGCCGAGCTCGATGCCGAGGCTCGTGCGACCGGCGGTGATGTCGTCGCGCGCGGTCGTGGTGGTCGTGTCGCTGGTGGTGGCCGTGTCGCTCATCGTCGGGCGTCCGAGTTCTGTCCGTAGATGTTCTGGTATCGGTTGAAGAGGCTGTCGATCGCCTCCTGCGGAATCGGGATCAGCGGGCCGGCCTCGCGGGCGTAGTGCACGGTGCGGGCGACGTCCTCGACCATGACGGCGGCCTTGACGGCATCCTTCGCGTCGACTCCGATGGTGAACGGGCCGTGGTTCTGCATGAGCACCGCGCGGCTGCGGTGACCGCTGAGGGTCTGCACGATGCCGCGGCCGATCGAGTCGTCGCCGATGATCGCGAACGGGCCGACCGGGATCGGTCCGCCGAACTCGTCAGCCATGGCCGTGATGACGCAGGGGATCTCCTCGCCGCGGGCGGCCCAGGCGACCGCGAACGTCGAGTGCGTGTGCACGACGCCGCCGACCTCGGGCATGTGGCGGTAGACGTAGGCGTGGGCTGCGGTGTCGCTCGAGGGCGAGCGCTCGCTGCCGGGGGTGCCGGGGATCACCGCGCCGTCGAGGTCGCACAGGATCATGTTCTCGGGGGCGAGGTCGTCGTAGCTCACGCCTGAGGGCTTGATGACGAAGAGGTCGGCGCCGGGCACGCGGCCGGAGACATTGCCGCCGGTCCAGACGATGAGGTCATAGCGGACCAGCTCGCCGTGCAGACGGGCGACGTCCTCGCGGACGGCCTGGATGGCGGCGGCGATCTCCGGGGAGAAGGCATTCTCGTCAGAGAAGGCAGGGGCTTCGTTGCTCACGGGTACCTCGGGGTCGGCGGTGGTCACTGTGACCGGTCACAGCAGTGTGTCACGGAGGTCGGCGGACCGTCAAGACGCCGGCGCCCGCTCGGCGCCGCGGTGTGCGGGGCCACTTTCGCATCTCCCGTCTCGTGCGGGGTCACTTTCGCATCGGATACGGCGTATTCACGTGCAGAACTGACCCCGCACCGCGCCGCACATGCAGAATCGACCCCGCACCGCGCCGCACGTGCAGAACTGACCCCGCACCGCGCCGGCACACACCCGGGCGCGGCTCAGCGCGGCGGGGCGACCGAGGCGCGGGTCACGAGCAGGGGCGCCACAGGCGGGAGGTCGGATGCCGCCTCGCCGGAGATCCCCGCCAGCACCGCCGCCACCGCGCGGCGGGCGAGCTCCGAGAAGTCCTGTCGCACGGTCGTGAGCTTCGGCCAGTAGTACGCGGCGTCCGGAGTGTCGTCGAAACCGACCACGCTGATGTCGCCCGGCACCGCGAGCCCGGCCTCGTGCAGGCCGCCGAGCAGGCCGAGCGCCATCTGGTCGTTCGCCGCGAACACGGCCGTGACCCCCGATCGCCGCACGGCGTCGGCCGCCGCGTAGCCCGAACCCGCGGTCCAGTCGCCCTCGAACACGGGTCCGGCGGCAAGCCCTCGGGCGGCGAGCTCGGCGGCGAATCCCTGGGTGCGCGACTCCGCTTCGAGCCAGTCGGCGGGTCCGGCGAGATGGGCGATGTGCGTGTGCCCGGCATCGGCGAGCGCCGCGACGGCGAGCCTGGCGCCGGCCGCCTGGTCGACCGAGAGTCCGCGTGCACCCCGGTCGGCCGCGTGCAGCGTCACCACGGGAACGCCGATGCGCACCTCATCGAGGGCGTCGAGGGTATGGGCGTGGGGTGCGACGACGACGATGCCCTCGACTCCCTGCATCACGAGGTGGTCGACCGCGGCGACGACGGCATCGGCATCGCCTGCATCCGCGAAGGCCGCACTCAGCCAGTAGCCGACCTCGCGGGCCGACGCCTCGAGCGCGGCGATGCTGCGCGAGGGTCCGTAGTGCAGGGCGTCGGTGGCCAGCACCCCGAGGGTGCGGGATCGCCGGGTGCCCAACGCTCTGGCGGCGTTGTTCATGCGGTAGCCGAGCTCGGCCATCGCGGCGAGGACGCGCTCGCGGGTCTCGACCGCGACCTCGGGGTGGTCGTTGAGCACGCGCGACACGGTCTGCCGGGAGACCCCCGCGAGCACAGCGACATCGCGCACGCCGACGGTGCGGCGGGGCTCGCTGCTCGTGTCACTCACGCCGACGAGTGTATGCCGAGCGGCCCCGACACCTCGTCGTCGTGCCACCCTGGTGACATGCGCATCGCACTCACAGGATCATCGGGCAAGCTCGGCAGCGTCGTCGCGCGGGAACTCCGCGCCCACGGCCACGAGGTCATCGGCATGGACGTCGCGGGGGTCCGCGGGCCCGACTTCGTGCAGGTCGACCTCACGGATTACGGCCAGGTCGTGGATGCTTTCACAGCCGTCGGCGACCGGCACGACGGCATCGACGCCGTGGTGCATCTGGGCGCGATCCCGGCCCCCGGCATCCGCAGCGATGTCGCCACGTTCCACAACAACATGCCGGCCACGTTCAACGTGTTCTGGGCGGCGGTGCGCCTCGGCATCCGGCGCGTCGTCTACGCGTCGAGCGAGACCGTGCTGGGCCTGCCGTTCGATGTGCCGCCGCCCTACGTGCCCGTCGACGAGGACTACCCCGCCCGCCCCGAATCGGTGTACTCGCTGGTCAAGACGCTCGAGGAGCAGCTGGCGAGGGAGCTCGTGCGCTGGCATCCCGATCTCTCGATCACGGCGCTGCGCTTCTCGAACGTGATGAACCCGGAGGACTACGCCGAGTTCCCCGACTTCGACGCCGACGCCCTGCGCCGCAAGTGGAACCTCTGGGGCTACATCGACGCGCGCGACGGCGCACAGGCCGTGGAGCGCGCGCTCGAGGTGGCGGCCCCCGGGTTCGACAACTTCATCATCGCGGCGGCCGACACGGTGATGTCCCGCCCGAACGCCGAGCTGCTCGCCGAGGTCTTCCCCGATGTGCCGGTCGCCCACGAGTTCGGCCCGAACGAGACGCTGCTGTCGATCGACAAGGCCCGCCGCATCCTGGGGTTCGACCCGCAGCACTCCTGGCGCGACCACGTCTGATCGGACGGACCGCATTCGAATCGCGTGAATGACCCTGTTTCGCGAGGAAACGGGGTCATTCACGCGATTCGAAGACGCGAGGGGCGGCCTCAGCGTCGGGCGATCGTCGACCCGCGGATCACGAGGCGCACCGGCAGGTGGTGCGACCCCTCTCCGATGTCGATCCCGTCGATCGCGTCGAACACCCGAAGCGCCGCCTGACGACCCAGCTGCTGCAGGTTGGCGTCGATGCTGGTGAGCTCGGGTCGCGCGTTCGTCGCGAGCACTTCCCAGTTGTCGTAGCCGATCACCGCGAGGTCGTCGGGAACAGTGCGTCCGAGATCCCGCGCCGAGTCGAGCACGCCGCGAGCGATCTGGTCCGAGCCGCAGAACACGGCGTCGATGTCGGGATGCCGGTTCAGCAGCATCGCCGCGGCATCCCGCCCCCAGTGCTCGGTCCACTCCGAGAACATCGGCTCGCCGACGAGTTCGAGGCCGGCTTCGGCGAGCGCGGCCCTGGCCCCGGCGAGGCGGTCCTGCGCTGCGGCATAGGTCGGGTCACCCGAGATGTGCGCGATGCGCCGGCGTCCACAGGCGAGCAGATGCTCGATCGCGAGGCGTCCACCCGCGTAGTTGTCCGGCGTCAATGACAGGTCGCGCGGGTCGTCGGACGGCGCGTACGCGTAGACGACGGGCACGGGGATCTCCTGCCCGAGCGAGGGGCGGGCATCCGTCTGGCGACCGACGACGATGATTCCGTCGACCCGGCGACTGAGCAGCTCGCGCAGGTGGTGCTGCTCGCGGATCGCGTCACCGCGCGCGTCGCAGAGGAAGACGTTGATGCGGCCCGCCCCGAAGGCGTCCTCGGCTCCCATCAGGATCGGGATCATGAAACGGCCTTCGAGGTCGCTCGTGAGCAGGCCGACGGTTCCGGTGCGTCCGGCGAGGAGCCCTCGTGCCATGGCGTTGGGCGTGAAGGCCAGCTCCTCCGCGATCGCCCGCACCTTGGCCCTCGTCGCGGCAGAGACGTCTCCCCGGTCATTCAGCGCCTTCGACGCCGTCGAGATCGACACCCCGGCGCGCGCGGCGACGTCGCCGAGGGTCACCGCCCTTGTTCCCGTCGTGTCGCTCATCCCGCTCCCTGTTGCTGAAAGGTTATCGGAACGAGGGTTGACGCCCCCGCCGAAACCACGCTATACCTTTTCGAAAGGGTTTTCGTAGATTTCGGAGAACCCGATCTCCACCTCATCTCCACACCCGGCGCTGCACTGTCGAAGCGCCACACCGCACCCGCTCGAGGACGAGCCCAGAGGAGCCCCCGCCCATGAACACCACCCGTACACACGCCGCACGCCGGGCAGCAGCCGCCGTGATCGCGGCAGGCCTGCTCGTCGGCGGTCTCGCCGCCTGCGCGCCCGCCGCCGACGACAACGCATCCGACGAACCCATCCCCGCCGAGGGCACGGATGACGGCACCACGCTGACGCTGTGGACCCGCGCTCCGATCGAGCGCCAGGCCAAGCTGCTGGTCGACGCCTACAACGAGAGCCACGAGAACCAGGTCGAGCTCACGGTCGTCCCCAACGACGACTACGTCGCCAAGGTCGGCGCCGCCGCAGGGTCGGGCGGGCTGCCCGACCTGTTCGCCGCCGACATCGTCTACGTGCCCAACTGGGCGCAGCAGGGCCTGTTCCAGGACATGTCCGAGCAGATCGACGCGCTCGACTTCAAGGACGAGATCAACCCCGGTCACCTCTCGGCGGGCACCGTCGACGGCGCCGAGTACGTGCTGCCCTTCGCGCTCGACCTCTCGATGCTGTTCTGGAACAAGGAGCTCTTCGCCGAGGCCGGCCTCGACCCCGAGAAGGCACCCGCCACGCTCGAGGAGTTCGCCGAGGCGGCCATGGCCGTGCAGGCGCTGAACAAGCCCGACACGTACGGCACGGCGACCGGCCTCAACTGCGGCGGATGCCTGGTCTTCACCTGGTTCCCCTCGATCTGGGCGTCCGGCGACGAGGTCATGAGCGACGACGGCACCGAGTCCCTGCTCGACGGCGACTCCGCCCAGGCCGTGTACGACACGTGGGCCGAGCTGCAGGACGCCGGAGCCATCCTCCCCAGCTCGACCGACGAGGCCGGCCCCACCTGGACCGCCGCGTTCAGCGAGGGCAAGGTCGGCGTGATGCCGTTCCCGGCGACGCTGCTCCCCTCCCTCGAGTTCGACGCAGGAGTCGCCGGCATCCCCGGTGTCGACGGCGGCGCCTCGACCTTCGTCGGCGGCGACGGCATCGGCATCTCGAAGGACTCGAAGAAGTCCGCACAGGCGTGGAACTTCCTCAACTGGATGATGTCGGAGGACGCCCAGGTCGAGGTCCTCGCGAAGGACGGCAACGCCGTCTCGCGCGGCGACCTCGCCGACAACGAGTATGCGGCGGCCGACCCGCGTCTGGTCACGATCAACGAGGTCGCCGCCCAGGGCGACACCCCGGTGGCGCTGAACTTCCAGCAGGCGTTCAACGCACCGGGGAGCCCGTGGCTCACGCTCGTCCGCAACGCGGTGCTGAACGGCGACGACTCGGTCCCCGCCGACAACGAGGAGATCACCGCGATCCTGTCGCAGTGATCTCGTGCGGGGGCGCCGCGCATCGCGTCGCCCCCGCATCCTCCCGCACGCCCCGCACTCCCGATCGGAAGAGAACGAGATGACCCAGGCCGCACCCCCGCTGCCTCGCCGCAGACCGCGCACCGGCTTCGGAGGCCCCGTGCAGGGCTGGCTGTATGCCGCCCCGACCGCGATCTTCGTCGCCCTGCTGTTCATCGTGCCGCTGGTGCTCGTCGTTCAGATGTCGGCCTCGGACTGGCCGCTGCTGAGCGGCAACCGGGGCATCAACTTCCCCGAGAACTACACGGATGCCGTCACGCACCGCCTCTTCTGGGACTCGATCCGCTTCACCCTGCTCTACACCGTCATCACGACCGTCATCCTGATCGGACTCGGACTCGGACTCGCCCTGCTCGTGCAGGAGTCGACCCGGTGGAAGGGGTTCCTGCGCACGGCGTTCCTGATCCCGAGCGCCCTGGGACTCGCATCCGCCTCGCTGCTCTTCTACGTGCTGTACTCCCCCATCGCCGGCCCGTTCGCGAACCTCATGAAGTCGTGGGGAATCACCTTCCTCGGCACCCCGGAGGGGGCGCTGTGGTCGACGATCTTCCTGATCGTCTGGCGCTACGCGGGCTTCTACATGCTGCTGATGCTCGTGGGACTCCAGGGCATCCCCGACGACGTCTACGAGGCCGCGCGCATCGACGGCGCGAACCGGTGGCAGACGTTCCGCGACATCACGGTGCCGCTGCTCAAGCCGACCTTCGCCCTCACGACCGTGATGTGCGTGACCGGGTCGCTGCTCGCGTTCGAGCAGTTCTACATCCTCACCAAGGGCGGCCCCGACAACAGCACCATGACCGTCGTGCAGCTGATCTACAACGTCGCCTTCCAGGGGCAGAACAGCCTCGGGATCGCCGGCGCCCTCTCGGTGATCGTGCTGCTCGCGCTCATCGTCATCAACGTCTTCCAGCTGCGCGCGTTCCGCCGCACGGATGAGAACTGAGCTGAGAATCATGTCCCAGACACTGACACGCACCATCGTCGCCCCGAATCATCAGCCCACCGCGCCCCGGTACCGCTCGAAGGCCGCCCGCGTCGTCTTCGGCATCCCGTACTGGGTGTTCACGACCGCCCTCGCGGTGATCTTCCTCTACCCGCTCATCTGGACCGGAGTCTCGTCGGTCAGCCCGATGGCGGGCACCAGCCAGACCGACGGTTGGGGCTTCGGCAACTACGCCGCCCTCGGCGAGTACCAGGCGGGCATCTGGGTGTACCTCGGCAACTCGCTGTTCGTCTCGGTGCTCACCGTGGCGCTCACGCTGTTCATCTCGCTGCTGGGCGGCTACGCGTTCGCGCGCTTCTCGTTCCCCGGCAAGAACGCCCTGTTCCTGCTGACGCTCGCGATCCTGATGGTGCCGTACGCGACGCTGCTCATTCCGCTCTACGTGATCCTCAACGCGGTCGGCCTGCAGAACTCGCTCGTCGGCGTCGCACTCGTGATCACCATGTTCCAGTTGCCGTTCTCGATGTTCATGATGCGCATCTCGTTCGAGTCGATCCCGCGCGAGATGGACGAGGCCGCGATGGTCGACGGATGCTCCAGCTGGGGCGCCCTGTGGCGGGTGCTGCTCCCTGCCGTCAAGCCGGGACTCGTCACTGTCGGCCTGTTCGCGTTCCTCACCGCGTGGAACGACTTCATGGCCCCGCTGATCCTCATCAACGACACCAACCGCATGACGCTGCCGCTCGCGGTCGCGAACCTCCGAGGGCAGGTGCAGGGCGTCGTCGACTACGGCGCCACCGAGGCGGGGGTCGTCGTGCTGGCGCTCCCCTGCATCCTGCTCTTCCTGATCCTGCAACGACACTACGTGCGCGGCTTCATGTCCGGCGCTTTCAAGGGATGACCATGTTCGACACCACCACACCGGCCGCTCCGGTGGTTCCCACGCGCGGACGCCTGCGCCCCCTCGGCCTCGACGAGGTGCGCATCACGGGAGGCTTCTGGGGCGATCGCCAAGCCGTCAACGGCACGGCCACGCTCACGCACATCGAGTCGCGTCTGGAGTCGGAGGGCTGGCTGCCGAACTTCGACCTCGCCGCCGCCGGCACGCTTCCCGCCGGGCGCCGGGGGCGCGAGTTCGCCGACTCCGAGATCTACAAGTACCTCGAGGCTCTCGCGTGGGAGATCGGACGCACGGATGCCGCGGCCGACGATGACCTCGAGCGGCGGTTCCGCCGCGTGGTCGACCGGGTCGCCGCCGCGCAGGAATCCGACGGATACCTCAACACGATGTTCGGGCGCGAGGGTCAGGGCGAGCGCTGGTCGGCCCTGCAGTGGGGGCACGAGCTCTACTGCCTCGGACACCTGTTCCAGGCGGCCGTCGCCCGGGTGCGCACGAGACCGGACGCCGGCGACGGGCTGATCGACATCGCCCGCCGCGCCGCCGACCTCGTCTGCCGTGAGTTCGGCGCCGACGGGCGCGACGCGATCTGCGGGCACGCCGAGGTCGAGGTCGGTCTCGCGGAGCTCGGCAGGGCCCTCGGCGAGCAGCGCTATGTCGACCAGGCCGCCCTCTTCGTCGAACGCCACGGCCGAGGGTCTCTGGGCGAGATCGAATGGGGTCGCAGCTACTTCCAGGACGACGTGTCGGTGCGAGACGCCGAGGCGCTGCGCGGGCACTCCGTGCGGGCCAACTACCTGTCCTCCGCCGCGGTCGACGTCGCTGCGGAGCTGTCGGACGAGTCGCTGCTCGCCGCGCTCCGGTCGCAGTGGGACCGCACGGTCGAACGTCGCACCTACGTCACGGGCGGCCAGGGGTCGCACCATCAGGACGAGGCGTTCGGCGACGACTGGGAGCTGCCGCCGGATCGCGCCTACTCCGAGACCTGCGCAGGCATCGGCTCGATCATGTTCTCGTGGAGGCTGCTGCTCGCGACCGGCGAGGCGCAGTACGCCGACCTGATCGAGCGCACCCTGTTCAACGTCGTCGCGACCTCGCCCGGCGACGATGGCCGCTCTTTCTTCTACGCCAACACGCTGCACCAGCGCACACCCGGCATCCCCGCGGATCCGGATGCCACGTCGCCGCGCGCCTCGTCGTCGCTGCGGGCCCCGTGGTTCGAGGTGTCGTGCTGCCCGCCGAATGTGGCCCGCACCTTCGCGAGTCTCGCGGCCTATCTGGCCACGGCGGATGACGACGGCGTGCAGGTGCACCAGTACGCGCCGTCGGCCGTCCGCACGACGCTCCCCGACGGCCGGGTCGTGGCGTTCGACGTCGAGACGGGGTATCCGGCCGATGGCGGCATCCGCATCACCCTCCGCGCGGATGCCGAGTTCACTCTGACGCTGCGCGTGCCGGCATGGGCCGAGGGAGCGACAGTGCGCGTGCACAGCGGTGGCGAGGTCGAGTCGTCGGAGGCGGCCCCGGTCGGCTCCGTGTCGGTGACGCGCGCGTTCCGCGCCGGCGACATCGTCGACCTGCACCTGCCGATCGTCGCGCGCGCCACCGCACCGCATCCGATGGTGGATGCCGTGCGCGGCAGTGTGGTGATCGAGCGCGGGCCGGAGGTCCTGGCCCTCGAGTCGATCGATCTCGGAGCCGACGTCGGCGACGCGGTCGTGGTCGGCGATCCCGTCGAACGCGACGGTCACGTCGTGCTGCCGGTGCGGCATCGCTCGACCGGCGACACGGTCGATACGCCGCTCATCGCCTATCACGACTGGGCCAGGCGCGGCCCGTCGACCATGCGGGTCTGGATCCCGACGACCTGAACCGGCACCCCCGCACGCGGAACAGGCGAACGGCCCCCTCTCGATCGAGAGGGGGCCGTTCGTCGCTGCCGTTCGACCGGAGCTACTCGCGTCTTCGGGTCACGGCTCGCTGCAGCAGCACGAACACGAGCAGGATGCCGCCGGTGATGATGGTCGTCATCTCGGGCGGAATGCCCCCGTCGCGGGTGATCAGCACGTTCATCAGACCGAGCACCAGCGCACCGACGACCGACCCGAGCACGTAGCCGTAGGCGCCGGTGAGCACAGTGCCTCCGATCACCGCGGCGGCGATCGCGTCGAGCTCCCAGCCGATGCCGGTGATGTTCTGAGCGGTGCCGAGTCGCGCGGTGTACAGCACCGCGGCGAGACCGGCGAGAGCGCCGCTGATCACATACACGAGCACCTTCGTGCGGTGCACCGGCAGCCCCATCAGCAGCGCCGAGCTCTCGGAGCCGCCGATGGCGTAGACGGTGCGCCCGGTGCGGGTGCGGTGCAGCACGAAGAACGCGGCAGCCACGACGATGACCGCGACGAGCACCGCGGGAGTGATCACCAGGTCGTTCACCTTGGGGCCGTCGATGATCTTCAGCTGCGTGCCGATCCAGCGGATGGGTGAATCCTCGCCGAGCCGCTCGGGCTTGGTGCTGAGCAGCGAGGCGAGGCCCCGCCCGAGGAACATCATCGCCAGCGTCGCGATGAACGGCTGCACGTTGAAATACCGGATCAGCACGCCGGACATGATGCCGAAGAGCACGCCGATGCCGATCATCGCGACAATCACGGCGACGGCGTTCCACCCGGCGTTCGAGAGCATGACGCCCGCGACCGACGACACCGCGATGATCGAGCCCACCGAGAGGTCGATGCCCCCGGTGAGGATCACGAAGGTCAGCGCGACGGCGAGCACGATGAGGTGCGCGTTGTTGATGAGCAGGTTCGACAGCGTGTTGAACTGCAGGATGCGGCCGTAGGCCACCTCGCCGAAGATCACCATGCCGACGAAGATGACCACCGAGGCGATGGTCGGCAGCACCGACGGATTCGCCCTGATCATGCGGCGCACGCGGTCGGCGATCGTCTCGGCCGGGCGCACGGTGGGGCTGGGGCTGACGGTCAGGGCGCTCATGCCGACACCTCTTCCTTCTGCAGCAGCTGTTCGACCGGTCGGGCTGTGCGGCGCCGGCGGAACCAGCTGCGCACCCGCTGCGACTGCAGCAGGCAGAGCACGACGATCACGATGGCCTTGAAGGCAGGGGTCGCCGACGACGAGACGCCGAGATACAGCACGGTCTTGTCGAGCGTGGCGATCAGCAGCGCTCCGACGAACGCCCCGCTGAGCGAGAACTTTCCGCCCGCCAGCGAGGCACCGCCGATGACGACCGCGAGGATCGCATCGAGCTCGAGCTGATACCCGGTGCGCGAGATGTCGACGGTCATGACGCTGCCGACCGACATGATGCCCGCGATGCCCGCAAGGATGCCGCTCATGATGTACGCCGTGAGCAGCAGGCCCTTCGGCTTGATGCCCGCCATGCGGCTGGCGCGCGGGTTGATGCCGATCGCCTCGATCATGAGCCCCAGCGCACTGCGTCTCACGACCCAGCCGACGGCGAGCACGATGAGCACGGCGAGGATGAACACCACGGGGATGCCGATCACGAAGCCGTTCGCGATCCAGCGGAAGGCGTCGTTCGAGGCCGTGGTGTTCTGTCCGCCCGTGATCACCTTGGCGATGCCGCGGCCGGCGAGCATGAGCACGAGGGTGGCGATGAACGGCTGCAGCCCGACGTAGGCGACGAGCAGTCCGTTCACCGCCCCGAGGATGCCGGTGATCACCAGCGCGAGTCCGACCGCGGCGAGCGCCGCGCCGAAGGAGTCGCCGGCGGCGCTGAGGAACTCCATCGAGACGGCCCCGGCGACCGCCATCAGCGAGCCGACCGAGAGGTCGATGCCGCCGGTCGCGATGACCAGCGACATCCCGATCGCGATCATCATCACGGGCGCCGCTTGGCGCAGGATGTCGATGAGGTTGCCGACGAGGTTGCCGTTGTTCGGGTTGATCGAGAGCGCGAGGTACGTCGGATCCTTGATGACGTTCAGGGCGAGCAGCGCGAGGATCGCGACGATGCCCCAGAAGAACGGCTTGTGGATCAGATCCCGCCAGATGGTGGTGCCGGCTGCGGCGGTCATCGCGCTGCCTCCTTGTCAGTCGTGTGGCCGATGGTATCCGGCAGCGCGCCGTCGGCGTCGTCGAGGGTCTCGGCGGCGGCCTCGACCCCGTGGGCGGCGATCACGTCGACGATCACCTGGGCGGTGACGTCGGGGCCGTTCTGGATCTCGCCGATCTTGCGGTGGTCCTTCAGCACGACGATCCGCTCCGACAGTCGCACCACCTCTTCGAGCTCCGACGAGATGAAGACGACGGCGACGCCGTCTTCGGCCAGCTCTGCGACCGCCTCCTGGATCTCGGCCTTCGCGCCCACGTCGATGCCGCGGGTCGGCTCGTCGAGGATCAACAGCTCGGGCTGCGTGGCGAGCCAACGCCCGAGGAGCACCTTCTGCTGGTTCCCGCCGGAGAGGTTCTTGATCATCCGATCGGGGTCGGCGGGGCGCACGTTCAGCTGCTCGATGTAGCGGTCGACGATGGCATCCTGCTCCTTGCGGCTCATCGGCCGCGCCCACCCGCGCTCGGCCTGCACCGCGAGGACGATGTTCTCGCGCACCGTCAGGTCGCCGATGATCCCCTCGTCGCGTCGGTTCTCGGTCGAGAAGGCGATCTTCTTCGGCAGCGCGTCGGACGGCGATCGCAGATCGATCCGGCGTCCGTGCAACTCGATCGCACCCTGGTCGGTGCGGTCGGCACCGTAGAGGAGACGAGCGAGCTCGGTGCGACCCGAACCCAGAAGGCCCGCGAAACCGACGACCTCACCGGGGCGGATGTCGAGGTCGGTCGCCTCGACGGCACCCCGCCTGGCGATGCCGACTGCAGACAGCAGCGGCTTCTCGTCGGTGTCTCTCGGGGCGCGGCGGCGATTGCCGCCGAGGGACTTCAGTGCGTCGAGGTCCTTGCCGATCATGGTCGAGATGAGGGCGTGTCGGTCGAGGTCGCGGGTGAGGTACTCGCCCTGGTACCGGCCGTTTCGAAGCACGGTGAGTCGGTCGCTGATCGCGTAGACCTGATCGAGGAAGTGCGAGACGAAGAGGATCGCGACCCCCTGGTCGCGCAGCGAGCGGATGACGGTGAAGAGCCCCTCGACCTCGGCGGCGTCGAGGCTCGAGGTCGGCTCGTCGAGGATGAGCACCTTGGCCTTGATGGCCATCGCACGGCTGATGGCGACGAGCTGCTGCAGCGCGATCGAGAGGGTCGAGAGCGGCTTGCGGGTGTCGAGGTGGCCGAGCCCGAGGCGGCCGAGGGCCTCGGTCGCGGCGCGATGGGTGGCCGTCCAGTTGATGCCGAACACGCCCCTGCGCTCATGACCGAGCATCACGTTCTCGCCGATCGAGAGGTTGGGTGCGAGGTTGACCTCCTGGTACACCGTCGAGATCCCGGCATCCTGCGCATCTTCGGCACCGCCGAAGCTGCGTTCGGCTCCCGTGACGACGATCGATCCGGAGTCGATCGGATAGACGCCGGTCAGCGCCTTGATGAGGGTCGATTTGCCGGCGCCGTTCTCGCCCATGAGCGCATGCACCTCGCCCGGGAAGAGTCGGAAGTCGACTCCGTCGAGGGCTTTCACCCCGGGGAACTCGATCGAGATGCCCCGCATCTCGACGATGGGCAGTTCTTCGTTCATGTCTGTCTCTCCGTCCGGGAGAGCCCGGGTGGCACAGGATCTGCCCCACCCGGGCTCGCTGCCGGATCGCTCCGGCGTCGGCGTCGGTGCTCGGTCAGTACTTGCGGTCTGCGAGCACGGCCTGCGCGGCTTCGGCGGAGTCGAACGCTTCGCTCGGGACGACGATGTACGACTCGACGTCTTCACCCGCGAGGGCCTTCTCGACGACCTCGAGCGCGGTCTCGCCGAACAGCGGGTTGTACTCGTGGACGTAGCTGAGCTGACCGTCGGCGAGCGCCTGCATCGCGTTCTTGGTGCCGTCGATGGTGGCGATCTTCACGTCTTCACCGACGACGAGACCGGCTTCCTCGGCGGCCTGCGCCGCACCGAGGCCCATTTCGTCATTCTGCGCGAACACGAGCTGAATGTCGTTGTTCGAGGCCTTCAGCATGGTCTCGAAGACACTCTTGCCCTCTTCGGCCGACCAGTTCGCGGTCTGCGCGTCGAGCTTCTCCAGCGACGAGTCGCCGAGGCCCTCGTCGAAGCCCGTGTTGCGCTCGTTCACGACACCGACGCCCGCCGGCCCCTCGAGCACGACGTAGTTGCCGCCGTCGGGGAAGGTGGCGGCGGCCCACGTGCCGACCTCCTTCGCGACCTCGACATTGTCGGGAGCGATGCGGGTCACATACAGGCTGTCGTCGTCGGGCTCGATGCCGCGGTCGAGCAGGATGACGGGGATCTCCGCCTCCTGTGCACGCTTGAGCGAGTCCTCCCAGCCGGAGGCCTCGGTGGCCGACAGCAGGATCACATCGACGCCCTCGTCGACGAACGATGTGAAGGCGTCGATCTGCGACTTCTGGTCGAGGTTGGTGGCGGGGGCGTACTTCAGGTCGTATCCGGCTTCCTCCGTGAAGGTGTCCTGGATGTTCTGCTCGTTCGCCTCGCGCCAGGCGCCCTCGGGGCCGACGGCGACGAATCCGACGGTGGTGATCTCGTCGGAGCCCCCATCACCGCCGTCGCCGCCCGAGCCTCCGGTCGAGCAGGCTGCGAGGCCGATGGTGAGTGCGCCGACTGCTGCCAGGCCGAAGGCGATGCGGATGCGCTTCTTCGCGGACATTTCTTCTCCTCATTGAGATGCCGGTGGTCACTCCGGCAATGGTGGACCCGTCATGGTCCTGTCGTGATTGCAGGACACCTGCACCGCATGTCCTGCGGTGATGTTACCGGGAACATTTTCTGGAACACAAGGCTTCATCGCAAAGTCGGTCGAATCAGCGCGCCTGAACCTTGTTACCGATCACAGTTCGGCACTGTGACTCAGTTCGGCGGCGATCATCTCGACCACCGTGTCGACGGTGACGCCCGGCCCGTTGCTGAGCTCGCCGATCTTCTCGCGGTCTTTCAGCACGATGATCCGGTCGCTCAGCCGCACGACCTCTTCGAGCTCCGACGAGATGAAGACCACCGCGACGCCGTCACCCGCCAGCTGGCTGATGCGCCTCTGCACGTCGAGTTTCGCGGCGATGTCGATGCCGCGCGTCGGCTCGTCGAGGATCAGGACGTGCGGACGCACGGCCAGCGCCCTCGCGAGAAGAACCTTCTGCTGGGTGCCGCCGGAGAGCAGCCCGACCGGGCGGTCCAGATCCGCGGGGTCCAGGTGCAGCGCTTCGACGTAGGTCTCCACCAGTGCCGACTCCTCCGCCTGCGCGAGGGGACGCGACCATCCGCGCAGAGCCTGCAGCGAGAGGATCATGTTCTGTCTCGCCGTGAGCTCGCCGATGATCCCCTGCGTGCCCCGGTTCTCGGCCGACAGAGCGATGCGATGCCGCAGCGCGACCGACGGGTTGCGCAGCTGCACCTGCTCACCATCGATCCAGAGCACGCCGCTGTCGGCGCGGACGGTGCCGCTCAGAAGCGAGGCCACCTCGGTCCGCCCGGATCCCCGCAGGCCCGCGAGCCCCACGATCTCGCCCCGCTGGATCTCGATGTCCATCTGTTCCAGCTCACCCCGCCGACCGATGTCGGACGCCTGCAGCGCGGGCTGCCCGTCTGTCGAGTAGTGGTGCGCCTTGCGCTCCGAGCCGAGCGCTCTGAGGCTGTCGATGTCCTTGCCGAGCATCTTCGAGATCAGATCGGCGCGATCCAGGTCGCGAGTGGCGTATTCGCCGACCCGGCTGCCGCCGCGCAGCACCGTCATACGGTCGCTGATCGTGAACGCCTGCTCGAGGAAGTGCGAGATGAACAGGATCGCGACGCCCCGCTGCCGGAGCCCGCGGATGACCCGCATGAGCGTTGCGACCTCGGCGACGTCGAGGCTCGATGTCGGCTCGTCGAGCACCAGTACCCGTGGTTCGTCGACGACCGCCCGCGCGAGCGCGACGAGCTGCTTCTGCGCGGGGGTGAGCATCGACAGCGGCGTCTTGGGGTCGAGATCGTCGAGCCCGAGATGGGTCAGCGCCTCGGCCGCATCCGCTCTCGTACGCTTCCAGTCGATGCCGAAGCGCCCGCGGCGCTCGCGTCCGAGCATCACGTTCTCGGCGACGCTGAGATTCGGGCTCAGCTGCGCCTCTTGGAACACCGTGGCGATGCCGGCCGCCCGACTGTCGGCCACCCCCGAGAACCGGCGCGGTTCGCCGTCGACGAAGACCGTGCCCGCCTCGGGTGTATGAGTACCGGTGATCACGCCGACGAGGGTCGACTTGCCCGCCGCGTTCTCTCCCATGACGGCATGCACCTCGCCGGCGAACAGACGGAAGTCGACGTCGTCGAGCGCACGCGCCCCAGGGAACTCGACCGTGATGCCCTCGAGCCGCACGACCGGCTCGGCATCACGCTCGGGAGTCATCGCACCTCCCGCGGCGCGGCCGACGATGCACGGGGCACGAGTTCGGTCGGGATGCGGGTGAGAGCCGGGATGTCGCGGCCCTCGATCGCCGCCCGCAGCATCTCGACGACCGAGACCCCCAGTGCGCCGAAGTCCTGTCGAACGGTCGTGAGCGGCGGCAGAAAGTGGCGCGCGAGCGGGATGTCGTCGAACCCGACGACGCTGAGGTCGGTCGGCACCTCGAAGCCCCGGTCGTGCAGCCCGTGGATGAGGCCGATCGCCATGTCATCGTTGGCGGCGAAGATCGCCGTGTAGTCGGGCAGCCGGGTGAGGCCTTTGGCGAAGTCGTAGGCGAAGTCGGCAGACCAGTCGCCCACCACGATCGGGCGCTCGCGGATGCCCCACGATTTCGCCCTCGAGTGGAAGGCGCGCTCCCTGGCCCGGGCATCGAGCCAGTCCAGCGGACCGGAGAGATGCAGGATGTCGCGGTGGCCGAGTGCGACGAGATGGTCGACGACGAGAGTCGTGCCGGCGTGCTGGTCGATCGACACGGTGAGGAAGGTCGGGTCGGCGTCAGCCTTGACGACGAGCATCGGCACCGTGATCGCGATGCGGCGGAGGGCCGCCACCGACGACGAGCGCGGCGCGATCACGCAGAGCGCATCGACCCCCTGAGTGACCAGGTTGTCGACGGCCTCCTGCGGCGACAGCGCATCGCCCTCGTGCAACGCGATCGGCGTGACCGAATACCCCGCCGCGCGCGCCGAGAGTTCGACCGCGCGCAGAATGCTCGTGGGGCCATGCGCCACCGCGCTCTCGACGATCACGCCGATGCGGCGGGTGCGCTGCGTCGCCAGCGCTCGGGCGACGAGGTTGGGCCGGTAGTCGAGCTCTTCGATGGCCTCGAGCACACGGCGTTTGGTGTCGGGTTTGATGTTCGGGTGATCGTTGAGCACCCGCGACACGGTCATGTGCGAGACGCCCGCGATGGTCGCGACCTGACGGATGTTGGGCTTGTCGGAACCGACGTTCACCATGCGCACCTCCGTCGGCCGAGCCTCGGAGAATGTTACCGAGAACAACCACGGTGGTGCAATGAATCGCGCTACAGCCCGAGGCGCTCGAGGTACGGGTTCACGAGCCGGCGCTCGGGGTCGAACCGGGCGGCGAGCGCGGCGAAGTCGTCCCACCGCTGGTAGCGAGAGCGCACCTCGGCGGCGTCGAGCGTGAACACCTTGCCCCAGTGCGGGCGGGCGGTCGCCGGCAGCAGGGCTTCGAGCGTCGGCAGGAACTCGCGCACCGCCGCCTCGTCGGGCTTCCAGGTGAAGTGGATGCCGACGGCATCCGTGTCGTGCGACGAGCTCAGCCACAGCTGATCGGCGGCGACCGTGCGGATCTCGTTCACGAGCAGCAACGGGGCGATCTGACCTGCGAGCGTGCGCACGGCCTGGATCGCGGCGACCGCATCGGCACGCGGCACGAGGTACTCGCTCTGGATCTCGGCGCCGGCCGACGGCGTGAACTCGAGCTTGAAGTGGGCGAGGCGCTCGAACCACGGCCCCGGCTCGCCGAGCTGCTCGGTGCAGGCGACGGGGTCGACGCCGAGGATCGGATGCCGTTTGCTCGCCGCCGGCTCCGCACCGAGCCGCTCGAAGAGGTCGTCTCGCACGAGCTCGTGCGCCTCGGGGTGGCGCTGCTTGACCCAGATCTGGTCGGCGATGTCGGTGCGGGTCCAGGTCGAGAAGATGCTGACACTCGTCCCGATGCCCGTGACCTCGTCGAAGTCGGCGAGGATCGCATCCCATGACGGATGCTCGAACACGTGCTGCGCGACGTAGTAGGTCGGCTCGACGTCGAGAGTGACGTCGACCACCGCGCCGAGGGCGCCGAGGCTCACCACCGCACCGTCGAAGTCCGCATCGCCTCGCGAGAGCGTCCGCGTCTCGCCGGCGGGGGTGATGATCGTGAGCGCACGCACCGCGGTCGCCAGCGATCCCGTCACGTCGCCCGACCCGTGCGTCCCGGTGGCGACGGCTCCCGCGATCGAGATATGCGGCAGCGAGGCGAGATTCGCGAGAGCCAGCCCCTCCGCCCCGAGTCGCGGGGCGATGTCGCCGTACCGCAGACCCCCCGAGACGCGCACCGCGTCGCGGGCGTCGTTGATCTCGAACACGACGGGGAGCCGGTCGAGGGCGATGAGCACCCCGTCGGTGTCGGCGATGTCGTTGAAGCAGTGGCGCGAACCGAGGATGCGCACCGCACCGCCCTGAGCGAGCAGTGCCTTCAGCTCCTCGATCGAGGCCGGATGCTCGACGGAGGTCGCGCTGTACGTGAGGTTGCCTGCCCAGTTGCGTTCGATGGTCATGGCGCCATGTTAGTCAGCGCTCCCGCGCGTACAACGATGTAGTGACCGCTGCACGGTGTGATGGATAGGCTGACCGGATGACAGCGACGATGCCGCCCCGCGCGACGATGAAAGACGTCGCCGCTCTGGCAGGCGTCTCGCCCAAGACCGTCTCGAACGTCGTCACCGGCACCGTCGCCGTGCGCGAGGAGACACGCGTCAGGGTCGAGGCGGCGATGGCGCAGCTCGACTTCGTGCCCAACCTCAGTGCGCGTGGCCTCCGCAAGGGCCGCTCCGGGATCATCGCCGTGGCTCTTCCCGACCTCGCCACCGCGTTCTCGGCCGAGCTCATGCATCGCCTGGTCGATGCGGCTCACGAGCGAGGACTCGCCGTGCAGATCGAGGAGACCGCGACCGATCCCGATCGCGAGAAGGAGCTCGTCTCCCGTGCGCGAGCCCACCTCGTCGACGGCCTGATCCTCAACCCCATCCGTCTCGAAGACAGCGTGCTGAAGTATGCCGACCGCCTGCCGCCGCTCGTCGTGCTCGGCGAGGTCGAGCAGAACAGGGCCGACCACGTGCGCATCGACAGCCGTCGGGCAGCCGCCGATGTGACGCGGCACGTGCTCTCTCGCGGGGCGACTCGCATCGCGGTGATCGGCGCCGACGACGACCCGTCGGTCGCCACGGCGACAAGCCGTCTGCGCCTCGAGGGAGTGCACGACGCGCTTCGCGAGGCCGGCATCCCGCGCGACACCGCGCTCGAGATCAACCCGATGCCCTGGTCGATGACCGGTGGGGCGGATGGCGTCGAGACGCTGTTCCGACGGGGCGTGGCCTTCGACGCCATCGTCGCCTTCACCGATTCGCTGGCGCTCGGCGCCCTGCACGCCCTGCACGACCACGGCGTGAGCGTGCCCGGCGACGTGATCGTGACGGGCTTCGACGACGTCGAGTTCTCGCGGTACACATCGCCGTCGCTCACGACGATCGCCTTCGACCGACGAGCCTTCGCCGATGCGGCGCTGGGCCTGCTCGAGTCGCGGATGGACGATCGCGGAGCCCCGCCCCGGGCGCTCACGCTCTCGCATCACCTGCTCGAGCGCGACAGCACGCAGGGCAGCCCGCGCGGCTACCGCCCCTGACGCACGGCGCTGCCCGGCATCCGGCGACGACGCGTCGCCAGAGTCGCTCTTGCGCGCTCGATTACATCGATGTAATGATGTACCTCGATCCCGCCCGCAGTCACGAAGGAGTGACGATGACGCCCCCGCTCGATATGTCCAGACGGCAGTTCCTGACTGCCGCCTCCGTCACGGCCGCCGCAGCTCTGCTCGCCGGCTGCGCCCCCGGAGCCGTCCCCGGCTCGAACACGACGACCCTGCAGTTCTGGCATCTGCTCTCGGGCGGCGACGGCGTGACCATGTCGCAGCTGCTCGACACCGCGAACTCGGCGCAGAGCGACTACCGCATCCGCCCCACCGTCCTCGCCTGGGGGACCCCGTATTACACGAAGCTCGCCATGGCGGGCGCAGGTGGCCGTGCCCCCGACGTCGCGATCATGCACGCGACCCGCACCGTCGGCTGGGCCCCGGGCGGACTGCTCGACACGTGGGATCTCGACCGTCTGGCCGACCTCGGCGTCGACAGCACGAAGTTCCCGAAGCCCATCTGGGAGAAGGGCTTCGTCGGCGAGAACATGTACAGCATCGCGCTCGACGCGCATCCGTTCGTGGCCATGTTCAACACCGACATCTGCGATGCGGCGGGCGTGCTCGACAGCGAAGGGCGACTGCAGGCGACCTCGTCTCCCGACGAGTTCCTCGACCAGCTGCGCACCATCGGCGGCAAGGCCGAGGGTCACGCCCTCTCGTACGGCTACCTCGGCGACGGCGCCCAGATGTGGCGCCTCTTCTACACGTTCTACTCGCAGCACGGCGGCGCCATGGAGCTGCCCGCCGGCGGCAAGGCCGTGATCGACAAGGATGCCGCGGTCGAGTCGCTCTCGCTCATGCGCACCCTCCTCGACGGCGAGATCGCCCTCGCGCAGGCCGACTACGGCAGCGCGGTCGCCGAGTTCGCGACCGGCAAGAGCGGCATGTTCTTCACCGGCGTCTGGGAGCTGCGCACCATGCAGAGCGCGAAGATCCCGTTCGATGCGACCATGATCCCCACCCTGTACGGAACCCCCGCGGTCTACGCCGACTCGCACTCGTTCGTGCTGCCGCACCAGACGAATGCCGACCCGAAGAAGCGCGATCTGACCTATCAGTTCGTGTCCGACATGCTGAAGGGCTCGTTCGGATGGGCCGAGGCCGGCCACATCCCCGCGTTCCTCCCCGTCACCGAATCCCCCGAGTATGCCGACCTGATCCCGCAGGCGCACTACGCCGAGGCCGCACAGCACGTCGTCTACGACCCGACCGCGTGGTTCACCGGATCGGGCTCGAACTTCCAGGCCGAGTTCGGCGCCGCCGTGCAGGGAGTCCTGCTCTCGGGCGATGACCCCGCCGCCGCGATCGACCGCTTCGAGGCCCGAGTCAACACGCTGCTCCGCCAGCCGAACCCGGCCGACCCCGAGGGGACGTTCGCATCATGACCACGGCAACCGACTCCACCCGCACCATCGTCACCGGCTCCAAGGCCGCTCTGCCGATCCGGCGCGCAGGCTCCCGCAACCGCGAGCAGCTCATCAGCTGGGCGTTCCTGGCCCCGTTCCTCATCGCCTTCGCACTGTTCCTCGTCTGGCCGATCGTGCACGGCATCATCCTCAGCTTCACCGACCAATCCCTCACCGGCGCCGGCGGAGCATTCGTCGGCTTCGCGAACTACGCCGAAGCCCTCACCGATCCCGTCATGTGGCAGTCGATGGGCAACACGGTCTGGTTCACACTGCTGTCGACGGTTCCGCTCGTCGTGATCGCGCTGCTCATGGCGGCGCTCGTCGACCGCGGCATCCCCGGCCAGTGGCTGTGGCGTCTGTCGTTCTTCATGCCGTATCTGCTGGCCTCGACCGTGATCTCGCAGATCTGGGTCTGGATCTTCAACCCGCAGATCGGCGCAGCCAACAACATCCTCGAGGCGTTCGGCCTCGAGCCGCTGGCCTGGCTGCAGAACCCCGACACCAACATGCTGTCGATCGTGATCGCCACCGTCTGGTGGACCGTCGGCTTCAACTTCCTGTTGTATCTGGCGGCGATGCAGAACATCCCGCCGCAGCAGTACGAAGCGGCGTCCCTCGACGGGGCGGGCCCGTGGCGGCAGTTCTGGTCGATCACGCTCCCGCAGCTCGGCCCCGCGACCGTGCTGATCCTGATCCTGCAGATCCTGGCCTCGCTCAAGCTCTTCGACCAGGCGTACCAGATGCTCGGCGGGGTCGCGAGCGACACCACCCGCTCGATCGTGCAGTACATCTACGAGGCAGGCTTCGTCAGCTACCGATTCGGCTACTCGGCCGCGATCTCCTACGTGTTCTTCGCTCTCATCGTCATCATCGGCGTCGCGCAGGCCTTGATCTCGCGCCGCCGGAAGGAGTCGCAGCTGTGATGTCCACCGCCACTCTCACCGAGACCATCACCACCGCCAAGCCCGCGCGCGTCCGTCGCTCGCACCTGCCGGGTCAGAAGCCGTTCGGCGCGCTGCGCATCAGCGCTCTCGTCGTGCTGATCATCCTGGCCGTCGGCTGGTTGCTGCCGTTCCTGTGGGCGGTCGCGACCGCCTTCAAGACCGAGACGGATGCCGCCAGCGGCGACCCGTCGTGGATCGGCGCCACCGGCCCGACGATCGAGGCGTTCACGGCGATCCTGTCGCAGGGCAACGTCTACACCTGGGCGTTCAACAGCCTGTGGACGTCGATCGCCGTCACCCTGATCACGCTGACGATCTCGGCGCTGGCCGCCTACGCGTTCTCGCGGCTCGACTTCACCGGCCGCAAGTGGCTGTTCGTGGTCATCATCGCCTCGATCGTGGTGCCGCCGCAGGTGCTGATCATCCCGCTGTTCTACGAGATGCTCGCGTTTAACATGATCGACACCTACTGGGGTCTGATCCTGCCGCAGGTCGTCGCCCCGGCGATGGTGTTCATCCTGAAGCGGTTCTTCGACGCGATCCCGATCGAGCTCGAAGACGCCGCGCGCGTCGACGGCGCCAGTCGCCTCCGCATCTTCTGGTCGATCGTGCTGCCGCTCTCGCGGCCGATCCTGGCATCCGTCGCGATCTTCGTGTTCATCGGCGCCTGGAACAACTTCCTCTGGCCGTTCCTCGTCATCAACGACACCACCCTGATGACGCTGCCGGTCGGGCTCCAGACCGTCATCAGCGCCTACGGCGTGCAGTACGCCCAGGTCATGGCTCAGGCCGTACTCGCGGCACTGCCGCTGATCATCGTGTTCATCATCTTCCAGAAGCAGATCGTCAAGGGCGTCGCGACCAGCGGCTTCGGCGGTCAGTAGTCCCCCACCCGGCTCGAGAGCCAGAACCTAGGAGAGCAATGTCTCAGGCCCGCATCACCATCGACCGCGACTTCACCATCGCCGACGTCCCCCGGAGGCTCTTCGGGTCGTTCGTCGAGCACATGGGGCGCTGCGTGTACACCGGCATCTACGAACCGGGGCACCCGCAGGCCGACGAGCGCGGCTTTCGTCAGGACGTGCTCGCCCTGGTGAAGGAGATGGGCCCGACCGTGGTCCGCTACCCCGGAGGCAACTTCGTCTCGGGCTACCGCTGGGAAGACGGGGTCGGCCCGGTCGAAGACCGCCCCGTACGCATCGACGGCGCCTGGCACACGATCGAGACCAACGCGTTCGGTCTGCACGAGTTCATGGACTGGGCGAAGGAGGCCGACGTCGAGGTCATGGAGGCCATCAACCTCGGCACCCGCGGCGTCGAAGAGGCGCGGTCGCTCGTCGAGTACGCGAACCACCCCAGCGGCACCTACTGGTCGGATCTGCGTCGCAGGAACGGCGCCGAGAAGCCGTTCGACATCAAGCTGTGGTGCCTGGGCAACGAGCTCGACGGACCGTGGCAGATCGGCGGCAAGACCGCGACCGAGTACGGCCGCCTCGCCCAGGAGTCGGCCAAGGCGATGAAGCTCGTCGACCCCACGATCGAGCTCGTCGCGGTCGGTTCGTCGGCCCGGTCGATGCCGACGTTCGGCACGTGGGAGCACACCGTGCTCACCCACGCCTACGACGAGGTGGACTTCGTCTCGATGCACGCGTACTACCAGGAGCACGACGGCGACGCCGAGTCGTTCCTCGCGGAGTCGGTCGACATGGATGCCTTCATCGACGGCGTCATCGCGACGATCGACGCCGTGAAGGCCGCGGGCAAGCACACGAAGCAGGTCGACATCTCGTTCGACGAGTGGAACGTGTGGGACCAGGTGAAGTTCAACGACGTCGAGTCGGTCGAGATCGCGAAGGCCGGGTGGAAGAAGCATCCGCGCCTGATCGAAGACACCTACAACGTGACGGATGCCGTCGTCGTGGGCACGCTGCTCAACAGCCTGCTGCGTCACGGCGACCGAGTGAAGATCGCCAACCAGGCGCAGCTCGTGAACGTGATCGCCCCCATCCGCTCGGAGGAGAACGGGCCGGCCTGGCGTCAGACGAGCTTCTGGCCCTTCGAGCGCATGGCCCGTCTCGCGAAGGGCCGCATCCTCCGCCTCGCGGTCTCAGCCCCGCAGATCGAGACCAAGCGCTACGGCGGGGTCGACGCGGTCGATGCCGCGGCCACCTGGGATGAGGAGACGGGACGAGTCGTCGTCTTCGTCGCGAACCGCTCGCTCGACGAGGAGAGCGACCTGACGGTCGAGCTCCGCGGCCTCACCGGTCTGCGCGTCGTGAACGCCGAGACGCTGACCATTCCCGAGGGCGGAGACCGCCACACCGCGAACCTCGAGACCACGCAGGATGCCGTGCACATGGTGCCGCTGGCGGGTGCAGAGGTCGTCGACGGCGCGGTGCGCGCGACGCTCCCGCCGCTGTCGTGGTCGGTGATCGAGCTGGCCTGATCCCCGACGCAGAGATGCCCGGGTCCGTCGAGGACCCGGGCATCTCTGCGTCGATGTGAGCCGTGTCAGCTCTCGATGTGCCGCTCGTCGACGCCGTCGTAGAACGACAGCGGACGGATCAGCGCGTTGGCGCCCGCCTGCTCGATCACGTGCGCCGTCCACCCCGTCACCCGCGCCGCGACGAAGAGCGGCGTGAAGGTGAGGGTGTCGAAGCCGATCAGGTTGTAGGCCGGGCCCGACGGGTAGTCGAGGTTCGGGTAGATGCCCTTGCGCGCGACGAACTCTGACTCGAGGGCGTCGTAGAGCTCTGCCACCTCTGGCTTGTCGTAGTGCTCGACGAGTGTGTCGAGCGCGGCCTTCATGGTGGGCACGCGCGAGTCGCCGCTCTTGTAGACCCGGTGGCCGAAGCCCATGATCTTGCGCTTCTCTGCCAGCGCCTTATCGAGCCACGGCACGACGTTCGAGGCCTCGCCGATCTCGTCGAAGATGTGCAGCACGGCCTCGTTGGCGCCGCCGTGCAGCGGGCCCTTGAGCGCGCCGATCGCTCCGACCACGGCCGAGTACAGGTCGCTGAGGGTCGAGGTGATCACGCGGGCCGTGAAGGTCGAGGCGTTGAACGAGTGCTCCGCGTAGAGGATCATCGAGCGGTTGAACGCGTCGACGACGACCGGGTCAGGCTCCTCGCCGAACGTCATCCAGAGGAAGTTCGCCGAGTAGTCGAGGTCGTCGCGCGGCGCGATCGGCTCCTCGCCGCGGCGGCGACGCTGGCCGTAGGCGACGATCGCGGGAAGGGCGGCGAAGAGGCGGATGCTGCGCTCGAGGTTCTCTTCGGGGCTGCCCCCGGCATCGAGCACCGACCCGCCGGCGTTCGTGTCGGAGGCACCGATCAGGCTCACGGCCGTGCGCACCTCGTCCATCGGGTGCGCCTCGAGCGGGATCAGATCGATCGCCGTCTTGACGTTCTCGGTCAGCGCGCGGTGCTCGCGCTCGGTCGCACGGAGGGACGCGAGCTGCGCGGCATCCGGCAGCTCGCCGTGCCACAGCAGGTACGCGACCGCCTCGAAGGGCTGCGTCGCCGCCAGCTCCTGCACGGGGTAGCCGCGGTAGAGCAGGCTGTTCGTCTCGGGGTTGACCTTCGAGATCGCCGTCGTGTCGACGACGACGCCCGCGAGGCCCTTCTTGATGTCCGGCTCGGTCATGCTCACTCCTTCGTGACGGTGAAGCCTGCGACGCCCGAGTCGAACCGCGTGTAGGACTCGTAGTCGATCAGGTCGTAGAGATCGGCACGGTGCTGCATCTCACCGAGCTTCGAGGTGAGATGCCCCTCCTCGCTCAGGGTATCGAGCGCGCGGCCCGCCGCGCCCATCGCGATGCGCAACAGCGAGACGGGCCAGATCACCATGTTCACGCCGGCATCCCGCAGCTGGTCGACCGAGAACAGGTCGCTCTTGCCGAACTCGGTCATGTTGGCGAGGATCGGCACGTCGAGAGCATCCGCCATCGCCTCGAACTCGGCGAGAGTGCGCATCGCCTCGGGGAAGACGGCATCGGCTCCGGCATCCACCAGCGCCTTGGCGCGGTCGATCGCCGAGTCCAGCCCCTCCACCGCGCGGATGTCGGTGCGCGCCATGATGAGGAAGTTCGGGTCGCGTCGGGCGTCGGCGGCAGCACGGATGCGCCGGATCGCGGTGCGTTCGTCGACCACGCTCTTGCCGTCGAGGTGACCGCAGCGCTTCGGGTTGATCTGGTCTTCGATGTGCGTGCCGGCGAGGCCCGCGTCTTCGAGTTCCTGGATCGTGCGGGCGACGTTCAGCGGCTCGCCGAAGCCGGTGTCGGCGTCGACGATCGCGGGGATGTCGGTCATCCGCGCGATCTGCTTCGCGCGTCCGGCGACCTCGGTCAGCGTGGTGAGGCCGATGTCGGGCACGCCGAGGTCGGCAGACAGCACCGCGCCCGAGATGTAGACCCCGTCGAAGCCCTTCTGCTCGATCAGCCGGGCGCTCAGCGGATTGAACGCACCGGGGAACTGCAGCAGCTCGCCGCTCGCGAGCCGCTCGCGGAACAGACGGCGCTTCTCGGCCGGGGTGACGTGGGAGTACAGCATCAGAACAGCCCCTTCGGAGCGTCCGCGCCCTCGAGGACTCCCGGCTTCGCGATGATCGACAGCTCGCCGACCTCGGCGGCCGTGAGCTCGGGCAGACGCTGCACCAGCTCGAGGAAGCGCTCGATCTCGGCCGGCTCCAGCACGGGCTCAGCCAGCAGGCGGAACTTCGCGATGTAGTTGTCGCGCGCGAACGGACGGGCGCCGAGCGGATGCGCGTCCGCGACGGCGATCTCGTCGGTCACGGTCGTTCCGTCGGTGAGGCGGAACTCGACGCGACCTCCGAACGCCTTCACGTCGGGGTCCTCCGAGTGGTAGCGGCGCGTCCACTCGGCATCCTCGGCCGTGGTGATCTTGTGCCACAGCGCGACGGTGTCTGCGCGACCGGCCCGCTCGGGGGTGTAGGAGTCGACGTGGTGCCAGCCGCCGTCCTGCAGGGCGACAGCGAAGATGTACGGGATCGAGTGGTCGAGCGTCTCTCGCGATGCGGTGGGGTCGTACTTCTGCGGGTCGTTCGCACCCGAGCCGATCACGTAGTGCGTGTGGTGGCTGGTGTGCAGCACGATGGCCTCGATGTTGGCGGGATCGCGCAGCGCCGGGTTCTCGGTGCCCAGCTTGCGGGCGAGGTCGATCCACGCCTGCGCCTGGTACTCGGCCGAGTGCTCCTTCGTGTAGGAGTCGAGGATCGCGCGCTTCGCCTCGCCTGCGGCGGGCAGCGGCACCTCGTAAGCGGCATCCTTGCCGTCGAGCATCCAGGCGATCACGCCGTCTTCGCCCTCGTAGATCGGGGCGGGGCTCGTCTGTCCGCGCATCGCTCGGTCGACCGCCTCGACGGCGAGCTTGCCGGCGAAGGCCGGGGCGTGCGCCTTCCAGGTCGAGATCTCACCCTTGCGGCTCTGGCGGGTGGCGGTCGTGGTGTGCAGCCCCTGGCCGACGGCCTGATAGATCGTCTCGACGTCGAGGCCGAGCAGGGTGCCGATGCCGGCGGCGGCCGACGGGCCGAGGTGGGCGACGTGATCGATCTTGTGCTTGTGAAGGCAGATCGCGCGCACGAGGTCCATCTGGATCTCGTAGCCGGTGGCGATGCCTCGGAGCAGCGCGCGGCCGTCGGCCTGCACGTGCTGGGCGACCGCGAGGATCGGCGGGATGTTGTCGCCCGGGTGCGAGTACTCGGCCGCGAGGAAGGTGTCGTGGTAGTCGAGCTCGCGCACGGCGACGCCGTTGGCCCACGCCGCCCATTCGGGGCTGGTGCGGTGGTCGAGAGCGGCGCCGAAGACCGTGGAGCCGATGCCGCCGGTCGAGACGGGGTGGCTGAACGCCTGCGCGCGGGCCGCGTTGATGGGGCCGCGGGTGAGGGATGCCGCGGCGACCGACGCGTTGTCGATGATGCGGTTGATGATCATGTCGACGACGTCCTGCTCGACCTCGACCGGGTCTGCGGCGACCTCGGCGATCTTCCAGGCGAGCTGGTCTTCTCGGGCGAGGTTCTCGTCGCTGCGGTGGACGCGGACGTGGTGGGTGACGGTCATTTCACACCTTCGGGGTTGGCTGACAGGGAGTCGAGGATGCCGGCGAGCGCGTTGTGCAGGTGCACGTGCGTGGCGTGGGCGGCGAGATCGCCGTCTCGGGCGCCGAGCGCTGCGGCGATCGTGCGGTGCTCGGCGGCGGAGGCGGCGAGGCGAGCGGGCTTGTCGCGGGCCATGCGGCGCACGCGCACGAGATGCGTGCGCACGGTACGCAGCGCCGAGGCGATGTAGTCGTTGTCGACGGCTCTGTCGAGAGCCGCGTCGAAGCGGGCGATGAGGGCGTAGTAGGCGTCGCGCCCTTCGACGGCGGCGAGATCGACGTGCGCGAACTCGTCGGCGAGCGCGGCGAAGAGCGCGGCGTCACCCCTCTGTGCGGCGAGACGCGCGGAGGTCTCCTCGAGCGCGCGGCGGATCTCGAAGAGGGCGCGGATGTCGTCGGCATCCAGGTCGGCGACCACCGTGACGCGCGGCGACTGCTGCACGACCAGGCCGTCGGCCGCCAGACGGCGGAGTGCCTCGCGCATCGGCGTGCGGCTGATGCCGAGGCGGGCGGCCTGTTCGACCTCGCCGAGTACGGAACCGGCGGGGAGGACGCCTGATTGGATCTCGTCCAGCAGCGCCGCGTGCGCTCGGTCGCTCGCGGTGATGCGATCGGCGACGGAGCTCATTTCCTCAGTGTATACACAAGAACGGTTCCATGGACTCTCGCGCCGCGATATCCGTCAACTCGTATACATAAACCATGGAGCGACTCGCACGCCCCGCTCACACCCCAGTCGCCGCCACTCTGCCATGCGGGGCCGAAAGTGCATCCGAACATCGACGCGAGGGTCCATGCGGCGTCGAAAACGCATCCGAAACGGCTCCCCGGGATGCTTTATTGACCCCGCACGAATGAGAGGCCGGTGCGGGGTCAAAGGCGCATCCAACTATCGGTGCGGGGTCAGTGCGGGGCCAAAAACGCATCCGAAACAGCGCCCCGGGATGCGTCATTGACCCCGCACGAATGAGAGGCCGGTGCGGGGTCAAAGGCGCATCCAACTATCGGTGCGGGGTCAGTGCGGGGCCAAAAACGCATCCGAAACGGCCCTCCGGGATGCGTTATTGACCCCACACGGATGAGAGGCCGGTGCGGGGTCAAAAACGCATCCGCGCACCAGTGCGGGGTCAAAAGCGCATCCGAAACAGCCCTCCGGGATGCGTTATTGACCGCGCAATGAGATCGACCCCGCGCGAGCGACGGGACGCCGAACTAACGCGGCGGCAGCGCGACCGCATCCGGAATCGGCTCGACGAACTCGGCCGGGCGCGGCTCGCCGAGCTTCACGACGACCACGCCGACCAGCACGAGCGCGCCGCCGAGAGCCTGCAGCAGGTCCGGCAGCTGACCGAGCAGCAGCCAGCCGAAGAGCAGCGCGGCGACGACCTCCGACAGTGCGACGAACGAGGCGAGGCGCGAGCCCAGCATCCGCGTCGAGGCGATGCCGAGCACATATGCGAGCGCCGTCGCGATCAGTCCGATCGCGAGCACCGGAACGAACCACGGCACGGTGCCGAAGCGGTAGGTGATGTCGTCGGTCGTCCAGGCGAGGGGCAGGATGCCGATGAGCCCGGCGATCGTCAGAGCAACCGCCCCGAGCAGCAGCCCTCCTCCGGCCAGCGCGATCGGCGGCAGGCCGGTGTCAGCCTTGGCCGAGAGCAGGAAATACGTCGCCGCCCCCACCATCGCGGCGAGCGCCCAGAGGATCCCGGCCACATTGACCTCGGCGCCGGTGATGATGTCGAGCATCAGCACGAGCCCGACGAACGCGATGGCGGCGCCGATCACACTGCGGCGACTCGGCCGTTCGCCCCGGCGGAGCCACAGCCAGAGGATGACGGCGATCGGCGCCGTGTACTCGATGAGCAGGGCCAGGCCGACGTCCATCACGGCGACGGCCTGGAAGTAGCAGAGCTGCGTGGCCGTCACGGCGAGCAGCCCGTAGGCGGCGACCATCCCGGCATTCTTCTTGAGCACGCCCCACCTCCCCCGCAGCGACAGGATCGTGGGGACGAGCAACACAAGCGCGGCGACCCAGACTCTCGCGGTCACCGCGGCGCCGGGCGTCCACCCCGCATCGATGAGGCCCCTGGCCCAGGCGCCCGACATCCCGAACGCGAAGGCCGCGCCGATCGCCAGCGGCAGACCGAAGCGCACGCCCGATGCCGTGATGTCATTTGCAACCTTGCTCATGACAGGTGACGCTACTCGCGCAGGATGTAAGGTGTCAACATGAACTTCACCGATGACACGGAAGAGGCTCTTCGCTCGGCCGTCTGGCTGGTGAACTCGGCGGAAGACCCCGAGACCCTCGAGACGCTCGCCGACTACGACGCCTTCCTCGCAGACTTCCCCTATTCGGGCCGACTCGACCGCGATGAGGCCGAGCTCGCGGCTCTGAGAGACCTGCGCCCACGTCTGCGCACCCTCCTGCTCGCACCCCGCGACGAGATGGCCGAGCACGTGAACGCCGCCCTCGCCGAGTCGTCGCTCGCGCCGAGGCTCGTACGCCACGAGGGCATGGACTGGCACCTGCACGCCGTCGCCGACGAACGCCCGCTCGCCGAACGGGTGCTGATCGAGACCGCCATGGCGCTGATCGACGTCATCCGCGCAGACGAAGGATCGCGCATCTCGATCTGCGCCGACGACACGTGTGAGGCTCTCGCACTCGACCTGTCGCGCAACCGCTCGAAGCGCTACTGCTCGACGACCTGCACCAACCGCAACGCCGTAGCCGCCTACCGCGCGCGGCGCGCGACCGCCTGAGCCCTGCGCCGTGGCCCACCCCGGGCCCGCCCGAGCCTGAACCGTCACGCCCTCGGCATCCTCGACCGCCCCGCCTGAGAACAGGCGAACGGCGCCGGGTCAGGAGGATTCCCGCGGGATGCTCCTGATCTCGGCGCACTCTCCTGATCTCGGCCGGGTAGCCTCGGTGACCGATGAGCACCTTCCCCTCCCCCTACGACACCTGGTTCGCCGATGCCGAGTTCGACGCGAGCTACGGGCACACGCTGAGCACGCTCCGCACGATCGCTCCGATCGCCGCACCCGAGGGTTTCGCCGACCGGTGGCAGGACTGGCGCGAGCAGGCCAAGGCGGTGGATGCCGCACCCGCCGTGCTGTCCACCGAGACCGCGCGCGGCCGACGCGTGTCGATCATCGAGCACGCAGGAGTCGACGGCACGCGCCTGCGGGCCTGGCTCGTCGAACCCGTCACCGCCCCGGCGCGTGTCGGCGTCGTGCACGGTCACGGCTACGGAGGACGTGATGCGATCGATCTGGCCAGGGTGCCCGATGATGCGGCCGCGATCTTCCCCGTCGCCCGCGGGCTGCCCACTCTGAACGCGGGCGTCGGCGCCCCCGAACTCCAGGCCGAGCACGTGCTCGCGGGAATCGACGACCCCGAGTGGTACGTGCTGGGCCTGTGCGCCCGCGACCTCTGGCTCGCGGCTGATGCGCTCACGGCCCTCGTCGGACCCCTGCCGCTCTACTACGTCGGCGAGAGCTTCGGCGGAGGCATCGGCGCCCTCGCCCTGCCGTGGGACGACCGGTACATCGGGGCGACCCTCATCGTGCCGAGCTTCGGCCAGTACGACGAGCGGCTCGCGGTGCACTGTGTCGGCAGCGGCGAGACCGTGCGCGACCATGTCGCCGCGCATCCGGAGGCCCGCGAGGTGCTGCGCTGGTTCGATGCGTCGACGGCCCTCGGCTTCGCCCGCGTTCCGGTGCGGGTCGAAGCGGCGCTGTGGGACCCGTACGTGCCACCCGCCGGACAGTTCGGCGTCGCGAACGGGGCACGGATGCTCGATCTCGCCGTCCTCCCGGCGGGCCATGCCGAGTATCCGGGGTCCGAAGAGGTGACAGCCGAGGCGATCAGGGGCGGCCGGGCCCACCTCGCTCGGGCGCTGAGCGCAGCATCCTGAGCCGCTCCGGTCGCACTTCGTGCCGCCCGCGACCAAGGTTTCGCGCTCCGGTCGCACTTCGTGCCGTCCATCCATGCTCGGGTCGCAATCCGGTCGCACTTTGTGCCGTCTGAACGACGTCGAAGCGGCACCAACTGCGACCCGAGCGTTCAGTCGCCCACCCAGACCACCACGACCACACCCGCGCCCGAAGCCCCGCGCATCCGAGCACTGGACGCCACTTGTCATAACAGGTACACTCAACTTGTCATTACAGGTTGCGCAGCGCCGCAGCACCCGTACGAGGAGCACCGATGCCCCAGTTCCACACGCCCCCGATCTCGCCGATGGCGATCGCGTTCGACGCCGAGAAGCTCACGCTCTCGCCCGAGGGGCCCACCCTGACGCGGCGCATGTCCGACCTCGAGGGCCTGTTCCTCGACGCGGATGCCTGGGCCGCCGCATCCGCCGGCGACAACCCCGTGGTCTACACCGTCGTCAGCTCGCCCGTGCCCGAGGTCGACCGCGAACTGCCCCAGTCGATCACGACGATCATGCCCGGCGACACCTCGGGTGAGCTGTGGATGACCAAGGGCCACCAGCACCCGAACCACCAGGGCGAGATCTACCTGGCGCTGAAGGGTCGCGGCGGGCTGCTCATGTTCGACGGCGAGCGCACCGAATGGCTCGACATGCTCCCCGGCACCATCGGCTACATCCCGCCGGGGTGGGCGCACCGCTCGGTGAACACGGGTGACGAGCCCTACGCGTTCCTCGCGGTGTACCCGGGCGGCGCCGGCCACGACTACGGCTGGGTCCTCGAGCACGGGATGGGCTACCGGGCCTATCGCGCCTCCGAGGGCGTGGACCTGCGCCCCTATTCCGCGACCCCCTCCGCGGAATAGGCTCCGGCCATGCTGATCGCGCACGACCTGGGAACGACCGGCAACAAGGCGTCCCTGCACCATGACGACGGCCGCCTCGTCACCTCTGTCACCGTCCCCTATCCGGCGCACTTCGCCGCGGGCGGCATCGCCGAGCAGGATCCGGCCGATTGGTGGGATGCCGTCGTCGCGGCGACCCGGCAGCTGATCGCCCGCGCCGGCGTCGGGCCCGAGACCATCGGAGGCCTCGTCGTCAGCGGCCAGATGATGGGCACCGTGCTGCTCGACGGGCATGGTGAACCGGTGCGCCCCGCGATCATCTGGGCCGACACCCGCTCGGGCGCGCAGACCCGGGCACTCGAAGAGCGCCTGGGCGCCGAGGACGCGTACCGCGTCCTCGGCCACCGCCTGAACCCCACCTACTCACTCGAGAAGATCATGTGGGTGCGCGACAACGAACCCGACGTGTGGGCGCGCGTGCGACACTTCTGCGTCGCAAAGGACTACATCGTCTACCGGCTCACCGGACGACTCGCCACCGAGCGCTCCGACGCGTCGGGCACGAACGCCTACGACCAGCTGCGCGGCACCTGGTCGGCAGACGTGCTCGCGGCCGCAGGACTCGACGCCGCACTCTTCCCGGAGATCCTCGAATCGACGACCGTCGCAGGATCCCTGACGACCGCGTCGGCGGATGCCCTGGGGCTCCCGGCATCCGTGCGCGTCGTGATGGGCGGCGGAGACGGACCGCTCGCCGCGGTGGGCTCGGGCATCGTCGCCCCCGAAGACGGCGCCTACGTGTGCTTGGGCACCTCGTCGTGGATCTCGTTCGCGAGCATCGCTCCGCTGCACGACCCGCAGATGCGCACCATGACCTTCGACAACGTCGTGCCGGGCTCCTTCGTCCCGACCGCGACCATGCAGGCCGGCGGCGCATCGGTGCAGTGGATCGCCGAGGCGCTCTCTCCCGACCCCGCGCACCCCGACACCGCACGGCTGACGGCTGAGGCCGGAGGCGACCTCGACACCGAAGACCTGTACTTCCTGCCCTACCTGCTCGGCGAGCGCTCCCCGCTGTGGGACCCGCACGCCCGCGGGGCGTTCGTCGGACTCGGCCGCCACCACACCCGCGCGCACCTCACCCGCGCCGTGCTCGAGGGTGTGGCGTACAACCTGCTCACCTGCATCCAGGCGTTCCGGGAGTCGGGAGCCACGATCGACCGCATCGATGCGGTGGGCGGCGGCGCCCAGAGCGACGCCTGGCTCGGCATCCTCGCCGACGTCTGGGGTGTGTCGATCCGTCGCCGCACGATCGTCGAAGAGGCCAACAGCCTCGGCGCCGCGGTCACCGGCGCGGTCGGGCTCGGCCTGGCCGACTTCTCGGCAGCCAGGGCGCTGAGCGAGGTGACGGCGGAGTTCACGCCGGATGCCGGTCGGCACGCCGTGCACGCGCAGCGTCACAGTCGCTTCGTCGACGCCTACGCCGCGCTCGAGCCGTGGTTCGCCCAGGCCCCCGCCACCCGGGGCGACTGATGGGAGTCATCCTCGCCACCAGCCGCTCGTTCTCGGACGGCGACCTCGACCTCGTGGGCCGGGCGCACGCCGCCGGCCACGAGATCGTCCGCGGGCCCGCACATCACGGACTCACCGAGCTCGCACCGCTGCTCGCCGCGGCCGAGGGGTGGATCGCGGGAACCGGCCCCGTCACCGACGAGCACCTCGCCGCCGCGCCGAACCTCCGAATCGTCGCCCGCTACGGGGTCGGCACCGAGGCGGTGGATCTCGATGCGGCGCTGCGACGCGGCATCCCGGTGACCAACACCCCCGGCGCGAATGCGGATGCCGTCGCCGACCACGCCGTCGGACTCATGCTCGCGGCCCTCCGCTTCATCCCCGACGGCGACCGCCGCGTGCGCGCCGGCGACTGGGCAATGCGCCGCGGGCGCGAGCTCGGGGCGGCGACGGTCGGCATCGTGGGCTTCGGCCGAATCGGCCAGGGCGTGGCCCGGCGACTCGGCGGCTTCGGCTCGCGCGTGATCGCCGCCGATCCGTTTCTGCCGGGGGACATCATCGCCGAGCGAGGAGCCGAGCCGGTCGACCTCGACGAGCTGTTCCGCACCGCCGACCTGATCACCCTGCACGCCCCCGGCGGCCAGACGCTCGTCGATGCGGCGCGGCTCGACGGCATCCGTCCGGGGATGATCCTGGTGAACACCGCCCGCCCCGACCTCGTCGACGAACGCGCGCTGGCGCGGGCCCTGCGCGACGGACGCCTCGGCGGGTACGCCGCCGACACCCTGACCGGCGACACCGCGGCGAGCGCGAGCCCGCTGCTGGCGCCCGATCTCGCCGACCGCGTGACGGTCACCCCGCACCTCGGCGCGCAGACCACGCAGGCCGTCGACAACATGGGCGCGATGTCGCTCGACGACGTGCTGTCCGTTCTCGCGGGCACGACCCCCGCACACCCCGTCTCTCCCCGACCCTGAAGGACCAGACCATGACCCTCACCGAGACCCCCTCGACTGCCGCGACTCCGGCGACCGGCGGCTACATGGGCTTCATCGGCGTGAGCACCGGCTCGTCGTCGATCATGACGGTGTTCCCGAAGTGGGCCGACGTACTGGGTCTTCCGACCGCGAACCTCATCGGGCACGATCTGCCGATGGATGCCACCCCTGAGCAGTACGTGGCCATGGTCGAGCAGATCCGCGACGACCCCCACCACCGGGGTGCCCTCGTCACGACGCACAAGATGAACGTCTTCGCCGCAGCATCCGACCTCTTCGACGAGCTCGACCCGTTCGCGGTCTCGTGCTCCGAGATCTCGAGCATCTCGAAGCGCGGCGACCGCCTGATCGGCCGCGCCAAGGATCCGCTCACGGTCGATCTCGCGCTGAACGACTTCCTGCCCGCCGACCACTTCGCCCGCACGGGAGCCGAGGTGGTGATCCTCGGCGCCGGCGGCTCGGGCACGGCACTCAGCTGGGCACTGGCGGAGCGAGCGGATGCTCCGGCGAAGATCACCGTGACCGCCCGCGACGACGAGAAGCTCGACCACCTGCGCGAGGTGCACCGCCAGCACGGCACTCCCGAGGGGCTGATCACCTACGTGCGCACCGACACGGTGCAGGATGCCGCGACGATCGTCGCAGCGGCACCCACGGGGTCGCTGATCGTGAACGCGACGGGACTCGGCAAGGATCGCCCCGGCTCGCCGTTGCCTGACGATGTGGTGTTCCCCGAGGGCGCGTGGGTGTGGGAGTTCAACTACCGCGGCTCGCTGGAGTTCCTGCATCAGGCCCACGCCCAGGAGGCCGCGCGGGGCCTGCATGTGGTCGACGGCTGGCGCTACTTCATCCACGGCTGGTCGCAGGTCGTCGCCGACGTGTTCGAGATCGACCTCACCCCCGAGATCGTCGAGCGCCTCGCCGAGGCCGCAGAATCGGCGCGCTGATGCCCGTCGTCCGGACGGTGCTCGGCGACATCGATCCGACACAGCTCGGGTCGACGAACTATCACGAGCACCTCTTCCAGATCTCACCCCTGCTCCCGGGTGACGAACTCGACGACGAAGCTCTTTCAGGTCGAGAGGCCGCACTGCTGAAGGCCAGCGGCTTCGAGGCCATGATCGACGCCACGCCATTCGGGCTCGGCCGCGACCCCGAAGCGGTCGCCCGCATCAGCGCGGGCACCGGGATGCACGTCGTCGCGACCACAGGCCGCCATCGCGAGGCCCACTACGGCGCCGATCACCCGCTGCAGGCGTGGAGCGGCGACCGCCTCGCGGCACTGTTCATCGCCGAGGTGACGCGCGGGATGCCGGTCGACGATGCGCTCGTGTTCGAGGGACCGGACGTTCCGCGCGCCGCCTCCCCCGATGGCGCCCCTGTTCGGGCAGGCATGCTCAAGGCCGGAGTCGGCTACTGGAGCATCACCCCCTTCGAGCACACGACGCTGCTCGCGGTCGCCGAGGCTCATCGTGCGACCGGGGCGCCGGTGATGGTGCACCTGGAGTTCTGCACGGCGGCCCACGAGGTGCTCGATCTGCTCGAGGCGGCCGGCGTCGCATCCGATCGGGTGGTGCTCGCACATGCCGACCGCGACCCGGATGCCGGACTGCATGCGTCCCTCGCCGAACGCGGTGCCTACTTGGGATACGACGGCTTCGCCCGACCGCGCACCCGATCGGATGCCGAGCTGCTCGCCCTCACCGAGAAGGTCGTGGCCTTCGGCGCCGCGGACCGCGTGCTGCTCGGCGGCGACGTCGCCCGCCGCACCCGCTACATCTCCTATGGCGGCATGCCCGGCCTCGCCTACCTCGGCGAGCGCTACCTGCCGCGCCTGCGCTCCGCCGTCGGCGACGACGCCGTGGAGCGGATGCTCGTCGCGAACCCCGCACGCCTGCTCACCCTGTCGTCCTGACGCCGCATCCCGCATCCCGCATCCACCCCGAGGAGTTCTCATGGCCGAGCCGACCATCCTTCACGCCGTGTTCACCGCACGCCCCGCGAAGGGCGACGAGGTGGCCGCACTGCTGAGCGATTTCGCCGAGGTCGTACGGGCCGAAGAGGGCAACGTCGTGTTCGATGCGACGCGCCTCGTCGATGACCCCGACCGCTTCTTCGTCTACGAGGTCTATCGCGACGAAGCGGCATTCCAGGCGCACATCGCAGCTCCGGCCGGCGTGCCCTTCAACGAGGCACTGCAGCAGCTGATCGTCGAGCCGTCGTCGATCCTGACCTTCCTCCGCCGCGTCTGACCCACGCCGCCAGCTCACCACTCCGGCATCCGCGCCGTCTTTCACACCTGCATGCCCAGAAGACAGGTGCATGCCGATTCCGCGCGTCTCGGCCTGCATCCGTGATCTGAGCATGCATCTGTGCACAGCTCCCGCACGCCGCCACCGGGCACGCGAGAAGCCCCCCGCCCGAAGGCGAGGGGCTTCTCGTCAGATCAGCGGGTCACTGGTAGAGAACCGCGGCGATCTTCTCGTCCTCGATGTTCGTGCTGTCGTACCAGTACGAACCGGTGTCGTAGAACTCGTCGACGTCGTCGCCGTTGGCGGCGTCGTACGCCGCCTGGACGACCTGCTCGCCGATGCCGATCGGGTCCTGCGTGATGGCGCCGGCCATCGTGCCGTCCTTGATCGCGTTGATCTGCGCGGCTCCCGAGTCGAAGCCGACGATCGTGATCTTGCCCTTCTCGAGACCGAGCTCGTTCACGGCGTTCACGACGCCGATGGCCGAGCCCTCGTTGGTTCCGTAGATGCCCTTGAGGTCGGGGTGGGCGGCGATCAGCGTCTTCGCGATGTCGGCCGACTTCAGGTGGTCGCCGTCACCGTACTGGATGTCGACGATCTTGATGTCGGGGAAGTCCGCCTCCATCTTCTCGACGAAGCCGTCACGACGCTCGACGCCGGTCGAGTTGATGTTCGAGTGACCGACGATGGCGACCTCGCCCTTGCCGCCGATCAGCTCGGCCATGTGCTCTGCCGCGAGCGCGCCGGCGACCTTGCTGTCGGTCGCCGAGAGGCTCAGGCCCACGTCGCCGTCGCAGGGGGCGTCGAAGTAGACGACGGGGATGTCCTTGGCCTTGGCCTGCTCGAGCGGGGCGACGCACGCCTCGGGGTCGAGGGCGGCGTAGGCGATGGCATCCGGGTTCTTGTCGATCGCGGTGGTCAGCATCTCGAGCTGCTGGGCGATCTCGGTCTCGGCCGCGGGGCCCTCGAACGTGATCTTCACGCCGAGCTCCTCGGCCTTCTGCTCCGCGCCCTTCTTGACGGCCTGCCAGAACTGGTGCTGGAAGCCCTTCGAGACGAGCGCGATGTACATCTCGCCGTCGCCACTGCCTCCGTCGCCGCTGCCTTCTTCGATGACGTCACCGCCGCCTGCGCAGCCCGCGAAGACGAGGGCGGATGCGGCCACGAGTGCCGCGAATGCGGTCTTCTTGCCGAATTTCATGGAAACTCCATTGTTCTCTGTGTGGTGGTGGGGGGTGTAGATCTGTGGGATCAGGTGCGCTGGCGGTTGCGCAGCGAGTCGAGGAACACGGCCAGCAGCACGACGATGCCGACGACGATGTTCTGCCATTCGGACTGGATCGACATGATGCGCAGGCCGTTGACGAGCACGCTCATGATCAGCGCACCGATCACGGTGCCGAGGATCGAGCCTCGTCCGCCGAGCAGCGAGGTTCCGCCGATGATGACTGCGGCGATCGCCTGCAGCTCGTAGCCGGTGCCGATCTGCGGCTGAGCCGAGTCGAGTCGGGCGGCGATGACGATGCCCGCGATGCCGGTGAAGGCGCCGGCGAACATGTAGATGAGGATCGTCCAGCGCCGGGTGTTCACACCCGAGAGGCGCGTGGCCTCCTCGTTCGAGCCGATCGCGAAGGTGTAGCGGCCGAGAAGCGTCTTCGACAGCACCAGCCAGGCGATGATCGCGGCCACGGCGGTGATCAGCACGGCGTTCGGGATGCCGGGGATGATCACGCCGAGCGCGATCTTCTTGAAGTCGGGGGCCGACGTCGAGAAGTAGATCGGCGAGACGTTCGAGATGACGAGGGCGAGGCCTCCGGCGATCATCATCATCGCGAGGGTCGCGATGAACGGGGGCAGTCGGAGGAACGTGATGTTGATGCCGTTCACGAGCCCCATCAGGACGCCCGTGAGCACACCGCCGATCACGCCGACCCAGACCGGGAGTCCCATGTTCGTCACGAACACACCCGTCATCACGGCGCAGAGCGCCATGCCGGTGCCGATCGACAGGTCGATGCCGCCGGTGATGATGACGAAGGTCGTGCCGAGGGCCAGGATGCCGATGACCGCGGTCGACAGCAGCACCGTGGCGATGTTGCTGAAGGTGAAGAAGGCGGGGCTGGCGATCGAGAAGAAGACCACGAGCACGATCAGCGTGCCGAAGGCGAGCGACTGCTGGAGCTGGCGCCGGAGGAACCCGCCGATGTCGCGCTTGTCGGTGTTCTCATCGACCGCTGTCTGGATGATCGTCGTCGTCGACGATCCCTGCTGCTGCGGGGTGCTCATCAGTCTTCCTCCCCGTGGGCTGCGAGTTGCATGATCTTCTCCTGGCTGGCTTCTTCGTTGCGGAGCGTCCCGGTGATGCGACCGTTCGCGAAGACCGCGATGCGGTTCGCGACGCGGAGGATCTCCGGGAGCTCCGATGAGATGACGATGATGGATTTGCCCTGATCAGCGAGCTGCTGCATCAGGCGGTAGATCTCCTCTTTCGCGCCGACGTCGATGCCTCGGGTCGGTTCGTCGAAGATGAGGATGTCGCAGTCGCGCATCAGCCACCGGGCGATGACGACCTTCTGCTGGTTCCCTCCGGAGAGGAGCTTCACGATCTGGTTCACGGAGGGCGTCTTCACCCTCAGCTGCTGCACGTACTCCTTGGTGCGGTTCTTCGCCTTGTTGTCGCCCATCCAGCCGATGCCGTTGGCGTACGAGCCGAGCGACGCGAGCACGGTGTTGAACGTGACGTCCTGCTCGAGCATGAGACCCAGCAGCTTGCGGTCCTCCGAGAGGTAGCCGAGGCCGTGCTTCACGGCATCCGCCGGCTGTCCGATGCGCACCTGCTGTCCGCTGATCGCGATCGAGCCTCCGTCGCGATGATCCGCCCCGATGACCGCTCGAGCGGTCTCGGTGCGCCCCGCGCCCATGAGTCCGGCGAAGCCGAGGATCTCGCCCCGGTGCAGCTGGAACGACACGTCTTTCAGGAGGGTCTTGGTCGAGAGCCCCTGCACGTCGAGCACGATCGGGTCGTTGATGTGATCGCGGGCTTCGGGGCGGGTGCCCTCGTCGATCACTCGTCCGACCATCATCTCGATGATCTTCGGGACGCTGACCTCCGACTTGTCCAGTGATCCGATGTATGTGCCGTCTCGGAGCACCGTGACCCGGTCGGCGAGGCGTCGCAGCTCGTCCATGCGGTGCGAGATGTAGACGATGCCGGTGCCGGATGCCCGCAGCTGCTCGATGAGCACGAACAGGGTCTCGGTCTCGGAGTCGGTGAGCGCCGACGTCGGCTCGTCCATGATGAGCACCTTGGCGTTGAACGACAGCGCCTTCGCGATCTCGACCATCTGCTGCTCGGCCACGGTGAGCTCGCCGACGAGCTGGCGCGGATTCAACCGGATGCCGAGGCGCTGCAGCAGCTCGGCGGTCTGCTTGTTCAGCTTGCCCTCCGAGAGGAACGGGCCGGTCGTGGGCTCACGCCCCACGAAGATGTTCTGCGCGACGGTGAGGTCGGGCATCAGGTTGAGCTCCTGGTGGATGATCGTGATTCCGAGCTGCTGCGCCTGCAGCGGGCTGGTGAGTTCGACCTCCGCGCCCTCGAACGTGATCGTTCCCTCGTCCTTGGTGTAGATCCCGGACAGGATCTTCATCAGAGTGGACTTGCCCGCGCCGTTCTCGCCCACGAGCACGAGCACCTCACCGGCCCGCACCTCGAGGTGCACGTCCTTGAGAGCCTGCACACCGGGGAATCCCTTGCTGATCCCCTCGACTCTGAGAATGGGGTCACTCATGTGCTCACCTGCTTCCTTGAAGGTCGTTATCCGCTGAGTCCGGTCGGGTCCGGAAACATCGGATCAATTCTGCAACCTGCGCCCCGCCCTGCGCAAGTTGTATCTAAATGTAACTAAGACTCTCCGGGAAGGGAAGACCTGTAATAACAAGTTGGCCACAGGTTGCCCGCCGGTCGGTCGTCGCCGGTCGTCGTCGTGTCAGTGCAGCCGGATGGAGTCGACGGCGACGAGCTTGTCGCGGATGTACGCGTTCGCGTGCGCTCCGAGCTCGGCGTTGTCGGTCCAGAGGTTGCGCCAGATGCCGAGCATCCGACTGAGGTCGGGGGCCACCACTGCCGACGAGAACGACTCGAACACGATCGGACCGTCGTAGCCGATGCGACCCAGCGCCTTGAAGAAGTTGTCGAAGTCGACGGTTCCCGTGCCGAGATACCCGCGGTGACTCTCGCCGATGTGCACGTATCGGAGGGCCGGTGCGGCGTCGAGGACCGGCGCGAACATATCCGACTCCTCGATGTTCATGTGGTACGTGTCGAGGTGGATGCCGACGTTCGGCCGATCGACCTGTGCGAGGTAGGCGAGCGCCTGCCGCGCCGTGTTCAGCACGTTCGTCTCGTAGCGGTTGACGACCTCGAGCGAGACCGACACTCCGCGTTCGGCGGCGTGGTCGGCGACGCGAGCGATCGTGCGACGACTGCTCTCGAGCCCTTCGGGCGTCACCGGATCCATGTACTTCTGCATCGCGCTGTAGATCACGCCGCAGAAGTGCTGTCCGCCGAGATCGGCGAGCACATCGACCGCCTTGAGCAGCAGCGCTTCGCCGGCGGCGACGACCGCCGGGTCCGAGCTCGTGACGTCGGTCGCGCCCGACAGGCCGAGCGAGGCGCTGACCGCGAGGTCGTGCTCTTCGAGGGCATCCTTCGCCGCGGCGACGTCGAACGAGAAGGGATCCATCAGGGGGAACTCGATCAGGTCGAATCCCGCCGCCTTCGTCTTCTCGACCGACAGGCGGATGCCGTCGGCATCGAAGCGTCCGGTCCAGACGAGCCCGTGGCATCCGATGTTCATGAGACCTCTCGGAGACGGGTGTGGGGCACCATCGCCTCTGCGGGTTGGCACGTTCCAACTCCGCGTTCAGGTCACGGTACGCGGGGCGTGGATGCCGTGTCAAGAACTTTCTTGGAACGTGCCAACCGCTCGGCTACTGTGGACACGTCGGTGCCGCGCCGGTGCGCAGAAGCCCCCGCGCAAGAGCGCACCGGCGAAGCCGACAAGGAGCTCCATGCCCGCCAGCGTCAAAGATGTCGCAGCCCTCGCCGGGGTGTCGTCCTCGACCGTCTCGAACTACCTGAACCACCCGCACGTGCTCGGCGAGGCCAGCTCCGCGAAGGTCAGAGACGCGATCGAGAAGCTCGGCTACGTGCCGAACGAGTCGGCGCGGCAACTGCGGGCCGGATCGAGCAAGGCGCTCGCGCTGATCCTGCTCGACGCCTGGCTGCCGTACTTCCACGAGCTCTCCCGCGGCGTGGAAGACGTTGCCCGCGAGGGCGGATGGTCGCTCTTCTTCAGCAACAGCGCCCGCGATGCCGCCCTCGAACGCCGCAACATCGACATGTTCGAGGCGCACCGGGTGCAGGGCATCGTGATCTACCCCCTCGACGACGTCGTGCCCCGACTCGAGCAGCTCGCGGAGCGCGGCATCCGCTCCGTCGTCGTCGGTCCCATCCCCGACTCGTCGACCGTCGGGTCGGTGCGCTTCGACGATCGCGGCGGCGGGCGCCTCGCCGGCGAGCATCTGCTGTCGATCGGTCGTCGCCGCATCCTGTTCCTGGGGGCGCCGAGCGTCAGCCAGTCGAACGACCGGCTGCAGGGTCTGCGTGACGCGGCGGCGGGATCGGATGCCGCGGTCGACGTGTTCGACGTGCCGCACCTGACGACGGAGGACGGCCTCGACATCGCCGAGCGGATCATCGCGCTGGCGTCCGCTGACCGCCCCGATGCGATCTTCGCCGCGAACGACATGGTGGCGATCGGGGTGCTCACCCGACTGCTGCGCGAAGGGATCCGCGTGCCGGAGGAGATCGCGCTCGTCGGCTTCGACGACGTCGCGCAGGCTCACCAGACCGTCGTGCCGCTCACGAGCGTGCGGCAGCCCGGGTACGAGATCGGCCGCGCGGCGGGTGCGGCACTGATCCGCCAGCTCACCGATCCGAGCGCCGACCTTCCCGCGCCGACGCCGTTCGCCGCCGAGCTCGTCGTGCGCGAGTCGACCGTCGGCCGCTGAGTCCGGTCGCCCGACTCAGGCGGGGATCAGCCCCTCCGCCGCGAGCTCATCCCACAGCGCACCGGGGATCTCGAGAGCCGCGTATTCGGCGTTCTGGGTCAGCTGCGTCGGTCGGCTGCCCCCGACGACGACCGAGCGCACGACGTCGGACTGCAGCGGGAACTGGATCGCGGCCGCGGGCAGCGGCACGTCGTGCTCGGCGCACACCCGTGCGATGCGCAGCAGCCGCTCCCACAGCTCGTCCGGCAACTGCCCGTACTCGTACCGACCGTCACGACGCGGCGCATTCGACGCGAGCAGCCCCGAGTTGAAGACGGATGCCGCGACGATGCCCGTGCCGGTCTCCCGGCACGCCGGCAGCACGTCGGCCGCGGCCGGCTGTTCGAGCAGCGTGTAGCGCCCCGCGACCATGATCAGATCGAGGTCCGCGGATCGCACCGAGGCGGCGAGCGCGTCCGACACCATCGACCCGATCCCGACCGCGGCGACCTGGCCATCGGATCGCAGCTGCTCCAGAGCCGGCAGGGCTTCGGCGAGCGCGAGATCGAGGTCGTGCCGTTCGGGGTCGTGCAGGTAGAGCAGATCGATGCGCTCGATGCCCAGGCGCTCGCGCGACTCGTCGAGGCTCGTGCGGATGCCGTCGGCCGAGAAGTCCCACACACGCTGCAGGTCGTCGGGCACGTGGAAGTCGTTCGCGGTGTCGAGGCCGCCGTCATGCTCGGGGTTCGGCCGCAGCAGCCGCCCGACCTTGGTCGACAGCACGAACTCGTCGCGCGGCTTGGTCTGAAGGAACGCTCCGAGGCGGCGCTCCGAGAGCCCGAGCCCGTAGTGCGGAGCCGTGTCGAAGTAGCGGATGCCGCTGTCCCACGCAGCCTCCAGCACGGCCCACGACTCGTCGTCTGTGAGCGGGCGGAAGAGGTTGCCGACGTTCGCGGCCCCGTACCCGAGCGTCGGAACCGTCAGAGGTTCAGGCACCGACATGCTGACCCGTCCATGTGTAGGCGGCGACACTCTCTGCCTTCATCTCCATGCCCGAGCCGGGTGCGGTGGGCGCCATGTACGAGCCGCCCTGGATGTCGGTCGGAATCACGAAGTGCTCGTGCAGGTGGTCGACGAACTCGATCATCCGGCCCTCGCGCGTGCCGGTGACGGCGACGAAGTCGAACATCGACAGGTGCTGCACGGCCTCGCACAGACCGACACCACCGGCATGCGGGCACACCGCCACGCCGAACTTCGCGGCCAGCAGCAGGTTGGCGATGTTCTCGTTGACACCCGCGACGCGCACGGCGTCGATCTGCATGACCGAGATGGCCTCAGCCTGAAGCAGCTGCTTGAAGATCACGCGGTTCTGGGCGTGCTCGCCGGTGGCGACGCGGATGGGCGCCACTCCCCTGGCGATCTCGGCGTGACCGAGCACGTCGTCGGGGCTCGTGGGCTCTTCGATCCAGGCGGGGTGGAACTCGGCGAGCGCGTTCACCCACTCGATCGCCTCCGACACCTCCCAGCGCTGGTTCGCGTCGATCGCGATGGGGAAGTCGGGTCCGCAGACCTCGCGCGCCTTGCGGAACCGACGGATGTCGTCGTCGAGGTCGGCGCCGACCTTGAGTTTGATCTGGGTGAAGCCGTCGGCCATCGCCTCGCGAGCGAGTCGTTCGAGCTTCTCGTCGGAGTATCCCAGCCAGCCGGGGCTCGTCGTGTATCCGGGATAACCCGTGGCGAGCAGCTCGCGCTCGCGCTCGAGTCGACCGGGCTCGGCCGCACGAAGGATCTCGAGGGCGTCCTCGGGCGTCAGAGCGTTGGTCAGGTAGCGGAAGTCGACCAGGTCGACGAGCTCCTCCGGCGTCATCCGAGCGAGCAGCTGCCAGAGCGGCAGACCGGCCCGCTTGGCCTTGATGTCCCACAGCGCGTTGATGACCGCGCCGATGGCCATGTGCATCACGCCCTTCTCCGGGCCGAGCCAGCGCAGCTGCGAGTCGCCGATGATGTCGCGGAAGGTCGTGCCCATGTCGTCGAGCAGCGGTTCGATCTCGCGGCCGACCAGGTGCCCGGCGAGCGCGTCGATCGCAGCCACCTGCACGTCGTTGCCACGACCGATCGTGAAGACGAAGGCGTGCCCGTCGATGCCGTCCTCGGCGTCGGTACGCACGATGACGTACGCGGCCGAGTAGTCGGGGTCGGGGTTCATGGCATCCGACCCGTCGAGGCTCAGCGACGTGGGAAAGCGGATGTCGGTCGTGTCGAGGGCGACGATGCGGCTCACGGGGTTCCTCTCGGGCACGGGGTGGATTTCCGTGCAGATCTCTTGGAGTGTAAACATCCGATGTCTATACTGTCAACGAGACGGGCCGCGAAGACGCGCCCCGACGACACGGAATCCTCACTGATCAGGAGAGACATGAAGTTCGCACGTCTAGGCACCCCCGGCGCCGAGATCCCCGTCCTCGTCGAGGGCGACAGCCACCTCGATCTTCGGGCAGTGACATCCGATGTGAACGGCGATTTCCTCGCCGGCGATTTCCGGGCCCGCGTCGAAGCCGCCCGCGCCGCCGGCGAGCTCCCGGTGCTCGAGGATGCCGCCGCGATGCGCATCGGAGCGCCGATCGCCCGCCCGAGCGCCGTCATCTGCATCGGCCAGAACTACGCGGCCCACGCCCGCGAGTCCGGCGCCGAACCGCCGACCGTGCCGATCATGTTCCTGAAGACGCCGAACACCGTCGTCGGTCCGAACGACGCGGTGACGATCCCCCGCGGCAGCGAGAAGACCGACTGGGAGGTCGAGCTCGGCATCGTGATCGGCGCCCGTGCCGCCTACCTCGATTCGCCCGACGACGCCGACGCGCACATCGCCGGCTACGTGGTCGCGAACGACGTCTCGGAGCGCGCCTTCCAGATGGAGGTCTCGGGCGGACAGTGGTCGAAGGGCAAGATCGCTCCCGGCTTCAACCCGACCGGCCCGTGGCTGGTCACCCCCGACGAGGTCGACGTCGACGACCTGCGGCTGCGCAGCTGGGTCAACGGCGAGCCCCGCCAGGACTCGAACACCGACGACATGATCTTCGACGTGCGCGTGATCGTGCACCACCTGTCGCAGTACGTCACGCTCGAGCCGGGCGATCTGATCCTCACCGGCACCCCGCAGGGCGTCGCGTTCGGCGGCAAGTTCCCGTACCTGACCGCGGGCGATGTGGTCGAGATCGAGATCGAAGGACTCGGGCATCAGCGCCAGGAGTTCGTGGCATGGGAGGCACAGAAGTGAGCGGCGCACTCGACGGACTCGTCGCGATCGTCACCGGCGGAGCATCCGGAATCGGGGCGGCCATCGCGGCCCGGCTGCACGCCGACGGCGCGCAGATCGCGGTGCTCGACCGCGACACCTCAGGAGCGGATGCGGCGTTCGCCGCGTTCACGGCCGATGTCTCCGACCGCGCATCGGTGGATGCCGCGGTGACCGCCGTCGCCGAGAAGTTCGGCCGCATCGACATCGTCGTGAACAACGCCGGCGTCGGCGCGCAGGGCGACATCAGCGCGAACGACGACGACGAGTGGGCCCGCGTGCTCTCGATCAACGTCACCGGCATCGCCCGCGTCACCTCCGCGGCGCTGCCGTGGCTGAAGAAGTCGCCGAGCGCGGCGGTCTGCAACACGGCATCCATCGCATCGACGACCGGCCTGCCGCAGCGCGCCCTCTACAGCGCATCGAAGGGTGCAGTCTCGGCGCTCACTCGTGCCATGGCGGCCGACCATCTGCGCGAGGGCATCCGCGTCAATGCCGTGAACCCCGGCACCGCCGACACCCCCTGGGTCGGGCGCCTGCTCGACTCGGCCGACGACCCCGCCGCCGAGCGCGCCGCCCTCGAGGCGCGTCAGCCGCACGGTCGCCTGGTCTCGCCCGACGAGGTCGCCGCGGCCGTCGCCTACCTGGTCAGCCCCGCCGCGGGGTCGACAACCGGCACGTTCATCGAGGTCGACGGCGGCATGGCGCAGCTGCGCCTCCGCCCTGTCGGCGGCTGAGCCCGACGCTCCTCCGACCGGCCGCGCGGCGCGCTCTCGGCAGCGAATCGCTACGAGCGCTCGCCGCGCAGCCACCCCAGGACGCCGCGCCGCGGCCGCTCCTCGCGAGCATCCGTGTGCGGCGGCCGTTCTCCGATCCGATAGAACTCCTCGGCATTGCGCCACAGGATCGCGTCGAGGTCGTGCCCGCGGCGCTCCGCCCAGGCGATGACGGCATCCGCCCACCGGCTGCGCGCGGTCGGCTGATACGTCGGCGATCCGTCCTCCGGAGCGTACTCGTACCCCTCTTCCGCGGGGCCGATGACCGATACCGGCCAGTCGCTCCCCCACATCAGCCGTTCGACCCCGAAGGCGTCGGCCGCAGCGTCGAGGAACGGCTCGAGCTGCTCGGCCGACCAGTCGCCGCCTGCTTCGCCCGGCAGCCCCGACAGCTTGCAGAAGACCTGAGGATGCCGGGCAAGATCGTCGAGATCGCGCACCCACTCCATCGACGGCGCGACCGGAGCATCCGCTGTGCCGACCTCGGGTTTGCCGAGGTGGTCGAGCACGATTCGCAGCTCGGGCACCGCCCCCGCGAGTCGAGCGATCTCGGGCAACTGTTCCGCTCGCACACAGGCGTCGAAGGTCCAGTCCCGGGCCGCGACCTCGCGCGCACCGGTCACGAAGGCGGCCGAGACCGCGAGTCCGTCCGGCTCTCCCTGCAGGTTGTGCCGCACGCCGACGACGAGGGGCTCGGCGGCGAGACCCTCGAGGTGCGCGGTGGTGTCGGTGTCGCGGTCGAGCCTCGCGCCGGCCACGATGCCGACGACACCGACACGGTCGGCGAGAGAAGCGACCCAGCGCACCTCGTCGAGGAAGTCGTCCTCGACCGTCTCGGCCTGCACGAACACGGCCTTCTCGGTCGTCGCACGCACGATGCGAGAGTTCTCGATCTCGGTCGTACCGAACAGCCAGGCGAGAGGACCCTCGAGCCAGGCGTAGTGCAGAAGCTCGGGATCCCAGAGGTGCAGGTGCGAATCGAGTACGCGCATACCATCATCCTGCCGCAGACATCCGATGAATGGCTAGGATGACGCCATGGCAGTGACTGACGAGGCGATCGAGAAGATCAAGGCGATGATCGTGTCGGGCGAGCTGGCTCCCGGCGATCGACTGCCTCCCGAGAAGGAACTGTCCGAGCGCCTCGGCCTGTCGCGCAACTCGATGCGCGAGGCCGTCAAGGCGCTCGAGGTCATCCGCGTGCTCGACGTGCGCCGAGGCGACGGCACCTACGTCACGAGCCTCGAACCGCACCTGCTGCTCGAGGCGATCTCGTTCGTCGTCGACATGCACGACGACGACTCGATGCTCGAGATCTTCGCGGTGCGACGGATGCTCGAGTCTCAGGCCACCGGCCTCGCCGCGACGCTGGGCACCGACGACGCGATCGCCGAGCTCGAGCGCGAGGTCGAGTCGATCGACGCGACCGTCACCGTCGAGGAGCTCGTCGAGCACGACATCCGCTTCCACCGCGAGATCGTGGGCATGGCGGGCAACGCCTACCTCGCGAGCCTGATCGAGCATCTGAGCAGCCAGACCGTGCGCGCGAGGGTGTGGCGCGGGCTCACCGAGGGCGGCGCGGTCGAGCGCACGCTCTCGGAGCATCGGGCCATCGCCGACGCCATCGCCCGCCGCGATTCAGGTCTCGCGACGTCGCTCGCGACGGCGCACATCGCCGGGGTCGAGCGGTGGCTGCGTCAGGCGGCAACCGCCTGAGTCCGGCCGAATCCCCGCCTCAGGCCCCGAGCCGCACCATCGCCGCGTCGAACTCCGCGGCCGAGCTGTCGCTGACCTCGTGGAAAAGCATCTGCTCGATCACGTCGGGCGCGGCCGTGAAGTACGGCACTCCGGCGAGCCGCAGGCCCGTGATGTCGTCGGGCGATCGCAGGCTCGCGGCGAGCACGTTCGACCCGCTCCCTGCGCAGACCTCCTGCATCCGCGCGATCACGGCATCGCCGTCGATGCCGGCATCCCGCATCCGTCCGAGGTAGGGGGCGATGTACTGCGCACCGATCAAGGCGCACGCGAGCGCCTGCGCGACCGAGTACACGGCGGTGACGAGCACGGTCGCGCCGTCGGCCACCAGCGCGGATGCCGCGGCGAAGCCGTCACGTGTCGCCGGAACCTTCACGGCCACGCGGTCGCCGAGCGCGCGGATGCCCTCGGCGTTGCGGAGGAAGGATGCGGTGTCGCCGCCCCACGTCTGGAAGAAGATCTCGCGGGCACCCTCGTCTGACCAGCGGGCGTACAGGTCGGGGATCTCGGCGGCGGTGCGGCCGCCCCGCTCGAGGATCGTGGGGTTCGTCGTGACTCCGTGCACGACTCCCGCGGTCAGGAGGGACGAGACGCGGTCGACGTCCGCACTGTCGACGTAGAGACGGGGGGCCAGCGCGGTCATCGGGTCTCCTTGTGCACAACCTGTCGTTACAGGTTCGGATTCGGCTAATGTAATGACAGCCGCGGAGGATGTCAAAGCACCCCGCATCGACGACGATCAGGAGTGCCATGACAGCCGCCACCTCGCCCGATCGCACCGGCGTCGTCATCGTCGGCAGCGTGACCGCAGACGTGACGACCTTCTCGACCCGGCTCCCCGCCCGCGGCGAGACCATCCTCGGAGACGAGTTCACCCTCATGCTCGGCGGCAAGGGCGCGAACCAGGCCGTCGCCGCCGGGCGGTCCGGAGCACGCACGAGCTTCGTCGGATGCGTCGGAGACGACCTCTTCCACGACCTCGTCGTCGACGGGCTGAGCGAGGCCGGTGTCGATCTCACCCACCTGCGCACGGTGCCCGGGCCGACCGGCATCGCGCACATCCGGGTCGACGCCTCGGCCCAGAACGACATCGTCATGGTTCCCCTCGCGAACGCCGCGCTCAGCACCGAGCAGATCGACGCGGCGCTGGCCGCCCTCGCGCCGACCACGTCGGTGCTGCTCACCCAGCTGGAGACCCCCTCCGCTCTCACGGCGCACATCACAGCCCGGGGCCGTGAGCACGGCATGACCGTCATCCTCGACCCCGCCCCCGCGGCACCGCTCGCCGACGAGGTCTGGTCGAGCATCGACATCGTCACCCCGAACGAGACCGAGGCCTCGGTGCTGAGCGGCATCGAAGTGACGGATGCCGCGTCCGCCGCGCTCGCCGGACGCTGGTTCCTCGACCGCGGGGTCGGCGCGGCCGTGATCACGCTCGCCGGTCAGGGGTCGTGCGTCGTGACGGCAGACGGAGCATCCGTCGTCCCTCCGTTCCCCGTCGAGGCCGTCGACACGACCGCCGCCGGCGACGCCTACGCCGGCTACCTCGGCGCGGCGCTCGCGAACGGACGGTCGTTGACCGATGCCGTGCGCGTGGCGACCGCGGCCGGAGCCCTCGCCGTGACGAAGCAGGGCGCATCGCCGAGCCTGCCGCTTCGCGCCGAGGTCGAGGCCTTCCTGGCCGCCCGAGAAGCCCACTGACATCACCGAGGAGCACCATGCGCAAGACAGCGACGACCATCAATCCGGCCCTCTCCCGGGTGATCAGCGAGACCGGGCACACCGATCTGCTGGTGGTCACCGACGCGGGGCTGCCGATTCCGCCGGGGTCCGAGCGCATCGACCTCGCCTACCGCCCCGGTGCTCCCGCGTTCTTCGACGTGCTCGACACCGTGCTCGCCGAGCTCGTCGTCGAGGGTGCGACAGTGTCGGAGGAGGTCGCCGAGAAGAGTCCCGAGGTGCTGGCCGCGCTGCGCGAGCGCTTCGCCGATCAGGACTTCGAGATCGAGCTGATCCCCCACGTCGAGTTCAAGAAGCTCACGCATTCGGCGCGGGCGTTCGTGCGCTCGGGAGAGTTCACCCCCTACGCCAACGTGATCCTGCACGCGGGAGTGGCGTACTGACATGAACGACACGATCGACCGTCATTCCGCGGCGCCCATGTACGACCAGCTGCGCCAGCTGATCGTCGACGGCATCACCCGCGACGGCCTGCAGCCGGGCGACCCGCTGCCCGGCGAGCATCGCCTGTGCGAGCGCTACGGCATCTCGCGCACCGTGGTGCGTCAGGCACTGGCCCAGCTCGAGCACGAGGGACTCGTCGAGCGGGTGAAAGGCAAGGGAACGTTCGTCTCGCGTCCCCGCACGAGCGAGAGCCTCGTGCACACCCTGATCGGCCTCTACGACGATGTCGAACGCCGCGGCGGGCACGTGCACAGCGACGTGCTCCGTCATGAGCTGACCGTCGCCGACGACGAGATCGCATCGGCCCTCGAGGTCGAGGCCGGCGCCCCCGTGGTCGTGCTCGAACGCCTGCGTCACGTCGACGGCGAGCCCTGGTCGCTCTCCACGACCTGGATGCCGGATGCCGTCGGCACCGTCACGCTCGACGTCGACCTGTCCGAGGCGTCGCTCTACCGGGTGCTCGCCGACCACGGCATCGTCGCGACCAGCGGCGTGCGCTCGGCCGAGGCGACCGTCGCGACGCACGAGCAGGCGCAGCACCTCGGCGTCAGCGCCGGCTCTGCCCTGCTGCGGTTGCGCAGCGTGAGCCGGGCGGCCGACGGCATCCCGATCGAGTACTTCGTCGCGCATCATCGCGGCGACCGCTCGCGCTTCGAGTTCCAGCTGCAGCAGGAGCAGTCGCAGGCGTCGCTGCTGCACGTCGACGGCGACGGCGGCACGTCGCGCGCCGGCACCGTCCGCTGAGCCCTGTCCGCTGAGCACTGTCGGCTGGGGCCGCTAGCCTGGCAGCGGAGGACGCATCGCACCGGGCGATGCGAGCAGGGGGGCAGCACGATGGTCGACGACGCGCACTCGAAGGATTCCGATCCGGATGCGGTCATCCCGCCGCCACCCGCAGCCGACCGTGGTGACCTCGCGTCGTCCGTTCCCCTCGCTCCACCGCTGAGCGGAGCCCCGACACCTCCCGCGACGCAGCCGCCGGGATCCGGTGCGCTCTTCGGTCCGCCCGCACCTCCACTGCCGCCCTACGCCGCAGGCCTGCAGCCCGGCGCTCCGGCAGGGCCGCCGGCACCGCCCGCACCGCCGGCACCGCCGTACGCCGCCGCGCAGCAGCCGGGGCAGTACCCGACGCAGTATCCCGCCGGGCAGCCGCGCCAGTACCCGGGCCAGTACCCGGGCCAGTACCCGGCCGGGCAGCAGGCCCCGACGCCCTACGGCGCCGAGTATCCGTACCCCGCCGCGCCTCCGACCGCGCCCTCGCGCTCGGGACGGACCGTCGGCATCGTGATCGCCGCCGTCGCGGCGTTCGTGCTGATCGTCGTCGTCGGCATCGGGGTGGCGGTGAGCCTGCTGCTGGGCTCGAGCAGCGAGCCCGTCTCCGCGCCGATTCCCACCGTCACGGCCGACACGCCGACCGCTCCGTCCGAGGAGCCGAGCACCGACGACCCGCCGACCGACGACTCCGGCGACTCCGGTGATGCCGACGCATCCGGGATCGCCGACGTCCTCCAGGCGAAGATCGACGAGTACAAGCAGCTCCGAGACAGCGGAGCACTGTGGGAGAAGATCCCCGACAGCGAATTCAACCGCACTGCGGTCTCGGCGTTCCTGTACTTCCTCGTCGACATGAAGTCCGCGACGCTCTGGGGCGTCGATGAGGCCCAGGCGCAGGAGTACCAGGAGCGGATGACGATGCTCGAAGAGCGTCTGCTCGCCGAGGAGCCCCTCGGCGACGACATCAAGATCACCCTCGAAGACAAGGTGTTCACCTACGACGGAACGACGGGCGAGGGCGGCTACACCGCCAAGTAGAGGAGCGTTACGCTCGAAGGATGAGCGACTGGACCAGCACCGCGATCGCCCTGCTGGAAGCCGACGCGAACCGCAGCGCAGACACGCACCTGCACCTCTTCCCGTTGCCGCCCGAATGGGGCATCGATCTGTACCTGAAAGACGAGTCGGTGCATCCCACCGGCTCGCTGAAGCACCGTCTGGCGCGCTCGCTGATCCTGTACGGGCTGGTCAACGGCCACATCACCGAGCACTCCACGCTCGTCGAGTCGTCGAGCGGGTCGACCGCCGTCTCCGAGGCGTATTTCGCGCGGATGCTGGGCCTGCCGTTCGTGACGGTCGTGCCGCGCTCGACGAGCCAGGAGAAGATCGACCTCATCGAGTTCTACGGCGGACGCTGCCACTTCGTCGATCGCGCGGAGGACATGTCGCCCGAGGCGCAGCGCCTGGCCTCCGAGTGCCACGGGCACTACCTCGACCAGTTCACCTACGCCGAGCGCGCGACCGACTGGCGGGGCAACAACAACATCGCCGAGAGCGTGTTCAGCCAGCTGTCGCAGGAGCGGCATCCGATCCCCCGCTGGATCGTGGTCGGCGCGGGCACAGGCGGCACGAGCGCCACCTTCGGCCGGTACGTGAAGTACCGCCGCCACGCGACCCAGATCGCGGTCGTCGACCCCGAGGGCTCGGCCTTCTACGACGGATGGGCCGGCACCGTCGACCCGCCCGCCGGTCGACCGAGCCGCATCGAGGGCATCGGCCGACCGCGTGTCGAGGCCTCGTTCGTGCCGACGGTGATCGACGAGATGATCCGCGTACCGGACGCGGGCTCGATCGCCGCGATCCGGATGCTGCGCGAACGCACCCTGCACCTCGCCGGCGGCTCGACCGGCACCAACCTCTACGGCGCCTTCCAGCTCATCGCGCGCATGCGCGCGGCGGGCGAGAGCGGCAGCATCGTCACGCTCATCTGCGACAGCGGCATCCGCTACGCCGGCACGTACTTCAACGACGAGTGGGTCGCGGAGCAGGGCTGGGACCTCGCCCCGCACCGCGCCCGCCTCGACCACCTCCTCGAGACGGGCGTCTGGGTCGACTGACCGCGCGGATGTCTCCGACGCCGCCCGAGGTCACCGCCCCGAAGCACCGCCGTCACGCGGTGACGTAACCGCCCGAAGAGCTGTCGCCGCTGAGGCGATAGAGCGGGGCGATCCCCCTCCCGCCCGCACGGCTCCACACGCGTGCCGACCTCGTCCGCTCAGCATCCGCGTCTCCGTATTCGAGCACCAGCGCGGCCGGTATCCGACCTTCTGCGCACTCGACGACGACGAAGCTCGGGCGCCCGAGTCCACCTGATTCCAGGCGCCCCATGACCCGCGACGGGTCGGTGATGCGGGGCGGCGTCGAGAGCAGATCCGACTCGGTGATGTGCTGCACCGCGGGATCCGTGCCGAGTGCTGCGACCGGGAGCTGAACCATCGAAGCGATCGTCATTCAGATCACGCTCACGGACGCGTCATGCGTCGTCGGCCGTTCCTGCAAGGCCGCAGCCCATGCCTTCGTATCAGCGAGGTCGTGCTCATCGAGATAGGCCCGGACGACGTCGTGGACGAGGCGGATCTGCGCTTCGGATCCCATCGCCGCCTGCATCATGTCGACCGCCGGCGCCGGCGCTCCGTCGATGCGCTCGAGCGCTTCGCGAACGATGCGCTCGCGCCCCTCGCGCCCCATCGAGCGATCCATCGGCAGTGATCGGCTATCTTTGGCGTGTTCGTGACTCATGTGAGCCTCCTCAGTCAGGGGTGGTGGTGCTTCACGGACAGTGGTGCCGGGGCTGCAACCCCGGCACCACGTTGTTCACCCAGCGTACCTTGTTTTGAATGATTCAAAAGAACCCCGGGTCGCGCCGACCTCCGAACGCGCCCTACGCTGGCCGCATGACTACTCTCATCCTCACTGTCGCGGGTGCTGATCGCCCCGGTCTCGTCGCCGCCGTCGCCGATGTCGTCGATGCCCACGGCGGCAACTGGGAGAACAGCTCGCTCGCAGAGCTCGCCGGGACCTTCGCCGGAGTGATCGAGGTGTCGGTCTCCTCCGAGCACTCGGAGGGGCTGCAGGCCGCATTGCGCGAGCTCCAGGGCCAGGGGCTTCTGACGCTGGCCGTGCTCACGGGCGCTCCCGCGATCGACGCCGATGACCAGGTGCTCGAGATCAGCGTGCTCGGCAACGACCGCTCCGGCATCGTCAGGGAGGTGTCGAACGTGCTGAACGCGCACGAGCTCAGCATCGAAGAGCTGGCGACCGAGACACGGGATGCCGCGATGGCCGGCGGCCGCCTGTTCGAGGCATCCGTGATCGCACGCGTTCCGGCATCCGTCGACCTCGACGCACTCCGTCGCGACCTCGAGCGCATCGCCACCGAGATCCAGGTCGACATCACCCTCGCCTGACCCGTCACCCCATGACCGACGACATCAGCCTCTCGATCGCGGACCACCTCACGCCGGGCGACCTCCAGCGCATCGAGGCGCTTCTTCCGCAGCTCTCGCGGACCGCCGGATTCGACTCGGAGCGGATGCTCGCGCTGATCGATTCGCCGAATGCAGACCTCTTCCTCGCGCGGGAATCGGGTCGGATCCTGGGAATGGCGACGCTCACCACCGCTCCTCTCGTGAGCGGTTGGCACGCCACCATCGAAGACGTCGTCGTCGTCGAGGATGCCCGCGGGCGAGGAATCGCACGACTGCTGCTCGAGGCCATCATCGACGAGACCGGGCGGCGGGGCATCCCGACACTCGACCTGACGTCGCGTCCGTCGCGGGAATCGGCGCTGCGCCTCTACGAGTCGGTCGGGTTCGTGCGCCGCGACACGAATGTCCTGCGCTTCGCTCCGCGATCGGACTGACAGCCGTCCCGATCGGCGGACCACGCCCGTGTACCGCGCCCGATCAGCGGACCTCGCCCCGATCACCAGACGGATCGGCGGGATCGGTCCGCGTATCGGGTCAAGGTCCGCAGATCGGGACCAGTCCCACCGCAGTTCGGTCCGCAGATCGGGTCAGGGTCCGCAGACCGGGACCAGTCTCACCACAGTTCGGTCCGCAGATCGGGTCAGGGTCCGCAGATCCGGACCAGTCCCACCGCAGATCGGTCCGCGTAACGGGTCAGGGTCCGCAGATCCGGACCAGCATCGACTCACTCAGCCGTCGGCGCAGCCACAGGCGCCGGCGCATCCGTGTCGGTGTACCGCCGCACCCAGTACTCGGTCTGGGCGACATGAGCGGATGCTGCAGCCGAGGCCGCGACCGGATCCGCCGCCGCGAGTCCGCGGAGGATCGCGCGGTGACCGGCATCCGAATGGAGTTTGAGTTCGGCGGCATCGCCGGCATCCGGGATCCGATAGGCGCGCGACCGCGAGCGCAGTACGTCGATGAGGCTCGTGAGGGCGTCGTTGCCCGCGACCTCCGAGATCGTCATGTGGAAGGCGTGGTCGAGCCGCGAATGATCCTCGAAGTCGTCGCTGGCCTCGATCTCGTCAAGAACGCCACTGAGCTCCTCGATCGTCGCCGCGTCGATACGCGCTGCGGCGAGGGCGGCCGCGTGCGGTTCGAGCACGCGACGCAGCTCGGTGAGTTCGAGCACCCCCGCCATGGGCAGCAGCCCGACCGTGAGCGACAGGCTGCCGATCAGGTCGGCGGCGCGCAGTTCGCTGACATAGCTGCCCGAGCCGTGCCTCGTGTCGAGAACGCCGAGCGCGGCCAGCATGCGGATGGCCTCTCGCAGCGACCCGCGTGAGACGCCGAGCGTCTCGCACAGCTCGCCCTCGCTCGGCAGACGATCACCGGGGCGCAGGGCACCGTCGGCGATCAGCGTGCGCAGCCCGTGAAGAGCCGTGTCCAATGCGCTCATGGTCATCCTCCTGACACCGCCCGATCCCCCTGCGAGTCTGTCGGATGCAGGGCCCTCATCAAATTCGTATGACAACTATGTTTCATCCTCACCTTTTCGTAGCCATTTCGGAAGCCGTGTGGCAAAGTTGTGCAACAACTCCCCCTGACGCACCGACGAGGACCGATGCCCGCACCAGCCTTCCCCGCACCGCTCACGCTGAACTCCGGCATGCGAGCCCGTGATGCGTGGCCCCTCGACCCCGACGTGATCCACCTGAACCACGGGTCCTTCGGGGCGGTGCCCACCGCCGTCGTCGAACAGCAGGATGCTCTGCGCCGCCGCGCCGACCTCAGCCCCGTCGAGTGGTTCCCCCGCATCGCCGAGCGGGTGCAGCAGGCCCGCGAGCGCACCGCTCCGTTCGTGGGCGCCTACGCCGAAGACAGCGTCTTCGTGCCCAACGCCTCGGCTGCAGCCACCGTGGTCTACAACTCGCTGCGGCTCGAGCGCGGCGACGAGATCCTCGTCACCGACCAGGGATACGGCGCGATCACGATGGGCGCGCAGCGCCTGGCGCGCCGCTTCGGAGCATCCGTCCGCGCCGTCGAGCTGCCGTTGCTGGCCTCCGACGACGAGGTCGTGCAGCGCTTCGCCGATGCACTCACCTCCAGCACGCGCCTCATCGTGGTCGACCAGATCACCTCTCCGACGGCCCGGATGCTGCCCACCCGCCGCATCGCCGAGCTCGCCGCCGAGCGCGGCATCCGCACGCTCGTCGACGGCGCACATGCCCCAGGTCTCGTGCCGGATGCTGCCGCGGTCGCCGGCGGCGACTGGTGGTTCGGCAACCTGCACAAGTGGCCCTGCGCCCCTCGCGGCTCGGCGCTGCTCGTCACGAACGCGCCCGACCGCGACGACCTCTGGCCGCTGATCGACTCGTGGGCCGCGAACGAGCCGTACCCCGAGCGTTTCGACACCCAGGGCACGATCGACGCGACCACCTATCTCGCCACCCCCGCCTCGATCGAGTTCATCGAAGCCGAGTTCGGCTGGCACAACGCCCGACTGGCGATGGCGCAGATGGCGGATGCCGGTGCCGAGATCATCGCCGAGGGCCTGCGCCCCTACGGCGACGAGGACCCGCTCACCCCTCTCCCCTCACCCGTGCCCTCGATGCGGCTCGTGCGCCTGCCGCTCGGACTCGGCTCCACCCGCGAAGAGGCCGACGCCCTGCGCATGGACCTGCTCGACGAGACCGGCGTCGAGACCGCGTTCACGAGCTTCCGCGGCATCGGCTACTTCCGTCTGTCGGCGCACCTCTACACCGAGGCGTCCGACTTCGAGACCTTCGTCGAGCGCTGCATCCCGCAGATCCTGCGCCGAGCCGGCATCCGCACGAGTGCCGACTCCCTCATCGTTCCCTGACCCGACCCACCACAACCCACCACCACCCGACACACCACCACCAACTGAGAGGCACCTCGTGAAGAAGAACAGAATCTTGACGACCGCCGCGGGAATCGGCACCGTCGCCGCCCTCGCGCTCACCGGCTGTTCCGCAGGCGGCGGCGAATCCGCCGACGGCACCGTCACCCTGCAGATGGTCGAGAGCCTGACCAACCCTGCGCGCACCGACCTGATCCGCGGACTGCTCGACGAGTTCGAGGCCGACAACCCCAAGATCAAGGTCAACCTCGTCTCGCCGCCCACCGAGCAGGCCGACGCGAAGATCCAGCAGATGCTGCAGTCCGGCAAGGGCGTCGACGTCCTCGAGGTCCGCGACATCACGGTCGGTCCGTTCGCGAACAACGGCTGGCTGCACGACATCTCGGGCGACCTCGAGAAGTGGGACGGCTGGGATGCCCTGACCGACAACGCGCAGTCCGCATCCGTGGCCGCCGACGGCAAGAGCTACTTCGTGCCCTACGGCTTCTACGGCCTGTCGCTCTTCTACCGCACCGACCTGGTGAAGGATGCCGGCTTCGACGGCCCGCCGCACAGCTGGAAGGACCTGCTCGAGCAGGCCAGCGCCATCCAGGATCCGTCGAACAACATCTACGGCTACGCGTTCCGCGGCGGCCAGAACGCGAACAGCAACGTCGTCGCGGCGATCGAGGCGTACACGATCGACGACCTCGACGTCGACGACGCCTTCCTGATGGAGGACGGCTCGACGATCTTCGCGGCCCCCGAGGCGCAGGATGCCGTCGACGACTACTTCGACCTCTTCAAGGAGGCATCCCCGCCCTCGGCCGTGTCGTGGGGCTACCCCGAGATGGTCGCCGGCTTCACCAACGGCACCACGGCGTTCCTGCTGCAGGACCCCGAGGTCATCGCGACGGTGCAGGACTCGTCGCTCACCGAGGACCAGTGGGACACCGCCCCGCTGCTCGTCGGCCCGTCGGGCAAGGCCGCGCAGCCTCTGGCCGTCGCCGGCTGGGGCGTCGCGGAGAACAGCGAGCACCAGGATGCCGCGGTCAAGCTCGTCGAGTTCCTCTCGTCGGCCGAGCCCGCAACCGAGTTCGCACAGGCCAACAGCCTCGTGCCGATCATCTCGGATGCCGCGGACGACGAGTTCTACTCGACCGGCCCGTGGACCAGCTACGTCACCATGACCGAGGACCCCGAGACGTACGTCAACGTGCGTCAGCCGCGTGGCGTCAGCTGGTGGACCGAGTGGATCCAGAAGTCCGACCAGGACGTGCAGAACGTGCTCCTGGGCAACATGAGCACCTCCGAGCTGCTCGAGTCGTGGGACACCTTCTGGACCGAGAAGTACGCTGCGGAAAAGGGCTGATCCGTGACCCGGACCACTCTCGAAGGGGGCTCCGTCGGCACCGCCGGCGGGGCCTCCCCGGCATCCCGCCGGCGCCGCCCCTTCCGTGGCCGCCATGCGCTGACGCTGCTGGCCTTCATGGCCCCGGCGATCGTGTTCGTGTGCTGGTTCACCTACTGGCCCATGCTGCAGGGTGCACGCATGGCCTTCCACGACTGGAACCTCTGGGACCTCACGTCGACCCCCTGGGTGGGCTTCGACAACTTCGTCACCGTCTTCCAGGACCCGGCCTTCCCCACCGTCGCGTGGAACTCGGTGCTGTGGGTCGTCGGCTCGCTCGTGCCGCAGCTCGTGATCGGCTTCCTGATCGCGCTCGCACTGCGCAAGCGATTCCGCTTCCGCGGTCTCTACCAGGCGCTCGTGTTCTTCCCCTGGGCCGTCTCCGGCTTCCTGATCGGCATGCTGTTCCGCTGGATGTTCAACGCCGAGTTCGGCGTCGTGAACGACCTGCTCATGAAGGCGGGGGTGATCGACGCCCCGCTGCCCTGGCTGGCCGACCCGAAGCTCGCGATGTTCGCGGTCATCGTGGCCAACATCTGGTACGGAGTGACGTTCTTCGCGATCATGATCCTCGCCGCGCTCCAGTCGGTGCCTGACGAGATGCTCGAGGCTGCGAGCCTCGACGGCGCGGGCAAGGTGCGCCAGCTGTTCTCGATCATCATCCCGTACATCTCGATGACGCTGCTGCTGACGATCCTGCTGCGCATCATCTGGATCTTCAACTTCCCCGACATCATCTACGCGATGACGAACGGCGGACCGGCGAACCAGACGCACATCATCACGACGTGGATGATCAACTACACCCAGCAGGGCAACTACGGCATCGCGAGCGCGATCGGACTCATCGTCGTCGCGTTCCTGTTCGTGTTCTGCGCGTTCTACCTGATGGCGATGCGGAGGGTCCAGCGATGACCATCACCGGAACCACGGTCACCGAGACCCGGCGTCTCACCGTCCCCGACCTCGCGAAGGCCCCTCGACCGAAGCGCAAGGTCTCGGTCGGCGGCGTCGTGCGCGTCGTCGGGCTCGGCCTCTGGCTCATCATCACGCTGTTCCCGCTGTACTGGATCGCGCTGACGTCGTTCAAGTCGCCGGGGACGATCAACTCGTTCCCGATCGAGTACTGGCCCTCAGAGCCCTCGTTCGACAACTACGTGAGCCTGTTCCAGCAGAGCTCGTTCGGGGTCTTCCTCGGCAACTCGGCTCTCGTGGCGACGATCGCGGGTGCGGTGGCGACGCTGATCGCGCTGCTGAGCGCCTACGTGATCGCCCGCTTCGAGTTCCGCGGCAAGGGCACGGTGCTGGTCGCCTTCCTGCTGACGCAGATGATCCCCGCGTTCATCGCGCTCGGACCGCTGTACTCGATGATGACCGACCTCGGCCTGGTCGACACGAAACCCGGCCTGATCCTCGTGTACATCGCGGTCTGCATCCCTTTCTCCACCGTCATGCTCCGCGGGTTCTTCGAGAACGTCCCCGACGCACTCGAAGAGGCGGCGATGATCGACGGATGCTCGCGCTTCGGCGCCCTGTTCCGGGTGCTCGTCCCGGTGATGACCCCCGGCATCATCGCGGCATTCATCTTCAACTTCGTCAACTGCTGGAACGAGCTGTTCCTGTCGGTCGTGCTGATGAACACGGATGAGAACCGCACGGTGCCGTCGGCCCTGAACGGCTTCATCTCCACCTTCAACATCGACTGGGGTTCGATGAGCGCCGCCGCCGTGCTCACGATCCTGCCGACCATGGCGATGTTCGCTCTCGCGAGCCGCTGGATCGTGCAGGGTCTCACCGCCGGAGCGGTCAAGGAATAGGTTTCGAATCGCGCACTTTGCAGAAATCTCCCCCGAGAAACGACCAAGTGCGCGATTCGAAACCGGATGCGAACCACGACGAAGGCCGCCGTTCATCCGAACGGCGGCCTTCGTCGTGCGTGCGCCTGTCAGACCATGCGGGCCTTCGGCGACATCGAGTACGTGGCCTCGGCGTCGCGGTTGACCGTGTCGCCCAGTGCGGTGTCGATCGCGGCGAGAGTGTCGGCGTCGAGCGTCACACCCGAGGCCTTGACCGTGTCGGCGAGCTGCTCGGGGCGCGAGGCGCCGACGAGGGCTGCGGCGACGTTCGGGTTCTGCAGCACCCACGCGATCGCGAGCTGCGGCATCGACAGTCCCGCCTCCTCCGCGATCGGCTTGAGGCGCTGCACCGCGGTGAGGATGTCGTCCTTCAGGAAGCTCTTGATGAAGTCCGCTCCGCTGTGCGGGTCGGTCGCGCGCGAGCCGTCCGGCACTGGCTGACCGGGCAGGTACTTGCCCGAGAGCACGCCCTGCGCCATCGGCGACCAGACGATCTGCGAGATGCCGAGGTCCTGCGACGTCGGCACGACCTTGCCCTCGATCACGCGGTGCAGCATCGAGTACTGGGGCTGGTTCGAGATGAGCTGCACGCCGAGCTCCTTGGCGAGCGCGTGGCCGTCCTGCAGCTGCTCGGCCGTCCACTCGGAGACTCCGATGTAGAGAGCCTTGCCCTGGCGGACGACGTCGGCGAAGGCCTGGAACGTCTCTTCCAGCGGGGTCTCGTAGTCGAAGCGGTGGGCCTGGTAGAGGTCGACGTACTCGGTGCCGAGGCGCTTCAGCGAGCCGTTGATCGACTCGAGGATGTGCTTGCGGCTCAGCCCGGTGTCGTTCGGGCCCTTCGGACCGGTCGGGAAATAGACCTTCGTGAAGATCTCGAGGCTCTCGCGGCGCTGACCTTCGAGCGCCGTGCCGAGCACGACCTCAGCCGCGGTGTTCGCGTAGGTGTCGGCCGTGTCGAACGTGGTGATGCCGGCGTCGAGCGCCGCGTGGACGGTCTTGACGGCGGCGTCGTCGCCGACCTGTGAAGCGTGGGTGACCCAGTTGCCGTAGGTGATCTCAGAGACCTTGAGACCGCTGTTGCCGAGATAGCGATAGTTGACCATGTCACAACGCTACCGGCCGGCGCAGGGGTCGGGCCCGGATCCCGTGACCGGTCTCAGACCAGCATCCGTCCGCTCCTGTCGCAGTTGGAGCCGCCCAGCGCGAGCATCCGACCGTTCCCGTCGCAGGTCGCGCCGCCCGGCGCGAGCAGCGCCCGCTCCTGTCGCAGTTAGAGGCGCCCAGCGCGAGCATCCGTCCGCTCCCGTCGCAGTTCGAGCCGCCCAGCGCGAGCATCCGTCCGCTCCCGTCGCAGTTCGTGCCGCCCGGCGCGCGCACGAGCGGCACAAACTGCGACCGGAACCCCACGACCTCGCACCGAAGCGGCACCAACTGCGACCGAAGCACCGAAGCACCGGTCCAGGCACCGAAGCGGCACCGGACCCGGCGGTCTCAGACGCGGGGCTCGACCAGCTGCTCCTGCTCCGCGAGCGTCTGCGCCTGGGCACGCTTCTCGGCGAGCTCGCGCTCCTCGGCCTGCGCGCGCTCCTGCGCGGCCTGCTCGGCCTCCTTGCGCTCGGCACGGGTCTGCGGCTCGCTCGGCCCGGCTTCGGCTTGGATGCCCTGCGACTGCTCGTTCACGATCGCCGCGCGGTCGCGGAAGCCTTCGGCGGTGACCTTGTCGAGGGCGACCTGCTTGCGGATCGCGGCCGCCTTCTCGTAGAGCGACGGGTCGCCGTACGACGTGAGCACCTTCACGAGCACCGGCAGCAGCTCGATCATGAAGAACAGGGCGGCGATCAGGATGTGCGCCCACAGGATCGTGGGCTCCTTCTCGCTGAGCCTGTTCAGTCCGCTGATCTGGCTGAGCAGTCCGATCGCGCCCGCGTTGCCGGATGCCACCGACTCGGCGCGTGCGTTGTAGGCGGCGAGCGCGGTGTCGTAGCTGTCGCGCGCGGCGGGCAGCTGCGACTTGGCCTCTTCGCGGTTCTGCGCCTCGGAGGTGCTGGTGTTCTCCTTCGCGGCGGTGCCGGCCGCGGCGAGCTCCTCATTGGCGGTGCGCAGCTGTGCGGCGAGCCCGTCGTACGTCTGCTGCGCCTCGGCGAGCTGCGCCTTGGCGGCATCCGAGCTCGCGCCTTCGCCGTTCACGCCGGTGCAGCCGGGAACCGTGCCCGCGCCCTCACCCGTGAGCTCGCACTGGTACAGGATCCGCGCCTGGTCGATGACGGCCTGCTGATCGGTCATCTTGGCGGTGAGGTCGTCGACCGTGGTCTGCGCGGCGGACTCGCTCGCCGACGACGAGTCGGTGCCGGCGACGACACCCGTGGCCGCCTGGTTCTCGAGCTCGGCGACGCGGTCGGATGCCGCATCCAGCGCCTTCTTCTCGGGGCCGGTCTCGAGGGCATCCTGGTCGGCCTGCGCCTGCGTGATGTTGGTCGAGGCGACCTCGCGCGAGATATCGTTCTGGAAGATCTGCAGCACGAGCGGCTCGGCCACGACGAATCCGATGATCGCGGCCATGACGACTCGAGGGATCGCGAGACCGATGAGCTTCCACACGTTCCGCGTCGACGACATGGTCGAGGTGAGGAACCGGTCGAGGTTGAAGATGATCAGCGCCCACACGATCGCGAGCGGCACCGCCAGCCAGATCACGGCCTGGGCACCCGTGGTCAGGGCGAACAGCATGGAGATCGCCGAGACCAGCGCGGTGCCGGCGAGCACGAAGAACATCTGCACGAATCGAGGGGTCTCGCCGGGCACCCGGTCGAGGATCTCGCCATCCGCTCCACCGAGGATGGCGAGCGTGCGCAGACGCGAGCCGGGCACGCGTGGCTTGCGCTCACGCGGCTGACGGCGGGGCTTCGGCTCACGCACCGGACGGGCGGATGCCGCGGCATCCGTCTCCTGCTCCGGCTCGGCCGCGGGCGCAGGGTCGGCCTGCTGCGGCGCCTGCAGATCGGCGCCGGTGGGCTCGTACGCACGCAGGAAGTCGAGGTCGTCCGTGTCAGCGTTCGGGTCGCTGTCGAGGATGATCCGACCCTGCGAGTCGAACCGTCCCGGGCGGTGAGCGGAATAGGGCATCCCGACAATCTACGAAAGGTCGCCTGTGGAAAACGTGCACGAACCCTGTGTCTCCGCCCCTGCGACGATCAGAGGAGTCGATGAGGCAGCATGCGACCGAGCGCCTCGTCGCTCGCGGCGAGCGCGTCGTCGAGCGAGAAGTGCCCCGCCGCACACAGTGTTCCGAGCCCGTGTACGAGACCCCAGACCCCGGTGACGCCGCTCTCGCTGTCGAGGCCTGCGGCCACGGATGCGGTCGACAGCAGCTCTTCGAGCTCGGCGATCAGCGGGGCCATGATCTCGCTGGGCTCCCCGGGGATGCACACGGTCGGGTCGTAGATCACGTCGAATCCGTGAGGGTGCTCGACCGCGAAGCGGATGTACGCGGCACCGCCCTCGATCGCGGCGGATCGCGGATCGGGGGCCTCTTCGATCGCCGCGCGCACCGCGACGACGAGGTCGGCCATGCTCCGCTCGGCGAGCACCTTGAGCAGCCCCCGACGGTCGGAGAAGTGATGGTACGGGGCGTTGTGGCTCACATCTGCTGCGCGAGCGACCTCGCGCAGGCTGATCTCCTGGGCCGGCTTGTCGACGAGCAGCTGCATCGCGGCAGCCTCGAGGGCGTGGGCGAGGTCGCCGTGGTGATAGCCGGATCGGGAACTTGACACAAGCAACATTGTTGCCTATCTTGACAGTGTCCACCACTGCTTGACACTGTCAACATAGGAGCTCGCATGTCCACCGCACTGATCATCGACGGCCACCCCGACGCCCGGTCCCTCACCGCCGAGCTCGCCCGGCGCTATGCCGCGGCACACGGAGATGCGCGCATCATCGCGCTCCGCGACCTCGAGTTCGACCCGTCCCTGCGGTTCGGCTACCGCGAGCGCATGCAGCTCGAGCCCGACCTCATCGACGCCAAGCGCGCGCTCGCAGAGGCCGCGACCGTCGTCGTGTTCACCCCGCTGTGGTGGGGATCCGTTCCCGCCCTGCTCAAGGGCTTCTTCGACCGCGCCCTGCTTCCGCAGCAGGAGTACCGCTACACGAAGCTCGGGCTGCCCGAGGGGCTGCTGCCCGCGCGAAACGGTCGGCTGTTCCTGCTCGCGGATACCCCGTGGTTCCTCACACCCTTCACGGGTCTGCCCGCGCAGACGCACGTCGCCCGTGGCACGCTGCGGTTCTGCGGCGTCCGCTCGGTGCGCACGACAAGGATGCTGGGCGTCAAGGACGCGAGCCCCGAGCGCATCACCTCATGGCTCGAGCGCGCCGAGTCGCTCGGCCGCCGAGACGGCCTCCGCGATCGCGCGAACGGCGCGGGCGGGGCTCAGGCCATCGCGGCCGACGCCGCTTCGTCCTCGGTCGTCGCGACGAGCTGACCGCAGGCACCGTCGATCTCCTTGCCGCGGGTGTCGCGCAGGGTGGTCGGGATGCCGGCGTCGTTGAGCCGGCGCACGAACTCGTTCTGCGCCTCGCGCGTCGACGAGGTCCAGATCGAGCCGGGGGTCGGGTTCAGCGGGATCGGGTTGACGTGCACCCAGCCGCGACCGCGCTCGTTGAGCTTGTCGGCGAGCAGGTCGGCACGCCAGGCGTGATCGTTCATGTCCTTGATCAGCGCGTACTCGATAGAGACGCGACGGCCCGTCTTCTCGTAGTAGTACCGAGCGGCGTCGAGGGCCTCATCGACCTTCCAGCGCGAGTTCACGGGGATGAGCTCATCGCGCAGGTGATCGTCGGGTGCATGCAGCGACAGAGCGAAGGTCACCGGGATGCCCTCGTCGGCGAGCTTCTTGATCGCCGGCACGAGTCCGACCGTCGACACCGTGATGCCGCGAGCGCTCATGCCCAGGCCGTCGGGCTGAGGTGCGACCATCGAGCGCACGGCATCCATCACGCGCTTGTAGTTGGCCAGCGGCTCACCCATGCCCATGAAGACGATGTTCGAGACCCGCTCCATCGAGTGGTCGTCGGACTTCTTGCCGCCGAGGCCGCCCTCGGCGATCAGCCGGTTGGCGCGGACGATCTGCTCGATGATCTCGGCGGTCGACATGTTGCGCGTGAGACCCGCCTGACCGGTGGCGCAGAAGGGGCAGTTCATGCCGCATCCGGCCTGCGACGAGACGCACAGCGTGATGCGACCGGGGTAGCGCATGAGCACCGACTCGACCAGGGCGCCGTCGTGCAGGCGCCACAGGAACTTGATCGTGTCTCCGCGGTCGGTCTCGAGGCGGCGCACCTCGGTCAGCAGCGGCGGCAGCATGCCGGCGACGAGCTGCTCGCGGGTGTCGGCCGGGAGGTCGGTCATCTCGGCGGCATCCGACGTGTAGTGGCGGAAGTAGTGGGTCGAGAGCTGCTTCGCGCGGAATCCGGGGAGGCCCAGCTCCTTGACCTTCTCGACACGCTCAGCCGGAGTGAGGTCGGCGAGGTGCACCGGCGGCTTGCCGCGCTTGGGGCTCGCGAACTGCAGCAGCGGCCGCCCCTCGGCATCCTTCTGCTGGGTCCAGCCTTCGGTCGCGGGGCGCACCTGCGGAGCCTTGGTGGAACGGACGGCTCCCGAACGGGACGACGCGGGTGCCGTGGCGGGGCGCGTCTCGCGCGTGCGGGGAGTCTCGGTCATACCTCCAGGGTACGCGGTGCCGGGTGGGAAGGCCCTGGGGCGGGGGCACACGCGTCCCTAGACTGAGCGAATGGACCTCTTCATCGCCGTCGGCAGCGTCATCGTGGTCATCGGCCTGGGTGCGGTGATCGTCGCCGCGGCGTTGAGGTCGATGCGCCCCAAGGCTCCGGAGGCCCAGGCCTACACACCCTCGCCGACGATGGCGCGGTCCGTCGCCTCCACCTCCACGTCGACCGCGTCGGCCTCGCAGCTCACGCCCGCGGCGATCGCCGAGATCGACCGCCTGGTCGCCGCAGACAAGAAGATCCACGCCATCAAGCTCTACCGCGAGAACACGGGGGTCGGACTGAAAGAGGCGAAGGACCGGATCGATCACTGGTCGGTCAGCACCACGGCTCCTCATCTCGCGGCCGTCTCGAACGCCTCGGCCGCGTACTCGTCGATCACCGCCACGCCGTCGTCGGTGCGTGGCGCGCTCCCGGCATCCGTCGCGACAGAGGTCGACCGGCTCGTCGCGGCCGATCAGAAGATCCACGCGATCAAGCTCGTCCGCGAGCACACGGGCCTCGGGCTCAAGGAGTCGAAGGACGTCGTCGAGGCCTGGCCGCACCCGCGTCACTTGTAATTACAGGTTGCGGTCGGGGAGAATGGGGACGAACCCCCACTCGAAGGAGCCCTCGATGCCCGACCGTCTCTCCCGCGCCCGCGCCACCGGCGTGCTCGCTGTGCTGCGCGCACCGTCGCCCGAGCTCGCTCTCGAGGCCTCCGAGGCGATCATCCGCGGAGGAGTGACCGGCATCGAGGTGACCTTCTCGACCCCCGATGCCCCCGCGGTGATCCGCGAGCTCGTCGCCCGCCACGGCGATGCCGCCTACATCGGCGCCGGCACGGTCACGACCATCGAGCAGGCCTCCCTCGCCACGGATGCCGGTGCGGAGTTCCTCGTGAGCCCCGGGACGCTCCCCACGCTGACCCGCGCGATGCTCGACACCGGACGCGTCGTGATGACCGGCGCCATGACCCCGACCGAGGTCATGGGCGCACTCGAGCTCGGCGTCGACGTGGTCAAGATCTTCCCCGCCTCCCTCGGCGGCCCCTCGTACCTCGGCGCGCTGCGCGGGCCGTTCCCGGATGCGCCGCTGATGCCGACCGGTGGAGTCAGCCCCGACAACCTCGCCGACTGGTTCCGCGCCGGAGCCGTCGCGGTGGGTGCGGGCGGCGACCTCGCCAACGGCGCTTCGCTCAAGGCATCCGACTGGGCCGACATCGAACAGCGTTCGGCCCGCTTCGCCGCAGCTCTCGCAGCGACCCGCGCCTGAGGAGTCCTCCATGTCCGACAGCACTCGTGATCTCTTCGACGCCGCCGCCGCAGGCGACGCGGATGCCGTGCGCACCGCTCTCGACGTCGGGGCCACTGTCGAGGCACGCGGCGAGGGCGGGATGACGGCTCTCGTCGCCGCCACCAAGCAGAACCACATCGAGGCCGCCCGCGTCTTGATCGAGGCCGGAGCCGACGTGAACGCCAAGGACGACATCCAGGACTCGGCGTATCTCTACGCCGGCGCCCGCGGCCACGACGAGATCCTGCGGCTGACCCTCGACAACGGCGCCGACCTCGCGAGCACGAATCGCTTCGGCGGCACCGCACTGATCCCGGCATCCGAGCGCGGGCTGCTCTCGACCATCGGCATCCTGCTCGAGGCGGGTGTCGACCCGAACCACATCAACAACCTGAACTGGACGGCCCTGCACGAGGCCATCGTGCTCGGCGACGGATCCGACACGTACGTCGAGGTCGTGCGCGCACTGATCGCCGGCGGCGCAGACATCACGATCCGCGACGGTGACGGCGTGCTCCCCCGCGACCTCGCCGCGGCTCGCGGCTACGACGACATCGTCGCCCTGCTCGAACGCTGATGACCCGGTGATCGACCTCGCACCCCTCGCCTGGGTGGCGCTCGGACTCGCGGCCGTCACGATCGGCATCTCGAAGACCGCGCTCCCCGGTGGCAGCATCCTGGCCATCGCGCTCTTCGCGACCGTACTGCCCGCGCGCACGTCGACCGCGGCGATGCTCCTGCTGCTCATCGTCGGCGACGTGTTCGCGCTGATCACCTACCGCCGTCACGCGCACTGGCCGACTCTGCTGCGTCTCGCGCCCGCAGTCATCGCCGGGCTCGTCGCCGGGTTCGCGTTCCTCGCGCTCGCGGGCGACGGGATCGTGCGGCGGGCGATCGGCGTGATCCTGCTCGCGATGATCGCCGTCACCCTGTGGCGCCGATGGCGGCAGAACAGGGCGGATGCCGTGGCGCCCGCCCCCGGCGGCCTGGTGCTCTCGGGGGTCTACGGCACCCTCGGCGGCTTCACGACCATGGTCGCGAACGCCGGCGGACCCGTCATGTCGATGTACTTCCTCGCGACCCGCACACCCGTGCAGGTGTTCCTCGGCACCTCGGCCTGGTTCTTCGCGATCATCAACCTCGTGAAGATCCCGTTCCTCGCGGGTCTCGGCCTGTTCGAGGGACACGTGCTGCTGATGGATGCCGTGCTCGCGCCGCTCGTCGTGATCGGCGCCCTCGCGGGCATCCGTCTCGCGAAGCGCATGAACCAGGTGCTGTTCGACCGCATCGTGATCGTGCTGACGATCGCCGGGGCGCTCTACCTGCTGTTCTGACCGGGCGCCGCGCTCAGCGCGGCCCGGCTCAGCCCGACCCGGCCCCGCCTGACCCTGGCTCAGTCGAGGAAGATGTCGGGGAACAGCCGGTCGTCGGGTGTGCCCGGCACCGCAGCATAGCCCGAGAAGTCGGTCACGCCGTCGGCTTCGAGCACATCCTCGACGATCAGCGTCTGGCCGGTGTACTCCGCCGCAGGCTTAAGCAGCACGGCATAGGCGGCGTCGGCATAGATGTCGGGCGTGCGGCTCGCGGCCATGACCCTGTCGCCGCCGAGCAGGTTCTGCACCGCGGCGGTGGCGATGGTCGTGCGGGGCCACAGCGTGTTGGCCGCGATGCCGTCGCGGGCGAACTCCGCCGCGAGGCCGAGCGTGACCATCGTCATGCCGAACTTCGCGAGCGTGTACCCGGTGTGGGCGCCGAGCCACTTCGGCGTCGGGTTCAGCGGCGGCGACAGCGACAGGATGTGCGGGTTCTCGGCGTCCTTGAGGATCGGCACGGCGGCGCGCGACAGCATGAACGTTCCGCGCACGTTCACGTCCTGCATCAGGTCGTACTTCTTGGCGCCGAGGTCGAGCGAGCGCGAGAGGTCGATGACGCTGGCGTTGTTGATGACGATGTCGATGCCGCCGAACTCGCCCTGCGTCTTGAGCACGGCCTCGGTGATGTCGTCGTCATCGCGCACGTCGCCGACGATCGGCAGTGCCTGGCCACCCGCGGCGCGGATCTGCTCGGCCGCCGTGTGCACCGTGCCCTCGAGCTTGGGGTGCGGGGTGTCGGTCTTGGCGAGCATCGCGATGTTCGCGCCGTCAGCCGCGGCGCGCAAGGCGATCGCGAGCCCGATGCCGCGGCTGCCGCCGGACATGAGGATGGTCTTGCCTGCCAGTGTGCTCATCAGCCACCTTCTCGTTCGAATCGCGTGAATTGCAGTTTTGCGGGCTCGAATCTCACCAAGTGCGCGATTCGAATGCCCGGGGAGGTCTACTTCGGCGCCATCCGGATGGCGCCGTCGAGGCGGATCGTCTCGCCGTTGAGGTAGCCGTTCTCGACGATCTGCTGCACGAGGGCGGCGTACTCGTCGGGGCGGCCGAGCCGCGAGGGGAACGGCACCTGCTGGCCGAGCGAGTCCTGCGCGGCCTGCGGCAGCCCCATCAGCATCGGGGTCTCCATGATGCCCGGGGCGATGGTGCAGACGCGGATGCCGTAGCGGGCGAGCTCACGAGCCACCGGCAGCGTCATGGCGTGGACCCCGCCCTTCGAGGCGGAGTAGGCGGGCTGGCCGATCTGACCGTCGAAGGCGGCGACGCTCGCGGTGTTCACGATGACGCCGCGGTCGCCGTCATCCGTCGCGTCGTTCTTCGCGATCACGGCGGATGCCTGCGAGAGCACGTTGAACGTGCCGACGAGGTTGATGCGCACGATGCGCTCGAAGTCGGCGAGCACCGCCGGGTTGCCGTCGCGGTCGAGGACCTTGGCCGGAGGCGCGATTCCGGCGCAGTTGACGACGACGCGCAGCGGGGCGGCGGCCTGAGCGGCGGCGACGGCTGCGGCCGCGTCATCCGCGCTGGTGACATCTCCGGCGGCGAACACTCCGCCGAGCTCGTCGGCGATCTCCGCTCCGGCTGACGACGGGAGGTCGAGGATGGTCACGACGGCACCGGCCGCGGCCAGTCGGCGTGCGGTGGCGAGGCCCAGACCGGACGCACCGCCGGTGATGAGAGCACTCGAGCCCTGGATCTGCATGCGGTTCTCCTTCGAAACGTGTGCGACTCGGTGTCAGTTTACCTGATCCCGAGTATCAGCTGATCGCGCGGCCGAGCCGCCGCCGACCAGCCGTCGATCCGAGCCTACGACACCCCCGCTGACGCGCACCGGGGCGAAGGAGCACCCCGGTCACACACACGACGAAGGGAGAGGACCCCCACAGTCCTCCCCCTCCGTCGCGGCTCTGTGCGCTCAGACCTCGATCTGAGCGGCGATCCCCTTCAGCTTGTGACGCGCGAGGGCGAGGTTCGCCGCCGCCCGGTTCAGCACGAGGTAGATGAACAGGCCGTTCGCGCTCGTCGTGTTCAGCACGTTGATGAGGTGGTACTGCGAGCTCAGCGTGATGAGGATGTCGTCGATCTCGTCGGTTACCCCGAGATCGCGCATCGTGGCGAGCTTCGCGCGCACGACGTTCGAGTTGCCGGCCGCGGCGATGCCGAGGTCGAACGACGGGTTGCCGCCCTGGGCGAGCGCCATACCGCTGCCGTAGTCGACGATCGCGGCGCCGGTCGCGCCCTCGATGGCCAGCAACTGCTGCAGGGCGTCGTCAAGTGAACTCATGTCGTACTGCTCCTCTAGGGTCTTGCGTGATTCACCGACCGGTTCGTCGGCGCGATCGTCGGGTGATCCGTCGACCGTGGCCTCCGTGCCGCCTTCGGCCCAGATCCATTGCACGAACTGGTCGAGGTCATGCTCGGAGGGCTCCTGCGATGAGATCGCCGGCGCCTTGGGCAGACCGACCGAGAGTCCCGGCGCCGCATCCGAACCGTCGGTCGCGGCGTCCGGCGATGCGGCGTCGGCATCGCTGCCGTGCCTTCGCCACCACTGCGACCGGGACGAAACGCGCACGAAGACCTCTGTGTGTCGATGGATGGGTGAAGAGGCCGCCGACGGCGGCCCGAACCGACACTAACCGCGGGCGAGCCCCCGGAACCGGGAGAATATGTGCATACCGATATACGCTCTGACCGGGGGAACCGACGTATGAGCATTCCGGATGTATCGATCGAGATTCCGGCACGCGTGCGCGCACTCGCGGGCGCCGCGGCGCTGAGCCCGGTCTGGCTGAACGGCATCGGCGGACTCACGTTCCACACCGACGACGGCCGCTACATCAAGTGGGGTCCGCACGACGCCGAGGCGAACATGCGCGACGAGGCCGAGCGCATGCGCTGGGCGCGGCAATGGATCGTCGTGCCCGAGGTTCTCGCACAGGGGCAGGATGCCGATCACGAGTGGCTCGTCACGGCGGCGCTGCCCGGCCGCAGTGCGGTGGACGCGAGGTGGCGCGACGATCCGCGCACGGCGGTCCGAGGAGTCGGGGAGGCCCTGCGGGCGCTGCACGATGCGCTGCCGGTCGACGAGTGTCCCTGGTCGTGGAGTCCCGAGTGGAGGATCGCCAACGCCGCCGAGCGTGGTGTCGCCGTGCCCGGCGACCTGCGCACGCCCCCGCCCGTCGACAGGCTCGTCGTCTGCCACGGCGACGCCTGCATGCCGAACACCCTGCTCGACGACGACGGTCGTCCGCTCGCGCACGTCGACCTGGCCGCTCTCGGCACGGCCGACCGCTGGGCCGACATCGCGGTCGCCTCGATGAGCACGACGTGGAACTTCGGTCCCGGGTGGGAGGACGCGCTCATCGAGGCGTACGGGGTGGCACCCGACCGGGAGCGGCTCGAGTACTACCGCCGGCTCTGGAACGAGACCTGAGTCTCACTCCCCAGACGCTGAGGGCGCATCCGCATCCTCGTGCAGCACCATCCGGATCTCCGCGATCCGTCGCCTATCCACAGCGGTCACGCGAATCGTCGCACCGGGCACCTCGACCGAGTCGCCGACCACCGCGAGGCGTCCGAGCATCTCGGTCACGAATCCGGCGACCGTGTCGGAGGCTCCGCGGGGCAGCTCGATGCCGGTGATCTCGGCGAAGTCCTGCAGGTTGAGGCGACCGTCGAGTGCGCCGCCGGCATCCGGCATCCGCTCTTCGGTGTCGTACTCGTCGAAGATCTCGCCGACGACCTCCTCCACGAGGTCTTCGAGGGTGACGATGCCGTCGGTTCCGCCGTACTCGTCGACGACCACGGCGATCTGGTGGCCGGCTGCGCGCATACGGGTCAGCGTCGGCAGCACACCGGCCGTCGAGGGCACGTACTCGACGGGGCGCATGAGGCCCTGCACCGAGCGCGTCGCATCCTCGGCCGCCGCCTCGAACAGGTCGCGCACGTGCACGAAGCCGACGATGTCGTCGAGCGAGGCGTCGATCACGGGGTACCGCGAGAACGGCAGCTCCCGCACCTGGGTGATGGCATCCACGAGCGTCGATGCCCCGTCGAGCGCGACCACCTCGGGGCGCGGCCGCATGACCTCGCTGACCTGACGTCCGCGCAGTGACAGCACGTCGTCGAGGATCCGCCGCTCGTCGTCGGGCAGGCTCTGGTGCGTCGCGACGATGTCGCGCAGCTCCTCGTCGCTGAGCTCGTCGGCCGTCTTGTGAGGGTCTCCGCCGAGCAGACGCACGAGCGCGTTGGTCGAGATCGAGAGCAGCCAGATCACCGGACGCATGACCGTGGCGAAGCCGTCGAGCACCGGCGCGACCGCGTACGCGAACTGCGCGTTGCGCTGGATCGCGAGACGCTTGGGCACGAGCTCGCCGAGCACGAGTGACAGATACGCGATCACCAGCGTCAGCAGCACGGTCGCGAGAGTCATGGCGAGCGGCGCCGCGACGCCGAGGTTCTCGAGCAGCGGCGCCACCGACGGGGCGATGGATGTCGCGCCGTAGGCGGCCGAGGCGAAGCCGGCGACGGTGACACCGATCTGCACGGCGGAGAGGAACGTGTTGGGGTTGCGGGCCAGGCCGGCGACCTTCTCGCCGCGCTTGCCTCGGGCGGCGATCGCGTTGAGCTGGCTCTCGCGCAGCGTGACCAGGGCCATCTCGGTCGCGGCGAACACTCCACCGACGAGCACGAAGACGAACACCAGGGCGATGTTCAGTGCGAGGTCGCCCATCAGCGGGTCACCTCACGAGGTGCGGGGGCGCCCGAGGTCATTCGGGCGCCGGGTCTGTCAGGGTCTGCGGACGCGTCGGATCGGCGCGAGGTGTTCACGAGTGTTCCTTTTCGGTGTCGGTGGTGAGCGGAGCAGAGGGGGAGGAGGAGTTGTCGAGTGCGTCGCGCTTGTCGTCGCGGCGCGTCTTCATGAGGCTCGCGACGGTGGCGACGGCGATCGTCGCGCCGATGAACACGAGCGAGAACCAGATCGGGATCTCGGGAGCCCACAGCATCGGCTCGCCGCCGTTGATGAACGGCAGCTCGTTGACGTGCATCGCGTGCAGCACGAGCTTGACGCCGATGAAGGCGAGGATGACCGCGAGGCCCTGCGCGAGGTACACGAGGCGCTGCAGCAGACCGCCGATGAGGAAGTACAGCTGGCGCAGACCCATGAGGGCGAACGCGTTGGCAGTGAAGACGATGTACGCCTCTTCGGTCAGACCGTAGATCGCGGGGATCGAGTCGACGGCGAAGATGAGGTCGACGAAGCCGATCGCGATGATCACGAGGAACATCGGGGTGAAGAAGCGCTTGCCGTCGCGCTGCACGGTCAGGCGGTCGCCGTTGTACTCGTCGCTCACCGGCAGGATGCGGCGCACGAAGCGCATGAAGCGGCCGTTCGCCGGGTTGTGATCACCCTGCGCGAAGGCCTGACGGTACGCGAGGAACAGCAGCAGGGCGCCGAAGAGGTAGAAGATCCAGGAGAAGTTCTCGATCAGTGTGGCGCCGAGGGCGATGAACCCACCGCGCATGATCAGCGCGATCACGATGCCGATCATCAGCACCTTCTGCTGATAGATGCGCGGCACGGCGAACCCGGTCATCACGATCAGGAAGACGAAGAGGTTGTCGATCGACAGCGCCTTCTCGGTGAGGTATCCGGCGAAGTACTCGCCGCCGTACGTCCACCCCGAGACGGTGCCGATGCCGACGCCGAACAGCAGCGCGAGGCCGATGTAGAAGGCCGACCAGCGGGCGGACTCGCCGATGGTGGGCTCATGCGGCTTCCGCACGTGCGCGAAGAACTCGTACACGAAGAAGGCGATCGTGACGGCGATCGTGATGATCCACACGAGAGGCGTGATGTTCAAGGAGGTCTCCAAAAGACGTAGGCGTGACGATGTCGACGCCAAGGTCTTCTCCATCTTCGAGAACGAAGACCGGGGACCCGGGATGCAGGGACATCCGTAATGACGAGCCGCCCGTGGTGGAGTACTCCCCTTGGGTTCATTCGATGCTAGCGAATACATCGGCATTCCAGCTATGAGAAAGCTGAGTATGCGCTGATGGTGTGGGCACCCGCCGTGGGAGGCACCCGCCGTGTGATGACGGTGGGATGCCGCTCGCGGCTCAGGCGGTCGGGCCGAGGATGAAGTTCCACGCCCCCGTCAGCACCGCTGTGGCGATCGCGACGACCGGGATGACTGCGGCGAGAGCGACGAGCAGGGTGTCTCGTCGATCCCAGACCGACTCCCTGGCCCACGACCTCGGTCCGTTGCCGCCGAACCCGCGGGCCTCCATGGCGGTCGCCAACGATGACCCGCGACGGATCGCGAGCACGAACAGCGCGAACGCCATGCCGAAGGCCCGACGCACGCGCCCCTCGTCGGCGACGCCGCGCGCCCGCCGCGCGAGAGCGAGGGCCCGCCAGTCCTCGACGAGCAGTCCGAGCATCCGCATCCCGGCCAGCGCGCCGACGACGAATCTCGCCGGCAGCTTGATCCGCTGAGCGAGGTCGTCGGCGAGATCCGTCGGATCGACGGTGATGAAGAGCACCACCGCGGGAAGGCCGATCGCGAGCACGCGCACCGCGGTCGCCGCAGCCAGCGCGAGCGATCCGTCGCTGACGCGCATCACGAACCACTCGACATGGATCGTGCCGCTGGTGGCGCCGTAGAGCGCGATGGTCACGGCGCTCAGCGGCGCGGCGATCCACAGCACGGCCGTGCGGGTCCAGAACTCCTTCGCGCGGAGGCCAGCGAGAAGCAGCAGCGGGATCTCGAGCAGCAGCGCGACGGATGCCGAGACGACATCGATCGTCAGCACGAGGGGCAGCGCGATGAGCAGCGCCGCGGCGAGTTTGGCCAGGGCGGAGCGCGGCGCGATCGGTCCCGGTCGGTCGACGCGGGCGGTGAGCGGATCGATCATCAGCGCACCTCGATCCGTCGAGCGTGCAGGGCGTCGAGCACGGCCTCGTCATGGCTGATCGCGACGACCGCGGTGCCCTCGTCGCGCAGACGGGCGATGAGGCCGACGAGCTCGGCCCAGGTCGTCGCATCCTGTCCGAACGTGGGCTCGTCGAGCACCAGCATCCTGGGCCGGGTGGCGAGTGCCGCGGCCACCGTGAGCCGCCTCTTCTCTCCGCCCGAGAGTGTGTACGGATTCGCACCGGCCAGGGCGGTGAGCCGCAGCCGTTCGAGGAGGTCGTCGACCCGCACGGCGATCTCGGGCTCGGGGAGCTTCAGAGCTCGGGGGCCGACCGACAGCTCGTCGCGCACGGTCTTCGCGAGCAGCTGATGCTCGGGCGTCTGCATCACGGTGGCGATGCGGGTGAGCAGCGCACGCGACGACCAGCGGAAGGGGTCGGACTTCTCCCCCGCGGCGAGCGCCGGCAGTGCCGAGACGCGACCGTTCTCGGCGGGGATGAGGCCGGCGAGAGTGAGACCCAGCGTCGACTTGCCCGCACCGTTGGCGCCGGTCACACCGAGTGCCTCGCCGGCGCGCACGTCGAGATCGAAGGGTCCGGCCACGGCGAGTCCGCGGCGTCGCGACACCGTGAGCCCGCGCGCTCCGAGCAGGGGTTCCCCCGGTGGGCGCGACGGCGCGGGCGGAGTGGCCGGCGGATGCCCCGGAACCCACACTCCGGATGCCGCGAGCTCGGCGCCGCGGGCACCGAGCACCTCGTCCGGGCTGCCGTCGGCGAGGACGACCGTCCCCCCAGGATCGGCGCCGAGCACGATCACTCGGGTGACCAGCGGCAGCCAGACGTCGATGCGATGCTCGATCACGACGAGGGTCGCACCACTGACATCCAGCGCCGCGGCGACGGCATCCCGCACATCCTGCACGCCCTGCGGGTCGAGGTTGGCGGTCGGCTCGTCGAGCAGGATCGCACCCGGCCGCATCGCGAGCACACCGGCGAGCGCGAGACGCTGCTTCTGGCCGCCTGACAGCGCCGCGGTCGAGCGATCGAGCGCGGCGTCGAGCTCGACGGCATCCAGAGCCTGCCGCACCCGCTGCCAGATCTCGTCGCGAGGGACTCCGAGGTTCTCGCATCCGAACGCGACGTCGTCGCCCACCCTCGCGAGGATCGTCTGGGTGTCGGGGTCCTGCAGCACCATGCCGACGCGACCGCGGGCCTCGGTCGGCGGCTTCCCGTCGACCAGCAGCGCACCCTGCGTCTCGCCCTCGTCTGCGCCGCCGAGCACGCCACCGAAACCCTGCAGCAGAGTGGACTTGCCCGAGCCCGAGGCGCCGAGCAGCAGCACCCGCTCCCCCGGTTCGATGCGCAGCTCGACGTCGCGCACCGCCCAGCGGACGCGCGTCGCGTACCGCCACCCCCAGCCGCGGGCTTCGAGGGTGGCGGGCGTCGTGAGCGCGCTCACACCCGTGCGGTGACCTCGCGGCCGGCGGCGAACCGGCTCAGGGCTCCCGTCGCCGCGAGTCCTCGGGCGATCAGCCAGGCACCGAGTCCCGCGATCACGGCACCCGAGATGGTGGTCGAGACGATGTAGACCGTGGTGAAGAGCGTGTCGGCGCCCACGTACCAGAGGATGCGGTCGTTGATGCCGCAGGCGAGGCCCGCTCCCGCTCCCGCCAGCATCACGACCGGCAGACGCCAGACGCCGTAGAGGAAGATCAGGAAGATCAGCTCGGCACCGAGACCCTGCACGAGACCCGAGACGATCGTCAGCGGTCCCCATGCGTTGCCGACGAGAGCCGAGATGATGGCGGCGACCAGCTCGGTGTAGAGCGCAGCGCCGGGCTTGCGGATGATGAGACCGCCGAGCACGCCGGCGATCAGCCAGGGCCCCGCGAGCAGCCCCTGCACGCCGGGGAGGAGCGGGGTGAGGATGCTGCTCGGCACCTCGTAACCGACGTTCCAGAGCAGGAAGACCAGCGCGCAGGCGACCGCGATGACGCTGGCGACGACGATGTCGACCACCCTCCAGCGCCAGAGCTCGGGACGACCGAGGCCCTTCGATGCGGAGGCGGTGGCGTACGGCGATTCCGTGGTGGATCCGGACGTGGATGTACTCATCAGTGACTCCTCCCTGCGCTGGCATGACCCAGATCAGGTTCGACGGTCGAAGCGCGATTCGCTCCCTCTCAGCCCGGCTCGCCGGACTCCCGTGGTTGTGCTGTCGATCTTACCCAGTGCCGACACTCGCGTCTGCTCCTGTTGCAGCGCCGCGGATCTGAGCGCGAGTTCGGTACCGTGAGGAGGTGACCGCTCCTGACTCCGCCGAGGCCACTGCTTCCGATGCGCCCGCCGACGCATCGTCCGACGGCAGCGACACGGAGGCGACGACGGCGGTGGACCGCAGCGAAGCCGTCGACGCAGAGGCGACGGCACCCGTCGCAGACGACGCCGACGCCGACGCGGAGCCGACGGACCCGGCCCCGGACACTGATGCCGCCGATGACGACGCAACTGTCGACGCGCACTCGACGGCGCCCGTCGCAGACGGTTACGCCGTCGACGCGGATGCCGTCGAGGATCTCGACGACGCCCCCGATGTGCAGTGGGCGGAGGGCGCCAGCGGAGGGACCCCTCTGACGTGGGTCGACCCCGCGACCGTCGCGCAGCGGACGACGGATGGGTCGCTCGACGATGACGCCGACGCCGACGCCGGAAGTGCACTTCTGCAGGGCGCGCGACTGCGCCCGGCGATCGCGCGCCCCGGTCTTCTCGTTCCCTTGGGCGTGCTCGTCGGACTCGTCGCCGCCTACGCGGGGACGACTCTGCTCTGGCCGCTGCACGAGGTGCCGCCGACGGTCCAGGCGGTCGAGCTCGCACCGACGGCCGCCCCTGCGGCCACTGTCACCTGGCCCACGCAGGGAAGCGCGGCAGTCGGCGTCGGTGGACTCTCGACCAGCTCGTCGTCTCTCGATGCTGCGGCGATCGCGAGCGTCACGAAGGTGGTCTCGAGCCTGATGGTGCTCGATCAGATGCCGCTGGCCGTGGGCGAGCAAGGTCCGGAGTTCCGGTTCACGTGGTCCGACAGCATGGAGTACTGGGAGTACCGTCGCTCGGATCAGTCGGCGCTCGACGTGCCCGTGGACGGCACCCTCACCGAGTTCCAGCTCCTCCAGGGCACGCTCCTGGGCTCCGCGAACAACTACATCGACCGTCTTGCGCGCGAGGTTTGGGGATCGGAGTCGGCCTTCACGTCGGCTGCCGCCACCTGGCTGCGCGATCGCGGACTCGACGGGATCACGATCATCACGCCCTCCGGGTTCGACGACCGCAACAGAGCCACTCCCGAGTCGCTCGTCGCTCTCGCCGAGCTGGCGATGCAGAATCCGGTGTTCGCGGGAATCGTCGGCACGCCGTCGGTCGACCTCCCCGGCGCCGGAACCGTGAAGAACACGAACGGGATGCTGGCGGATGCCGGTGTCGTCGGCGTCAAGACCGGCACGCTCGGCGACAGCTGGAACCTGCTGACGGCCAAGGACATCACCATCGACGACACGACGGTGCACCTGTACGCCGCCGTGCTCGGACAGGCCGATGACGAGCAGCGGCTCGCCCAGACCCGATCGCTGTTCTCGCAGGTGGAGGCCGTGCTGCAGGCGCAGGCTCCCGCCGTCGCGAAGGGCACGGTCGTCGGCGAGGTCACCACACTGTGGGGCACGACGACGGACGTCGTGACGGATGCCGATGCCGACGTCGTGCTGTGGAACGGCGCGACCGCGCAGACGACGTCGACCTTCCACCTCGGAGACAGTCGCGAGTCGGGCGACGAGATCGGGACGGTGACGAGCACCGGCCCGCTGAACACCGTGACGACGTCGGTATCGCTGGCGGATGACGTCGAGGCGCCGAGTCCGTGGTGGCGCCTGACCCATCCTTTCGAGCTCCTCGGCATCACCGACGAGCAGCGCTGAGCGGGTCTCGCCCTCTCTGCACGACAGGCGCGCCTCTGCACGGGCAGGCGCGCCTCTGCACGGGCAGGCGCGCCTCTGCACGGGCAGTCGCGCCTCTGCACGACAGGCGCCTCTCTGCACGACAGACGCCCCGCTCCGAGTTAACGGGGCGGGGCGTCCGACTGTTCACGCCGTGCGCGCGTCAGGCGTTCTGCTCACCGGCATCCGGCCGTTCGACGATCGCCTGTGCTGCCGCCGCCTCGGCACCGGGCACTTGCGCTCCGACCGAGACGCCGACCTGTGCGGCTGCAGCCTCGTCGTCGGCGTCGCCGCTGACGACCACCGGGGTCGTGCCGGTGAGCGAGTCCTCGGCATCGATGTCGGTCGCCGCCTGCTCGAACTGCGACTGGTACAGACGCCAGTAAGCGCCCTGCGCCGAGATCAGCTCGTCGTGCGTGCCCTTCTCGACGATGTCGCCGTGCTCCATCACGAGGATGAGGTCGGCGTCGCGGATGGTCGACAGGCGGTGTGCGATCACGAACGACGTGCGTCCCTGCCGCAGAGCCGCCATCGCGTGCTGCAGCAGCACCTCGGTGCGGGTGTCGACCGCCGACGTGGCCTCGTCGAGGATGAGGATCGACGGCTGGGCGACGAACGCCCGCGCGATCGTGATGAGCTGGCGCTCACCCGCCGAGACGTTCGACGCGTCCTCGTCGAGAACGGTGTCGTACCCCTCGGGGAGGGCGTGCACGAAGCGGTCGACGTAGGTCGCCTTGGCGGCCTCGAGGACCTCTTCGTCGGTCGCCGTGGAGCGGCCATACCGGATGTTCTCGCGGATGCTTCCGGCGAACAGCCACGGGTCTTGCAGCACCATGCCGGTGCGTGACCGCAGCTGGTCGCGCGTGACCTCGGAGATGTCCTGACCGTCGAGCAGGATGCGCCCGCCGTTCAGCTCGTAGAACCGCATGATCAGGTTGACGAGAGTCGTCTTTCCGGCTCCCGTGGGGCCGACGATCGCGACGGTCTGACCCGGCTCGACACGGAACGAGAGGTCGGTGATGAGGGGGCGCTCGGGAGTGTACGAGAATGCGACGTTCTCGAACTCCACGACACCCTTGCCCTCGGCGATCGCCGGAGCGTTCGCCTCGTCGGCCTCCTGCTCTTCGGTGTCGAGCAGCTCGAACACCCGCTCGGCCGACGCCGTTCCGGACTGCACGACCGCAGCCATGCCACCCAGTTCCGACAGCGGCTGCGTGAACTGCTGCGAGTACTGGATGAACGCCTGCACGTCACCGAGACGCAGCTGTCCGTTCGCGACCATGAGACCACCGAGCACGGCGATGCCCACGTAGGTGAGGCTGCCGACGAAGGTCATCGCGGGCATGATGATGCCCGAGAGGAACTGTGCCTTGAAGCTCGCCTGGAACAGCTCCTCGTTCTCGTCCTTGAACTTGTCGAGGGCGTCCTGCTCGCGTCCGAAGACCTTCACGAGCGCGTGACCCGAGAACGCCTCCTCGACGCGCGCGTTCAGACGGCCGACCTTGCGCCACTGCGTTCCGAACGCCTTCTGCGACCGCGGTCCGATCACGCCGAAGATCACACCCATGAGCGGGAGCGCGACGAGCGCGACGAGCGCGAGCTGCCAGGAGATCGAGAACATCAGCACCAGCACGCCCACGACCGTGAGCACGGCCGTGATCGCACCCGACAGCGACTGCTGCATGGTCTGGGTGATGTTGTCGATGTCGTTCGTGACACGAGAGATCAGGTCGCCGCGCTGCACCTTGTCGAAGTAGGACAGCGGCAGACGGTTGATCTTCGCCTCGACCTGCTCGCGCAGGCGCCACATGGTGCGCACCATGATGACGTTGATCACGTAGCCCTGAATCCAGCTCAGGAAGGCGGCCACGATGTAGATCGCGAGGACCGCGATGATGACCCACCGGAGCGCGTCGAAGTCCACGCCGTCGCCGACCTGGAAGCTGCCGAGCGCGGCGACCTGATTCGCGAAGTCGTCCTGTCCGCCCTGGCGGAGCAGGGCGACCACGTCGTCCTGCGACGTCCCTGCCGGGAAGCCCGGGAAGTCGCCGTTCGGCATCCCGAGCTGCACCGAGATGAAGCCCTTGTAGATGAGGTTCGTGGCCTCACCGAGAACCTTCGGAGCGGCGACCGTGAGCACGACGCCCACGGCACCGGCGATCGACACCAGGACGAACCAGACGGCCGACGGCTTGAGCAGCCCGATCATCCGGGTGAAGCTCTTGCCGAAGTTGTCGGCCTTGCCCGGCGCGACGCTGTCCCAGCCGCCGCCGTTCTGCCGTGCCTTCTCGGCGAGTTCGGCCTCGTACTTCTCTTCGTCGGTGAGTTCCGGCTCGACGGTGGTCGTGGCTGCGGCCTGCGCAGCAGCGCGACCGCGTCGGGTCTTGGGTGCGTTCTGCTCGCTCATGCGTCCACCCCCAGCTGCGACTCGACGATCTCTCGATAGGTCGAGCTCGTCTCGAGGAGTTCCTCGTGAGTGCCGACGCCGACCATGGTGCCCCCTTCGAGCACGACGATGCGATCCGCATCAGTGATGGACGAGACGCGCTGCGCGACCACGATCTTGGTCACATGCGGCAGTTCTCGCCACAGCGCCTGCCGAAGCCGCGCATCGGTCGTGAGGTCGAGCGCCGAGAACGAGTCGTCGAACACGAGGATCTGCGGCTGGCGCACGATCGCGCGGGCGATCGCGAGACGCTGACGCTGACCACCGGAGACGTTCGTGCCGCCCTGGGTGATGCGCGACTCGAGCCCGTCGGGCATCTCCTCGACGAAGTCGCGGCCCTGGGCGATCTCGAGCGCGTGCCACAGCTCGTCGTCCGTCGCGTCCTCACGGCCGTAGCGCAGGTTGGACGCGACGGTACCGGTGAACAGGAACGGGCGCTGCGGCACCAGGCCGATCGTGGCCCAGAGCGATTCGACATCGGCCTCGCGGACATCGGAGCCGCCGACGAAGACAGCGCCACCCGAGACATCGAAGAGCCGAGGGATCAGTGAGACGAGCGTGGTCTTGCCCGCTCCGGTCGAGCCGACGATCGCGACGGTCTCGCCGGGCTGAGCAGCGAAGCTGATGCCCGTGAGCACCGGCGAATCCGCACCGGGGTAGGTGAACTCGACGCCGTCGAACGCGACGGATCCCGGCGTCGGGAAGTCGGTCACACCGTTCTCCGGGCGCTCCATGCTCGACGTCGTGTCGAGGACCTCGCCGATGCGCTCGGCCGAGACGGCCGCGCGCGGGATCATGATCGCCATGAAGCTGGCCATGATGACGCCACCCATGATCTGACCGATGTACTGCATGAAGGCGAAGATCGTGCCGACCTGCACCGTGCCGCTGTTGACCTCGATGCCGCCGAACCACACGACGGCCACGATCGTGACGTTCAGGATCAGCATGAACAGCGGGAAAAGCAGGACGAAGAGCGAACCGACCTTGCGGCCGACCACCATGATGTCGGTGTTCGCGCCGCGGAAGCGCTCCTCCTCGATGCGCTCGCGCACGAACGCGCGCACGACGCGCACCCCGGTCAGCTGCTCGCGCATGACGCGGTTCACGGTGTCGAGCTTTCCCTGGTAGCTGCGGAACAGCGGCACCATGCGGCTGACGACGAGGCCGGCGACGATCAGCAGCAGCGGGACGGAGACGGCGATGAGCCAGCTGAGCCCGATGTTGGTCTGCACGGCGAAGATGATGCCGCCGATCGCGAGCAGGGGCGCGGTGACGAGCATCGTGGCGCCCATCATCGCGAGCATCTGCACCTGCTGGACGTCGTTCGTGTTGCGGGTGATGAGGGATCCGGCGCCGAACTGCGAGACCTCGCGCTCGGAGAATCCGCTCACCTTGCCGAACACATCGGCGCGGATGTCTCGGCCGGCGCCCATCGACGCCCGGGCCGCGAAGTAGGTGGCGATGACCGACGCGACGATCTGGCCGAGCGACACGGTGAGCATGAGCAGCCCGGTGCGCCAGATGTAGTCGGTGTCGGACTGCGCGACGCCCTTGTTGATGATGTCTTCGTTGAGACGCGGAAGGTAGAGGGTGGCGATCGCACTGGCGAACTGGAAGACCAGAACGGCCAGCAGGAGCCACCTATAGCGGGACAGGTAGCGGACGAGAATTTTTCCCAGCACAGGCGGACTTTCTAGGAAGGATGAAGCGGCGGATCTCCCGGACGGGCGGACGCGGGCCGACGATCGCGCACATGCAAGGGTGCCACGAACCGGGGACATTCGTATCCCCCTGCAGGTGGACCTTCGCTGACAGCGAACCATTTCCCGCACGGCCAGCGGTTTATGCACCGCGGCGAAGAACCGCAGATATATCGATACTTCTCAGAAGAGCGGGCGATCCGGCACGAAATCACGAGCCTCGGCACCTGCATCGGGAGCCAGATCGGCGATCGACGCGGGGTTCCACTTCGGATTGCGATCCTTGTCGACGAGCTGCGCCCTGATGCCCTCCACGAGGTCGGGGTGCCGCGTCACGAACCACATGACCCGCCGATACTCTGCTTCGAGCGCGGCGCGGAGGCTCGGAAGCGCCCGCGCCTCGCGGACGGCGTCGAGGGTCACCGCGAGGCCCGTCGGCGCGAGGCTCTCCAGCAGCTCTGCGGTCGCCGTGGCATCCGCCGTTCCCTGCGCCTGCAGGCGTGCGACGATCTCGGCGACGGTGTCGGCGGAGAACGCCTCGTCGATCCATGCACGCGAGGCGGGCAGTTCTGACGGATCCGGGGTCTCGTCGAACAGCAGGACGATCTCGGCCGGGCCCGTGGGGTCCGCGCGGTACGCGAGCGCCTCGCGCAGCGCGTCGAGGCGGTCGGAGGGCACGAAGTGGTCGGCGAAGCCGAGCAGCACGGCATCCGCTCCGTTCATGGTGCCGCCGGTGAGGCCGAAGTACTCGCCGAAACGACCAGGAGCCCGCCCGAGCAGCCAGGTGCCCCCGACATCCGGGGTGAAGCCGATGCGCGTCTCGGGCATCGCGAGCTTCGAACGCTCGGTGACGATGCGGATGGCCGCGTGGCCGGAGAGGCCGATGCCTCCACCCATGGTGATGCCGTCGGCCAGACTGACCACGGGCTTCGAGTACTCGGCGATCATCGCGTTCAGGGCGTACTCGGCGCGGAAGAACTCGGCGGTCTCGTCGGCACGGCCCGCGACGATCTGCGCATGCAGCCCTCTGACGTCTCCCCCCGCGCACATGCCGCGCTCGCCTTCGCCGTCGATCAGCACGATCTGGACGTCGGTGTCGTCGCGCCACGCCTCGAGCGCCTGCGTGAGCAGCCCGATCATGCCGAGATCGAGTGCGTTGATGGCCTCGGGCCTGTTGAGCGTGAGCCGTCCGAGTGCGCCTTCGGTGCGGACGAGGACCCGGGGAGCGGCGGTGGAATCGGTCACGGGTGCCACGTTACCCCTCGGCCGCAGCCTTGCATTCGGGTGGGTTTGTAGGGTAAATGCGCGATCCGGCGGCTTTTCCGGCAGGATAGAGAGAACTGCCCACTGCAACGAGAGGTCGCAGATGCCCGACGGACAGGTGCTCGAGTTCACGCGCGTCACCAAGCGATTCAATGACGTGACGGCGGTGTCCGACTTCTCCGCGCGAGTCGAGCCCGGTGTCGTGACCGCTTTCCTCGGCCCGAACGGAGCCGGGAAGACGACGACACTGCGCATCCTCCTCGGTCAGGTCCGCGCCAACTCCGGCACGGCCACGATCGGCGGCGTCGCGTTCCCCGACCTGCGCCACCCCCTGCGCACGATCGGCTCGGTGCTCGAGGAGACGGTCTACCGCCCTCGCCGCTCGGCGGGGCGTCAGCTGACCATCGCGGCCAAAGCCAACGGCATCCCGCTGTCGCGCGTCGACGAGGTCCTCTCGCTGGTCGGCCTCGAGCACGAGAGCGAAGGACGCATCGGCAGCTTCTCGCTGGGAATGCGCCAGCGCCTGAGCGTCGCCCATGCCCTGCTCGGAGACCCCGGCGCCCTCGTGTTCGATGAGCCCGCCAACGGACTCGACCCCGAAGGCATCCGCTGGATGCGTCTGCTCATGCGTCGCCTGGCCGACGAGGGCCGCACGGTTCTCGTCTCCTCGCACGTGCTGAGCGAGATCGAGCAGGTCGCCGATCATGTGCTCGTGCTCTCGAAGGGGCAGCTCATGCTGTCGAGCGGCATCGAGAAGCTCGCCGACCCGTCCGCCGGGTCGGTCGTCGTGGATGCCGCAGACCGGGCCGCCCTCAAGGCCGCCCTCTCGGCTGCCGGCCTCGAGGTCGAGGTCCTGCGCTCCGGGCTCACCGTCCGCGGCAGCAACGCCGGCAAGGTCGGCGCGATCGCCGCATCGGCCGGCATCGCCCTGACCACCCTGGTGCAGCGCGGCCCGACCCTCGAGGACGTGTTCATCGAGCTCGTGCGCGGCGGCACGCTCGCGCCTCACGCCATCGCGGCCGCCTCGCAGTTCATCGCTCCTGAGGCCGAGCCGTCGGACGCCGCGCTCGACGCCGCTCCCGCGACCACGGTGATTCCTGCGGTCGTCGAGCCCGCCGTCGCGACCTCGCCCGAGACGGTGAACGCCGACGACGGATCGGATGACGCTGAGGATGCGCCTGCGGACGACGCGTCGAACGTGGACGAGGGGGCGGAACCCCTCGAGGCCGACGCCTCTGAGACTGGTCCTGCTGCGGACGCGCCCGTGGACACTGCGGATTCGGATGCCGCGCAGACCGACGCCGCTGCCGCGGATGCCGCGCAGACCGACGCCGCTGCCGCGGATGCCGCCGAGGCCAAGGCCGACGACGCGGCCTACGCCGCGGCTGCGGCACGCGACGTCGAGCACGCGGCGGCAGAACTCGGGTACGCGGCCGATGCATCCGACGCGAACGACGCGGAAGACGCCGCCGACGTGGCCTCTGAGGCCGCCGAATCGCACGAGCAGGCCGGGCACGACGTGGATGCGGCATCCGAGGGCGAGGAGGCGACCTCCGAGGAGGGCGCACGTCCGTCGTTCGATGACATCCTGTTCGGGACCGCGCCGATGAACGATGCGGCACCGTCTGCCGATGCGGACACCGACTCTGGCGCGGAGAACGGGTCTGCGCCCGCGGATGAGGGTCTCGACGAGCACTCCGGCGTCGAATTCTTCACCGAGGTACCGGCATCGGAGGAGTCGGGTTCTGACGAGTCGCGATCCGACGAGTCGGTGTCCGGTGACGATCCCGATTCAGCTGCCGTCGAGGCGGACGCATCGGACGACGACCCGCGCTCCGCGGCTGTCACGTCGATGCTCGCCGCAGCCGCGCGCGCCTATTACGACGACGAGCCGAAGGACTACCCGCTCGGGGTTTCGGACGCTTCCGAGTCGGACCAGGCGCAGTCGGACGAGGCACAGCCGGACGATGCTGCCGCAGATCCCTCGGAGAACAGCGAGTCGGACGTGCAGGACGCGACCGACGCACAGGAGCACCACGAGGGCGAGCACCACGACGGTGAGCACCACCACGACGAGGGTGAGCACCACGAGCACCACGACGAGGGTGAGCACCACGAGCACCACGAGGGTGAGCACCACCAGTCCTGAGGCTTCGACGCCGCACGTCATGCGAACGCCCTCCGCGCCGAAAGGCTGCGGAGGGCGTTGCTCGTTCCGGAGGGTGGTCAGGCCGGCCGAGGGCGGATCACCGGGCGACGGCTGCCCTTCGACACGGGGGTCGGCGACGTGGCGACGATCTCCTCGACATCCGCGGGCTCGTCCGAGACGTCGAGCCTGAGGGCCTGCGTCAGCGCGAGGCCGTGCTTGGTCGTGAGGATCAGGCGACGGTACTGCTCGTCACCCGACAGGTCGATGACCACGCTGGGGCGGCGGCGGCGGATCAGCACGAAGTCCACGCTTCCTGCCGCCTTCCACGTTCCTGCGGCGAGCACACCGGGAATGTGCGTGCCGGGGTTCGGTACGCCGCGGAGCCAGGCCCAGGCGTCATCCACCAGCTGCACCTTGGTGATCGTCTCGCGCACGAGCCGCACGTTGTCACGGTGGAAGCTCGCTGCACGCTCGATCGGCGAGAGCACGATCTCGAGTTGCGTCTGGTCCAGCAGCAACGTCACCATGCGTCCAGTCTGCCAGCGGCACCCTCACAGATGTCTGTGTCTTGCTCACAGGAAGGCAACGATCCGTTGTCGGTTCCCACGATTCCACCTCTCTTCCATTCCGGTGTTCCGCTCGAGTTTCGAACAAATCTACTAGACTCGGAGCATGACATCCGCCAGCGACAACGGTCTCGAGCAGCGCAGAGAGCTGCTCGATTCGTGGGTCGAGAAGCGGCGTCAGATCGCCTGCCTCGAGGCCGAGGCCGCAGGTCTTCTCGCCGAGCGGATGCAGCTGGGTCGGGCCGAGTCCGACGAGCATCCCTACCACCGAGATGCGATCCACCGATCGATGATCGCGGAGTATGCGGCCGCCGGCCGTGTGACTCAGGGCAGCGTCGAGTACGCCTTCACGGATGCCGGCTTCCTCCACACCAGCCACCCCCTCGTGCAGCAGGCGTTCCGTGAGGGGCGCGTCACGGCTGCCCACGTCCGCGAGATCGTGCGCGCCGCGGGAGTCGTGCGCGAAGCGGTGAACAACGGGCGAGCGGATGCCGACGCGCTCACCCTCTACGACACCGTCGCCGTCATCGTCGCCGAGCGCGAGACCGCGGCGCGCACGCGTGTGCATCTGCGCGAGCTCGCAGCGGTGCTGTCGGGCTCGACGACCACCGAGCGTCACGCTCGGGCACGAGCCGAGCGCACCGTCACGCTGCGGCCGGCGGGCGACGGGCTCGCCGTGCTGACGATCGTGCTGCCCGAGCATCTCGCGGCGGCGATCCTCGACCGCCTCACGCAGCTCGCGCGAGCGGTGATCGCTGGGCGCAGAGACCACGAGCCCGTCCTCGAGCCGACCGACGACGGTGAGGACCCGATCCATCCCGAGGACATCGCTCAAGACGACCCCTCGCGAGACGACTATGCGATCTTCGGCGACGGGACATTCACGACGGATCCGACGGGCCCAGAGGTCGAGCACATCCCGGCAGACACGCGCACGATCGATCAGGTGCGCACCGACCTGCTGATCGACCTCCTGCTCGCGTCCGACCCGAGCGCCGCGAACGGCTCAGGACTCGACAACATCCAGGGCCGGATCCACGTCACCGTGGCGGCCACCACTCTTGCCGGGTGTGACGATCGCTCCGCGCAGCTCGACGGGCACGGCCCTCTGCACCCCGACATCGCACGAGACCTCGCAGGCCGGAACGGCGGGTGGTCCCGGTTGTTCCTCGATCCGACCGGCCTGGTCGTCGAGACCGACAGCTACACGCCCACGGAAGCCATGCGACGGTTCCTGCGCGCCCGAGACCAGCACTGCCGATTCCCCGGATGCAGGATGCCGCTGCATCGGTGCCAGATCGACCACACGTTCGATCACGCGAAGGGTGGCCGAACGGAGATCCACAATCTGGGTCATCTCTGCGCGACCCACCACGTTCTCAAGCATCCCGACATCGCCGATGACCATCGATGGACGGCCCGTCAGCTGCCCGACGGAACGATCGACTGGCACAGCCCGCTCGGACGCACCTATCGCGACTCGCCACCTCGACGCGTCATGTTCGTCTGATGTCCGCACAGGAACAGAGCCGGGCGGGCCGTCACCGGTCAGAGTCACGTCAGGCCGACTCCGGTCAGAGTCTCGTCAGGCCGACGCCGGTCAGAGTCTCGCGTCAGAGGCTGAAGTCGGTGAGCGTCGCGTCAGGCCGTCGCTGCGGCCGCCGCAGCCGCCGCGATCGGCAGTGCCGCCTCGATGCGCTGCAATTCCTCGTCGCCGTGGGCGGCGGTGAGGAACCATGCTTCGAACACACTCGGCGGCAAGGCGACGCCCTGCTCACGCATGGCGTGGAAGAACGGGGCGTAGCGGAACGACTCCTGAGCCTGCGCCTCCGCATATGTGCGGGGTGCAGAGGCGCGGAACGATGCGCTGAACAGGTTGCCCGCATGGGCCACGGCGTGGGTGACTCCGGCATCCGTCAGCGCGGCATCCAGCGCACGCGCGACACGGGCCGCCGCGGCATCGACCGTCGCATACACCTCGGGAGTCGCCAGACGCAGCGTCGCGAGGCCCGCCGCCACCGAGAGTGGGTTACCCGAGAGCGTGCCCGCCTGGTAGACCGGGCCGAGGGGCGCCAGCATGTCCATGACCTCTGCGCGGCCACCGAGCGCAGCCAGCGGCATGCCTCCGCCGACGACCTTGCCGAACGTGATGATGTCCGGCAGGTAGTCCTCACCGGCCGCTGCCTGGAGCCCCCAGAAGCCGGCCGGATACACACGGAAGCCCGTCAGCACCTCGTCGAGGATCAGCAGAGCGCCGTGTGCGTGCGCGGTGTCGGCCAGCAGGCGGTTGAAGCCCGGCAGCGGCGGGACCACGCCCATGTTGGCGGCCGCCGCCTCGACGATCACCGCGGCGATGCGATCGCCGTGCTCGGCGAAGACCGCCGCCAGCGCATCCGGGTCGTTGTAGTCGATCACCAGCGTCTGCGCCGCGATCGGAGCCGGAACGCCCGCAGAACCCGGCAGTGCGAGCGTCGCGACGCCCGAGCCCGCCGCGGCGAGGAGGCCGTCGGAGTGCCCGTGGTAGTGGCCCGCGAACTTCACCAGCAGGTCGCGTCCGGTCGCACCGCGCGCGAGGCGGATCGCCGTCATGGTGGCTTCGGTGCCCGTCGACACCAGGCGCACACGCTCGATGGGCCGGACCTCGCCGAACCGCACGCGGTCGGCGATCAGAGCCGCGAGTTCGACCTCGCCCTCGGTCGGAGCGCCGAACGACAGCCCCCGGGTGGCAGCCTCCTGCACCGCGGCGACCACCTCGGGCTGTGCGTGTCCGAGCAGCGCAGGACCCCACGAGGCGACCAGGTCGACGTACTCGTTGCCCGCGGCATCCGTCACCGTCGCGCCCTTCGCAGACGCGAGGAAACGCGGCGTACCGCCGACGGACCCGTATGCGCGCACCGGCGAGTTCACTCCGCCGGGGATCACCGTGCGGGCAGCGGAGAACAGGTCGTCATTGCGGTCGGTCACAGCACACTCCTCCAGCGATGCGCGGAGCTCTCCCGGCATCCCTTCCAGGCTAGTCCGCCCACCTGTGCACGAGTCTCAGACGGGACCGGGACCCGGGACCCGGACCCGGACCCGGACCACGAAGAGAGCCTCTGTCAGCCGCGCAGCCAGCGGGCGGCTTCGGTCGCCCAGTAGGTGAGCACGACGTCGGCACCCGCGCGACGGATCGACAGCAGCGACTCCAGAACGGACGCGCGGCGATCGATCCAGCCGTTCGCGGCGGCGGCCTCGATCATGGCGTATTCGCCAGACACCTGGTATGCCCACACAGGAATATGCACGGTGTCACGAACCTCGCGCAACACGTCGAGGAAGGCCATGGCCGGCTTCACCATGACGATGTCCGCACCCTCCTCCTCGTCGACGACCGCCTCGCGCACGCCCTCGCGGCGGTTGCCGGGATCGAGCTGGTAGGTGCGGCGGTCGCCCGTGAGCTGAGAGTCGACGGCCTCGCGGAACGGGCCGTAGAACGCGCTCGCGTACTTCGCGGCGTAGGCGAGCAGCAGGGTGTCGGTGAAGCCCTCCGCATCCAGCGCCTTGCGGATCACGCCGACCTGACCGTCCATCATTCCCGACAGCCCCAGCAGCTGAGATCCGGCGCGGGCCTGGGCGAGCGCCATCGAGGTGTAGCGCTCGAGTGTGGCGTCGTTGTCGACCGAACCGTCTGCCGCGAGAACCCCGCAGTGCCCGTGGTCGGTGAACTCATCGAGACACAGGTCGGTCTGCACGACGAGCGCGTCGCCGACCTCGGCGGCGAGCACCTCGGTCGCGAGGTTCAGGATGCCCTTCGGGTCGTCCGCGCCCGAGCCCTGCGCATCTCGCACGGCGGGAACGCCGAACAGCATCACGCCGCCGACACCCGCCTCGGCGGCCTCGGTCGCGACCGTCCGCAGAGAGTCGAGCGAATGCTGGGCGACCCCAGGCATGGAGCCGATCGGCGCGGCCTCGGTGATCCCCTCGCGCACGAACAGCGGCAGCACCAGCTGGCGCGGCTCGAGCGACGTCTCACGGACCAGGCCGCGAACCGCCGGGGACTGACGCAGTCGGCGCAGTCGGACGTCGGGGAAGCTCACGGTGCCAGCTCGTCAGCCGCGTGCGGGAGGGTGAAGGTCGACACCGCGTCGATCAGCGCATCCACCGTCTGCTTGTCGGCGACGACCGTGATCGGGAGGCCCGCCTTTCCGGCATCCTTCGCGGTCCGCGGACCGATCGCCGCCAGAAGCGTCTCGTCGGGGATCTCGGGGAACTGCTCGCGCACCTGCGCCGCGACGGAACCGCTCGTGATGAGGATGGCGTTGATGCGGCCGTTCTCGACGTCGCGCTTGATGCGATCCGTCACCGGCACACCGACCGTGCGATACGCCACGACGCTGTCGACATCGTGGCCGGCCTCCTGCAGCAGCACGCTGAGCACGGGCTTCGCGATCTCGCTGCGCAGGGCCAGGATGCGCCGGGGCTGCGTCTCGATAGCGATGAGCTGCTCGGCCATGCCCTCGGCGGAGTTGTCCTGCTCGGGGACGAGAGCGACCTCGTAGCCGACCGCCTGCAGAGCGGCAGCCGTGGTCTCACCGACGGCGGCGATCTTCGTGCCGCGCGGCACCACGGCCCGGTGCGCGAACATCACGTCGACGGTGGTCGCGCTGGTCACGGTCAGCCAGTCATACGACCCGCCGGCGAGCTGCGCGAGCGCGACGTCGAGGGCTGCTTGATCCGTGGTCGGCGCGAAGTTGATCAGCGGCGCGACGACGGGCACGGCGCCCTGCGCGCGCAGGCTCGCTGCGACACCGTCGCCCCACGGGCCTCCGCGGGGTACGAGGATGCGCCAGCCGTCCAGCGGTCGGTCCTGCTTCGAATTGGTCATGATGAGGAATGCTCTCGGGAGACGAGGTCGGCCGCCCCTTGCTCGAGCAGCCGATGGGCGACAGACAACCCGAGCTCGCGTGCCGCGTGCATCGGGTCTGCACCACCGGCAGCATCCGCTCCGTTGCCGCTGCCGTTCCGACGAATATACTCCCCGTTCAGACCTTCGGTGACGTCGAGACCGATACGCCGGGTTCCGTCGGCCGCGTAGACGACCGTCCTGACGCGGATCTCGTCGCCGTCGAGCACCGCATGAGCGGCCATCGGCGCCTGACATCCGGCGTCGAGCCCTTCGAGCACGGCGCGCTCGACCGTGACGGCCACGCGGGTCGCCTCGTCGTCGAGCTCGGCGAGGGCGGCGAGCAGCTCGTCCGGAGCATCCGTCCTGGTCTCCACCGCGAGCGCCCCCTGGCCCGGGGCGGTCGGCCACTCGGCGAGCCCGAGCTCCTCACGGCGCAGCGGCGAGTCGGATCCGAGGCGCGAGAGTCCGGCGGCCGCGAGGATGACCGCATCGAGCTCCCCCGATGCGACCCGCTGCAGGCGGGAGTCCACGTTGCCGCGGATGTCGACCACCTCGGCGTGCGGGGCCCTGCGACGCACCTGCGCGATGCGGCGAGGGGACCCGGTGCCGACCTTGCTGCCCGAGCGCAGCTCGTGAAGCGGTGTCCCGCCGCGCGTGATCGCGACATCGCGCGCATCCTCGCGCACCGGAGTCGCCGCGATGACGAGACCGGCGGGAATCGCGGTGGGCAGGTCCTTCAGCGAGTGGACGAGGAAGTCGCACTCCCCCGCGAGCAGCGCCTCACGCAGTCGCGTGGCGAAGATTCCCTGCCCGCCGATCTCCGACAGCGATGCGCGGTTCGTGTCGCCCTCGCTGGTGATCGGAACGAGCTCGACGGCGCGTCCGGAGATCTTCTCGAGGGCGGCGGCGACGTGACCCGACTGCGCCTGCGCGAGGGCGCTGCGGCGGGTGCCGAGTCGGATCGGGGCGGTCCGTGTGCTCTGGATGCTCATCGTCGACCTACTGCAGCACGTCCGCGATCTCGTCGAACCGGAGTCGACGCCCGGTGTAGAACGGGATCTCCTCCTTCACGTACAGACGCGCGTCGGTGTAGCGCAGGTCGCGCATGAGGTCGACGAGCTCGGTGACCTCGTCGGCCTCGAGCGGCAGGATCCACTCGTAGTCGCCCAGCGCGAACGCCGCGACCGTGTTCGCGATGACTCCCGTGAAGGCGGCACCCTTGCGGCCATGGTCGGCGAGCATCTTGCGACGCTCCTCCTCAGGCGCGAGGTACCACTCGGGGGTGCGCACGAACGGGTACAGGCACAGCCAGTCCTTGGGCTCGACGCCGCGCAGGAATCCGGGCACGTGGGCGCGGTTGAACTCGGCGTCGCGGTGCACGCCCATGACGTTCCAGACGGGCAGCAACGTGCGCAGCAGCTCGGTGCGGCGGAGGCGTCGGAGCGCCTTCTGCAGGTCTTCCGCGGTGTCGCCGTGCAGCCAGACGAGGAGGTCGGCGTCGGCCTTCAGGCCCGAGACGTCGTAGAAGCCGCGGACGGTGACGCCGGAATCCTCGATGTACGAGACGATCGTCTCCAGCTCGGTGGAGTCGGATTCGGTGACCGGAACATCGGGGTTTCGTCGCCAGACGGCCCAGAGGGTGAAGCCGGACGGGTTCTCTTCGCGCTCATCGGACATACGACCAGTCTGCCCCCTTTGCAGAGCACTCGCGAACGCGAGTCAGGATGCTGCCACGAAGGTCCGTCCGACCCTCGGAACGAGCACGCGTACGATCGTCGGTCAGCGCGAGAGAGCGCGGGCGATCACCCAGACGGCTCCGCCGACGACTGCGGCGACACCGACCGCCGCGGCGATCGCTGCCGCAGGATTGCGATCGGCGAACACGCGGGCCTTGGCCGCGGCGCGCTTGGACGCCTTGTCGATCCGCCTCGGGAAGTTTCCCTTGACCTCGATCGCCGCGAGCGCCGCCTTCAGTTCGGCGCGAGCCGACTCGACGGGGTCGACGATCCCGGCGGGAACCGCCGTCTTGGGCAGCGACCTCGTGATGTCAGAGTTCGTCATCGCCGGCCTCCTTCACGAGTCGAATGTCCTCGCCGACCGCCTGAGCGGGGTTCTTCCGGGCGAGCACCTTGCGGAACTTCAGGATGCCGAGCAGCGCGAACAGCAGCACGGCGAGGATCAGGATGCCGAGAACGGCGAGCGCCGACAGCCAGACCGGCCACCAGGACGAGAGACCTGCGATCGCGAACACCAGGATCACCGGCACCGCCCAGAACAGGAAGAACAGCGCGACCAGGAACCAGACGGATCCGATTCCCGCGTCCTTCGCGGTTCTCGAGACCCACGCCTTGGCGGCGTTGATCTCGGCCTTGACCAGACTGCTGATGAGCTCGGGGAGGTCGCCGATCAGAGACAGCAGGCTGTCTTCGGCGCGGTCGCGGTATCCGCGGGGCATGTCAGCTCCCGGACTTCGCAGTGGTGGAGCGCGAGGATGCCGGCTTCTTCGCCGCCGGCTTCTTCGCGGCGGGCTTCTCAGCGGCGTCCTTGGCCTCGTCGACCGCGTCCTCGGTCGCGTCGACGATGTCCTCGGCGGCCTTCCGGCCCGCGGCGACCGCCGAGTCGAGCCGCTGACCGGCGGTCTTGTCGCCGCCGCTCGCCGACTTGACGACCTTCTGCACGCCGGTCCAGATCGCACCGGGCACGGCCGCGGCCTTGTCGCCGACGTAGCCCTTGACCTTCTCGACCTGCTCCTGCACGGGATCGAGGTGCCAGACCTTGAGCCACTGCGTTTTGATCTGCTCGTAGCGCTCGCGTCCTGCGCGCGTTCCGATGACGTATCCCACGCCGAGTCCTACGACGAGTCCGATCTTCCCCTTCATGGGGTCTCCTCACGTTGTTCCGGTGTGAACGCCTGGGGCGAACCGGCGGCTCGGCGCCGCCTGCCAGGTGTCAAGCGTAGCCCCGTATGCCGAATTCGGCATCTGACTCGAGGAGGGTTGACAGCGGAGCGACTTTCGGCATCATCGAACACCCCTCGCTGTTCCGCACCGGACACCGGTACCGCCGCGGCGTTCGGGGTCCGGTCAGTCCCAGAGCAGGCTTCGACGAAGACGATCGGCTTCGTCGCGCGCATCCGGAATAACCTGCGCCAGCCCCGTGCCGGCGAGCCACGCGCCCGCCGCCGCGAGACCGGGCACGGCCCTGATGGCGGCGCGGGCGGCTTCCCGTCGCTCGCCTGAGCCGATGATCGACGCCGGCTGCGACTGCACGTACCGCGCGCGATGCGCAGTGACGAGGGCACTCTCGGGCAGCGCGACGCCGAGCAGGGCGGATGCCTCACGCAGCGCGAGCCGAGCGGCCGCGGTGTCGTCGAGCGCGGCGGTGGCGGCCGGTTCGCCCTGGGCTCCGAACGAGACGCGCAGGAGGTGTCGCCCACCCGCCGCTTCCCGCACCCAGTCCCACTTGGCGCTCGAGTGGGTCAGCGCCTTGGCCGTGTGGCTTCCCGGCACCGTCAGCACACCGGTTCCGCGAGGAGCCCCCGCGAGCGCCGTGGCGGTGAGCAGCAGCGTCACGATCTCGATCTCGGGCGCATCCGCCGCGGCCGTCTCGGCGAGCGCCGGCACGGACCGCTCGAGCAGCCGCCGCGCGACCGCCTCAGACGTGGCGATCACCACACCGTCCGCGACGAGATCGAGGTCTTCCCTCTCCCCGGCATCTGGATCGTCGCCCGTCTCGACACCGGTCTGCGCGTCGGCCCGCACGGTCCACGCGGCTGCAGTCTTCGTGATCTGCGTCACGCGGGCATCGGTGCGGACGACTCCGCCGAGCTTCTCGATGTCTGCGACCAGGGACTCGACGAGGGTCATCATCCCGCCGTCGAGCCCTTCGACCGCAGCTCCGGGGGCCTGAGCTGCGCGCGCCGCGCTCTGCTCCCGCAGCGCCTGGACGGCGCCCGACAGCGAGCCGACACTCGTCAGCGCGGCGTTGAGCCCCGGTGCGGCGATGTCGACGTCGACGTCGTCGGGCGAGGCGGAGTACACCCCGGTCGTCACCGGCGCCACGAGACGGTCGCGGACCTTGGTCCCCATGCGCGAGGCGACCAGCTTGCCGAGGCTGTGGTTGTGGCCGATCGTCAGCGGCGGGCGGACACGGTCGAGGTACGCGCGCCACGCCCCGGACCATCCGATGATGCGACGGACGTCCTCCTGGAAGGGATTGCCGGGGATGCCGAGGATGCCGCCGACGGGCAGCGGAGCCGCCCCGACGCCGGGGATTCCGGCGAGCCAGGCGCCTCCCGCGGCGGGGGCCACGATGCGGTCGGCGAGGCCGAGCTCCGAGATCAGGGCGCGCACCCCGCCACCCCTCGTCGCATAGCTCTCGGCGCCGGCGTCGACCACGACCCCGTCGAGTTCGGCCCGGCGGATCGCTCCGCCCACGGCATCCGAACCCTCCAGCAGTGTCACGCGCATACCGACCTTGACGCACTCGCGGGCCGCGATCAGCCCGCCGATGCCTCCCCCGACCACGACGATGTGTCGCTTCGCCGCGCGGGCGGCCAGGTCGGCGGGCTCGGCACGGGCCGACTCATGGTTCGCGGGCTTCGAGGTCATGGGTCAATCCTTTCACCCGTGGCCTGGACGACTCTCGGTCGCCGGCCGGACAAACCGGATCAGGCCTCCGCAGGGGCGGCTGCGCCTCGGCCGGTGTTGCGCTTGCGCACCTCGCGGAGCACCATCTGCTCGGGGCACACGGTCGAGAGGAAGTCGCCGACCGCCAGCGCCAGGCGCTCACCGACGAGCGAGTAGAGGATGCGGTTGGCATCGCGTCGCTCACTGACGAGACCCGCCTGGCGCAGCACGCTGAGGTGCCGCGAGATGGTCGGCCCGCTCGCCGAGAACCGCGAGGCGATCTCTCCCGCGGCGAGTTCACCCTCTTTGAGGTCCTGGAGGATCTGGCGCCGGGTCGGGTGGGCCAACGCGGCGAAGATGTCTGACGCGCTATCTGCCATGTTTGCAATATAGCACCCGAGCTAGATAGATCAGCGGGGCGCCGGGGTCGGTGGCGTCAGATCGAGTGCACCAGCTCGACGATGCGGGTGAGCTGGTCGGGGTCGGTCTCGGGCGGAACGCCGTGGCCGAGGTTCACGATGTGGCCACGGGCGGCACGCCCGCGCTCGACCACGTCGCGCACATGAGCTTCGAGGACCGGCCACGGAGCCGACAGCAGTGCCGGGTCGATGTTTCCCTGCACCGAGACGTCGGGTCCGAGGATCGCGGCGGCCTCGTCCAGAGGCAGCCGCCAGTCGACACCCACGCCGTCCGCGATGCCGCCCAGACGCATGTCGGCGAGGAACGGCCCGGTGCCCACACCGAAGTGGATGCTCGGCACGCCGATGCCCTCGAGAGCCACGTGGGAGTGCGGGGCGACGAAGGCGCGGTAGTCGGCGGTGCTCAGCGAGCCCGCCCACGAGTCGAACAGCTGCACGACGGATGCTCCGGCGTCGCGCTGGATCTCGAGGAAGCGCCGCGACACCTGCGCCAGCCAGCCGGCAAGTCGGTTCCACGAATCGGGGTCGGAGTGCATCATGGCCCTGGCGCGCAGGTGCTCCTTCGAGGGCCCGCCCTCGACGAGATAGGCCGCCAGCGTGAACGGCGCGCCGGCGAAGCCGATCAGCGGGGTGTCGCCGAGCTCTGCGGTGACGATGCCCACGGCCGCGGCGATCGCGGTGCCGTCGAGCGAGAGCGGGTCGATCGCCGTGATGCGGTCGACGTCGGCCGCCGTGCGCACGGGGTTCGCGAAGACGGGTCCGCGTCCGGGCTCGATCTCGACATCGACCCCGGCGAGACGCAGCGGGATGACGATGTCGCTGAAGAACACCGCGGCGTCCACGCCGTGACGACGCACCGGCTGCAGGGTGATCTCGGCGGCGAGGTCGGGCGTCAGACAGGCGTCCAGCATCCGGGTCCCGACGCGCAGCTCGCGGTACTCGGGAAGCGACCTCCCCGCCTGTCGCATGAACCACACGGGGGCATGCTCGGGTCGGGGGCCGGTGAGGGCGCGCAGCAGTGGAGCGTCGGAGAGGGCCATGCATCCATCCTCCCATCCGGTTCTGGGCCGACCTGCATGAAGCCTCAGGTAGAATCGATGCGTGCTGCTGGTTGTCTCGGCGAGTCACAAGACCGCCTCCTTCGAATTGCTCGAACGCCTGAGCCGCACCCCCGATGATGTCGCCTCCACCGTTGTGGACATGGCGACCTGCGTGCAGGGTGCGGTCGTTCTTGCTACCTGCAACCGCTTCGAGGCCTACGTCGAGATGGACGAGCCCGTCACCGCTGCGGGCGCGATCGGCGTCGAGGCCGTGCTCGAGGCCGTCGAGTCCTCGACCGGCATCAGCGCCGCAGAGCTCGACGGCGCCTACGAGGTGCACTCCGGCCGCCGGGTCGCCGAGCACCTCTTCTCGGTCGCGTCCGGCCTCGAATCCGTGGTCTCCGGCGAGGGTGAGATCGCCGGCCAGGTGCGCCGGGCGCTGAAGTCCGCTCGCAAGGAGGGCACCACGTCGCCCGAACTCGAGCGCCTGTTCCAGCGCGCCAGCCAGGCGCAGCGCAAGGTGAAGAACGTCACGGCCCTCGGTCGCGCCGGCCGCTCGCTCGTGCGCCTCGCCCTCGAGCTGGCCGACAGCCGCATCGCCGACTGGTCGACCGAGCGCGTGCTGCTCGTCGGCACCGGCGCCTACGCCGCGGTCACGCTCGCGACGCTCCGTGAGCGCGGCGCCGTCAACATCTCGGTCTACTCGCCCTCCGGTCGTGCCGAGAAGTTCGCCGCGAAGCACGGCATCCGCCCCGTGTTCGACGAGGACTACGCCCGCGTCGCCTCGCGCTCGAGCCTGCTGATCACCTGCACGGCCGCCACGGAGCCGGTGCTGACGCCCGAGCATCTGCAGGCTCCGACCGGGATCGCGCCCGAGGGCTGCCCCGTGGGCTCGCACAGCCAGATGGTCGTCGACCTCGGCATGCCCCGCAACGTCGACCCGGCCGTCGCCACGCTCGAAGGCGTCGCCCTGCTCGACCTCGAGACCATCAGCCTGCACGCCCCCCTCGAAGAGCTGCAGGCCACGGATGCCGCCCGCTCGGTCGTGCGCGAAGCCGCCGACACCTTCCACGTCGTCGGCAGCCGCCAGAGCGTCACCCCCTCGGTCGTGGCGCTGCGCTCGCACATGTTCGCGCTGCTCGAGGCCGAGATCGGCCGCGCCCGCGCCCGTGGCGACGAAGACGGCAAGGTCGAGCAGGCACTGCGCCACCTGACCGGCGTTCTGCTCCACACCCCGACCACGCGAGCGCACGAGCTCGCTGCCACCGGTCAGGCGGATGAGTTCGCCGCCGCGCTCTCGACGCTCTACGGCATCCAGCCGGTCGAGCCCGCGCAGTCGTCCGACGCGGGCACCGCCGCGACCGCCTGAGCCACCACCCTCACTGCACACCCAGTCTCGACGGAGAGATCTCCCCCGACGCTGGCACTCTCCCCTCGGATGCCTCCGCCGCGTCGCGCGTGCTTCATATCGTCGAACCATGACAAAGCCCATCCCCGGACGCAGACTGGGAGGATGCTCGTGGACCCGAATCTGATCGGCATCATCATCGCCCTCTTCGCGTTCACCGCCACCGTGCTCGGCGGGGTTTCGCGGATGCTCGCCAAGCAGTCGCGAGGGCTGGATGCCCGCTTCGACAGAATCGATGAACGGTTCACGAAGGTCGAGACGCAGATCACCGACATCCGGGCCGAGCTGAAAGACGACATCGCCGAACTCCGGGTGGAACTCAAGGGCGACATCACCGAACTCCGGGTGGAGCTCAAGGGCGACATCGCCGAACTCCGGGTGGAGCTCAAGGGCGACATCGCCGAACTCCGAACCGAACTCAAAGACGACATCGCCGAACTCCGGAACGAACTCAAGACGGAGATCGCGGGCGTCAAGACGGAACTCAAGGCCGACATCGCGGACGTCAGAGTGTCGATCGCTCGCCTCGAGGGTCCGCTGCCCAAGCTGCAGAGGATCTGACTGCGCGTCGCCCGGACCGGGGTGACAGACTGAACGCATGGCCCTTCACATCACCGGAGACACCGCCGCAGACGCCCTGCTCACCGACAACCCGCTCGCTCTGCTGGTCGGGATGCTGCTGGATCAGCAGGTCCCGATGGAGACCGCGTTCGCAGGCCCGCTCAAGATCGAGCAGCGCACCGGCGCCGCGGATGCGACCGCCATCGCCGGCATGGACCCTGACGAGTTCCTCGAGGCATTCAAGACGACTCCGGCCGTGCACCGGTTCCCCGGTTCGATGGCGACCCGCGTGCAGACGCTGTGCCAGGAGCTCGTGGATCAGTGGGGCGGAGACGCGTCGGCGATCTGGACCGACGGGAACCCCTCTGGTGCCGAGGTTCTGAAGAGACTCAAGGCACTGCCGGGCTTCGGCGAGCAGAAGGCCAAGATCTTCCTCGCGCTGCTCGGCAAGCAGTACGGCTTCACCGGTGCAGGCTGGCGCGAGGCCGCCGGCGACTACGGCGTCGAGGGCTCGTTCCGGAGCGTCGCCGACATCGTCTCGCCCGAGTCGCTGACCAAGGTGCGCGAGCACAAGAAGGCGATGAAGGCAGCGGCGAAAGCGAAGGCATGAAGCCCACCACTGTCACGACCGGTACCCGGGCGGCACGGAACAGGTGCAGCTGACCGTCACCGGATGACGAGAGAGGCCCGCCACCCTGTCGGGCAGCGGGCCTCTCACTCAGGCGACCGGGTCAGGCACCCTTGAGTCGCTCGGCGAGGTACTGGTGCAGCTCGTCGATCGAGACGCGCTCCTGCGCCATGGTGTCGCGGTCGCGCACGGTGACGGCGCGATCGTCGAGCGAGTCGAAGTCGATCGTGACGCAGAACGGTGTGCCGATCTCGTCCTGTCGGCGGTAGCGACGACCGATGGCGCCCGCGTCGTCGAAGTCGACGGCCCACGAGCTGCGCAGCGTGTCGGCGACCTCGCGCGCCAGCGGCGAAAGTCGCTCGTTGCGACTCAGCGGCAGCACGGCGGCCTTGACCGGGGCGAGACGCGGGTCGAGCTTGAGAACGGTGCGGACGTCGGTGCCGCCCTTGGCGTTCGGCACCTCTTCTTCGCGGTAGGCGTCGACGAGGAACGCCATCATGGCGCGGGTGAGGCCGAACGACGGCTCGATCACATACGGGGTGTACCGGTCGCCCGTGGCCTGGTCGAAGTAGGTCAGGCTCTGCCCCGAGGCCTCGCTGTGGCTCGACAGGTCGTAGTCGGTGCGGTTGGCGACGCCCATGAGCTCGCCCCACTCCTTGCCCGTGAAACCGAAGCGGTACTCGACGTCGATCGTGCCGGCGGAGTAGTGCGCCCGGTCGTCTTCGGGCACGTCGAACTGCCGCATGTTCTCGGGGTCGATACCGAGGTCGATGAACCAGTTCCAGCAGGCCTCGACCCAGTGCTCGAACCACTCCTGCGCTTCGGCCGGCGGCGTGAAGAACTCGATCTCCATCTGCTCGAACTCGCGCGTGCGGAAGATGAAGTTACCCGGCGTGATCTCGTTGCGGAACGCCTTGCCGACCTGGCCGATGCCGAACGGCGGCTTCTTGCGGCTGGCGGTGAGCACGTTCGAGAAGTTCACGAAGATGCCCTGCGCGGTCTCGGGGCGCAGGAAGTGCAGGCCCGACTCGTCGTCGACGACACCCAGGTACGTCTTGACCAGACCCGAGAACGACTTGGGCTCGGTGTACTGGCCCTTCGTGCCGCAGTTCGGGCAGGGCACGTCGGCGAGGCCGTTCTCGGCCTTGCGTCCCTTGCGCGCCTCGAAGTCCTCGATGAGGTTGTCGGCGCGGAAGCGCTTGTGACAGCTCAGGCATTCGACCAGCGGGTCGGTGAAGGTGGCGACGTGACCCGACGCCTCCCAGACGCGCTTGGGCAGGATGATGCTGGAGTCGAGACCCACCATGTCGCCACGACCACGGACGAACGTCTGCCACCACTGGCGGCGGATGTTCTCTTTGAGCTCCGTACCGAGGGGCCCGTAGTCCCACGCGGACCGCGAACCGCCGTAGATCTCACCCGCCTGGAAGACGAACCCGCGGTGGCGGGCAAGGGCGATGACCTTGTCAAGACGGGACTGTTCGGCCACGGTGGCTCCAATGGTCGGCGGTGGGAAAGCCCGTGATCACGGGCACATCAATCCTATCCGCGACCGGTTCCCCGCAGCACCGGGCCGGCGCCCCTCGCGCCCCGACCCCCGCCGTGACTCATGCCGTGAAGAGGTAGCCCTTCTCGACGTCGAAGCCCGCGAGGGTGAGACCGCTGCCCAGGAGCCCTTCCATCTGCGCGCGCAGGCGGGTGCGCCACTCGTGCGCAGCATCCGGATCCTCCACCCGGATCGTCTCGATGTCCGAGGGGATCTCGAGCGTCTCGACGACGGCATCGGATGCCGGGGGCTTGGCGATGTCGGCCAGCGCCCACTCGACGTCGAGCCGGTCGCTCTCGTCTCCGGCATCTCCGCCCCCGAAGATGCCGTACCGGTTGACGGAGTACCCGGTCACCCGTGCGCCGAGCACCGTCAGGAAGAAGTGCGCGTTGCGGGCGACGAGCGGGTCGAACGTCCAGGTGATGCGGCCCACGTCGCGAGAGAAAGCCCACTGGCGCTGGTGCTCCTTGAGCTCCCGACCCCAGCCGCGACCGCGGTAGTCAGGCAGGAGCGCGGTGATGTGCGAGTGCATCGCACGGCGAGCGGGAGCACCGAAGAAGGCGATCGAGGCACCGACCATCCGCTCCTCTCCGCCCTCGGCGTCGAAGAGTCCGACGACGTAGTTGCCCGACTGCTGCAGGGCACGCAGGGTTCCCGCGTCGATGACTCGCTCGGGTCCACGGATGGAGTCGAGCAGGCTCTGCGCGTCGATGATGAGTTCAACGGTGTCCAGATCACGGATGGTTCGCACGCCCCCAGTCTGCCCCTCCCGCCGCCGATTTCGGAATCGCGCCTCCCGATCCGGCTGGGAACCACGCCGTGACGGGGCGTACCGTGGAGGGATGGCATCCAGCGAGACCACCGCCGACAAGTCCGACACCCGGTTCTTCGGCCAGCCCTGGGCACTCGTCCACATCTTCGGCGTCGAGATGTGGGAGCGGTTCAGCTTCTACGGCATGCAGGGCATCCTGCTCATCTACCTGTACTTCTCGGTCAGCGAGGGAGGCCTCGGCCTGTCGCAGGCCGTCGCCGGTGGCATCGTCGGCGCGTACGGCGGATCGGTCTACCTCTCCACCATCCTCGGCGCCTGGATCGCCGACCGGATGCTGGGCTCGGAGCGTGTGCTGTTCCTCAGCGCGATCGTGATCGTCGCCGGCCACGTCGCCCTCGCCTTGCTCCCCGGATTCCTCGGCGTGGGCGTCGGCCTCGTGCTCGTCGCCCTCGGCTCGGGCGGCCTCAAGGCCAACGCGACCTCCGTGGTCGGCACGCTCTACAGTGCCGACGACTCCCGCCGCGACGCCGGTTTCTCGCTCTTCTACCTCGGCATCAACCTCGGCGCCTTCCTCGGCCCGATCCTGACCGGCATCCTGCAGTCGTCGCTCGGTTTCCACTACGGGTTCGGGCTCGCCGCGATCGGTATGACGCTCGGTCTGGTTCAGTATTCCTTCGGGCGCCGCGCCCTGCCCGACGAAGCTCGTCGCGTGCCCAACCCGCTGCCCTCCTCGCGCTACCCGCTCGTCGCGATCATCGCGCTGGCCGCGATCGCCCTGATCGTCGTGCTCGTGCTCGTGGGCGTCATCAAGGCCGACAACCTGTCGACCATCGTCATCATCGCCACGGTCGTCGCGGCCGTCGCCTACTTCGCCGTCATCCTCAGCAGCCGCCGGATCGACGGCACCGAGCGCTCGCGGGTGTGGGGCTTCCTGCCCCTGTTCGTCACCAGTGTCGCCTTCTGGTCGCTGTACCAGCAGCAGTTCACGGTGCTCACGGTCTACTCCGACGAGCGACTCGATCGCAACATCTTCGGATTCGAGATGCCCGTCTCGTGGGTGCAGTCGATCAACCCGGTGTTCATCATCATCCTGTCGGGCGTGTTCGCGGCGATCTGGACCCGCCTCGGCACCCGCCAGCCGTCGACACCGGTGAAGTTCGCCCTCGGCGCGATCATCATGGGTGCGGCGTTCCTCCTCTTTCTCCCCTTCGCGGGCGGTGGGGCGAACTCCACTCCGCTGATCGCGATCGTCGGCATCCTGCTGGTGTTCACGATCGCCGAGCTGCTGATCTCGCCGGTCGGACTCTCGGTGACGACGAAGCTCGCGCCGAAGACGTTCCACACGCAGATGGTCGCGCTGTTCTTCCTGTCGATCGCGCTGGGCACCGCGATCTCGGGCTGGCTCGTGCGGTTCTACGACCCGACGAACGAGGTGCCGTACTTCTCGATCCTCGGCGGCATCGCGATCCTGGTCGGGCTCGGACTGCTGCTCTCGGTCAAGCCCGTGCTGCGACTCATGAAGGGCGTGAGCTGACTCATCGCGGCAGCTCTCGATGATCTGCGCGCGCCTCGGGTGCCTCGGACGCCGATAGCCTGAAGCGATGGGAGAGAACGAAGATCGCGCGCGCAGAAGACTCTCCCGAACACCCCCGAAGTGGGCGATCGTCGCGGTCCTGGCGTTCGCCGGACTCTGCTCGTCGTTCATGTTCACGCTCGTCGTGCCGCTGCAGGCCGAGCTGCCCCGCCTGCTGAACGCATCGCGCGAAGACACCACCTGGGTCGTCACGATCACCCTGCTCGTCGCGGCCGTCGCGACCCCGATCTCGGGCCGCCTCGGCGACATGTACGGCAAGCGCCGCGTCGTGATCGTGCTGCTCGGTCTGCTCATCCTCGGATCACTGATCGCCGCGCTCTCGGGCTCGATCGTCGGCGTCATCATCGGCCGAGCACTCCAGGGCGCGGTCACCGGAGTGGTCCCGCTGGGAATCGCGATCATGCGCGATGTACTTCCCCCAGAGCGTCTGGGCACGGCCGTCGCGCTGATGAGCGCCACGATGGGCGTCGGCGGTGCGATCGGGATGCCGGTGGCCGCCCTCCTGGCCGTGAATGCCGACTGGCACTGGCTGTTCTGGCTCGCCGCCGGACTCGGAGTCGTCGGCCTCGCGCTCGTGCTCCTGGTGATCCCTGAGGACGTGTTGCGGTTCCCCGGCCGCCTCGACGTGCTCGGCGCGATCGGACTCGCGATCGGACTCACCGGCATCCTGCTGTTCGTCTCGCGCGGAGCCGAATGGGGGTGGACGGCGCCCTTGACCCTCACCTGCATCATCGGCGGTGTCGGCGTGCTGCTCATCTGGGGCTGGTATCAGCTGCGAACGAAGGATCCGCTGCTCGACCTGCGCGTCGCCGCGCGGCCCGCCGTGCTGTTCACGAACATCGCCGCGATCGGCATGGGTTTCGCGCTGTTCGCGTCGAACGTGACGTTCCCGCAGCTGCTCGAAGGCCCCGCCGCCTCAGGCGCCGGCTTCGGACTCGACATGGTGTCGGCCTCGCTCATCATCATGCCCGCCGGGCTCGTGATGATGGTCATCTCGCCGCTGTCGGGGTGGCTCGAACGCACGGTCGGCCCTCGGCCGCTGTTCACCGTCGGCGCCGGCGCGATCGTCCTCGCCTACGTGTTCGTGCTGCTGTGGTCGAGCGAGGTCTGGCACATCCTGGTCGGCAACCTGCTGATCGGCGTCGGCATCGGGTTCACCTTCGCCGCGATGCCGATGATCATCATGCGGTCGGTGCCGGCGAACGAGACGGGCGCCTCGAACGGACTGAACGCTCTCTTCCGCTCTGTCGGCACGTCCAGCGCCTCGGCCGTGATGGGAGGAGTGCTCGCCGCGATGAGCATCGACGTCGGAGGCGTCTCCGTCCCCACGCGGGCCGCGTTCGACGTCTGCTTCTGGCTGGCGATCGCCGCCGGCATCGTGGCGCTGGTGCTGTCGCTCTTCATCCCGCGTCAGCGCGCGGCAGAGCAGCATCCGTCGCTCCCGGGCTAACCGTCAGCCCAGCGCCGATCGCGATCACATCACACGCGGGTCGGGGTCCGTCTCTCGCGGCGGCCGCAACCGCGAAGGGATCGGCCACTCGAGCACGTACTGCTGCACCGGCGGACGGGTGACGTCTCCGAAATCGTCGATCTTCACGACGATGCGGCCGGGAACGCCGTCGTCGTCGGGAGTGACCTCGAGGATGCGCACGCGGAGAGGTCTGTCGGCTTCGCCCTCGAGCATCCACGGGTCGGCGAGCCAGCCGATCCCTCGCGCCTCGAGAGCAGCCTCCGCGTCGAGCCACTCCGTGGGGCCGGAGGCCGGACGACCCAGCACGTCGACAGCGACCCACTCATCGCCGTCGGGGTGGATCCATCCGAGCAGCTCACGGTCATCCCGGCGATGCGGGGTCCAGTCGGGGCGGGGCATGCCTCCAGGCTAGCGACGCCGCGCGAGGGGCGCCTGGGACCTCAGTGTGTGTACTCCATGAGCTCGACCCCGAGGACGCGGAAGGCGTCGTGTGCGCGCAGCCGATGCGTGATCGACAGGTCGTCGAAGCACACGATCAGCGAGTAGGCGACACCCGCGCGGGGTCCGGCGAGCACTCCCGCCTCAGCGCGCACGCCGCGGTCACGCCCGGTCTTGTTGATGAACAGCAGGCCGTGCGCGTCGTGGTCGTGGGCGAACGGGTCGAGGCCGGTCGACGCCGCGACCAGGCTGAGATCCTGGTTGAGGCTGAGCCACTCGGAGACCTGGGCGCTCACCGACGCGCCGACCACCTGGGAGTTGACGAGGGCGGAGAAGAGCCCGGCGAGTTCCCGCGCCGAGCCGACCGCCACCTGAGGTGCGTCATCGGGGCCGCGCTCGTCGCGGAACCTGTCGAGCAGCGCCGTGCGGCGAAGACCGAGCGACTCGATCCGCTCGCGCACCCTGTCATGACCGACCCGCTGCAGCAGCGCGTTCACCGCGATCGGGTCACCAGCGGTCGCGGCGAGCACCGCGAGGTCTTCGAGCGGGAGCGCAGGGGCATGCAGATGACGCCACAGACCCGAGGTCGACACCGAGTCGATCGCGCTGCGTTCGACGATCTCGAGGGGGTCGAGGGTTCCGGCCTCGAAGGCCGAGGCGACCTCGATGAGAAGGGGGACGACGCCGAGACCCGCGACCGGCATCGTGACGTGATCATCGCCCGAGAGCACGTGCACGTGGCTGTCGAGATCGACGACATGCACCGAGACCTGCGCTCCTGCGTCGGCCAGCTGTTCGAGCGCCCGCAGCGTCGAGGTGAACGAGCGCCGCCCCGCTGCGGCACGACGCGGCAAGCGTCGGCTGGTCCGCTGAGAGCGGCGCAGCGAGGCCAGGGACGGCCCATCGACAGGCTCGGGAGCACCCACGCGTGATCCTTAAAGGGGGGTTGGATTGGCGGGATGCTGCAGGGTTCATCCCCCGCAGCACGGATATCGTAACCCCCTCAGGTGAGGATGCCCTACATACTCCGGTATTCGGTCATCAGATCGTCACGCGGAGGTCAGCAGGGCATCCACCCGAAGCGGATTCGGCTACCTGCGCGACCTCACCAGATCGTGACGCGTGAGTCCTGCGGGAGCCACAGCGCGTCGGACTCCGCGACGTCGAAGGCCTCGTAGAACGCATCGATGTTGCGGACGATCTGGTTGCAGCGGAACTCGTTGGGCGAGTGCGGGTCGATCGTCAGCAGTCTCAGGGTCTCGGCGTCGCGGCTCTTCTGCTGCCACACCTGCGCCCACGACAGCAGCAGTCGCTGCACGCCCGTGTAGCCGTCGATGACCGGCGCCTCTGCCCCGTCGAGCGAGAGCTCATAGGCCTTGAGCGCGATGCCGAGGCCGCCGAGGTCTCCGATGTTCTCGCCGATCGTGAGAGCGCCGTTGACGTGGTGCGCGGCGTCGAGCCCCTCGGGCACGAGCTCGTCGTACTGGGCGATGAGGGCCTTGGTGCGCTCCTCGAATGCCGAGCGGTCGGCGTCCGTCCACCAGTCCTCGAGCTTGCCCGCGCCGTCGTAGCGGCTGCCCTGGTCGTCGAAGCCGTGCCCGATCTCGTGGCCGATGACCGCGCCGATGCCGCCGTAGTTCGCTGCGGCATCGCGGGAGACGTCGAAGAACGGGTACTGCAGGATCGCCGCCGGGAAGACGATCTCGTTCATCGACGGGTTGTAGTACGCGTTGACCATCTGCGGAGGCATGTGCCACTCGTCGCGGTCGATCGGCTTGCCGACCTTCGCCACGTTGCGGTCGTGCTCGAAGATCGCCGCGCGGCGCACGTTGCCGAACAGGTCGTCGCGGTCGATCACGAGGCTCGAGTAGTCGCGCCACACCGTGGGGTGACCGATCTTGGGGGTGAACGAGTCGAGCTTCGCGAGCGCGCGCTCGCGGGTCTCGGCCGTCATCCACTCGAGGTCGGTGATGCTCCGGCGGTACGCCTCGATGAGGTGGGCGACGAGCTCGTCCATCGCGGCCTTCGCCGTCGGCGGGTAGTGGCGCTCGACGTAGACCTTGCCGATCGCCTCGCTCAGCGCGCTCTCGGTGACCGAGACACCGCGCTTCCAGCGCTCGCGGATCGTGGGGACGCCGGTGAGCTCGGTGCCGTAGAACGAGAAGTTCTCCTGCACGACGTCGTCGGTGAGGTACGGAGCGGCGGCGTGCACGACCTGCGCGCGGAGCCACGCCTTCCAGTCGTCGAGACGCTCGGCGACGAGCAGCGTGCCGAGGCCCTCGAGGAAGCTCGGCTGCGACACCACGATCTCGGCGAACGCCTCGGGATGCTCGGGGGCGACCGCGTCGCGCCATGGCTGGAGGTCGACGCCGGCGAGCTCCTGCAGCTCGGCCCACGTCTTGAGGTTGTAGGTCGCGACGGCATCACGGCTGCGCACGTTGTCCCAGTGGTGCCCGGCGAGCTCCGTCTCGAGGGCGATCGAACGGTCGGCGGTCGCCGCCGCGTCGGGGATGCCGGCGAGGGCGAGGAGCCGCTCGAGGTGCGCGCGGTAGGCGGCGCGGGTCTCGGCGAACGTGTCGAGGCGGAAGTAGCTCTCGTCGGGCAGCGACAGGCCCGACTGCACGACGACGGGCAGGTAGCGCTCGGGGTTGCCCGGGTCGCCGTCGACGTAGAAGCCGATCAGGTGCGCTCGTCCGTCGCGGTCGTACGAGCCGACCGTGCGGAGGAAGGTCGCGACGCTGTCGATCGCATCGATCTCGGAGAGCGTCTCCGCGAGCGGCGTGACCCCGGCGGCGGCGATGCGCTCGGTGTCCATGAAGCTCGCGAACAGATCGCCGATCTTGCGCGCGAGGGTGCCGTCTTCGGCATCCTGCGACTCCTCGATGATGGCGCGGACGTCTTTCTCGGCCTGCTCGGCGAGCAGGTGGAACGACCCCCAGCGCGCCTTGTCACCGGGGATCTCGGTGCGTGCGAGCCACGCTCCGTTGACGTGACGATAGAGGTCGTCCTGCGGGCGGATGTCGGAGCTGAACTCGGAGGTCTCAAGGCCAGAGGGAAGCACGTCGGTCATGCGAACAGCCTATGCGGCGCTCCGACATTCGGGTGGGATCGCCGGATGCTCACGCCCTGCGGCGGATGCCGAAGCGTCGTCGCCGCGGCTGCTCCGGCGCCTCCGCCGCACGGGCGTCGAACCGGGCGGCCCGGCGGTCGGCCCAGGCGGCGACCTCGGCGTCGACGTCGCGCGGTTCCGTGACCACCGGAGGACCCCCCTGCAGCTGACGGCGGGCCTCGATCACACGCCCGTTGAAGTCCACGAGCACCTCGCGCACGTCGGCCTCGCGCCCCAGCAGATCGAGCTGATCGTCGAGTTCGCGGTCCTCGGTGCGCAGCAGGATCGCCAGCGGCCCGAGCCCCGTCAGGTTCTCCTGCTCGATCTTGCGGCGGATCCACCAGTCGGGATCGTGATGCGTGCCCAGACCCTCGAGAGGCTTGCCCGCACCCGGCAGATCGTCGAAGTCACCCCGACGGATCGCGACCTGGATGGCCGTCTCGATGAACGCCGCCCGATCGGTCGCGGCGGCGATCCCCGGAGCCGTGCCGGATTCGGCATCCTCCTCCGCGCCGTCGCTCTGCTGCCGCGCGCGGTATCTCGCCGCGGCCTCGCGTGGATCCGTCATGACGCACCTCCGTGGCATCCGGTTCTTCCAGGGTACGACGCGCGTCACCTGCGATCGCGCCGTCGGCACCAGCCCATAGGCTCGGAGGATGACCGAGCGCACCCTCAACCGTGAGATCCTGCGCCTCGCCGTCCCCGCCCTCGGCGCACTGATCGCCGAGCCCGCATTCCTCATCGTCGACGCCGCCCTCGTCGGGCACCTCGGCACCACCCCGCTGGCCGGCCTCGGCATCGCCGGAGCCGTGCTGCAGACCATCGTCGGCCTCATGGTCTTCCTCGCCTACTCGACCACCCCGGCTGTCGCGCGACTCTTCGGTGCGGGCCGACCGGGCGAAGCCGTCTCGGTCGGCATCAACGGCATGTGGCTGGCGCTCGCGATCGGCGCCGTGCTCGCCGCGGCGGGCGCCGCCTCCTCCCCGTGGCTCGTGTCGCTGTTCGGGGCGAGCGAGGCCGTGTCCGCGCAGGCGAACGACTACCTCGTCATCTCGATGTGGGGCCTGCCCGCCATGCTCATCGTGTTCGCCGCGACCGGACTCCTGCGCGGGATGCAGGACACCGTGACCCCGCTGTGGATCGCAGGGCTCGGTTTCGGCGCGAACGCGTTGCTCAACGTCGTGTTCATCTACGGGCTCGGCTGGGGCATCGCCGGTTCAGCAGCCGGAACCGTCGTGGCGCAGTGGGGCATGGTCGGCGCCTACGTGCTGGTGATCCGCCGGCTCGCCGCGACGCATGACGCGTCACTGCGGGCGCGGCGAGAGGGCATGGGAAGCACCGCCCGTTCGGGCGGCTGGTTGTTCCTGCGCACGGTGAGCCTGCGGGCGGCTCTCCTCGTGACCGTCGCGGTTGCCACGGGCATCGGCACGGACGAGCTCGCCGGATGGCAGATCGTCTTCACGATCTTCTCGGCGGCGGCCTTCGCACTCGACGCCCTGGCCATCGCCGCGCAGGCGCTGATCGGCAAGGAGCTCGGCGCGGGTGATGAACGGCAGGTGCATCGGGTCCTCCGGCGCACGGTGGCCTGGGGCGCCTGGTTCGGCGTCGTGGTCGGGGCGCTCATCGCGGCGCTCTCGGGCGTGCTCGGCATCGTGTTCACGGGCGACCCGTCGGTCGCCGCCCTCGTGCAGCCGGCCCTCCTGATCCTCGCGGTCGCCCAGCCGATCGCGGGCGTCGTCTTCGTGCTCGACGGTGTGCTCATGGGCGCGAACGACGCGCGCTACCTCGCACTCGCGGGCGGGCTCAACCTGCTTCCGTTCCTGCCCGCGCTGTGGATCATCGCCGCGACAGGGGTCGACGGTGCCGCCGGCCTCATCTGGCTCGCCGTCGCGTTCTTCGGCGTCTATCTGCTCGCACGACTCGGCACTCTCGGCTGGCGCGTGCGATCCGGACGCTGGATCTCGGCCGGCGTCTAGCCCTGCACGATCCGTCGGGATCCGAGGTTCTCCACGTATCCCGGAATCCCGGCGAAGTGGGCCGGCCCAGGCCTGGCATTCTCGTTCCGGGCGAACGAGAATCGGAGCGTGCTGACCATGAACGAACCTCAGGTGTGGGTGCTGATCGGCGTCTTCGCCGCGACGATGTTCGGCATGGTCACGGTCGTGTCGACGCTGTTCATCCACGTCGTGAAGACCGAGATCCGGAGCGTTCATCACCGGATCGACACACTCGATCGTGATGTGACCGCGCTCTACCGGAACACCTTCGGGATCGACAGGGACTGACGCCCGAGCGCAGGAAGCGCGTGGGACCCGTCAGTCCGCGTACCTCCGGCACCATTCGTACATGATCACGGCGGCTGCCGCACTGGCGTTGATCGATCGGGTCGAACCGTACTGCGTGATCTCGATATGGGCGGATGCTGCGGCGAGTGCGGCATCCGACAGACCCGGCCCCTCCTGTCCGAACAGCAGCACGCAGGTCTGCGGCAGCTCGGCGCGATCCACGGGCACGGCGCCGTCGACGTTGTCGACAGCGATGATCGGGATGCCCTCGCCGGCCGCCCACGCCGCGAAGGTCTCCACGTCCTCGTGGTGCACGACGTGCTGGTAGCGGTCGGTGACCATGGCACCGCGCTTGTTCCAGCGACGGCGACCGATGATGTGCACGGTGTCGGCGAGGAACGCGTTCGCGCTGCGCACGATCGAGCCGATGTTCATGTCGTGCTGCCAGTTCTCGATCGCGACGTGGAACGGATGCCGCTGCGTGTCGAGATCGGCGACGATCGCCTCCATCCGCCAGTAGCGGTAGCGATCGATCACGTTGCGGGTGTCTCCGGCCGCCAGCAGTTCGGGATCGTACTGCTCCCCCTGCGGCCATTCGGATTCGCCGCCCGGCCACGGGCCGACCCCGTATCCGGGCTGCGCCGACGATCCGCCTGTCTCCGCTGTCTCCGCGGGCGCCTGCTCTTCCATCCCGTCAGGCTATCCGCCACTCGACGGGGAGCATATTTAGGTACACCGAAAAATCCGCTACGATTTCGGCATGCCTAAAAATGTTGCCCTCGATGAGGTGACCCCCGCCGCTCGCGCCACCGCCCCCCGCAGTCTCTGGCTGCTCGGCCCCGCCCTGGTCGCCGGAGTCGCCTATCTCGACCCCGGGAACGTCGCGAGCAACATGACCGCGGGTGCCCAGTACGGCTACCTGCTGGTCTGGGTCGTGATCGCCGGCAACGTCATGGCCTGGCTGATCCAGTACCTCTCGGCGAAGCTCGGCGTGGTCACGGGGCAGAGCCTTCCCGAGGTGCTGGGCGCACGCCTCACGAAGCCGTGGGCTCGACGGGCCTACTGGCTGCAGGCCGAGCTCGTCGCGATGGCGACCGACCTGGCCGAGGTCATCGGCGGTGCGGTCGCTCTCTACCTGCTGTTCGACATCCCCCTCCTGCTGGGCGGGGTCATCACCGGAGCCGTGTCGATGATCCTGTTGGCGGTGCAGAGCCGCCGCGGCGCGCGGCCCTTCGAGTTCGTGATCATCGGGCTCATGGTGATCATCGCAGTCGGCTTCATCGCCGGGCTCTTCGTCGCCCCACCCGACGCGGCCAGCGTGATCGGTGGGCTCGTTCCCCGCTTCGAGGGCACCGGATCCGTGCTGCTGGCGGCATCCATCCTCGGCGCGACGATCATGCCGCACGCGATCTACGCCCATTCGTCGCTGACCCGTGATCGGTTCGGATCGGCGGCCGCCCACGCACCGACCGAGGCCGCGCGCACCGAGGCGTCGCGCATCCGACGGCTGCTCACCGCCACCCGCTGGGACGTGTCGATCGCGATGCTGATCGCGGGCACGGTGAACCTCGGAATCCTGCTGCTCGCCGCTGCCAACCTCGCCGGCGTCGAGGGGACCGACTCGCTCGAGGGTGCACACGCCGCACTGGCAGCGGGTCTCGGCCCGGTCGTGGCGACCTTCTTCGCGGTCGGTCTGCTCGCATCCGGGCTCGCCTCGACCTCGGTCGGCGCCTATGCGGGAGCGGAGATCATGCACGGCCTGCTGCACGTGCGCATCCCGCTGCTCGCGAGACGCCTGGTGACACTGATCCCCGCGCTCGTGATCCTCGGCATCGGAGTCGACCCGACGCTGGCACTGGTGCTCAGCCAGGTCGTGCTGTCGTTCGGCATCCCGTTCGCGCTCATCCCGCTCGTCGCGCTCACCGCCCAGCGACGCACGCTCGGGCCCTGGGCGAACCGGGTGTGGACGACGGCGGCGGGCATCGTGGCATCCGTTCTGCTCATCGCCCTCAACGGCGCCCTGCTCTGGCTCGTGCTGACGGGGGCCTGAGCCGGCACGCAGGAGCAGCACGCACGAGACATGACAGAACCGCCCCGAGCCGGCACGGGAAGGAGTCGGCTCGGGGCGGCGGTCTGCCACCGCGCGGGTCAGCACGGGTCAGCACGGGTCAGCGCTTACGGAGTGTCTCCGTCCACTGCGAGGTCGCACCGTCCGCGATGCGGTAGCCGGCATCCGGCACCGCCACCACGGTCACCTCGCCCGTGACGCGCACCTTTCCGTTGCGCGCCTCGACCTTCTCGCCGTTCACGTAGTACGTGACGCCCGTGACGTTCGTCGGCACCTTCACCTCATCGCGAGATGAACCCGGCTTGTCGGTGAACTTGGGTGCCTTGGGCGTCACCGGAGCGGTCAGCACAGGAACGTTCGACCAGTCGAGGTCGCTGGCGAAGTAGAACGAGGTGTACGCCGGCTGGTTGTACGTCGTCTGCTGGCGGGCGGTCTCGACGCGGTACTGCACGTCGTGCATCAGGGTCGTGAGCTTGTGCGTGGTCGGCTCCGTGGTCGTGTAGAACCGCAGCGCACTCGAGTCGGCCGTGCGCACGAGCAGTTCCTCGCGCCAGTCTCCGAGAACGTCGGCGACGAGCGAGGGGTTGCCCTTCGTGCCGTTGTTCGTGAGAGTGCCGGTGGCCGTGAGAAGGGTGCCGCGAGTCCAGTCGTCGATTGTCGGTGTCTGGGTTCCACTGCCGTTGACGATCTGGGTGGTCAGGTCCCCCGCCCAGCGGATCGACATGTTCGTGCCCGGGGTCTCCGGCTGCAGCACCTCTCCCTTCGCGCTCAGCAGACCGCTGCCCTCGGTGCCGCCGGGCATGCTCGACCACACCTCGATGCCCGGAACGTCCGGACGGACGTCGCCGATCATCGCGCGGCCCGTGTCTCGGCCCGAGTAGGCACCGAACAGCGACTCCCCGGTCGCGGCATCGCGGAGGACGGACCCGTAGGGGGCCGAGGTGGCGCCCTCGTGCGCCGTCCAGATCTCGAGTCCGGGGCGGCTGGGGTCGATGTCGGTCACGTGCATCGCATCGCCGTGTCCGAGTCGCACGGTCGCTCCGGGGTCGGCGCTGCCCTCGGGGAGCACGTCGAACGAGCTGTACAGCAGGCTGCCGTCGTCGTCGATCGTCGCCGATCCGTACACGAGCTCCTGCTTGCCGTCGGCATCCACGTCGGCGAAGCTCAGCGAGTGGTCGCCCTGGGTGGTGATCGTTCCGAACTCGGGGTCGGTGCCGTCACGGCCGTGCGGGGAGTCGTTGAACGGGTTCGTCATCGGCACATGACCGCTGTCGACATCCCACCGTTCCTTGAGTCGCTTGCCGTCCCAGTCGAAGGCCGTGACGGTCGTGCGCGTGTAGTACCCGCGGGCGAAGACGGCGGACGGATGCTGACCGTCGAGGTAGCCGACACCCGACAGGAACCGGTCGACACGGTTGGCCGGCTCGATGCGCGACATGGCATAGTCGCCCCACAGCAGACCGTCGTCTCCGCGCTCGGTCGGATACGGGATCGTCTGCAGCTCCTTGCCCGTCGCGCTGTCGAAGACGGTGAGGTACTCGGGCCCGTCGACGATGAATCCCTCGAACTCGCGCAGCAGATTGCGAGCGCTGCGGCTCGGCGCGTACACGTCGATGAACGTATCGGCGAGCTCCTCGGCGCTCTCGCGCGTCAGGGGGTACTCATGCGTCACCGGCATGCCCCAGGCCTCTTCGAGCGTCGCCGGCCACTTCCCCGAGACGACCTCGTCGCGCTCGCTCCAGCCGAGGAACATCTCGACGAGGTGCTCCTCGTAGTCGGCGGCGCTCAGCCGATAGTCGTCGTCGTTCGAGTATCCGGCCCTGCGGTCGGCCTTGGGGAGCGTGATGTACGACTCCTTCTTCACGGATCCGTCGGCGGCGAACTGCACCGACTTCGTGCCCGGCGCCGTCTTCAGCATCGTCTCGGACCGGCCGTCGCCGTCGAAGTCGTAGACGAGGAACTGCGTGTAGTGGGCACCCGCGCGGATGTTGACGCCGAGATCCAGGCGGTTGAGCAGCGTGCCGTCGAGCTCGTACGTGTCGAGATAGACCGGACCCGTATAGCCGCGCTGCGACACGTCCTTCGAATTCGACGGGTCCCACTTCACGACGTACTCGTACTGACCGTCGCCGTCGACGTCGCCGACCGAGACGTCGTTCGCCGAGTACGTGTAGGCCTCACCCTTCGGCGTGACGCCGTCGGCGGGCTTCTGCAGCGGCAGGTCGTGGTGCCCCTCCGCCCAGGCGGTGACGGATGCAGACGCGGATGCCGTCAGCTCCACGCCGTTCACGATCGGGACCACCGAGTACTCCGAGGTCGCCGACCCGTCGGCATCCGCGTAGTTCGTGCTGTCGGTGACCGTCGCCACACGGGCGCCGTCGCGGTACACCGCGAAGTCGGGTCCGGCGAGGCCCGTCGCCGTGGCACCGGTCGCCTCGGCGGCGAGCAGTCTCCAACTGAGGAACACACCGTCGGTGGTCGAGACGGCGACCAGGCCGCGGTCGAGGACCTCCAGCTGCGGCGTCTGGGAGCCGGGGCCATGCCGGCCGGTCTCGGGAGCGGTGGGCGATGCCGCTCCCGCGCTCTGCGCGCCACCCACGAGGAGGCACCCAGCGGCGGCGACCGCCACGGCAGCGCGGAATGATCGGTGTCGGATATTCATCGTCGAAATCCTTCTCTGGGCGTGAAGCCCGCTCGGATAGCGTTTTCCCGTGCCCGGTCGAAGCTACCCGCCGAGGCCACGTGCGTCAAGGAATCCGACCGGATTGAGACGATTCACAGCGGCCGACGGCGATTAGGCTCGAAGACATGTCTGCCGAAACCGCGCGCCGCAACGTCCGCATCCTCACCTGGATCGGAATCGCGACCGGCGTGATCGGCGGCCTCCTCGTCGCGTTCCCGAAGACACTGGGTCCCGCAAGCCCGTGGGTGCAGCTCGCACTGGGCGTCGCGACGCTCGTGCTCGCGTTCCGAGCACGCAAGATCGGCATCGCCGAGGTCGAGGGATTCGACGGGCGCCTCTCGCTCTTCGCCGCACTTCTCGGCTTCCTCATCGTCTTCTTCGCAGGACAGGTCGCATTCGGAATCCTCGTCGACGTCGCCAACCCCTGATCTAGGCTGGACTCGTGGCATCCCCGGCAGCAGACGATTACCTCAAGACCGTCTACGCGCACACCGAATGGCAGGATGCGCCGATCACCCCGTCGGTGCTCGCGGCGAAGCTCGGCATCGCCCCCTCGTCGGTCACCGAGATGGTGAAGAAGCTCGCCGCCGCCGGACTCGTCTCGCATGTGCCGTACGGCGCGGTGCGCCTGACGGACGCGGGCACGCAGCGCGCACTGGCGATGGTGCGCCGCCACCGTCTGATCGAGACCTGGCTCGTGCAGGAGTTCGAGTACGGGTGGGACGAGGTGCACGACGAGGCCGAGGTGCTCGAGCACACCATCAGCGACCGGCTGCTCGAAGGCATCGACGCGCGCCTCGGACGACCCCGATTCGACCCCCACGGCGATGCGATCCCGGATGCCGCGGGAGTCGTCGACCGCGAGCCCTTCGTGCTGCTCGCCGATGCCCCGGCGGGCCACACCGGCAGGGTGCTGCGCGTCGACGACCGCGACCCCGAACTGCTGCGCGCACTGGAGGCGGCGGGTGTCGCCGTCGCCGCGACCGTCACGATCACGGCATCCGGCGTCGACCTCGAGGGTGTCGAGACCGCGCTCCCCGACGGTGCGGCGCACGTGGTCTGGCTGAGCGCCTGAGAACCCCGTCAGAACCTGACACCTGCCCGTAACCGCGGGCCAATAGGCTGTGCACATGGCACACCGCGATGACATCGAATGCTGGCTCACCGACATGGACGGCGTGCTCGTCCATGAGAACGACGCCATCCCCGGAGCTGCCGAACTGCTGGCCGGGTGGGAGCAGAACGAGATCCCGTATCTGGTGCTGACGAACAACTCGATCTTCACCGCGCGCGACCTCTCCGCCCGCCTGCGGGCCAGCGGCCTGACCGTGCCCGAGGAGCGCATCTGGACCTCCGCCCTCGCGACCGCCGACTTCCTCGCCCAGCAGCTGCCCGGCGGCTCCGCCTTCGTGATCGGCGAAGCCGGCATCCTCACCGCACTGCACGAGGCCGGGTTCATCATGACCGAGACGAATCCCGATTTCGTGGTCGTCGGCGAGACCCGCAACTACTCGTTCGAGGCGATCACCAAGGCGATCCGCCTCATCATCAGGGGCGCGCGCTTCATCGTCACGAACCCGGATGCCACCGGCCCCTCCGCCGACGGCGTCATGCCCGCCACCGGCGCGATCGCCGCCCTCATCACCAAGGCCACGGGCAAGGAGCCGTACGTGGTCGGCAAGCCCAACCCGATGATGTTCCGCTCGGCGCTGAACAAGATCGGCGCGCACTCGAAGAAGACCGGCATGATCGGCGACCGTATGGACACCGACATCATCGCCGGCATCGAGGCGGGCCTGCACACCGTGCTCGTGATGACCGGCATCAGCGACGAGGCCGAGGTCGAGAAGTACCCGTTCCGTCCCGACGAGATCGTCGACTCCGTCGCCGATCTGCTGCCCACGGTCACCGAATCGATCCCGACGCTCGACGAGGACTGACATGGGCGCGCTCGACGAGGGAGAGCGGGTCGTCGCAGCGGATGCGGCCACCTGGCGCGCCTGGCTCGAGGAGCATCACGAGCGCACGGCCGGAGTCTGGCTGCTGAGCGTGCGCGGGACCCGCGCGGACGGCGTCGGCTACGAGGACGCCGTGCGCCAGGCACTCTGCTTCGGCTGGATCGACGGGCCCGTGCGCACGTTCGACGATCAGACCGTCGGACAGTGGTTCTCGCCGCGGCGTCGCGGCAGCGGCTGGGCGGCGACGAACAAGGCTCGTCTGGTCGACCTCGAGGACGCAGGGCTGCTCGCCCCCGCCGGCATCCGCGTGCTCGAGGCTGCGAAGGCCGACGGATCCTGGACCGTGCTCGACGGTCCGGAGGCGGGCATCGAGCCACCCGAGCTGACCGAGTCACTGGATGCCGTGCCCAGTGCGCGCGCGCACTGGGATGCCTTCCCGAAGTCGGTCAAGAAGTTCGGCCTGACACACATCGCGACGGCGAAACGAGCCGAGACGCGCGCGGCGCGGATCGCCAAGATCGTGGCGGATGCCGCGGAGGGGAAGCGCCCATGAATCAGTCGGACCTGCTGTTCCTGGTGGTGATCCTGATCCTGCTCAGCACGCTGACCGTGTTCGTCGTGCAGTTCTGGCGCTCCCGCCGCGGAGGCGGCGAGGGCGACGGACGCGCCGGCTGGTGGGAAGGCCCCTGGGACGACGACGACCGCAAGCGCTGAGCGTCGTCGGTCTCGGAGTCAGCCGAGAGTCAGACTGCGCACGCGCTCGACCGGCTCCGGCATCCGCAGCGGACCAGCACCCGGCGTGATCGTGCCGAGGATGCGCGGCTCCCGCGCCCCGGTGCCTCCGGGCGTCACGGCGGCGACGCCGTGCATGGTGCACCAGCCGATCAGGGCGAACAGGATCGCCTCCTTGCTGTCGACGGACGCCCCGAGCTCGTCAGCGAGCACGACCTCGACCCCGGGAAGCGCGTCGCGCAGGCCCTGCATGATCAGCGGGTTGTGGCACCCGCCGCCCGACACGGCGAGGAAGCGGATGCCGGCGGCCCGGACGTCCTGAGCGACGGTGCGCACCGTCAGCTCGGTGAGCGTGCGCACGAGATCCGGGACGGAGAGATCACGGCCCGTGCCGGTGAGGCGATCGACGTGCGCACGCACGTAGTCGAGGTGGAAGTGCTCCTTGCCGGTGCTCTTGGGGGCTGAGAGCGCGTAGTACGGGTCGGCGAGGAGGGCTGAGAGGAGATCCTCGTCGACGGCGCCGGTGCGCGCGATCGCGGCATCCGCGTCGTACCCGCGTTCGTTCAGGCCCTCGGCGACGATGACGGCGTCGACCAGCGCATTGGCCGGGCCGATGTCGTAGGCCGACAGACTGCCCGGCCCCACCACCGTCATGTTCGCGATGCCGCCCAGGTTCACCGCCGCCGAGACGCCTGCGCGACCCCGCAGCAGCAGCTCGTCGAGGAACGAGACGAGCGGTGCACCGTGACCACCCGCCGTGATGTCGCGGATGCGGACGTCGGAGACGACCGGCGCCCCCACTCGCTCTGCGATCCAAGCGGGCTGGCCGATCTGCAGGGTGCCGAGCGCGTGGCCCTCGTCGACCCAGTGGAACACCGTCTGTCCGTGCGTGCACACCGCGTGCACTCCCCCGACCGCGGCGGATGCCGACGCCGCGACCTCGGCGAAGGCCTGGCCGATCAGAGTGTCGAGCTCGCAGACCTCGGCGAACGTGGTCGGCGCGGGCGGCAGCGCCGCCACGAGACGAGCCCGCAGCTCGGGGTCGTACGGAACGCTGTCCTCGTGCAGGACGGTGCCGCGCAGCTCTCCGTCGCTCTCCTCGAAGTCCACGACCGTGACGTCGATGCCGTCGTGTGAGGTGCCCGAGAGCAATCCGAGTACGCGCATGCGTGATCCTTCCGTCGCCTGATACGAGCGTAGGCCGCTTTTGTTAGGGAGGCGAACGGAAGGCGTCGATCTTTTCTGCACGATCACGTACTGAATCGCGTTCTCCACGCCGGTCGGTGGAGTACCTGCATACTCGGCACGCCCTCTCCGACGGCTGCGTAGCATTCTGCGAGACCCCGCCCACCACCCCCAGAATGGGAGCATGTTCGTGTCCGCAGAGACCATTGCGATCGTCCTCAGCGCCGTCGGCCTGCTGTTGGCTATGGGCGGCACCATGTTCGCGGGCTTCGCCTGGTGCATCCGCAGATCCGACGCCCTCCGCACCGATCTCGTCGGAGTCGAGACGTCGCTCGGTGCGCGTATCGACGGAGTGGAACAGAGGCTGACCGCCCGCATCGACGCGGTCGCTGCCGACCTCAGAGGCGTCGAGACGTCGCTCGGAGCACGCATCGATGCGGTCGCTGCCGACACGACCGAGCTCAAGATCGCGATGGCCAGACTCGAAGGACCGCAACGCCATCTGATCGTCGCGTCGCGCTGACCTGCCCGGCGCTGAGTCGCGACTCAGCGCAAGACGAGTGCCGCGGCGCCGATGAGCGGACCCTCGTCGCCGAGCCCCGAGCGCACGACGCGGGTGCGACGCGAGTACTCGTGCGCAGCGCTCGCGGTGAGGGCCTGCTGCACGAGGTCGATGTAGTCGGCCGACACCCGAGAGAATCCGCCGCCGATCGCGACCATGTCGAGGTCGACGAGGGTCGCGGCATCCGCCAGGGCTTCGCCGACGGCCTTCGCCGACCGCTCGATCGCAGCGCGGGCGATGGCGTCACCGGCCGTAGCGTCCCGCGCGAGATCCTCGCCCGTCGATCCGGTCCATCCCTGCTGCTGCGCCCAGGCGGCGCTCGCCGGCCCCGAAGCGATCTCCTCGAGCGTGAGTCCGCCCTCGCGGCGCACCTGTCCGAGGTGACCGGCGTTGCCGGTGGCACCGGGGATGTAGGCGCCGTTGACAACGAATCCTCCGCCCACGCCCGTCGAGACGACGATCGACAGTGAAGAACGGGCATCCTTCGTCGCACCGAGCCAGGACTCAGCCAGTGCCAGCGCGCCGCCGTCGTGGCCGAAGACCGTGGGCAGCGCACGGCCGAGGAGCCCGGATGCAGTCGTGCGCACCGCATCCGCGAGACCGTACCCGCGGGCTGCAGGCATGTTCACGGGAAGGATCTGACCGACGTTGCGGTCGATCGGCCCCGCACTGCCGATGCCGACGCCGACGAGCTCTGCGTCGTCGGGAAGACGGGACAGCGCATGGGAGATCAGTGTCGCGATCGCGTCGTCGAGCGACTCGGGAGTGGCATCCCGGCCCGTCGCCCGGCGGCTGCGGCTTCCCCGCTCGAGCACGCCGTGCTCATCGACGAGCGCGGCCTCCATCTTGGTGCCGCCGACGTCGACGGCGAGCGCGTAACGGGTCACTGGGGGTCGAGCCCGAGGTCGTCGAGGTCGAAGGCCGCGCGCCATTCGAGACCCTCGGCTTCGATCGCGGCCTGCGCCCCGGTCTTGCGGTCGACGATCACGGCGACGGCGACGATCTCGGCGCCCTCCTTGCGCAGCGCCTCGACGGCCTTGAGCGCGGACTGGCCGGTGGTCGAGGTGTCTTCGAGCACCACGACGCGCTTGCCCTTGACGTCGGCGCCCTCGATCTGACGGCCGCGGCCGTGGTCCTTGGGCTCCTTGCGCACGACGAAGGCATCGAGCGGCTTGTCGGTCGCGACGGACGCGTGCAGCACCGAGTTGGCGATGGGGTCGGCACCGAGCGTCAGACCTCCGACCGCGACCACGTCGAGGTCGCCGATCAGGTCGAGCATGATGCGGCCGATCGCGGGGGCCGCGCGGTGGTCGAGGGTGAGCTTGCGCATGTCGACGTAGTACGTCGCCTTCTTGCCGCTCGAGAGGGTGAAGTCTCCGTGGAACACCGCCTCGTCCTTGATCAGGTCGAGGAGGGTCTGGCGGTCTGCGTCGAGTGCGGTCACGGCATCCAGTGTAGGAGGTGGGCCCTAGGCTTGACGCATGCGCTTGGCCACCTGGAACGTCAACTCCATCCGCACCCGTGTCACCCGCACCGTCGAGTTCGCCGTCCGCGAGGACATCGACGTGCTGGCGATGCAGGAGATCAAGTGCAAGCCCGAGCAGTTCCCTTATGGGCCGTTCGAAGAGGCCGGCTACCACGTCGAGGTGCACGGACTGAATCAGTGGAACGGCGTCGCGATCGCGAGCCGCCTGCCGATCACCGACGTGCGCGCCGCGTTCGACGGCATGCCCGGGTTCGCCAAGGGGCATGAGGGGCCGGATGCTCCGCTCGAGGCACGCGCCCTGGGCGTGCTCGTCGATGGCGTGCGCGTGTGGAGCCTGTACGTGCCGAACGGCCGCTCGCTCGACGACCCGCACTACACGTACAAGCTGCACTGGCTCGAACAGCTGAAGAAGTCCACGGCCGCCGAGCTCGCGGCGAACCCCGATCTGCCTCTCGCGCTGGTCGGCGACTTCAACATCATCCCGTTCGACAAGGACAACGGAGACCCCGACATCGTCGAGGGCGTCTCCACCCACGTGTCTCCCGAAGAGCGTCAGGCCTTCTTCGCGTTCACCGATGCGGGCGTCACCGACGTGGTGCGACCGCTGATCCCCGAGGGCTTCACGTACTGGGACTACCAGCGCCTGAAGTTCCCCCGCAACGAGGGCGTGCGCATCGACTTCGTCCTCGGGTCGAAGACGCTCGCGGATGCGGTCACCGGCGCCTCCATCCACCGCGACGAGCGCAAGGGCGAGCAGCCCAGCGACCACGTGCCGGTGGTCGTCGAGTTCGACCTCGGCGGCGGCGCCGAGGACGACGACGACCTGCCGATGATCTTCTCCTGAGCCGGTGCCTCTCCGGCTGATCGCCACCGATCTCGACGGGACCCTGCTCGACTCCACGTCCACGGTCACCCGACGCACGAGGGCCGCACTCGATCAGGCGCGTGCCCGCGGCATCCACGTGGTACCCGTGACGGCTCGCCAGCCGATCGGACTGCGTGCGATCGCGAGCGGTGCCGGGTTCGACGGCTGGGCGCTGTGCAGCAACGGCGCCTACGCCACGAACCTCACCGATGGGCGGTTGCTGTTCGCCGAAGAACTTCCGCCCGAGACGATCCGCACACTCGCCGACGCGCTCCGAGCGAGTGTGCCGGGGCTCCTCTTCGCGAGTGTGCGCGAGGGCGGCGAGACGTTCGTCGCCCAGCACGGCTACGCCGAGATCGCCGACCTCGCGGACCACAAGCGCGATCCGCGCACGATGGGCGGCGTCGGCCTCGATCAGGTGCTCGGCGCGCCCAGTCTGAAGCTCGTGATCCGGCATCCCGAGATCGCACCCACGGCGCTGTTCGAGGCGCTGTGCGATCTCGGCCTGACCGGTTTCGAAGCCACCCTGTCGGGCGCCCCGTTCGTGGAGGTCATGGCCGAGGGCGTCACCAAGGCCACGGGGCTCGCGCGCCTCTGCGAGCACCTCGAGATCGAGCGCCGCGATGTGATCGCCTTCGGAGACGCGCTCAACGACGTCGAGATGCTCCGCTGGGCAGGTCACGGCGTCGCGATGGCCGACGCGAGCGATGTCGTGCAGGACGCGGCAGACGAGACCACGTCCTCGAACGATGATGACGGAGTCGCGAGGGTCATCGAGCGACTGCTCGGCTGACCGCCGTGAACGCCGAGAGCCCGGTCGCTCCGAAGGGAACGGCCGGGCTCTCGTGTCGTGCCGGGGTCAGCTGTGCGCGCGTCGGCGCCGCACGAGGCCGAGCCCCGTGAGCAGCATCGCCGCCGCCATCATCACGGCGAACGACGGCAGTTCGGCGCCGGTGGTCGCGAGAGCATCCTCACCGCTGGCGACCGCACCCCCCGAGGATGCCCTCACGGTGAGGGCGACGCTGGCGATGACTGCTCCCGACGCATCGAGCGCGACGAGCGTGTGCGCACCCGCGGGGGTGCCTGCGGGAACCCGCAGCGAACCCGTGAGCGCACCGCTCTCATCGGCGGTGAGGGACCCGAGGGCCACCGGGTCGGAGTGCAGCTCGAATGCGACCTTCTGGCCCGGCGCGAAACCGGTGCCGGAGACCGTGATCTCCTTGCCCGCTCGGATCGATGCGGCGGAGAGCGTCAGCGCCGGCTTCGGCTCGGGCGCGGTGCCCGCGATGAGCGTGAAGTCGATGCCGGTGAGCGTGGCGCGTCCGACAGCGACGACAGGCGTCGCCTCGGCGGCCGTCGCGACACCGTCGAAGTACTGCGGGGCCGCGGTCGTGGCGCTGCCGGGGAAGGTCGCGGAGGCCTTCAGGACGTAGGTCCCCTCGGGGACGACGAGCTTGTAGGCTCCGGTGTTCGGGTTGGCCTCGGCCGAGCGGACGAGCTCTCCGTCGGACCAGGCCTCGACCACGACCTTCCGGTCTTCGTCGGAGTCGAGTGCCACCGTGCCGGTGATCGTCGAGACCACCTCGAGTGCAGCCGAGATGCCCTCGACCTCCTCATTCGCGCCGACGGTGACGAAGGTCGCGTCCTCCCACTCTCGCGCACCCTCCCAGTACTCCTCCATCACGCCCGTCTCGTACGCGTGGAAGAGCACCCGGTAGGTGCCCGGCGTGACGGCGATGCGATAGTTGCCCTCGCTGTCGGTGTCGATGTACGGGTCCTCGACCGCATTGTTCACGTCGTACAGGATGACGGCCGCGCTGACGGGTGAGCCGTCGGCGCTCTTCGTGACCGTGCCGCTGATGTACCCGACGCCGCCGAGCTGCGCATCCACGTTCCCGACGGACTCCTTCTCGGTGACGGTGACGAGAGTCGCACCGTTCCAGCTGTACGAGTCCTTCCAGTACTCGGAGACCAGCGCGGGGTCGGGCGAGCCGAAGCGCACCCGGTACGAACCCGCGGGAAGGCCTCCGAGGCTGTACTCGCCGGTGGCGTCGGTCTCGGTCGCGCCGATGATCTCGTTGTTCGCGTCGAGCGCCGAGACGTTGACGCCTTCGATCGGAGCTCCGTCATCGGCTCGGGTCACGACACCCTCGATCGCGCTGCCTTCCGTCAACGACGCGTCGATGCCGACCACGGCGGTGCCGTCGGTGACGATGCGCGTCGCGGATTCGTAGTCCGTGGTGTCCTCCCAGTACTCGCGCTTCAGGTCGGTGCCGTCGGCGAAGAAGGAGATCACGTACGAGTCATCCGCGAGACCGGGAAGTGTGTACGCGCCCGTCTGGTCGGTGGTCGTCGACGCCCAGCCGCCACCCCATCCCTGCGCCGTCACGGTGACGCCGGCGACGGGAGTCGCGTCATCCTCGCGCGTGACCGTTCCGCTGATCGAGCCGGTGGGTGCGGGTGCCAGAGCGGCATCGATTCCAGACACCGCTGCGCCGTCGACGACCGCGATGCGCTCCGCTCGCCACTGATCCCTCGTGTCGTTCCAGTACTCGGCGGTGAAGCTGGCGTCCGCGGTGGAGAAGCGCACGACGTAATCGCCGTCGACGAGGCCGTCGAGGGAGTAGCCGCCGGTCTCGTCCGTCACGGCATCCGCGGATCCGAGCCCGTCGTCGGTCTCGGCATGGACCGAGACGCCCTCGAGTGCCGTGCCGTCCACTGTCGAGGTCACCACTCCCGTGATCGACCCCGTACCCGCGACCGGCTCGTCCTCTGCCATCGCCGTCGTGGCGCCGCCGAGCGCGAGCGCGACGGCCACCGCCCCGCTCAACGCAGCCCGAATGAATGCGCGACGTCGCGCCATGTCCCCACCCTCCGAAGGAGGTCGCGCTCGCGATGTCCTCACGGTGCCGCTCGACCTCGGTCCAATGCCGATATGTATGCGGCAGCGTTCCCTCCGAATCTAGGCGATCAGCACACAGGAGGGGAATAGTCGATTCGAAGGATCAATCCTCGAACGTGCCGACCTCGGGCGTGCGGTCCGTGCGGCCGTAGCGCAGCAGCATCACGCCGCCCTCGTCAGCGACCGGCTGCTCGAGAAGGGTGAGGATCGACGGCAGTGCCCCGTCGTCGAACACCTTCTTGCCCGTGCCGAGCAGGATCGGGTACACCCACAGGTTGAGCTCGTCGAAGAGCCCTTCGGCGAGCAGCGAGTGCACGAAGTCCACGCTGCCGATCACGTGCACCTCGCGGTGCTGTGCGCGCAGCTCGGACATCTCGGCGGCGAGGTCCTCGCCCACCCGGTGGCTGTTCTCCCACTCGAGCGGCAGATCGGGGTTCCGAGACGCCACGTACTTCGGGACGCGGTTGAAGAGTCGGCCGATCTCGCCGGACGGCCCTTCGGTATGGTGCGGCCAGTAGCCGGCGAAGATGTCATACGTCCGGCGGCCGAGCAGCAGCGCGTCGAGCCCCTGCATCCCCTGTGAGACGGTCTCGCCCATGCCCGACGACGGGTATCCGGCCTGCCAGCCGCTGAAGAGGAATCCGCCCGACGTGTCCTCGTCGGTGCCGCCGGGCCCCTGGGCGACGCCGTCGAGGGTGGTGAAGAGGTCGATCAGGATGCGTCCGGCCATCGAAGTGCTCCTCTGCACGAGACTGCGGCGATCCTCACAGTATGCGCCCGCGCGTCCCCGCCCGGGGATCTACTCTTCTCGACCCCAGCGGCCGAGTGCATCGATCGCGTCGCGCAACGCGATGCCCCGGTCGGTCAGCGCGTAGGCACGCGTGTTGTGCCGAAGGGGCAACCGGGTCAGCACCCCTGCCGCCTCGAGTTCCCTCAGGCGGGTCGCGAGCATGTTCGTCGGCACCCCGAGATCGCGCTGCAGATCGCCGTACCTCTGCGGCCCGTCGAGGAGCCGTTCCACGATGAGGAGAGCCCACCGGGCCCCGACGACATCGAGGGTTGCGGCGAGGTCGCTCACGCCTGCGGGTCGGATTCCGGCTTCATCCAGAACGGCGAATAGTGGTAGCCGTCGGGGTCGTCGAACTGCCGCTGGTACATGAACGGGTAGTCGTCCGTGTCGCCGACGTGCCCACCGGCGGCAGCGGCGCGCTCGACGAGAGCATCGACCGCCTCCCGGCTGTCGAGGTCGAACGAGACCGTCACCTTGGAGGGGGTGTCGGGTCCGCCGATCAGCTCCTCGGTGCCGCCGACGCTCGCGTACATCTCGCGACTGCCGAGCATGACGTACTGCTCGGGCGCGATCGCGAAGCACGACACGTTGTGATCGGACATCTCGGCGTTGAGGGTCCAGCCGAGGGCGGTGTAGAACGCTGTGGCCCGGTCGACGCTCTCGACGGGGCAGGTGATGAAGAGGCTCATGTGCTGATACTTGCAAAATGCAAGTGGCTCGTCAAGGGCATCTCGATGGTCATCTCATCCGTGCGGCTTCGTCCGCGGCATCAGGGCCCGAGCGACGCCGGAGCCCCACCAGTGCGAGCGCGCCCGCCCCTGCCGTGAGGGCCGCGACGACCCCGAGACCCACCCCCGGCACGGATGCCGTCGCCACGGCGCCCGCGACGAGCGGGCCACCGGCGTCCCCCAGCTCGCGACCGAGCTCGGCGCTGCCCATCGTGCGTCCCATACGCTGAGGAGGCGTCGACGATGCGAGGTACGAGAACGCGATCGGTGTCGCGACGCCGACCCCGACGCCGACGAGCAGCGCGGTGGAGACGAGCGCGACCGGTACCTGTGTCACCGCGGCGAGCGCGATGCCCGCGGCGATCAGCGCGAGTCCTCCGGCCGTGCCCAGCCGCACCGAGATGCGTCCACGATCGTGAACAGCGCCGACGAAGGGCTGCGTGACGCTCGAAGCGAGCGCGAGCACGGTCACGATCGCCATGCTCCACACCGTGTCGAGTCCGGCCTGTCGACCGAGCAGCGGCAGGAAGCCGACGGCCACCGCCAGCGCCCCGGTGGTCGCGGCCAGCACGAGCGTCGGGACGACGAAGCCGGGTGCGGTCAGTTCACGGCCGAGGTCCACGAGGGTGACGCGCGTGCGCGGCAGCACCGGGACGGCGGGCACAGCCACCGCCACCCAGACGGCCGCCCCGAGTCCGAGCACCGCGAGCGCCCAGAACAGCGCAGGCATTCCACCCCACACGACGAGCACGGCACCCAGGAGCGGACCGAGCGCGTAGCCGAGGCTCTTCCACGATCCGTACCGCCCGAAGTACTTCCCTCGCGTGGCATCGTCGGTGAGCCGGGCGACCGCGGCCGACGACGAGGGGGAGAACGCGGATGCGGCGGCACCCTGACCGAAACGACCGATGACGAGTCCGAGCATCCCCGGCACGACGGCTCCGACGACCGAGAACGCCGAGAACGCGAGAAGCCCTCCGACGATCACCGGGCGCACGCCGACCCGGTCGCTCAGCGCGCCGAAGAACGGCTTGAGCAGCACCTCGGCGAGGTCGTACAGAGCGAGTGTCAGACCGAACGCGAGCAGCGTCCAGCCGATGTCCTCGGTCTCGGCGCCGAGGGCCGCAGCGATGCCGTGCGCGCCGAAGGCCGTGATGAAGCCGGCGAGGTACAGCGGCGCGAGCCGGGGCGTCGCGAGCGGCGGAGTCGAGGTCACGGTCGATTGTCCCAGCTGCAGGTCGGACGACGTGATCCCCCGCACGGGGGATGCCGCCGCATCCGCCTTCGATCTACGGTGGGGGGATGCCCGCCGCGCCGTTCCTCCGCACGCCCAGTGTCCGCGAGCAACGCAGCGACCTCGTGCTCGCTGCGGTCATGTTCGTGGGCGCGGTGCTGAGCGCCGCTCTGTCGACGGTCGCCGAGATCTACGGCGACACCCGCGCCGAGCCGTGGACGGCGCTCGTGTACGCGCTCGCCGTCACCGCGCCGCTCGCGGTGCGGCGTCGCTGGCCGGGCCCCGTGGCCGTGGCGATCTGCGCCGCCTACTTCCTCGCGATCTCGTTCCAGGTGCCCGAGATCTACGTCGGCAACATCGCCATGTTCGTCTCGCTGTACACGGTGGGCGCGTGGATGAACAACCGCCGAGCCGCGATGATCGTGCGCGTCTCGATCATCGTCGGCATGTTCATCTGGCTCATCATCACGATGTATCGCCAGGCGATCGAGGAGGCCGACAAGGCCGAGGTCGCCGCCGGTCTGCTCTCGCCCTATCTGGCCTTCATGCTCATCCAGCTGCTGCTGAACGTGCTCTACTTCGGCGGCGCCTACTACTTCGGCGAGCGCTCATGGCATGCGGCGCAGGAGCGCCAGGTGCTCGAAGAGCGAACAGCCGAGCTCGAGCGTGAGCGCGAGGTCACAGCGGCGCAGGCCGTCGCCCTCGACCGCGTGCGCATCGCGCGCGAGCTGCACGACGTGGTCGCGCACCACGTCTCGGTGATGGGTGTGCAGGCAGGCGCCGCTCGGCTGGTGATCGATCACGACCCGGAGAAGTCGAAGAGCATCCTGACCGGGATCGAGGGATCGGCCCGCGATGCCATCCACGAGCTGCGGCAGCTGCTCGAGACCCTGCGCTCGCCCGGCAGCGAGACGCCGGATGCCGCGTCGACCGTGGCCCTCGACGACATCCGCGCGCTGGTCGAGGCCTCGGTCGAGGCGGGACTGCCGACCGTGTACACGGTCATCGGGGAGCCCGCGGCCGTCCCCTCCGTCGTCGCCGTGAACCTGTACCGGATCACGCAGGAGTCCCTCACGAACGCCCGCCGTCACGCGGGACTCGGAGCCACGGCGGACGTGCGGGTCCGTTACGACGACGAGGGCGTCGAGGTCGAGATCGTCAACACGGGCCGCACGGTGACGGCGCTGCGTCCGGGTCTGGGTCAGCTCGGCATGCGCGAGCGGGCGGCCGCGTCGGGCGGCACCCTCGAGGTGACCCCTCGCCCCTCGGGAGGGCTGCGCGTGCGGGCCCGCGTGCCTCTGCCCGGCACAGCGCCTCTCACCGACACAGGGCCTCTCACCGGCACAGCGCCGCTGACCGCCACGACCGAGACGAGCACCGCCTCATGACCACGCCCACTCCCCCGATCCGGGTGCTCCTCGTCGACGATCACGTGATGCTGCGTGCCGGTTTCCGCACGATCCTCGACACCCAGCCCGACATCACCGTCGTGGGTGAGGCGGCGACCGGCGCCGAAGCGGTGGCCCAGGCATCCGCTCTCCACCCCGACGTGATCACGATGGATGTGCAGATGCCCGACATGGACGGCATCGAGGCGACCCGGCGGATCGTCGCCGATCCCGCGATCTCCGCCGCCATCGCGATCGTGACGACCTTCGACCGGGACGACTACCTCTATCAGGCGCTCGATGCCGGAGCGAGCGGCTTCCTGCTCAAGAACGCCGGCGCCGAAGACCTCATCGCCGCGGTCCGCGCGCTCGCGGCCGGCGACGGGATGCTCGCACCCGAGGTCACGCGTCGGGTGCTCGCCCGGTTCGCCCACACGTCGGAGCCGACGGCAGCTCCGGCATCCGCCCCCGCCGTCAGCGTCCCCGCGCCTGCGCTGCTCGCCGACCCGCTCACCGAGCGCGAGGCCGAGGTTCTCGCCCTGCTCGCGGATGCCCGCAGCAACGCCGAGATCGCGAGCGCCCTGTTCATCGGCGAGGCGACCGTGAAGACCCACGTCTCGCGGATCCTGCAGAAGCTCGGCGCCCGCGACCGCGTGCAGGCCGTCGTGCTCGCCCACCGTATGGGACTCGCGTAACCCCGGCCCCGATACGCTCGGAGGATGCCGACAGCCGCACCGCTCTCCCGACCGATCCTGGCCGGGGTCGTCACCGCGCTGGTCGGATTCACGAGCTCGTTCGCCGTCGTGCTCACCGGCCTCAGCGCCGTGGGGGCGACACCGGCGCAGGCGGCCAGCGGACTGCTCGCGGTCAGCCTCACCATGGGACTCGCGTGCATCGTGCTCGCCTGGCGGTATCGGATGCCGATCACGGTCGCGTGGTCGACGCCCGGGGCCGCACTGCTCGCCGCGACCGGCGTCGTCGACGGCGGCTGGTCGGCGGCCGTCGGGGCGTTCCTCGTGACGGCGGCATTGATCCTGCTCACGGCGCTCTGGCCGGCGCTCGGCGCGCTGATCGCCCGCATCCCTCCGTCCATCGCGCAGGCGATGCTCGCAGGCGTCCTGCTGCCGCTGTGCCTCGCGCCGATCACCGGTCTCGTCGCCAACCCCTGGGGCGTGGTGCCCGTCGTGCTCACCTGGCTGGTCTTCGCGCGTCTCGCACCGCGCTGGGCCGTTCCGCTCGCATTCCTCGCCGCTGCTGTCGTCGTCACCGTCTCGCTCGTCCAGGAGGGCGCTCCGGTCGACCCCGGGCTGCTCATACCGGGGTTCGCCTTCACGGCCCCCACGTTCACCGTCGGTGCGATGATCGGTGTCGCCCTGCCCCTGTTCATCGTCACCATGGCGTCGCAGAACGTGCCCGGCATCGCGATCATGCGCAGCTTCGGCTACGAGGTCCCCTGGCGTCCGGCGATGCTCGTCACCGGCGTCGGCACCGCGCTCGGCGCCACAGCAGGCGGCCACGCGATCAACCTCGCAGCCATCAGCGCCGCGCTCGCCGCCTCCCCCGACGCCGACCCCGACCCGAAGCGGCGCTGGATCGCCGGCGTCTCGACCGGCGCGTCCTACCTCGTGCTCGGTGGATTCTCCGCCGCGTTCGCCGCGCTCGTGCTGCTCGCACCGGAGGCCGTCATCCCCGCGGTGGCCGGCCTCGCGCTGTTCGCGGCGTTCGGGTCGGCCGTGCAGCAGGCGATCGACGATCCCGGCGAGCGCATCCCCGCCGTCGTGACGTTCCTGGTGGCGGCATCCGGCATCTCGCTGCTGGGGGTCAGCGCCGCGTTCTGGGCACTCGTCGCCGGACTCGTCGTTCGCACGGCCCTGCACGCCGGGCGCCGCTGAAGCCCCGATCCATCGCCTCGGCTAGCGTGGGGGCGTGACCGTTCCCGCACCAGCGCCCGTCCCGTCGCCCGGCCCTCCCGCCGGTCATTTCGACGCCCGCCCGCTGCTCGAGCCGGTGAATCCCGCCGAGGTCGATGCGTTCGCGCGCGCCCAGCGCACCGCCCACCCCAGCTCTGCCGGTCAGATCATCGCGTGGGTGTTCGCCGGCTTCGCGCTGCTGTGCGTGGTGCCCGTCATCGCGATCATGATCATGGGCCTGGGCTATGCGATCGGTCGGGGAACGGGAGTCGCGGTCGGCGGGGTCCTCGGCCTGCTGCTGCTCGCCGGACTGGTCGTGGGAATCGTGATGCTCGTGCGCCGCGGCATCCACACCCGCAATCTGACGCGGTTCCGTCTCGCCCGCTTCGCGCAGGCGAATGCGATGAGCTACTTCGCTCGCATCGACGACCCACCGCTGCCGGGCATGATCTTCTCGAGCGGATCGGCCCGGATGTCGACCGACGTGCTCCGGGGCGTCGATCCCCGATTCGTCGAGTTCGGCAACTACCAGTACACGACGAGCAACGGCAAGCAGTCGCAGACGCATCGGTGGGGGTACGTCGCCGTCAAGCTCGACGTGCCACTGCCGAACATCGTGCTCGACGCCCTCGGCAACAACACCCTCGGCAGCACGATCGCCGGCGCCTTCAGCGGCGACCAGCGGCTCTCGCTCGAGGGCGACTTCGACCGCTACTTCTCGCTGTACTGCCCCGCGGGTTACGAGGTCGACGCCCTCTACCTCTTCACGCCCGACGTCATGGCGCGCTTCATCGATCACGCCGCGCAGCTCGACGTGGAGATCGTCGACGACTGGCTGTTCCTCTACGCCCGTCGCGAGATCTCGACGCTCGACCCGGCGACCTGGGCCTGGCTGTTCGGCGCGGTCGGCGCTCTGCTGACCAAGCTCGACCAGTGGGCCCGATGGCGCGACGATCGACTGCGGCTGTCCACCCCGCATCCCGGATTCGCGGGAGTCGCCGCGCAGGCGGGGCTTCCGTCTCCGGCCGCCTCGCCCGGCATCCCCGGAGCCCCCGCGCTGCCGTTCGCGGCTCCACAGGGCCTGCTGACCCCGCCACCGGGCGTCGCCCCGCCGGGCCAGCGACTCAAGCGCCGGAGCCCCTGGCTGATCGTCGGCATCATCGTCGGCGTCATGTTCGTGGTGACCATGGCGCCCTTCGCGATCGGCATCTTCTCGTTCCTGTTCCTGGGCTGACCCCCGCACAGGTCACTCCCCCGCAGGGTGGACGGTCTCTCCACCGCGCTCACCCGCACAGATCCGCCACAGGGGGGATGCCGCGACGCCATGCCCCGCCATAGCGTGAGGGCATGACCACAGGAAAGCTCGTACTGACCGGGATCACCAAGAGCTACGGCTCTCGGCGCGTGCTCGACGACGTCTCGTTCGAGGTGGCCCCCGGGCGCCTCACCGGGTTCGTCGGCGGCAACGGCGCCGGCAAGACCACGACCATGCGCATCGTCCTCGGACTCCTCAGCTCCGACGGCGGAACCGTCGAACTCGACGGCAAGACCCTCACCTCCGCCGACCGGCGGCTCTTCGGGTACATGCCGGAGGAGCGGGGCCTGTACCCCAAGATGAAGGTGCTCGAGCAGATCGTGTACCTCGCCCGTCTGCACGGCTTCAGCAAGACGGATGCCGCCACCCGCGCGACCGCGCTGCTCACCGAGCTCGGACTCGGGGAGCGCCTCGGCGACACGATCGAGTCGCTCTCGCTCGGCAACCAGCAGCGTGCGCAGATCGCCGCATCCCTCGTGCACGACCCCGAGGTGCTGATCCTCGACGAGCCGTTCTCGGGCCTCGACCCGCTCGCGGTCGACGTGGTCGCCTCAGTGCTCCAGGCCTCGGCCTCGAAGGGCGCATCGATCCTCTTCTCGTCGCACCAGCTCGATGTCGTCGAGCGGCTGTGCGACGACCTCGTGATCCTCGCCGCGGGCACGATCCGCGCCTCCGGATCCCGTGACGCGCTCCGCGCCCAGCACGCGGGCAGCCGCTACGAGCTGGTCTCGGCGGGAGACGCCGGGTGGCTGCGCGCCGAACCGGGTGTCACCGTGCTCGACTTCGAGGGCGGTTATGCGCTGTTCGACGCCGACGACGCCGAGGTCGCCCAGCGCGTGCTGCGCACTGCCGTCGACCGCGGCGACGTGGCGAGCTTCGCCCCCCAGCATCCGTCCCTCGCACAGATCTTCAAGGAGGTCATCCAGTGAGCACCTCGAACACCACCGGATCTGCCGGCTCCGGCTCCCAGGCCTCGATGATCTGGCTCGTCGCCGAGCGCGAGATCGGGTCGAAGCTGCGCAGCAAGGCATTCCTGATCTCGACGGGCGTCCTGCTGCTCATCGCGCTCGCGGGCATCGTGATCGGCGGCTTCGCGAGCAAGAACACGGATGCGATGCCCGTCGCCGTGACGTCCGAGACGGCATCCCTGGTGTCGGCGCTCCCCGACATCGACGTCACCGAGGTGCCGGACCAGGCCGCGGCCGAAGAACTGCTGCGTGACGAGAAGGTCGACGCCGCCGTTCTGCCGGGCGACGGACCGACCGGTCTCACCGTCGTGGCACTCAAGGACGCCCCGACGAGTCTCGTGTCGGCGCTGTCCCAGGCTCCGACGGTCGAGATCCTCGAACCCGCCACGACCAACCCGCTGCTGCGCTACTTCATCGCGATCGCCTTCGGCATCGTGTTCATGGGAGCCGCGGCGACCTTCGGCGGCACGATCGCCCAGAGCATCGTCGAGGAGAAGCAGACCCGCGTGGTCGAGATCCTGCTGTCGACCATCTCGGCGCGCACGCTGCTCGCCGGCAAGGTGATCGGCAACACGATCCTCGCGATGGGTCAGATCCTCGCCCTGGCCGCGGTCGCCACGATCGGGCTGATAGTCACCGGCCAACGCGAGGTGCTGTCGACGCTCGGAGCCCCGATCATCTGGTTCGCGGTGTTCTTCCTGTTCGGGTTCATCCTGCTCGCGGCGATGTTCGCGGCGGCGGCATCCATGGTCTCCCGTCAGGAGGACATCGGCTCGACCACGACCCCCATCACGATGCTGATCATGGCCCCGTACGTGCTGGTGATCATCTTCAACGACAACCCGCTGGTGCTGACGATCATGTCGTACGTGCCGTTCTCGGCGCCGGTCGGCATGCCGATGCGACTGTTCGTGGGCGAGGCGCAGTGGTGGGAGCCGCTGCTGAGCCTCGTGATCCTGCTCGCGAGCTGCGTCGCCGCGATCGTCGTCGGCGCGAAGATCTACGAGAACTCGCTGCTGCGCATGGGCTCGCGGGTCAAGCTCGTGGAGGCCCTGCGCGGCTGAGGTCGCTCGGATCACCCCGCCATCGACGAGGCCCCACCCCGCAGACATCTGCAGGGTGGGGCCTCGTCGTTCCGGCGGTCAGACCCGGGTCAGATCAGACCCTCCGACAGGGTGGTGGGGTTGCCGAACCGGTGGTTCGTGATCGACACGGCCTGCTCGTGCAGGAACGGCAGCATCTCGACGCGGCCCGCACCCGTGACGGCGTGCGACCAGACGGCGACGTCCGGGGTTCCACCGAGAGCCTCGAACAGGGCCGACGCGTCACCGCCGACGAGGCGCACCCGCTGCCAGCTGTGCTCGGCCTTCGCCGCAGCCTTCGCGAAGCGCTTGACCCACGCCGCATCCTTCTCGTGCGTGACCGTGATGCCCTGGGCGCGCAGCGCCTTCTCGACCCGCGCGGGCAGAGCAGGGGCAGACACGGTGAACGGGCTGCCGCTGCGCAGAGCCGCGGCGATCACGCGGATGCCGTCGGCCAGCGCCGCGTCCTCACCGATGCGCACGTCGGCGGCGACCGGGCGATACCGGAACACGTTGCGCTCGACGCCGAGGCCGGACTTGTCGCTGACGGTGCCGAACTCGGTGGTCCAGGCCCGCTCGTCGGCGGCGGCGGCGCGGTGCAGCCACTCGATCTCGACGGCGCCGAGGTCGGAGCCGGCAGCGTTCAGCAGCGCGTCGACCGCGGGGATCACGGCAGCACCCGGTGCGGCCGCCGGCAGTTCGGCAGGAGCCCAGTCGCCGAGGCCGAACAGGTAGTTCGGTCCACCGGCCTTGGCTCCGGCGCCGACGGCCGAGCGCTTCCATCCGCCGAACGGCTGGCGCTGCACGATCGCGCCGGTGATGCCGCGGTTGACGTAGAGGTTTCCGGCGTCGACACGGTCGAGCCAGGTGGCGACCTCCTCGGAGTCGAGCGAGTGGATGCCGGCGGTGAGGCCGTAGTCCACCGCATTCTGCAGACGGATCGCCTCGTCGAGGTCCTTCGCGTGCATGATGCCGAGCACGGGTCCGAAGAACTCGGTCAGGTGGGTGGTCGATCCCGGTGCGACGCCGATCTTGACGCCGGGCGTCCACTGCTTTCCCTCGTCGTCGAGCTTGCGGGGCTCCACGAGCCAGCGCTCGCCCCGCTCGAGGGTCGTCAGCGCGGTCAGCAGCTTGCCGTTCGCCGGCTCGATGATCGGTCCCATCTGCGTCGCCGGGTCTTCGGGCAGACCGACGCGCATCGAGGTGACGGCGTCGACCAGCTGGCGCTCGAACCGCTTCGAGTCGGCCACGGAGCCGACGAGGATCGCAAGCGATGCCGCCGAGCACTTCTGCCCCGCGTGACCGAACGCGCTGCGGGCGACGTCCGCGGCCGCGAGGTCGAGATCGGCCGACGGCGTGACGATGATCGCGTTCTTGCCGCTGGTCTCGGCGAGCAGCGGCAGGTCGGAGCGGAACGACCGGAACAGCTGCGCCGTCTCGTAGGCGCCGGTGAGGATGACGCGGTCGACCTCGGGGCTGGCGACCAGGCGGGTGCCGAGGTCGCGGTTCGCGAGGTCGACGAGCGCGAGCAGGTCGCGCGGCACGCCCGCGGCCCACAGCGCCTCGACCATGACGGCACCGCAGCGCTGGGTCAGCTTGGCGGGCTTGATGACCACACCCGAACCGGAGGCGAGACCGGCGAGCACTCCCCCCGCGGGGATCGCGACGGGGAAGTTCCACGGCGGCGTCACCACGGTCACCTTCGAGGGCACGAACTCGGCGCCGTCGACGGTCTCGAGGTCGAGCGCGCGCTCGGCGTAGTAGTGGGCGAAGTCGATCGCCTCGGAGACCTCGGGGTCGGCCTCGGCGATCGTCTTGCCTGCCTCGTGGGCCATGATCTCGATCAGCTGACCGCGTCGGGCAGCGAGCTCGTCGCCCGCGCGGTGCAGCACGGCGGCGCGCTCGGCGGCGGGCAGCGCGGCCCACCGGACGGCGGCGGCGGATGCGGCGGCGAAGATGCCGTCGAGCTCATCGGTCGTCTCGACCCTGGCGAGGGCGATCGAGTCGAGGCCGAGCGTCGAGTCGACCGACCGCGCCAGGATCTCACGGCCCCAGGTGCGGTTCGCGGCGATCGCGGGGTCGCTGTCTGGCTGGTTCTCGAAGCCGGTGGTCACGGCATCCGACTGTGCTGCCGCCTCCGCGGCGCGGTCCTGCACGCGATTCGACGACGGCACCGACCGGTCGGCCTCGAGCCCTGCCAGCGAGCGCTCGAAACGCTCGCGCTCACGGGTGAGCAGCGCGGGGTCGGAGGCCAGCTCGAACACGGCCGACATGAAGTTCTCGGGGCTCGCGTTCTCTTCGAGGCGGCGCACGAGGTAGGCGATCGCGACGTCGAACTCGGCCGGGTTCACGACCGGCGTGTACAGCAGCAGCTGGCCGACGTCCTTGCGGACAGCCTCGGCCTGACCGGTCGCCATGCCGAGGAGCATCTCGTACTCCACGGCATCCGTCACGTTCCGGGCCTTGGCGAGCAGCCACGTGTAGGCGATGTCGAACAGGTTGTGTCCCGCGACGCCGATGCGCACGGCATCCAGTCGCTCCGGCGTCATCGACCAGTCGAGCACGCGCTTGTAGTTCGTGTCGGAGTCCTGCTTGGTGCCGTAGGTCGCGAGAGGCCAGCCGTGCACCTTCGAGTCGACCTCTTCCATGGCGAGGTTGGCGCCCTTGACGACGCGCACCTTGATGGGCGCTCCGCCCTTAGCCCGGCGGGCGGCGGCCCACTCCTGCAGCCGCTGCATCGCGCCGAGCGCGTCGGGCAGGTAGGCCTGCAGCACGATGCCGGCCTCGAGATCCTCGAAGCCGGGCTGGTCGAGGATGCTGGTGAACGCCGCGATCGTCAGGTCGAGGTCGCGGAACTCCTCCATGTCGAGGTTGATGAACTTCGTCCTGCCCGCGGCCTCCGACGAGGCGGCCAGCTCGTAGAGCGGGGTCAGCTTGGTGACGACGTCGGCCACGGCCTCGTCGAACGACCACATCGACAGCTGGCTGACGACGCTCGACACCTTGATCGAGACGTAGTCCACGTCCTTGCGCGCCAGGAAGTCGTAGGTGCCCTGCAGACGGCGACCGGCCTCGCGCTCACCGAGCACCGCCTCGCCGAGCAGGTTGAGGTTCAGGCGGTTGCCGCTCTTGCGCAGCTTGGCGATCGCGGGGCCGAGCTTCGAGGGGGTCGCGTCGAGCACGAGGTGTCCGACCATCGCGCGCAGCACGCGGCGCGAGATCGGCACGACGACGCCGGGCAGCTTGGGAGCCCAGAAGCCGCCGGTCCTGATGGCGGCACGCAGGTAGCCGGGCAGCAGCGACGGGGTGATCTCCGACAGCTCGGCGAGGGTGCGGCCGGCGACGCTGAGGTCTTCGGGGCGCATCACGCCGTCGACGAAGCCGACGGTGAACGCGAGTCCGTTCGGGTCCTTGAGCACCTCGGCGAGGCGCTGCGCGGCGGGCTCGACGGGGTGCGTCTCGCTCTCGGTGAGCCAGCGCTGCACGAGGGCGGCGACCTCTTCGGTGCGCGGCGTCGTGTCGGGAGTGGTGGTGTCGGCGACGACAGTCATCAGGGGGTACCTTCCAGGGGATCGCACACCCGGGTACGTGTGCGGCTCGATCATTCTCAGGCGCACGAGTAGGCTACGTCTATCAACCGATCCGCGTGATTTCTGTTCAGTCGAGCTGAACGATTCACGGGGTCTGGAAAGGGTGTGGATGCTCGACGTCAACCGACTGCGAATGTTGGTCGAGCTGTCCCGCCGAGGAACCCTCTCAGCCGTCGCCGACGCCCTCTCCTACAGCAAGGCATCGGTGTCGCAGCAGCTGAGCGCTCTGGAACGGGAGGTGGGCGTCCCGCTGCTGCGCAGGGTCGGCCGCGGCGTGCAGTTCACCCCGCAGGGCAACGTCCTCGTGGCGGAGGCCATCGGCATCCTCGACCAGCTCGAACACGCCGAGGTCGCCGTCGCCGAGTCGCTCACCGAGGTCACCGGCACCGTCCACATCGCCGTGTTCCAGTCGACCGCGCACTCGCTGCTCCCCGGCGCGCTCAACGCGCTGCGCGAGCAGCATCCGGCCCTGCGCGTCGAGGTCACCGAGAGCGACCCCGAGACCGGGCTCGTCGGCGTCTCGAGCCGCGACTTCGATCTGATCCTCGCCGAGCAGTATCCCGGACGCACCCGACCGATCCACGCCGACCTCGACCGGGTGGTGCTCGTGCACGACTCGATCGCGCTGGCCCGGCGGCCGGGCACGCCGGAGACTGCGGATGCCACAGCTGCCGATGCCGATGCCGATGCCGATGCCGATGCCGATGCGACAGCGGCGCTGTGGTCGACGAGGGACGAGCCCTGGGTGCTCGAGCCCGCGGGCACGGCGTCACGGGCCTGGGCCGAACAGCTGTGCCGCACCGCCGGCTTCGAACCCGATGTGCGCTTCGAGGTCGCCGACCTCACCGCCCATGTGCGTCTCATCCGCGCCGGCCTCGCGGTCGGGCTGCTCCCCGAGCTCGTGTGGGCGGGAGAGCCGCCGACGGTCGCGCTCACCCCGTTGCCCGACGAACCGCGTCGGGAGATCTTCTCGTCGGCGCGGCGCGTGTCAGCCGCGGCGCCGTCGATCCGCGCGGTGCGACGAGCGCTGGCATCCGCCGCTTCTCGCAATCTGCTCGACTGAGCAGTCCAGGGCACGGCGCCGGCTCTCGCGTGGTCGGCGCGCGGGCTCGTACGATCGGTCGCGCCTAGAGCGTCGCCGCGTGGTCGGGGACGAAAGCATGCTCGTCGATCGGCGGACGCGGGGCACCCGACGCCGCGGGGCGGTCGGGGAAGTGGACCTCTTCGGGGTCGAGCCGGCGGTAGGGGATCTGACTCAGCAGATGGTGGATGGTGTTGAGCCGCGCGGCCTTCTTGTCGTCGCTGTCGATCGACCACCAGGGCGCGGCCTCGCGATCGGTGATGTCGAACATCGCATCCTTGGCCTGTGAGTAGTCCTCCCAGCGGGAGATGGAGGCCAGGTCGGTGTCGGAGAGCTTCCACCGTCGCATCGGATCGTTCAAGCGTGACCGGAACCTCTTCTCCTGTTCGGTGTCGGATACCGAGTACCAGTACTTCAGCAGGATGATCCCGTCGTCGACCAGCATCTGCTCGACGACGGGGACCTGCGCGAGGAAGCGGTCGTACTCCTCGTCCGTGCAGTAGCCCATCACCTTCTCGACGCCGGCGCGGTTGTACCAGGACCGATCCATCAGCACGATCTCGCCCGTGGTGGGAAGCCGCTCGATGTACCGCTGGAAGTACCACTGGCCCCTCTCGCGTTCCGACGGCTGCGGCAGGGCGACCACCCGGGCGTGACGCGGATTGAGGTACTGCATCACGCGCTTGATCGCACCGCCCTTGCCCGCCGCATCGCGGCCCTCGAAGATCACGAGAATCCGCGCATCTGCCGCGATGACCCACTGCTGCATGCTGACGAGCTCGATCTGCAGACGCCTCAGTTCCTTCTCGTACCGCTTCTTGTCGAGCCGTGTGTGCGTCTTCCTCTTGTCATGGTGCTTGTGCTTCTCGTCATGGGCCTTGGTCTTGGTCTGGGTCTTGGTCTTGGTCTTGCCGGCCATCGTGTCCTTCCCGTCCGTGGCGTGGGTGACGGGCGGCCGCCCCACGCCCGATCTCGCGAGACAACCAGACCGGCACAGCCCGCAGAACCCCCTTGCTTTCGGAGGCGGCAGAGGATTCCCCACCGGACACGCGTGCGAGAGCCCGACATCCGCCCGCGGCACGCGCCCGGGGAAAGTCATACGGCGTCATCGGGAATATGCGTTCACATGCATTCGTTGAGACCCTCGTACCCGGACGAAGGAGTCCGATCGACTCCTTTCCGAAAGGCACTTCCGTGAGCACTCCCGTGATTGACCGCACCGCCCCCACCGAGCACCCCGTCCTCGACGTCCTCGCCGGGCGCTGGAGCCCTCGCGCCTACGACGCCGAGAACACGATCGACGACGCCAAGCTGAACGCCGCCCTCGAGGCCGCGCGCTGGTCGCCGTCGGCATACAACCTGCAGCCGTGGCGCTTCATCGTCGCTCGCCGTGGCACCGCGCTGTTCGACCAGGTCGTCGAGTCGCTCGTCGAGTTCAACCAGCTCTGGGCCTCGAAGGCCTCGGCCCTCATCGTCGCGATCGCCGAGACCGAGTCCGAAGAGGGCAAGGCCATCAGCCACGCGGTCTACGACCTCGGCCAGGCCGTCGCCCACTTCTCGGTGCAGGCGCACCACGAGGGTCTCCTCGTGCACCAGATGAGCGGCTTCGACCCTGAAGTCGTCCGCGAGTTCGCCGACCTGTCGCCGCGTTTCTCGGCCATCACCGTGATCGCCGTCGGCGAGTACGGCGACGCCGCCGGTCTTCCCGAGGGTCTCCAGCAGGGCGAGACCGCACCGCGCGTGCGTCGCCCGATCGACGAGACGGTCATCCTCAGCGCCTGACACCCAGCCGCACCGCCGAAGGGCGCCACCCGATATACCGGGTGGCGCCCTTCGTGCGTGGGCCGCCCAGACCTAGACTCGTCCGCATGGCGATTCAGCGAAGGATCAAATCGGTCGAGCAGTCGATGGCCGAGACGCACGACGAGAAACGCTCGCTGAAGCGCTCGCTCGGCGTCTGGGACCTGGCGGTCATGGGCGTCGCGGTGGCCGTCGGCGCGGGCATCTTCTCGGTCGGCGCCGAGGCGTCGGCGCGGCACGCCGGCCCCGCGGTGATCATCTCGTTCATCATCGCCGCGGCCGTGTGCGGCCTCGCGATCCTCTGCTACGCCGAGTTCGCCTCATCCATCCCCGTCGCCGGCTCCGCATACACGTTCACCTACTCGACGCTGGGCGAATTCCTCGCGTGGATCATCGGCTGGGACCTCATCCTCGAGATGCTCATGGCCTCGGCGGTGATCGCGAAGTACTGGGGCGTCTACCTCGGCGACGCCGTCTCGCTGTTCGATCTCGAGATCCCGATGACCCTGCAGCTCGGCCCGCTGTCGTTCGACTGGGGCCCCGTCGTCATCGTCGCGATCTTCACGGTGCTGCTCGCCCTCGGCACCCAGCTGTCGAGCCGGGTGAACAGCGTGTTCACGGTGATCAAGGTCGCGATCGTGCTGTTCGTCATCGTCGTCGGGTTCTTCTTCATCAACGGCGCCAACTACACCCCGTTCGTGCCTCCCGCGCAGTCGGGTGCCGCCTCCGAGAGCGCGTGGACGCAGTCGCTCTTCTCGTTCATGACCGGCTCCGACCCGACGATGTACGGCGTCTTCGGCATCCTCAGCGGTGCGGCGCTGGTGTTCTTCGCGTTCATCGGCTTCGACGTCGTCGCGACCAGCGCCGAGGAGACCAAGGATCCCAAGCGCACGGTGCCCCGCGGCATCATCCTCGGCCTGATCATCGTCACCGTGCTCTACGTGATGGTCGCGATCGTCATCACCGGCATGGTGTCGTACACCGAGCTGGCGAAGCTCGACGAGCCGTCGCTCGCGAGCGCGTTCGAGCTGGTCGGCGCCACCTGGGCCGCTCAGGTCATCGCGATCGGCAGCCTGGTCGGACTCACCACCGTCGTGATGGTGCTGCTCATGGGCCTCGCCCGCGTCGTGTTCGCGATGAGCCGCGACGGCCTGCTCCCCCGCTCGCTCAGCGTCACCGACGCCAAGCGGGGAACACCGATCCGCATCCAGCTGATCGTCGGCGTGATCATCGCGATCATCGCGGGCTTCACCGACGTGCAGGTGCTCGGCGACATGATCAACATCGGCACCCTGTCGGCGTTCGTGCTCGTGAGCATCGGCGTGCCGATCCTGCGCAAGAGCCGCCCGGACCTCGAGCGCCCGTTCACGGTGCCGCTGTCGCCGTGGCTGCCCTGGATCTCGGCGATCGCCTGCTTCTGGCTGATGCTCAACCTCAGCACCGAGACCTGGCTGCGCTTCGCGATCTGGCTGGCGCTCGGCCTGATCATCTACTTCGCGTACTCGCGGCGACACTCGATCATCGGCCGCGAACTCGAAGCCGATGCGCTGAAGGGAATCCGCAGACCGACAGCAGGTTGATGCGATCCGGACACGGAAGAGGGGCGGATGCCGCGGCATCCGCCCCTCTTCCGTGTGTCTGCAGTCGCCCGCTCGCCGCGCTCTAGTCGTCGAGGAGCTCGGCCTCGATCACGTCGTCGTCGTCCGGCCCGGTTCCTGTGTCGGGCTCCGGGGCGGTCGACGTCAGAACGAGACCCGTGCCGTCGGCCGCCACATCGACCCGCACCGTGTCGCCGTCGTGCACCCCACCCGAGAGCAGTGCCGTCGCCAGCTTGTTCTGCACCTCGGTCTGGATGAGACGCCGCAGCGGACGGGCGCCGAACATCGGGTCGTATCCGCGCTCGGCGAGCCACGCCCGAGCATCGGGAGTGACCGCGAGAGTGAGCCGGCGGTCGCGCAGCCGGTCGTGCAGCTGATCGATCGACAGCTCGACGATCTGGGCCAGGTCGTCTTGGCTGAGCGCCGAGAACATCACGATGTCGTCGAGACGGTTGAGGAACTCGGGCCGGAACGCCTGGTGCACGAGAGCCATCACCTGCTCGCGCTTCTCATCGGGCGACAGCGTCGGGTCGATGAGGATCGGTGAACCGAGGTTCGAGGTCAGGATCAGGATCACGTTCGTGAAATCGACCGTTCGCCCCTGCCCGTCGGTCAGACGACCGTCGTCGAGCACCTGCAGCAGCACGTCGAACACCTCGGGGTGCGCCTTCTCGACCTCGTCGAGCAGCACGACGCTGTACGGACGCCGCCGCACGGCCTCGGTCAGCTGGCCGCCCTGCTCGTAGCCGACGTACCCGGGAGGGGCGCCGACGAGCCGGGAGACCGAGTGCTTCTCGCCGTACTCCGACATGTCGATGCGCACCATGGCGCGCTCGTCGTCGAAGAGGAAGTCGGCGAGGGCCTTCGCGAGCTCGGTCTTTCCGACACCCGTCGGGCCGAGGAAGAGGAACGAGCCGGTGGGGCGACCCGGGTCGCTGATGCCGGCCCGCGAGCGCCGCACGGCATCGGACACGGCCTTCACCGCATCCTTCTGCCCGATGAGGCGCTTGCCGAGCTCGGATTCGAGGTGCAGCAGCCGCTCGCTCTCACCCTGCAGCAGCCGACCGACGGGGATGCCGGTCCACGCCGCGATCACGGCGGCGATGTCCTCGTCGGTGACCTGCTCGTTGACCATGCGGCCCTCGCTCGAGACGGCCGCTTCGGCCTGCTCGGCCTCGGCGATCTCGCGCTCGAGGCGCTTGATGGTCTCGTACTCGAGCTTCGAGGCACGCGTGTAGTCGGCCTCGCGCATGGCGAGATCGCGCTGCGTGACCGCGTCGTCGAGCTTCTTCTTCAGGTCGCCGACGCGGTTCAGACCCTGGCGCTCGCGCGCCCAGCGGGCCTCGAGGTCGGCGAGCTGCGCCTCCATCCCCACGAGCTGCTCCCGCAGGGCCGCGAGACGCTCTTTCGAGGCGGCGTCCTTCTCGCGCTTGAGGGCGAGCTCTTCGAGCTTCATGCGGTCGACCTGGCGCTTGAGCTGGTCGATCTCGACGGGAGACGAGTCGATCTCCATCTTGAGCCGCGACATCGACTCGTCGATCAGGTCGATCGCCTTGTCGGGGAGCTGCCGGGCGGGGAGGTAACGGTTCGACAGAGCCGCGGCGGCGACCAGGGCGCTGTCGGAGATCGTCACCCCGTGGTGCGCCTCATACCGGCCCTTGAGTCCACGGAGGATCGCGATGGTGTCCTCGACCGTGGGTTCACCGACGTAGACCTGCTGGAAGCGGCGCTCGAGCGCGGCATCCTTCTCGATGAACTCGCGGTACTCGTTGAGCGTCGTCGCGCCGATCAGGCGCAGTTCGCCACGGGCGAGCATCGGCTTGAGCATGTTCGACGCGGCCACCGAGCCTTCGCCGCCGCCCGCTCCCATGAGCACGTGCAGCTCGTCGATGAACGTGATGATCTGCCCATCGGACTCGGTGATCTCTTTGAGGACGCTCTTCAGCCGCTCCTCGAACTGCCCGCGATACATCGCACCGGCCACGAGAGCCGAGATGTCGAGTGACACCAGCTCTTTGTCCTTGAGGGATTCGGCGACGTCACCCGCGACGATGCGCTGCGCGAGCCCCTCGACGACGGCGGTCTTGCCGACGCCGGGCTCACCGATCAGCACCGGGTTGTTCTTGGTGCGGCGGGTGAGCACCTGGCTGACGCGCCGGATCTCGCTGTCTCGACCGATCACGGGGTCGAGCTTGCCCTGACGGGCGCGGTCGGTGAGGTTGATCCCGAACTGCTCGAGGGCGGACTGCTGGTCGTCGTTCTGGGTGCTCTGTGGGCTGGGCATGTGTTCCTCCTGAGGAGACTCCTTATGGTCGGCGTCCGAAAGTTGAGTGGACTTGACTCAAGTTTAGCGCATTCTGCGCACAGCATCCAGGATCGCTCCTGCCACCTCGCGTTTCGAGCCTGACGCGGATGCCACGACAGCACCACCCCCTCCGACGATCTCGACCGCGTTGTCCCTCTTCTCGAAACCGTGCTCGGCGTTCGCGAGGTTGACGGCGAGCAGGTCGACGCCCTTGCGCTCGCGCTTGCGGCGAGCGCGATCCAGCCGCTCGTCCGCGTCCTCGGAGGTCTCGGCAGCGAACGCGACGATCGTCTGCCCCTCCGGCGCATGACCGTCGGCACGGAGAGCCGCCAGCGCTCCGACGACGTCCTCGTTCTCGACGAGCTCGAGGTGCGTCAGCAGGCCCTGCTCCTTCGTGAGCTTCTGATCCGACACGGATGCGGGTCGATAGTCGGCGACCGCGGCCGCCATGATCACGAGGTCAGCGCTCGCGGAGGCATCCTTCATCGCTGTCGAGAGCTCGGCGGCGGTTCCCACAGACACGACGCGGACCGACGGATGCCGTGCCTCGGCGAGCACGTCGGCCGAGACATTCGCGGCGACGACCGTCACGTCGGCTCCGCGGGCGGCGGCCTCCGCCGCGAGCGCGATGCCCTGCCGGCCGCTGGAGCGGTTTCCGAGGAATCGCACGGGATCGATGGGCTCGCGGGTGCCGCCGGCCGAGATCGCGACGCGCAGTCCGGCGAGGTCACGCGGTGCGAGCAGGGCGAGGGCGGCCTCGACGATGACCTCGGGCTCCGACATACGACCCGGCCCGCTGTCTCCTCCGGCGAGCTCACCGTCAGCCGGGCCGACCAGGTGCACCCCGCGTGACGCGAGGGTCGCGATGTTCGCCTGGGTCGCCGCATTGCGCCACATCTCGGCGTGCATGGCGGGCGCGAGGACGACAGGAGCCTCGGTGGCGAGCAGCGTGGTGCCGAGCAGGTCGTCGGCGATGCCCGCGGTGATCTTCGCGATCGTGTTGGCGGTGGCCGGAGCCACGATCACCAGGTCGGCGTTCTGACCGAGAGCCACGTGCCGCACGCGGGCGACGTCGTCGTGCACGCTGGTCGTGACCGGATGCCGACTGAGCGCCTCCCACGTCGGTGTGCCGACGAAGCGCAGTGCGTCCTCCGTCGGCACCACGGTCACCTCATGACCCGCCTTGGTCAGCAGACGCACCAGGTGCACTGTCTTGTATGCGGCGATGCCACCTGTAACCCCGACGACGATGTTCACGGTTCGATTCTGCCGCAGCATCCACCCCACCGGGGCTGAGCCGGGGATGCCGCGCGAACCCCGAAGCCGGGACCCCGGCCCTGCACGCCGCTCGACGCCGGCCCTGCACGCCGCCAGACGCCCGCCGCACCATCCCGGCCTACACCGCCGACCTAGACTTGTCCCCGTGTGCACCGTGGTGATCGATGTGGCCGGCCCCGACTCCGCGCGTCTGCTCGCGGTGCGCGATGAGGATCCGCAGCGCGAGTGGGATGCCCTCGGCGAATGGTGGCCGGACGCGCACCCCGGGGTCTCGGGCATCCGCGACCGACGGGCGGGTGGCGCCTGGCTCGCGGTCAACCTCTCCGAGCGCCGCCTCGCCGTGCTGCTCAACCGCGCCGACGTGGTCGATCTCGCCGGCGACGCGGCTGTCTCTCGCGGCTCGCTCGCACTGGAGTCCGTGGCGGGCCGCTCCCCCGTCGCGCCACTGCAGATGCACGGCTTCAATCTGCTCGAGGTGCGTCCCGAGGGGTCGCGCGTGCTGAGCTGGGATGGTGTCGAGCTGCGCGAGACGCCGATCGGCGATGGCATCCATATGATCGCCCACGACGATCTCGACGACCTCGGGACTCCTCGCATCGCCGCCTGGCTGCCCGCGTTCCGCGCCCTCGGCCCGGCCGCCGAGAGCACGGACTGGACACGCGAGTGGACCTCTCTGCTCGCATCGTCGTCGCGACTCGACCCCGAAGACGACCGCGCGATCATCCGCGACAACCGGCCCCACGGATACCCCACGCAGTCGCTGCTCTACTGCACGGCATCCGTCACACCGGCAGGGGTCGAGGTCGACTACCGTGCACTCCCGAGCCCCGGCCACTGGGACCACTGACGCACCGCCGGGGCGGCGCCGCCCCGGCACGCTGAGACCGATCAGGCCGCGGAGGACTCCGCGTCGTCCACGCAGGAGAAGCGCGCCCGATAAGCGGTCGGGGTCGTGCCGAGCACGCGTGAGAAGTTCTGCCTCAGTACCGCGGCCGACCCGAAGCCGCACTCGTCGGCGATCTGCTCGAGCGACAGATCGCTGCGCTCCAGCAGGCGCTGGGCGTGCAGCACCCGCTGGCGGGCCAGCCAGGCCGCAGGTGTCGCGCCGTACTCGGCCTTGAACCGGCGGGCGAAGGTGCGCGGCGACATGAGCGCGCGGGCCGCGAGCTGATCGACACCGAGGTCGTCGCGCAGGTGCTCGACCGCCCAGTCGGCGACCGCTGCGAGCGAGTCGCTCTGGACCACCGGGATCGGGCGATCGATGAACTGCGCCTGCCCACCGTCGCGCTGAGGCGGCACCACCATGCGCCGGGCGATGCGATTGGTGAGCTCGGCGCCGAGCTCCTGACGCAGCAGGTGCAGGCACGCGTCGATGCCCGCGGCGGTGCCCGCGCTCGTGATGATCCGCCCGTCCTGCACGAAGAGCACGTCGGGGTCGATGTCGATCTGCGGGTACATCTCGGCCATGATGTCGGCATACATCCAGTGCGTGGTGGCGCGACGACCGTCGAGCACCCCCGCCGCGCCGAGGATGAACGACGCACTGCAGATGGTCAGCAGCCAGGCGCCGCGCGCCACCGCGTCGCGGGCCACATCGAGCAGGAGCGGATCGATGTTCGGCCAGTACTCGCGCGGCACCGGGCAGAGCACGACGAGATCTGCCTCGTACGCGAACGAGAGATCGTGCTCGACGTTGATCGAGAATCCGAGCTTCGACTTCACGACCCCGGGATGCGGCGCGATGACCCGGAAGTCGAAGTTCGGCACTCCGTCGTTCGAACGGTCGAGGCCGAACGCCTCGCAGGCGAGACCGAATTCGAACGGCGCGAATCCGTCTTGGACGACGCAGGCGACGGTCTTCATCATGGCGCTCTCCCGAGGTTGGCAGTTTTCCTACGGTCGTAGTCTATCCGGCCACTCGTGGCGGAACAACAGCGAACGTAGCGTTTCTGCCATGTTCATTCTCATCGCACTCCTCGCCCTCGGCGTGTGGGCGCTCGTCGCCACCGTCATCGAACTCCGCCGCGACGGATACCGCCGCATTCCCACCGACTGGTCCCGCGTCTCAGGCCGCGACGCTCTCGACCGAGCCGAGGCGGGGCGCGTCTACCGCTGACGTCCGCCGAGCCCCTCTATCCGCCCGGCGAATCGCGCGGCTACGCTCGACATCATGAGCGAGCCTCAGCAGCCCCCCGCGCAGCCGTACGGAACTCCCCCGCACTCGGCGCCGCAGTCACCACCCTCGTCGCAGACTCCCGCGGTCGAGGGAGCGCACCCGGCACCGCAGCACTATGCGGGACAGCAGCAGCACCCGGCACCGCCGCAGTTTGCGGGACAGCCCTACGGCTCGCAGCACCCTCCCGCATCCGCTCATCCCGGCTCTGCGGCCACGAGCCCGAGCAGCGGCGGGTCGCTGGGCCGCCTGGCGTTCATCATCTCGCTCGTGGCTCTCGGGATCGGCCTCCTCGTCACGCTCTCCTTCCCCCTCGTCGTCCGCTCGTTCTATGACGCGTCCGGGATCGGCGCCTTCAGCGCGATCGGCAACGGGCTGGTGCTGGTCGTCTCCGTCCTGGCGCTCATCCTGGGCCTGATGTCGATGCGGCGCCCCGGCCAGCAGATCCTCACAGGGATCGCCATCGGCATCAGCGCATCGGCGACCGCCGGAATCGTGATGTCGTGGTTGTCGAACCTCGCCTTCGCGCTCGCCTACAACTGACCGGGAGCACCCCTTCATGAGCGAATCACAGCCCTCCTCCGGCACACACCACCTTCCCCAGGGCCAGCAGTTCCCACCGGCACCGCAACCGGGACAGCCATACTCTGCACCAGGACAGCAGTACCAGAACACCGGACAGCCGTATCCGCCCACATCTCAGCCGGCTCAGCCCTCCGACCGGCCGTCTCAGTCCGCACAGCCCGGCCAGCCATACGCTCAGCCCGGCCAGCCATACGCCCAGCCCGGCCAGCCATACGCCCAGCCCGGCCAGCCATATGGCACGCCGCACCCCACCGCAGGGTCGGGGACTCCCGGCTCTCCGAAGGGAGCGAACCCCCTCGGCCGTACCGCCTTCCTCGTGGCGGTGCTCTCCGTCGGATTCGGACTGGTCTCCCAGCTGCTGCTGCAGTTCCTCTACGCGAACTCGATCATCGACTGGATAGCGATGGGCGCGGTGCCGAGCATCCTGAACTTCCTCGTGTTCGTGGGCGCCGCGACCGGAATCGTGCTGGGCATCGCGGCACTGCGGCGTCCGGCACCACACCTGCTCGCCGCGATCGCGATCGGTCTGGCCGTGAACACGGTTCTGGGGACGCTCGCTTCGGGGCTCTCGAGCGTGTTCTACAACTTCTTCTGACGCGCCCGATCAGCCGGCGAGCACGCGCTCGTAGACCTCGATCATCGCGGCCGTGCGCGACGACTGCCGGAACGCCTCCGAGACCTCGCGCATCGGCACAGGCGCGTCGCCCGCAGCGATGTCGGATGCCGCTCGGCGCAACGTGTCGATGAGACCCGCCTTGCGCTGCTCCTCGGTGCCCGCTGCTCCGGGAACGGCCCAGAGACCACCGCCGAGCTCGGCCGCGATGTCGGGGTCGCTGATCACCGAGGGCGTACCGAGCGTCGCCGCTTCGAACGGCGTCATGCCCTGCGTCTCGAAACCGATCGACGTCTGCACGAGAGCATCCGCAGCGGCGATCCGCGCCAAAGTGTCCTGGTAGCTCAGCTTGCCGACGAAGCGCACGTTCGCCATCCCCGCGACGATCTTCTCTGCGGCAGGCCGCTGCGCACCGCCGCCGATGATCTCGAGATCGGCATCGACCCCTGATTCGACGAACGCCTGCAGGAAGGGCAGCAGCCGCTTCTCGGGACTCATTCGGCCGAGCCACACGAACCGGGGGCGACCGGGCGCGCGCTCCGCGGGAGCTGAGGCGAGGGTCTCTTCGCGCACGTCATCGTCGATGCCGTTCCAGACGACGTCGACCGGGCTGAACACGCCGTGCTCCTCGAGGCGGCGTGCGAAGTGGGTCGAGGGGGCGGTCACAGCCGAGGCTCCGCTCGCGATGCCGCGCAGGAACGCCCAGCCGTCACTGCCGTCGACACGCGAGGATGCGACTCCGTGCAGCGCTCGGCGCCGCCAGAGGTTCAGCGCCCCGAGCACAGGGCGGTGCAGCGGCGTCACCGCGGCGATGCCGACGTCGACCCTGTTGTGCATGGTGTGCACCACGGGGATGCCGTGCCGCGCAGCGTAACGGTGACCGATGAACGCGCCCCAGAAGTCTGCCTGCAGGTGCACGAGGTCGACCGGGGGGCGGTGTGTCATCGCACGGTCGAGGAACCGATCGGTCGCTCGCCCCGGCCAGCTCATCGAGTACTCGCGGTCGACGGTGATCGGCACGGACGGCAGGTCGACGTTCGCGGGGTCGGGAGCATCGGATGCCCGCGATCCGTGCATCTTCGGGGCGACCACGGTCACCGTGTGGCCGGCGCGCTCGAGGAACTCGCGCTGCAGCCGCATCGACACCTGCGCGCCGCCGAGGGAGTCCAGGTGCTGATCGCCGAAGAAGACGATGTGCATGGCGCGGGCCGTCACTCGGGCAGCGGCTCGTCGCGGTACAGCGCCTCGAACGTGTCGAGGGTGCGGTTGATGTCGTGGATCGCGACGCCGTCGAGAGATGCCTGCTGCATCCGCGCGTACTCGGCCGGAGCCGCGGTGAGCACGTCGGTCAGCCGCGCGGCGAGAGCGTCGGCATTGCCCGGCTCGAACAGGTAGCCGTTCTCACCGTCGTGCACCAGGTGCGGCAGGGCGACGGCATCCGCCGCGACGATCGGGAGCGCCGAAGCCATCGCCTCCATGGTCGCGATCGACTGCAGCTCGGCGATCGAGGCGATCGTGAACACCGAGGCGCGTGACAGCAGCGCCCGGAGCTCTTCGTCGGTCGTGCGGCCGTGGAAGGTCACCCGATCCGCGAGACCCAGCTGATTCGTGAGGCTTTCGAGCTGCTTGCGCTGGTCGCCGCCTCCGACGATGTCGAAGGTCGTGTCGAGCGCCGGGTCGAGCTTCGTCATGGCCTCGAGGATCACCTCGACCTGCTTCTCGGCGGTCAGGCGGCCGACGAAGATGATGCGGTTCCTCTCTCGGGGGGCGATCACCGGCGTGTACTGGGTGCGGTCGATGCCGCAGCTCACGGGGATGACGTTCTCGACGGCGACGGTGCGCTCGAGGAAGTCGGCGGCGCGACGCGTGGGCGTGGTGATCGCGCGAGTCAGAGCGAACGTGCGCTTCGCGTCACCCCAGGCCCAGCGCAGCACGAGGTCATCGACCCATTTGGGCATCGTGGTGTGGTCGAGGATGTTCTCGGCCATCACGTGGTTCGTCGCGATCACCGGGATGCCGCGCTCGTGCGCGATCCGGGCGAGGCCGCGGCCGATCACGATGTGCGACTGGATGTGCACCACGTCCGGCTGCACGCTGTCGAGGATCTTCCGGGCGTAGTGCTTCACACGCCACGGCCAGACGAAGCGCAGCCAGTCGTGGGGGGCCCAGCGCACCGACGGAAGGCGGTGCATCGTCATCGGCTCGCCCTCGATCACCTCGGTCTGCGCGGGCGTGCGGCGGTACGCCACGTTCGGAGCGACGACGTGGACGTCCTCACCCCGCTGCACGAGCCCTGCCGCGAGGCGTTCGGCGAAGCGGGCTGCGCCGTTGATGTCGGGCGCGAAGGTGTCGCATCCGATCAGGATGCGCAGGGGACGCTGCCCGGGGTCGGGGGCGACGTCGGGAGCACTCGTCGGATCGGAGGTAGAGGAGGACATTCTGCCTTACGGTACGGCGGTCAAGGAGCCCGATCGGGCGCTGGCCACTCTACCCGAGGGGCCTGATCGAGCCTCCGAGGCATACCGGCATCCCTCAGCCTCACCCCCTAGCGTGGAGGCATGCGACTGACAGCCGACGCCGACCCCCAGCAGTGGATCCCCGTCACGGACTCGCTCGGCTGGAGGGGGCGGCGTCATCGCAAGGCCGCCATCCGGATGCTGCTGGGGCAGGTGAACTCGGCGATCGGCGTCACTGAGCGGCCCGGTTCTCGGTTCGGTGCCTGGGCGATGAGCCAGGCTGCTCCTCTGCTGATGCGCAGGGCCGACGGTCGCGTGCTCGTGTGGACATGGAAGGCCGACCCCGAACTCGTCGTCGCGATGGCCACGGTGCAGGCGCTGACCCCCGAGGTGCGCATCGCCCGCGCATCCATGCCGATGGACTACGACGACACCGGGTCGTTCTCGAGCCGCTGGCTGGGTGCGGGCGAGAAGCTCGTGGTGGCGATGCCGCCGTCGCCCGCCTCGCCGCCGTTCGCCACCTACACCTGGGACACGGGCACTCACCTCGTGACGCTGACGGCGGTCTGCAGCGACCGTGAGCGTTTCGGCACTCTCGACGCAGCACTCGACGACCTGGCTCGCAGCATCCGCATCGCCGACGAGCTGTCGGGCGGCGAGTCGCCCGACGTGCTGCGCCTCGGACCCGCCTGAACTCGGGCCAGCCTGAACTCGGGCCAGCCTGAGTGCAGTTCTCTTACCCGGTCGGCGGTTGCCACAGTTCGATCGCGAGACCTTCGGGGTCGTGGATGCGGGCGAAAGTGCCGTATTCCGCGGTGTTCCAATCATCGCGTCGCTCGACCGAAATCCCTGAGGCGTCCAACCGCGTGACGAGCTCCTCGATGTTCGAGACTCTGAGATTGAGCATGAACTGCTGATCGGCGGCGAAGTAGTCGCTGTCGGCGGCGAACGGCGCGAAGACTGTCATGCCGGCCTCCTGCTGCCACATGCCGTCGTGCCCTGCCCCGATTCCGAGATGCTCGCGGTACCAGGCGGCTCGAGCCTCCGGGTCTCTGCTGCGGAAGAAGAGTCCGCCGATGCCTGTGATGTCAGTGCTCATGACCCTGTTCTACTCCTGTCCGGGGTGCTCAGGTCTGCGTTGTTCCTGTCTGCGTTGCTCAGGTGTGCGTTGCTCAGGTCAGACCCGCAGCGGGGCACCACGAACGTGCTCACCTGCCGGGAGGCTGAGTCGTGGGGTGCGCCAGCGTTGGTCGGGGTCCCACCATCGTGGCCCTCGCACCTGTGGGACGCCCGCGCTCATCCGGATCTCCCACCCCGACGTGCCGAGAGATCGGTGATGCCACCAGCACAACGGCACACCGTTATCCGTATGGGTCGGCCCACCCCTCGCATGCTCGGTGACGTGGTGGATCTCGCACCAGGACGCCGGAACGTGGCACCCGGGGATCAGACACTCCTTGTCGCGGGCGATGATCGCTCGGCGTTGATGCACGGTGAACACCCGGTCGGTGGTCGTGATCCCGATGATCCGCCCCTCATCCATGAGCACACGCTGGATCGTCCCCGAGCATCCGACGTGCGCGGCGACGGAGACGGGGACGTGGGCGCCGGATCCGGGAATCGTCGCCCACCCGCCATTGCCGCGGTTGCGGCTGACACCGTGGGCGGCGAGGTCTTTCGCATCGACGTTCACGACGAGGACCGGTGACGACCCACCAAGGGTCGGCATGTCCTTGTGGCGGGCAGCGATTCCGAAAACCATCATGAGAGCGTCATGGCGTTTCTGCGCCGCCGTGCGATCATCAAGCACGCAGCGCGGGTCAGAGTTAAACGGATCGGAACCCTCGCCGTCGTCACCTGCACCCGCACCCGCACCCGCACCAAAGTCGGCAGCAGCATCGGAACCGGCACCAAACCCAGCACCCGCACCAGCACCAGCACCAACACCAGCACCAAAGTCCGCACCGGCGTTCGCACCGTCGTCCGCGCCAAGGTGCGCATCCGCATCGAAGTCCGTCCCGTCGTCGGCAGCGTCGCTCGGGGCGAAGTGCACGCCAGGCATCGGCGGCCCATCGCCTTTCGGGTTCAGGATCGCGTCGATGATCAGCTGCAGTTGCGCCGCGACCTCCGGGGTCAGATACCCCCGGATCGCATGCATCCCGTCTTTCAACCGGCCGATCGTGATCCCCCGGCGCCGACGCGCGTCCTCATCCTTCGGCTCCTCCCCGTCGGGGTCGAACATCGACGCGAGATCCTCCGCGAGAGCCTTCAGATCCTGCACCGTCGGCGCAGGACCCGACTCAGCATCGTCTCCATCCCCCTCGGGGTCCTCATCGGCATCTTCGGCGTCGGCCACGAGCCCGTGCCCGCGCGCGCACCCCGCCAACGCGACATCCGCCGCCAAACGTTGATCGATCGTGAGTCGATCCCACACCCTCTCGATCGGACCAGTCGCCGCCACAAACCCGGCCACCCCGACCACCCCGTCCAGCAACGCGAGGCGCAGCTCCGCCCACCGGGCCGGCATCCGCTCCCCCGACAGACTCACCGGGCGCCGCACCAGATCGACGACCCGGTCGACCCGCGCCGCACCCCGCACATCCACCCGCAGCACCCGCTGCACCAACTCATTCATCCCCCGACACCCCGCCGCATGCGGAAAATCCCCCGCATCACCCGTCGCGATCGTCTCAACGATCACCGCCTCGACCCGCCGGAACGCGGCCCCCGCGCCCTGCAACACGGTGATCCGGTCCGCCTCACTCAGCCCCGCGAGCGCGTCGTCGGACAGCACCGTGTCGAGGTCAGCGACGACCCGATCCAGAAGCCCCACAGTGCTGTTCATACCCCTGAGTCAACACGGGACCACCGACATTCGAGCCCCGAAACAACCCCGAATTACCCCAGATCAGAGCACGTATCCCAGCCTTCCGGCATGCTGCGAGTAACCGCTTCAAACCGAACCAAATGCGAACCGAACCGGACACACCGCCGGCGCTCCCTGCCGGACCGCGTCAAGACAGCGTCACAGCGGCATGAAGACAGCAACAAGACGGCGCCTCAACCGCAACACGGCAACGCCAAGGCCGCGTCACAACCGCGCCACGACCGCGTCACAACCGCGCCATGACCGCATCACGGCTGCGCACGGCTTCAGCGCTGAGCTGCACCCCTGACCGAGTACACAGCCGAGCCGCGATCAGTCCAGCCCGCGCTCAGCGAGCCACTGCTTCGCGACGAGCACGGGCGCGCGCACCAGCCAGGCATCCGCGATGATCTCGGCGAGCCGATCCCTCTCGACCGTGTCGAGCTGCACGAGCAGCCCCGGATACCCGTCGAAGTGCGGGATGGAGAACAACCCGTCGGGCTCCGCCGCGAGCAGCGCGGCCTTCTCTTCGAGGCTCGCCACCCGCACACCGAGCACCGGCCCCTCCGGCCACTCGAGTCCCAGGTCGGCGAGCTGGCGGAGATCGACCTTGCTGGGCCCACGGATCCACGCGATCTGCCCGCTCGGCAGGCGCCACGAGGGCTCTCCTGTATGGCCACCGGGGCGCTCGGTCACGCCGGGGAGCGCGAGCGCGATCTCACGCACATCATCAAGGGTGACCATCTGCCTATCGTCCTCCCGCACGGCCACTGCCACAATGGCCGAATGAGCACCGAGTGGTCCGCGCCACCCTCCCCCGCAGACCTGCTCGCCCGTGGCGAGACTGCGCGCAAACGAACACCGCGCCGCGCGCTCGCGACGCTCGCCGGCGGGACGCGCGACCCCCTCGGCATCCTCGACGCCCAGAACCGCACGCGCATCCCCGAGCTCGTGCCCCTCCGCACCGAGCGGATGTCGGCGAGCCCTTTCGCTTTCTACCGGGGGACGGCCGCTCTCATGGCGGCAGATCTGGCCGATGCACCGCACAGCGGCATCCTCGTCGCCTCCTGCGGCGACGCGCACGTGTCGAACTTCGGCTTCTACGCCTCACCTCAGCGCAGCCTCATGTTCGATCTCAACGACTTCGACGAGGCCGCCTGGGCGCCGTGGGAGTGGGATGTCAAACGGCTGGTCTCCAGCATCGTGGTGGGCGGACAGTCCACGGGACGGGCGGATGCCGTGATCGATCAGGCGGTGCTCGCCGCCGTCGATTCATACTCCCGAGGTCTCCGCCGGATCACCTCGCTCAATCCTCGGGACCGCTACTTCACCCATTTCGATGTGGAGTCGACGCGGGGGATGCTCGACAAGGACTCGCGCAGGGCGATCCGCACCGCCATCGCCCAGGCGCAGCGACGCACCGGTGAGCGCGCGGTGCGTCGGCTCACAGCGACGGATGCCGCAGGCCGGCGACGCTTCTCGTACCAGGCCCCGACCACCACCCCTGTCGATGAGCAGCTGCTCGCACTGGTGCACGGCCTCGTCGAGCAGTACCGGAAGACGGCGACTCCCGATGTCGCTCTGCTGTTCGAGCACTACACCGTCAGCGACGTCGCGCGACGAGTCGTGGGCGTCGGCAGCGTCGGGACGCGCTGCTACCTGGTGCTCTTCCAGGACGGAGAGGACGGCACGCTGCTGATGCAGCCGAAGGAGGCCGTGCAGAGCGTGCTCGTCGAATACGGGCGCATCGAGCAACCGCCGTCTCTGCGCGAGCGGATCCAGGCGCACGGCGAAGGCGCCAGGGTCGTCGCGATGCAGCGCATCCTGCAGGCGCTCTCCGATCCGTTCCTCGGGCACCTTCGTAGCCCCACGGCCGACTTCTACGCCCGGCAGTTCCACGATATGAAAGGCAGCGTCGAGGTCGAGGCGCTCGACGACGGCCCGTTCATCACCTATGCGCAGGCCTGTGCCGCCGTCATCGCCCGTGCGCACAGCCAGTCGGTCACGGCAGCCGAGGTCGCCGGCTACATCGGCGGAGGCAGAGCGGTGGCGACCGCACTGCTGGAGTGGGCACGGGCGTACGCCGCGGTCTCGCTCGCCGACTTCGAGGCTTTTCGCGAGGCGAATGCGGAGAGCGAGACCGCCTGATCAGCGCGCGATACGCAGCGTCCGCACCTCGAACGGGCGCAGCCGCAGCTCGCCGCCAATACGCGCGTCGTCGATCGCATCCTCGATCAGCGACACCTCGCGGATCTCCCGATGCTCGAACCCTGCGCTGATCGACCCGGTCGTGCGGCGCCCGAGCGCCTCGTACAGGCGCACGACCACATCGCCCGACCCGTCATCCGCGAGCTTCACGCCCGACACGACGATGCCCTCGCCCTCCACCGAGACCAGCGGCTCCACCTCACGGCCACCGTGCATGCGCGTGGCGGGGCTGTTGAGCGCGATGCCCTCGGCCGTCGCGATCGCGGCATCCGCTCCGATCACGAAACCGACCTCGATCGCGTGGTGACCGTGATCGGTGTCGGGGTCGGGGAAGCGCGGCGCACGCAGCAGCGAGAGGCGGACGGTCGTGGCGACCGCGTCGTCCGACACCTCCCGCGACGTGTCGTACCCGTAGATCGAGTCGTTCACGAGCGCGACGCCGAAGTCCTGCTCGCGCACCAGCACGAACCGATGCATCGAGGTCTCGAACTTCGCCGCCTCCCAGCTCGTGTTCGTGTGCGTGACGCGCGACTGGTATCCGAACTGCGTCTCCGCCTCGGTGTGCGCCGCCTGGATGTCGAGCGGGAAGGCGAGCTTCAGCAGCTTCTCGGTCTCGTGCCAGTCGATGTCGTTGCGCAGTGCGACCGAGCGCGAGCCGGGCGCGAGCACGATCGTCTGCTCGATCGTCGACTCCGAGAACGCCCGCGTGACGGTCACGACCGCTGAACCGTCGACGACGGACGCCGCGATCTTCGCGACCTCGGTGAGGTCGTCGACGCTGTTGCGGTAGTACTTGTCGATGTCCCACGCGTCCCACATGTTCGGGAAGTCCTGGTGCAGCTGGAACAGGTTCGCGGCGCGCCCCTCGGCCACGGCTTCCCGACCGGACGCCTTGTCGACCGCTGAGACGATGAGACCGTTCGCCGACACGAGGACCGAGACGAGCTCGTTCTCGAGGCGCCATCCGCCGTCCTCCTCGGTGAGCGAGACGGATGCCGCGGTCGGAGCCTCGGCGAAGGCGGCGCCCAGCGCGCGCCCTGCACCGACCGAGCTCGGCACGAATCGCAGCTCACGCTCGCCCTCGCCGGCGAGCGACCGGCGGGCGGCATCCGCGAGTGCCTGCGCGTCGGAGACCACGCCCGAGAGGACCTCGGCCGCCTCGCGATGCACCCACGCTATGGAGGTGCCGGGGAGGATGTCGTGGAACTCATGCAGCAGCACGGTCTCCCACAGGCGGTCGATCTCGGCCTTCGGATACGCGGCGCCGGTGCGCACGGCATCCGTCGCCGCCCACAGCTCCGCCTCGACGAGCGTATGCTCGGCCCAGCGGTGCAGCGCCTTCGTCGCATGCTGGCTGGTGAGCGTTCCACGGTGCAGCTCGAGATACAGCTCGCCCACCCAGACGGCGGGGTTCGGGATCTCGGCGCGAGCGGCGTCGAAGAAGACGTCAGGATGCTCCCACTCGACCCGAGCGCTGCCCTCGAGGTTCTGCAGTCGGGTCGCCTTGCCGGTCATCTCGCGCGTCGTGCCGCCACCGCCGTCGCCCCAGCCGACCGGCGCGATCGACCTCGAGCTGACGCGGTTCTCCTTGAACTGGCGCGAGGCCTTCGCGACCTCCATGCCGCTGAGCTGCGAGTTGTAGGTGTCCATCGAGGGGAAATGAGTGAAGACGCGGGAGCCGTCGATGCCCTCCCACAGGAAACTGTGGTGCGGGAAGACGTTCTGCTGATTCCACGAGATCTTCTGCGTGAAGAACCACTCGAAGCCCGCGCGGCGCATGAGCTGCGGCAGCGCCGGGGAGTAGCCGAAGCTGTCAGGCAGCCAGACACCCTTCGAGCGGATGCCGAACTCGCGCTCGAAGAACCGCTGACCGTACGAGAACTGCCGCACGAGCGATTCGCCGGACGGCATGACGGTGTCGGACTCGACCCACATACCGCCCAGCGGCAGGAAGCGCCCGGCCGCCACGGCCGCCTTCACCCGCTCCCACACCTCCGGCCTGTGTTCCTTGAGCCACGCGTACTGCTGCGCACTGGACATGCCGTACTGGAACTCCGGCTGCTCCTCGATGAGCGTCGTCATCGACGAGGTCGTGCGCGCGACCTTGCGGATCGTCTCGCGCAGGGGCCACAGCCAGGCCGAGTCGATGTGTGCGTGGCCCACGGCCGAGATGCGGTGGGCGCTCGCCTCCGCGGGGGCCGAGAGAGCCGGAGCGAGCACGGCACGGGCATCGGATGCCGTCGCCGCGACATGCTGCAGGTCGAGAACGTCGAGGGCGTCATCCATGGCCTGCAGGATGCGCATGCGGCGGGGCGAGGTCTCGGGCAGTTCGGCCTGCAGCTCGAACAGCACCTCGAGGTCGAGGGACAGCTCGTACACCTCGGTCTCGAACACCGCGAGCTCGAGGCGTCGGGTGCGGTACAGCGGCTCGGGCGACGAGGTGCGGATGTCACCCTCCTGCGTGGGCGCGAAGGAGGGGAAGTCCAGGATCAGCGGATTGGCGGCTGCCTCGAGATAGAACTCGACGCTCTCGTCGCCCTCGGCGGCATCCGCGATGGCGAGCCACTGGTTGCGCGGGTTGATGCTCTTGATCGGAGTGCCGTCGGGGCGGTAGGCGAGGGCCTCGCATTGGAAACCGGGCATGTGATCGCTGAAGCCGAGGTCGATCAGCGCCTCGACCCTGCGGCCGGCCCACTCGGCCGGGATGCGCCCCGAGAGCCGGAACCATGTGGTCGACCAGGCCGGACCCCACGTGCGGGGAACGGATGCGGGCGCGAACTCGAGCGCGAGCCCCGCACTCGGGCCGATCGGCTCCCCCGGCAGCTCGTTGACCTCCACCTCCAGCGGCACGGATGCCGAGTGGATCGCCGGACGGATGCGCTCGTCGAGCACCCGTCTGACGCGGCCTACGGTGAGCGAGGTTCCATCATGCATGCGGTGTTCTCCATCGAAGCCGGGTTTCTCAGCCTAATTTACTAAAGCGATATAGCTGCGAGAGCCGAATCGCGTTAGAGTCTGTGCACCGACCCCCGAAAGGACAGCGATGCCCTCCTCTGCCGCCCCTCTTCGCTTCGGCGCGAACTACACGCCCCGCTCCCAGTGGATGCACGCATGGATGTCGCTCGACCTCGACGACGTGCGTCGGGACTTCGCCTCGCTCGCCGAGCTGGGCCTCGATCATCTGCGGATCTTCCCGCTGTGGACCGTGCTGCAGCCGAACCGCACCCTGATCCGCGCCGAGGCCGTCGACGACGTGCGCGCGGTCGTCGACGTCGCAGCGGAGTTCGGGCTCGACGCGAGTGTCGACGTGATCCAAGGGCACCTGTCGAGCTTCGACTTCATCCCGTCATGGCTGTTCACGTGGCACGACAAGAACATGTTCACGCATCCCGACGCCCTGAGCGGTCAGGCCGAGCTCGTCACGCGTCTGGGCGAGCGGCTCGGAGACGCCGACAACTTCCTCGGTTTCACGCTCGGCAACGAGACGAACCAGTTCTCGGCGCGGACCCACCCGTCGCCGTGGCCGGTCACCGAAGCCGAGGCCGCGAACTGGATCAGCACGCTGCTGGACGCCGCGCACCGCTCGGCGCCAAGGCAACAGCACGTGCACAGCGAGTACGACGCTGCCTGGTACATGGACGGCCACGGGTTCACCCCGGCGCTCGCCTCGCGCCTCGGCGACATCACGACCGTGCACTCCTGGATCTTCAACGGCACCGCCCAGAAGTACGGCGGCCGGTCCGTGGCATCCGATCGCCACGCCGAGTACATGATCGAGCTCGCCCGCGCGTTCACCACCGAACCCGGAAAGCCGATCTGGCTGCAGGAGGTCGGCGCCCCGTCGAACTGCCTGACGCCGGAGCAGACGCCCGACTTCCTCGAGGCCACCCTGCGCTCGGTCGTGCGCACCGACGACCTCTGGGGTGTCACGTGGTGGTGCTCGCATGACGTGAGCCGCAGTCTCGCGGACTTCCCCGAGCTCGAGTACACCCTGGGCCTGGTCGACCAGAACGGCGAGGCGAAGCCGATCGGACGCCGATTCGCCGAGCTGATCCCCGAGCTGCGCGAGCGCCAGCCCGCCCCGGCGCGCACTCTCGGCATCGTGGTGGAGGTCGACGAGGCCGAGACTCCCGTCAGTCGCGGCGCCATGAGCCCCGGGGGGTCGATCTTCCAGGCCTGGGTCGATGCGTGCGAGGCAGGGGCCGATCCCGCGTTCGTGACCTCGAAGGACGCCGCGGATCCGTCCGTGCTCGCGGCGCGCGGCATCACCGAACTCGTGCGCCCGACCGTCGAGCCCTGGTCGTACGAGTCGCAGAACACGGTGGTCGAGCACAGGGCGGAGTAGCCCGAGTCCGCGGCCGCACCGCGGGCGAGGGCGGGCCTCAGCGCGCCCGCGCCGTGCTCTCGCGCACCGTCAGCACAGGCGCCGAGCCGGTGCGGTCGGGAAGCGGCGCGGGCGCGGCGATCTGGTCGATCAGGAAGTTCGCGGCATCCGCTCCGAGTCCGAAGGTGTCTCTTGTCATGGCCGTGATCGACGGATGCACGAGTGCGGCCACCGTCGAATCGTCGAACGACGCGATCGACAGCTCCGTGGGTACGGCGATGCGGCGCTCCTGCGCGGCGCGGAGGCCCGCGATCGCCATCACGTCGCTGTCGAAGACGACGGCACTCGGCGACGCCCCATCCGCGAGCAGTCGGCCGAGTGCGGCGGATGCCGCGGCCGGTGACGAGTCGGTCGGGATCACCGCACCGGCGATCCCCTGAGCGGAAAGCCCTGACAGAGCCTCGGACCGCAGCCTGGTGTGCTGGAACTCCGCCGGACCCGAGACGTACGCGATGCGGCGATGGCCGAGACCGGCCAGGTGTGCGAACAGCGTGTGCGCGACCCGCCGGTCGTCGACCTGAAGCGTCGCAGGGTGGCCGGGCTCGGAGCGGACGCTGCCGATGATCACGGCGGGCAGGCCAAGGTCGCGCAGCACCGGCATCCGCGGATCATCGTCACGGGGATCGATCACGACCACCCCGTCGACCTGGTGCGAGCTGCGCCAGCGCCGATAGGTCGCGATCTCGTCGTCGATCGACGGCACGAGCACCGTCTGCAACGCGAGACGATGCGGCGCGAGGGCCGACTGCACACCGGCCATGAGATCGGTGAAGAAGGCCTCGGCGCCCAGCGTGCGGGCAGGCCGGTTCACCGCGAATCCGATGACCCCGGCACGAGCGCCCGCCAGCGCGCGTGCCGTCGAGCTGGGCAGCCAATCGTGCTGCGCGGCGACCTCGAGGATGCGGGCGCGCGTCTCCGCGCTCACCCCCGGGCGCCCGTTCAGCGCGAACGAGACCGCCCCGGGCGAGACCCCGGCGAGTCGCGCGATGTCGGTGATCGTCACGCGTCTCGCCGGGCTCATCCCCTCACTGTAATGATCCGTGGGCCCGCAGCCCTCGCTCAGATCGTCGCGTCTCCGACGACGTTGACCTTGATGCCCATGCCCGCGAACATCGCGGCCTTCGCGATGAGCGCCCTGTCGGCGGTCTCTGCGTCCGGCGCGTAGACGAGCTGCGCGTGGTTCGCCTTGTGGCGGGCCATGAACTGGTCGCGCGAGATGCCGTGCAGCACCACGTGCGCGATCGGCCACTCGGGGTTCGTCGCATCCTTGCGGCGCTGGGTCTCTGCGTCCGGCAGCTCGACGACCGAGGCCCGGAAGATGTCGGCCTGCAGGATGCCGTCGGCGATGAACACGCGCGACAGCACGATCTCGCCCGGTTTCGAGACGCCGTTGATCGTGGCGCCGCCCGCCGGGAAGAAGACGTGCCCCTGACGCCAGCCCTCGGCGTGCTGCCAGCCGCCGAGGTGCGACGCGGGCACCGAGCCCGAGATCTCGTAGACCCAGACGAACTGCCCGTCGAAGTCCTCACCCCAGCGCACGTCGTGCAGCGTGTTGTCAGGGACGAGCCCCATCGCGCGCCACACCCGATCGGTGACGAGCGCGTCGACGGCGACGCCCTCGTCGGCCTCGTTGAAGTGCGGGAAGGCGCGGCCCTCGTGCAGCACGCGCGAGCCGTCACGCGAGGTCACCGGCGGGCGCTCGGTCGAGTTCAGGATGCCTTCGGCGAGGTCGGATGCCGGCACCAGGTCTTTCAGACCCTGCTGGTACTGGATGCCGACCGCGTCGAGCCCGAAGTCGTCGGCGATGCGGAGGGCGGCGATGTACATCTTCAGCTGCCACTGCACCTGCTCACGGGTGAGCTCGGTCTCGGCGTCCTCGCCGTAGCGGAACGTCATGCCGGCGTCGATCAGCCAGTCGTACGCGGCATCCGCCTCAGCATCCGAGACCTCGAGCATCTCGGCGTAGAGCGCCGACTGCGAGAGGCGCTCCTTGTAGATGCCCGTCCGGTTCAGCAGCTCGTCATCGAAGATCGCGTTGTACATGCCCATGCAGCCCTCGTCGAAGACGCCGATGATGGCCTTCTCGGCGAGCAGCTCGGCGGCGAGCGCCTCTCCGAGCTGCTTCTCGGGGCTGTCGGGCAGCTCGGGCAGGGGACGCACGTGCGAGGCGTCGTGCGTGATCGATCCGGTCTCCGTCCACTCGCGGATCCCGGCTCTGAACCACTCGTCGGTGAAGTCCACCGACCAGATCGTGGCGTAGGGCTTGTCCATCTTCGTGAGGCCGGCGTTCAAGCCGAGCAGTCCGACGAGTCCTGGCCAGTCCCCCGCGAAGTTCGCGACGGTGAGGATCGGCCCCTCGTGCGTGCGAAGGCCGGCGAGCACGTGGTGCGAGTACTGCCACACGGCCTCGGCGACGATGAGCGGAGCATCCGTGGGGATGTTCTTGAAGACGTCGAGGCCCATGCGCTGGCTCGAGATGAAGCCGTGCCCGGTGGCGGGGTCGACGTCGTTGGCGCGGATGACGGTCCAGCCGAGATCCGCGAAGACTCCGGTGACGCCGGCTTCGAGCTCGACCTGCACAGGCCAGCCGCCGGTGTTCGCGGCTTCGCGCAGGTCGCCCGAGGCGATCAGATACGCGGTCTTCGGGGCAGATGCCGGTCGGGATGCCGGTGCCGGCAGGGTGTAGGTCATGACTCGCGTCCTCCTTGATCGCACGTGTTCTGCCACTGTACGCGAAATCGATTTCACGGCACAAGGCGTGAGGATGCTCCCGTCTCAGCGAGAGAGCGCGGCAGACTCCGTCAGACCCTGACGACGCTGGCCGGCTGGATCTCGTTGCGCAGCACCACCGTGCGCGAGGGCTGGCCGTCGCCACCGATGCGCTCCAGCAGCATGCGCGCCGCTGTGACTCCCATATGACGGGCGGGCAGCCGAACGACCGTCACCGCGGTCGGCGAGAGGGTGGTGAAAGGCAGCGATCCGATCACGGCGACGCCGACCTGCGGTGGGGTCAGCCCGTGTTCCGTCAGCACCTGGATCGCGCCGACGCCGATGAGGTTGTTCCCGGCCACGACGGCATCCGGCGGCTCGGGGAGCGCGAGGAGCTCCTCCATCGCCGTGCGCCCTCCGTCGACGCGGAACGTGGCGAACCGTTCGAGTTCGTCGAGGTCGAGATCCGGATGCGCCGCCCCCAGCGCCGACCGCCATCCGGCGGCTCTCTCGGCGGCCGTGTCGATGTGCTCCGGCCCGCCGATGTAGGCGATGCGACGGTATCCGGCATCGATGAGATCTTTCGCTGCCGAAATGCCCGCCGCCCGGTTCGCCATGACGACGCCGTCGATGTCGTAGCTCGTGCTGCGGTCGACCGCGACGACGGGACGACCGGTCGCGAGGATGCTGTCGAGGTCGGAATCCTCGTCGGCGGTCGCGATGATGACGCCCGACATGTGCTCGGCCATGGCGATCCGCAGGTAGGTCGCCTCCTTCTCGACCTGGGCGTCCGTATTGCACAGCACCACGGAGTACCCGGCCTCGGAGGCGATATCCTCGACACCGCGGGCCATCTCGGTGAAGTACGGATTCTCGATGTCCGGGATGACGAGAGCGATCACCTCGGAGCTCTGCCGACGCAGGTTGCGTGCGGTGCGATTGGGCGTGAAGCTCAGCTGCTCGGCCGCGCGGCGCACGGCAGCGACCTTCTCGTCGGAGACGCTGGTCCCGTTGAACACGCGAGAGACGGTGGCCGGCGAGACCTGCGCGAGCCGGGCGACGTCGTAGATCGTGACCATCGGCACACTGTAACCGGTTTCACGATTCGCGGCGAGCACACACGGCCCCGCACGCCCGTGACTCAACCCGCGAGCATCCGATCCCGCACCTGACGACGCAGCACCTTGCCGATGAGCGAGCGCGGAAGATCATCCATTGCGACGATGCGCTTGGGAACCTTGTAGGGAGTGAGCCTCGTGCGGCAGAAGTCGCGCAGGGCGCCCGCGTCGAGTTCCGCGCCGTCACGGAGCACCACGGCCGCCGCGACCTCTTCGCCGCCACTCGAGCGCGGGAGGCCGACCACGGCGGCAGCGAGCACGTCGGGGTGCGCCTGGAGCGCATCCTCCACCTCGGTGGGAGATACGTTGAACCCGCCCGTGATGATGAGCTCCTTGAGGCGGTCGACGATCGTCACGAAGCCGTCGGCCGACACCTCGGCGATGTCGCCGGTGCGCAGCCACCCGTCAGCGAGCAGCACGTCGGCGGTCTCACTCGGTCTGCGCCAGTATCCCTGGAACACCTGCGGGCCGCGGACCAGCAGCTCGCCCCGCTCCCCCACGGGAACGTCGATGTCGGTGTCCGCCGGATCGACGACGCGGATCTCCGTGCTCGGGAAGGGCACGCCCACTGTTCCGGGGCGCCTACTGCGACCCATCGGGTTGCCGAGCGCGACGGGTGAGCTCTCGGTCATGCCGTAGCCCTCGACGAGCAGCCCTCCGGTCGCCTCTTCCCATCGCTGCACCGTCGCGACCGGCAGGCTCATGGCGCCGGAGATCGCGAACCTCACGGTCGAGAGGTCGATCGTTCCGCGGGATGCGGCCCTCGCGAGCTGGTCGTAGATCGGCGGGACAGCGGGGAGGAACGTCGGTGGGCTCGTGCGCGCCGCCTTCGTGACGAGGCCGAGATCGAACGTCGGGAACAGCACCAGCTTCGCGCCGATGCTCATCGCGAAGGTCAGACAGAGCGTCATGCCGTAGGCGTGGAACAGCGGCAGCACGCCGTAGAAGGTCTCCTCCCCGGCGACCAGACCCGGCACCCACGCCTGCCCCTGCATCGCGTTGGCGCGCAGGTTCGCGTGCGTGAGGATCGCGCCCTTCGGCACGCCCGTCGTCCCGCTCGTGTACTGCAGGAGTGCGGTGTCTCCGAGGGTCGGGCCCTCGACGCGGCGCGAGAGGCGGCGATGATCGACCATCTTCTTCCAGGGCAGCGCTCTGCGCGCCTTCGGGGTGCTCGTCAGCTTCGCCCCCGACGCGCGCGCCTTCGGGAGGGGCAACCGCAGCAGGAGCCGCTGCGCAGCGGGCATGGCCTCGGTCAGATCGACGCTCACGATGTGCTCGACCCGCAGGTCGGCGGGGAAGTCCGCGATCGTGTCGACCGTCTTGTCCCAGACGATCGCGACCTTGGCCCCGTGATCCTCGAACTGATGCCGCAGCTCCCTGGCGGTGTAGAGCGGGTTGTGCTCGACGACGATCGCGCCGAGGCGGAGCGCCGCATAGAAGGCCACGACGTGCTGAGGGCAGTTGGGCAGCACCAGCGCCACACGGTCGCCCTTGCTCACGCCCAGGCGCCGCAGCCCCTCGGCGGCGCGCAGGATCTGATCGCCGAGGTCACGATACGACGTGACGGCGCCGAAGAACTCGAGCGCCGGTCGTCGGCCGAACGTCGTGATGCTCGCCTCGATCATCTCGGGCAACGTCTGGGACGGAGTCTCGATGTCGGCGGGGACACCATCCGCATAGGAGTCGAGCCACGGGCGGGAGTCGTACGGATTGACGGGCATGACCCCATCATGTCGCGGGCGCCTGTGAGAAGGGGCGACAGAAAGGGCGACAGCGCCGAAGCCCTGCCGCCCCGCCCTCCCCCGCCCCCTACCGGTGGGCGGCCACGACCTGCGCGACCGCGGCGCGCTCGGCATCCGTCGGCTCGGCGATCGCCATGCGGCAGTGCGTGTCGACGACGTCGAGCACCCGGTAGGCCTCCTTCATGCGCGCCATGTCGCCGCCGATGAGCGAGACCACATCGTCGACCGCGGCCTGGGCGGCGGCGATCGCGCCGGCATCCCCCGAGCGTCCTGCGTCGGCCAGCGCGCGGAACGGCTTGGGGGTGACCGACGAGACGCCCGACACGACACCCTGCGCGCCGACCTGCACCGCGGCGATCAGGTCGCGATCGGCGCCCGTGTACAGATCGAAGTCGGCGGGCACCGCGGCGCGGTAGGCGGCGATCTCGTCGAGCGACAGTTCGCTGACCTTCGCACCGACGACGTTCGGCAGCTCGGCGAGGCGCGCGAGCAGCTCGACCGAGACCGGATTGCCGCTGCGGGCCGGATAGATGTAGACGTAGAGCCGGCCGTCGCCGATCGCATCGGACAGGGCCGCGAAGTACTCGAAGATCGAGTCGTCCGTCGCCTTCAGGTAGTACGGCGTGAGCGCGGCGAACTCGGTCGCGCCCAGTCCCTTCGCGATCTCGACCAGGCGCAGGGCCTCGAACGTGCTGGGCTGGCCGACGTGCACGACGACGCGCATCCGATCCTTCAGCTCCGCGAGCGCCGCCTCGACGATCGCCGCGAACTCGGTGGCGTCGACCGCGGGGAACTCGCCGGTCGTGCCGAGCACGAAGGCGCCCTCGTTCCCGGACTCTGCGACGAACCGGAAGATCGCCCGCGACCCCTCGAGATCGAGTGCGCCGTCGCTGTGGAAGGCGGTGGGCACGGCGGTGAGGATGTCGTAGCGGGTCACTTCTCGGTCTCCTTGGAGTTCTTGCGGGCCTTGCGGGCCGCGCGGGCTGAGGTGTCGACATTGCGCACGGTCGACGTGAGCAGGTCGGGGTCCGCGGCGAGCTCTTCGTGCGCCTTCTCGATCTGCTCGACCGTCGAGGCCGACAGGATCGAGTCCTCGAGCGAGGCGCGCTCACCACGAGGGCTGCGGGCCGCACGGATGGCCGGCATCACGATCGACAGCACCGCGAGCACCAGCAGCACGATCGCGATCGGGCTCACGACCTCGAAGAACGGGCGGGTCGGCAGGATCGCCAGCGTGCGAGCCAGGTTCTCCTCCGCAAGCGGGCCGAGGAGCAGGCCGAGCACGATGGGCCCGGCCGGCACCTGCATCCGCTTGAGCAGCACGCCGATCACACCGAACACGAGCATCGTGACGACGGTCGAGAGGCTGTTCGAGGTGGCGTACGTGCCGATGATGCAGAAGATCAGGATGCCGCTCCACAGGTACGGCTGCGGCACGTCGAGCAGCTTGACCATGCCCTTCATGCGGACGAGGCTCAGACCCAGCGAGAGCAGCGTCGCGACGAGCATGATGCCCACGATCGAGACGACGAGGTCGGGGCGGTTCGTGAACAGGGTCGGGCCGGGGGTGATGCCCCAAATGATCATCGAGCCGATCATCACCGCCATCACCGAGTCACCCGGGATGCCGAGCGCCATCGTCGTCGTGAGTGAGCCGCCGAGTGTGGCGCTCGAGGCGGTGTCGGAGGCGGCGACGCCCTCGATCGACCCCTTGCCGAACATCTCGGGGTGCTTCGAGGCCTTGCGGGCACGCTCCCAGCCGATGAGGCCCGCGATGTCGCCACCGGCCGCGGGGATGAGCCCGACTCCGAGTCCGACAGCGCCGCCGACCGCGGTCGCCCGCCCGCTCTGCTTCAGCTCCGAGCGATTCGGCCACCAGCGACCGAGGCTCGAGATGGGGCGCACGTTCGACTTCCGATACGTGAGCAGCTGGTCGAAGAGCTCGGCGATGCCGAACAGTCCGATGATCACGGCGATGAAGTTGACGCCCTCGACCAGCTCGAGCACCCCGAAGGTGAAGCGCTGGTCGGCCGTGGCGGCGTACGTTCCGACGGTGCCGAGCATGAGGCCGAAGAGACCGGCGAGGATGCCCTTGAGCATCGACTTCGACGAGATGCCGATCATGATCGAGATGCCGAAGACGACCAGCGCGAAGAGCTCCGGCGACTTGAAGTAGTCGCGGGCGAAACTCGCGATCGGCACCGCCGCGACGGCGAACAGCACGAGGGAGGCGAGGATGCCGACGGCCGAGACGATCGCCGAGATCGTCAGGGCGAGGCCTGCTCTGCCCTGCTTCGCCATCGGATAGCCGTCGAGCGTCGTGGCGATCGACGCCGGGGTGCCCGGGGTGTTGATGAGGATCGAGGGGACGCGATCACCGAAGTTCGCGGCGACGTAGATCGTGAGCAGCACGGCGAGGCCCTGCACGGGCTCGAGGGTCAGTGTGAATCCGGCGGCGAGGGCGACGGCCATGGTCGCGGTGATGCCGGGGAAGGCTCCGACCATGAAGCCGAGCAGGAGCCCGACGAGCATGTAGAGCAGGATCGAGATGTCGAGGAGCGAGTTCAGCCCCTCCATGAGCGCGTTCACAGCGGGATCCTCAGTAGCATGCCGAACACGACGTAGACGAACGCCGTGACGGAGACGGAGTAGATGATCAGGCTCAGCCAGCGGCGGTGGCCGTAGAGAAGCATGAGGCCGGCCATCAGCAGGGCGGCCGCCACCGGGAAGACCTCGATGCGATAGCCGAACAGGATGACGGTGCCGAGCGACCAGACGGCGATGAACACACCCGCGATCGCGAGAGTGGCGACGACCCGGATCACACCTCCCGACTGGATGCGGTCGAGGTCCTCGCGGCCCTGTGCGGGCCGTGTGACGGCCACCGCGAGAACGGCGAGCGAGATGACCACGGCGGTGACGGCGATGACCATGGGCCAGAAGCGCGCATCGATCTGACCGGGCGCAGCCTCGCGGCGCAGCGGGATCTGGGTGGCGAGGAACAGATAGCCCGCGCTGAACGCGAGGGCGACGAATCCGAAGACGATCTCGAGCGGCCGCGACGCGGGTGCGCCCTGCTGCTCGTCCTGCTCGGCCGGGCTGGTGGCATCGGCGTGGGACATGGTGCTCCTTCCCTGGTCTGACGTGCGGCATCGGATGCTGCGGGGCCGGTGATGAGCCGGCCCCGCTCTCCGAGTGCCGGTCAGCCCAGGAGCTCCTTGAAGAGGTCGAACTGCTCGTCGACGAAGGTCGTCCACTCCGCCGAGTCGCGGTAGACCACGAGGTTTCCCGCGTCCTTCTGGAACTGCTGGTAGGTGTCGGACTCGACGGCTTCCTTCACCGCGGACTCCAGCTCGCCCTTGACGTCGTCCGGCAGGCCCTTGGGGGCGTAGATGCCACCCCACCCTCCGAAGACCACGTCTTCACCGATGGCCTCATCGACCGTCGGCACGTCCTCGGCATCCGGGTGGCGCTCGTCGTTCATGACCGCGAGGATGCGCACGGCCTCGCCCTGCGCGAGGGCCTCACCGAGACCCGACACCGCGGCGACCGTCTCTCCGGATGCGGCGGCGGCGACGGCGGTCGCACCACCGTCGTACGGCACGGGCGAGAAGGTCGCGTCGGTCGCATCGCCGAGGCCGACGGTCGCGGCCTCCCAGATCGATCCGGCACCGGAGTTGGCGACCGTGACGGCGCCGGACTTCGCCTGGGCGACGAGGTCTTCGAGCGACTCGATGCCGCTGTTGGCGCCGACCGTGATGACTCCGGGAGCCAGCATGATCTGGCCGAGCAGATCGAAGTCCTCGGGGAGCACGTTCGCGCTCTGCGTGGTGTTGAGCATCGCGATCTCGACCGGGGCGAATCCGATCACGTAGCCGTCGGGATCCTGCGCGCCGACGTACTCCATGGCGAGCGCGCCTGCGGCACCGGGCATGTTCTCGGGGATGACGCTGACGCCGAGGATCCCCTCGAGCTCGGTGGCGAGGGCGCGCGACGACAGGTCGGACCCGCCGCCGGGGTTGGCCTGGATGATCAGGCGGATGTCGTTCTCGGGAAAGGCGGATGCCGCATCCTCACCCTCTTCGACCTTGGTGCAGGCCGACAGGACGAGAGCGGTGGCGGCGGCGGCCGCGATCGCGGCGGCCGCCCGGGTGATGCGCATGCGGGGCATCTTTGCTCCTCTACGTGGGTCGACCTTGTTGTCGACCCTCCGACCGTAGCAGTGTTGACTGTTAACAGTCAACACTCGGAGTGGTGCTCGAAGCCGTGCGGTCGAGTCGGTCCGCGCAGGTTCGGGATCGAGAGTCGACCGTCAGGCCGGGCGGCCGGCGAGCTCGCTGAGCATCCGATCGCGGGCGCCGTCGAGATGGGCGGTCAGGACCGAGGCCGCCTCCTCCGGTGTGCCGGAGCGCATCACGTCCATCAACTTCACGTGATCGTCCGACGACTCGTGGAGGTCGTCGTCGTGATTGATCGTGACCTCGAGGAGCGAGGCGAAGGTCGGCAGGTACTGGCTCCAGGCACCCTGCAGCCGGGGGTGGTCGGCCAGCGCGTAGATCTCCGAGTGGAACTCGAGGTCGGCGGCGACGAAAGCCGCGTGATCACCACTGTCGGCGGCGGCACCCATCCGCCCGACGGCCGCAGCCATCGCCGCCCAGCGCGCGTCGTCGTCCACTCGCATGGCCCGCGAGAGCGCCAGCTGCTCGAGGGCGCCGCGCAGGCTGTACAGCTGATCGACGTCGTCCTGCGAGAGTCCGGTGATGTACACGCCACGAGGGCGCTGCACCTCGACGAGCTTCTCGAAGCTGAGCTGGGTGAGCGCGTCGCGGATCGGTCCCCTGCTCACCGAGAACTCCTCGGCGAGGGCCTCTTCGGTGATGCGGGCGCCGGGCGCCAGCTCTCCGCGGACGATGCGCTGGCGCAGGACCTGCGCGACCTGCGCTCCGAGGGACTCTCCGCGCTTCACGGTCTGTGTCACGGTGACCTCCTGTTAACAGTTGACAGGATACACACCGGGCGACAAGGCGGAGGGAGCGCCGCGACGGCGCTCCCTCTCTCGGCCTCGCGCCGAGCACCTTCCCGTCAGCTGAGCCAGGCGGGAACGCGTCCGCGGAGGAACGCCCCGTCGAGCGAGAAGCGTCCGGCTCCGGTGAAGGCCAGCGCGAGCGCTGCGACCCCGAGTACCGCGACGAACTCGTATCCGCCCTCGCCCACCCACAGGCCCGCGGGCAGGTGCACGGCGACGAGCGCCACGACCATGTCGACCGCGAGCAGGATGCCGACGGGGCGCGTGAAGAGTCCGAGCGCCAGCAGGATGCCGCCGATCAGCTCGACGAACGCGACGACGGGCGCGGCGATCTCGGGCAGCGGGACGCCCATGCCGGCGAAGCTGCCGATGGCCCCGGGGAGGGTGTACTCGAAGATCTTCTGCGCTCCATGAGCGGCGAAGACGAAGCCGACGACGACGCGCAGGACGAGGAGTCCCAGCGAAGAGGCGGCGGAGGGGGCGGTGGTGTTCGTCATGAGGAGATGTTCCTTCGTGGCAGGACACCGCGCGCCAGGCGCGGAGCAGGGTCGTTCCCTGCTCCCACGGTAGAAAGCGCACTTTTCCTTCTCCTGAGCGCGCCCTACTCGGAGCCCGCGTCGAGCAGCCTTCCGTAGACTCGCCGGGTGGCGTGAATCACGCTGGGGAGGGCGATGGTCGCAGCCGGGAGAGGGCAGGGACGAAGGTGAGGGCACGATCGGCATTCGGTGTGCTGCGCCTGGCGACGGCATCCGTGTGCACCGTCGCGCTCGTGCATCGCCTGTTCTGGGGCCTGAGCTCGCGCACGATCGCGGGCGAGAACTTCTTCGCCTACCTGACCGTGCAGTCCAACTGCGCGCTCGTCGTCGTGCTGCTGATCGGGGCGGTGCTGGCGTTCATCCGGCCCGCGGATCCACGCTGGTTCACCGTCTCCTTGGCGCTGGTGCTGACCTGGACGATCACCGCAGGGCTCGCCTTCGCGCTGATCGTGTGGCAGGCGGGATTGCGCGGCATCCGCGTCGACGTGCCCTGGTCCGATCAGGTGCTGCATTTCTATCTGCCCGCGTGCACGGCCATCGCCTGGGTGCTCACGCCGGGGCACCGCGGTGTGCCGTGGTGGGTCGTGCCGACGGCACTGGCCTTTCCCCTCGCCTGGGGAGGGGTCACCCTGTGGCGCGGCCCCTCGGTGGGCTGGTACCCCTACTACTTCCTGGATCCTCGTCAGGTGTCGGGCCCGCCCGAGTTCCTGCTGACGAGCGCGATCGCTCTGGCGATCTTTGCCCTCGTCGCAACGGTCATCGTGCTCGTCAGCAGGATGCGACGGCGAGGCCACGAGCGCCCCGAGGTCTGAACCCCGCGCAGGACCCCGCTAGACGGCGGTGAGGAACGGCGCGAGCGAGGCGATCGCCGCCTCCAGCACCTTCTGATCGTCGAGCTTCGCGAACGCGTCGGCGGCTTCTCCTCCGACGATGCCGACGACGACGTCCTCCCCCGTGACCGGGGCGAGGTTGAACCAGGTGCGGATGAGCCCGTCGCCGCCGACGGCATGCCAGATCGCCGCCTCGGGTTCGCCCTCGGTCTGCGGCGCCGCGAAGGCGAGCGGCTCGTCGAACCTCAGCCAGACGGTCTCGATGCGCCCCATGCCGAGCGCGGCGATCGCACCGCGGTGGCCGAACGGCAGCGCCGGAGCGAACTGCAGCCCCTCACCCTTGAGCACTCCGAGCGGCACCGTGATCAGCACCCGGTCGAACGACAGCGATTCGCCCGACGCGATGCCGAGACTCACACCCTTCTCGTCGTAGGCGATGCGGCTCACGGGCGACGAGAGACTGAGCTTCGCACCGTCGAGCAGCCCCTCGATCACAGGCGTCAGGTCGCCGAGCGGCGCGATGTACTCATCGGCCGGAAGCGCCGGCGGGAACCACGACGACTCCTGCGCGGCGTCAGCCCCGGAGAACGCCGTGATCGAGGCGAGCAGCGCCGCGAGCCCCGGCTCGGTGGGGTCGGCCCCCGCCTCGGTCAGCGCATCCTCGAGAGAGATGTCGGTGACGCCCTGCTGCGCCGAGGCGATCGCCGCCTGCACGGGCTCGGTGGAGACCGGCTCGACGTCGCCGTCGGCGGACCGCCATCGCGTTCCGGTGAGCGAGACGTCGCGGACATCGAGCTCGGTGAGGTGGTCGCGTATCTCACCGTCGGATGCGCCGAGAAGCCATCCTCCCAGCTGCGCCGGGAAGGGCCAGGCCTTGTCGTCGACGACGGAATGGATGCGTCCGCCGACGCGATCGCGCGCCTCGAAGACCGTGACCTGCAGACCGTCGGCGACGAGCCGTGCTGTCGCCGCGGCCCCGGCCAACCCCGCGCCGATCACCGCGACCCGTTCGCCTGTCGCCGCCGCACGCAGGAGCTGCCCGGCGGCGCGGTCACCCGAGCGGAGAGCGCCCGCGATCGTGCCCGGCGCCTCGGTGTCAGTCGCTTCGCCAGACAGGAACAGGCGGTCGTCGATCGGCTCCGCGAGCGCATCGCGTTCGCTGACCTGTGTGCCGACGGGCGTGAAGCTCGCGGCGCCGAGCGCGAAGGGATCCGTGGACCACGAGCTGCGGGCGAACGCCGCCGGGGTGATCGTGTCGGATGTCGGCTTCGGAGTCGGCGACCGGTCGGGCGTGGGCGACGGCGCCGGCTCGGGCGTGCAGGAGGCCAGCAAGACCCCCAGAACGCCGGCTCCGGCGCCCATCAGCAGTGTGCGACGCGTCATCCTCATCGTGTCGCAACGATACCGCGCGCGGATGGATGCGCGGGTTCGGTATTCCCTTCTGCACCGAAGCGGGGCTCGCCCCGACTCTCCCCAGACCCGCAGGATCGCGCACGGGCGGTCGGCGTCCGACGACCCCACACTGCCATTCTGGCGCGACGCTCACAGGATGGAGTCATGACGATGAACGAGCCTCAGGTCTGGACGCTCATAGGGGTGTTCGGTGCCGCACTCCTGGGTGGCTTCACCCTTGTGACGACGCATTTCGGCAGAGTGGTGCGGGCCGAGATCGGCCGTCTCGACGGCACGCTCTCCGGAAAGATCGGCCATCTCGAGGGAACACTCACCGGGAAGATCGAGGCGCTGGACGGCAGGCTCACCGGACAGATCGAAGCACTCGACCACCGACTCACTGGGCAGATCGAAGCGCTCGACCACCGACTCACTGGGCAGATCGAAGCACTCGACCACCGACTCACTGGACAGATCGAAGCGCTCGATGCGCATCTGAACGGTCGCATCGACATACTCGACCACCGACTCGACACCCTCGACAAGGAGGTCGCGAACCTCGCCACCAAGGTGTGGCGATCGTCGTAGGGGTCGCCCTCGGCGGGTCAGTCCCGCCCGCCGCCCGGATGCCAGAGGACGACCTCGGCCGAGCGGCGGAGGCGGCGACCACTGGGCATCGGGATGACACCCGCGGCACCGGCGGCGAACACGCGGACGCCGGGGCGGTTCTCCCGCTCCGCACGCAGCGCGGCGTCGAGCTCTGCGACGCGGCGCCGCAGCATCCGATTCTCGTCTTCCAGATCGAGGAGTCGGGCGATGGCCGGGAGGCTCACGCCCTCGGACGACAGCTGGGCCACCTCGCGGAGCTGCTCGATGTTGCGGGTCGAATAGCGGCGCGAGCCGCCGGATGTGCGGCCGGGCACCACGAGTCCGATGCGGTCGTACTGCCGAAGGGTCTGGGGGTGCATGCCCGAGAGCTCAGCCGCGACGGCGATCGCGAACACCGGGGTGTCGGCATCCATGCGCTGGTCAGCCACTGTGGATCACCTCTTCCTCGGTGCTCGCGTTCGTCATCGTTCTCTTCCGACCGAATCTCTACCGACGGGCCTTGGCCATCAGGTCGGCCCGGGGGTTCTCAGACGGCTCGAGTGCCTGGAACTTCTCCAGCGCCTCCCGAGCAGCCTCGTCGAGGTGCGACGGCACCGCGATCTGCAGCTCGGCGAGCAGGTCGCCCGTGCCCTTCGAGGTGGTCACGCCGCGTCCCTTGACGCGCAGCACGCGTCCGGACGGGGTGCCGGGGGCGACACGGAGCTTGACCGTGTCGCCGCCGAGCGTCGGAACCTCGATGGTCGCGCCGAGCGCCGCCTCGGTGAAGGTCACCGGCACGACCACCCGCAGGTTCAGTCCCTCGCGGGTGAACACCGGATGCGGCCGCACCGCGATCTGCACCACGACGTCACCGCGCTCCCCGCCGTCCGGCGAGGGGCGGCCGCGGCCGCGGAGCCTGATCTTCTGACCGTCGGCGACGCCGGCGGGGATCTTCACCTTGAACGGCTTGCCGTCTTCGCCCTGCAGGCTGATGGTCTCACCCTGCACGGCGGTGGCGAAGTCGAGCGTGGTGCGCGCCGTGACGTCGGCTCCCTTCTGGGGGCCGCCGAACCCGCGGAATCCACCGGAGGTCTGCCCGAACCGACCGGAGCCGAACGAGCCACCCTGACCCTGATTGAACATCGCGAAGATGTCCTCGAAGTCGGCGGACTGCTGCTGCCCTCGCCCCTGCTGCCCGAACCGGCTGAAGACGTCTTCGAAGCCGCCCGCGCCCGTGCCGCCCGCCGTGAAGCGTGCGCCCGAGCCCATCGCGCGGATCTCGTCGTACTCCTTGCGCTGTTCCGCGTCAGAGAGCACCGAGTACGCCTCGCTGATCTCTTTGAACTTCGCCTCGGCCTTCTCGTCACCCTGATTGGAGTCGGGGTGGTATTTGCGAGCGAGCTTTCGGTACGTCTTCTTGAGATCGGCGTCGCTGACGTCCTTCGAGACCCCGAGGGTCTTGTAGAAGTCCTTGTCGAACCAGTCCTGGCTAGCCATCGATCACCTACTCTGCGGGAACGGCGACGACGACCTTCGCGGGACGCAGCTCGACATCACCGAGGCGGTAACCCACCTCGACGACTTCGAGCACCGTGGTCTTTTCGACGCCCGGGGTGGGCTGCTGGAAGATCGCCTCGTGGCGCTGCGGGTCGAATTCCTCGCCCTTCTCACCGTACGAGACGACACCGAGGCGCTCCACCACCGTGCGCACCTTGCCCGCGATCACGGCGAAGGGCGTGCCCTCGACCAGATCGCCGTGCTGGGCGGCGCGGTCGAGATCGTCGAGCACGGGGATGAGGCCCTTGGCGGCCTCGCCCTTCGCGCGCTCGATCTCGACCTGACGCTGCTCTTCGGTGCGGCGGCGGTAGTTGGCGTACTCGGCCTGGAGGCGCTTGAGGTCGTGCAGGAGCGCGTCCTCGGCATCCGCGAGCGCGGCATCCCCTGCGGCGGCCTCAGCCGTCTGATCCGCGTTCAGGATGTCGTCGATCGTGAAGTCCGCGTCGGAACCCTCCGCGGCCCTGGCCTCATCGGAGTCCGGGTTCTGCGGCGCGGGGCCGGATGCCTGAGCATCCGACCCCTCGCCGCGAACCTCGTCGTCACCTTCGAAGTTCTTGTCCGTCATGATTACTTCTTCTCGTCCTCGTCGTCGACGACCTCGGCGTCGATGACGTCCTCGTCGGAGGAGCTGTCATCGGCCGGAGCCTCGCCCGCGGCGTCGGCGCTGGGAGCGCCCTCTGCCTGGGACTGTGCGTAGATGGCCTCGCCGATCTTGCCCTGCGACTGGTTCAGCTTGTCGAACGCGGTCTTCACGGCCTCGTCGTCTTCGCCGGCCAGAGCCGTCTTGAGTGCGTCGACGTCGGCCTTGACCTCGGTCTTGACGTCTTCAGGCAGCTTGTCGTCGTTCTCGGTGATCAGCTTGTCGATCGAGTACGCGAGCGTCTCGGCCTGGTTGCGGACCTCGGCGGCCTCGCGGCGCGCCTTGTCTTCCGCCGCGTGCTCCTCGGCCTCGCGCACCATGCGCTCGATGTCCTCCTTCGACAGCGACGAGCCGCCGGAGATGACGATCGACTTCTCGGTGCCCGTGCCCTTGTCCTTGGCGGACACGTGCACGATGCCGTTGGCGTCGATGTCGAACGTGACCTCGATCTGCGGGATGCCACGGGGGGCCGGGGCGATTCCGGTGAGCTCGAAGGTTCCGAGCGGCTTGTTGTCGCGGGTGAAGTCACGCTCGCCCTGGAAGACCTGGATCGCGACGGACGGCTGGTTGTCGTCTGCCGTGGTGAAGGTCTCGCTGCGCTTGGTCGGGATGGCCGTGTTGCGCTCGATGAGCTTGGTCATCATGCCGCCCTTGGTCTCGATGCCGAGGCTGAGGGGCGTGACGTCGATGAGCAGCACGTCCTTGCGCTCACCCTTGAGGACACCTGCCTGGAGAGCGGCGCCGACGGCGACGACCTCATCGGGGTTGACGCCCTTGTTGGCCTCCTTGCCGGTCTCGCGCTTGACGAGCTCGGCGACGGCCGGCATACGGGTCGATCCACCCACGAGCACGATGTGGTCGATGTCGGCGACCTTGATGCCGGCTTCGCGGATGACGTCCTCGAACGGCTTCTTGGTGCGGTCGAGCAGGTCCTTGGTGAGGTCCTCGAACTTCGCGCGGGTGATCGTCTCGGAGAGCGAGACGGGGCCCGACTCGGTCAGCGACAGGTACGGGAGGTTGATGCTGGTCGAGGTCGAGGAGGAGAGCTCCTTCTTCGCCTGCTCTGCAGCCTCCTTCAGACGCTGCAGGGCGATCTTGTCGCCCGAGACGTCGACGCCCGTGGTCTCCTTGAACTGCTTGATCAGGTGGTCGACGAGGCGCTGGTCCCAGTCGTCTCCACCGAGGCGGTTGTCACCGGCGGTCGAGCGCACCTGGATGGTCGAGAAGTCATCGTCCTTGCCCACCTCGAGCAGGGAGACGTCGAACGTTCCGCCACCGAGGTCGAAGACCAGGATGAGCTCGTCTTCCTTGCCCTTGTCGAGGCCGTAGGCGAGGGCCGCAGCGGTGGGCTCGTTGATGATGCGCAGGACGTTGAGGCCCGAGATCTCGCCGGCCTCCTTCGTGGCCTGACGCTCGGCGTCGTTGAAGTACGCGGGGACGGTGATGACCGCATCGGTCACCGTGTCGCCCAGGTAGGACTCGGCGTCGCGCTTGAGCTTCTGGAGGATGCGCGCGGAGATCTCCTGCGGCGTCCACTTCTTGCCGTCGACGTCGAAGGTCCAGTCGGTGCCGACGTGACGCTTGACGGATGCGATGGTGCGGTCGACGTTCGTGACGGCCTGGCGCTTCGCGGTCTCGCCGACGAGCACCTCGCCGTCCTTCGTGAAGGCGACCACCGAGGGGGTCGTGCGGAAGCCCTCGGCGTTGGCGATGACCTTCGGCTCGCCACCCTCGAGGACGCTGACGACGGAGTTCGTCGTACCGAGGTCGATTCCAACAGCACGTGCCATGTGATTCTCCTTTGTTGCTGAGGTTGATGTGGTCTGGAAATCCGGGGCGATCAGGGAAACCTGAGTCGCGATGACTCAACTGTACTCCGACGTCCGGATGCTGTCAAACAAAGTTGATATGAATCGGCTCAACTTTGGTCTGGCCGCGTTTCCGACCGGACCTACGAGCCCACACATCCGCACCCGCACATCCGCGCCCGCACATCCGCCCCGGGCCGGAGCGAGATGCTCGAAACACCGTCGTCACACGGCTCGCCTACAGTCTCAGCATGCGCCGCCCGATCCTGCTCGCCGTCTCACATGGGACCTCGGATGCCGAAGGCGCCCGAGCGATCGCCGACCTGGTCGACGCCGTCGCGGCAGCCGTCCCCGACGTCGAGGTGCGCAGCGCCTTCGTCGACGTGCAGCAGCCCGACGCGGCCGACCTCCTGCCGACGATCGAGGGCCCGGTCGTGATCGTGCCGCTGCTGCTGTCACGCGGTTTCCATGTGCACCACGACCTGCACGGCATGGCGGCGAAGAAGGCGGATGCCGTCGTCAGCAACCCGATGGGACCCGACCCTCGACTCGCTGAGGTGCTGGCGGATCGCCTCGCCGACGCATCGGCCGATACGCCCTCCGCCGACACCGGAGCCCGCGAGCCCGTGATTCTCGCGGTCGCCGGCTCTCGCGACGCCGACTCCTTGACGGATGCCGAGGCCATGGCGTCCCTGCTCTCCCTCCGCCTCGGCGCGCGGGTCGAGCTCGCCTACCTCGCCGCCCGTCAGCCCGATCTGCCCACGGCGGTCGCCGCGCACCCGGACGCGGTCGTCTCGACCTATCTGCTCGCTCAGGGGTTCTTCTTCGACATGACCGTGAGCCAGGCCGACGGCAGAACCGTCACCCTGCCCCTGCTCGACGGAACCACCGTGCCGCAGCCCCTGATCGACCTCATCGTCGCCCGCTACGACGAGGCGTCGGCGCGACTGCTCTCCCCCGTCGGCCCGATCACCGAAGCCGCACGATCGTGACAGCCGACGGCATCGACCCGACCGCCGGATCCGTCACGACCGCCGGATCCGTCACGCTCGTCGGCGCCGGCCCCGGCGATGCCGGGCTGCTGACCGTGCGGGGGCTCCGTGCGCTGCAGGAGGCCGAGGTGATCGTCGCCGACCGACTCGGGGCGCGAGCCGTGCTCGCCCAGCTCGCCGATGACGGCGTACGGATCGATGCCGAGGTCGTCGACGTCGGCAAGCTCCCCGGTCACCATCCTGTGCCCCAGGACGGCATCAACGAGCTGCTCGTGTCGCTCGCCCACGAGGGGCGCCGCGTGGTGCGGTTGAAGGGCGGCGACCCGTTCGTCTTCGGCCGGGGACGGGAAGAGCAGCTGTTCTGCGAAGCGGCCGGCATCCCCGTCGAGGTGATCCCCGGCGTGACGAGCGCCGTCGCCGTGCCGGGGCTGGCCGGCATCCCCCTGACACAGCGCGGCGTCGCCGAGACGTTCACCGTCGCCAGCGCCCACGACCAGATCGAGGCGCTCGGCGGTGGGCGCGACCACACCGTGGTGCTGCTGATGGGCGTGAACACCCTCGGTCACTCCGCGCATGTCCTGGCCTCGGGCGCGCGCGGAGGCGACTGCCCCGTCGCGATCATCGAAGACGCATTCGGCGCACGCGAGCGTGTGACCGTCGGCACGCTTGAGACGATCGCCCACCTCGCTGCGGCTCGGCAGGTGCGATCCCCCGCGGTCGTCGTGATCGGCGACGTCGTCGCCCTCAGCCCATACGCCGGGATCGCCCCGAGTTAGGTGACCCTCAGTCGCGAGGTGGCAGACTGGATGCGACGGAAGGGCACTGATGACTGACACGGACGCCTACGACGTGCTCGTGATCGGCGGTGGCCCCGCCGGGCTCTCCGCCGCCCTCAACCTCGGCCGCTCCCTCATGCGCGTGCTCGTCGTCGACGCGGATCGCCCGCGCAACGCCGCCACCCTGAACTCGCACGGGTTCCTCACCCGCGACGGGGTGCCGCCGCACGAACTGCGCCGCATCGCCCGCGAGGAGCTCGCCGCCTACCCGAACATCGAGGTGCGCACCCGCGTGCGGGTGCTCGAGCTCGAACGCACGGATGCCGGTGGGCAGTCGGATGCCGGCAGTGGGACGGATGTCGGCGGAGAGCACTCCCGCTTCACGGCATCCATCGGCCGCAAGGACCCGTCCGAGGTGGTCGCCGCGCATTCCGTACTGCTGGCCACAGGCCTCCGCGAGACCCTCCCCGACGTGCCGAACCTGCGCGGCTTCTACGGCATCAGCCTGTTCAGCTGCGCGGCCTGCGACGCGTGGGAGATGCGCGGGAGACGACTCGCGCTCATCGGCACGACGCCTGACCTCGCCGACCGCGCGCGGCTCATCGCGCGCTGGACCGACGAGCTCACCGTGTTCACGCTCGGCGCCGACACCGTGTCGACCGCGCAGGAGGCCGAGCTCACCGCCGCAGGCGTCGCGATCGTGCGGCATCCGATCACCGAACTCGTCGGCGACCGGGGCCGTATCGAGGCGATCAAGGTCAGCGACGGAACGGTCGTCCCGGTCGAGGGCGGGTTCGTACGCCCGGAGTGGGAGACCGACCTGTCGTTCCTGCGCGACTTCGCCCCGTCGGTCGATCACGACGGACACCTCGTGACGGATCGCTCGGGCCGCACCGACGTCCCGGGGCTCTACGCGGCAGGCGACGCCGCGATCCCCGGCCCGCAGCAGCTCATCGTCGCGGCCGGTGCCGGTGCGCGGGTGGCGTCGGTGATGGTGCAGGATGCCGTCGGCATCGCATCGGCGCACTGACAGCCGCCGGATCCGTCCCGCGAGCGCGCGTGGGCCCCGACTAGGCTGACCGGCATGACGCGCATCTCGCAGGTCTCGCCGCTCGTCCGCCTCGCCGCCGTCTCTGTCGTCGCGCTGGCCGTGTTGCCGCTGAGCGGCTGCCTGTATGCCCAGATCCCGGCCGACGTGCCCGACGGCGACGGACCCGACCCGTCGCCCACGGCCAGCCCGACCGAAGAGGCCTCCGGAGATCTGCCGTCGACTCTGACCTTCGACGAGGGCGCCGCGCTCGCCCCGTCGGCGTACATCCAATGGGGTGACGGCTTCGTCGTCGACGACGGCTGGAAGATCGTCAAGCCCGACGACGGCAACGGCGGCTGGACCTACGGCACGGTGGACGACACCTGCACCGCACAGTTCTGGCAGGGGCAGATCCCCGACGTGCCGACGGTCGCGGGCGATGACAGCGTCAGCTCCGACGCGATGCTCGCCGTGATCCTGGGCGAGACGGACGCGGCGGCCATCACTCCGCTCGCCACGACCGGCGCGTTCAGCTACCAGACCGGCGGCAACGCGGACGTCGAGAACCGGCAGGTCGAGGGCGAAGCCGGCGAGCGCACCTGGAGCATGGCCGCGCGGGCATTCACGGCGACCGGGGTCGGACTCTACGTGATCGTCGACTGCACGGGCGGCGACATCGACGCGACGATGGCCGAGGTCATCGACAAGAACGCCGTCGTCGTGCAGTGACGCCCGTCGGGCGTCACTTGCCGCCGGGCGGCCCGACCAGCAGCAGGATCACGTACAGCGCCACGATGCCCACGACGAGCAGGATCGCGAGCACCCACGGGCGACGGAGGAACCATCGCATGAGGCGGTCGTACCAGCGGGCGTCGCGCGGGTCGGCGGTCTGCTCCAGACGCCAGTCACCGGCCAGTCGGCCGGTGCGGTGCAGCCAGATCTCCATCGGGATGGTCGCGTAGGGCACGATCGCGCTCACCACGGCGAGGATCGCGACGCCCACGTTCCAGCGCTGGTTGAGCGCGACGAGCACAGCGGTCGCGGCGTAGGCGAGGAACACGAAGCCGTGGATGCCTCCGCCGATCGTCACGACGATGCCGGGGGCGCCGACGGCGCGGGCGATGATCGCCGAGATGAGGATCGTCCAGGTGATCGCCTCCGCGATCGCGAGGACTCGGAACAGGCGGTCGGGTGTGCGGAACACGGGACTCCTCGGGTGGGGGTCCTTCCAGCGTATCCGGAATACCTATGCGCCCCTGGGCGTTGCCGAAGGCATGGTGACCGTCGATTCCGCAGCCCTCGGACAGGTGCTCGACTCCGTCGACCTGCGCGTGGGAATCGCTCGACGCGTCGCGCTGGCCGCAGGCGGGGTCTTGCCGCTGCCTTCGGGCGCCGCCACTCTCGTCTACATCGCCGACGGTTCGGTCAGCGGACATCCGCCCCTCACCACCGGATGCCGCCTCGACGTCGACCGCACCGCGCAGATCGTGGCCGTCGACGACCGACCGCTGAGCGCGAACCTCGTCAGGGGCGATGCCTTCCTCACGCTCGGCCGCGCGCCGATCGCTCTCGAAGCAGGGTCTGCGACCGACCTCGTGGTGGTCGACCTCGAGTTCTCGGACAGCGCGTCGATGCTCGCCGCCGTGCTCCCCGATCCGATCACCGTCATGTCGTTCGACGCCCTCGAGCCCGCCGCGGCCGCCCTCGCCGGCAGCATGGGGCCGACGGACCCGCCGTCGTACCCGGTGCGGCAGGGCGATCCCGTGATCTGCCGGATCATGGCGCAGACCGTGCTGCTGAGCGTCATCCGCGCCTGGGCCGCGAACGGCTGCGCTCCCGCCGGATGGCCGTCCGTCTCGAAGGATCCGTTCCTCGATCGCGTCGTCGAGGCGATCCACGAGCAGCCCGGTCGCGAATGGACCGTCGAACGCCTCGCGAGCGTCGGGGCGATGTCGCGCTCGGTCTTCGCCGAGCGCTTCCGCAGCGCGATCGGCCGCTCCCCCGCCGACTACGTCACCGAAGTGCGCATCGACGCCGCCAAGCGGATGCTGAGCGCGGGCCGGTCCGTCAGCGAGACCTCGCGCGAACTGGGCTACGCCTCGGACGAGGGATTCAGCCGCGCCTTCCGCCGCCGCACCGGCATGACCCCGTCCGCCTGGCGTGCATCCGAACTCACCGCCGTTCCCGCCTGAGCCCGGAGCGCGGAGCGCGGCTGCCCTGAGCTCGGAGCCCTGAGCTCGGCAGCCCTGAGCCCGGCGACCCGGTTCGAGACTGCCGGAACCGCCGCTCAGGCGACGGCCGCCGCCGCGGTGCTCCTGCGGTTGGACATTCCGAAGAGCACGGCACCGACCAGCAGCGAGACGGCCCCCAGCACGTACACGAACTCGACGTCGAGGGTGTCGACGAGCAGTCCTCCGAGGCCCGCCGCGATCGTGATCGCGCCCTGGAATCCGACGACGACCAGGCTGCCGCCGGCCTCGAGCCGGTCGGGCGTGCGATGACCCACCCAGGTGTTGATCACCAGCAGCCACGACGAGAAGAAGAAGCCCCACACGAGCACCACGATCCCGATGCCCAGGACGGACCCCGAGAGGAAGATCATCGACAGCACCGACACCGCGATCACGAGCGGCGCGAACACCGCGAAGAACGCGAAGGTGCGGTCGATGAAGAACCCGAGCCCGAGGTTGCCCGCAAGACCTCCGACACCGAAGAGCGCGAGCAGCAGGATGATCGTCGACGGCTCGACCTCGGGGATGCGCTCGAGCGCGAGTCGCACGTACGTGTAGGCGAGAAAGTGTCCGAGAACGACGAGCACGTGTCCGACCATGCCGAGTCCGATGCCCGGGCGACGAAGGGTGTCGACGAGAAGGCGGATGCTCGACGCCTGCTCGGCCGGGACCGACGGCAGCATGAATCGCAGTGCCACGGCCAGCACCACCATGAGCACGCCGGCGATCGCGAAGACCGTCTGCCAGTCGACGATCTCGCTGAGCATGACGCCGAGCGGGACTCCCGCGACCGTGGCGAGCGAGACACCCGCGGAGGTGAACATGACGCCGCGTCCGAGGTGCTCGGGCCCCGCGAGCCGTACGGCGACCGTGATCGACATGGCCCAGAACGCGCTGATCGCCGCCCCCAGCAGGAACCGTGCGAGCAGCACGATGATGAGGTTCGGCGCGATCGCGACGATGAGGTTTGACGCGGCGGCGGCGAGCGCCATCCAGATGAGCAGCGACCGCCGGTCGAGGCGGGGGAAGATCAGGCCCACCGTCGGGGCGACGATCAGGCCGACGAGTGCGGTGACCGTCACGGTCTGCCCCGCCTGCCCCGGCGTGACGCCGAGGGCGTCGGCCATCTCGGTGAGCACGCCGTTGGGCAGGAACTCCGCCGTGACGAGCAGGAAGCCCATCAGCATCAGCACGATGAGCCCGCCGTAGCGGATGCTCTCGGTGCGGGCGGTCGTCACGGGAACGGGCGCGGTCGTGGTCATGGTTCAACACTCGCAGGCGTGGAGCCCCCGTGCCCGACGCGGCGTCCACGGCATCCGACCATTCGTCCGGACCGGACGCCTCTCCCTCTGCATCGGAGGGGCTCTGGACAGCATCCGCCCGTGCCCTCTAGGCTCGACGTCGCACCGGGGTTCTCCCGGAAGGCCCGAGCGAGAGGAGTGGATGACATGAACGCAGTCTCTGTCGCGCCCCTCGCCGACTTCCTTCCTCTCGAGGCCACCCGCTCCTGATCCGCGGTGGCCTCCCTCTCTCGGAGCCACACCGTGTCTGATCTCTTCGCTTCGTCCGAAGCATCCTCTTCCCGTCCCTCCACCCGTTCGTCGGCCGCGTCGACGTTCGACGCCTCGCCCTTCGAATCCGTCCCGACCTTCGCCGACGTCGAACCCGGCGACGGCCAGCGCTGGACCACCTGGCCCGCGATCACCCCGTCGGAGCGCGGACCCCTGCCCTGGCCCGCCTGGGTCGTGACGAGCGCCGGCGCGCTCGACACCGAGCTCGGCATCCTCAAGACCGGCAAGGAGGCCGACGTGTTCCTGCTCGAACGGGCGGTGCCGGATGACCCTGCGCAGCGCACACTGCTCGCCGCCAAGCGCTATCGCGACACCGACCACAGCAGCTTCCACCGCTCGGGCGTCTACACCGAGGGCCGCAGCACCAGGAACACACGCGACACCAGAGCGCTCGCGAAGAAGTCCGAGCACGGCCGGGCGGTCGCCGCCCTGCAGTGGTCGTTCGCCGAGTTCGATGCACTCTGCCGCATGTGGGAACTCGGCGCGCCGGTGCCCTACCCCGTGCAGGTCAACGGCACCGAGCTGCTCATGGAATTCGTCGGCGATGCGCATGGCGTCGCGGCTCCCCGGCTCGCGGCGGTGCGCAGCGACCGCGCCGAGCTGGCGGATCTGTACGACCAGATCGTCGACCTGATGCGCATCTTCGCCGCGGCCGGCTTCGCCCATGGTGACCTCTCGGCCTACAACCTGCTCGTGCACGACGGGCGCGTGCGGGTGATCGACCTGCCGCAGATCGTCGACATCATCGCGAACCCGCAGGGCCTCGACCTGCTGCACCGCGACTGCGTCAACATCTGCGACTGGTTCACCCGCCGCCGCGTCGAACGGGATGCCGAAGAGCTGTTCGCCGAGATGCTCGCGGCGTCGTACGAGTGAGCGGCCTCAGCTCACTCGTACGGCGCGCCGTCACCCTCCGTTCATTCCACGCCGCCAGACTTCGAGCATGAGTGAATCCCCGCAGAGCGGCGCGGTGCCCGAGCCCGCCGCGACGGCCAACAGCGGCGCGGTCGGAGTGATCGGCCTCGACCTGCGTGGCGAGACACCGGCCCCCAAGAAGCAGGTCTACTCGTGGGCGCTGTGGGACTGGGCGACGCAGCCCTTCAACACCGTCATCCTCACCTTCATCTTCACGGCGCTGTACCTCACGACCGAGGCGTTCCTGCCGGCCTCGATCGCGGGACTCGACGCGAAGGATCCGATTCGCGAAGCCGCCGAGGCCGACCTCGCGTCGGGCCTCGGACTCGGCTCGACGATCGCCGGCATCGCGATCCTTCTGATCGCCCCGGTGCTCGGCCAGCGCGCGGATGCCGCGGGGCGTCAGAAGCTCTGGCTCGGCATCGGCACCGGTGCGCTCGTCGCCTGCATGCTCGGACTGTGGTTCGTCGAGCCGACGCCGACGCTCTTCTGGCTCGGTGTCGCACTGATCTCGGCCGGATCCGTCTTCGGCGAGATCGCCGCCGTGAACTCGAATGCGATGCTCATCGGAATCGCGAACCCGAAGACCGTCGGCCGCATCTCGGGCCTCGGCTGGGGATTCGGCTACATCGGCGGCATCATCGCGCTCGTCCTCGTCGTCGTCTTCTACATGCTCGACTGGTTCGGCCTGCCGGAGGACGGCGGACTGCCGTTCCGCATCATCGCCGTCGGCTGCGCGATCTGGGCGATCGTCTTCTCCATCCCGATCTTCCTCAACGTGCCCGAGCCATCGCTCGGCCGCCCCGAGCGCAAGGTCGGCTTCTTCGCGTCGTACGGACTGCTCGTGAAGGACGTGGTCGGCCTGCACCGCAACCCCGACACCCGTCAGACGTTCTGGTTCCTGCTGTCGAGCGCGGTGTTCCGCGACGGCCTGGGCGGCGTCTTCGCCTTCGGCGCGGTCATCGCGAGCCAGGTGTTCGACTTCGCCTTCCTCGACCTCGTGATCTTCGGCATCGCGGCGAACCTCATCGCGGGAGTCTCGACGATCATCGCCGGACGCTACGACGACCGGTTCGGCCCGAAGCGGATCATCCTCGTCTCCCTCGCATCCATGGTGATCGCCGGTCTCGCCGTGTTCTTCCTGGTGGATGCGGGCACGATCGTGTTCTGGATCGGCGGCCTGCTGCTCTGCGCCTTCGTCGGCCCCGCCCAGGCTGCATCGCGGTCGTTCCTCGCCCGCATCACCCCGGCCGGGCGCGAGGGCGAGATCTTCGGCCTCTACGCCACGACCGGGCGGGCGGCGAGCTGGATGGCATCGGGCGCATGGACGCTGTTGATCGTGCTGTCGGGGTCGACGGCCTACGGCATCCTGGGCATCGTGCTCGTGCTGATCGCGGGCTTCCTGCTACTGCTTCCGGTGAAGGCGACGCAGCGCGTCTGAGCGGCCCGCTGACGGCCGACCCGAGCACCCCACCTTGGCATCCCCTATACACCTCGGATAATCTGGCGTAAACAACACCGAAGTGAAGAAATGGGGAACCCTTCGTGCGCGAGCGGCTTCGCGGGAGCCGAGTTCTGCAGGCGGCCCGGTTCCTTCCCTACTCGATCCCTCACTTTTTCTGGCGGATCCTCCGGCCGGTGAGAGCGGAGCGAGTTCTCTTCCTCTCCGATTCCCATGACGGCTTCACCGGGAACATGGCCTTCCTGCGCGACGCGATCGCGCGGCGCCACCCCCACGCAGAGATCGTCGGGGTGTTCAAGCCCCGCCTCTCCGCGCGCCGTTCCGTGCGCGACTTCGTGCGGCTCCCGTACCTCATCGCGACCAGCGGCATCATCGTCCTCGACGACTTCTACCCGCTGATCTACCAGCTCTGGATGCGACGCAGGAACCGTCTCGTGCAGATCTGGCACGCGGCTGGCGCCTTCAAACAGGTCGGCCACAGCCGGGCCGGGTTGCCGGGCGGGCCGCTTCCGGGCAGCCGGATCCACCGGAACTACACCGACGCCGCCGTGAGCTCCGAGGGGATCGTCGACGACTACGCAGAGGCCTTCGGAATCGCGCGGGAGCGCGTGCATGCCTGGGGGATGCCGCGCTCGGACGTCTTCTTCGATGACGACGCACGAACGGAGATCCGGACGAGGGTCCGCGAGCGATTCGGAATCCGCGACGATCAGCGCTTCGTGGTCTACGCACCGACGTTCCGGGGCAACGGGCAGCTCTCCGCGAAGGCCGCGCCGGTCGCCGACTGGGCCGCCATCGCGCAGACGCTCGGTGACGACTGGCGGGTGGGCGTGCGCCAGCATCCGTTCGTCCGCACCACCGGCCTCGCCGCGGGGATCATCGACGCCTCAGCCGAGGCCGACATGAACGACCTGCTCATGGCGACCGACGTGCTCATCACCGATTATTCGTCGGCGATCTTCGAGTATGCGCTGCTGCGGCGCCCGATCGTGTTCTTCGTTCCCGACCTCGAGGACTACACCGAGGCTCGGTCGTTCTATCGCCCGTTCTCGGACTACGCGGTCGGCCCCGTCGTCAGCGATGCGGGGGAGCTCGCCGCCGCCATCGCCGACGCCCTCGTCGACGATGTGCGGCTCGACCGGTTCCTCGCCGAGTTCTGCGGGGCGCTCGACGGGAATTCCAGCGACCGGATCGCTGATGAACTCCTTCGAGGGGCAACCGCGTGATCCGGCGGTTGATCCAGGGCGTGCGCCTCGACATCATCGCGGCGTACGCCGCCAGGCTGGCCCTGGCCCTCGTCGGCGTCGTGCTCTCTCCCCTGCCCCGACGCAACAAGGTGACGCTTCTGACGCGGCAGAGCTCGAGGCCTCCCTCCGACTTCATCCTGCTGAGCCAGGCGCTGACGCGCGCCGACCCCTCGCTCGACGTCGTGATCGTCGCGAAGATGGTGCCGCCGGGAATCGTACGCAAAGTCGCCTACGCCGCACATCTGGTGACCGAGATGTATCACGCGCAGACCTCCCGCGTGCTGGTGGTCGACGGGTACTCGATCATCGCCTCCGCCGCGCGGCACTCCGAGGGCCTCATGATCGTGCAGGTCTGGCACGCGCTCGGATCGCTGAAGAAGTTCGGGCTGAGCATCCTCGGTCAGCCGGGCGGTCGGGATCCGAAGCTCGCGAAGGCGATGAGGATGCACGCCGGCTACGACCTCGTGATCGCGAGCGCCGAGCGATGCCGCGCCCCCTTCGCCGACGCATTCGGGGTGAGCGTCGACAAGGTCGTGGCCGCTCCGCTTCCGCGCGTCGACCGCCTCGTGGATCCCGAGCAGAAGCTCAAGGCCCGCGCGACCTTCGACCACCTCTACCCCCAGCTCGCGGGGCAGCGCATCGCCGTGTTCGCTCCGACGTTCCGCACCGAGGGCCTCACCGAGGCCGTCGACCCGGTCGAACTCACGCTCGCGCTCGAAGAGGCCGGGTACGCCACCATCACGAAGCTCCACCCCCTGCTGCCCGCGCCGCGCCACCCGAAGCTGCGCACGGCACCGGGGATGTCGACGCAGGAGATGCTCCTGGTCGCAGACATCTTCATCACCGACTACTCGTCGGCGGTCTTCGAAGCCGCTGTCGCCGGCGTGCCCTCCTATCTGATCGCGCCGGATCTCGATCAGTACTCGGCGAAGCGAGACTTCTACGTCCGATACCCGGATGCGCTGGGGCTCCCGCTCGCGATGGACGTGACCGAACTCGTCACGCAGGTGCACGCGGACGCGGGCTCGACAGCCGATGCCACCCGACTCCGCGACGACTGGGTGCAGATGCCCGAGCAGGGCCTCGCGGCCGACGCGCTCGCGCGGATCATCCTCGAATGGGACGACGCGCGCGCACGACGCAAGGAGAGGCCATGACGACGAACACTCGCACGGTAGCTGTGATCCTGGCGGGCGGGATCGGCGTACGGGTCGGCCTCGGCATCCCGAAGCAGCTGATCAAGATCGCCGGCAAGGCGATCGTCGAGCACACACTCGAAGTGCTCGAAGCCAGCTCTCACATCGATGAGATCCTGATCGTGATGAACGCGGGGTCGCTGCGTGAGCTCGACGAGCTGAAGGATCCGCAACGGTTCCCGAAGCTCACCCGGATCATTCCCGGGGGCGACACGAGGAACGACTCGACTCAGGCGGCGCTGGCCGTGCTGGGCGACGACCCGCGCACCAAGGTGCTGTTCCACGACGCGGTGCGACCGTTCGTCGACGACCGCATCCTGCGCGACTGCGTCGACGCCCTCGACGACTACGAGGCCGTCGACACCGCGATCCCGTCGGCGGACACGATCATCCAGGTCGACTCGGCGTCGCACATCACCCGGATCCCCGACCGTTCGCAGTTGCGCCGCGGGCAGACGCCGCAGGCATTCCGGCTCGGAACGATCCGTCACGCGTATGAGCTCGCCAACCAGGACCGTTCCTTCCACGCCACCGACGACTGCGGTGTCGTGTTCACCTATCTGCCCGACGTGCCGATCTACGTGGTCGACGGCACACCGGAGAACATGAAGGTGACCGAGCCGATCGACGTGCACATCGCCGACAAGCTCTTCCAGCTCCAGTCCGAGAGCCTCTCCGCCTCGCCGGAGTCGCCCGATCTCACCGGCAAGACGATCGTCGTCTTCGGCGGCAGCTACGGCATCGGCGCGAGCATCGTCGAGCTCGCCCGTGCCGCCGGGGCCGACGTCCACGAGTTCAGCCGGTCCAGCACCGGCACGGACGTGCGGTTCCGGGGCCGGGTCAAGAAGGCCCTCAAGTCGGTGTACGAGAAGACCGGCAAGATCGATGCGGTGATCATGTCGGCCGGAGTGCTGCGGGTCGGCCCGCTCGCGACCACCAAGGTGCGCGACATCGAGACCAGTATCGAGACGAACTTCCTCGCCCCCGTCATCGTGTCGCGCGCCGCCCACAGGTACCTGCGCGAGACACACGGACAGGTGCTGCTCTTCACCTCGAGCTCGTATACCCGCGGGCGGGCGAACTACGGCGTCTATTCGGCCAGCAAAGCGGCCGTGGTCAATCTCACTCAGGCCCTCGCCGAAGAGTGGGCCGACGACGAGGTGCGGATCAACTGCATCAATCCGCAGCGCACGAAGACGCCGATGCGCGAGGCGGCGTTCGGCGACGAACCCGCGGGCACGCTGCTCGACGCCGATATCGTGGCATCTGTGAGTCTGCGCGTCCTCGCCAGCGCGATCACCGGCCAGATCGTCACCGTTCGGGTCGAACAACCCGAACCCGAGGGATGAGACACACCGACATGGCACCCCCGCTTCGTATCGTCATCGTCTCGTTCGTGGACGACAACTTCGGCGACAATCTGATTCGCATCAGCTTCCAGGGCCTGCTCCACGTCGCCCTCGAGAACCACGGGCTCACGAGTGACGACTTCGAACTCGTGCCGATGCCGCTGAAGAGCGTCGATGCCGACCTGATCGCCGGCGCGGATGCCGTGTTCTTCGCGGGCGGGGGGCTCTTCGGCCTGTCGTACCTCGACTTCTTCACCCACCTCGAGCAGATCGTCGACATCACCGACAACCACGGCATCCCCGTGGTGTTCTCATCGATGGGCCTCAACAACATGGGAGCGGAGAACGGGAGCGTCGACGCCATTCGAGGCATCGTGAGCCGACGCTCCGTCAAAGCCGTAGCGGTGCGAGAGAACCTCCCGCTGTTCCGCGAACTCGTGACGGGCCTCCCTTTCGAGGTCCGGCAGGTCGCGGACCCCGCCGTATGGACCAAGTACCTCTATGGCATGACGGACGTGGTCCCCGACGGCAGTCTCGGCATCAATGTCGTCCGAGGCGGCCTGTTCGCGGCGAATGACCGTGCGTGGGGGCTGACCGCCGAGATGACGTATCTCTCCGAGGTCATGGAAATCGCGGAGGCCGCGGGCCAGAACACGCAGCTCTACACGAACGGCAGCCTGGACGACAACAACACCCTGCGGTTCTTCGCCCGGGAGAAGAAGGTTCCTGTCGATCAGGTGATCCTCCCGCAGACGACGCGCGAGGTGATCGAGGCGATCGCGTCGCGCTCGGCGATCGCCTCGATCCGCATGCACTCGTCGATCATCGCCTACTCGTTCGGCATCCCGTCGATCGCGCTCGAATGGAACGACAAGCTCCCGCACTTCTACGAGGCCATCGGGCACCCGGAGCGTGTCATCCCCTTCGGCGAGTGGTCAGGCGAGCGGTCCGTCGAGGCACTGCGACGTGCAGGTTCCGCACCGGAGGCGGACCCCGGGTACCGGGACTACCTGATGTCCACCTACGACTACATCCACGAGGCGGTCGGCACTCACGTGCTGAAGGATCGCTCCCTGGTCGGCGCGCCACGACATGACTTCGACGGAGTCGCGGATGCTCTCGTACGCCGCTCGCATCTGATCGACGAGGATGAGAACGACCTTCGTTTCAAGATGGGGAAGGCCGAACGTGCGTACCTCGGGCGGTTCATCACCATTCGCAGCCATGAGAAGAAGATCTCCGAGTTGACCAGGGGTTCTGCTGAGAGGGATCAGAGGATATCGGGACTTCTCCAGGATTCCGCAGCTCTTCGTGACAAGCTCGAGGAGCAGAGGGCGCAGATCCGCCGGCAGAAGCGGGAGCTCGACATGCGCCTCACGACACGAGTCGCCCGCCGCCTCCGACGTCTTCTCAGCGGCTCCGCCGCGAGCGAGAAGAAGAGCGCTCAGCGCGACGAGAACACGGACAGCGACCCCATTCGATGATTAAAGTTTCGGTAATCGTGCCCACGTACGCGACGCCGCCAGACGGCTTGCGCAGGCTGGTCGCGTCGCTCGACCGGCAGACCCTTGCGACGGACGAGTTCGAGATCATCTTCGTCGACGACGGGTCTCCGGACGGCACGATCGACAGGCTCCGCGACGTCCAGTCGACCCGCCCGCACGTGCGCATCGAGCAGATCGAGAACTCGGGGTGGCCGTCGAAACCGCGCAACGTCGGCACCTCTGTCGCGCGAGGCGAGTACATCGCCTACATGGATCATGACGACGAGCTCTACCCCGATGCGCTCCGCGGGGCGTACGAGTTCGCGAAAGCGCACGGATCCGATGTCGTGAACGGCAAAGAGGCGTACACGCACACACCGAACTGGGCGTTGAAGACCTACACAGGTGACCTCCCTCAGGTGATCGGGCGGCGGGATCAGCATCCGCTGATCCCGATGAACCCCCACAAGCTGTACCGCGCCGCGTTCCTCCGCGATCACGACATCCGTTTTCCCGAGGGCCGCAAGGTCATGTGGGAGGACGCGTTCTTCAACCTCCAGGTCGCTCGTCACGCCGAGGTCATCTCCACGCTCTCGAGCGTCCCGTACTATCACTGGGTCGTCACTCCCGGCAGCGGCTCCACCACCTTCCTGAAATGGGCCGAAGACTACTGGACGATGCTGCGGCGCGTGCTCGAGGCGACGGAGAGCGAACTCGCCGGCAGTGCGCTCGAGCCTCAGCGCATGCAGCTGCTGCGTCATCAGTACGAGGCCCGTGTCGTCGGTGTCTTCGATCAGAAGTTCATGAAGAGGCCCGAAGAGGCGCGCGTCTTCCTCTTCGACCATGCCCGAGCCCTCCAGACCGACTTCGGACTCACCCGTTTCGACGATCAGCTCAGTTCTTCGAGGCGCATCAGAGCGCACCTCCTCGCCGCGAACGATCGTGCGCGGCTGGAGCAGGTCTGCCGCGAAGACGTGCCGATCACGGGCTGGTCGCGAGCGCGGTCGCTGGGATGGCGGAACGGCATTCTGCACGTCGAGGCGGAGGCGGACTGGTCGGAGAAGGACGGCCGGCGTCACGCACTCGAACGCGAGGGCGATCGGATACTCAAGCGGTTCTCGCCCGCGGTCACGTCTGGGGTTCCCGACGAATACCGCGACGTGACGTCAGAGGTGACGGATGCCACGGTTCAGCTCTCGGTGCGCTCGCGATCGTCCCGGATCGTCTGGCACACCGACTCGTCTCGGGAGATCACGATCGCCGACGCACCCGACGGAGGCGTCGATATCTCGGGTCGCCTGGTGGGGACGATCGACCCGATGAGCGCGGCGTTCGGCTCTCGCCTGAACTCGACACACTGGGACATCCTCGTCCTGACGGCGGCGATGAACTCGGTGAATCATCGGAACATGCTGAGCGACATCCCTGCGAGCCTGACGATCACGGACGGCCATCTGCACATCGTCTACCCGAACGACGGCGGCTATGCCACCGTCATCCCGGACGGACACCGCGAAGCCGTGCGCCGTCTCAGCCCTGTCTCGGCGGTGAGCACGGAGAGCGACGAGATCGTCATCACCCTCGACGGCGACCACGACGGCTCCGGTGTCGTCGACACGGTTGCCGGACTGGATGAGACCGTCGACGGCGACGGCGACTTCCAGGATGTCCCCGCGACGATCCGGGTCGCCGACGGCGTCGCGACCCTCACCCTCCGTCCCCCCGCGTCGACGTTCCGCTTGCGCGTCGGGGATCGGACCGCCTCTCGACCGACGGCGTGGAGAGTGCGGGTCACCGACACGGGCGTCGACCTCGACCCCGAGCTCCCGCCGCCGCCGCCCACACCACCCACACCACGCGAGCCCGCACCGCGGAGCACGACCGATGCGTCGCAGGGCGACAGACCACTCTTCGCCCGGATCAAACGCCGGGCCGGCCGAACACTACGCAGATGGGGACTTCGATGAGCACCAGGAACGACCCGATGACTTCCCGTCCCGGCGTGGTCGACGGCGACGTGCTCGAGATCCTCTCGAACGATCTCCCCTGGCATGAGCTCGACGGCAGGACCGTCCTGGTCACGGGCGCCGCGGGAATGATCCCGTCGTATGCGGTGCGGGTCCTGCTCGCGCTCAACGACCAGCGCGATGCCGGAATCCGCGTGCTCGGTCTGGTGCGCGACGCCGAGAAGGCCAGGGCTCTCCTGTCCGACGTGATCGATCGCGACGACTTCACCCTGATCACCCAGGACGTCACCGCACCGCTCGACCTCGATGGCCCCGTCGACGTCGTGATCCACGGCGCCTCACCGGCCCGCCCCTCGCTGCACGCAGCGACCCCCGTGACCACGATCCGCGCGAATGTGCAGGGCACGTTCAACCTGCTCGATCTGTGCGTGCCCTCAGGTCGCTTCGTACTCATGTCGTCGGCCGAGGTCTACGGCCAGCGCGCAGACGGCGGGTCACTCGTCGCAGAAGACCAGTACGGCGCCGTCGACATCCTGAGCCCCCGTTCGTCTTATACCGAGGGAAAGCGCGCGGCCGAGACGATCGCGGTCAGCTATCACGCCCAGTACGGCATCCCGGTGACGATCGCTCGATTCGGTCACATCTTCGGCCCCGGGATGCTTCTGGACGACGGTCGAGTGCAGGCGGACTTCACTGCCGACGTGCTGGCAGGTCGCGACATCACGCTCAACAGCGACGGCAGCGCCCGCCGCACCTACACGTACGTCGCCGACGCGGTCGCCGGAATGTTCTACGCGATGCTCCGAGGCGAGTCCACCGCGTACAACGTCGCCGATCGTGGGGGGTTCATCTCGATCCGCGACCTCGCCGAGACGTTCACCCGGGCTCGCCCGGAGAAGGCCCTCACCGTCCGTTTCGGAGAAGGCGTCGACACCTCGGCGTACAACCCGGTGCGCGGACAGGGTCTCGACGACACCCGACTGCGCGACCTGGGGTGGGCTCCCGCCGTCGGCCTCGAAGCCGGCGTCGACCGCACGATCATCTGGCACGAAGAGAGAACCCCATGAGCGAAGCTTCCGAGGACACTTCCACGGGGCATATCGAGACTGTCGAGGGGGCGCCGCCCTTCGCACTCACGGTCGAGCGGATCGTGTGGGAGCGCGTGCTCGTCACCCTGCATCTGCGCGTCACTCCGCTGTCGGGACCGGACGCGGCGAGTAACGTTCCCGACGACCTCGCCTTCGAGGTCGTCGATCTGGAACGCGCCTACCCGGTCGACAGCACGTACGTCGGCGACGGGCGGTACCGGATCGACGTCAACATCACCCGCTTCGGGGCACGACGTCAGTTCCCCAACGGCACGTGGCGCATCCGATCGCAGTCTCAGGACGCAGGCCCGGTGATCGCCGGCTACGACGGCACCGAGCTCGCCAAGCTCGACGAGGCCTCTCGGGTGTTCCTGTACAACAAGAACCGCTCCGTCGTGACCGTCTCGTTCGGCATCGCCGAGAACATCGATGCTCTCGATTTCGTCATGCGCTGCTACCAGTTGAACCGTTCCGGGGCGAAGCCCAAGCGAGTCGGGCCCGTCAAGTGGTTCAAGCGGAAGTACCTCAACGAGCCTCGCATGATGAAGCGAGCGGCGTTCATCTACAAGTGGATCAACCGGCTGGTCGGCGTGCGCAAGGGGCAGATCCTCTTCGCGTCGGACCAGCGCCTCACGATCGCCGGCAACCTGCTTCGCGTCCGCGATCGCCTGGTCGAGCGAGGCCTCGACAAGGAACTCGACTTCAAGTACTCGTTCCGTCTGCCCAAGTCCGGCGGCTGGGGCACGACGATCCGCATCCTCTACCTCATGGCGACGAGCGAGGTCATCCTCCTCGACGACTACTTCGGCCTGCTGAAGAGCGTGAAGATCGACACGGAGCGAAGCAGGGTCGTGCAGCTGTGGCACGCCGGAAGCGGATTCAAGTCGGTCGGCTACAGCCGTTTCGGCAACATCGGCTCGCCGAAGCTGTGGCATCCGCACCGGCAGTACACCTACGCGATCACCGGCTCGGAGCATCTCGTCCCGGTGTATGCCGAGGCGTTCGGCATCGAAGAGGCCGCGGTGATCCCGACCGGCCTCCCTCGCGTCGACTGGTTCCTGGACGAGGAGCGGACGCGGCGCTTCACCGAGGACTTCGCGCAGGAGCATCCCGAGATCGCCGGCAAGCGCGTCGTGCTCTTCGCCCCGACGTTCCGCGGTCGATCGATCTACACCGCGTTCTACGACTACAGTTGGATCGATTTCGACGCGCTTTACGAGGCTGTCGGACCCGACACGGTGGTGCTCTTCCGCATGCACCACTTCGTGAAGGATGCCGTGCCGATCCCCGAACAGTACCGGGATCGCTTCTTCGACTTCACGCACTATCCCGACGGTCTGAGCCTGCTGCACGTCGTCGACCTGCTGATCACCGACTACTCGTCGATCATCTACGAGTTCTCGCTCCTCGACCGGCCGATGATGTTCTACGCACCCGACCGGGTGAACTATGCCGCGACCCGCGGGTTCCACCGGGACTACGACGAGACCGCTCCCGGAAGAGTGTGCTCGACGTTCCCCGAGGTGCTCGAGGCGATCTCGACCGGCGAATTCGAGGTCGAGAAGGTCGCGCAGTTCCGTGCCGAGAACTTCGACCGCATCGACACCGGTGCCGCGGATCGCGTCATCGACTGGCTCGTTCTGCGAGACGCGCCGCCCTCGGCGCTCACGGTCGACACGTCGGAAGAAGTCCCGGTCGCCGCAGAGCACCACGAGCCCGTCGCTGAAGAGCATGAAGAGGAAGAGGAGGCCGCCCGATGAACATCGCCGCGATCTTCGCCGGGGGGATCGGCTCACGTATGAGCTCGGCGAGCCTGCCCAAGCAGTTCCTGGAGATCCATGGGACCCCGCTGATCGTCCACACGATCCAGCACTTTCAGGATCACCCTGAGATCGACCGCATCGCCGTCTCGATCCTGCCCGAATGGCGCGATCGGTTCGCACGTCTCGTGGCCCGCTACGAGCTGACCAAGGTCAACTGGATCGTCGACGGCGGTGCCACCGGACAGGAGTCCCGTCACCGCGCGCTGCGCGCGATCGCGAACGAGTGCCCGAGCGACTCCGTCGTCCTTCTGCACGACGGAGTGCGCCCCTTGATCAACGCCCATCTGATCAGTGAGAACATCCGCACCGTGCGGGAGCATGGACCGGCCATCACGACCACCAAGTTCAACGAGACGGCGATCTCGTCATCTGACGGGCTGGTCGACGAGGTCTATCCGCGCGACAACCTGTACGTCGCCCAGGCGCCGCAGAGCGCGCGTCTCGATGTGGCGATGGACGTCTACGACCGCGCGGTCGCCGAGGGCGAGAACGATTCGATCGACACGTGCAGCCTGCTCCGGCGCTACGGACATGCGCTGTATCGGGTCGATGGGCCGAGGTCGAACATCAAGATCACCACCGCGGAGGATTACTACATCTGCCGCGCGTTCTTCGATGTCATCGAACACCGTCAGATCGGTGGCTGAGCCCTCGTCGACGACGACAGTGGAGTCGTCCCAGAATCTGCTCTCCGACGGCCCGACGTCCCGAGCCGCGCTTCGAGCGCGCCGCGACAAGCGGGTGTTCCGTACCGACATCCAGGCGCTGCGAGCCGTCGCCGTGCTGCTGGTGGTCGTCTACCACTTGCGCCCGAACCGGATCCCCGGTGGATTCATCGGCGTCGACGTCTTCTTCGTCATCTCCGGGTTCCTCATCACCAGCCACCTCGTCCGCGAGGCATCCCGCAGCGGCACAGTGAAGCTCGGCGCGTTCTGGGCGGCCCGTGCACGGCGCATCCTGCCCGCGAGCCTCGTCGCCATCGCCGTGACGATCGCACTCACCGCATGGGTCGCTCCCGTCACTCTGCTGGCCGACCTGCAGCGTCAAGCCCTCGCGTCGATCTTCTATGTCCAGAACTGGGTGCTCGCGGCAGATGCCGTCGATTACTCGGCCGCCGACAATGAGGCGACAGCATTCCAGCACTTCTGGTCGCTGTCGGTCGAGGAGCAGTTCTACGTCTTCTGGCCGCTGATCGTGCTCCTCGCCGTCTGGCTCGTGACCAGAAGACTCACGTCGACAGCTCACGCAGTCGATCCGGCCACACGGGAGCGCAACCTCCGCTGGATGCTGGCGGCCCTCTTCGGTGCGGTCGTGCTCGCTTCGCTCGCGTTCTCCGTCTCGGCCGTCGCGGACGGCCAGGCGAACGCCTACTTCGTCACCACGACCCGAGTGTGGGAGCTGGGAGCAGGCGGACTTCTCGCGCTCGTCAGCGTCCGCCGACTGGCGTCCGTCTGGCGTGCGGTCATCGCCTACCTCGGCATCGGGCTCGTGGGCTACTCAGCCTTCGTGCTGACGAACGAGACGCCGTTCCCCGGGCTCGCCGCGATCCCGGTGATCCTCGGCACCTGTGCCATCATCTTCGCCGGGTCTCCCTCGACAGACGGTTCGATCGACGGACCGGGCCGGTTCGACCCGTGGACGTGGGTGTCGCGTCTGAGCGTCGTGCAGTGGATCGGTGATCGTTCGTACTCGCTCTATCTGTGGCACTTCCCGGTGATCGTGCTGTGGATGATGGTCGCCGATCGCAAACCGGACTACCTGGACATCATCGCGATGTCGGTCATCTCCGTCGTCGCCGGCCATCTGAGTTACCGCTTCATCGAGCAGCCGACACGGCAGGCGGCATTCTTCCGCTCGTCGACTCGTCGGTCTCTGAGCGCCGCAGGCATCGCCATGATCCTCGTCGCGCTGATGACGTTCGCCTACCCCTGGTCGACCGCCCAGGCGGCTGCCGCGGGCGACTGGGATGCGCTGGCGACCGAGTCGCGCTCGCTTCCTGCCGTCGGAGCACAGGCTGTCTCCGATGACACTGTTCCGACGTTCACCACGTCTGAGGCCGCGGTGACCCCGAACCCGTTGCAGGCCGATGAGGATCGAAACATCGCATTCACCGCCGACGAATGCGTGGCGGAGGGCCGCGACGTCGACACGCCGACGTGCACCGCGGGAGACACGTCCGCTGCGACGACCATCGCCCTGGTCGGAGACTCGCATGCTCGCATGTACTCGACGGCGCTCGCCGACATGGCCGAGAAGCAGGGTTGGCTTCTGACGACGCACCTTCGCAATGCATGCCCGTTCTCGCCTGTGCCGCGCGACAGCGAGGTGCAGAAAGAGCTCAGCTGCACCGAGCCGAACGCCGAGGTGCTGGACGAGCTGCTCGCCGACCCGCCTGATCTCGTGATCACGACCTGGTCGTTCGCGGTCACCTTCTTCGACGACGATGCACCCGGTGTACCTGGCGCGGATGGCTTCGCGACGTACTGGAACACCCTGGAGAACGCCGGCATCGAGGTCCTCGTGCTCAGGGACGTTCCACGCATGGATGAGAACATCCCCGACTGTGTGGCGGAGCACTACGACGATCCCGACGTCTGCGCTCGTGACCGTGACGACGCCCTCCCTGGGGCTGCGCTGTTCGCCGAAGCGGTCGCCGCAGCTCCCGACGTCGCGGTCGCGGACTTCACCGACGTGTTCTGCGATGACGAGATCTGCAAGCCGGTGATCGGCAACGTCATCGCGTACTCGGATGACCACCACCTCACGGACTCGTTCGCCGTGTCGATGATCCCCCTGCTCACCGACGCGGTGGAGGACGCCCTTCCTTCGACGTGACCTGCGAAGCGGGAGTAGCCTGACCGCGTGACGGTCATCATCGCTTTCCTCGCCAACATCCTCGTCGCGATCGCCAAGACCGTCGCGGCGGTGCTCACGTCGTCGGCATCGATGGTGGCGGAGGCCGCGCACTCGTGGGCGGATGCGGGGAACGAGATCTTCCTCCTCATCGCCGACCGCCGCGGTGCGCGGGAGAAGGATGAGCGGCATCCCCTCGGCTACGGTCGTGCGGCGTTCGTGTGGTCGCTGATCGCAGCGTTCGGCATCTTCACCGCCGGGTCGATCGTGTCGATCATGCACGGTGTGCAGGAGCTGTCGGAGACGGGCCCGGTCGAGAGCCCTGCCGTCGCATACGCGGTGCTCGGTATCGCCTTCGTGCTCGAGGGCGCATCGTTCACGCAGGCGATGGTGAAGTCGCGGCGGCTCGCGCGTGAGCGCGGATCGTCGACGTGGGACTACGTGCTCGACACCAGTGACACGACGCTCCGCGCGGTGTTCTTCGAAGACATGGCCGCTCTGATCGGTCTGGTTCTCGCCGCCGGGGCGATCGCGATGCATCAGATCACCGAGGTCGCCGCGTGGGATGCCGTGGGATCGATCCTCGTCGGCATCCTGCTCGGCGTCGTGGCGATCATCCTGATCGGACGCAACATCGCGTTCCTCGTCGGCTCGAACGCATCGCCGGCCCTGCGCGACCGCGTCGGGCGTGCACTGCTGGGGTCGCCGCAGATCCAGCGCCTCACCTACCTGCACATCGAGTACGTCGGGCCGAACCGGCTGTTCATCGTCGCGGAGGTCGACCTGGCCGGCGACGCCCGCGAACACGATGTGGCCCGACGGCTGCGTGAGATCGAACAGCAGATCGAGGCGCACCCCGTCGTCGAGACCGTGGTGCTGTCGCTCTCGGTCGATGACGAGGAGTCTCTCGTCTTCGGCGCAGCCGCAGGCGCACCCGCAGGCGCAGGAACCGGCACGGGCGCAGGCGCGCCTGCGCAGCCGTAGTCGCCGCGTCATCCTGCGTGCGCAAGGAGAGGCGGGCTCTGCGCCTGCCTCGACTCGCGCGTTCGCCTTGATTCTCGCCCCGGCGCTGAAACGCTGAGTCTCGGGGTGCGCCACCGCTGTTCGGGGTCCCACCATCGCGGCCCCCGCACCTGCGGGACACCCTCGTTCATCCGGATCTCCCACCCCGAAGAACCGAGAGATCGGTGATGCCACCAGCACAACGGAACACCGTTGTCCGTATGTGTCGGCCCGCCCCTCGCGTGTTCGGTGACGTGGTGAATCTCGCACCAGGACGCAGGAACGTGACACCCGGGGATAAGGCACTCCTTGTCGCGGGCGATGATCGCCCGCCGTTGGTGCACCGTGAAGATCCGGTCGGTGGTCGTGATCCCGATGATCCGCCCCTCATCGAACAGAACACGCTGGATCGTTCCCGAGCATCCGACGTGCGCGGCGACATTGAGCGGAAGTTGTCCCGCCGCCCCGCTGACGCTCGCGCGGCCCGTGCCGTTCACGAGGTCCTTCGCATCCACCGTCACGACGAGCACCGGCCCCGCGCCCCCGAGCGTCGGCATGTCTCGGTGACGTGCGGCGATCGCCAGAGCGGCGGCGAAGGCATCGTGCCGCTTCTGCGCCGGCGTGCGGCCATCGATCACGACACGCGGATCTGAGTTGTAGGGGTCCTCGTCGTCACCGCGCCCGTCGTCACCGCGCCCCTCGGAACCGGCTTCCTCAGCGGTGAACACCACGCCCGGCATCGGCGGACCGTCGCCCTTGGGGTTGTTCTGCGCGTCGAGGATCGATTCCAGCTGAGCGGCCACCTCGGGCGTCAGGTATCCCTTGATCGAGCGCAATCCGTCGCGCACCCGCCCCAGGGTGATTCCCCGTCGGCGTGTGGGCTCGTCTCCGGGCTCGTCTCCGTCGGGGTCGAGCAGCGCGACCAAGGTCTCGGCAAGCAGCTTCAGTTCTTCGAGAGTGGGCGCCGGCCCCTGGACCTCGGCATCAGGGCCGCCCTCAGGATCGGGTCTGATGCCCCGCGCCGCCCGGGCCAGGCACATGTCGGCGTCGAGCCGGTCGTCGACGCTGATGCGATGCGACACCTTCTCGATCGGGTCGGTCGCCGCGAGCATCCCCGCAACCCCGATCGCACCGTCGAGCATCGCCTCTCGTAGAGCCGGCCACCGCGCGGGCAGCCGGTCTCCGGAGACCAGGTTCACATCGCGTCGAACGAGGTCGACGACCTTACCCACACGCGTCGCCCCGCGCACATCTGTCAGCAGGGTGCGCTGGAGCAGCTCGTTCTGTGTGCGGCAGCCCGTGGAGTGCGGGAAGTCCACCGCGTCCCCCGATGCGATCGTCTCGACCACCACAGCTTCGACCCGCCGGAAGGCAGCGCCCGCGGCCTGCAGTACCTCGACCCGTTCATCATCGGTCAACCCGGCGAGCGCGTCGTCGGACAGCACCCGATCGAGGTCGGCGACGACCTGATCGATGAGGGTGCGAGTGCGGGATGACATGCCTCCATCCAACTGGTGGCCACCGACATTCGAACCGCGATCTCAGGCACTTTTCGACCAGATCAGAAGCATATTCCGGAACTACGGATCAGCGTTCCGGAATGCCGATCGCGAACTCCGCCGCGGCCACCACCGACCGCAACGATCGACCGCTCAGCTCTCCCAGTTGTCGGCGAGCTTGTTCAGCAGCGCCGCGAGCTGCTCGCGCTCTTCATCGGTGAAGGCAGCCAGCGCCTTGCCGAGGGCTTCGCGCCGCTCGCCCCGCATGCCGCGCGCGACCTTGCGGCCCTCATCGGTCAGCGCGATGCGCGTGCGTCGAGCGTCATCCGGATCCGCCTCGCGACGCACGAATCCGTGCGCGACACCCTGCTGCACGAGCCGTGATGCACGAGGCTGATCGACGCCGATCGCCGCGCCGAGATCGCTCACACTCAGGGGCGTGGATGCCGCGGCGAGTGCTTCGAGCATCCGCATCCGTGCCGGTCCCCCGAATCGTCCGGACGGGTCATTCATCCACGGCGGCATTCCGGGCATCCCCGATCGCCCCGGATGCCCGTGCCCATGACCGCCCTGCTCGAAGTGATCCGGATGCGGGCCACCATGCCAGCCATGGGGCCCGCCCATCCCGCGGGGCCCGCGACCACGCTCGCCCGGACGGCGTCCGCGCAGACGGGACAGGGCGCGGGCGATGGCGTCGGCGGGGTCGTTCTGTTCGGCACTCACCCGTCGATTTTACATGCGACTTGACATGCATCCACACTGCATGTCACACTACATATACATGCATAGTGACAAGCACATGCTCCATGACATCTAAGGAATCACCTCATGAACACCTCTGACACTCAGAACACAGACAACACCTCCCGTCCGTTCGGCTTCTGGATCAAGGCGGTCGACCGCCTGATGGCCGCCGAGTTCTCCTCGGCCTTCGAGGGCGAGCACGCGAGCCGCCGCGACTGGCGGATCCTCAACGTGATCGACGGCACGGCACCTGCGCGCCGACCGCTGAGCGCCCACAAGCTGCACGACCTCGTCGAGCGCGGATGGGTCGTCGCCGACGGCGACGGCTGGACGCTCACCGACGAAGGCCGCTCGGCCAAGGAACGCCTCAGCGGCATCGTCGACGGCATCCGCGCCAAGGTCACCGACGCCGTCTCACCTGAAGACCTGGAGACGACACTCGCCTCGCTCGAGCAGATCGCCCGCGCATTCGGATGGGACGAAGAGACCCCTCTTCCCCGCGGACGCGGCCGTCGTCACGGCTTCGGACCTCGCGGTTTCGGACGCGGCTTCGGCCCCGACTACGGCTTCGGTCCGGGCTTCGGCCCGGGCTTCGGCCCCGGTCGCGGCTTCGGTCGCCGCCACGGTCACCCCTTCGGACGCGGACGCGACGCCGATTCGGGCTTCGGTCCGGGGCACGAGCACGGTCGTGAGCACGGTGCGGATGCCGAGTTCGGCGCCGACTCCGACTTCGCGGACCGCGCGTGCGCGCACCGCGGACACCGCGGGCACGACCGCTTCGCCGACGAGCACGGCGACCACCACGGCTTCGGCCCTGGTCACCGCTTCGGACGTGGCCGCGACTTCGGTCATGGCCACGGCGATCACCGCGCCGCCCGCGTGGCGCAGCACGCCTACGAGCGCGGCTTCGACGCCGGGTTCTCCCGCGGTCGCGACGCCTGACGGCCTCCGCTCCGTACGAACGCCCCGTCTGACTTCGGTCAGGCGGGGCGTTTTTGCGTCGTCACCAGGATGGCGCAGTCGCCCCTGAGGCTCGGATGCTGACCGCGACATGCGCCGACGGCCGCCCCGGAGCTCACATGCAGCCTCCCAGAACAGGACGACAGCCCCAGCTCAGGAGACACTGCTGCAAGTCATCCTGCCCTCGAGCTGTTCTCCTGATCTCAGCGGGAACCAGCGGGAACCAGCGAGAACTCAGCGGGAATCACCCAGCGAGAATCACCCGCGTCACTACTGACCCCGAATGTCCTCCGGCCGGAGCAGCACGGATGCGCCGAGCACCTCGATCCCGAGCAGGTGACCGTCGCGATCGAAGTCGAGGATCAGCTCACCGGTCATGCCGTCGGGCAGCTCCACGGACACCTGCCGCACCGCCTCGCCGGGCCGGATCGGTCGCCCGATCGTGGCGTAGGCCGCATCGACCTCGGGGTCGTACCTCAGGTCGCCCACGTCAACTGGTCCAGGATGCCGCGGCGCCTGCGACAGAGAAAGAATCGACACCCGACATCCCGAACGTCGTGACGCCGAGGTAGATCGCGCCGATGATCGCCGCGGCGAGGAGCAGCAGCAGGAACGCGAAGATCACGAAGGTCAGTGCGCGGTATCCGCCGGAGGTCGGCACCTCGGGGGCGACCGAGGGCTGAGCCCAGTCATCGGCGACCGGGGCAGGCTGATCGCCCTCGAGGATGGCCGGCTTCGGCCGCGAACGGCGAGTGGCAGGAAGCATCGCCTCAGGCGGAGGAGGCGGAATCACGACATCCGGAACCGACGACTCAGGCGGAGGAGGCGGGATCACGACATCCGGCACCGACGACTCGGGCGGAGGCGGCGGGATCGTCGCGTCCGGAACCGCCGTCGCGAGCGGAGGCGGCGGGATGACAGCATCCTCCGACGGGTCGTACGGATCTCTGCTGTCACCGCTCATGTCAGCCCCCTACGGCTCCGACGTCGGTCGTGCCGACGTCGGTCTTGTGGAAGTTCTGGAACGACCGGGATGCCGTCGGCCCGCGCTGCCCCTGGTAGCGGTTGCCGTAGGGGCCGGAGCCGTACGGGTTCTCGGCCGGGGAGGTCAGACGGAAGAAGCACAGCTGACCGATCTTCATGCCGGGCCACAGCTTGATCGGCAGCGTCGCGACGTTCGCCAGCTCGAGTGTGACGTGCCCCGTGAAACCGGGGTCGATGAACCCGGCGGTCGAGTGCGTGATGAGACCGAGGCGACCCAGCGACGACTTGCCCTCGAGCCGCGCCGCGATGTCATCCGCCAGCGAGACCTGCTCGAACGTCGCGCCGAGCGCGAACTCGCCGGGGTGCAGGATGAACGGCTCATCGGGGTCGACCTCGATCAGGCGGGTGAGCTCGGGCTGATCGACCGACGGGTCGATGAACGGGTACTTGTGGTTGTCGAAGAGACGGAAGTAGCGGTCCAGGCGCACGTCGATGCTCGACGGCTGGATCATCTCCGGCTCGTGCGGGTCCAGGCCGATGTGGCCGGATGCGAGTTCTGCTCTGATGTCGCGGTCGCTGAGAAGCACGGCCCCAGCCTAGTTGCCACACGCCGCCGACACTTTGGCCATGACGGATCAGGCGGGTAGGCTTGCGTTCACCCGCTCCTCGGATGCAGGTACGGGGCTGTAGTTCAATGGCAGAACTTCTGCTTCCCAAGCAGATAGCGCGGGTTCGATTCCCGTCAGCCCCTCCACATCACCAACTCCACGGTCGCCTTTTCCCGGGCAGCAGCCCCGTTCCTCACGAAGGCTGATCTGCCAGATCCATCCCATCCGAATCGTCACCGGCTCCGAACACCGGATGATGGGCCCGTTTCCGCGCGCCCGAGAGGAGCCACGATGATCGAGTCATCGACCCCGCCGCTTGCAGACCTCGACGGGTATCGCAACGTCACCGACCTGCTCGTCGCGCGCGTCACCTCAGCTCCTGACCACGTCGCCTTCGAGGTCGCGGGAGCGGATGCCGCGGCCCCCTGGCGCCCGATCACGACCCGGGAGTTCTCAGACCGAGTCCGCGCCCTGGCGAAGGGCTTCATCGCCGAGGGCATCCAGGCCGGTGACCCGATCGCGATCATGGCGCCGACGCGCTACGAGTGGGCCGTCGCCGACCTCGCGTCGTGGTTCGCCGGGGCCGTCGTCGTCCCGATCTACGAGACCTCCTCTCCCTCCCAGGTCGACGCGATCATCGCGGACGCCGGTGTGCGCCTCGCGATCGGCGGCACCACCGAGCACGCGGCGCTCCTGCAGGCGGCACTCGCGAAGACGGATGCCGGCACGCTCGGCGCCTGGACGATGGATGCCGCGGCATCCGGCACTCTCACCGACCTGGTCGCGCGTGGCGTCGCCGTCACAGATGACGAGCTCGAGGCACGCAGGTCGTCGGCCTCGCAGGACGACGCCGCGACGATCGTGTACACCTCGGGAACCACCGGCGAACCCAAGGGCGTCGTGCTCACGCACCGGAACTTCCTCGGGCAGGTTCTCAACATCGCCGCCGCGTACCACGAGATCGTGAACGAGAGCGGCAACACCGTCATCTTCCTGCCGCTCGCCCATGTGCTCGCACGCGGGCTGCAGCTGATCTGCCTCGCCAGCGGCATGCGCATCGCGCACCTGTCCGACCCCTCGACGGTCGTCGCCACCCTCGACACGCTGCGCCCGACCTTCCTGGTCGTCGTGCCGCGGGTACTGCAGAAGATCCAGGCCGCTGCGGCTGACAAAGCCGCGGAGAAGAAGCTCTCGGCGGTCTGGGCGAAGGCCCGATCGACGGCCATCGCCTGGGGCATCCGCGCCGAACGGATGGACGCCGGTCGCCGTATCCCGAAAGACCTCGGGCTCACCCTGCGCCACCGCTTCTTCGACGCGCTCTTCTACCGCCGCCTCCGCACCGTGATGGGCGGGCGGGTCGGCTACATCCTGTCTGGTGGGGCGGCTCTCGAGAGCGACCTCTCGCTCTTCTTCCGCGGCATCGGAGTTCCCGTCATCGAGGGCTACGGCCTCACCGAGACGACGGCACCCCTCACCGGCAACCTGCCCGGTCGCATCGCCTCGGGCAGCGTCGGCTCGCCCCTGCCCGGTCTCACCGTGCGCATCAGCGACGCGGGCGAGGTGCTCGCCCGCGGCATCGGCGTCTTCGGCGGCTACCGCAACCCGGCCCACGACGAGGGCGCCTTCGTCGACGGGTTCTTCCGCACCGGAGACCTCGGGCGCCTCGACGATCAGGGCCGCCTGATCCTCGACGGCCGCCTCAAAGACGTGATCGTGACCTCCAACGGCAAGACGATCGTGCCGACCCGCTGGGAGAGCGCCGTCGAAGCGGATCCACTCGTCTCGCACGCCGTCATGGTGGGTGAGGGGAAGCCGTACCTCTCCGCGCTTCTCGTGCTCGACCCCGAGCAGACGCTGGCCTGGGCGGCGGCTGCGGGAACGAGCATCCCCGCCGTCACCCAGCCCGACATCCGCGAGATCACCGACCCCGCACTGCGCGCGCACCTGCAGCGTGCCGTCGACGCCGCGAACGCGCTGGTGGCCCGCAGCGAGCAGGTGCGTCGCTTCAGCGTGGTCTTCGCCGACCTCGAAGACCGCGGGCTCGTCACGCCCACCATGAAGCTCAAGCGGAGCGTGGTGCTCGACCGCGCCGGCGCCACCGTCGAAGACCTGTACCTCTGAGAACCGGAAAGAACACGATGTCCTCCCCCACCCCCACGAAGCCCAAGTCCTCGCGCGCCTCGCTCATCGCGATCATCGTCGCGCTCGTCATCGGGGCGCTCGTCGCCCTCGCCGGCAGCCAGGGCGGCGCGACGCTCGGCGGCATCCCGCTGTTCGCGCTCGCCGTCGCGGCGGCGTACGTGATCCAGATCCTCGCCTTCATCCCGGCGATGATCCTGCGCACCGAGCGGTTCTTCGACCTCACCGGCAGCCTCACCTTCCTCGCCATCTCGGTCGCTCTCGTGCTGCTGACGCCCATGCCGGATGCACGCAGCTGGATCCTCGCGGCGATGGTCATCCTGTGGGCCGCGCGGCTCGGATCGTTCCTCGCCATGCGCGTGCACAAAGCCGGATCCGACGGACGCTTCGACGAGATCAAGGGCTCCCCCGTGCGCTTCCTGCAGGTGTGGGTGATCCAGGGTGCGTGGGTGTCGATCACGGCAGCCGCGGCGTGGATCGCGATCAGCACGGATGCCGGCGCGCGGGCCCCCATCGGATGGCTGACCGTCGTGGGAATCGTCGTGTGGGCGCTCGGCCTCGTGATCGAGATCGTCGCCGACGCCCAGAAGTCGGCGTTCCGCGCAGACCCGGCCAACCGGCACGAGTTCATCCGCACCGGCCTGTGGTCGCGCTCGCGCCACCCCAACTACTTCGGTGAGATCGTGCTCTGGGTGGGCGTGTTCCTCACGGCCGCCCCCGTGCTCGCCGGATGGCAGTGGGTCGCGATCCTGTCGCCGCTGTTCGTGATCCTGCTGCTCACCAGGGTCAGCGGCATCCCGCTGCTCGAGGCACGCGCTGAGAAGAAGTGGGGCGACCGCGCCGACTACATCGAGTACCGCGAGAACACCCCGTCGCTGATCCCGCGTCTCACGCGGCCTGCCGTGCGCGAGACCGCCGCGTGAGAATCAGATCGCACACGGTCGCTGCGGCCGCGCCCACCGCGTAGGCGATCAGGTCGCGCGCGTCGAAGCCGGTACCCAGCACGAGTCGCACGGGCCAGAACGCCTCTGCCCACGCTCCGGGGAGACCCGTGAGCTGGAACAGCTCGATCAGGGTGCAGACGACGACCGTGGCGGCGCCGATCGCCCAGGAGGCGGCGCGCGCGAACACGGCGGCGATGACGAGGTAGACCAGCACGGCGTAGAGGGCGTCGCCCGTGAAGTCCGCCACCGGGCCGCTGCCGAGCAGGTGCACGGCGAGGCCGGCCACGACCACGAGCGCGGCGGCGATCAGAAGTCGTCGGCGACGCGTCCGCACGGTCGTGTTTCGGTCGGCTGAGGGCTGCACTCCCTCACCCTAGGTCAGCGCGCTCACCGATTCGTCGGCCCGCCACCGGCACGTGCACGGCATGCAAGACTTCTTCTGTGGTTGAAGAGAGCACGACGGCGACCGGCCCCCGCGTGGTGGCGCACCCCACCATGGCCGACGTCGCCGAGCGTGCAGGGGTCTCCCGCCCTCTCGTCTCGATGGTCATGCGCGACAAGCCGGGCCCCTCGCAGGAGTCGCGCGAGCGGATCCTCGCCGCGGCCCGCGAACTCGGCTACCGCCCCAATGCGTCGGCCCGACTGCTGCGTCGGAACCGCACGCAGCTCATCGGAGCGATCTTCTGGATGGGCAGCCCGTTCCAGGTGCGCGTGGTCGAACGGCTGGTCAGCGCCGCAGCCGAGCGCGGATACGGGATCGCCCTCGGCCCGACCACAACGGACCTCTCGACGGATGCCGTCGTCGACCGCCTGATCGAGGAACGGGTCGAGGCGCTCTTCGCGTTCAACATCGATCCGGACTCCCCCGAGTTCCGGGAGGCGGCGAGCCGCATCCCGACCGTGCTCCTGGGCGAGTGGAACGACGACGCGCGCAGTGACAACGTGCACATCGACGACGACGAGGCGCTGCGACTGGTCGTCGAGCATCTCGTCTCGCTCGGCCACCGCGACATCGCCTATGTCGGCGGAGAGGGCGGCATCGTCGGGCGAGATCGCGCCGCCTCGTATCTGCGCGCCATGAAGGACTTCGGGCTCGAGGATCGGAGCGAGGTCCTTCGCGGATCGTTCTTCGAGGAGGACGGAGCCGCCGCGGCGCGCGAGATCGTGAGCCGGGACGAACGCCCGACGGCACTCGTGTGCGCGGGCGATCTGAGTGCCGTCGGTGCGCTCGCGGTGTTCGCCCAGGCCGGGCTCTCCGTCCCCGACGACATCTCGGTCGTCGGATTCGACGACAGTTACGTCGCCGCGCTCTCCTACAACCGGCTCACCACGGTGCATCAGGATGTCGACGCGACCGCGGATGCGACGCTCAGCGCCCTCCTCGGTCGCCTCGAGGACTTCGATCGCCCGCCAGCGAGGATCGCGACCCCCGCCTCACTGGTCGTCCGAGCGACCACGGGACCGGCGCCGTCGGCATGACGACGGCCGCCGACCCCGGAGATCGGGTGTCGACGGCCGTGTCGATTGCGCAGGCCGAGCGGATTGCGCAGACGGAGTCCGCTCAGCGGACTCCGCGGATCGGCAGCACCACCGCGGCACCGATCACCGCGACGATGCCGGCCCCCCAGAGCAGCGCGACGTAGTTGCCGGTGCCTCCGCCGATCCCCAGCAGCAGAAGTCCGACAGCGGGCGCGAGCGACTGCGGCAGCGAGTTCGCGATGTTGATCACGCCGAGGTCCTTGCCCGGCTTCTTCGGGTCGGGGAGCACATCGACCACCAGTGCGGTGTCGACCGCGGTGTACACGCCGTAGGCGAGTCCCATCACGACCTCGGCGAGGTAGAACGCCTCCACCGTGCCCGCGAAGGCGAGAAGCACCAGTCCCACTCCGAAGAGGAGCGTCGACGCCGCCACGAAGACCTTGCGGCGCCCCAGCCTGTCGGACAGCCAGCCCGAGAGGAGGCCCGCCACCATGAGCGCGATCGTGTAGAAGAGCACGCCGTTCGCGACGGCCGCCAGGGCGACATCGGCATCGAGGCCGAGGTGGTCCTGCATGTAGAGGTAGCGGTAGGTCGTGAAGAGCATCGAGGCGAAGGTGATGAGGAACCGCGACCACCAGGCGAGGCCGAAGTCGGGGAACCGGAACGGGTTGGTCCAGAACGTGCCGAGGATCCTCGTGAGCGAGAACGGCCGGCGCTCGACCTCGGGCAGCCGATCGGGCGTGATGAAGACGTAGACGGCGACGAGCGCGACCCCGATGACGCCGGGGAGCAGGAACAGCAGGGGCAGGTTGTCGGCCAGGAGCACCGCGCCGTAGATACCGGCGAGGATCGACACGTTCTGCGCCAATGCGAAGATGCTCGACCCGCGACCGCGCTGGTCCTCGGGCACATTGTCCGCGAAGCTCGCGATGAGGGCGGCGGATGCCGCGTTGGACGCGAGCTGGCAGACCAGCCAGGCGAAGGTCAGCTCCAGAACGCTCGAGCTGACGGACACCCAGAAGAGGCCGCCGAGAAGACCCAGGATGCCGGCCAGGAGCCAGGGCTTGCGGCGCCCCCACCGGGTGCGCGTCGCATCGCTGAGCGCACCGAAGACGGGGTTTCCGATCAGTGCGCCCAGCGCGCCGATCGGGAGCACGCTTCCGACGACGGATGCCGGATCCGCCGGGTTCATCTCCTGCGCCTTCAGCTGCATGCTGATGATCACCGGTGCGAGGATCGCGATGAAGATCCCGAACTGGGCGAGTCCGAGAGCAACGAAGTACATGGGTCGCACCCGGGTGACCGGGGTCACGGTCGTGTACGGATGTGCGGGCAGTTCTGTGGTCATCCGACGCCTCCTTGAGTCGTGTATCGCTGTGAACATCGTTGTCGTCGACGGATTAGCACGTGCTAACCTGAGCGATGTCCGCTACTTTAGCTCGTGCTAAGTAGAAAATCCACAACGATGTCGAAACGGAAGAAACCACATGCTCCCCGATTCCCTGCCCACCCCCACTCTTCACAGCGCGAACGCGGGCGAGCCCTCCCTGCGATGGGGGATCGCAGGACCGGGATGGATCGCGGGTGAGTTCGCGAAGGCGCTCCGGGCGCACACCGCGCAGCGCCTCGTCGCCGTCTTCTCCCGTTCGGCCGAACGCGGTGGCGAGTTCGCCGCAGCGCACGGCATCGACCGCATCCACTCCTCGCTGGACGCTCTCGTGAACGACCCCGAGGTCGACGTCGTCTACGTCGCCACTCCCCCGAGCGACCACCTCCGTACCGGCCTGGCTGCGATCGCCGCAGGCAAGCACGTGCTGATCGAGAAGCCGATCACCGCGAGCGCGGCGGAAGCCCGCGAGCTCACCGACGCCGCACGTGCTGCCGGAGTGCTCGTGATGGAGGCCATGTGGACGCGCTACCTTCCGCAGACGTCCGTGATCCAGCAGCTCCTCGACGACGGCGTCCTGGGCGAGATCACGGCGGTCCTCGCCGATCATGGCCAGTCCATCACCACCGACCCGCAGCACCGGCTGCTGCGGCCGGAGCTCGGCGGTGGCGCGCTCCTGGACCTCGGCATCTACCCGGTGCAGTTCTCGTCGATGGTGCTCGGCGCACCGACCGAGATCATCGCGTCGGGCAGGATGACCGAGACCGGCGTCGACGCGTACTCGACGCTCGTGCTCACCCATGAGGGAGGCGCGCAGTCCACGCTGCACTCCTCGATCCGGGCGCGCACCCCGATGGCCGGGGTGATCGCCGGCTCCGAAGCGAGCATCGTGCTCGACGGCCCGTTCTACAATCCGACGACCTTCAGCCTGCTCGGAGCGGACTACTTCTCGACCCCGCTCACGTGGAGCGACCCGACGGACATCCGCGGCTTCGCCGGTCTCTCGTGGGAGGCGAACGCCTTCGCACGATTCGTCGGCGAGGCGCGCATCGAGTCGCCCGTGCACACGCACGATGAGACGATCTCGATCCTCGCGACCATCGATGAGGCTCGCGCCCAGCTGGCGCGACGCGGACACTGAAGACGAACACCCGACGAAGGGAACACCCATGACAGACCTCATCGACACGCTGACCCGCCAGGAGGAGGAGCTCGTCTTCGACTTCTTCGACCACGAACAGGCCTGGCTTCTCGGCAGCCGCATCACCGAAGCGGCACGACAGGCCGGCCATGCGGTCGGCATCGACATCCGGCGCCCAGGGCTCACGCTCTTCCGCTCCGCCCTGCCGGGCATCACCCCCGACCAGGATGTCTGGATCGCCCGGAAGGCCAACGTCGTCCTGCGCATGGAGAAGAGCAGCGCACTCGTCGACGCCCAGCTGTCGGAGGCGGGCATCGACGCCGCCGCGATCGGCTGGCTCGGCGCCGACTACGCCGTCACCGGCGGGTCATTCCCGATCCGCGTGCGCGGCACGGGAGTGGTCGCCGCGGCGACCGCCTCCGGCCTCTCGTCGATGGACGATCACGACCTCATCGTTCAGGGCATCCGCGCGCACCTCGCCGAGGCGGCAGGACGATGAGCGAGAACACTGACACGACGACCGAGATCCCCCAGCGCATCCTCGCCGAGGGCCAGTCGGCCCGCATCCGCGTCTGGAACCGAGGCGACCGATCGACGCACACCGTGTTCGAGTCCACCGAGCGTCTGTTCGAGGCCCCCAACTGGACACACGACGACCGTCTGCTCGTCAACGGCGATGGCGACCTCTGGACCCTTCCCGCCGACGGCTCGGCGGCTCCGACCCGCGTCGTGGCCACAGGGCTTCCGGATGTGAACAACGACCACGTGCTCTCCCCCGACGGCTCCACCGTCTATGCGTCGGCGAACGACTGGCACATCTGGGCCGTGCCGCTCGACGGCGGCATCGCCCGCCGCGTCACGCCCGACGACGGCGGCCTGCACTTTCTCCACGGAATCAGCCCCGACGGCGCGACGCTCGGGTACGTACGCCTCGACCCCGACGGTGAGAACTGGTGGGCCTCCGCCACGATCCACACCATCTCGACCGAGGGAACGGATGACGTCGCGATCACGACGCATCCCGGTCCCGCCGACGGATGCGAGTGGTCGCCCGACGGCGAGTGGATCTACTTCAATACCGAGCAGTTCTCGGACACCCCGGGTCACGCGCAGATCGCCCGGATCCGACCCGACGGCACCGGGCTCGAGCAGCTCACGTCCGACGATCGGGTGAACTGGTTCCCGCATCCGGCCCCGACGGGCGACGTGACGGTCTACCTCAGCTACCCCGCAGGCACCACCGGGCACCCCGCCGATCTGCCCGTCGAGCTGCGACTCGTACACGGCGACGACTGGTCGCACCCTGAGACCATCGTCACCCTCGACGGCGGTCAGGGAACCATCAACGTGCCGAGCTGGGCACCCGACGGCTCGGCGTTCGCCTTCGTCGACTACCCCATCTCCTCGGACCGGAACGATTCGGAGCCCACGGAATGACCACGGAGCCGTTGCGCGTCGCCATCATCGGCACCGGGATGATCGCCACCGCCCACGTCCGGGCCGCGCGTGATGCCGGCGCGCTCGTCGTCGGGGTGCTGGGGTCCCGCCCTGAGCGCTCACGCGAGGCAGCCGAGGCGTGGGGCGTCGCCTCGGCCTGGGAGAGCCTCGATGATCTGATCGAGGCCCGTCCCGACGTCGTCCACATCTGCACGCCGAACAACACGCACCTCGGCTACGCGAAGGCCGTCACCGCCGCCGGGCTGCACATCGTCGTCGAGAAGCCCGTGGCGACGTCCGTCGAGGATGCCCGCGAGCTCGCCGCCGCGGTCGAACGGGCGGGCACCATCGCGACCGTCCCCTATGTGTATCGGTACCACCCGCTGGTCCGCGAGATCCGGGAGCGCAGGATCGCCGGCGAGCTCGGACGCGTGCTCCTCGTGCACGGCTCGTACCTGCAGGACTGGCTGCTGTCGGCCGATGCCTCGACGTGGCGCATCGATCCCGAAGCGGGTGGAGCGTCACGCGCCTTCGCCGACATCGGCTCGCACTGGGCGGACCTCGCCGAATTCGTCTCGGGCGAGCGCTTCGCCGCCCTCACCGCATCCTCATCGATCGCATACCCCACCCGGCCGGCCGCGTCCGGTCCGTCATTCAGCAGCGGGGTCGGCGGCGAGCGCGTCGAGACCCGCACCGAGGACATCGCGGTGGTCACCTTCCGCACCGATCACGGGCTGCTCGCCAACACCGTGATCTCGCAGGTGTCTGGTGGCCGCAAGAATCGGCTGTGGCTCGAGATCGACGGCTCTGAGCAGTCCGCCGTGTTCGATCAGGAGCAACCGGATGCCGTGTGGTTCGGCTCGGAGCGCGGGGCGACCGTGATCCGTCGAGGCGAAGGCGCGGTCTCACCGGATCAGGCGCGGCTCAACCTCACGCCCGCGGGGCACGCGCAGGGCTGGCCGGATGCATTCGCCGCGTTCCTCCGCGACACCTACGCCGCCGTGCGCGGGGAGCAGCCGGAGGGGCTGCCGACGATCGCCGACGGGGTGCGCTCGGTCGAGATCATCGATGCGTTCCTCCGGGCGTCCCGCTCGGGTTCCTGGACCGAGATCACGGACGCTCAGCAGACTGCCGAGGTGACGGCATGAACGCCGGGCGCGCACCCGTCACGCTGTTCACCGGGCAGTGGGCCGACATGCCGTTCGAGGAGGTCGCCCGCCGCGCTGCGGAGTGGGGATACGACGGACTCGAGATCGCAGCATCCGGGGATCACCTCGACCTGCGTCGCGCCGATGAGGACGACTTCTACCTGCGGTCGCGGCTCGAGATCCTCGATCGTCACGGTCTCACGGTGTGGGCGATCTCGAATCACCTGGCAGGTCAAGCAGTCTGCGACGATCCGATCGACTTCCGGCATCAGGCGATCCTGCGCGACTACGTGTGGGGAGACGGCGACGCCGAGGGCGTCAGGCAGCGCGCGGCCGACGACATGAAGCGCGCCGCCCGCGTCGCCCGCAAGCTCGGCGCCGATACGGTCGTCGGCTTCACCGGGTCGAAGATCTGGCCGTACGTGGCCATGTTCCCGCCGGTGCCGGGATCTGTGATCGACGCAGGATACGAGGACTTCGCGAACCGGTGGAATCCGATCCTCGACGTCTTCGACGCCGAGGGCGTGCGCTTCGCCCACGAGGTGCATCCGTCGGAGATCGCCTACGACCACTGGACCTCGGTGCGCACGCTGGAGGCGATCGACCGGCGCGAGGCGTTCGGCTTCAACTGGGACCCGTCGCACATGGCCTGGCAGGGCGTCGACACGGTGGGATTCATCACGGACTTCGCCGACCGGATCTATCACGTCGACTGCAAGGACACACGCATCCGCTCGGCATCCGGTCGTCAAGGCATCCTGGGTTCGCACCTGCCCTGGGGTGACCCCCGACGAGGCTGGGACTTCGTCTCGACCGGTCACGGAGACATCCCCTGGGAGGATGCGTTCCGGGCGCTCGCATCCATCGGATACGACGGCCCGATCTCGATCGAGTGGGAGGATGCGGGCATGGACCGCCTGCACGGCGCCGCCGAGGCGGTGCAGTACATCCGCTCACTGCTGTGGAAGCTGCCAGGGGCGTCGTTCGACGCCGCCTTCAGCAACCAGTAGGACGACGTTCACACCGCCGCCATCACGGCTCGCACGACGTCGAGATTGTCTGCGACGGTCCGGATCAGGTCCTGTACGGTCCGGTCGCACGGGCGCCTGCTCACCTTCAGCCCGAACCGCTCGACATCACCGGCCTCAGCAAGTGCGGCTGCGACATGAGCATCGTCCAGCAGAGAGCCCGATTCGGGATCCGCCGTCGCGAGCGGCAGGTGACCGTCCGCCCAGGCCGAGCCGTAGGGTCCGTCCACCGCGGCGGATCCCGAGAACGTCAGTCCGGAGAGCAGACCGGTCGCCACGGCACGAGCGATCTGCTCGGTCACGGCGTCGGCGTCTCGGGTCTCGATCACCGAGCGTCCCCAGTTCAGCCAGAGGGCAAGAGAGGCGTCGGCCGCGAGGATCGCGCCGATCTCCTCGTCGAGCGACAGGAAGCCCTTCTCCCATGCGTGACTCGCGATCGCGGCGTCGCAGTGCTCGATGACCAGCTGCGCCCCTGCCCAGTCCCACTGCGAGATCTCGGCGAGGGATTCGACGAGCGGTGACGGTGCTGCATTCCCTTGAGGTGCCGTATGCAGAGCCACCAGGGTCACGGATGCGTCGCTCTCGGCTCCGATCCGCCGGACGTCGCCAGCGACAGCGCGCAGGTCGTCGACGGCGGCACGTCGCCCCTCGTCGTCAGGCGATGCGATGCCATAACGCGCATCCGTGCCGCACCTCTTCATGACCCACGGCAACGGAGTGACCGCGAGTTCGGCGCCGGCAGGCACGTGGCTCAGGAACCATTCCGGATCATGAGGATGCAGGCGCCCCATCCACGGCACCTCGAGCCCCACGACGCCCGGCAGCGCGCAGAGTGCGGGCAGGAGCTCACCCTCGAGATCGGGATCCCAGGTCGTGTGCGCGGGAGAGACCGCGTAGGAGCTGACCAGCAGCGCTGCGAGCGACTCGGTCATGACACCAGGTGGCGGTGCGCCTGGGTGTGCCGGTAGTAGTCGACGAGTGCGAGACGCGAGGCGGCCGCGTCGTCGACGAGCACGCTGACTCGCGGGTGATGCTGCAGGATCGTCGCCGGCCACCGGGCCGACACCGGGCCCTCGACGAGGTGCGCGACCGCCTCCGCCTTCGCGTCACCGGTCGCGACGAGCATGATGTGCCGGGCGTCCATGATCGTGCCGAGCCCCTGTGTGAGGCAGTGGTACGGAACCGCGTCGATGTCACCGCCGAAGAACCGGGCGTTGTCCGTGCGTGTCTGCGCGGTGAGCGTCTTCACGCGGGTCCTCGACGCCAGCGACGAACCGGGCTCGTTGAAGGCGATGTGCCCGTCGGTGCCGATGCCCAGGATCTGCAGGTCGACACCACCCGCTTCGCGTATCGAGTCCTCATAGTCGGCACAGGCCCTGGTCAGGTCGGCGGCGTCCCCGTCCGGTCCGCGCACCGCGCCGGGAGCGAAGTCCACACGCGAGACGAAGTCCTCGTCGATCACCGTGCTGTACCGGCAGGGGTGACCTGGCGGCAGTCCGACGTACTCGTCGAGCATGAAGCCGCGGGCGCGAGCGAGTGTGAGCTCGCCGTCCCTGACACGCTGAGCGACCGCGTCGTAGATGCGCAGTGGGCTCGACCCCGTCGCGAGGCCGAGCACCGCATCCGGGCGCGCGTCGATCAGCGTCGCGATCTCGTCGGCGACGATCTCGCCCAGTTCGCGTTCGCGTGCGATGACGACGTCCATCAGTTCTCCTCGGTCAGAGCGGCGACGAACCACGATGTGATGGTCGCGGGGTGGGTGATGGCGGTGCCGACGCACACCGCGAACGCTCCTGCGGCAGCTGCGGCCGTTGCCTGAGCAGGCGAGTGGATCCGCCCCTCCGCCATGATCGGAGTCGTGCAGCGTGCCGCGATCAGCGCGATCAGCTCGAGATCGGGCCCCTCGGTCTTCGGGCGCTCGGACGTGTACCCCGATAGCGTCGTGCCCAGGATGTCGACTCCGGCCCGCTCTGCCGCGAGGGCATCCTCGAGCGAGCCGCAATCGGCCATGATCAGTGCATCCGTGTGCTCTCGGAGCGCCGCGACCGTCTCGGCGAAGGTCCTCCCGTCGGGCCGCGGCCTGCGGGTCCCGTCGATGGCGACGATGTCCGCACCCGCATCGGCGACCGCTGTCGCGTGCTCGAGCGTCGGTGTGATGAAGACGTCGGAATCACCGTCCTTCCACAGCCCGATCACCGGCACGGTCATGCCCGCGACCGCTCTGATGTCGTCGATGCCCTGCACCCGGATGCCGGCGGCTCCGCCGACCACCGCCGCCTGTGCGATCTGCGCCATGGTGCGAGAGTCGCGCATCGCCTCACCGGGGTAGGCCTGACACGAGACGACGAGGCCGCCACGAAGCTCGTCGAGGATGTCTGTGGATGTCATATCGCCCTCCAGGCGGATGCTGCTGCGCCCCGCAGCGGAGCGTCGTCGCCGAGCACGCCCGGCAGGATCGGGGTGGACTGCAGCGCATCGATGGCGTCGGCGACGAAGGCGCGCTGCATCGGCTTCCACCAGGCGTCGCCGATCTTCGGCACTCCCCCGGTGATCACGATGCGCTCCGGGTCGAGGATCGTGGCGGCGCCGGCGAGCGCACGCCCGACGGCGGCGGCCGATTCGCTGACGGCTCGCTGGGCGATCGGGTCGCCGTCGGCGGCAGCGGCCGCGACGCCGCGGGCATCGGCGATGAGCGGGTCTCCGCCGAGCCAACGGAAGTGCGCGTGCAGGCCGATTCCCGAGCCGATGGCCTCGAGGTGGCCCCTGCGCCCGCAGGGGCAGCGCAGGTGCTCGGCGCCCGGAGTCGGCAGGTGGGCGATCTCGCCCGCGACGTGATGGGCTCCCCGGACGGCGTTGCCGTCGAGGATGAGCCCCGCACCCACACCGGTGCCCACGGCGACGACGAGCACGCTCGCGGCACCGGCCGCCGCTCCGTGCCGGTGCTCTCCCTCGGCGTGCGCGTCGACGTCGTTCTGCACGACGACCGGGGCATCTGGCGCCAGCAGATCACCCAACGCCTCTCGCACGAGCTGGGCGACGGGTGTGCCGGGCCAGTCGGCGAAGGTATCGGTCGCCGAGACGATCGTGCCGGTCGAGACGTTCACGACGCCGGCCGTGCCGATTCCGACGCCGGCGAGCAGCACCGGCATCCCGGCGAGGAGTCTCCGCGCGAGTCCCGCGACGGTCGAGACGACGGCCACCGGTCCTTCCGCGGCCCTCGTCGGCGCCGTCTCGGTGCGCAGCAGCGCACCGTCACGATCGACGAGAGCCGCCGCCGTCTTGGTTCCGCCGATGTCGACGGCCAGGACGACCTCGCGCGGCGGTGCATGCACGGGACGGGCGGCCATCAGGAGACGGCGACCGGAAGCATCCCCTGCTCGGACAGGATGTGACGGATGCGCGAGACGGTGTCGCCGTCGAGCGACTGCACGGTGTGGGCCATCGTCGCGTGATCGATGATGCCTCGGGCGTGCATGGCCGCCTTGAACGCGCCGACACCGGTCGCGTCGCCCGAGAGTCCCTGCGGCTCGAAGACGATGTCGAATGCGCGGTTGATGCGCTCCTGCTCGGTGCGCGCCTCGGTCCAGTCGCCGCGCTGTGTGGCAGCCCACAGCCTGACGTACCCCTCGGCCTCGACGTTCGCGAAGCCGGGAACCACTCCGTCGGCTCCGGCGAGAGCCATGGCGTCGACCACGAGCTCGTGTCCGGTGAGCAGCTGGAGCGGCCGACCGGCCGCGACGTTGGCCGCGATCAGACGGCGGAACGAGACGTCGTCACCCGACGAGTCCTTCACGCCATGGATGACGCCTTCCTTCCCGAGCTGCACGAGCAGGTCGATGCCGAGCTTGGAGTGCACGCGGACCGGCACGTCGTACGCCCACAGCGGCACGTCGATCGCGGCGGCGATCGCTCGGAAGTGATCGGCGACCTCGACGGCCGAGTTGAGCGTGTAGAGCGGTGCCGTCGTGACGATCGCCTGTGCGCCGGCTGCCACCAGACGCCGTGCGGTCTCGATGATGCGAGGAGCAGTCAGCTCGATCGCACCGGCGATGATCGGCACCCGACCGCCGCTCACCCTGACGATCGTGGTGAGCAGCTCGACGCGCTGATCATCGGTGAAGTAGGCGGTCTCACCCGTCGACCCGAGCGCGAAGAGCCCCGAGACGCCCTCGGCGATGAGCCGCTCGACGAGCCGCTCGAGCGAGACGTGGTCGATCGTGCCGTCGGGCAGCAGCGGGGTGGCGACGGGCGGGATGACACCGGTGAAGGTGGCGGAGGAGGATGCAGCAGTCATTGTGTTCCGGTCGTTTCAGTTGGTCGGTTCGAGCAGCGAGGGCGCAGCGCCCAGCAGCGTTCTGGTGTAGTCGTCGGAGGGCGCCTCGAACACGCGGGCAGCGTCGCCGAACTCGACGACCCTCCCCCGGTTCATCACGGCGATCTCGTCGGAGAGGTAGCGGACGGTCTGGATGTCGTGCGAGATGAAGACCATGCCCAGGCCGAGCTGCTCCTTGAGGTCGGTGAGCAGGTTGAGGATCTGCGCCCGCACCGAGACATCGAGCGCCGAGGTGGGTTCGTCGGCGACGATGACCTGCGGATCGAGCACCAGCGCCCTGGCGATCGCGACACGCTGACGCTGACCCCCCGAGAGCTGGCTGGGCAGGGCCTCGAGTGCCGATGCAGGCAGCCCGACGAGTCCGATCAGGTCGCGCACCTTGCGGTCGCGGCTGGCGGGGGTTCCCAGCCGGTGCACCTGCATCGGATCCAGCAGCGCATCGCGCACGGTCATCCGGGCGTTCAGCGCCGTCGCAGGATCCTGGAAGACCACCGACAGGATCCGACCGAGGCGTCGGCGCACCGCCGGCGTGAACGATGTCACGGTCTCGCCGTCGAACACGACCCGGCCGCTGGTCGGCTTCTCGAGTCCGACCAGCACCTTGGCGGACGTGGACTTGCCCGAGCCCGACTCCCCCACGATCCCCAGCGTCTGCCCACGCTTCACGGTGAGCGAGACACCGGCGAGGGCGTCGACGTACTTCGGGGTGAACAGCGATGACGCACGCGTCTTGTAACGGACGTGAACGTCCTCGAGCTCGATGACGGTGTCGCTCATCGTCCTGCTCCGATCGCGTCGATGGGCGCATCGTCGGGATGCGCCGAGTAGTAGTGCTCGGTTCCTCGGATCCGACGACGCACAGGCACGGCCCCCGCATAGCGAGCCGGGTCGGACGAACGAGGAGCGAAACGGTCGCCCGCGGGGAAGTCGCGCGGCGAGGGGACGACGCCGGCGACCTGGTGGAGCCTGTCGGAACCCGCCTCGATCGAGAGCACAGCGCCGAGAAGACCCTGCGTGTACTCGTGCACCGGCTGGGTCAGGATCTCCCTGGTCGTGCCCTGCTCGACGACCTGCCCCGCGTACATCACCGTGATGCGGTGAGTGAGCTCGGCGACCAGAGCGAGGTCGTGCGACACGAAGACGAGGGCGAAGCCGAGCTCGCGCTGCAGCCGCATCAGCAGCTCGACGACCTGCGCCTGCACGGTGACGTCGAGAGCGGTGGTCGGCTCGTCGGCGATCACCAGTCGCGGGTCACGGGTGAGGGCCATCGCGATCAGCACGCGCTGCCGCTGACCTCCCGACAGCTCGTGCGGGTACGAGGCGAGTGTGCGAGCGGGGTCGAGACCGACCAGCTCGAGCAGGTCCTCCGCCGTGCGGGTGCCGCCGCGGGAGGTGAGCTGCTTCATCTGCGAGCGGATGAGCATCGCCGGGTTCAGCGAGCTCAGCGCATCCTGGTAGATCATCGCGATGTCATGACCGCGGAGCGCGTTGCGCCGCTTCGGGTCCATCTGCAGCAGATCCTGCCCGTCGAAGAGGATCCGTCCGCGGATGTCGGCCTTCGGGTCGAGCAGGCCCATGATCGCCAGCGACGTGATCGACTTGCCGCACCCCGATTCGCCGACCAGCGCCATGGTCTCGCCGGGGCGCACCGTGAAGCTGACATGGTCGACCACGTCGACGTCACCGTGCCGCGGGAACGAGATGCAGAGGTCCTGCACGTCGAGCAGCGGGGTGTCGTCGCCCGAGTAGACGAGACGATCGGTACGCGCGAGCTCGCGCTGACGCAGATCGGCGAGGCGGTCGGCGAGAGGCACTGCGGGAGCGACGGGCACCAGCACGTCGGGCACCCCGCTCGGAACCGAGAGGTTGACGGCGGTGTCGACCGTGACGATCACATTCGTGTCGTCGGGGCCGGCGGCCGCCTCTTCGAGCTCGTGGGTCGACTCCTCGGTGTTCGCGGCATCCGCGCTGATCTTGCGTGCACGCGGCGACACCATCGCGTCGGTCATCCCCTCGGAGAGGATGTTGAGGCACAGCACCGTGATCATGATGAGGATGCCGGGGAAGAAGGTCGCCCACCACGCCCCGCTCATCAGCAGGTTGCGCCCGGCGGCGATCACGTTGCCCCACGAGGGCTCGGGGTCGGGCACGCCGGCCTGCAGGAACGACAGCGACGCCTCGAAGACGATCGCGTCGGCGACGAGCACGGTCGCGAAGACGAGCACCGGGGCCATCGCGTTGCGTGCGACGTGCTTGGCGATGATCCGCGGAGTGCCCGCCCCCATGACGCGCACGGCGGAGACGTAGTCCTCGCCGTACTGGTCGAGGATGTTCGCGCGGATGATGCGGGTGAGCTGCGGCACATAGAGGAACGCGATCGTCAGGACGAGCACCGGCAGCGATTTGCCGAACACCGCCACGAACACCGCGGCGAGCGCGATGCCGGGGAAGGACATCACGACGTCCATCACCCGCATGAGCGTCTCGGAGATCCACCGGGGGGCGGTCGCGGCGATGGTGCCGAACACGCATGCGGCGGCCAGGGCGACCAACGTCGCGCCGAGCCCGATCACCAACGAGTACCTGGCGCCGTAGACCAGTCGGGAGAAGATGTCTCGACCCTGGCGGTCGGTGCCGAACCAGTGCTCGGCGCTCGGCGGCTGCACCGGGGAGCCGGAGGCCAACGGGTCGAACGGCGCGACCAGGGGTGCGGCGATCGCGGCGATGGCGATGATCGCCAGCACCACGATGCAGATCAGGGAGCCGACGGACAGGCCGCCCAGGCGGAGGCCCGGAAGCGAGAGTCGTTGAGTCAGTTTGCGTCGCATGTCACACCGCCCGGATTCGGGGATTGATGAGCACGTACAAGAGGTCGACGATGATGTTGATCACCACGAAGGCCAGTGACACTGCGAGAGTCACGCCCTGCACGAGATTGGGTTCGTTGTTGGTCACGCCGTTGAGGATCAGCGTGCCCATGCCGGGGATCGCGAAGATGATCTCGATCACGACCGCCCCGCCGATGAGGTAGCCGATGCGCAGACCGAGCACGGTCACGGGCGTGATCAGTGCGTTGCGCAGCACGTTGCGGCCGACGACGACGGTTCGCGGGATGCCCGCGCCGAGGGCGGTGCGCACGTAGTCACGGTCGAGCTCCTCGACCATCGAGGTGCGCACGACTCGGGACAGCTGACCGATCACGGGAACGGCGAGAGCGATGGCCGGCAGCGCCATGCGGGCGAGCCACCCTGACGGGTCCTCCCAGAAGTCCGGGAGTGGCCCGGATGCGGGGAGCACGTTCAGCCCGAGCGTGAAGAGCTGGATGAGCAGGATCGCCAACCAGAACGAGGGCGTCGACAGCGACGCGACCCCGATGATGCGGATGAGCTGGTCGGGCCAGCGGTCGCGGTAGACGGCGGCGAGGACGCCGATCGCGAAGGCGACGATGACGGCGATGAGAAGGCCGAGGAAAGTCAGCGCCAGCGTGACGGGGAAGGCGCGGACGACCTCGTCGATCACCGGAAGACTCCGTGCCGAGTATGTGCCGAGGTTGCCCTGCAGCAGCCCGATCAGGAAGGTGAAGTAGCGCACGAGCAGCGGCTGATCGAGGCCGTACTGCTCTCGGTACGCCTCGAGCGCCTCCGGGGACGCGGTCTCTCCGAGCGCAGTGCGCGCGGGGTCGACGGGCGAGAACGACATCACGAAGAAGACGAGGAACGTGATGCCGAGGATCATGAACGGCAGCTGCAGAAGCCGCCGTCCGATGAGGCGGAGCGTGTTGGACACGTGCCGCTCCTTCCAGGTTCGGGGAGGTGTGGCGGGGATGCGCTCGGGTACGCATCCCCGCCGTGGAGACCGGGGCTACTTCGCCGCCACGCCGACGTCGAGGAACGACAGGCCGGTGGTGGGGACGGGAGCGAAGCCGATCAGCTCCTGGCTGCTCCACGCGGTGGGGAGCTTGCGGTGGAACAGCGGATAGAGCACTGCCTGGTCGGAGAGCAGGTCGTACGCCTTGTCCCACGTGGCCTGCTGCTCGTCGCCCTGCTGCTGCACGGCGTCGTCGAGGAGCGTGCGCAGTTCGGCGTACTCGGGCGAGTCGGCCCAGTTGGTGCGGGTCTGGGTCCAGACGTTCTCGCCGTACCACCAGTTCATCAGCAGGTCGGGGTCGACGCCGAAGACCGACGGGTCTCCCGGCGCGATCGCGACCGTGTAGTCGCCGGAGTCGACCTTCTCGTACATCGCAGCCGACTGCCCGATGTCGAGAGTCGTGTCGATGCCGATGGCGTCGAGCGATTCCTTGATCAGCGGTGCGACCTCCTTCACCCAGCCGGTGTCGGTGGTGAGCAGCGTGATCGACAGGTCGTCGACGCCCGCCTCGGCCAGCAGCTCCTCGGCCTTCTCGGGGTCGTAGCTGTAGACCGTCGAGGCCTCGTTGTAGTTCGGGTACGTCTCGGGCAGGAACGACGTGGCGGGCGTCGCGTTGCCGAGCATGCCGGTCTCGATGATCTTGTCCATGTCGAGGGCGTAGTGCATCGCCTGACGCACGCGGACGTCGTCGAACGGCGCTGCCTTCGTGTTGAACATCATGAACAGCAACCCGAAGGACTGCACGCTCTCGACGTCGGCGGCGGATGCCAGGGAGTCGACGTCGATGTAGGGCACGTCCTCCATCGCCTGGATGGTGCCGGTCGACATCGCCGTGACTCGAGCGGAGGCGTCGGACAGCAGGTTCCAGTTCATGCCCGCCGCGAGTGCCGGGTGCGGCCCGTTGTAGTCGTCGTACCTCTCGAAGACGATCTTGTCCTCGGGCACGGCCGATACCAGGGAGTACGGTCCTGAGCCGACCGGGTTGGCGCCGAAGCCCTCAGGGTCGGCCTCGACCACGGACTCGGGCACGATCTTCACGACGCCGAGGCGCGACTCGATCAGCGAGAACGGGTAGTCGGTCGTGATCCGCACGGTGTCCTCGTCGACCGCGGTCACGGTGTCGACGAAGTCGATGAAGGTGCGGAACAGCGAGTTGTTGTCGGGGTTCAGCACCCGCTCGTAGCTGAAGACGACATCCTCCGCGGTGACGGGATCGCCGTTGTGGAACGTCGCGCCCTCCCGCAGATCGATCTCGTAGGTCGTGTCGTCGACCTTCGTCGGCATCTCGGCGGCGAGCGCGGGCTCCGCCTTCTGCGTCACGGGGTCGAGATCGACGAGCCCCTCGAAGACGTGCCAGTTCGCAGACACCGTGACGGCGCCGGAGGCGACCATCGGGTCGAAGCTGCCGTTCAGCGTGTACGAGATTCCCGCTTCGATGATCGCGTCAGGGTCGACCTCGGCAGCCGCCGCGCCCTTGTCGGGACCGGCTGAGGCGCCGCCGCAGCCGGCGAGGGCGAGGGAGGCGGCGACGGTGCCGGCGATCACCATCGCGAATCGACCCGCGCGACGGCGGGTGATGTGTCGGTTCATGTGTGCTCCAGGGTGATGGGGGACATCTTGAGGACATCTGATGTCTGATGTACTCTAAACACAGGTTCGACCAGATCACAAGAGTGAGATGATCGGAGCGTTTCAGTCGGGACGAGAGGGAGACCAGATGAAGTCCACCACGAGTAGGGCATCGCGGATGCGGCGCTCGACGACGGCGGATCAGATCAAGCAGCTCATCATCGCCCGCGGGCTCACCCCCGGAGCACCCCTTCCGACCGAGGCCGAGCTCTGCGAAGAGCTCGACGTGTCGCGCTCTTCGGTCAGGGAGGCGATCCGCACCCTGTCGACGCTCGACATCGTCGATGTCCGGCACGGCCACGGCACCTACGTCGGCTCGATGTCGCTGGATCCGATGGTCGAGGCCCTGGTCTTCCGAGGAGTCCTGTCCCCCGAAGGATCTCTGCAGTCGCTGCGCGAGGTCGTCGAGGTACGACTGGCTCTCGATCTCTCCATGGCGGAGCGCGTCGTCGCGGCCGCCCAGGTCGATTCCGACGGAGAACTCGACGAACTCGTCGCCGAGATGGTCGACAAGGCGAGCAGAGGCGAGCACTTCCTCGAAGCCGACCGACTCTTCCACACCAAGCTCTTCGAGGCGATCGGCAATCGGCTCGTCGGTCAGCTCGTCGGCGCCTTCTGGGACGTGCACACGGCGGTGCTGCCCCAGCTCGACATCGCTCAGCCGGAGGACATCCATCAGACAGCGGTCGCGCATGGTGACATGCTCGCGGCGGTGCGCGCCGGTGATGTCGACGCCTACCGTGCGGCTGTCATCGAGCACTACCAGCCGTTGCAGCGCGTGCTCGCGCAGGCGGAGAAGTCGCGGGCCTGACACCTCAAGACCAGGCGGACGAGCCGCCCGCATCCGACCGCGGCCCCCTGCGCTCCGCGGGTCGGCCGCATCGCGACGAGTTAGCGAGCCCGCGTCTCAGAGCACGTCTGCGAGGACTCCGAGCACCCGCTCAGGGTCTTCCAGGTGCATGTCGTGGTGGATGCCGGAGATCCGGCGGGTTTCCCACCCGTCGTGCTCGAGTCCGGCCGCCATCGCGTCGGACAGCACGGCCGGCGACTCGTCGGAGAGCACGATCGTCGACGGCACCGCGGGAGCTGCGATCGCGACCGGGTGGAACGCGATCTCCCGGAACACACCGATCGCCATCTTCGAGTCGAACAGCTTCTGACTGCGCGCCATCGACGCCCGGATGCTCTCGGGGTACGCGGCTCGCTGGGCGGCACTGCGGCGTGACTGGCGAAGACCGACGACGCCCAGGGTGAGCGCGGGAACCGCCCAGAAGGCGCGCCCCGCCAGACCGGTGGTGGGGAGCGCCAGGCCGAAACCGGGGTCGAGGTAGATCGCACGCGCAGGGCGGAGCCGTTCGACTGCACGGACGAGCACGGCGCCGCCCAGCGAGTGCCCGACGACGCTGTGCAGGCCCTGCGGCAGCGACTCCACGACATCATCGGCGAGTTCGCCCAGCGTGTACGACGACGCCCGGTCGCTGCGCCCGTGCCCCCGGAGATCGACGGTCGTCACGGTGTACCGGCCCGTGGTGAGCATCAGGTCGATCAGTGGTTTCCACGTCGTGCCGTCGGCGCCGAGCCCGTGGATCAGTCCGACATGGTGCTCACCTGAGCCGGAGGTCGCCGTGTGCAGCTGCATTCCGTCATTGTGTCATCCGACGTTCTCGCCGTGAGCGGGCGCAGCGATACGCTGACCGGCATGAGTGAGAATGCGACGCCCGACCACCTGACACTGGCCTCATTCGACGCACCGAGCTCGGCAGCGGCTCGCGCCGCTCTGTCGCTCGCCACGCAGTACCACTCCCCGACCCTGCTGAATCACGTGCTGCGGTCATGGCTGTGGGCCGAGGCGTTCGCGATCGTCGAGGGTCGCTCGGACATCGACCACGAACTCCTCTACGTCGCCGCCGTGCTGCACGACATCGGCCTGGTGCCCGAGTTCGACAACGTCTTCCGCTCATATGAGGAGTCCGGAGGGCACGTGGCCGTCGCGCTCACCCGGGGCGCCGGATGGGACGAGCACCGTGGCCAGCGCGCGCTCGAGGTGATCGTGCGGCACAACTGGCCGGCTGTCGACCCCGACCTCGACGTCGAGGGATACCTGCTCGAGATCGCGACGGGTCTCGACATCTCCGGCGCGCGGCCCGATGCGCTTCCCGCATCCTTCATCCGCGAGGTGCTCGACGCCTACCCGCGCCTCGACCTCGCCCAGGAGTTCGGCACCGGAGTCGTCGACCAGGCGGCGCGCAAGCCGCACACCGCGGCGCACCGGCTGGTCGAGGGCGGCGTCGTCCGCAAGCTGGCGGACCACCCGCTCGGCTGACGCACCGGGCTCGAACCCGGCGCGGCGCTCACTTCACGGTCGCGGTCACCAGCAGATACTCCCAGTCCATCGCGCCGCTCTCGAGGTGGCGGTCGCCGAGCGTGGCCAGGGCATCGTCCAGCTCGCCGCGCCGCTCGTGATCGTCGCCGATCCCTCGATAGGCCGCAGCCGTGGGCCCGTAGAAGTCCCGGAAGAAGTCCCGGAACTCCGCGCCGGACGCGAACCTGTCGACCGACAACCGGCGGCGCTCCATCGTCAGATCGGTGACGCGGGCTCCGAGCAGCTCGCGCACGTGGTCCTCTCCGCCCCAGAGCGGCGGCGGCTGGACGCCTGCGGGAGGTGCGGGGACGAAGCGCTTCAGCGTGGCGAACAGCTGGCCGATGAAACCCTCGGGCGTCCAGTTGATCAGAGCCAGCCGGCCGCCGGGGCGCACGGCCCGCGTGAGTTCGCGCGCTGCGACCTCGTGGTGCGGCGCGAACATGACGCCCACGCACGAGAGCACAACGTCGAACGAGTCGTCGGCGTAGGGCAGCGCCTCGGCATCCGCCTCCTCGAACGTGAGGTCGATTCCCTGCCGTGCAGCATCGGCGCGCCCGATCTCGAGCAGTTCGGGCGTGAGGTCGCTGGCGATGACGGCTGCTCCGGCACGCGCCGCCTCGATCGACGCGTTGCCCGTGCCGGCGGCGACATCGAGCACCCGATCGCCGGGTCCGACGCCGCTCTCGGCGACGAGAACCCTGCCGAGTTCGGGGATCACCTCGCGCGCGACGGCGGCGTAGTCGCCGAGCGCCCAGACGATCCTGTGCTTCGCCTTCAACGCGCGATCCGCATCGGTCTGAAGGTCTGTCGTGCTGTTCATGATGGGCTCCTCTGCCTTGTGATCCTCACGCTACGAAGCCCGCACAGACCGCTCTAGTATCGGATCTGTACCGGGTCTATCGTGAGGCTCGTGGGCGCCCCGTACTACCAGTTCTGCCCCGTCGCCAAGGCGATGGAGCTGCTGGACGAGCGCTGGACGATGCTCCTCTTACGCGAGCTGCTGCTCGGCACCGAGCACTTCAACGACCTGCGCCGGGGCCTCCCCCGAATGTCGCCCACCCTGCTGTCGCATCGGCTCGACCAGCTGCAGCGTGCGGGTCTGATCGAGCGCATCGCCCACGGCGCCGACGTGCGCTACGTGCTCACCCCGGCGGGCGCCGAGCTGCGGCCGGTCGTCGAGCAGCTCTCCGCGTGGGGCGTGCGGTGGATCGGCGAACTCGGCGACGCCGATCTCGACCCCAAGCTGCTGCTGTGGGACATGCACCGCAACATCGACCATGAGACCGTTCCGGATGCGCGCACGGTGATCGCACTGCACTTCACCGACGCGAGTCCGGCGCGACGCCGGTGGTGGCTGGTCATCCACGACGGGGATGCCGACGTGTGCGACGCCGACCCCGGCTACGAGGTCGCGATCGAGGTGCGCTGCTCGCTGCGCGCCCTGACCCGGTTCTGGCGCGGAGACATCGAATGGACGACGCTGCTGCTCGCGGAGGACGCCACGGCGACCGGGCCGAGTCACCTGCGGCGAGCGCTGCCCTCGTGGTTCACGCGGCCGGGGTATGCGGCGGTTCCGCGCGTGGGTGCACTGGCGGGTGTGCCTGGACGCTGAGCGTCCGTCTCAGCGAAGCAGGCTCGCCGACAGTCCGAGCAGTGCCGTCGCGGTGAAGTCGATCGCCGGTTCGACGGTCTGCCAGGCCCCGACATCGTCGAGATAGCGCGAGCCTCGACCGTCGAACTGCGCCCACTCGGCACCGTCGGCGGCATCCGATGCGCACGGCACCATCGTCGCGAATCTGTTGAGCTCGTCCAGCTGCTCGGCCGCGTTCGGACCGTTCACGACCGCGCCGAGAAGCGGGCCCGCGTCCGCGAGATTCGCCACCTGATGCTCGGGACACTGCGGGTAGGTGTCGCCCGCGCCGATCATGAAGCTGCTCCCCCAAGCGTTCGCGCCGAAGACCCAGGCTCGCTGCTGCTCGGCGAACTCGCGATAACCGTCGTCGCCCGTCACCCGTTCGTAGTACCCCGCGGTCGCGATCAGCCCGAACGCGAACGGCACCGAATCGAACTCGACCAGACTCACACCGGCACCGAACGGATCGCTCGCTGCGGCGTCGACGCCCGAGTCGAGCTGACGGCGCAGGTCGTCGATCAGCAACGGCGCCACGGCCTCATCCTGTGCGGCGAGCTCCGCATGGGCGAGCGCACTGACATCGCCGACACCGAGGGTGCCCCGCACATCGGAGTCGATGTACGCCGTCGCCCACGCGGCGGAGTCGTCCAGCCACCCACGCGCACGATCGTCGCCTATCGCGTCTGCCGCGATCGCGAGCTCGACCGTGGCGAGCTCGAGGTCGTCCTGCCACGAGTCCTCCGGATAGAACTCGGCAGGTACCGCCGTGGCGTTCGCCGCGGGCTCGGTGTCTGCGAGGGCGTAGATGTCGGCGGCCTTCGTGAGCCAGGTCGTCGCCGCCTCCTCGTCGCCCTGGGAGACTGCGCGCTGGGATGCGAGGGCGAAGGCGGCGGCGACGCGCCCGGCGACGGAGGGCTGGATGCTGGACCCGGCCTCGCCCGCGAGGAAGATCGGTCGGTGGGAGATCGTGTAGTCGGGATCATCCTGGGGTGCGGCGTTCGCATCGTCGTCTTCCGGCAGACGCCAGACGTCGTGATCGGTGCGCACGGCGTCGTTGCCGTTGCCGATGCCGACCTGCAGGCCGAGGGTCTGCGTCTCGTCGTCCCACATCCGGTCGAGCCACGCGAGTCCGAGCTCGATCTCCGCGGCCAGATCATCGGATGCCGTCGCACCGTCGCGTTCGGCCACGATCATCGCCGTCGAGGCGTAAGCGGTCGTCCCGGTGAACTTCAGGAAGTCACCGGCGTCGAACCAGCCGCCGGAGACATCCCAGGGAGGGAGGCCGGACGGCACGAGCTCGCCGACGAGTGTCTGGCCGCCGTCTTCGTAGGTCGGTGTCTCGTAGACCGTCGCCGCGGCGTCCAGAAGGTGAGACGGCTTGCGGTCCATGACCTCGGGGATCACATCGGCACCGTCGCGCTGGGCCTGGAAGAACGTCAGCGTCAGGTCGGCGAGCGGGCGCAGCACGTCATCTCCCGAACCGATGACGAACTCCGGCGAACGCCCCTCGACGCCCCCGGTGAGTTCGATGCGGTAGTCGCCGACATCGTCGAGATCGGTGAGATCGATCGGGCGCACGGCGTCGTACTCGTCATTCCACGGCGTGCTCGCATCACCCAACTCACCCTCGAGCATCACGTCACCGCTCGAGTCGACGACGCGATACCCGGCGCCGTCCAGCGCCCCCGCATCACCCATCGCGTAGGCAGTCTTCGACTCCCCCACGATGTACCCGGTCTGATCGACCCGAACCAGCGCGTCGGCCGACTCGGGCGCAGAACAGGAGGTGAGAAGCAGCGCGGCCACCGCGAGCAAAGCAGTGGGTGCGATCGGGATCGGAGGGGAGGAGTACCGATGAGCCGCGGTAGCCGACGCGGTCACGCTGGAGCCGACGATGACGCTGCCGGGCGGATGCCCGCCAGGAGGATGCCGAGGAACAGGTGCCGGTCGCTGGGCTCCCCGATGCGCACGGCATGCTCGACACCGCACACGAGCCGCTCGATCTGCCCGATCGAGAGGTCCGCGCGCACGAGCTTCGCGTCGCGCGCACGCTGAAGCACCTCGTCGAACGCGACGAAGATCTCACGCTTCATCGCACGCACAGACTCCTCTTCGTCGTCGGGTGAGAGCAGCACGGCCTGAAGGCCGCCATCCTGCAGCTGCAGCGCCAGCGCTTCGCCGAGAAAGGTGGCCAGAGCGCTTTCGGTGTCCGGATGCTCGGCCGCCGCACGGGCGATCTTGACCATGCGCTCCAGCGTCTCGACCGCGAGCGCCTCGGTGAGCGCATGCACCGACGGGAAGTGGCGGTACACCGTGCCGACGCCGAGCCCGGCATCGCGCGCGACGTCGTTCAGGCGCAGACCCCCCGACGGCCGAGCGCGCGCGGCGTCGAGGATCCGCGCTCGGCTGCGCGCCGCATCCGCCCGTATCTGCGCCATCCTCCGATCCTAGCAGCGCAAACGGATAGACATTCCGTTTATGCTACGGTCTAACCGGATAAGAAATCCGCTTAGAGAACGAAGGCAGAAGTGAACTGGAATCCCGACCGTCTTCCCGACCGGACCGGACGCACGATCGTCGTCACGGGCGCGACCGCGGGCATCGGCTACTTCGCTGCCGAGCAGATCGCCGCCTCCGGCGCCGAGGTCGTGCTCGCGTCGCGGTCCGAGTCGAAGCTGCGCCTCGCCGAAGCATCCATCCGCGACCAGGTGCCCGGAGCCTCCGTGCGGAGCGTGGTGATCGACCTCTCCTCCCTCGACTCCGTGTCTCGGGCGGCGGACGAGCTGAGGGCGCTCCCCCGAGTAGACGGAGTGCTCCTCAACGGCGGCGCCATGACCGGCTGGCGCGGTGCGCCCACGGCCGACGGTCTTCCCCCGATCCTCGGAACTCACGTGATCTCGAACGTCCGGCTGCTCGCCGGCATCCTGCCCTCCTTGATCGCCACCGGAGAGGCGGAGGGGGTCGCGAGCCGCATCGTGCACACGTCGACCGGATTCGTGTCGCAGTTCCGGCTCGGGGTGGAGGACGTGAGCGCGACCCCGCGTACTGCCATCGCGGCGTACACCAAGGCCAAGACCATCACCGAGGTGTTCGCGTTCGAACTCGACCGCCGCCTGCGGGCCGCGGCCCTTCCGGTCGCCTCGCTCGTCGTGCGGCCCGGAGTGGGCGTCGATGCCAAGACCCCCGAGCGAGCCGGCATCCGCGATGCCACGACGCCGTATCAGCGCAATCCCTACACGCCCTGGGCCCAGGGCAAAGACACCGCCGCCTGGGCGGCGGTCCGCGCGCTCACGGATCCCACAGCACAGGGCGGCGAGTACTACGCGCCCGCCGGACGGCTGCGCGGGCTGCCCGTACGGGTCGAGCCGCTCCCCCGCACCCACACTCCTTCGGCCGAACTCGCGCAGAGCGTGTGGGACCAGCTCGAAGAACTCGCGGACGTTCGTCTGGGGTTGCCGATCCGACGCTGATCAGCGGTCGGCCGTACGGCGAAGCCCCCGCACGCAGTCGCGTGCGGGGGCGTCGCCGGTCCCGGGGGAAAGCAGCGGGGGACTACTTCGAGACGAGCTCCGAGGGGAGATCCTCGGCCGTGTTGACCGCGCGATGCTGCCGCACGGTCATGGTGAGGATCGCACCGATGATCATGATGGCACCCGTGATGTACAGCGCGATCGTCGCGACTCCGGTGGCGTCCTTCACGAAGCCGATCAGGTACGGCGCCGCGAAGCCGGCGAGGTTTCCGGTCGAGTTGATCAGCGCGATACCGCCGGCGAGAGCGGTTCCCGCGAGCATCGAGGTCTGGAAGCTCCAGAAGATGGCGGGGATCGACAGGGCGCCGGCGTTCGCGAGGCAGAGTCCGATGATGCCCCAGACCGGATCGGTGCCCGCGATGATGCAGATCGCGAATCCGGTGGCGCTGAGCAGGAATGCCGCGGCGATGAACTTGCGTCGCTCGCCTGCACGGTCCGACAGGAACCCGAACGTCACCATCGACACGATCGCGGCGAGGCTCGGCAGGGCGCTGAGGAACCCGACCTGCACGGTGTCGGTGATGCCGAGGTCGCCGATCAGGGTCGGCAGCCAGAAGCTGATGCCGTAGAGGGCGAAGTTGTAGGAGAAGTACACCGCGGTGAGCAGCCAGATCAGCTTGCTCGTGAAGACCTTGCGCAGCGGGGTCTCGGCTTCGTCGACGCGCTCGGCGGCGAGCAGGGTGCCGAGACGCGCGCGCTCGGGTTCGGTGAGCCACGTGACGGTGCGGTAGTCCTCCTGCAGGCAGAACAGGATGACGATGCCGAGCAGCACGGTCGGGATCGCCTCGATCACGAAAAGCCACTGCCATCCCGCGTGGCCCCAGACGCCGTCCATGCCACTGAGGATGAATCCGGAGACGGGTCCGCCGATCAGACCGGACGACGCGAGCGCGATGTAGAAGATGCCCCAGGCGCGTCCGCGACGGCTGGCCGGGAACCAGTGCGCCATGTAGAAGAGGATGCCGGGGATGAACCCGGCCTCGGCGACACCCAGGAGGAAGCGCAGGAGGTAGAACATCCACTCGCTGTCGACGATGAACATGAGACCCGAGATGAGGCCCCACGTGATCATGATGCGCGCGATCCAGCGGCGCGCGCCGACCTTGGCGAGGATCAGGTTCGAAGGGATCTCGAAGATAAAGTATCCGATGAAGAACAGCCCGGCGCCGAGGCCGTAGACGACGTTCGAGAAGCCGAGGTCGGCGCTCATGGTCGCCTGCGCGTATCCGATGTTCACGCGGTCGAGGTACGAGAGGAAGAAGCCGAGCATCGCGAGCGGGAGCACGCGCAGCATCACCTTCCGGAAGAGCTTGTCGTCGTTGACGTTCATGGGGGGTCCTTGGTCGTTGTCAGGGATCGGTCTGTGTCAGGAGATCGCGTCGATGAGAGGTCGGGGGTCGTACACGCGCTGCGCCGTGTCGTGGAAGACCGCACGCTGGGCGTCGGAGTCGAAGGCGGAGAGGATCTCGCGGTAGCCGTCGACCAGGCCACGGAAGTCGATGAACATGCCGTCGACGGGGAAGTTGCTGCCGAACATGACGCGCTCGGCACCGAAGATCCGCACGAGATCCTCGATCGGACCGCGGTTGGCCTCGACGGTCCACGGCGTTCCGGCGACGCAGAGCCCCGACGCCTTGATCACGACGTTGGGCGCCTCGGCCACCCGCCCGAGGGCAGCGCGCCAGGCCGTGACCGTCTCGTCGTCGCGTGACGCGAGCACGCCGGCGTGATCGATCACGATCGTCGTCTCGGGGAAGTCGGCGGCGAGACGGTGCGCGTCGTCGAGGTTCCACCACGGCGTCTGCAGGTCGAAGTGCAGACCGTGCCCGGCGAGACGCGCATAGCCCTCGCGCCAGGAGTCGTCGCTCAGCAGCGAGCGCACGCCCGCTTCGGCCTCAGCATGCGACGTCGCCCCACCCGGCTTGTGCCGAACGCTCTTCACGGCGGGCATGGCGGCCAGCTCGGCCAGGCGTTCGGCCGCATCCGGAGCGTCGAGCCAGGCCTGAGCGACCATCGAGCCGGGCACGCCGGACTCCTCGCGGTACCGCTCGATCGTCAGCACCTCGGCCATGCCGTCGCCCGGCACCCATTCGGCCTCCATGTAGACCGAGGCGACGACGCCCGTCCCCGCGATGTCCCGCAGATAGTCGGCCGGCAGGTAGTCGCGCTTGATGGGCTCGTAGTCGCCGTACCGATGCGCGACTCTCGCGCCCGGAGCCAGCCATGGATGACGGCCGAGACCGAGGTCCCACACGTGGTGGTGGGCGTCGATGATCGGCCCGTCGTAGAGGTCAGGCATGCGCGACCGCCTTGCGCACGCCACGCCCCTCGAAGTCGATCGACAGCGAGCCGACGAGATAGATCGCGGCGCAGACGGCGAGGTAGATGAGCACCGCGGTGTAGCCGCCGGTGAACTGCACGAGGAGACCCGCGACGATCGGCACGACGATGCCCGCCGAGGTGCCGGCGAAGTTCATCACTCCGCCGACGACGCCGACGCGCTCGGGCTTGGCCAGACGACCGGGGATCGTCCAGTAGAGGCCGCCGAACAGGTTGAAGAACACGCCGATGCAGAGCAGGGTCACCGCTGTCGCGGCATCGCTCACGAACGGCAGTGCGGCGAGCGCGAGCAGGCTGAGGGCACCGGATCCTCCGAAAAGCAGCTTGAAGGCGCGGTTCGGAGACATCCGCTTCTGCAGGGTGTCGGCGAGGATGCCGCTGAGGATCTCACCGACGGCTCCGCACAGGAAGATGAGGAAAGTCGCGAATCCCATCGCCGCGAGGTCGAGGCCCCGAGCCTGTGAGAGGTACGTCGGCCCCCAGGTGACCAGGCCCCAGAAGACCATGGCCCAGCCGATGCGCCCGACGACCATCCAGAAGACGGTCGCCCTGCTCATGCCCGGCGGTTCCTCCTCCACGCGCTCCTCGACGCCGCCCGAGCGGATCAGCTCCTCCTCGGCGCGGTTGACGAGCGGATGCTCCGACGGGTGGTTGCGGATGAACAGCGCCACGCCGATGCCGATCACGATCGTCGCGACGCCGATGATGAGGAACGACCAGCGCCACGAGCCCGTCGCCGTGATCAGGCCGGTGACGACGAGCGCGCCGAAGGCGGATCCGAGCGGAGCGCCGGAGTCGATGAGCGTGACGCCGGTGGACCGGTGCTTCGCCGGCAGCCAACGGGTGACGAGCTTGTTGGCCGACGGCATGTACGGCGCCTCGAAGGCTCCGAGGCCGAGGCGGCTGAGCACGAGCATCACGGCGTTCACGGCAAGGCCCGCGAGGGCCGTGAACGAACCCCAGATCACGGCGGCGATGCCGATCACCCTGCGCGGTCCGAACCTGTCGGCGGCCGCTCCACCGGGGATCTGGAACAGGCAGTACGTCCAGAAGAACGCCGAGAGGATGACGCCCTGCACAGCAGGCTCGAGCAGGAACTCAGCGCTGATCGTGGGCAGGGCGACCGACAGCGACGCCCGGTCGATGCAGTTGATCGTGTAGAAGACGAACAGCACGACGATGACCCACCAGCGGATCTTCGTGGGGCGGGCGGTGCGGGCGGCGGTGCCCTGGTCAACGGTGGTCATCAGTGGTCCTTGGAGAGTGAAGCGGAGGGAAGTGAAGAGAGGTCGAGTCGGTAGACCCGTGCAGCGGTGCCGCGGAACAGGGCGTCGAGACCTGCGGCGTCGAGTCCTGCGGCGCCGACGAGGATCGTGTCCATGACCTCGTCGAAGTCGGGAGCGGTGAGCGTCGCGACCGGAAGGTTCGAGGCGAACAGCGCGCGGTCGGCACCGAAGATCGAGAGGGTGTCTCTGACGACGACCTCGTTCGACGGGCGATCCCAGAGGTTGCGGTACAGGCCGAGCTCCGACACCTTGACGACGGTGCGGGGCAGCGCGGCGAGGCGCTCCATGCCGTCGCGCCACACACGCAGTCCGTCGGCGGAGCGGTCGAGCGGCAGGCCGCAGTGGTTCACCACGACGGGGAGGTCGGGGAAGTCGGCGAGCACGTCAGCCGCCTCGGCCAGGTGGTAGTAGGGCACCCGCAGATCCCACGAGAATCCGTGCGCCTCGAGGGCGGCGATCCCCTCGACCCACTCCGGGTCGTGGAGCGTGCCCGCCCCGTTCGCACGCTCGTCGGCGCGAGCGGCGATCACGGGCTTCGAGCGGATGCCGCGGACGATCGAGCGCTGCGCGTGAGCGTCCAGGACCTCGTCGCGATCGTGCTGCAGGAACCCGACGTGCGCGACGGCGGCGAGCGGGAATCGTCCGGCGGTGGCGTCACTGAGCCCCTGGAGGAAGTCGTCCTCCTCGACCTGCTCGCTGCGGCTGCGCTCGGCCTCGCAGTGCACGGTGCCGATGACATCCCAGCCCTCGGTCGCCGCCAGGTACTGGCGCGGCAGGAAGGAACGGCGCATGGCGGTGTAGTCGCCGAGGAAGAAGTCCTCGTTGTACTCGTCCTGGATCCAGGGCCAGTGGCCGTCGCCGTCGAGATCCCAGAAGTGGTGATGCGCGTCGACGATCCGCAGCTCGTATCCGTCGGGGAGACGCGCCTCGCGGATGCGGCGAGCGGCCTCGCGGGTCACAGTCGCACACCCTCCACGAACGCGGCGCGCACGTCGTCCGCGACACCCTCGAGGTCGGAGATGCGGATGAGGTCGCCCTCGGCGACGTCACGCACGAGTCGCGCGCCGGAGAGCAGGTAGTAGGCGGCGGTGAGCGCATCGTCGGTGTCGCTGAGCGCATCGGCGCGGTCGATGATCACGGGGCGGACGCCGGCGATCTCATGGTGGTGCCCTCGCACCTCGAACGTCGTTCCGGCGGCGAGCGCCTCGGAGGCCCGAGCGGCGAGCACGGTGTGGTGGCGCGGCTCGGCGAACGGCGTCGAGCCGGACGTCACGGCGTCGATCGTGAGCGGCGTCTCGACGCCCATGAAGTGGTACGGCCAGTAGATGCAGGCGTACTCGCCCGAGCGCGAGACGATGTGCCCCTTGCCCGCGAGCAGGCCCCAGACCTCATCGTCTCCGGTCGTGACGATCGTGAAGACGCCGCCGGCGAAGCTCGTCTCACCGGGCAGGCGCAGTGCCGAGAAGACGTCGACCGCGCGGTCGGTGCCGATCAGGCCGCCGTCGGAGCGGCGGGCGTAGATGTCGGCCAGCTCACTGGGACGCGCGACCGGGTAGTGCATCCGCTCGGTGTCGGCGGTGGCACCCGAGTAGAGCGAGACGACGGCCATCTCGCACGAGTCGGCGGCGGCAGCGCGCTTGAGCGGGGCGACGATCGCGGCGCGTGCGGCGAGGGTCTCGTCGATGTCGTCCGCGAGGAACAGGTGATCGCCGAGACCTGACGCGTCGATCCGCTCGCCCTGCTGGTCGAGGATGCCGGTGGCGGGGTCGAAGACGAGGTCGTACTCTCCGGACTTGCCGAGCGCCACGACGTGCAGGCCGACCTTCTCGACCCAGTCGAGCAGGCGCAGCAGGTTGGCGGGCTGGTCACCGTCTCCGGGGAGGTAGCCGACACCGCGCTCCCGCGCCGCGTTGGCGAGCGAGACGCCCGCCACGCTCTCGATCTCCTTGCTGACCATCACGACGTGGATGCCGCGGCTGATCGCCTCTGCGGCATAGCGGTAGCCCGCCTCGACGCGACCGGAGGCCTCGACGAGCACATCGATCTCGTCCCAGCGGACGTCATCGTGACCGGGGATCGGTTCGGCGTCGGGAAGACCGCCGAGGTCGGCGATGAGGGTGCGCACGCCGTCGACATCGGGGTCGATGAGCTGCGTCGCCGTCATCCGGTCGATCGACCGGAGCTGGGCGAGGAAGGTGCGGCCGAAGCCTCCGCGTGCGCCGGTGAGAGCGACGCGAACAGGAGTGCGGGTCATCGGTGGTCCCCTCTGCACGGGACGTTCCGTGCGGTCGTGCGATGCCCGGGGAGCGGGTTCTCCCGTGGGCGTCGATCACTTTTCCACAGTCGTACAGAATTATCAAATTTGTTCACAAGGATTAACACGTGGTCAAATGGTGTGACCTACCCGAGGAGGACGCGTGATCGAAATCGGCGCAGTCGCAGACGACTTCACCGGCGCGACGGATCTCGCCATCGCCCTGCGCGAACGCGGCTTCCGTGCGGTGGTGTCGATCGAGGACTCTCCCCTCGACCCTCAGAACCTCGGCGATGCGGATGCCGTCGTCGTGGCGCTGAAGACGCGGACCGCCCCCGTCCCCACTGCCGTCGCCCAGAGCGTGCGCGCCGTCGCGGCCCTCGAAGCGCTCGATGCGCGGCAGTTCTATGTGAAGTACTGCTCGACCTTCGACTCCACCCCCGAAGGCAACATCGGTCCGATCCTCGACGCCGTGATGGACGAGCTCGGCGAACAGCGCACCATCGTCGTGCCGTCCTTCCCCGACAACGGCCGCACCGTCTATCGCGGTCACCTCTTCGTGGGCGAGGAGCTGCTCGAGCACTCCCCCATGCGCCATCACCCGCTCACCCCGATGACGCAGTCGCGGCTCCGCGACATCCTCGCCCCGCAGACCGGCCGCGAGATCCACGAGATCGCCGCCCCGACCGTCTGGGCGGGCCCGGCAGCACTGCGCGGCGCGCTGGCGTCGTCACCCGCGGGGTACACCGTGGTGGACGCGATCACCGACGCCGACCTCGAGACCATCGCCACCGCCGTCTCCGACTGGCGCGTGGTGAGCGGAGGAGCGGGCCTGGCTCTCGGGATGACCGGCCCACGCCCCGGCACGCTCTCGCAGATCGAGCCGGTGCCAGGGCGACGCCTGATCGTGTGCGGCAGCGCCTCGGCCAAGACCCGCGCGCAGATCGCTCATGCAGCCGAGACTCTGCCGTCCCGCAAGCTCGACATCGAAGCCCTCGCGACAGACCCCGAGAGCGTCATCGCCGAGGCGGTGTCGTGGCTGCAGGGCCTGGCCGCCGACGAGATCCCCGTCGTCTACTCGGTCGGCTCGCTCGACGACATCCGCCGCGGGTCCGCGGGCAACACCGTCGCGGGGCTCATCGAGGACGTGCTCTCGGAGATCGTCTCCCGCGCCGTCGAGAGCCTCGGCGTCACCCAGGTGATCGTCGCGGGCGGCGAGACCTCGGGAGCCGTCGTCCAGCACCTCGGCATCCAGCGTCTGCACATCGGCCCTCGCATCGCGCCCGGCGTCTGCTGGAGCGCCGCCGATGCCGCGCACGGCCCCCTCACCATCGCACTCAAGTCCGGGAACTTCGGCTCCGAGGACATGTTCACCACCGCCTGGAGGGCGCTCGATGACCTCACCGATTGACGACCTGATCGCCGCGGGCGCCCGCGTCGCGGCAGCGGGGATCAGCCCCGGAAGCAGCGGCAACGTCAGCATCCTCGCCGACGACCTGGTCTACATGACGGGCACGGGCACCGACCTCGGCCGCCTCTCGGAAGACGACATCGCGGTCGTCACGCGCGAGGGCACGTTCGTGCGCGGCGCGAAGCCCTCGAAGGAGCTCGCTCTTCATCTGGCCTTCTACGAGAAGAACGTCGGCCACACGGCGGTCGTGCACCTGCACTCCCCGTTCGCGGTCGCGGCGAGCTGCCTCGAGCCCTGGTCGGAGACGAGCGCGATCCCGCCCCTGACTCCCTACTTCGTCATGCGCGTGGGGCAGAGCCCGCTCGTCCCGTTCCGCGTGCCCGGCGACCCCGACCTCGCGGCACAGCTGCTCGCGCTCCCGCACGCGTTCCATGGCGCGCTGCTCGCCAACCACGGGCAGATCGTCTCCGCGACCACGCTGGACGCCGCGATCGAGGCGGCGATCGAGCTCGAAGAGGCATGCCGCATCACGCTGCTCACCGACGGCAAACCCCGGCGCCTGCTTCCCGCAGAGGACGTCGCCGCACTGGCCGCGCGGTGGGGCACTCCCTGGGCCGAGAGCGCCGCCCTCGTTCGCTAGGCTGACCACGACATGACGAAGCCCGCCTCTGCCGCATCGACGCCGCTCATTCCCGAGCAGCGACGCGAGCTCATCGTCAAGCACCTCCGCCGCGAAGGGGTGCTGAGCTATCGCCAGCTCACAGACCTCGTCGGTGTCAGCCACATGACGATCCGCCGCGACATCTCGGTGCTCGAAGAGGCCGGCCGCGTGCTGGCCACGCCAGGGGGCGCCAAGATCGCCTCACGTCTGGTGACCGAGCCGTCGCGTTTCGAGAAGGCCCGTCAGGACGTCGCCGAGAAGGACGGGATGGCACGCCATGCGGCATCACTCGTCACCGAGTCGATGACGATCTACCTCGATGCGGGCACGACGATCCAGGCGATGCGGCCCCACCTCGAGAGCATCCGCGATCTGACCGTCGTGACGAACGACCTCGCGATCATCGCCGCATTCCTCGACCACCCCACGGCGGACATCATCGCGATCGGCGGGCGGGTCGAGAAGGCCAACCAGTCGACGACCGGTCGACTGGCCGCCCTCACCCTGCACGAGCTGTCGATCGACATCGCCTTCCTCTCGTCATCGTCATGGGATCTGCGCCGAGGCGTCACCACGCCGACCGAATCGAAGATCGCCCCCAAGACGGCGGCCCTCGAGAGCGCGAGCGAGACGGTGCTCGTCGCCGGCAGCTCGAAGTACGGCACCTTCGGCCGCTACCGCGTGCTCGACCTCACCGATCTCGACATGATCGTCACGGATGCCGGCCTCAGCGATGCCACGGCGACAGGGATCGAAGAGCTCGGAGTCTCGGTCGTCCGCACCGGCGGAGACGCCGGATAGACCGCGTCGGCGGCTCACCGGTGCGGCCGACCCGCTACTCCTCGCTCGAGTCGAGGAAGACCCCGACGCTGTCGCCGTCGAGGACGAACTGCAGCGTGGTGCCCGAGGGGTAGCGTTCGCGCAGCTCGTCGGGGGCGAATCCACCGAGAGGCACCTCGGCGGTCGCCGGGAACACCCCCATGCCGCAGTCCGAGTACATCTGTCCTTCGAACCCCCAGGAAGACTCGTTGTAGTCACGCCATTCCGGCAGCTGGTCGGTGCTCACCACATTGATGCAACGGTCTTCGGCCGAGCGATCGCCCGACTCCGAGGACCAGAGCGGGGTCACGAACACCGTCAGGCCGTAGAAGTCCGCGGACTCGGCATCCTTCTCCGCACCGAACCAGCCGGGAGGGATCACGCCCGCGCTCGACAGGGTGAGCGTGTCGATCTGGGGCGCTCCGGCAGACGACGACACCGGCGCTATCGACGCGAGAGCGAAGGCCATCGTGCCTGCCAGCGCCGCGGCCGCCACGACGGATGCCACCCACAGCGGTGCTCGCCAGCGCACGAGACGCGCGCGCCAGTCGGTCTCCTCGGCCTCTTCATCGCCCGCGTCGGAGTCGTCCCAGAACGAGTCGTCATCCAGCCTCTCGATGAGGTCATCGCTCGCCCGTGACTCGTCGGCGGCGGGGAGCACGACGCGCAGCTCGGCGATCTCGCCGGAATCGCGGCGATCACCGGTGTCGCGGGCGGCCCCCGGACCGCCACCCGCGGTCGTGCTGCCGCCCCCGCGCCGTATGGATGCCGCGACGCGGGACGACTCCAGTTCCTGCAAGCGACGCAGTGCGGCCGGGTCCGTCGCGATGTCGGCATGGGGGCCGTAGGCGCGAGCACGCAGCTCACGCAGTTCGGCTTCGGCGGCGGCATCCATCCCCGGCATCGTCTCATGACGACCCCCGCGCGCACAGCAACGGGCGGGTGGAGGTGTGAATCACCCTCCACCCGCCCGCGCCGGGGGTCTTACTTCTTGAACGCGTCCTTGACGTTCTCGCCGGCCTTCTTCGCGTCGGCCTTGACCTGGTCGGCCTTGCCTTCGGCGACGAGCTTGTCGTTGTCGGTCGCGTTGCCGATCGCTTCCTTCGCCTTGCCGGCGATGTCCTGAGCGGCGTTCTTGATCTTGTCGTCGAGTCCCATGAGGAGCTCCTTTCGTGAGGTGATCGTTGACTGCGGGAGGATTCCCGCGGTCTTATCGCCGTTGCTCTTCGCGACCGACGATAAGTGGGTGGACGGATGTCAGCGACGAACCTTGTCGAGCGCCTTCTCCGCAGCCTTGGCCGCCTTCTTGGCGGTCTTGGCTCGTTCCTTCTTCGCCTTGGGGTCGTTCCACATCCGCACGAGCTGATGCCGGACCGACTCGCCCTTGTTCACCTGCACGGTCGCCGACCGGCTGCCCAGGACGTAGGCGACGAAGGCGACGGCGCCGATGAGGAGGATCTTGTTTCGCATGATGCGGGTTCCTGCTTCCTGAGAGATGGGACGACGGCCGGTGTTCAGGACAGCCGACGCTGGTCGTGGGCGAGACGCGCACGGAGCCCGGTGTGGATCGAGACATAGGTCTCGGTGTCACGGCCGGTCAGGGTGGCGAGGTTGGTGAGCAGACGGTCGATGTGATCGACGACCTCACGCGGGTCGGTGTTCTGTCGCGGCGTGACCGCCACGTGCAGCACCGGGGTGTTGCGGATGTCGTTCGCCGTGACCTGGGCCGAGAGGATCTCGTCCCTCGTCGCGAGCGAGTTCTTCACGGCATCCGACACGAACGATTCGGTGACGGTGACCCGACCGAGCGGGTTCTGCGCCCCCGTCGAACGGAAGGCCGTCTTCGAGCGGCGCCCGGCGATGCTGGTGAGGGCGAGGATCAGCAGCACGATGACCACGAGGATCGCCGCGACGGCGCCGATCCCGATCCACGAGAGGCTGCCGCCGGCGATCGCGGTGGCGGTGATCGCCTGGTCGAGCCAGGAGCGGGCGTCCTTGCCGGCCGACGTCCAGATGTCCGTCGCGGTGGGCCAGCTCATGATCGCGATGCCGAGGGCGCCGAGGGCCAGGAACAGCAGCCCGATGATCAGCAGCAGAGTGCGGTTCAACGCACGGTTCGTGTTGTTCACAGCTCGTCCTCCTGCTCGGTGGGGCGCTCGATGCGCACCCGGGTACGGACGCTCCTGGCGAGTCGGTACGTCTGCAGCTCGGCGTCGGCAGCGGACTGCACCGCGCTCTTGTCGATCGGGATGCCGGCGCCGGGGCGCACGGTGACGTCGACCCCGCGGTGGCCCACGCCGACGGTGATGTTGTCGCGGGCGAGGCCCGTCTCCTCCGAGAGGTGCTGGGCGAGAGCGCTCGCGATCACGCCGTTGTCGACGACGACCGCCCGGTCTCCCGCGTCGAGGGTGTGCTTCGACAGGCGGCCCGGCGTGAGGGCGAGAACGACGAACACGACCCCGATGAGGGCGAGCACGACGCTGCCGGCGATCACGAGCCCGGCGGGCTGCGCGGTGGGAAGGCCGACCAGCCATCCGCCGGCCGCGGCCGGACCGAGCAGGAGCGCGGGCTGGGCGGCGAGGCTCAGCACGATCTCGAGCCCGATGTAGGCCAGGGCGAGGATGAGGAGGATGACCGCCACGAACATCGCGACGGTGCGCGGCGAATGCGTCTCGCGTCGGATGACGCGACGAAGAACCGGGGTGCTCATCGCACTCGTCTCCTCTCGGGGATGGTCGCACCGGTGATGGTGAGGTTGATGCGGGTGACGTCGCGTCCGAGGACGTCGGTCAGGTTCCGCTGGAGCTGCTCCTGCAGCTGGCGGGCCCGATCGAGCACGGGGACGCTCTGGGAGATCGCGACGGTGTCGTCGAGATCCGGGACGGGAAGCGGTGTGGCGATGCGCACCGCGATCCCGCCGGGGTGTTCGGTCACGTCGACCTTCACGTCACCGCGAGGGACACCGATCAGGGTTGCGGACGCCTGTTCGGTGACCGTGCGGTAGACGCGTTCTTTCACGTCGACGCGACCAGGGACGGTGGCCTCGGTGGCGGCCCGCTCGGGGCCGCCACCGGCGGCGAGGTGCTGGTCGGCGCGCATCAGGAGGTACGCCGCCCGGTGAAGGCGTCCGCGAGACCGCGGACGTCGAGCTTGCCGGAGGCGATCCGACCGATGAGTGCCCCGATGCCGGCGAACAGAGCCATGAGCAGGAAGCCCCAGAATCCGAACATCAGCGCAGCGAGGGCGAGGAGGGCGCCGATCAGGGCGCCCGTGGTGGTGGGGGTCATGAGACGCGCGACTCCTCGTTCTCGTTGCTGTCGTCACCGGGCACGTGCACGTCGTTGACCTCGACGTTGACCTCGACGACCTCGAGGCCGACCAGGCGGCTGATCGCTCCGGCGACGGCGGCGCGGACGTTGTTCGCGACCTCCTGGATGGGGGCGGGGTACTCGACGACGATCGTCAGGTCTGCGGCGGCCTGGGTCTCGCCGACCTCGACCTTGACGCCCTGGGCGAGGTCGGTGGCGTTGATCACGTCGCGGATTGCGCCGAAGGCGCGGGCTCCGCCACCACCGAGCGCGTACACGCCGGCGACCTCACGGGCGGCGATACCGGCGACCTTGGCGACCACGCCGTCGGCGATGACCGTCTTGCCCGCGGCATCCGTGTCTGCGGGGATCCGCGACGTCGAGAAGCTGGAGGAGCGGTCCACACGCGAGGTGGATGCGGCCGGCTTCGGCGCGGCGGAAGTCTGTGCCAGTTCCTTCTCGGCGGGGCTGGCGGGAGTGTTCTGATCCTGAGTTGCCATGACTTTTCCTTCGTCTCACGTGGTGCCGGTTGCGAGACCTGATGGCCTCACCGGGAGCGTGTTGGTCGCTCACAGATAGGACGTGCGAGGGCGAGGATTCGTCACAGATTCGTCGAAGAATCTTCTGAGCGCCCCTCGAGCGCCGCCTAGGTTGGAGAGCATGACGTCCTCCTCGGCGGGAATACCCGACCTGCACGGCCGCACGATCCTCGTCACCGGAGCGAACGCGGGCATCGGATACTGGTGCGCTGAGATCCTCTCCGCACACGGTGCGCGGGTGCTGCTCGGATGCCGGTCGTCCGAGCGCGCGGAGGTCGCCGCCTCGTCGATCCGTGCTCATGTGCCGGGGGCTGACCTCGGCATCCTCCCGGTCGATCTCGGGTCTCTCGCGAGCATCCGGGCCGCCGCCGCCTCGCTCGGCGAGCGTCTCGACGCCGTGATCTGCAATGCGGGGGTCAAGGCGGCGGATCGCGCCGCTCGCACCGCCGACGGGCTGGACCTGATGGTGGGCACGAACTTCCTCGGCCACTTCGCCCTGCTCGCGCAGCTCGGCGATGTGCTCGCCGACGATGCGCGGGTCGTGGCGGTCGGCTCACTCGCGCACCGCTTCGCGCAGATCGACCCCGCGACGCTCTCGCAGCCGTGGACCGGGGCCTCCCTGCGTCAGTACGGCCGGTCGAAGGCCGCGCTCATGGCGTTCGCCTTCGAACTCAACCGTCGGTGGCGGGGCACGGCGCGCTCGGCGTTGTGCGCGCACCCCGGCTACGCCGTGGATCCGCTCACCCCGCACCGCGACGGCCTCGCCGACGTCTCGGGCCCGGCGCGGGCGTTCGCCTCGCTCACCCGCCCGCTCGTGCAGGGGAAGGATGCCGGGGCCGCGCCGATCGTGCACGCGGCGGTCGCGGCGGATGCCACCGGCGGCGACTACTGGGGTCCCGGCGGTCTGCTCGAGTTCCGCGGAGCGCCGAAGCGGGTCACCGCGAGCGCGCAGGTGCGCTCGGTCGACGTGGGAGCCGAGCTGTGGTCGGTCGCCGAGCACATGACCGGCGTGCGCTTCACGGTCTGAACGCTCAGCTCCGGGAGAACAGGAGCAGGTCGGGCAGGCTCGTCGCGAAGTAGTCGATCTCGCCGTCGGCATGCCGCGCGATCGGCGGCGTGTACGCCGGGCGCCCCTCGCCGAGGCTGAGCGGCGGCTCTCCCTGCGGCAGGCCGAGAGCGTCGCGCGCTCGATCCCAGGCGCCGAGCACCCGACCCTCGCCGCCCTCCCACGGCTGGAAGACGCGGCTCTCGAGAAGCGCGAGTGCCTCCGCGGCCGATCCCGTGCTGACCAGCAGGTCGGCGTAGGCCACGACGAGATCGTCACGGGCGGCGACCACGTCGAACCGGTCGGCGAGACGCTCCCGTCGCTCGATATCGGTCTCTCCGAGTCGGACAGCCAGCTGGTCGCGCTCGAACAGCAGCCGCGCATCGCCCGGATCGAGGGCCACAGCTCGCTCGTAGTGCGCCACGGCGCGGACATCGTCGTGCGCCACGTTGTAGCTCGCCAAACCCGCGTTGCGATGCACGACCGGGTCGTCGAGGCCCCCCTCGATCGCCCGCTCCCACAACGCCAGGGCATCCTCACGGCGCCCCGCGTCATAGAGGAGCGCACCGAGCAGGCTCGCCGCGACCGGGTCCGGCTCTGCGGCGAGCGCCGCCACGAGCACGTCGTGGTCGTCGAGTCCGGCGGGGAAGGTCCAGCGCCGGTCCGATTCCCTGGCCGCGGCGCGCTCGCGTGCGGCATCGTCAGCGAGGCCGAGCCGGTCGAGGATCGCTGCGCGGTGGTAGCGGGCGAGCGGTGCGACGTTGCCGGCGGCACTCGGCGGCACGCGGGTGGCATCGTCGAGCACCGACAGGGCGGCATCCGCCTCGCCGGCCCGCGCGAGTTCGCCGGCCAGGTCGAGGAAGGTGCGGCCGTCGCCGGGTAGAGCACCCGTGTCGAGGAAGCCGAGCAGCGGGTCGAGGGGGTCTTCGGCGCGAAGCCGCCGGAGCGCCGCCCCGGCATCGGCGTCACGTCCGAGTCGTCTCAGCAGCACCACTCGCAGCGCGCCTCGTCGGCGGTCGTCGGAGGCCACGGCATCCAGCTCGTCGAGGTCGTGCAGGGCCGCGGCGTGGTCGCCCGCCTGCGCCGACTGACGCGCCATCTCGAGCCCGGCGGGAGCGACGAAGGCTGCATCCCAGAATGCCTTCGCGAAGGAGCGGCGGGCGGCGGCGGCGTCTCCACGACGCTGCTCGACCAGGCCGAGCAAATAGAGGGCGTCCGCGTGCCGGGGGTTGGCATTGCGGGCGGTGATGCGCGCGAGCGCGCGGTCGAGCAGTTCCTTCGCCCGGCCGTAGGAGCCCGCCCGGTAGGCGAGCTCGGCAAGTCCGGTGAGCACCCGCGCGTCGGAGGGATCCCGGCGCAGCGCCTCGTCCCAGTACGGCAGCGGCGAACGGCTCGGATGCCGGTACTGCACCAGATGCAGCCCGATCAGGTAGAGCTCGTCGGTGCTGTCGACATCGGCGGGTGCGGACGGGGCCGTGGCGGTCCACGGCTCCTCGCCCTCGTCGGAGGCGACCTCCTGCCACGCGACGAGCGTCGCTCCGGTCGCGGCCCGCAGCCTCACGCGCAGCCCGGATGCCGACGGGATGCCGGACTCCACCAGCCACACGTCTCCCGGCACCAGGTCAGCCGTGTGCTCCGAGCGGAGGATGCCGTCGGCGTCCCGGATCTCGAGACGAGCGCCGGCCTGCGGCGACGTCACCGCCACCTTCACGAGCAGATCCCCGTCCCTGTCGACGTGGATCGCGGCCTCGGTGGATGCCTGATGGGCGACGCCGATCCCGGGGATCGGGTACCAGTACTGGCTGAACCGCTTGGTCTCGCCCGGCGCCAGCCAGCTGAAGTCGGGCTGGTTGTCGGTGTAGACGCCGGCCATGAGCTCGACGTAGGGCCCATCGGCATCCGTGAGCAGCCGATCCCACGCGTGGCCGAAGGGCGCATCCCCCCAGGTCCACTGCTTCTTGCCCGGTGCGACACGGCGGTCGGCCCAGTGCACGAAGCCCGCCTGGGCGTCATGGTCGTACCCGCCGAAGTACTCGTGCTCGGTGTCGACGATCATGTACGACGTCGGCACGGGGATGTTGCGGTACCAGTCGATGCGGTCGGCACCCGTTTCGCGGCGGGCGCGCTCCCGGTAGTCGACGCCGTAGTACGGACGGTCGGCCTGGGGGTACCCGGTGAGGGCGCGACGCGCGTGGTCGGCGACGTGGCGCACGTCCTCGGGGAAGAACGACTGGTACTGATCGTGCACCCGCACGGCGACGTTGGCCCACCAGAGGAAGGTCTGCGCGATGCTCGTGCGGTTGTGCAGTCGCACGTCGACCCGCACGGTGGAGCTGTTCGCGCCCACGTGGATGCCGTGCGTACCGCGCATCCGGGCGAACGGGTCGTGGTCGCTGCACCACACCGTGACGCTGCCGTCGTCGTGGCGCTCGATGGTCGACTCGACCGGCAGGAACGTCGCGGGACGGTGATGCTGAGGCCAGTTGAACTCGACCCCGCCGCTCATCCACGGCCCCGTGAGCCCGACCAGGGCGGGCTTGATGACGTTGTTCCGGTAGAAGAAGTCGTAGCCGGTCGTCTTGTCGTAGGCGACGTGGATGCGTCCGCCGAGCTCGGGCAGGATCATCAGCCGGAGGTAGGCGTTCTCGATGTGCACGGCGTTCCACCGGCGACGCACCGGGGCCGACGCGATCCGCTCGATGAACGGCATCGGATACACGCGCCCGCTCGACCCCTGATAGACGCGCTGGTCGAGGTACATCGGGTAGGTCGACGGCGCATCCGGCTCGTACGTGTCGATCTCGACCGCCTCGTACCAGGCGACCGCGCGGCCGGCGTCGAGGTCCGCCCGCAGCGCTGCGGGCACGTCGGGCAGGACGAGCTCCGCGTTCGAGCGGTCGGCGGTCTCGGTCGTGGTGTCGGTGCTCATGATCTGTTCTCCTCTTCAGAGAGCCGAGGTCCAGCGGGAGGACACGACGCGGTCCACGCGGAGCACCGAGCCGAGTCGCTCCGCCGCATCGACGCGCTCGCGCACCGAGGCGTCGAGGTCGATCACGCTGTGCGCGCCGATCGGCGCGACGTGCAGGGTGAGCTCGGCGGTGGGTGCGAGATCGGTGATGTCGACGCGCCAGACGAGTCCGTCCCAGAAGCGATCCGCGATCACGACGCCGTCGGCGCGCAGCTGCGCGACGTCGCCCTCCCAGTCGACGACGAGCTCGACGAGGTCGCCCTCCGAGAGATGCTGCGGTTCGGGAGGCACTACCCTCCACACTCCGGCGACCTCGTCGAACTGTTCGTCGTCGGGCGCGGCCGACCGGCCCATCGATTCGCCGTAGCGGGCCGGGACATCCCCCGGGGGGCGCAGCTCCTCGATCGTCAGTCGGGTGGTGCCGGGGTGCGCGTCGGTGCGCAGGTCGAGCGGAGCGAACTCCTCCCCCGTCCAGATGTGCGCCGTCGGCTCGCGCTCCGCGCGCACCACGAGGCGGCCGGATTCCCGCCACACGGCATCCGCCGAATCCACCAGGTCGGCGCCCAGGTACCAGAGCCGTTCGGCGCGCTCCTCGTCGACCACGAGGATGCGCAGGGCGCCGTCGACCACGACGACATCGCCCGAGGTGAGATCGAGTGGCGCCGCCGCATCCACCTCGACCCCTCGACGAAGAGCGCGAGACCCTTCACCGAGCTGCAGCCGTGCGGGGACGCCGTCGTGCGCACGAAGCACCAGCGTGGGCACCTCGCCCTCGACGATGCCGGAGGCGGATGCCGTCGCCCACTCGACCCGTGCGCCGGCGATGTCGACCCGCAGCGGCCAGCGGCCGACCACCCCGGTCGGGACGTCGACCGGCCGGTCGGGGACCACCAGATCGCCGCCCGCGACCGGGATGCGGAACTGCACTGCGGGAACCGCCGACAGCGGCTCATGGGGCTGGTGCGTGTTCACGAAGAGGAAGCCGCTCACCCCGTCCCCGCGCACCGCCCAACGCAGCGAGTCCAGGTCGCGCACGTCGACCGGCGCATCGTCAGGAAGAGAGCTGAATGTGTCGGCGAGGAGTGGGCCGAAGGCGGCGAGGAAGGCATTGTGGTCGCGGAGAACGCCCAGGCTCGGGCCCGGACGGCCTGTGGCACCGAAGGCCGCCTGGAAGTCGTAGTCGAACCGCGGCAGGTCGTTCGGGTACCCCGTGGCCAGGCTCTCCTGCAGTCCGTCCTCCGGATTCACTCCGCCCGCGTACATGTAGAAGCCCTGCCAGGCCGAACCGTTGCCGATCTTCACGTTCGCGAGGGCCGCGATGTCCCGAGCGCGCGCGATCGGGCGCCGGTGGTACGCGGTGGCCATGCCTCCGCCCAGCTCGCACGTCGACGGAGGGAACTCGGGGTCGACCGGCCGGACGACGATCTCGGCGCCCTCGCGGAAGTCGCCGCCCACACCCGGATCGTCCCAGACGTGCGTGAACCGGAAGTGGTCGCGGAAGCTGTCGTCCCACGTGGATCCCTGACCCGCCCAGAAGCCGTCGGCATAGCCGCTGTAGAGGGGGAAGACGTCGTGAGGGGGCAGGATCGCCCCGCCCCAACCGGTCGCCGTCCACAGCGGCGCCGCGAGCCCGGACTCCTGCGCGATCGCCTTCAGGGCGGCGATGTGATCCGGCTGGTCGTGGAGCTCGTTCTCGAGCTGGATGCCGACGATCGGCCGATCCGGTCCGCAGAACCGACGCACCTGCTCCGCGATCCTCCCGTACCAGTCGCGGACCAGCGTGAGGTACTCCGCGTCGTTCGTGCGCGCACGATCTCCGAGAGCCGCGACGACCCAGTCCGGATGCCCACCGTTCCGGACCTCTCCATGGCACCACGGCCCGATGCGCAGGATCACGTCGATCCCCACCCGCTCGGCCGTCTCGAGGAAGGCCGCGACGTCGAGATCCCCGTCGAACCTCACCTGCCCGCGTTCGCGCTCGTGGTGGATCCAGAACACATAGGTCGACACCGATGTGAGACCCGACGCGACGAGCAGGCGCAGCTGCTCCTCCCACCGCCTGCGCGGGATCCTGCTGAAGTGCAGCTCGCCGGTCACCGGCACCGTGGGTGCTCCGTCGACCTCGATCCACCGACTCGTCAGGCGCAGCCGCTCATGCGGGTCCTCGGTGTTGCTCATCGCCGGCTCGGTCAGCGGGGGCCGATCGTCGAGAAGGGTGATGGTGCGGAGAGTCGACGTCGCGGGCATGATTCTCCTTCGAAAGACGGGGCGAGCGCTCCCGAGACTACGGCCAGGACGCAGAGGGGAGGAAGTACGATCCGTCGCCGGCATATGGATGAATCCATGTCACGCGATCACTGCTGGGACGCGAAGATTCGCATCCCAGCGCTATGATTCGGGGATTCGTTCGAAACCCGCCCCGCTTTCGATAGACGAAACTCTGATCGCCTCGAGCAAGGAGCCTGCCGCCGTGTACGTGCATGAGGGATTCCTGGGCCAACGCCTTCGAGTGATCCCGCGCCCCGCGGTGCGCGCGGCTCACGACCAGCCGATCGTGCGCCGACTGCTGGTCACGGATGTCGGCTACTTCCCCCACGCGGCGCAGCACGGTCGGGTGCGCGCTGCGGGCGCGCCCGAGACGATCATCATCGTCTGCACCGACGGCGCCGGCTGGGTCGAGTGGGGAGACCACGAACCGGTGCGCGTCGCGCGGGGTTCCGCCGTGATCCTCCCCGCGGGTGTCCGCCACCGGTACCGCGCGGATGTCGACGACCCGTGGACCATCTGGTGGGCGCATGTGACCGGATCCGACGTCGACGACTTCATCGCGACGATCTTCGCCGACGACCGCGGCCCGATCGTCGAACTGCACGACGTCTTCGCCGTGGTGCAGTCTCTGGAAGAGGCCGTGAGTGCCCTCGAGCAAGACGAGTCGTTACCCATGCTCCTCGCCGCGTCCGGAGCCGCCTGGCGGATGCTCGCCGCGATCACGTCGAGCGCGCTTCGGGGAACGGCCGCCACGAGCGACCGCATCCGCCATGTGCAGGACTACCTGCGCATGAACCTCGACACGCAGTTCTCGGTGCCCGAGCTCGCCGCGATGGCCGGCATCAGCACCTCGCACTTCTCCGCGTTGTTCCGCGGGTCCGTGGGCAGGTCCGTCAAGGACTACCTCAAGCGTCTGCGCAGTGCGCGTGCGCGAGAACTCCTGATCACCACGGAGGCGACGGTCTCCGAGATCGCCCAGGCCGTCGGATACGAGGACGCGCTCTACTTTTCACGCCAGTTCCGCTCGATCAACGGGGTGAGCCCGTCGGAGTTCCGTCGCCAGTCGGTATCCGAACGCCTGTCGCCCTCCTGAGCCGCTTCCTCAGGAGACCAGGACCCCCCTCACCGGGATCTCACCGATCGAGCGGTACACGGGCAACCCGCGTTCGTGCGCGATCTCGACGTCCTTGTCGGCGCCGGCGGAGTCACCGGGCAGGCGCAGCACGGCGTCGCAGTGCTGCAGCAGGCGGTGGGCGGTCTCGTACATCACGTCTCCCTGGGCGGCATCGGTGTCATCCATCCCGCGGAGGATCGGCAGGGCGACCCATTCGCCGATCATCGGCACATGGCCGAGGCGATGGATCGGCGCCGCGGCCTCTTCCAGCCGCTCGAGGTTGCGGGCGATCAGAGCGGGGTCGCCGCCGGTTCCCGAGCGGTAGGGGCCGGCGATGAGAATGAGGAGTGGAGTTGTCATGGGGAAGACTGTAACGTTAACCGTGCAAGAACGTGCAACTTCGTGAAAGATCAAGACCTGAGGAGTCGGATGCTGGGCGCACAGCGCAAAGACCACCTGCGGGAGATCCTCCGCCGAGACGGACGCGTGGTCGCGAAGGACGTCGCCCTCGACCTCGGCGTCTCGGAGGATTCGATCCGACGCGACCTGCGAGAACTGTCCGACGCGGGGGAGATGGTGCGCGTCTACGGCGGAGCCCTGCCGGTGCCGCCCGCCGACAGGCCCGTCGACCAGAGGACCTCACTCGCGACGGACAGCAAGGAGCGGGTCGCTCGCCGTGCGGTCGAGCTGATCGCGCCCGGCTCGACGATCGTGCTGGATGCCGGCACCACCACGCTCGCGATGACCCGGATGCTGCCGCACGGTGCCGACCTCACGGTCATCACGCCGAGTCCCGCGATCGCCCTCGCCGTGGCCGAGCACTCCGCCGCACGCGTCGTGATGATCGGGGGTGAGCTCGCACGATTCTCGATGGTCGCGAGCGGCCCGCTCGCGATGGAGGCCGTGCAGCACCTCGCCGCCGACCTGTTCTTCCTGGGCGTGACGGGCATCGACCCGGTACGCGGCCTGACCACCGGGCACCTCGACGACGCCGTGACCAAGCGGGCGATCGCCGCGCGCTGCGCCCGGACGTTCGTGCTCGGCAGTGAGGAGAAGATCGGCGTGACCTCGCACTTCCCCGTGCTCGACCTGGACGCGGTCGCCGGCATCGTCGTCGACCCTCGCGATGCCGACCCGGTGATCGACGAGCTCGCGCAGCGGGTGCCCGTGCTGCGCTGACGACGTCAGGTGATCGTGGCGGCCACGATCGTCGGGGTCATGATGGCCACCATCGCGGCGGTGATCGCATCGTTGACCGCTTTGGCGACGGCATCCCCCGCGGCGGACCCCGCCGTGAGCTCCTCGATCCGCTTCTTGAGGTCGCGCGCCGACATGCCGCCGCACTGATCGCGCAGGATCCCGTGGGCCGCGTTGAGGTTCTGGAGGATCGAGAGCAGGGCGAGGTCGGCCTGCGTCGGCACCCCCGTGCCGGCGATCACGGCGGCGAGCCGCGAGCGCAGCACCATCTCGGGAGCGGGATCGGACTCGGGCGTGCGAGCCGAACCCCATCCGAAGAAGCCGCGCTCCCCGCGGATGAGCACGCCCTGCACCACGAGCGACTCCACGACGACCTCGAGCGGGTCGAGCTTGGGACGCGTGACGAGCGACTGCAGACGCTTGCCCCGCAGCGGAACGAGACGCTCGAGCGTCGAGTCGAGGATCGGATTGCCCGTCGGCTCGGTCGACACGATCTCGACGGTCGGGTTCTTGCCCTCCGAGACGGCGACGCGCCTGTGCAGGACGAGGTCGACGATGACGGCGGCGACCTCGCCGTAGAGGCGGTTCACGCTCACGGCGCTCTCGATACGACCATCGGGCCGGAGAAGCAGCATGTGGAGTTCTTCGACGATCAGCATGCATCCACGCTAGAACGGCGCTTCGGGCCGTTGCATCCCCCTCACGGATGACTTCGGATGCGGTCGCCGGCTGTTCGCGCCGCCGGGCTGTCCCGGTCGCCGTTCCGCCATCCGGCCGTTCCCGTCGCAGTTCCGCCATCCGGCTGTTCCGGTCGCAATTCGTGCCGCCGGTGCACGATCTGCACGGCACGAATTGCGACCGGAACGGCACATGCGCGGCACGAAGTGCGACCGGAACAGCACCGCAACGCACGAACGCCGCGCCCTCCGGGGAGGACGCGGCGTTCGAGGTGAGGAGTTACGCGCCGATCTTCTTGGCGTCGTCCGTGTTGAGCAGGCGGAAGAGCACGGCCGCGATGACCGCACCGACGACCGGGGCGACGATGTAGAGCCACAGCGAGGCCCAGTCGAAGTAGCCGCCGACCGAGAGTCCGAGCGCCACGGCCGGGTTGAAGCCGCCGCCCGAGATCGAGCCGACGGTCGCCGCGCCGACGAACACGGTGGCACCGATGGCGAGACCGTAGAACGAGTTGCCCTCGGTGTCCTTCGAGGTCGCCGTGTTGAGCACGACCCAGACGAGGATCAGGGTGAACAGCGCCTCGACGAAGAACGCCGGGCCGACCTCGATGACGACGGCCTCGCCACCCGAGGGCCACACGGCGAAGCTGGTCAGCGCGGCGAGCGCGCCGCCGACGAACTGCGCCACGAGGTAGGCGATGAAGTCGACGACGCTGAGGCCGCCGCGCAGGAAGACACCGACCGACACGGCCGGGTTCAGGTGAGCGCCCGAGATGTGACCCGTCGAGAAGACGAGCACGGCGAGCGTGAAACCGATCGCGAGCGGCGTCAGCGGGCTCTCGCTGTTCACCGCGGCGATGATCGTGAGGACGAAGAGGAAGGTGGCGATCGCTTCTGCGAGCGCCTTACGGGGAGTACCGGTCATGAGTTGCTCTTTTCTGAGATTTCGGGCGGAAGGCGACCGATTCGTCCGCCCGCGCACTCCGGCTGACGCGCCCTCCGATGACGCCCCGAATATATCGACGGCGAACGCCCCGCGGATGCGCGCCGCGCGGGCTTTCTGTGAAATTCCTGAATGCCGCGTCGTTGCCGTGGTGTCAAGCCCGTCGCGGTGCTGCCGCCCGGTTCCTAGGGTTCGAGGATCGATCCCCACCAGAAGGAGAACCATGAGCACGCCTGACCAGACCCCCGATGACGCCATGACGAGCGAAGAGAAGCGGCACGACCAGCTCACCTCCGCACCGGATGCCACCGAGGCCGATGCCGCGCCGCGCATCGAGGTCTCGGAGCACGACGGAAACACGCGCATCGACATCCTTCCGGATGCCGCCGTGCGACCCGGCCCTGGCCCCGGCGTCGAGACCGACGTCGACGACGCGCCTCAGGAGTAGACGGCGCTCACGAGCGTGACGGCGTCGTGCGGCGGCGGAGTCCCGCCACGGTGCTGATCACGACGCCCGCGAGCAGGAGCATCCCGCCCAGAGCCGCCGCCCCGGAACTGTCTGCACCGGTCTGCGCCAGCGCGCCTCTCGGCGGGTCCGTCGGGCCGTCGGAGTCCGTCGGAAGGCCGGGATCCGTCGGCACCGCCGCGAGGACCTCGTGCTCGAACGACTGAGGTTCGGCGGCCGCGGCGCCACCGCGAGCGCCGGGACTCTCGGCGGTGACGTCGACGTCGATGACCGATCCCCCCACCCGCACGAGCGCGGTGAACGACACCGTCACGGACTCACCCGGGGCGAGCGTGCCGACCCAGCGCATCACGGTTCCGTCGAGACGCGCCTGTCCGACGCTCGCCTGGAACGCGCCGTCGATGCCGGCGGAACGCAGCAGCGAAGCGAGATCGGCGGTGAGGGTGGCATCCGTCAACGGCACGTTGCCCGTGTTGGTGAGAGTCATCTGATATCGGATGCGGTCGCCAGGGCGCACCTCGGCGCCGGCGCCCGGCACGGCCGAGGCCTCGAGGGCGAGGCGGGGTACCGCCGCCACGGTCGTCGCGGTGCCGGCGGTGCGCCCGGCATAGAGCAGCAGGGTGCTCTTCTGCGTGGGGTGCGACGGATCACGCGACGCGTCGCTGACAGCGCCGACCGCCGAGTACAGCGCGACCTGACGGGCCACCTCGGGAATGTCGAGGTTGTCGACGGGGAACCATGTGCCCTCACCCGTCGTGTTCCTCGCGGAGGAGAGCACGTAGAACGCTCCCTGCCGCGGCGCGGCGATCGTCGCGCTCACGATCGGCTGACCGTCGAGAGTGTCGTCGCAGTTCACCGTGAAGTCGATGCCCTCTGTCAGCGGGGTTCCCCCCTCGACCGGCACGTTCACCGGGCCCGGGTCCACGTCGAACACCCGGAGCGTGGTCGACGAGCAGTCCGCGACCGACCCTCCGAACGGCGCCGTCTCCTCGGTACCGGCGGCGACCCACTGCCCGCCGAAGTCGGCGGCCGACGCATCGCCGATCGCCTTCGCCTGCACCACGAAGCGAGCGGGAGACGTCGCGGTCGCACCGCTCGTCCAGTGGCCGCCCGCCCGCTGGAACAGGTCGAGCGCGGTGCCGTAGGCCACGTCGGAGCGGAAGACCTGGCCACCGCTCTCGAACTCGGCCGAGTAGACGCCACCGGCCGCGTCGAGGATGCCCGAGCCGACCACCTGCAGGAAGAACGTGAACGAGCCGGTGACGCTGACGGCATCCGCGGCAGCTGCGGTGAACGTGCCCCGCACCAGATCGCCGGCCGCTCCGGAGTCGGCGACGGTGACCTCGACGAGTGGCGTCCCACCCTCGGCATCCGTCACAGTCGCAGCGGTCGAGAGCACCGCTCGCGTCCCTGCCGGGGTGCGGACGTCGAATATCTCACCGGCACTCGCGAGCTCGCGGTCGAATACGACCGTGACGGCCAGGAACGGCAGTGCGGCCGAGGGCACCAGCGGGTTCGCGGCCTCGTACGGGGCGACCGAGACGGCGGTCACGGGCGAGGACGAGGCAGCGGATGCGGGGGCGATGCCTCCCCCGACCAGTGCGGCGCCGAGGACTGCGGCGAGGGAGAGCACCGCGGCGAAGCGGCGACGGGAACGACGTTCGACGGGCACAGCAGGTCTCCAGACACATCGGTGGGGATGGCCCCAGCGTATCGGCGTGCCCCCTCATGCGCCCGTGGCGGCAGGGCGCGGCGGAACTAGTTGCGGGTCGCGGCTCCGTCGCGGCCGCATCGCGATAGGTTTTCCCTTGTGACCACGACCATCGCCGACGAACCGCCCGCGCGCCGCAACGCGACGCCCGGGCCGGAGCGCGGCGGCGGCGCCACCCTCGCCGACGTCGCACGCCTCGCCGACGTCTCCCGTGCCACCGCCTCACGCGTCCTCGCGGGCCGCGCGGCGGGCAAGTCGGCGAGCCACGCTCGCGTGCTCGCCGCGGCCGAAGAACTCGGCTATGTGGTGAACGGCCTCGCCCGTTCGATGATGGGCGTCGGTCGTCGCAGCATCGCGTTCGTGTCGAGCATCATGGTCGGCCCGACCTTCGCCACGATGGCCGGCGGCGCCGAAGACATCGCCACGGCGAAAGGGCACCTGTTCACGATGTGCACCACCGGCGGCGACCTCGATCGGGAGGCGGCGCTGATCGAGACCCTCAGCGAACAGCGGGTCGCCGCCGTGCTCCTCGTCGGCTCGACCCCCGCGACGGAGGAGTTCGAACGGAGAGCACAGGGATACTCCGACACCCTCGCACGCGTGGGAGCCCGGCTGATCCTGTGCGGTCGCGCGGCCCTTCCTGAGCATCCCCAGATCGCGTCGATCGACTACGACCACCGCGGAGGGGTGCGCAGCGGCGTCGAGCACCTCGTCGGACTCGGGCATCGCCGCATCGCCTTCGTGGGTTCACTCGACGACATGACCACTCCGCACCAGCGCTTCCTCGGGTACCAGGACGGGCTCGCCGACGCCGGCATCGAGTTCGATGCCGACCTGACCGTGCAGAGCGGCAACTCCTCGGATGACGCAGCGTCCGCGACGGTCGCGTTCATCGAGAGACACCCCGAGGTCACGGCGATGGTCTGCCAGACAGACGTCATGGCGGTCGGCGTCTGCCGTGCGCTGCACGATGCGGGCATCGCGATCCCGGCGCAGATCTCGGTCGTCGGGTTCGACGACATGCAGCTGGTCGCCGATCTGACGCCGTCGCTCACGACCGTGCGCGCGCCCTTCCACCGCGTGGGCGAGCTCGCCGGTCGCATCGCCGTCGGCGGTGTCTACGACGGGCCCGCGGTGCTGCCCGTCGAGCTGATCGTGCGCGGCTCGACCGGGCCCGTCCGCGCCTGAGCGTCCGCCTTCGCAGGCGGGCGCATCGCAGCGGCGCGATCGGGGGACCCTGACCGCACCGCTGCGCTCGCCTGTCAGTAGGCGCCGAGATCCTCCCACGGACCGTTCACGTCACCGGGCTCCTGGTTGCGGGTCCACCACTTCGCGCGGAACGAGTGCCCGTCGTGCGCGACGGTCTCGCCGCCGACATAGACGTACGACGTCGTCCACGCCCGCACGCCGTCGCCCGCCGCGGGAACAGCGTCGCCCTGCTGCATCCACGACCCGGTGACGGTGCTCCCCGGCAACTCGTTCCTCGTCCACCACTGCGCCGTGTAGACGGCTCCGTCGTGCGACACCTCGTCACCGACGTCGTAGACCGTGGCCGCATCCCAGGCGGGCACGGCCGGAGCGGTCGCCACCTCGCCGAACACGATGAGCTCGGCCACGTTCAGGATCTGGCCGTTCACGAGTCGGATGTACCGGAACGAGGTGTCGTCGCTCACCGCCCACGGCTGCCAGTCGAGGGTCTTCACCGGAACCGTGGGCGTCAGCCGCGTCCACGTCTGCAGGTCGTTCGACCCCTCCACGCGCATGTCGGCGATGCGGGAGGTTCCGTACCCGTCCTGTCGCACGAGCAGCTCAGCCCCGCTCAACGACACGGTCGTGTCGGGTCCGAAGTCCCAGACGTTTCCGTAGAGCCCGGAGTTCAGCCGGGTGTCGGAGTGCGTCGCCGGGTCTCCGTCGAGCATCCTGGCCGTGTACTGGGTCCACGCGGCGTCGGCGACTCCGTCGGGGCGCAGCACCGTGGCCTCGCGGAACGCCGAGTCGATGCGCTCGCTGTCGCTCGAGAGGAACAGCTTCGATGCGTCGGTCGTGGCGTGGATGGTGTCGGCATCCCGCCCGTCGACCGTGGTGAAGTCGACAGTGAAGTCGACCCGTGCACCGCGCTGCGCACTCTCGGGCACAGCGGCCGTCGCGACCCACTCACCCGCTGCGGGAGACGTCACGGCGGCGGGAGCTCCGAGCACAGTGACCTCCACATCCGTGTTGCCTGCGGGGCCCGCGACCCGCACCTCGACGACGTCGCCCGCCACGATGCGCCCTGCGACGGCATCCGGCGACGAGAGCGAGACGGTGTCCATCGACCCGACGGCCTCGGCGCGGGACCCGTCGATGCGGATGTCGGCGATGCTCCAGATCCCCGGGTATGCGGGATCGGACGGCACACCCGGCTCGTCCACCTGGAACTTCAGGAACCGGAACGGCTGGCCCCGCACGTCCTCACGCACATCGATCCACTCCATGGAAGCGTCCTGTCCCGCGTTCGGATGCTCGGTGAGCAGCGTCCACGTCGACCCGTCGTCGGAGCCGTAGACATTCGTCCCCTCGGCGCGGTTCGCGAACGTGTCCCTCGCCTGGATGCCGATGCGCTCGGCGCCGACTCGGAAGGCCGACCCGAAGTCGAACACGATGCTCGGAACTCGCTGGTCACCCCAGGTCGTCTGGTTGTCACCGTCGGTGATCGCGGTCAGCTGTGCGGCGGTGAGCGGCGGCGCGCTGACGATCGAACGGTAGTCGAGCGTGCCGTCCGGCAGCACCGGGTCGAGCACGACGAGATCTGCGACAGCGTCGCCGAGCCCGTCGAGAAGGGTCGCGAAGGCTGCGGCATCCGCATCCGACACTCCCTGTTCCGCGCTCGTGCGCGCCTCGACGAATCGCGCCCAGCTCGCCGAGGTGTACTCGCCGCTCCCGCCCGCGCGGCCGACGAGCTCGTCGATCGCGGCATCCCGACTCTCGGCGACCGTGATCGTCACGGGCAGCGCGGTCACGGTCGTGCCGTCCGACGCGGCGAGGGTCATCTCCTCGTCGCCCGACTGCGCGGGTGTCCAGCTCAGCTCGCTCCCCCGCAGCGTCACGCCCGACGGAGCGTCATGCAGTGCGAGGGCCACGGTCTCGCCGGCGGCATCCGTGGTCCGGATGTCGCGCGTCCAGTGCTCACCTGCGACGAGAACGGCGTCGAGCTCGGGAGCGTCGGTGAACACGGGCGGCGTGATCACGCCGTTCGCCTGCGCGAGGAGCCCCGCGACGTCGACCTTCGCGTCCGACCCGGTCGCCCGGAGGAACAGGATGTTCTCGCCCACGGCACCCGGGGTCTTGGCCAGGGCCAGATCCAGCCAGACGTAGCGCCACTCGCCACCGGTGTCGGGCACGACGATCTCGGCGAACGGCGACTCTTCCGCGGTGCGGGATGCCTGCAGACGGGCGGTTCCGGAGCTTCGCACCTTCACGGCGACCAGCGACTGCGCGGCGGCTCGGTCTCCCCAGATCGCTCGCCTGATCGCGAGATTCGCGTCGTCGGCACCGGCGTCGAGCCGGATGAAGGACGCGCCGCCCTCCTCGTCGCGGACGGCTCCGTCGCCGAGGGGTGTGCCGAAGGTGCTCACCGGCAGCTCGGCGCTGTCGGCGAGCGGAGCGACGGAGTCGTCGACCTCGGCGAGCTCTTCGGGGAACGCGACCCAGTACTCGGCTCCCGTGTAGTCGGATCCCCGGTCGCTCCAGAAGTTCTGGATGCCGGTGCCGTAGTAGTACAGCGGACCGTCGCGCTGCTCGTAGAGCTCCGCGACATGGGGTGCCTCGGCGGCGACATCGACGTCGGCGACATAGCGGTACTGCAGGTACGCCTCGCTGAGCGGATCCTGCAGTCGACCGCGGTACGCCTGCGAGATCGCACCGCCTTCGTTCGCCGGGATGTACGGCACCTCCTCGCCCATCATGAAGGCGTAGAAGGTGTCGGCGCCGTCGAGGATGCGGTGGTCGAGGAAGTCGTAGGGCGAGACGGCATCCGTCGACTCCGACACCGTGCCGGAGTCCGGATCGACCTTCGTGCCCTGCGCGTCGACGATCCGGGCGAGGGCGACGAAGATGTCGACGTCGCCCTGACCGTGCGCCTGATCTCGGAGCATCTCCATGTGCTGCACGAACGGCTGGCCGGTCGTGTTGCCGGGCGCATCCGCCGGGATCTCACGGAACAGCTGCTCCAGGGAGCCGTTCACGTTGCCGCCGTACAGGTCGTGCTCGCTCTCGTAACCCGCGTTGACCGTGAACCACTCCACCCGCTCGGCGTACAGGTCGGCGTCGTCGAGGAAGATCGCCGCCGAGATCATGCCGATCACACCGTAGAGGTGCTGGTTCCACAGACGGTTCTTCGACGAGAGGAACGTGTCCAGCACCGGGCGGATGAGGTTCGCCTCGATTCGCTGCTCATCGGCATCCGTCCACCGCAGGTCGTAGCCGTCGAGGTCGGCGTTCGCCGGCTCGGTGCTGCGGATCACCTCGGCGGCGATCAGCATGTAGTACAGCGGCACGCCGGTGTGGATGTGCGCGTCGGCGAAGTATTCGTACTTCGCCGGGTCCAGGCTGCTCCAGGCCCGGAGCCCGTGCAGCGCGTTCGCACGGTACTGCTCATCGCCCGTGACGACGTACTCGAGCGCCTGGGTCATCACCCCGATGCTGTCGCGCTGCGCCATCGCCCGCATCGCGACGCTCGCATAGGCGTCGTTCTTCGCGACGTCGGTGCCCGGCTGCGCGTTCTCGACGCGGTAGTCGATCGCGGCGTACCGGGTGTCGACCATCGCGTCGTAGTAGCTGGCCCACGGGTCTACCCCGGCGAGCACCTGGGTGCGCATGTTCTCGAGGTTGTCGGCCGTGAAGCCGACACCCGGATGCGCGAAACCGGCGTCGCTGACCGTCTCGACGATCTCGGGCGGGGGCGTCAGCGCCGTGACCGGGACGGGTGGCGCTGCGGCGACCGGGGGTGCCGCGGCTGCCGGTGGTGCGACCAGGAGCGCCCCGCTGAGGGCGATCACGCCGGCGGTCAGCGCACCGACCGCCTTTCGGATACTGCGTCGTTCGATCTTCATCGATCTCTCTTCCGTGACGGCGCCGTCGATCGACGGCGCGAGGGCATGCATGAGCAGGAACTTCGCGACGGTCAGGGGTTCTGAGGTGCGGGTGTCAGTCCGCCCCCGCGGGAGCGGCATCGCGCGCGAACCGGAGCGAGATGTCGGCGATGTCGGCGGACCACCCGCGACCGTCGAGATCGTCGGCGCGGACGCCGAAGAACAGACCCGTGAACCGCAGCCGGTCGCCGTGGTCGTCGGACAGCGTCCAGGCCGGGTGAGTGCCTGGCACGTCGGTCCAGTGAGCGTCACCGACCGCCGCGACGGCGAACCGCAGGTCGGGACCGTCGAGGTCGGCCCGCAGACGCACCGGCCCGTCGGGCGCTGCGACCGGCGCGGAGCGGGTGGTGCGCGCGCCGTCGCGGCTCACCACGCGGATGTGCCGACCGTTGTCGGCATCCCACCCCAGCTGCAGCCAGATCCAGCCGTTGCGGTCGTACCAGGCGATCAGCCCGGCGAGCTCGCGTGTGCTGGTGGGCTCGGCGTCGAACCTGGCTTCGAAGGTGGCCCGATGCTCCTCGACCCTCGTCACGATCATCGACTGCTCGAAGACGGATGCCGGCGAATGCCCGCCGCGCAGCCGCAGCCACCCGGGCCGCACGGTCAGGTCGGCGGTGTCGTGATCGAGCGCCGTGCGCAGGGTCGACCAGCGCCGGTTGTCGAGCTGCGGTGCGTCGAAGGAGTCGGCGAAGCCCGACGCGTCAGCGCGCCCGGCGCTCTCTCCGGCGACCTCGACCTCGAGCGCGGCATGATGCCCGCCCTGCGCCAGCCGCAGCCAACCGTCCTCGCCGAACTCCACGTGCTGCAGACAGGTCTCGCGCCCGAGCGTGCTGTACCGCTCACCGAGGTGCAGCGTCGGCCGGCTGGCAAGGTGCACCAGCATCCACTCGCCGCTCCGAGTCTGCACGAGCTCACCATGACCGGCCTTCTGCAACGGCAGGCCGGGAGCATCGCGGCTCGTGAGGACGAACGGCTTCGGGTCCCGCTCGTAGGGGCCGAGGCGGTCCCGGGATCGCGCCACCGTGATCGCGTGGTTCCACCCGGTGCCACCGGCGGCGATCAGCAGGTGGTACCAGTCGCCGACGCGGTAGAGGTTGGGGCCCTCGACCAGACTCGGTTCCTGGTGGATGACGGTGGCGGTGCCCGAGGCGCGCTTCTCGTCGGGAAGGTACTGCTCGAGCACGAGACCACTGAACGACGGATGCTCCGGCCGCTGGTCCCACTGCACTCCGACGATCCAGTGAGTGCCGTCGGGGTCGTGGAAGAACGAGAAGTCGAATCCTCTCGATCCCAGGTGCACGGGCTCACTCCACGGGCCGTCGATGCTCTCGGCCGTCACCAGGTAGTTGTCGATGTCCTTGTCATCGCCGTCCATGGAACGCACGATCGAGTAGGCGAGCCAGAACCGCCCGTCGGAGTGCGACAGGCTCGGAGCCCACACCCCGCCCGAATCCGGGATGCCCCGCAGGTCGAAGTCCTCGTCGAGCGCGTGCCCCCGGACAGTCCAGTTCACGAGATCGGTGGAGTGGTGGATGCGGACCGCGGGGTGGAATTCGAACGTGCTCGTGGCGATGAAGTAGTCGTCGCCGACCCGCAGGATCGACGGGTCGGGATTGAAGCCCCGGAGAATCGGATTGCGCACGACGCCCATCACACGACCCCCGGCACCCGCTCGAAGCCGACGAACGCCTCCCCCGCGACGAAGCGGGCGATCTCGTCGATCACGTCACGGCCGAGCCGGTGCAGCTCGTTGCCGGTGGCTCCGGCGATGTGCGGGGTGAGCGTGACGTTGGACAGGCTCCACAGCTCGTCGTCGGCCGCGAGCGGCTCGGGTTCGGTGACGTCGAGGATCGCATCGATCCTCCCCGCTCGCAGGTGCGTGCGCAGCGCATCGTGGTCGATCAGCGAACCGCGAGCCGTGTTGATCAGCACGGCTCCGTCACGCATCACGGCGAGTTCGTGAGCGCCGATCATGTGCTCGGTCTCGGGCGTGGCCGGCGCATGCAGAGAGACGATGTCGGATGCCGCGAGCAGAGCGTCGAGCGTGACCTTGAATCCGCCCAGCGCCACGATCTCCTCGTCGGAGGCGTAGGGGTCGTAGACCAGCACGCGCAGGTCGGTCGCCTGCAGCAGCTGCGCCACGCGGCGGCCGATCCGCGACGCGCCGACCAGACCCACTGTCCGCCCGAAGTTGCCCGTGTCGAGCAGGTCGGCCTCGCGGTCGACGAACGCCCGACCCTCGCGGTAGATCTGCTCGGCGTAGCGTGCCCGCTTGCCTGCGAGCACGATGGTCGCGGCGGTGTACTCGGCGACGGCCTGGGCATTGCCCTCCCCCGCGTTCGTGAACACGATTCCTCGGCGTGCGGCCTCCACCGTGTCGAGCACGGCGCTGGCGGTGCCGCCGGCGAAGACGACGGCGCGCAGATTCGGCATCCGCTCGAGCATGTCTCGATCGACCTGAGGGCATCCCCAGCCGGCGAGCAGGACCTCGGCCTCGCCGATGAGACGGGACGCGTGGTCGCTCTCGAACTCGGTGAGCACCTCGGCGCTGACGTCGACCAGGGCGGTCAGCCTGGCCCGGTGCGGACCGAACAGGTTCTCGGCGAGTGCCGGGGGATTCATCGCGACGATCGCGCGGGGTCGGGCGTTCACTTCTTCAGCTCCTCGATGCTCCAGTCGTCGCGCCAGACCAGTTCGGCGCGACCCTCCTCCACCCGCAACGGCAGCCAGATCGGTGCGGACGACGCGAGGTCGTCTCGTGCCCAACGGTCGCCGATGTAGACGTGCCCGCCGTCGACAGGGAGCACGACGCTCACCTGCGAATCGAACGTGCGACTGCCGACGGGCGCGACGTCCTTCCACGGCGACCACGGCCCCTCGAGCGAAGGGGCGGTGGCGTACTTGTTGTCGTTGAGATCCCAACCCGTGAGGTCGGATCCGAACACGTAGTACAGGCCCTCGTGACGCACGAGCGTCGGAGACTCGTACCCGATCTCGGGGCGATCCTGCTGGCGGAGCGTCGCGACGATCGACTCGACCCCACAGTGATCATCGCGAAGGCGATAGATGTGGAGCCCGTTGTCGCGGTCCTCCGACAGCAGGTACCCGACGCCGTCCTCCTGGTAGACGCCGATGTCACGACTGAGGTTGCCCAGCGGTCGCTCACTGCCGAGGTACTCATAGGGGCCCTCGGGCGTATCGCCGATGGCGTAGCCGACTCTGGCGTCGGAGTAGTCGGCACTCTCGATGTGCAGGAACAGCACCCAGCCTCCGTCGGGGCGGCGCAGAGCCTTCGGACGCTCGACGATGCGGTCCGGGGCGAGGTCACCGGTGCCGGCGGTGAGCGCGTCGCCGACGAACTCCCATTCGGCGAGGTCAGACGTGCGGTAGCAGGCGACCGCCGTGAACCGATCGCCGGCGGTCTTGTCCTCACCCCAGGCGTACCAATGGTCGCCGACGCGCTGGATGCCGATGCCGTGCAGCTGCGCGGTGCGCCCGCGGTCGTCGGTGAAGAGTTCGCCGACGCGGATGCTCGCACTCATGCGCCGGCCCCCTCGACCCGAGCCTCGACGCGGAGCACGCGCGCCCCGAGTCCCGCTCCCGTGGCGATGCGGATGCCGTCATCGGCGCTCTCGATCTCCCAACGGTCGGCGGCCGGGCGCGCAGGGAAGAGCGTCTCGGGGCTGCGGACATCCGGGATCGTGAACGAGATCGGATCCTCCGAACGGTCCCACACGAACACCAGCGACTCCCCCTGACCGCGGAGTCCCAGGCAGACGACGTCGTCGTCCCATGCGGGAAGACCCAGCGGCCAGAACGGCTCAGTCGTCGCCAGCCCGCCACGAAGCAGTTTGTGCAGCGCGACCGCCTCGGCGACGAGTTCCCTCTGCGAGGCGCGCAGCTCGCCCAGGAAACCCGACAGGTAGAGCCGCCCGCTGAGCCCTGTGACGAGGGTGAATGCCGTCTCGGCATCCGTCATTCCTGCGTCGGGGTAGGCCCAGTTGCCGGCCTGCTCCGGGAGGATCGACGCGGGCGCAGAGGCCGCGATCGGCGGGTACAGCCGGTAGTCCTGCTGATCGCTGGTGGACTGCAGATGAGTGCGCGACAGCAGCGCGTAGTCGGCGCGCATCGCGCCCGACGAGCAGTTCTCGATCAGGAGCTCGGGATGCCGCCGCTGGATGTCGTCGAGCCAGCTCCCGAAGGCACGGATGTGTCCCAGCAGGCCGTCGCCGGCTGCCGCCGCCTGCCATTCGGTGCCCGCACCGGGGTTGATGTTGTAGTCGAGCTTCAGAAAGCTCACGCCGTACTCGCGGACGATCCGATCGACCGCGTCGTCGAGGTGCGCCCGCGCCGCGGGGTGCCGGAAGTCGAGGTGGTAGCGGTCGTGCTCGCGCACGCGCACACCGAACCGCTGGAAGAAGGCGTCGTCCGGCAGCGTCTTCGCGACCGCACTGCTCACTCCGACGACCTCGGGTTCGAGCCAGAGGCCTGAGCGCATGCCGGCCGTGTGGATCTCGTCGATGATGCCGCGCAGGCCGTGCTCGTCGAAACGACTCGGGGCCTCCACCCATTCGCCGACCGTGTCCCACCAGTCGCCGGTCTCGGGGTCGGCGAACCAGCCGGCGTCGATGCAGAACGCCTCCGCCCCGGCCTCGGCTGCGGCGCGGATCAGCGGGCGCAGCGCCTCGGACGAGGGCTGCCCCATGAGGGTGTTCATGAAGTCGTTGTAGACGATCGGCAGATCCGGGCCGTCGACGCGGCGGATGGCCCGTCGATGGGAGGTGAGCGTGGCGATCGCCCTCTCGAATCCCCCGAGGCCCGCGGTTCCCGACGAGGATGCGGCGAGGGCGACCGGCGCCGTGAGGAACTCGTCGCCCTGCCGGAGCACATGGGCGAACTGATGCTCGAGATCCGTGGGGCCGAGCAGCGAGAGCGACAGACCCTCGAGGCCCTGGCTGAGATCGACGTGCCAGCCGGCGCCGCTCTCGATCTGCCAGGCCAGGGCCGAGCCGTCTCGATGCACCAGGGCGCCGACCGGAAGGTGCTCACCGGTCGACCACGCGCCGTGGCTGGTCAGGGTCGCGTGACCGCGGCCGTCCTGCGCGTGGATCGGAAGCGACAGCGAGGGCAGCTCGTCGGTCAGAGGCCTGCGGTGCCAGCGGTTCTCCGCCAGCCATTCGCTGCGCGCGGTGAGCAGGTCGTACTGCTCACCCGCCTGTGGGCCCGCACCGAACCCGACCGTGACCGAGCTGACCGCGGTGATGACGACCGGCTCCGACGCGGTGCCGCGCAGCGTGTGCTGCACGCGCAGCGCGGATCCTGACAGCGTGAGCACGCTCGTGACCTCGAGTCCGGTGAGCGCGTCGCGCTGCAGGAGCGTGACGGCGTCGGGGTCGATGTCCGTCGGTGCGACGTCCGTCCGCTCGACGCGCAGCCGAGCACCCAGTGCCGAGCGCACGTAGGCCTGACTCGTGCGCGCGCGCTGCTCCGCGGCCGTGAAGATCTCGACGAGCGTCGCAGGGTGGCCGTCACCGACCGCGAGTGTCACGGGACCCTTCGAACCGCCTGCGATCGTGAAGCCGCCGATGCGGGCGATCATGCGCCCACCCGCTCACGCGCGGTCGCGAATCCGAGAGTGCGAGTGCAGATCGTGGCGGCCACCGCGGCGAGCGCGGGCATCGACATCCAGGCCACTGCGCCGATCACCGGAAGAGATGTGGCGAGCGCCGCGAGAGCGGCGAGCAGCAGCCAGACGAGCGCGAGGTGGGGGCGCTGCAGGACGATCCGTGCGGCGGCGAGTGCGAATGCTGCACCGCGCAGCGGAGAGTCCGCCAGGAACCCCGCCGCCACGACGATCGAGGCGACCACGGCGGCCACGGCCGCAGCGCCCAGCAGCACACCGGCATCCGCTCCGAGCAGGGCGATGTCGTAGCCGAGGACGAGCACCGCAGCGCTCAGCGCGAGCGCTGAGCCCCAGCGGTGGCGCACGGCGTCCGCGAACCCGCGCCAGAAGATCCGAGCGACGTGCGGCTCGGAGTCGAGGAGGGCCGCGGCTGCGCGGATCAGTCCGTGCAGCGCCGGGGCGACGGGCAGCACTGCGGCCGCGCCGAACCAGAGCGCGATGTGAGTGGCCTGCCATCCGACGAGAGCCTGGAAGGCGAGCATCGGCACGACGCACGCGACGAACGACAGCGATACGAGGAAGTACCGGAAGGCGCCCAGCAGCAGCGTCGCGATGACGCCGTCGTAGCCCAGCAGGCGACCGAGGCGAGAGGAGGTGACGGTGCTCATCCCTTGACCGCCCCGACCGACATGCCCTTGATGAAGTAGCGCTGGAACGCCGCGAAGATCGCCACGGAGGGGACGATCGCGAGGATCGCGCCCGTGTAGATCAGCTGCCACTGCGAGGTGAGCAGGCCCACCATGCGGTTGATCGCGACATTGATGGTTCCCGCCGACGACGAGTCGAGGAACACCAGGGGGATGAAGAAGTCGTTCCACAGACCGAGCGACTGGATGATCACGAACGCCGAGGTCACCGGCAGCAGCATCGGGAAGACGATGAGCCAGAAGGTGCGCAGGCGACCTGCGCCGTCGACGTGTGCGGCCTCCTCGACCTCGATCGGGATGCCCTTGATGAAGCTGCAGTAGAGCAGGATGCCGAAGCTCGCCGCCCCGCCGAGGTGCACCAGGATCACCGAGAGCAGGGTGCTGTAGAGGCCGACGTCGTCGAACCCCTTCACCAGCGGGATCATGCGCACCTGGAACGGGATCATGAGCCCGGCGATGAACAGCACGTACAGGAAGCGCGAGGTGCGGCCTCCGATGCGCTCGATCCCGTAGGCCGCCATCGGCACGATGATCACCAGCATCACGACCGTACCGACCGTGATGATGAGCGTGTTCAGCACCGCCTCGAGGAAGTCGGTCTGCTGGAACAGGGCCACGTAGTTGTCGAACGCGAAGGAGGTGGGCAGACCCATCGGATCCTTCGTGATCTCGGCGTAGGAGCGGAAGGAGTTCAGCAGCGCGTAGATCACGGGCGACGCGACGATCAGCACCAGGATGCTGAGCACCACCATCACGACGATCTCGCCGACCGACCACTTCTTCTTCTCGCGGCGCACGCGCGGCGCGCGGGGGATGCGGGCGATGCCCGCCGGTCGGGCCTCGGGCTCGATCTTCATGGTGACCTGGGTCATCGTCTCGGTCATGCCTGGATCTCCCTCTTGCGCATGTAGGCGTTCGCGGCGACGGTGCTCACGATCACCACGAGGAAGAGCACGACGGCGGCGGCCGATCCGAACCCTGCTCGGTACTCGCCGAAGCCGACCTTGTAGATGAAGAACGCCATGGTCTCGCTCACGAACCCGGGGCCGCCCGAGGTGAGCACGAGCACCTGGTCGAAGATCACCCAGCCGGCGATCATCGCGAGCGTCATGTTGACGGTGACGGCACCGGCGATCATCGGCCACGTCACGTTCCAGAAGACCTTCGCCCCGCTCGCGCCGTCGATGCGCGCGGCCTCGATGAGCTCCTGCGGCACGGACTGCAGGTTCGCCAGGTAGATCAGGGTGGTGTTGCCGCCCAGGGTGAAGCAGGTGATGAAGAGGATGACCCAGATCACGATGCTGCTGTCGCCCAGCCAGTCGCGGGCCCAGTCGGGCAGACCCAGGTCTCGGAGCACCGTGTTCACAGAGCCGAAGTTGTAGTTGAGCAGGTACTTCCAGATGGTCGCCATGATGAAGGCGCTCACCAGGGCCGGCAGATAGACCGCCGTGCGGAAGAACCCCTGCGCATGGTTGAGCTTGTCGAGCATGAGAGCCACGGCGAGCGAGATGACGTTGATGACGAGCGCTGAGCCGAGCCCGAGGATCAGGGTGTTGCGCACCGCGTTCCAGAAGCGGCCGCTCGCGACGATGTCCTCGTAGTTCCGGATGCCGATGTACTCGTAGCCGTCGCTGATGCCGTCCCAGTCGGTCAGGCTCAGCTGCAGCGTCTGCAGCGAGGGGACGATCACCATCAGGAGGTAGATCACCAGGGCGGGGACGACGAACCCGAACATCGCCAGACGCCCTCGTCCGAATCGTGGTCTCGCTCTGACCTCGGTGTGTGCACTCATGTTCTCTCCTTGATCGATCACCGCTCGTCGGAGCCGGGGCGCGGTCTGTTCCGCGCCCCGGCGTCGCGACTCAACCGGCTGCGGCGACCTGTGCGTCGAGCTCCGCCTGGACCTTCGCGATCGTCTCGTCGATCGTGGTCTGGCCGTCCTGCATCTCGATGCGCGACTGCCGGAAGAAGGTGTTCACCGAGCTGAACGTGCTCAGCGTCGGGGCGTTCTCGTACCAGACGAGGTTCGGGTTCTCGAGAAGAGCGAAGAAGTCGTCCGCCCCCGGGATGGTGTCGTTGCGCGTCACCTCGTCAGCCTTGAGGATGTTGGGCGAGATCCATCCGCTCTCCTCCATGAGGTTCGCGGCATCCACCGAGTAGAAGTAGGTGAGGAACTCGACGGCGGACGCGTACTCGTCGTCGTTCTCCGCCGCCTGCGACGAGATCGCGAGACCGCCGGCGGTATCGCCGATCACGCTGTTCTTGAGGACGTTGAGCTTGCCGTCTTCGTCCGGGATGATGAACAGCCCCGCGTCGAACTCGGGATCGACCTTGTTGATGTCCATCAGGCGGCCGAGGCCCGCCGACGACGTGGCCATCACAGCCTGCTCGTTCACGAGGAGCGTGGTGGTCTGCGCATCCGCGGTCGACTGCCAGCCCTCGAGCACGTAGTCGTCCATGATCATCTTCAGCTCCTCGAGAGGAGCCTTCAGATCCGCGACGGAGGCGTCGCCCGCGGCGGCCGCGTTCCAGAAGCCGCCCTCGTCGCTGTACTCGGCGAAGGTGGGCGCCGCCAGCGGCTTCCACAGCTGGTCGGAGGGCCAGACCTCCGCGGCGGCGGTGGCGAGCGGCACGTCTCCGTTGGCCTTGATCTCGTCGAGCAGGTCGATGAAGTCGTCGTAGGTCTCAGGCACCTCGAGGTCGTGATCCTTGAAGTAGGTCTTGTTGTAGACGATGTTCATACCGAGCTCGCCGTTGAGCGCGCTGTACGGCACCGTGTAGACGTTGCCGTCCTCCGCCGGGGCGAATGCGTCGGGCTCGAGCAGTGCCGTGACCTCGTCGGGCACCGGGGCGAGCTTGCCCGCGTTGACGTAGGTGAGCGTGTCGCGCATGTCGACGACGGCCGGCCAGTTGCCCGTGGCATCCACGGTCTTGAGCGCCGTCGCGTAGTCGGAACCGGCCGGCAGCGGATCGAGCTTGACCTCGGTGGTGTCGCTCTGCTCGTTGAACGCCGTGACGACCTGGTCGACGACGCCGTTCCAGGTCTCGTCTCCCGTGGCGTAGAGGAAGCGGATCGTGGTCTTGTCTCCCGACGCTGCCGCGTCGCCGCCGCCGCCCGCGCATCCGGCGAGCGCGAGAGCAGAGGTCGCGAGGCCCGCGGTCACCAGCAGGAGGCGGCTTCGTGCCGTCCGCGTCATTGCGTTGTGCATGTGATCTCCCTTGATTCGTGCCGGACTCTCGTCGGCTACACCGACGGTAGCCGACGGGATAGCGGTTTCCAAGCACTTTTTGTAACTAGTTGCACTTTACTCGGGAACTCGCGAGAATCAACCCTGGCGACGTTCGGCGCGCCCGGAAACCGTGCGCCGAACGTGCGGATATCGCTGGCGACTAGAGCCAGCCCTTGCGTTTGAACGCCCAGTACAGGCCGAAGCCCATCCCGACCATCAGGGCGATCGCCATGGGATAGCCGAGCGCCCAGTGCAGCTCGGGCATGTGATCGAAGTTCATGCCGTAGACCGTTCCGACGAGGGTGGGCGCGAACAGGATCGCCGCCCAGCCCGAGATCTTCTTGACCTCGTCGTTCTGACGGATGCTGAGCTCCGTCATCCTGGTCATCTCCTCGTTCTGGCGCCGCGCGACGATCGTCGACTCGACGGTCAGCGCGTTGTCCAGCACAGTGCGGAAGGTGTTCGCCCGCTCCGAGACCCGCAGCGTGTGGTCGAGCACGTCCCGCAGATATCGCTGCAGCTCCTCGTCGACCTGGTACTTCGCCGAACCGCGCAGGAGGGCGTCGAGCATCCCCGCCAGGGGTTGCACCGCCCGCTGGAAGTCGATGACCTCGCGCCCCAGCTCGTAGATGCGCTGCGTCGCGTCGACACCGTCTTCGAAGAGCTGGCTCTCGATCTCGTCGATGTCGTTCTCGAGCCCGGCGAGCACCGGTGCGTATTCGTCGACGACCTCGTCGAGGATCGCGTAGAGCACGGCCTCGGGGCCGAGCTTCAGCAGTGTCGGGTCGCCCTCGAGCCGGCGGCGCACACGACCGAGATCAGGAGACTCCGCATGCCGGATGGTGACGACGAAGTCCTTGCCGACGAGCACATGGATCTCGCCGAACTCGACCTCCTCGGACTCGTCGAGATAGCGGGCCGAGCGCAGCACCATGAACAGCACATCGTCATAGCGCTCGAGCTTGGATCGCTGATGACCCGAGAGCGCGTCCTCGACGACCAGGGCGTGGATGCCGAACTCGTCGGCCACCTCGCGGATCTCGGCCTCACTCGGACGGTACAGCCCGATCCAGCTCAGCCCACCGCGCTCGCGCATCGCCTCGAACGTCTCGCTCAGGCTGTGGGGATTCGCGGTGCGGACGCCGTCGACGTAGATCGCGTTGTCGATGATGGCCATCGGCGCTCCTTCCCTCGGGTCGGGTCGCTGGGCGACCCGACGCCCGGCGTCACCCCTCGGGAGGAGCGACGCAGGTGATCGCGGAGTCCGTGATCGTCTTGTGGTACTGCTCGGCGGTGAACGGCAGGCCGAAGTCGGGAGCCGTCTCGCCCTCGGCCGCCGGAGCCTTCGACGCGATCGCTGCGAGCTCCCACGAGAGGTAGGCGGCGGTCGATCCCCCGGTCGTCGAATCGTTCAGCGACACCGCGACCGTGAAACCGGTCTCCGGATCCGAGAAAGCAGCCGTCTGGTACCCGGGAGTCCATCCGAACTGACCGACCATCGAGCCGACGAGCAGCGCGCCGCCGGTCGCCTGGTACCACGACGGCGACTTGTCGCTCACGGGCAGCGGAGCGCCGAAGCGGTCAGGCTCCTCCTTGGTGCGCAGCGTCTGGGCGGCCTCGGCCTGTGCGTAGCGGCCGAGGTCCTCGATGGTCGAGACGACCCCGGAGTCGGTGTATCCGGTACTGGAGGAGATCTTGGTGGTGTCGACAGGGGCGGCGCAGTTGTATCCGCCCTCGACCGCCGTCAGGTAGTGACCGTTCATGACCGGTCCGGTCGACGGCGCAGCGGCCGCGGCCGACGGCAGCGACGTGTTCGTCAGTTCGAGCGGCTCGGTCACGTACTCGGCGATCAGCTCGGAGGCCGTCATCCCCGACGCCCGCTCGAGCGCGAGGCCGAGAACCAGGTAGCCCGCATCGGAGTTGCGGTAGGTGGTGTGCGCGGTGCCACGGGCGGCACCGAGACCGTACGAAGCGAGTTCCAGCGGAGCCCACACACGTTCGGGGGTGGTCATCCACGCCGACTTGACCGTCTCCTCGGAGGATCCGGCCCCGCTCGTGCTGTTGCACAGGTCGAGCAGCGTGATGTCCTTCATGTCCGCGACACCCGAGACGTACTCCGGCACGAGGTCGTCGAGGTCGACGACGCCGTCGTCAGCCAGTCCGTACAGCACGTCGCAGGTCATCAGGCGGGTCACGTCTGCGACGCGGAAGGCCATGTCGGTGCTGATCTCGTCACCGGCGCCCGGCTTCTGCGTCCCGATCCCCGTGACCCAGCTGCCGCTCCACGGCACCCACACTCCGACGACCGCTCCGGACGCGCCCGTGGCCGTGAGCGCGTTGGTGACGGCGGCCTCCATCGCGGCGACCGTGTCGTCGGGCAGAGCACCGTCGGCCTGCGCCGGCGGCTCGTAGGTGAAATCGGACTCGGCTGTGCACCCGGTGAGGAAGAGCCCGAGTACGGCGACGCTGGCCGCTGCTGCGCGGAACCTGCGCGACGAGAGAAGCTGCATGAAAGGGAACCCCCGGAAGACGTGTCTCCCGAGTCTAGAACGCCGATCCTGAAAGAACGCATCGCCTGCACGCGTTTAGGGTGATCAGCATGCCCCACATCTTCGATGCCGACGTCGTCTCCGCGATCCTGCGCCACATGAACGGCGACCACACCGACGACAACCTGCTGATCGCCCGCGCCTTCGCGCCGGCGGAGGGAGGCGAGATCTCGGATGCCGTGATGACGGGCCTCGACGGCGACGGCGGAGTCTGGCAGATCACCCGAGCAGATGTCGCGTCCGAGCTGCGAGTGGCCTGGCCCGGCGGATCCATCACCGAGCGGCCCGCTGTGCGCCGCGAGGTCGTCGCGCTGTACGACCTCGCCTGCGAGAGACTCGGGGTCGAGCCGCGCCCGCACGCGTGACGGTCTGAGAACCCGGGGTTTCGCCAGAGGTTAGGCAACCCTTACACTGGGCACATGTCCGAGATCCTGTCCTTCTCCGCCGCCCTCCGTGAGCGCTCCTCCGGTTCGCACTCGCGCAGCGAGGGCGCAGGCTTCATGTCCGACCTGCTCAAAGGCGAAGGATCGCGCGAGGACTACATCGCGCTCGTCGCGCAGCACTACTTCATCTACGAGGCGCTCGAGTCTGCGGGCGACCGCATGCGCCAGGACGCCGTGGCATCCGTCTTCATCAGCGACAAGCTGACCCGCCTGCCCGCGCTGGAGGCCGACCTCGAGTTCCTGCTCGGCGCCGACTGGCGCGACGAGATCGTCGCGCTGCCCACCACGCAGCGCTACGTCGAGCGCATCCGCCAGGTCGGCGCGACCTGGGCCGGTGGCTTCGTCGCTCACCACTACACGCGTTACCTCGGCGACCTCTCCGGCGGCATCTTCATCGGGCGCGTCATGGCTCGCCGCTTCGGCTTCGAGACCAACGGCATCGGGTTCTACCTCTTCGATGACATCGCCGATCCCGCCGCGTTCAAGGACGTCTACCGCGAGCAGCTCGATGCGGCCCCGTGGGACGACGCCGAGCGGGAGCGCGTGATCGACGAGGTCCTCCTCGCCTACCGCTTCAACACGGAGCTCTTCGAGGACCTCGACCGCGCTCGCGTCGCCGCCTGAGAGGCATCCGCGGCTCAGGCCTTCCCGACCTCCGGTGTGGATGCCGCGAGCCACGCGTCGCGCATGAAGCGACGCACGTCCTCGTCGACCCGGATGTCGCTCGGGCGCAGTGCCCGCGACAGGTAGAGCCCGTCGAGGGATGTGAGTCGTGACAGCGCCACGTATGTCTGCCCCGGCGCGAACGCCCCGGAGCCGAGGTCGATGATGGCCCGATCGTAGGTCTTGCCCTGCGACTTGTGGATCGTGACCGCCCAGGCCAGGCGCAGCGGGAACTGCGTGAACTCGGCGACGACGTCGCGGGTCAGCTTCTTGGTGCTCGACTCGTACGAGTAGCGGAACCTCTCCCAGACCGCGGGCTCGACGTCGACCTCCTCGCCGTCGATCTCGACGCGCACGGTCTCGCCGAGGATGCGCACGACGGTGCCGATCGTGCCGTTCACCCACCGGGGCGGCTCCCCCGACATCGACGTGTCGTTGCGGAGGAACATCACCTGCGCGCCGATCTTGAGCTTGAGCTCCGACTCCGCGGGCAGCGAGGCCTCGCCCCTGCCGAACTCTCCGCTGACCTCGGCCCTGGCCGTCTGCTCCTTGCCCGGGAGGGCGGCGAGGTGACGGCTGTTGATCGTGTTCACGATGTCGTTGCGGGTGGCGAGCGTGATCATCGGCACCTCCCCCGGTTCGGGGTCGGGAGGCGTGCGCGCGCCCTGTGTGTTCAGGACGCCGGCGATCTCGGCGGTGACCCTCCCGTAGCGCACGGCGTTCAGCATCGCCTTGAATCCGTCATCCGACTGCCGGTGGATCTGCACGAGTTCGCGCACGTGCAGCTCTGCGCGGGTGTCGACCGCGAAGAGGCCGCCGTCGGACTCCTCGACATCGCCTCCACCCGACCCGGCCCACACCTTGGCGTCGAAGAACCAGAACGAGCGGTAATGGTCCTTCACGTAGCGCAGTTCGTCGCCCCGAGGAGGCACAGGAGCGAGCTGATATGGGTCGCCGAACATGACGATCTGCACACCGCCGAAGGGGATGCCGCGCTTTCCCCGAGCCTGGCGGAGCGAGCGGTCCATCGCATCCATGAGGTCGGCGTTGACCATCGAGATCTCATCGATCACGAGGGTCTCGATGGCGTTGAGGATGCGGCGCGTGTTGTCGTTCTGATCGATGTCCGAGTCGCCGATCAGGCCGATCGGGAGGCGGAACAGCGAGTGGATCGTCTGTCCCTCGACGTTCAGTGCGGCGACGCCGGTGGGCGCGCAGATCGCGATCTGCTTCTTCGTGTTCCACGAGAAGTACTGCAGCAGCGTCGACTTGCCCGTGCCAGCGCGCCCCGTGATGAAGACGTGCTCGCCGGTGTCCTCGATCAACCGGAACAGCTCTTGCTGCTCTTCGGACAGGGCGGGAAGCGACACTCCCCCATGCTACGTGGCGCCGCCGCCCGACATCCGCGGGACACCGCCGCCGTTCACCGTCACGCAGCGACCGACGCACGGCGTCGTCCCAGGCCGCGCTCCTAGACTGACGCCATGCAGACGGTCGAGACGAAGGCGCCCCGGCGCGCCCGCCTCGCTGCCGATCTGGCGATGCTGGCCGTGATCGGTCTCGTGCTCGTCGCCGCTCTCGCGGCGGGCGGTGCCACGCTCTACAGCCAGTTCTACGGCCCGTCCGCCTTCGTCGTACGCTACCTCGACCTCCTCTCGGAGGGGCGTGCGGCCGACGCCCTGCGCGTGCCCGGCGTCGCCATCGACCGCGAGACACTCGAGACCGCAGGCGTCGGCGCCACGGCATCCGAGGCTCTGCTGCGGCACGCGGCTCTCGCCCCTCTCTCCGATGTCGAGGTGGTGTCGGAGAAGCCCGACGGCGACAAGACCGCCGTGACCGTCTCGTACAGCGCGGGCGGCCACAAGGGCGTCACGACGTTCACCGTCGAACAGGACGGCTGGGCAGGCGTCACCCCCAACTGGCGCTTCACGACGAGCCCCCTCGCGGTGGTCGATCTCACGCTGCTCGGGGCCGACCAGTTCGCGGTCAACGGGTTCGAGGTCGACCGCCGACAGGTGTCGTTCGCCGGCGTCGACGCCGCTCCGCTCGACCCCCTGCCGCTGCTGGTCTTCACCCCCGGCCTCTATTCGGTGACCGTCGACACGGCGATCGCCGACTCCGAGGGTGTGGGTGTCCTCGCCGACACCCCGCTCGCGACCACCCCCGTCGACGTGCAGACCACCCCGACCGACGAGTTCGTCGAGGTGGTGCAGCAGCGGGTCGAGGAGTTCCTCACCCAGTGCACGTCGCAGCAGGTGCTGCAGCCCACCGCGTGCCCCTTCGGGCTCGAGGTCTCGAACCGCATCGCCTCGCTGCCGGAGTGGTCGATCGCGACGCAGCCGCACGTCACCGTGGTCCCGGACGCCGGACACTGGAAGATCCCGCCGACGGATGCCGTCGCCCACGTCGAGGTCGAGATCCAGTCGCTCTTCGACGGCTCGATCGAGGACGTGTCCGAGGACGTGGCATTCCAGGTCAATGGATCGATCACGATCCTCCCCGACGGCTCGGCGTCGATCCGGGTCGGGTCGCCCGACGAGGACTCGGCGGGCTGAGAACCGTTCACTGCTGATCCCGGTTCAGGCTGACCCTCGGTCAGCGCAGGATCAGCGCGCTTCGCGCTCTGCCTCGCGCCGGTCGCGCTCCGCCAGCGCCGCGAGCTTCGCGTTGTACTCCTCGAGCTCCGCCTCACCGGTGCGGTCGGCATGCCGGTCGCGCCGCCTCTGCAGCTTGGTGTCGTCGCGGCTCCACTGGATCGCCACGGTGATCGCCAGGATCAGCGTCGGGATCTCCCCGATCGACCACGCGATGCCCCCACCGATGTACTGGTCTTCGAGAGGCGAGGGGCCCCAGGTCCGGCCCATCGACCCGAACCAGTCGGCGACCATAAGCCCCTCCTGCATCATGATCGCGATGCCGAAGAAGGCGTGCATGGCCATGATCGCGATCAGCGTGATCAGGCGACCGGGGTACGGCAGCCGGTACGGCACGGGGTCCGCACCGATCAGGCTCATCACGAAGAGGTAGCCCGAGATCAGGAAGTGCGCGACCATCCACTCGTGTCCGAGGTGCTCGAACATCGACCAGCGCACCAGATCGGTGAAGTAGAACGCCCACAGCGAGAGGATGAAGATGCCCGCCGCGACGAACGGATGCGTGACGACCCGAGAGAACGGCGAGTGCACCGCCCACATGATCCACTCGCGACCGCCGCGCGTGCCGTCGTCGCGCTTGTGGATCGCGCGCAGCGCCAGGGTGATCGGTGCGCCGGAGACCAGCAGCAGCGGGATCGCCATCGACAGCATCATGTGCCCGAGCATGTGCACGCTGAAGAGGTACTCCTGGTAGGCGTTGATCGGACCGCCGGTGACCCAGAGGAGCATCAGCATGCCCAGCACCCAGAAGACGGTGCGATGGATCGGCCAGCGGTCGCCGCGCAGACGGAGCCTGCGCACACCCGCGAGATAGAAGAACAGTCCGAAGCCGGCGGCGACCAGCCAGAGCACGTCGATGTCCCAGGCGGTGAACCACCGGTCGATGGTGAACTCGGGCGGCAGCGGCGAGCGGGTGAGGTTCTCGGCCGGTGTCTGCACGAAGGCCGCCTCCTCACCGGTGGGCGGAGGGGTGCGCGCGAGCGCAGCGGCGGCACCCGAGGCCAGGCCCATCAGAGCGACCTCGCACAGCACGAGCATCCAGAACCACCGCGAGGCGTTCGCCCCGTCGAGACGGGGGATCAGACGGATGCGGTACCAGGCGCCGAGCAGGCCCATGGCGATCAGCAGCACAACCTTGGCGAGCAGGATCATGCCGTACGGCGTCCACAGCTGCGAGATGTCGCCGAGGGCGACGAAAGAACGGGTGAGTCCCGAGATGGCGACGACCGCGAAGGCGGCGATCGCGAGACTCGAGTAACGACTGACGAGCTGTGCGGTGCCGATGCCCGAGCGGCCGCGCAGGATCACGACGAGCAGCAGCCCCCCGAGCCAGACGGCGGCGCCGATGGTGTGCAGCAGGATCGAGTTGACCGCGATGTTGTGACCCGACAGTTCGCCAGAGTGCCCCTGAGTCGCCAGAGGCAGGAAGGATGCCGCGGCCAGGAGCGCGGTGATCAGGGTGGGCGTCCAGGTGCGCCACGCGAACGCGAGCACCGTGATGACAGAGCCCATGATCGTGGTGATCAGCCACGACTGACCCAGAGGCAGCTCGAGCAGGAACCGGCCGAGCTGCTGGCCGAATTCGCGCTCAGCGCTCAGCTGCGGGTTGAAAGCCGCCATGAACGTGAAGAACCCGCCGATGCCGGCGGTGACCGTGAAGACCGCTGCGCCGGCGGATGCCGTGTTGAGTGCCACGTCGAAGGACTTCTCCTCGCTGCGCAGCGCGAAGAGCGCGAGCACGAGGGAGCCCAGCATCGCCGCGGAGGCGATGTTCATGACGAGCTTGACGATCGGGGTGGCCCACCGCACGAAAGGGCCTGGGTCCTGCAGCAGCAGGGGGGCCGCTCCGCCACCGATCATGAGGGCGATGAGCACGCCGATCAGGGCGGCCGCGAGCAGGATGCCGATTCCGCCCGCGCGATACGCGGAGCTGGTCTGGGTCTGCACGGCGCGGGCACTCACCCCTCAAGCCTAAGCCGCCGCACCGGGGAGAGAGCACGAAGGCCGCTCCCGACGGATCGGGAGCGGCCTTCGAAGAGGTGCAGTCTTACTTGACGGCAGCCTTGAGCTTGGAACCAGCGGTCACCTTGACGCGGTGGCCGGCCGGGATCTTGATCTCGGCACCGGTCTGCGGGTTGCGGCCCGTGCGAGCTGCGGTCGCGACCTGCTCGAACGAGATCCAGCCCGGGATCGAGACCTTGCTGCCCTTGGCAACAGCGTCGGAGACCGAGGAGAACAGCGCGTCGAGGACACCCGAGACGGTGGCCTGGCTCTGGCCGGTGGCGGAAGCGATGCTCGCGACGAGCTCGGTCTTGGTGATGGACTTGTCAGCCATGTCATCCTCCAGCGACGAGGTTCCCGTCGCATCGTTGGTGTTCGGGGGGCTGATGCCCTCCGTTGGTCGAGTGACCGCCTTGAATGTACCAACCACCACCCACATTTCCGCGTCATTTCGCGGGTTTTGGGCTTTTCGGCGGCGTGTCGTGGGTCAGAAGTGACGAATGTGACTCGTGTGGCGGCTTCTCACGCCGGTTCGTCCGGCGTCGTAACCCCCGTGATCTCGGCCGGATCGCGTGCGTCAGCGCGGACGATGCGCGTCGACGACGGAGCGGGCGGTGCGCGCGAAAGCCGGAGCGACGCGGTCCTCGCCGTCGAGGTAGCCCCCGACGAGCGCCGCGTCTCGAAGCAGGACGAGGGATGCCGCGACATCCGCGGGCTCATCGAGGCCTGCCTGCTCGGCGACCGCCTGCAGCGTCGACCGGAACCACTCTCGGTGCTCGTCGATCAGCCGGCGCACGGCGCCCTCGGCATCGGGGTATTCGGCTGCGGCGTTGATGAAGGGGCATCCGCGGGTGTGACGGAGGCGGATGTCGGTGGCGATCCCCTCGATGACCGCATCGACCAGTTGTGCGGGGTCGGTGACCTCGGCGCCGGCGTCGGCGAACATCGCCCGCAGCATCCCGTCTTCGTTGCGCAGGTAGGCGAGGACGAGATTCTCCTTGCCGCCGAACTGCTTGTAGAGGGTCGCCCTGGTGACCGCGGCCTCGTCGATGATGCGGTCGACGCCGACCGCGTGGATCCCCTCCTCGTAGAAGAGCCTCGTCGCGCTGTCGATCAGCCGGGTGCGGGCTGCGCTGGGCCGCTTCGGAGCGTCGGCGGTCGTCGTGGTGCGAGTGGTGGTGTCCATGGTGATCCCTCTCATCGTGTCATCCGAATCGCGGGATGCGAACCGCGACTTCTGATTCATGGGGAATAGATTGCGGTAGATAGAACGTTCGGTCTACTATCAGCGTAACGCACCCGCACACGGCGGGGGCAGACACAGGAGAAGAGACAATGAACAGCACCGACAAGACTCCGATCGTCCTCATCCACGGACTCTGGATGACGCCCAAGAGCTGGAACACGTGGGCCGAGCGCTTCCGGGCACAGGGCCACGACGTGATCGTCCCCGGCTGGCCCGGGATCGACGACCGCTCGGTCGAGGACATCCGCCGCGACCCGTCGGCGCTGAAGGGCATCGGCCTGAAGCAGATCGCCGACCATTACGAGCGCATCATCCGCGCACTCCCCGTGAAGCCGATCATCATGGGCCATTCCTTCGGCGGGGTGCTCACCCAGATGCTCGCCGACCGAGGACTCGGCGCCGCCTACGTGGGCGTCGCCCCCGGACAGACCGCCGGCGTGACCGCGCTCCCCCTCTCGACGCTCTGGACCGGCACGCCGATCCTGTCGAACCCGTTCGGACGCAACGGCGCCAAGCCGCTGTCGAAGCGCCACTTCCACTTCACGTTCGGCAACGACCTGTCGCGCGCGGCATCCGATGCCCTCTGGGAGGAGTACGCCGTGAACTCGTACAACCGGGTCTTCTTCGAGGGCGTCACCTCTGTGCTGAACGAGAAGGGCGGCGTCACCCACGTCGATTACACCCGGGCCGACCGTGCACCGCTCCTGCTGATCGCCGGCGAGATCGACCACGTGGTGCCCCCGACCATCGTCCGCGCGATCGAGAAGAAGTACCGCTCCACCGGGAGCCCGGCCATCGTCGAATACAAGGAGTACGCGGGTCGCACCCACCGACTCGTCAGCCAGGACGGCTGGGAGGAGATCGCCGACTACGCCCTGACCTGGGCGGTGGCGCACGCGACAGCATCCGTTTGATGGTGGGGCGCTGCCCCTCCGGCATCCTCCGCCGGCTCCGTGCGGTTCGCCCTGCCCCTCCCCCCGACCGCCCCCCGCCCTGCCCCTCCCCCGACCGCCCGCCGCCCTGCCCCTCAGCCCGACCGCCCGCCGCGCCGACCGCCCGCCGCCCTGCCCCTCCCCCCGACCGCCCACCGCGCACTGCGCTTCGGGAGGAGGACTGCTCTTCGGGAGGAGAGTTCTACGGATTCTCTCCTCCCGAGAGGCAGTTCTCCTCCCGAGGGGCAGGTCGCACTCAGGCCGCAACATGAAGTCGCTGACCGATGGCGGTCAGGATCACCTGCTGCACCTGCGCCCCCTGCCCCATCAGCTGGTCGTACCCGATACGGATCACGTGATATCCGTGCAGTGTCAACAGCGCATCGTGGGCGATGTCGCTCGTGCGCTGTCGTCCGACGTGGTGCCCGCCGTCGATCTGGATGACAAGCCGCTCGCCGATGACGAAGTCGACCCGGTGGCCGAGAATCCAGACCTGCGGGACAACGGGAATCTGCAACCACCGCAATCGCGCCTGGAAGATGCTCTCCGTGCCGGAGTCGGCGAATGGGCGAGCGTCGGCGAGAAGCCGTCTGGCCTTCGGCGGAAGCGGCGCTCGCTCGAGGATCCCCGGGTCCACGAGATTCTGTCGCATCGCCGACTCCCATGTCGCGAGTGCACTCTCGTACGGCTGACAACCCGCGACCAGGATCAACGCGTTCTCGAGTGAGTCCTCGAGTGAATCCGGGTCCCTCGGAAACACCGGCTCGTTCCAATGAACGGTTCCGCGCGAGACGGTCACATGCCCCGACCTCGCCGGAGCGGAGACATGCGGCTCGGAGGCGTCGAGCACCCACAGTCCTCTCCGCGCCGCGAGCGTGACGCAGCTCAGAAGCACCCCACGGCGCGCAGCGGCCAGAAGCATCGGGTCAGCGTCGGGCAACGCGACCCATCCTCGGCGGACGGCCATGACTTCACCGCGTCGGACTGCGGACCGAAGAGCATGCCGACTGACCCCGAGCCGACTCAACGTCTCTGTGCGCGCCACGCCGTCATACTGAGCCAGGGCCTGCGTCGGGGTCACGGATCCAGGATCGCCGATTGCGGCATCCGGACTTCGCGCGAAAGCCGCGAATCGTGCACCGCTCCGGTCGACCGACGCTGCGTGCAGAAGAAGTGGCGCTGCTGGATCGCGCTCTTCGCGCCTTTCCGCCCCGCTCGATACCTCGCCATGCGCCTCAGGAGGAAGACTGCGCTTCGGGAGGACCGATGCTCGGCAGTTCTCCTCCCGGGGCGCAGTTCTCCTCCCGAGGCGCAGTTCTCCTCCCGGAGAGGCGCGGGACAGCGGACGCGACGTTCGGCCCGGCGGACGAAGTACGAAAGGGGCGAAGATCCGAAGATCCTCGCCCCTCCCGGCTGTCTGGCGGCTTACTGCGCTCTGCGACGGGGAATCGCGAGCGACAGGATGCCGGCGACGAGCAGGAGCCCACCGGCACCCAGAAGGATGCCGTCGACCTCACCGCCCGTGGCAGCCAACGCCGCTGCCCGCGTCGGCGCCGTCAAGGGCGCCGATGCGTCCGAGGGGGAGCTCGGATCGGCAGCGGTACCGGATGCGGGCTGGGGTCCCGCCTCCGGAGTGGACCCGTCACCGGGCTGGGGGGCCGGTGCGGAAGTCTTGTGAATGCTGACGGCGACCGGCGTGCTGACGTTGCCGACGCGGTCGGTCTGGGTGACGGAGAGTTCCTGGTCACGATCGTCGAGAGCGGGGATGACGCAGGCCCAGGTCCCGTCGGTCTCGACAGTGGTCGAGCAGATGACGCTGCCTGCATCGTCGCGCACCACGATGGTCGCCCCTGGCTCGCCCGTTCCGACGAGCTCGACAGGCTCACTGAGGTTCTGCTCGCCCTCGGGGCCGACGACGGTCGGCGGGTCGACGAGTGCGTCGACGAGCACGATGCCGCCGAGGCTCATCGAATCGCCGTCGACTGAGCTCTGATATGCCGAGAGTCGATTGATTCCGTGCGCGAGAGGCGTTGTCGGGATGACGCTCCATCTGCCGTCCTCAGCGACCACGGCAGTGCCGATCAGGGCTCCCTGATAGATCGACACGTGCACCGTGGCTCCGACGACGCCGGTTCCGGTGACGGCTGCCGTCGGTCCGATCGCCATCGAGGGGGTATCGAAGACGGGGGCGGCGACGAATGCGCGCTCGTTCACCGGCAGGATCTCGGGGGCCGGGTCAGCGCGCACGTCCCTCGCAGGCGGTTCTGCTTCGACGGGGGCCTCGACATCTGACTCGGTCGGAAGCGGGGCCTCGGAGGACGCGTCGATCGGAGCTTCGGCCGCGACCGGCGCGTCCTCAGCGAGGGCAACGATGGCCGCCGCCGTGAGGGAGTCGACCATGGCGTCATCGGAGGCCGCCGCGGACGCGGGTGCGGCGAAGCCGATGATGGATGCGGCCGCGATGGCGATGCCGATCGCGGCTGCGGGACCGGAGGTAGCGCGCGGTCGCGGCGCGTGGCGCGCGGAGGAGCTCGGGATGGTCATGGGGTTCCTTCGGTAGGTCGTCGCGACGCTGTCGCGGGCGCCGGCCCGGAGCTCTCCGCCCGACGCGTCGGCGGTGGCCGACATTCAAAACATACATTAATATTTCAATATATCCAAGTATTAATATTTCTGTTGTTGACGTCACAGGCTGGGGAGTTGCGGGAACTACGGGAACTGCCCGGCCTGCAGCACCGCCCCAGGCATAGCGAAAGGGGCGAGGATCCGAAGATCCTCGCCCCTTTCGGCTTGTCTGCTGAGACTTACCAGCTCGACTTGGTGACACCGGGCAGCTCGCCACGGTGTGCCATGTCACGGAAGCGGACGCGCGAGACGCCGAACTTCGTGAGGACACCGCGGGGGCGGCCGTCGATGACGTCGCGCGAACGCACGCGAGCCGGCGACGCGTTGCGCGGCAGCTTCTGCAGGCCGACGCGTGCGGCCTCGCGGGCCTCGTCGGTGGCGTTCGGGTCGACCAGGGTCTTCTTCAGCTCGGCGCGACGCTCTGCGTAACGCTCGACGATGACCTTGCGCTGCTCGTTGCGAGCGATCTTGCTCTTCTTAGCCATTGATCAACGCTCCTCTCGGAATTCGACGTGCTGACGGATGACCGGGTCGTACTTCTTGAGCACGAGGCGGTCGGGGGTGTTGCGGCGGTTCTTCTTGGTCACGTACGTGTAGCCCGTACCTGCCGTCGAACGCAGCTTGATGATCGGACGTACGTCCTGAGCCTTCTTGGCCATTAGAGCTTCACACCCTTCGCCTGGAGGTCCTTGACCACGTTCTCGATGCCGCGGACGTCGATCACCTTGATGCCCTTGGCGGACACGTTGAGCGTGATCTTACGACCGAGCGACGCGACGAAATAGGTCTTCTTCTGCACGTTCGGGTCGAAGCGACGCTTCGTCCGGCGGTGCGAGTGCGAGACGTTGTGACCGAAGCCGGGAACAGCTCCTGTCACCTGGCACACTGCTGCCATGATGTGACTCCTTCTATACCGTGAGGCCGGACGGCCTCACCCAAGATCCCTTGTCTGCGCGCCACCCCGCATCGCCGATCTCTCGGCCGAAGAAGGGGAAGCGCGCGAACTACGCACAGGAGTGTGCGCAGACAAAGAGTCAGTTTAGCATGACCGAGGTTCAGACTCGAACGGCCTCGAGCAGAAGCGCCGCCCCCGGCGCCAGCAGCGGCAGCGGTACCCCGACGGACTCGAAGAAGGAGCCGGATGCTTCGACCCCCTCGCCGAGCCATGCGGGGTCCGAGACCTGATGGCGTCCCACCGATCCGAGCTCTTCGCGCACCCGCAGCCGATACCGCTCCCCCGCCTGCAGCCCCGGAATCCTGGTGCGCGGCGTGAACGCATCGACCGAGGCACCGAGCCTCACCCACGCGAACACCGCGCGTGAACCGTCGACCGCGACCACGCCGTGCAGCAGGGTCTCGTCGTCGACCTCGTCGCTGCGCACCGTGACACCCGAGTGCAGCAGCGGGCGCAGCTCGCGGTAGAGCGCCGTCCAGCGAGCCAACATCGCACGCTCGTCATCCGTGCATCCGGTGATGTCCCACTCGATGCCGGCGTGGCCGAACAGCGCGGTCGTCATGCGGAAGGGCAGGGATGCTGCGCGATGAGTCGTCTCGGCGATCGGCGGCCCGACGTGCGAGCCCACGACCTCCGGCGGCACGAGTGTGCCGGTCCACCGCTGGATGCGCTGACGTTCCACCGGGTCGTTCGAGTCCGAGGCCCAGACGCGCTGCGTGCGCTGCAGCACGCCGAGGTCGACGCGGGCGCCGCCGCTCGCGCACGATTCGATCTCCAGATCTGGATGCCGCTCGCGTAGCGCGTCGAGCAGGGCGTAGAACGCCGCGGTCTGGGCGTGCACGGCCGCGCGACCCGTGCGCGGTGACACCGCCGCATGCAGGTCGCGGTTGTGGTCCCATTTGATGAAATCGACGCCGATCTCGGAGACCAGCGCGTCGAGGCGCTCCAGAAGGTATGCCGCGGCATCCGGGTTCGTGAGGTCGAGCACCTTCTGGTGCCGCCAGGTGGGCGAGTCGGGCGACGCCTGCAGCACCCAGTCCGGATGCTGCAGGGCGAGGTCCGACACCGGGTTGACCATCTCAGGCTCGAACCAGAGGCCGAACTGCATCTCGAGCCCGTGCACGTGCTCCGCGAGCGGCCGCAGCCCCTCGGGCCACTTGGCGTGATCGATGTACCAGTCGCCGAGCCCCGACCGATCGTCTGGGCGACCACGGAACCATCCGTCGTCGAGCACGAACCGCTCGACCCCGACGGATGCCGCAGCCTCCGCGAGCTCGACGATCTTCGCCGGGTCGTGGTCGAAGTACACCGCCTCCCACGTGTTGAGCACGAGGGGTCGCGGCGTGGTCGGGTGCGCGGCGAACCCGCGCACCGTCTGGTGCAGGCGCGCAGACACCGAGTCGAGGCCGCTGTCGCCATAGGTGAGGAACACACGAGGAGAGACGTAGGTCTCCCCCGCCGCGAGCCGGATCTCGCCGGGGAGCAGCAGCTCTCCCCCACCGAGCACCGCGCCGTGCACACCGGCGCCCTCGGGCAGCCTCTCGACGCCGACCTCGAGGTCGCCGCTCCACGCGACGTGCGCGGCCCAGAGCTCCCCCCGGCGGAAGCCGAACCCGTCTGTTCCCACGGCGGTCAGATACGGAGCGTCGTGTCCACCGCGACCGCGGCGCACCTGACGCAGATGCGCACCGTGTCGCAGGGTGCCTCGCTGCGGGTGCCGTTCGCCGGTCCAGCGGCCGGTGTGGTCGAGCACCTCGGTGGCATGGGCGGGGACCGGGAGCAGGATGCGGGCGGCCAGGAGATCGAGCGGCCCGGTGCCGTCGCCGGTGCTCGTGACCGATACCTGCGCGCTCAGCACACCGAAGGGATCCAGGTCGAGATCGAGGAGCACCGAGGCGCCGGCCGCGGCATCCGAGAACTCCGCGCGCAGCGTGGTCTCCGTCGCCGCCCACCCGATCGAGCGCAGCAGCGGAGCGCTGTGCAGACCGCCGCGATGCCAGGCGAGCGCCGGTGCGCCCGACCACCCGTCGGCCTCGACGGCGAGCAGCGGGAAGACCCGGGGAGCATCGAACGAGCTGAACGTCACCGAGCCGGTCGACGACCCTGCGAGCGCCGTCAGATCGGCGGGGTCGAGCGCCGCTCCCCAGTGCAGGATGCGGGCGCCGGCGGTGTCGATCACGACGCTCACGCCGGCCGAGGTCAGGTGGACGAGTTCGCTCATTTGCCGCTCCAGACGAAAAGGGAGGCCCGCCCGTGAGCATACGGGCGGGCCTCCGAGGGGTGTTACTCCTTGACGGGGATCGACGCGGCCTTCAGCGCGTCGACGGTCGCCGTCTGACCCTTCTCGATCGCGTCGAGCAGCGTTCCGCTGCCCGAGACCGCGGCCTTGAACCCGTCGGACACGTCCGAGTAGGTCTGGGTCATGGTCGGGCCCCACGCGAAGTCGGGCGAGACCTGGGTGGCGGCGTCGGCGAAGACGTCGTAGATCTTCTGTCCGCCGTAGAAGTCGACGCCCTCGGCGTAGACCGGCAGCGTCAGCCCCGCCGTGGTGGCCGGGTACAGGTTGGCCGCCTCGGCGAGCGCGGTCAGCGCCTCATCCGACGTGTTGAGCCACAGAGCGAACTTGGTCGCCTCGTAGACGTGCTCGCTGCCCTTGAGGACCGCGGTCGACGAGCCGCCCCAGTTGCCGGCGGCGGATCCGCCCTCTTCCCACTGCGGGAGAGGTGCGACGGCCCAGTTGCCGGCGGTGTCGGGGGCACCGCTCGAGATCGAGTTGGCACCCCAGACGGCGGAGTTCCAGGTCCAGACCTCGCCGGAGTTGTAGGCGTTGTTCCACTCGTCGGTCCAGGCGGGAACCGTCGCGACGAGGTCGTCGTCGAGCATGCTCTGCCAGAAGTCGGCGACCGTGGTGGTGGCGTCGTCGGCGAGGGAGACCGTCCAGCCCTCGTCGTCGCTCGAGAACCACTGAGCGCCGTCCTGCCAGGCGAACCCGGCGAACTGGTTGATGTCGGACTGCGAGAAGTTGGTGATGTATCCGCCGAGTGCGCGGATCTTCACCGCGGCATCGCGGTACTCGTCCCAGGTGGTGGGGATCTCGATGCCGTTCTTCTCGAACAGGTCGGCGCGGTAGAACAGCGCCATGGGGCCGGTGTCCTGAGGGATGCCGTAGACGCTGTCGGTGCCGAGCGTCACCTGGCCCCAGGCCCAGTCGACGAACTGGTCTTCGGAGGCCACGACGTCTTCGCAGGCGCTGAGGTCTTCGATGCCGTCCTGCACGAGGAAGTTCGGCAGGGCGTCGTACTCGATCTGGCCGAGGTCGGGGGCGTCGCCCGCCTTGATCTGGTTGAAGAAGTTCTGGTACGTGCCCCCGTTGCCGTTCGGGCCGGTCTGCACGTCGACCTGGATCTCGGGGTTGGCGTCGTTCCAGATCTTCACGACGTCTTCGATGCCGGGGATCCAGGAGGTGAACTCGAGCGTGACGTCGCCGTCGGCCGGGGTGCACGAGGCGGCGGCGTCGCCGCCGGTGCCGGAGCTGTCTCCGCCGGACGCCGAGCAACCGGCGAGCGCGAACGCCGAGATGGCGATGACAGCGGCTGCCTTCATCTTCGAATGCTGCATTTCGATCCTTTCGTGGATGCGATGGGGGTGGTGCGGGTGGGTGGTGCGAAGGGGTGGCCGCCCGGTCGGTCCGGTCGGCCGCCTGCTCACTTCAGGGCGCCGGCGCCCAGTCCGTTGCGCCAGAAGCGCTGGAGCAGGAGGAAGGTGACGATCAGCGGGATGACCGACAGCAGAGCGCCGATCAGGACGAGACCGCGGAGCTCTGGCAGCTGGTTCAGCTGGTTGTTCCAGTTGTAGAGACCGAAGACGACGGGGAAGAGCTCTTCGCTGCGCAGCATGATCATCGGCAGGAAGAAGTTGTTCCAGATGGCCACGAACTGGAACAGGAACATCGTCACCAGAGCGGGGGTCATCAGGCGGATGCTGACGGTGAAGAACGTGCGGATCTCACCCGCGCCGTCGAGCCTGCTCGCCTCGAGAAGTTCGTCCGGCACCGAGGAGGCCGCGAAGATGCGGGCCAGATACACGCCGAACGGGCTCACGATCGAGGGCAGGAACACCGACCAGAAGGTGTTCGTCAGCTGCGCCTGGCTGAAGATCAGGAACAGGGGCAGCGCGAGCGCCGTCGCCGGCACGAGCACTCCGCCGAGCACGATGTCGAACAGCAGGTCGCGACCGGGGAACCGGTACTTCGCCAGGGCGTAGCCGGCCATGGCGGCGAGCAGAGTGGCGATGGCCCCGCCGAGTGCCGCGTAGAGCACCGAGTTCAGCAGCCAGCGCAGGTAGATCCCATCGCGGTAGGTGAAGAGCTCGGCGATGTTGTCGAACAGGTGGAAGTCGGCGAACCACAGCGGAGCGGTGGTCAGGATGTCGCCGGTCTCCTTGCTGGAGGCGACGAGCAGCCACCACAGCGGCAGCAGGAAGTAGACCGTGAACACGGCCATGATCAGCATGGCGCCGGTGCGCGAGATGCCCGATTCGCGTGCGGCCTTCGGGCGCGAGGCGTTCCGGCGCGACCCCCGACCAGGGGCGACGATCGACATGGTGCTCATGCGTTCTGCTCCTTGCGCTGCATGTACTTCATGAATCCGAACGACAGCACGAACGTCGTCACGGCGAGCACGACCGAGAAGGCGGCCGCCAGGTTGGTGTTCGGGATGGATGCCGTGGCGTACACGGTCATGTTCGGGGTGAACGTGCTGGTGACCGCCGAGCTGAACGAGCGGAACACCTGCGGCTCGGCGAGCAGCTGCAGAGTGCCGATGATGGAGAAGATCGCGGTCATCACGATCGCCGGGCGCACCAGCGGGATCTTGATCGACCAGGCGATGCGCCACTGGCTGGCGCCGTCGAGGCGAGCCGCTTCGTAGAGCTCCTGCGGGATCGACAGCAGCGCCGAGTAGATGATCAGCATGTTGTAGCCGACGTAGACCCAGGTGACGACGTTCGCGATCGACCACAGCACGAGGTCGGCTCCGAGGAAGTCAATCTGCTTCGTGATCGCGGTGAACGGCGACAGGTTGGGCGAGAAGAGCGAACCCCACATGATCGCGGCGATGACACCGGGTACTGCGTACGGCACGAAGAACGCGAGGCGGAAGAAGCGCTTGCCCCGCACGAGCGGCGAGTCGAGCAGCAGCGCGAACAGCAGCGCGAGGCCGAGCATGACCGGCACCTGCACGACGCCGAACATGAGCATCCGCCCCATCGACGCCCAGAACGCCTCGTTCTGGAAGACGAGCACGTACTGGGTGAGACCGCCGAACACCTGCTCGGCCTTGCCGAACGTGCCGTCGCGCTTCACGACCAGCAGCGACTGCCAGAACGCGTAGGCGATCGGCACGACGTAGAAGAGGGCGAACAGGACGCCGAACGGCACGATCAGGAACGCGATGGCTCCCTTGTGCGGAATGCGTCGGCGGCGACCCGGCGCCGTCGACGCTGAGGCGACCGCCGGAGCGGTGAGCGTGGTGGTCATACATCCTCCTTGATGATGCGGACCGCTCCGGCCGGCACGAGGCCGGTGGCGGGAGCGTCGGTGACGAGGTCGTGTCCGGATGCCGAGATCTCGGCATCCGTGGATCCGTGGTTGATGACGAACAGGAACGACCCCGTCTCGCCCGTGCGTCGCACGATCTCGACGTCGGGGCCTGCGCCGGGCATCGGGGAGACGCCCGCGGATGCTGCGAGCTGCGCGACCAGTCGGCCGTATGCGTCGCGGGCGAGCTGCGTGCCGAGGAACCAGGCCTCACCGGCACCGGCGGCGCGTCGCGTGACGGCAGGCCGACCGGCGGAGGGGCCGTCGACGTACGACGCGACGACTTCGGCATCCGTCGTCTTGAGCCGTTCGCTCCAGACGGTGCCCGTCGAGCCGTCGGTCAGCGTGACGGACTCGTCGGGACGCAGGGGCGCGAACTCCTCCGAGCGGATGCCGAGCAGGTCGCGGAATGCGCCGGGGTAGCCGCCGGTGCGCACCCGGTCCTGCTCATCGACGATGCCGCTGAAGAACGTGATGAGAGCCGTGGCGCCGTTCTCGACCGCGCGGACGATGGCGGCGGCATCCGCGTCGCTGATGAGGTGCAGTGCAGGAACGATCAGCAGGCGGTAGCCGTCGAGGTCGCTGCCGGGGCGCACGACATCGGTCGTGATGCCGGCATCCGAGAGAGCTGCGTGCGCCGCGTGCACCTGGCCGAGGTAGGTGAGCGCCTCGCTCGGGCGGCCCTCGTTCTCGGCGGCCCACCAGCTCTCCCAGGAGAAGAACAGGGCGGCGTCCGCGGCGACCCGCGTGCCGGCGACCTCGCCGAGACGCTCGAGCAGACCGCCGAGTTCGACGGCCTCGCGCCACTGGTCGGAATCCTCACCCGCATGCGGCACGAGTGCCGTGTGGTACTTCTCGGCACCCTGGGTCGACGCCCGCCACTGGAAGAAGCAGATTCCGTCGGCACCGCGGGCGACGTGCGCGGCGATGTTGCGCTGCATCTCGCCCGGGGCCTTGGCGAGGTTGTACGGCTGCCAGTTCACGGCGCCGGTCGAGGTCTCCATCAGCAGCCAGGGCGCACCCTCGGCGAGCCCGCGCGTGAGGTCAGCGGCGAACGAGAGCTCTCCCCGCGCGTCGTCGAGGCGGCGGTCGAGGTAGTGGTCGTTGGCGATCAGGTCCATGTCGCCCGCCCACGACCAGTAGTCGAGGTTGCGGATGTGCGCGGTGACCATGAAGTTGGTCGTGACCGGCACGTCGCTGCGCTCGCGCAGGATCTCGGCCTCGGCGCGGTAGAGCGCGAGCTGCTCGTCGGAGCTGAACCGCTGGAAGTCGAGGATCTGACCGGGGTTTCGCAGCGAGAGGGCCTGCGCGGGCACACGCACGTCGTCGAAGTCGCTGTAGCGCTGGCTCCAGAACGTCGTGCCCCACGCGCGGTTGAGCGCGTCGATGTGGTCGTAGCGGTCGCGCAGCCAGCCGCGGAACGCCTCGGCGCTCGTGTCGCAGTAGCAGAGCGCGTTGTGGCAGCCCAGCTCGTTCGACACGTGCCAGAGCGACACGGCGGGGTGGTCGCCGTAGCGCTCGACCACGCGGGTGACGACCTCGGCGGCGTACGCGCGGAAGACCGGCGAGCTCGGGCAGTAGCCCTGGCGTCCGCCCTGCTGGAAGACCGTGCCGTCTTCGCCGACCGGGAGGATCTCGGGGTGCGCGGCGGTGAGCCACGGCGCGGGCGAGGCCGTGCCGGTGCCGAGGTTGATGCGGATGTCGGCGGCGTGCAGGAGCGCGATGATCTCGTCGAGCGCGCTGAAGTCCCACACTGCCCTGGCCGGGTTGATCGACGACCAGCCGAAGATGTTGATCGCCACGAGTCCGACGCCGGCCTGCTGCATGAGCCGCACGTCTTCGGGCCAGACGCTGCGGTCCCACTGCTCGGGGTTGTAGTCGCATCCGAAGACGAGGCCGCGCCCTGCGGAGAGGGTGGCGATGCGGTCGGACACAGCGGCGGCCATCGGTGACGCTCCTTTGCGATTCATGTGTGCACGTGCACAGTTCGCGGCATGAGAACAGCGATCGGGATTTCTGTGAACGTGCACACATCGTCGCATGTCGTGGTGAATCCCGTCAAGTCCGGGTCGCTAGGCTGTCGATCATGAGCACTTCCGCCCGTCGTCGCAGCACCGTGCACGACGTGGCGCGCGTGGCCGGGGTGTCGAGGGGGACCGTCAGCCGCGTCATCAACGGCGGGTACGTGTCGGACTCCGCACGCACCGCGATCGAAGACGCGATCCGCGAGGTCGGCTACGTGCCGAACACCGCCGCGCAGAACCTCGTGCGCCAGCGCACGCAGGCCATCGCGTTCATCGTGCACGAGCCGCACGCGCTGTTCCTCGAGGACCCGAACATCGGCGCGATCATGCTCGGCACGAACGAGACGCTGTCCGAGGCGGACTACCAGATGGTGTGCCTGGTGGTGGACTCAGTGCGAGACACCGAACGCGTCGCGCGCTACCTCAACGGCGGATTCGTCGACGGCGCCGTCATCGTCTCGGCCCGCGCGCAGGACCCGATCACCAAGGCCGTGATGCGGCTCGATCTTCCGGTCGCCTACGTGGGTCATCCGCCCGACGTGGATGCCGCGTGGGTCGGCGTCGACAACCACGGCGCCGCGAAGGCCGTGACCTCACGCCTCCTGGCGACGGGGCGCACCCGGGTCGGAATGATCGCCGCCGCCCTCGACCGCGACTCGGGCACCGACCGTCTCGCAGGCTTCACCGACGCGCTCGGCGACGCCTTCGACCCCGACCTCGTCGAAGAGGTGCCGCTGTACTCGTACGCCGACGGCGCCGCGGCGATGGCGCGTCTGCTCGCGCGCGTGCCCGACATCGACGGCGTGTTCGCCGCGTCCGATGCGGTGGCGGCCGGAGCGATGTGGGCCCTCCGCGAAGCCGGACGCCGGGTTCCGGAAGACGTGGGCGTGGTCGGCTTCGACAACAGCACGTGGGCGACGCGCACCACGCCGCAGCTCTCCACGGTCGACCAGCCGGCCGAGGGACTCGGAGCCGCCGCCGCGGCATCCGTGCTCGCGCAGCTGCGCGACGATCAGCGTCCGCGTGCCGGGATCATGCTGCCGACGCCGGTCGTGTGGAGAGACTCGGCCTGAGCTCCCCTCCCCCAGCGGAACGGTGAGACCGTCGGATCGCCCGCAATCCAGAAGCGCCACGGGAACGCCTCGGTGCCGGCGATACCGGCCACCCCGACGCGTGGTCCCGTCGCGATGTCCGGCACGGGCTCGTCACGCACCCACAGCTCTGCGCGGGCGCCCTCGAGCTCGTCGCCCGTGACCGCATCGACGCCGTCGTGGATCGGATGCCGCAGGCCCACCGCCTGCCCGAATCGCCCCGGCCCTCGCGCAAGGTCGCGGAGCGCCGTCCGGGTGAGCGGAGGCGTCGCGCCGCGGCGCACCGCCACCGCATCCACTCCCGCCACGACCTCCCCCGCGCGCATCAGGATTCCGCCGGCCTGCCCCTCGGGCCCGCAGACGACGTTGACGCACGAGTGGATGCCGTGACTCAGGTACACGTACAGATGGCCGGGCGCGCCCCACATCGTCGCGTTGCGGGCCGTTCGGCCCATGCGCGCGTGCGAACCCGGGTCGACCCGGGGACCCGTGCCGTGCCCGTGATACGCCTCGACCTCGGTCAGCCGCAGGCGCACCTCGGAGCCGGCGACGACCGTGCGCAGTTCGGCCCCGAGCAGCCGAGGGGCGACATCGACGGCCAGCCCGTCGAGTTCGGCGCGGGTGACGCGATGCAGAGCGTCTGACGACATCGTGTCTAGAACTGCGGAGCCGTCTGGCACCACGACGCGTCGAAGCCGGTGAGGGCCACGATCTCATCGCCGGTGCGCAGGTCGAGCAGATGCGTCTCGAGCTGCTGCGGCAGGGGCAGCAGCATCTGGTCGTAGGGGTTGTCGGCGAGGTCGGGAGCGATCACGACCGCGGCGTACTGACCGCTGGGCGAGGCGCACGCCTGCAGGATCGAATCGGTCGAATCGACCTCGACGAGCGGTGTCGCCTTTCCGTCGTCGTCGACGCGCACGACCGCCTGACCGCTCGGCATGCCGTTCGCGTCGCGGGCGACGACGTGGCGGAGCGTGCCTCCGGGGAACGGCGTGATCGTCGTGGCGGTTCCGTAGTCGGGGTCCGACGCCTCCAGCGGCACTTCGGTGCCGTCGGTGAGGTTGAGCTCGACGACCGTGCCGTCGAGTCGCTCGACGATGGCCGTGTAGGTGCCGCGGGAGACGCCCTGGATGGTGGTCGCGAGGCCCAGGGACTGCACACCGGCGTCCGTCGAGCGGTCGACCAGCGACAGGGCCCCGTCGAAGTCGATGAACAGCACGGCGGAACTGTCGGGCACGAACTGCCAGACGAAGATGTTCGCCTCCTTGTCACCGACCTCGGTGACCACGGGCTCGTCATCGCCGCTGAGCGACTGGGTGACGAGCACGCTCGCGCGCCCCTCGGTGTCGCTGAGCTTCTTGTCGGAGTAGCTGTACCCGACCAGCCCGCCGCGGTCGGACACCTGGATCGCGCCGACGTAGCCGACTCCGGGGAGGGCGAGCTCCCTCTGGTTCTTGCCGTCGCGGTCCATCACGAGGAGCTTCGAGCCGTCGTCCTCTTCGAGCGAGACGACGAGCTGCGACGACGTCGCGCGGAAGTCGTTGATCTTGTCGGCGGTGAACACCGCGACCCCTTCACCCGACAGATCGGTGCGGAAGATCGAGTCTTCGCCCTCGGCGTCGCGGCGCAGCAGGAAGAGGCTCGACGCGGGAGTCGAGAAGCTCGTCGTCAGGGTCGCGGTCGGTCCGCCTCCCGCTCCCACGGCGTCGGCGATCTTCACCGTGTACTCGGTGTCGTCGTCGAGCGGAACGGTGAATCGGATGCCGATGCCCCTGCCCGCGGCGTCGAGGGTGAACGGCACCGCCGGTTCCACCGTCACCTGGGATTCGTCGAGCGCAGCCAGTGACTGGTTGGCCGTGAGGATGACGCGGCTTCCCGACGTCTCGATCGCCTCGGAGGGATTCACCTGCACGTCGGTGATGCGCGGCCCCTGGGTGAGGCTGACAGCGCCGAGTCCGGCTCCGACCAGCACGAGGATGCCGAGCACGGCGCCGAGTGCCAGCAGGAATCGGCGGTCGTGAGAGGCCGTCGGCTTCTCGGGCTTCGGTTCTTTCGCGGGCTTCGGCGCTTTCGCGGGCTTGGGCTCCTTCGCCGGCTTCGACGTACCCGGCGCGCGGGACGCGTCGTCGGTGGTGAAGCGACCCGGGGGCGTGGCCTCGTCCGAGGAGTGAACAGCGAACGTGGTGGATGAGTCGGCGTCCGGCGGGACGAAGGTCGAACGCGTCGGCCGCTCACCGTCGTTCGGGCGCGCCACGGGGGAGTTCTCGCCCGTCGGGGGGACCGCCTGTGCGACGGCTCCCGGTTCCGTCGCGGGAGGCGGGTCGTCTCGGTCCCCTCCGCCGTCGTCATTCGACGAGGGAGCCGCCGCAGCAGCCTCGGCCTCGCGGGCCGCGCGCAGCTCGGCGCGCGTCCGGGGCCGCTCGGGCACCTCGGGGCGCTCGTCGTCAGTACTCATACGGGTCCTGGGGCTCGTCGATCGGGGTGACCGAGTTCGGCTCGACGTGCAGCGAGCCGTCGGCATCCGCCTTGATCGTGCCCTCGACCTCGACCCACTGGCCGGTGTCGAACTCGCCCGCATCGATCGTCACGGGCAGGGTCGCCGGCTGCGCGTCGATCACGCAGTGCGTGATGACCAGGCGCGTGAGGTTGACCTCGTCGGCATCCGTGGGAGTGACGAAACCGGTCAGCGTGACGGTCTTGCCGTCGTAGGCGGCGGTGTTGGTCGCCGTCGCGAACACGCTCGCCCAGTCGCCCACACCGAAGGTCGAGGTGTCGGCGACGCCGAGCGTCACGTCGTCGGCGCCGGCGAAGAGGGCCGTCTGCTCGCCGACCCGCGACATCGCGAGCTCGACAGACAGCGATGCGGGCGGCAGCACGAGAGCCGCGACGACGACGCCCGAGGCGATGACCCCACCCGTCACAGTGCTCGCGACGGCGAGGGCGCGGCGGGGCGATCGTGGTGCGGCATCCGTCTCCGAGACGTCACCGTGATCGTGCCCGTGATCGTGCCCGTGGTCGCCCTCGTCGCCGAGCGGCAGCGTGCACGACCAGATCGCGCCCACCAGTGTCACGACGGCGGCGGCGCAGGCGAACCACACCGACTCCGGGCTGATGTAGAGGTTCAGCCGGCCGGTGAGGCCGAGCCCGAGTGTGACGACCGAGATGACGGTGGCGAGGCCGATGCCGAGCCACCGAGAGCCGAGAGCGCGGGCCCGCGACGGGGCGTGATCTGTGTGCGGGTGCGTGTGATCAGACAAAGACGTTCACCCCGATCCCGATCGCGAAGGCGGCGAACACCACCACGCCGACGATGCCGACGAGCGTGCGGGTGGTGAAGGTCGTGCGCATGAGGGCGAGCATCTTCACGTCGACCAGCGGACCGACGAGCAGGAACGCGACAAGAGCGCCCGACGAGAAGGTCGACGCGAAAGACAGGGCGAAGAACGCGTCGACGTTGGAGCAGATCGCGACCGTCATCGCCAGGGCCATCATCGCGAGGATCGACAGCACCGGGTTCGAGCCGATCGCCAGCAGCACGTCGCGAGGGATCAGCACCTGCACGGCTCCGGCGAGCGCCGAGCCGATCACGAGCGCCGGCATCACGGCGCGCAGCTCGACGAGGAACTGCGTCAGGCTGCGGCGCACCGGCGTTCCGGGCTCATGCGTGACGCGGTCGCACGTGTCGATGAAGCGCTGCGTGAGCAGGGCGTCGGGCGAGGGGTGACGGCTGTAGATCCAGCCGATCAGGTTCGCGATGAGGTAGCCGCCGATGAGACGCGCGACCAGGATGCCGTCGTCGAAGCCGAATGCCGCGTGGGTCGTGAGGATGACGATCGGGTTCACGATCGGTGCGGCGATCAGGAAGGTCAGCGCCTCGGCGGGAGCGAGGCCCCGCATCATCAGGCCGCGCGCGAAGGGGACGTTGCCGCACTCGCAGACCGGGATCAGCATGCCGAGCAGCGACAGCACGGCTCGGCGCGCCCAGGCGCGTTTCGGCAGCCAGCGGTGGATGACGTCGGCAGGCAGCCACACCTGCACGACGATCGACAGCAGCACGCCGAGGATCACGAACGGCAGCGCCTCGATCAACACGCTCATCGCGAGCGTCAGACCGTCCTGCGCCCGATTCGGCAGGGTCGCGGTGTAGAGGGTCGGGAGGAACCGGTCGACCAGGAACAGCGCCGCCACGATCGCCGCGCCGAGCGCGACCCCGATCCACGGCGAGCGCGGCGATCGGGTGGGGCGCTGCGAGTGCGTCATCCGCGGGGCGGCCTGGGTGGTCACGCGTTCGCTGCCTCTTCGGCGTCGCGCTTGTTGGTGCACGCGGCGCAGAGCCCGAAGATGTCGACGACGTGCGCGGCATCCGTGAATCCGTGCAGGGCAGCGGTGCGGTGCGCCCACTGCTCGACGTCGGTGGCTTCGATCTCGACCGTGAGTCCGCAGTTGCGGCAGATCAGGTGGTGGTGGTGGCCCTGGGTCGTGCAGGCGCGGTAGAGCGCCTCGCCCTCGGGGCTCTGCAACGAGTCCGCGTCGCCGGATGCCGCGAGTCCGGCCAGCGCACGGTAGACCGTGGCCAGGCCGATGCCGGTGTTGTCGTCGCGGAGCGAGGCATGCAGGTTCTGCGCACTGACGAACCCGCGCGCGTCGGCGAGGGCTTCGCGCACGCGTTCGCGCTGCCAGGTGTTCCGCTGAGCCATACCGACGATTCTAGGTGCGCAGCCCTTGCCGGGCCCTGGGAGCTGTCCTCGGGCTTTCGAATCGCGCACTTTGCAGATCCGGGGACCGATTTCCTGCAAAGTGCGCGATTCGAAGCACCCGTCAGGCCCGCACGCGGCGCACACCGCCCCGGGCACGCTGGATGATCCAGCACACGACGTAGATCGTGAACGACAGGGTCGTGATGTACGGGCTCACGGGCAGGGTGCCGGCGAGCGCGAGCAGGATGCCGCCGACCGCCGACACGAACCCGAACAGTGCGGCGAGCAGCGGCACGGCCACGGGCCCCGCGGTGATGCGCATCGCCGCCGCCGCTGGCGTCACCAGCAGCGCCATCACGAGAAGCGCCCCGATGATGTGCACGCTGACCGCGACGATCAGGCCGAGCAGCACCATGAACAGCAGGCTCACCGCCCGGGTGGGCACGCCGCGGGCGGCAGCCGACTCGGGGTCGAGCGAGTCGAAGCGCAGCGGGTTCCACATGAGCAGAAGCCCGAGCAGCACGACGATGCTGATGCCGAGCAGCCAGCCGAGGTCGGGGCTCGAGACCGAGACGATCTGCCCGGTGAGCAGGCTGAAGCGATTGGCGCTGCGTCCGTCGTAGAGCGACAGGAACAGGATGCCGAGGCCGAGGCCGAACGGCATGAGCACGCCGACGATCGAGTTGCGGTCACGGGCCTTGGATCCGAGGATGCCGATCAGGATCGCCGCGACCAGCGCGCCGCCGAGGGAACCGACGACCACACTCCCGCCGAACAGCAGCGCCGCGGCGGCGCCGGCGAACGAGAGCTCGCTGACGCCGTGCACCGCGAATGCGAGGTCGCGCTGCATCACGAAGACGCCGATGAGTCCGCCGACGATGCCGAGCACCGCACCGGCGATGATCGAGTTCGCGAGCAGGGCGACGAGCTCGCCGTAGTCCTGGAACGAGAAGACGTCGCTCCAGTCGACAGCCTGGACGATGCCGGTCATGACGTTCATGCGGCACCTCCGTGGTCGTGATCGTGGTCGTGCAGGTGGTGGGGCTCGGCATCCGGAACGCCGACGACGACCAGCCGGTCGCCGGCACGCAGCACGAACACCGGGGTGCCGTACAGCTCGGTGAGCACCCGCGTCTGCAGCACCTCTTCGGGGGTGCCGAGCACGAAGCGTCCGCCGGCGATGTAGAGGATGCGGTCGACGCGGCCGAGGATCGGGTTGATGTCGTGCGTCACGAACAGCACCGCCGCCCCGCGATCACGACGCTGCCGGTCGATGATGTCGGTGACGGCGACCTGGTTCGCGAGGTCGAGGTTCGACAGCGGCTCGTCGCACAGCAGCAGGCTGGGCTCGTCGGCCAGTGCCTGCCCGACGCGCAGCCGCTGCTGCTCACCGCCCGAGAGCAGTCCGACCCGACGATCGGCGTAGTGCGACGCGCCGACCGAGGCGAGCAGCTGATCGACCTTGGCCCTGTCGCCTCGGTGCGGGATCGGGAAGCCGAATCGGCTTCCCTGCACGCCGAGGGCCACGAGATCGCGGGCACGCATGCTCGTGTCGGGGGCGAGCGAGCGCTGCTGCGGGATGTAGCCGATGCGCGGGTTGCCCTTGCGCACGGGTCCGCCCGCGACGGTGATCTCGCCGGCCGACAGCGGCTGGAGGCCGAGGATGCTGCGCAGCAGCGTCGTCTTGCCCGATCCCGAGGGCCCGAGCACGGCGATGAACTCGCCGGGGTCGACCGTCAGATCGAGGCCCGACCACAGTTCTCGGTCGCCGCGATGGAGGGCTGCTCCGCGCACCTCGAGCACCGGGGTCGTCTTCTCGGCTCCTGCCCGCGCGTCGGCGGCGGCGCTCACGACTGGAGCGCGTCGGCGAGGCTCTGGATCGCGTCACTCATCCACTCAGAGTACGACGATCCGTCAGGGAGCAGCTCCGTGAAGGCGACGAGCGGGATGCCGGCATCCGTTGCGGCATCCTCGACGCGCTGCGTCTCGGCCCCGCCGGTCTGCGCGTTCGTGAGCACGGCCTGCACGTCTCCGCCGTCGATGACGTTGAGGGTCTCGAGCAGGGTCGCGGGGGCGACGTCGCTGCCTTCCTCGACCGCCTCGGCGAATCCTTCGGGCGTGACGTCGGTGAGACCGGCCGCAGCGGCGAGGTAGCCCGGGAGCGGCTCGGTGATGAGCACGTTCGCTCCTGCGGCATCCGTCTTGAGGGTCTCGAGGTCGGTCTCGAAGCCCTCGAGGTCGGCGACGATCTCCTCGGCGTTCGCGGTGAAGTCCGCCTCGCCGTCCGGGTCGATGGCCGTCAGCTCATCGGCGATCGCCTCGACCACGTGGATCATCGTGTGCGGGTCGAACCAGACGTGCTCGTTGAAGCCCTCGATGTGGTTGTGCCCCTCGTGACCCTCCTCGCCGTGGTCGTGGTCGTGCTCCTCCTCGGTCGCGGCGTCCTCATCGGAGTGGCCCTCGTTGCCCGGGAAGTCGTGCGAGAACTCGACGGCGGTCACCAGGTGCGGGTCGGCGGCATCCTGCAGCAGCGTGTCGATGAACGCGTCGTATCCGCCGCCGTTCTCGATCACGAGATCGGCCTTCTGCACCGTCAGGCGGTCACGGGCCGAGGCCTCGTACGAGTGCGGATCCTGCGTGGCCGAGGTGATGATCGAGGTCACGTCGACGCGGTCGCCACCGATCTGCGCGGCGAGTGAGCCGTAGACGTTGGTGCTCGCCGCGACCGTGACCGTGCCGCTTTCGCCCTCCCCCGCCGCGGGGGTGGTGGAGCATCCGGCCAGCGAGAGTGCGGCGACGGATGCGAGGGCGAGGGCGACGAGCGGCTTCTTCATGCTCTCACTCTAAACGCTAATGAGAACCATTATCAAATCAGCCGTTCGCCGCCCCTGTGGGCTTACCCGAGGAGCCCCGGCGCGATCCAGACGGTCGAGTCTCCGGACACCGCACCGTCGACGACTGTGCCGAGTACGACGTCCGCGGCATCCGTTCCGAGGTCGAAGGGTTCGGTACCGAAGTTCGTGACGATCTGCCAGCCGTTCGGACGCGCGAAGCGCAGCACGTCGGCGCGCCCGGTCTCGATCCATTCGAGGCTCTCGTCGGTCTGCAGCTCGCGACGAAGGCGCAGGGCCTCGCGATAGAGCGACAGCGTCGACGACGGGTCGGATTCCTCGACATCGACGGCGTGCTCGGCGAACCACTCGGGCTGCGGAAGATGCGCGTCGCCAGCTCCGAAGCCGAAGGACGATCCGGATGCCGTCCACGGCAGCGGCACGCGGCATCCGTCCCGCCCGAGTCCGTCGAACTCCGCCCCGCGGAAGAACGCCGGATCCTGGCGCTCGTCGGGTCCGATCTCGGCGACCTCCTGCAGTCCGAGCTCCTCGCCCTGGTAGAGGTAGGTGCTGCCGGGCAGGCCGAGCAGCAGCAGCGTCGCGGCGTGCGCCCGGCGCAGACCGAGCTCACGGTCGAGCTGGTCGCCGGGGCCCCCGGCCGCGACCCACTCCACACCCTGCTTGACGCCCGTGCGGCCCGCCAGCGGAGCGAGTCCGTATCGGGTCGCGTGCCGGGTGACATCGTGGTTCGAGAGCACCCACGTCGTCGACGAACCGGTCGTGCGCGCCTGCGCGAGGTTGTCGGAGATGATCGTGCGGAACTGCGTCGCGTCGAAGTCGGCCACGAGCAGGTCGAAGTTGAACGCCTGGCCGAGCCCCTCGGCTGACGCGTACTTCGCTCGGCGCTCGGGAGTGCTCACCCACGCCTCGGCCACAGCCGTGCGAGGAGGGTCGTACTCGTTGAAGACGCGACGCCACTCGGCGTACACCTCATGCACGTCGTCGCGGTCGTGCAGCGGGTGGTTGCCGTCGTGCGGCAGCAGCTCGAGCTCTGCGGTGCTCGGAAGCGGCTCACTGAGGTCCTTGGTCAGCATGTGCGCGACGTCGATGCGGAAGCCGTCGACACCGCGATCCGACCAGAAGCGCAGGGTGGTCAGGAAGTCCTCGCGCACCTCGGGGTGATCCCAGTTCAGATCGGGCTGCTCGGGCGCGAAGCTGTGCAGGAACCACTGGCCGTCCTCGACGCGCTCCCACGCCGATCCACCGAACGCGGCGGTCCAGTCGGTCGGGGGCTCGGAGCCGTCGGGGCCGGAGCCCTCACGGAAGATGTACCGCTCCCGCGCCGCCGAGCCGCGGCCTGCGGCGAGCGCCTCCTGGAACCACTCGTGCAGATCCGACGAGTGGTTCGGCACGATGTCGACGACCACGCGGATGCCGCGATCATGGAGAGCAGCGACCATGTCGTCGAAGTCGTCGAGGGTGCCCAGGCGTGGGTCGACGTCGCGGTAGTCGGCCACGTCGTAGCCGCCGTCGGCGAGGGCGGACGGATAGAACGGACTGAGCCACACGGCGTCGATGCCGAGCTCCTGCAGGTAGTCGGCCCGCGAGACGATGCCCGGGATGTCGCCGAGCCCGTCACCGTTCGCGTCGGCGAAGCTGCGGGGGTAGATCTGGTAGACGGCGGCCTGTCGCCACCAGGCTGCCGTCGTGTCGTCGCGGGTCTCGAGGAGAAGCGCATCGGTCATGAGGGGTGGTGCTCCTTCGTGTTGCGGTCTGGTGTGTGCGGCGCGGACCGGCGGGCAGCCGATCCGCGCCGGTGCGCGTCAGCCCTTGACGGCACCCTGCGTGACGCCCTCCATGACGAAGCGCTGCGTGAACAGGTACGCCAGGATCGCCGGGGCCATCGCCATCAGGTACGAGGCGAACGACACGTTGTAGTTGTTGCTGAACTGGGTCTGGAACAGGTTCTGCCGCACAGGCAGCGTCTGCAGTGCCGGATCGGAGATGATCAGCGACGGCATCATGAAGTCGTTCCAGGCGTAGAGGAACGCGAAGATGCCGACCGTCGCGCTCATCGGAGCGAGCAGCGGGAAGATCAGCTGCCAGAACGTCTGCCACGTCGTCGCGCCGTCGATGCGGGCGCTCTCCTCGAGCTCGATCGGGATCGACCGCAGGAACGCCGTGAACAGCAGCACACTGAAGCTCAGCTGGAACATGGTCGCGAGGATGATCACGCCGAACGGGTTGTCGAGCCCGACCCATCCGGTCAGCTGGATCTGCGGCAGCGCGACCACAGGGAACGGGATGAACATCGCGGCCAGCAGGTAGAAGAACGAGTAGCGGAAGAGGCGGTGGTCCCAGTTGCGGACGATCGCGTACGACGCGAACGCGGCGAGCACGATGGTCGCGATGACCGTTCCGGCCGTGACCAGCAGCGAGATGCCGGCGCCGACCGGGAACTTCGTGAGATTCCACGCCTCGACGAACCCGTCGATGCTGAACGGTGCCGGCAACGAGAACGCGTTGCCGTCGACCGCCTGGCCCGTCGTCTTGAAAGCCATCGAGATCGTCACGTACAGCGGCAGCAGCACGGTGACGGCGCACAGGATCAGGATGATCGTGCCCGACCAGTTGACGCGCTCCATGCGGACGCGCGGCTTCTTGCCCGAGGTGGGGATGGTGGTGAGTGTCTGCGTCGACATCAGAGCGCGTTCCTTCCGCGGGTCAGCGAGAGCTGCAGCAGGGAGATGAGCACGGCGACGATGAAGAAGATCGTCGCGTTGGCCATCTGGTAGGCGTAATCGCCGCCGTTGAAGCCCGCGATGATCGTCATCGCGACGCTGCGGGTGGAGGTTCCGGGGCCGCCGTTGGTGAGTCCGACGATGATGTCGTAGGCGTTGAGGAATCCCTTGAATCCGAGGATCACGTTGATCACGACATACCCGGCCACGAGCGGCAGCGTGATGCGGAGCAGCTGCTGCGTCTTGTTCGCCCCGTCGATGCTCGCGGCTTCGTACACCTCGCCGGGCACCGAGAGGAGACCCGCGATGTAGATGAGCAGCGTGCCGGGCACTGCCTGCCACGCGGTCACGATCACGATCGCGACCCAGGCGAGATCGGGATTCGCGAGAAGGCTGGTCGAGAGCCACGGGATGCCGGTGGCGGCGCCCGCCGCCGGGATGGAGTTGGAGAACAGGAAGTTGAAGACGTAGGCGATGATGATGCCCGAGATCACCATCGGGATCACGAAGATCGTGCGCAGCCCCGTCTTGAAACGGATGCGGGAGGTCAGGCCGACCGCCAGCAGGAACGCGACCACGTTGACGACGATCACCGTGGCGATCGAGAAGCCGAACGTGAACAGGTAGCTCTGCAGGATGGCCGGATCGCTGAACATCGCGATGTAGTTCGTCAGCCCGTTGAAGTTCCACTCGCCGATGCCGATCGAGTCGGTGAAGCTGAAGAAGATGCCCATGATGCCGGGCACCGTGATCGCCAGTGTGAAGATCACGAGCGTCGGCAGCAGGAACAGGTAATAGATCGGCTCGACGCGACGCGTGCGGCGACCGAGCTTGCGGGTGCCACCCGTGACGATCGCCGTCGTGTCTGTCGTGGGAGTGTTCGGCTTCGTGATGTTCGATGCGGCGGGAGTCGCCGCGGGGTTGGGCAGAGCCGTGTTCGTCATGGCGTGGACTCCTCTGTCTCGCCGGATGCTGAGTCCTCACCGGAGGCGTTGTCCTGGGTCGACGGGATAGGAGCGCGGAACGCGATCCTGGCCCAGTCGGCATCCATGGTGCGCAACGTGGAGGTCGGGGACGCGCCGAGCACCATCGCCTGCGCGTAGTTGAAGACCGGGAGAGTCCTGGGCACGAGCACCGAGGGGCCCTGGTAGATCTGTCCGTTGTCGTAGTACTCGACCATCCCCTCGATGCGAGGATCGTCGGGGGCCGGAGCATCCTTCGTCGGGGTGAAGCCGAGCTGCGAGGCGTTGTACTCCTCGATGTGCTCCGGAAGGAACAGGTACTCCAGGAAGTCGCGGGCGGCCTCCTGGTGGCGCGATCCCTCGGGGATCATCGCGGCGAGGTCCATGTTGACACGCACGCCGAGGTCGGCGGGGTCGTCGGTCATGGGCAGCGGGAAGGTGCCCAGGTCGAGGTCGGGCGCGGTCTTCTCGATCTCGCTGAACGCCCACGGCCCCTGCAGGTACATCGCGGCCTCGCCCTTGCCGAACGCGAGGTTGCCGTCGCCGTAGCCGCGGCTCGCGGCATCCGCGTTGGTGTAGTCCTTCACGAGGGTCATCATGCGGTCCATGGGCTCTGCGAAGTCCTTTTCGAACGACACCTCCGAGTCGGGGCCGACCTCGGTGCCCTCCTGCGCGAGCGTGTCGAAGAAGTCGATCACGTCGACCGAGCCGCCGGCGGTGTAGTCGTACCAGCCCTGCGCGACGGTCCAGTCGTCCTTGAACGTGGCGTAGAACGGGTCGATGCCCGCCTCCTTCAGCTGGTCGCACACGGCGAGGAGCTCGTCCCAGGTCTGCGGAACCTCGAGGCCCTGCTGGTCGAAGATCTCCTTGTTGTAGATGACCGATGCCCCCATCACCGAGTACGGCAGCGCGCTCGTGCGCCCCTCGCACGACCCGTACTGCTCCAGGAGCGGCTGCAGGTCGTCGCGGATGGTCGAGGCGGCCTCGGTGCCCGACAGGTCGGTGAGCGCGCAGCGCTGCACGAAACGGGCGATCTCGTAGTTGTAGTTGGCGAGCATGATGTCGGGCGGGTTTCCCCGCACGAAGCTGGCCGAGACGACGTCGACACCCGAGGTGTCGATCTCGACGCGGACCTTGTCCTGAGAAGCGTTGTACTGCGCGACGAGTTCGGTCATGAACTCGATCGCCTCCCGCTTGCTGAACGTGAAGCGGATCGTCTCGGGTCCGCCGGCCGTCGAGCAGCCGGTGAGGGCGGCCCCGACCAGGGCGAGAGCGGCCGCACCGGCGACGATCTGCGCCGGGCGTGGAGGTTTCGGAGACACCGTTGTCCTTTCGTCCTGTAGATCCGCAGACTAAATCTAGTGAGCGAATTTACTTCGATGAAGGGTACTGTCTCATGTGAACGAGAGTGAGGTCAAGACCCATGACCGAAGTATCCGCAGGTCTGGGCACCGGACGAGCCAGCGTCGGCGCCATCCTCGACTTCGCATGGGCCGCCGGCGAGTTCACCGCGACCGAGGCGATGGCGACCACCACGCTGACCCGCTCCACCGCGATCGATGCGATCGACACCCTCGTCAGCGCCGCGGTGCTGCGGGAGCTCCCGAACGCCAGGGTCGCCGGAAGCTACCGCGCGGGGCGGCCCGCTCGACGCTTCGTGCTGGCATCCGATCTCGGCGTCGTCGTCGGGGTGGATGCCGGAGACACCCACCTCGCGGTCACGATCTCCGACCCGCTCGAGCGGACGCTCGTGCATCACCGCACCGACCTCGACTCCGGTCAGTCTGCGGCGCAGCGGCGCGCGACGATCCTCGGGCAGATGCAGCTCGCGCTCGATGAGGCGGGGGTCGAGCGCACCGAGATCCTCGCGATCTGCGTCGGCGTCGCCGCTCCCGTGAACAGGGCCGGCATCTCGCCGCCGCATCCCGACGGCTTCTGGGAACGCACCAACCCGGGGCTCGCCGAGGCGCTGGCCGACTGGGCGCCGGTGGTCGAGATCAAGAACGACGCACAGCTGGCCGCGATCGCCGAGGGCTCGGCAGGGGCCGCCGTCGGATGCCGTGACTACGTCGCCCTGCTCGCGAGCGAACGGTTCGGCGGCGGAGTCGTCGTCGACGGCCATGTGCTGCACGGTGCGCACGGCGGCGTCGGCGAGGGCGTCGTGTTCGACCACATCGTCGGCGTGGGGTCGGCCTTCGGCCTGCGCTATGCACTGCAGGACCAGGTGCGCGCGGGCGTCGAGAGCGGCGAGATCTCTCGCGAGTCGGCGATCGGGCGGCTCGCGGGTGAGGATCGCATCGACCCGCGTGTCGTGCTCACCGCCGCGGCCTCGGGCGATGCCGATGCGCTGCTCGCGACATCCCGGGTCGGCGCGACGCTCGCCCGTGTGGTCGGCGTTCTGGGCAGCATGTACGACCCGGCGCGCGTGATCGTCTGCGGCGGGGTCGCCGAGAGCATCGCCCCCGTGCTCACGGCCGCGCGCGAGGTGCTTCCGGCCCAGCTGCACCTGCCGGCGCCCGAGATCCTCGCCTCGACGCTCGGCGCCGAGGTCGTGTCGATCGGTGCCGTCGCCACGGCTCGGATGGCGGCGCGCGAGGTGGCGGTGCCGCTGCTCGCGGAACGGCGCCTCAGCGCAGTGAGCTGAGCGCGTGCGAGAGCCAGATCCGCGGCCGTCTCCCTCCTCGATCGAGCTGCTGCTGGATCCCGCCGCCGACGCAGCCGTCCGGGCCGAATGGGATGCTCTCGCCGCGCGCGGCCTGTCGAGCCTGGCGGGGCACACGTCGACGAGCAACCGCCCTCACATCACGCTGGTCGCGCGCGTCGACTTGCCGACTGTTGGCTCGGACGTCCTCGCCGGCATCCCGTCGTTCCCGATCACGCTGAGCGCTCCCCTGCTCTTCGGAACCGGCGAGCGGCGCGTCCTGGCGCGGAGCATCGTGCCCACCTCCGAACTGATCAGCCTCCGCGAGATGATCCTGACCGCCGTCGGGCCGGGCGAGGATGCCCCGCACACCGCACCGGGCGAGTGGATGCCGCATGTCGCCCTCGCGCGCCGGTTGCGCGTCGCCGACCTCGCGCAGGCGCTGGATCTCGTCGGCGGCGACGTCCACGCTCACGCGCGCAGCGTGCGGCACTGGGACCCCGCCACCGCGGAGATCACGACACTCGCTGAGTTGCCGCGGTCGTAGTCATCTCCGGTCGGCGCCCGTCGGAGAACAGAGGCGATCAGCGCGCACATCCGGGGTGTCGGCAAAGGGCGCGCCGGCATCCGCTCGATCTGTCTCCGTTCCCCCTGCCCTCACGGTTGCTGCACGCGTGCGGCGACGACCTGCAGCGATCTCAGCACCCGCCGCACCGACGTGTAGGCGAGCGCGTCTGGCCTCGCGAGCACGTCGAGGTGACGCACGAGTTCGATGCCGCCCAGCGGCCGCAGCACGAGCCCGTCGACCGCCAGAGACGAGGCGGTCGTGCGGGGCATGACGGCGATCGCCGCCCCGGCCCGCACGACCTCCGCCGTCACCGAGAACTCGTTGATGCGGTGTGCGATGCGAAAGGGCCGCCCGGCCCGCGCCGCCAGATGATCGAGCACGCCGGCGAGCGGAAAGCCCTGATGCACGGACACCCAGTCCTCGTCGACCAGATCGTCGAGGTCGATCTGAGCACGCTCTGCGAGCGGATGCTCGGCATGCAGCGCGATGTCGAGCGGTTCATCGATCAGCGGGGTCGCGACGACCCGGTCGGCCGGCCACGGAGCGTCATGCGCGAGCCTGTGCGCGATCACGAGGTCGTAGTCGGCCGTCAGGCCGGGGAAGTCCCGGTGCGCCACGTCCTCATCTGCGAGGTGGACCGCGGGAGCGCCTCCGAGTTCTCGCACCAAAGGCCCGAACAGGGCGAGGCCTGCGCTGGTGAACGACGACACCCGCACCGGTCGGTCGCCCGCGTCGAGGAGCGCCCCGATCGCATCGCGGGCCGCAGTCAGCGCCTCATCGACACGCGTGCTCGCCGCGGCCAGCGCCTCCCCCGCCGCGGTCAGGATCAGGACGCGACCCCGACGCACGGTGAGCGGCAGAGCCACTGAGGACTGCAGAGTCGCCAGCTGCTGCGACACCGCAGACGCCGAGATCCCGAGGGCGGCCGCGACGGCCGTGACGCTGCCGCGGTCGCGAAGCTCCCGGAGCAGTCGAAGGTGAGTCGGATCCATAAGGCCAACCTTAAAGGAGAATCAAGGAACTGCATCTGGGTCTTCATCGAGAAAGACGAGAGTGTGGAGTCATGCCTCGTCGTCCCTCTCGCGATCTGCTCGTCGACGTTCTACTCGTCGCCGTGGCGGCCGTGTGGGGCGCGAGCTTCGTCGCGGCCAAGAGCCTGGCCCTCGAAACCGGAGTCGCCTCGGCCGTCGCACTGCGGTTCCTCGTCGCGGCGGTCGCTCTCGGCGTGATCTGCGCGGTGCGCAAGGAGCGGATGCCACATGGTCGCGGGCTCGCCGTCGCCGTCGTCCTCGGCTTCTCTCAAGCCGCCATCATCGGACTCGAGACCTGGGGCGTCCATCTCACGTCGGCGACCAATGCCGGCCTGCTGATCAGCCTCGCGCTCATCCTCACCCCCGTGCTCGAGAGTCTCGCCGCGCGATCGTGGCTTCCGCGCTCATACTTCGTCGCCGCGGTCGCGGCCGTGGTGGGGGTCGCGCTTCTCGTGTCGGACGGCGGACTGCGGATGCCGACCGCAGGCGACGCCCTGGTGATCGCGGCGGCGGTCGTGCGCGCGCTGCACGTGACCGCGAGCGCCAGACTCACACGTGAGCGCCGAGACAGCACGCTCGCTGTCGTCCTGGTGCAGCTCATCGTCTGTGCGGCGACGGCATCACTGGTCGCAGGGGCGGAGCTGCCCGCGGCTGTCGCGCGAATCGACGGATCGGGGTGGGCGAACGTCCTGTTCCTCGGCCTGATGTGCTCGGTGTTCGCGTTCGTCGTTCAGCTCTGGGCGGTGCGGCGCACCTCTGCGACGCGCGCCAGCATCCTCATGGGCACCGAGCCGGTCTGGGCACTCCTGGTCGGAGTCCTGCTCGCCGGGGAGAGCGTTGACCTCGTCGGCCTGCTTGGAGCCGCTCTCATCGTCGCAGCGTCATACGCGGGGCAGGCGATCGAGCGCCGTCACCGGCACCGCGTGTTCTTCGCAGCGCAGACCGGCACTGATACGTCAGACCCGCGACGTCATGACTCAGTGCCCGCCGGTGGAGCGGGGCCGCCCGAGAGCAGCACACGCCCCACCACGAGGCGATCCTCAGTCATCCACCGTTCGACTGGCGGATACCCTCCGCGAGAGCGGTGAAGGTGTACACATAGCCGCCGTCCGGGCCACTGACGGTCATGTACCCATCGGTCGTGCCGGGAGCGATGGCGATGTTGGTCGCGGACTCGAGAGATCCTCCGGTCGCGACGATGGTGGTGAGGCGTTCTCCGGTGGAGCTGTACACCTCGATCTCCGGTCTGCCGTGGAACGCCTGGTAGATGTTCCCTGCAGCGTCGACCGCTGTCGAATCCACTCGGGCACGACCGGCATCGACGTGGATCGCCGGGTGGGCAGCGATGGCCGCGGTGCCACTCTCGTCGAGTTCGAGGTAGTCGATCCGGTTGGCGTTGTACTGGGCCACCCAGAGGCCTGCATCGTCCTCGTCGAACACGATGCCGTTCGGGGAGGGGAGATCGGAGGCGATGACGCTCGAAGTGCCGTCGACGCCGATACGCACGACCCGCCCCGGCGTCTCCCAACCGGGACCCTCCATCCCCCGCGTATCCGTCACGAACATGTTGCCGACCTCGTCGAACGCGATGTCGTCCGGCAGCATCTGAGTCCCGTCGACGGAGCCCGAGAAGACGGTCTGCACATCGTCACCCTCAGCGGTCATGCTCACGATCGAGCCGGAGAGGATGTCCGTCAGGTAGAGCCGGTCGTCGAGCGGGCTGAACTGCGCAGAGGTGAAGGCGCTTGCCTCATCGGTGTACACGTCCTCGATCGACTTGTCGGCGGTGTCGATGCGCAGCACTTTGGGTTCCCCCGGAGGCGCCATGACATCGACGACATAGAGGAACCCGTCCTCCGAGAAGGTCGGTCCTTCCAGAAGCGTCCCGCCGGTGATCTCGTGCGGAGTCGTCACACGAAGGACTTCCGCGGCCACCTGCACCTCCGGGGCCCGCGACGGCTCGGTCGAGGGCGCAGTGTCGCTGCACGCCACGAGCAGAAGGGCCGCGGATCCTGCCAGGGCGGCAGCGACCGGCTTTCTCATGCCGTCGCCGAGACGAACGAGTCCTCACGGATCCGCTCGTCGTGCTCGTCGCGCACGAGGACATCTCTCATGTCGCCGGCGCGCCATTCCCGCAGCAGTCGGTGGAAAGCGACGGGGCCGGGTGAGTAGGTGAAGCCCGTGATCGCCTGCGAGCCCTCGGCATTGTAGTAACCGGGTGTGCATTCCGCTTGGAACGCGGACACGTCTCGCGCCGTCTCGATGACGGTCTGCACCCATGCGGCTTCAGCCTCGGGCGTCGGCTCGACCCACCGCGCGTTCTCAGCGTCGGCTCGTCCGATCGTCGCACTGATGTGCTCGGCCTGTTCCTGAAGGATGTGGGCGAAGTTCACCGAGTTGGCGTTCTGGATCGCGCCGAGCTGGAAGAGGTTCGGGAATCCGTGGGTGGAGAAGCCGTGCAGAGTGCGCGGACCGCGCCCCCAGGCCTCCAACAGGCTCAGTCCGCCACGGCCGATCACGGGCAGCGTGCCCGACACGACGCCCGAGACGCCGGCCTCGAAGCCGGTGGCGAAGATGACGCAGTCGACCTCGTAGGCGTCGTCGCCGACGACGACGGCGTGCTCGGTCATCGCGCTGATTCCGTGAGAGTCCGCAGTATCGACAAGGGACACGTTCGGCAGATTGAACGCCTGCAGGTAGAGGTCGCTGAAGCCGGGGCGCTTGCACATGTAGCGGTACCACGGCCTGAGCGCCGCCGCCGTCGCGGGGTCTTCGACGATCTCATCGACACGCGCGCGGAGCCGGCTCATCGTGATCGCGTCATCGAGCTCGTCCTGCAGCTCGTCGTGATCGTCGGAGTCTCCCTGGGATCCGGAGAGGATGTGCCGCTGCAGCCCCGTCGTGGCCGTCCACCCGTCTGTCACGAGCGACTCTTCGACTGGTTCGCCGGCCAGCACCGCGAGGAAGTTCTCCATACGCTCGCGCTGCCACCCGGGGCGAAGGCTCGCCACCCAGTCCGAGTCGGTGGGGCCGTTGTCGCGGACGTCCACCGTCGAAGGCGTGCGCTGGAACACGATCAGTTCCTTCGCATACTTCGCCACTTCAGGGACGACCTGGAGCCCCGTCGCCCCGGTGCCGACGACGGCGACCCGCTTGTCCGCCAGTCCGTCGAGCACACCGTCACCGGAGCCGCCCGTGTAGGAGTAGTCCCATCGGCTGGTGTGGAAGGTATGGCCGCGGAAGTTCTCGATGCCCGCAATGCCGGGCAGCTTCGGCTGGGTGAGCGTGCCAGACGAGGTGACGACGTAGCGGGCCCTGAAGTCATCACCCCTGTCGGTCTCGACGTGCCATTCATGGAGATCCTCATCCCAGGTGAGAGCCGTGGCGCGGGTCTGGAACAGCGTGTCGCGGTAGAGGTCGTAGTGCTCGGCGATCCGGATCGCGTGTCGGCGAATCTCCTCACCGCCCGCATAGCGCTCGGTCGGCATGGCCCCCGTCTCCTCGAGCAGCGGCATGTACACATAGGACTCGATGTCGCATCGGACCCCGGGGTACCGATTCCAGTACCAGGTGCCGCCCATGTCTCCGGCTTCGTCCATGAGTCGCACCGAATCGATGCCGGCATCGCGCAGACGTGCCGAGGTCAGCAACCCTCCGAAGCCTGCGCCGATGACGAGGACCTCGACGCGGTCGGACTTCGGCTCACGCTCGACGCGCGGGGTGTACGGGTCTTTGGCGTAGTAACCGAACGTTCCTGCGGCCCGGTGGTACTGACGCGCACCGTCGGGGCGGAGGCGGCGATCACGTTCCCGTGCGTATCGTTCGCGAAGAGCGACGATGTCGATGTTCTCAGGTGTCTCGGCGGCGGGGGCTTTCATGGGGATCTCCTCGTGACGACGAATGTGCATTCGAAAAGGTTAGATCCAAGTTAAGTAATTTTTCTGTGATCCGGCTGGCAGCGTCGACGCCGAAGGGCATGACGACCTCGGCCGGGCCACTGATGAGCTGCGGAAGGATGATCGCTTCGGAGCGCCCCTCCGTCAGTCGGAAAGGCGCGCGACGACGGAGGCGAGGAATCTTCTCAGCGTCTGATCCACGTCGATGGCGTCCGGTTCGTAGAGCCATTGCAACTGAAGGCCGTCGCTGAGTGCGACATACGCAGATGCGAGCTCGAAGGGCGCCAGGGACGAGACGAGTTCACCTTCGCGCTGCAACGCCTCGAACGCCAACTCGGCATACCGTCGCACGGAGTGATAGCGGTGCTTGTAGTGCTCATGGGCCGGATGCTCCGATGAGATGGCTTCGGCGGCGAGTGTGCTGTGCAGTTCGACGATGCCGGGCTTGCGACTGTCATCCTTGACGATGTCGACCATGGCGAGCAGCGCCGCGAGGCCCCGAGCACCGGCGAGTTGGCCGGCGGCCTCCTCCTCTCGACGCTCGAGCACTGCGGTCAACAGTTCGCTCTTGCTCGCGAAGTGGTGAGCCAAGCCCCCCTCGCTGATCCCCGCCCTCTCGGCGATCTCCTTCATGGTCGTCGCGCGATACCCGGTCTCCGCGAAGACCTCAGTACACGCGTCGAGGATCCGCCGACGCACACGCGCGGTCTTGGCGTACGGGCCGCGAACGCTCGGGGCAGTCGAACTCATGCATCCTCCAGGCGAGATGTCGTCTTGAAAAAAGTATCGTAATCCGGATTTGGGTGCTACCGTAGCGAAAACAACACCGCAACACTTTTTTCGTGCGGCAACTGATCGAGGAGGATCACGTGGCATCTGACAAGCGACACGACGAGACGGCGAGTGGGCTCGACGCCGCGCAACGCACCACTCTCGCGGGAAATCTCGCAGCTGAAGCTGCAGACATCTCCACCGCCATCGAGGCTGACCCCCGGGCCGAGGTGAAGCTCCCCAAGCGCGAACTCCTCGCGGTGTTCCTGGCACAGACCACGCTGTTCATGGCACTCGTCGTGCCGACCGCATTCTCGTTGGCGATCAAGATCGGCGCGATCGATCCGGCCGGACGCGATCTCTCCCTCGCTCTCGCGGTGGGCGTCGGCGGCACAGTGATCATCTTCACCAACCCCGTGCTGGCGATCATGAGCGACAGGACGCGGTCACGATTCGGTCGCCGTCGGCCGTGGTTCCTCCTCGGACTCGTACTCGGTCTGCTCGGGTCCGCCATCGTCGGTTTCGGCACCGTCTCGGCAGTCCTGATCGCCGGTTGGGCCGTGGCGATCGTCGGGTACACGCTCAGCGCCGGCATGCTGCTGACTTACCTGGGCGACCGTCTTCCCGAGCAGCAGCGCGGAAAGGTCATGGGGGTGATCGGTGCGATCAGTCAGATCGGCCCGATCCTCGGAATCGCACTGGCGGGATCGTTCGCGAACGATCTGACGATGATGTTCGTCCTTCCGGCCATCGTCGCCTTCGTCGGTCCGCTCTGGTTCGCCGTGACGATGAAGGACTCGCAGTTCACCGGCGAGATCCCGCCCCTGCAGCTCGGACAGCTCGCTCGCGGCTTCTACTTCAATCCTCGACGCCACTCCAACTACGGATGGGTCATCGTCAGCAAGTTCTTCATCTACGCCTCGCTGGCCTTCACCAGCATCTACGGCGTCTACCTCCTGCAGGGCCGACTCGGCCTCGATGTCGCCGAGGTGTCGTCTCTCGTCGCCCTGATCGGCCTCGGCGGCGTCGTCACGGCGATCGTCGGCGCGATCGGAGCAGGCTGGCTCTCCGACAAGCTGCACAGCCGCAAGCCGTTCCTCGTGGTCAGCGCGCTGCTGCTCGTCGTGAGCCCCATCACCGTCGGGCTGTCGACCTCTGTGCTGGAATATGCGATCGCGGCGCTGATCGGCACCCTCGCCATCGGGATCTACGGATCGGTGGACCAGGCGCTGGCCCTGGACACGCTGCCGAGCGAGGAGAACGAGAACGGTCGCTACCTCGCGATCTTCGGCCTCGCGAACGCCGTCCCGCAGGCGGCGGGCCCCTTCGCAGCGGCAGGGGTGCTCGCACTCTTCGGCGGCGACTACAGCTGGGTCTACTTCGTCGCCGGTGGCTTCGCGTTCCTCGCAGCGCTGGCGATCCTTCCCATCAGCGTCGGGCGTCGCGCGCAGCTTTCCACCACGAGCATCGTTACCGCGAAGTGAGAGACACCTCCATGATGAAGTTCCCCGAAGGCTTTCTCTGGGGTGCGTCCACGGCGCCGCACCAGATCGAAGGCAACAACCTCAGCAGCGATTGGTGGGCCCGAGAGGGTCTCGTGCCGGGCATGGAGCTCAGCGGCGACGCCGTCGACAGCTACCACCATTACCGGGACGACATGCGTCTGCTTGCGGAGTCGGGGCTGAACACCTACCGCTTCGGTATCGAGTGGGCCCGCATCGAGCCGCGCGAGGGCCAGATCTCCCGGGCGGGGCTCGCCCACTACCGGCGGATGATCGACGAAGCGCTCCGACTCGGCCTCACGCCCGTCGTCACGTTGCACCACTTCACCAATCCGCGCTGGTTCGCCGAGCAGGGCGGGTTCCTCAACCCTGCCGCCCCCGCGATCTTCGCCCGGTACGTCACGACCGTCACCGAGATCCTCGACGGCGTGGACTGGGTCATCACCATGAACGAGCCGAACATGCTCGCGATGATGATGATGCTGCAGGAGCAGATGCGCGCCGGACAGCAGAACGAGTGGCAGAGCCCCACAGTCGAGGGCGACTCGTCGCGTGATCAGATCGCCGCATCTCTGCCGACGCCCAGCCCCGAGTTCGGACAGAGGCTCGTCGACGCCCATCACGCCGTGCGCGACATCATCCGCGAGAGGACCGGCGCACGCGTGGGCTGGACAGTCGCCAACCAGGCGTTGACATCGACGCCCGGCAACGAGAGCAGGCTCATCGAGGTTCGCCATGATTGGGAGGACTTCTATCTCGACGCGGCATCCGGCGACGACTTCATCGGAGTCCAGTCGTACTCGTCGCAGCAGGTCGACGAGAACGGGCTCGTCCCGCATCCCGATCATCCCGACAACACGCTGGTGGGCACCGCGTACCGACCGGATGCGCTCGGGATGGCCGTCTCCCATACCTGGGAGCGGACGGGGCTGCCCGTGCTCGTGACCGAGAACGGCATCGCCACTGCCGACGATGCGCGCCGAATCGACTACACGCGCGCCGCGTTGAACGGGCTGCATGAGGCGATCGCGGCCGGCGCTGATGTCCGCGGCTACCTGCATTGGAGCCTGCTCGACAACTTCGAATGGGGACACTGGGGGCCGACATTCGGCCTGATCTCCGTCGACCGGACCAGCCTCAACTTCGACCGCCACCCCAAGCCGAGCCTCGGATGGCTCGGCGACGTCGCTCGACGCAATTCGCTCACGAACTAGATATCTCGGAAGATCCATGACGAACACCAGCACCGCAAACCTGTATCAGGACACCTCACTCTCCGTCGACGAGCGAGTCGCCGACCTCATCGCGAGGATGACCCTCGAGGAGAAGGCCGGGCAGCTCACCCAGTACTTCTACATGGGCGTCGCCGCGAACCTGCCGGAAGACTTCGACATCGAGTCGATCCCCGTCGAGAATCGCGCTTTCCTCGAGCAGCCGAAGATGGTCGACGCGGCAGTCGCGAAGGGCGCCGCGGGCGCGGCATTGTTCATCAAGGATGCTGTCGCAACGAACCGCCTCCAGCGCCTCGCAGTCGAGGAGTCCCGCCTGGGCATCCCGCTGCTGTTCGGCTACGACGTCGTCCACGGGCTCCGCACGGCGTTCCCGGTTCCGATCGCGCTGGCGGCGAGCTGGGATATGGACATCATCGCCGAGTCGCAGACGGTCGCTGCTCGGGAAGCGCGAGCCGTGGGCATCCACTGGACGTTCGCGCCGATGATCGACATCGCCCGCGACCCGCGCTGGGGCCGCATCATCGAAGGCTCCGGGGAGGATCCGTACCTCGGGGCGGCCGTCGCTGCGGCACAGGTGCGAGGCTTCCAGGGAGACCTGGATGATGAGCACGTGCTCGCCGGGCCGAAGCACTTCGCCGGCTACGGAGCCGCCCGCGGCGGTCGTGACTACGACGATGCCGAGATCTCCGACTCCGAACTGTGGAACGTCTACTTCCCGCCCTTCCGCGCGGCCATCGAGGCCGGTGCGGCGAATGTCATGAGCGCGTACATGGATCTCAACGGGGTGCCTGCGTCGGCCAACCGCTGGCTGCTCACCGATGTGCTCCGCGACGAACTGGGCTTCGACGGTTTCGTCGTGTCCGACGCCAACGGCGTGCGCTCGCTCGAGACGCAGCACTTCGCCAAGGACCTCACCGATGCGGGCGCACGCGCCGTGCGCGCCGGCCTGGACATGGAGATGACCATGTTCGACCCCGCCTACGACCGCCTCCCCCAGGCCGTCGCTGACGGCCTGGTGACCGAAGAGGAGATCGATCAGGCCGTAGCCCGCGTGCTCCGTGCCAAGTTTCGCCTCGGACTCTTCGAGAACCCCTACGTCGACGAATCCGGAACCGCCGCCGTGCTCGACGCGCCCGAACACCGTGACCTGTCGCGTGTCGCGGCCGAGCGCTCCTTCGTGCTCCTGAAGAACGAGAACGACGCCCTGCCCCTGCGTGCGGAGACCCTGAAATCGGTCGCCGTCATCGGGCAGCTCGCCGACAGCAAGCGCGACACTCTCGGCCCCTGGGTGTTCGACCACGACACCGAAGAAGCGATCACCATCGTCGACGGACTTCGCTCCCGCCTGGGCGACGAGGTTCGCGTTCTGCACGCAGACGGCGCCGGAATCCCGAACCGCCTCATGCCGTCGCCGTTCGACGGCATGGACCCGACGGTGCTCGCGACGGCCGATGACCACGACGATGACGCGGCCATCGACGAGGCCGTGAAGATCGCCTCTGCTGCCGATGTCGCAGTCGTCGTCGTCGGCCAGCGCCAGAACCAGATCGGCGAGATCGCATCGACGGCGACGCTCGACCTGCCCGGCCGTCAGCTCGAGCAGCTGCAGCGCGTCACCGCCACCGGCACGCCCGTGATCGTGATCGTCATGTCGGGTCGCCCGCTCGACCTCCGCTGGGCCGACGAGAACGTCCCGGCAATCCTCCAGGCATGGTATCCGGGCACCCGCGGCGGCGACGCCGTCGCGCGCGTGCTGCTCGGCGACGTCTCGCCGGGGGGAAAGCTCCCGTTCACCTGGCCCCGACATGTCGGCCAGGTGCCCATGATCTACTCCCACTACCGCACCTTCCAGCCTGGGCAGCAGGACACCCGCTACTTCGACGAGCCGAGCACGCCGCTCTACCCGTTCGGCTTCGGGCTGTCATACGGCAACTTCGAGTACAGCGACATCCGCCTCGACCGTCACAGCATCGCTGTCGGCGACACGGTGGCGGTCACCGTGGATGTGACCAACACCTCCGACTCGACGGCAGACGAGGTCGTCCAGCTCTACGTGCACCAGCACTACGGCTCGGCGTCGCGACCCGTGCGCGAGCTGAAGGGGTTCCAGCGTGTCACGTTGGCTCCCGGCCAGACGCGCGAGGTGTCTTTCGAACTCGGTCGGTCCGACCTCTCGTACTGGAGCGCGGCCACCCGCGCTCTCGGGCAGGACGCGACGACGTTCGACGTCTGGATCGGCGGAGACTCCCAGGCGTCTCTGAGCGCCACCTTCGAGGTGACTGCCTCGTGACGCGCGTCACGCTCGCGAACACCGAACCGCCGAACTAGCTCGATTCGAACGCGCCGCCACGCCGCACACAGTCGCACGGCGTGGCGGCCGACGTTCTCCGCACCCTCGTACAGTCAACGACGATTGGACAGAAATGACAGACCGAACCGTATCCGCACCTCTCACAGACGCGAAGCCACGGCGCCGGAGATGGCGACGTGTCGTCTTCGGAATCCTGGGCGCGGCCGTGGGCATCGTGGTCATCGGCGGCATCGGGGTGAATGTCTACCTCGGCGCAGACATCCCCGCGCTCTGGGCGGGGAAGGTCGAGGACGTCGAGGATCGCTTCCCCGACGGCCGACCGCAGAACGGAGTGCTCCTCACCGGAAGCTCCTACATCGAACAGTGGTCGACGTCTGAGGAAGACCTGGCCCCGCTCGACACCGTCAACATCGGGATCGGCGGCACCAAGATCGGCGATCATGCCGCCTATGTCGACCGACTCGTCGTGCCCTTCCACCCGCGTGCGATCGTGGTCTACGCAGGCTCCAACGACATCTCCGGCCTTCCGTTCTTCAGCAAGAGCGGTGAGGATGTCTCAGAGCGCGTCGCACAGTACCTCGAGACGCTCCACCAGAAACTTCCCGACGCGAAGATCTTCTACGTCGCCGTGACCGAAGCACCGATCCGTGCCGGCGTTCGCGATGACATCCAGAAAGCCAACTCGCTCATCAGTGAGTTCGCGCGAACGACCGACTACGTGACCTTCATCGACACTGCGCCTGTCCTGCTCGCCGAAGACGGCGACATCGACGAGTCGCTCTTCGGGCCCGACAACCTGCACTTCAACGACAAGGGATACGAGAAGTTCTCGTCTGCGATCCGGCCGGTCCTGATCGACAGCCTGGGGTGACGTGACTGAGGCGGGGCGGATGCCGTCTAGTCTCGGCGCAGCTCGCGACTGATCGCACCGAGACCGGTCTCGAGGGCTTCGAGCTCCTCGAGAGACAGTCGCGACAACACATCCTCGCCGAGCTCTGGACGTGCGGCCATCAGCTCCTGAACGACCGCACGGCCCAACTCGGTGGCATGGATGCGACGCACGCGCTGGTCGCTCAGATCGGTTTCACGTTCTGCAAGGCCGCTCGCCACAAGACGATCGACGAGTTTCGACATCGAAGCCATGGAGACGGCGAAACGCTGCGCGAGCCCGGCACCGGTCGCCCCCTCCTCCGTCGTCACGATCACCGAGAGGGCTTTGAGCTGCTGGATGGTCAGGTCCGTCGTCAGCAACGGCGCGAGCACGCGCGGGATCGACCGAACGGTGATTCCGATGGACAGCGCTTCGATGGCCGAGAGGGCACGCGTGCGGGGGTCCATTGGATCAACGTAGGGCTCAGCGCGGGAGGAACGCAAAAGACATCGCTGCCGTGGTGCCCGCCGGATGAGGCGGGACGGTGTCCGTGTCGGTCAGCGCGGCCCTTGTCACTATGACCCGTCGGCTGAAGCTGATCCGGATCTGTCGCTGTTGACCCTGGTGAACACTGGAGACACGGAAACGGCCCTGGTTACGAGATCGTCAAACTATGTGATCCGGTGCAGCAACCCCTGGACGCTAGGCATCGAAGCCCAGTACAGGCCCCGGATTTACGGAGCTTGAGCCCTTGAATGTGGATGGAAGTATGCTCGTCGCACCCGCCAGGTGCCTCTCTCGGGCACTATGTGTCCATGACCTCAGGTGATTCCTTCCGTCGACCAAAATCAGGCGACGGGACACCGTTCATCGCTCCGCCATCGGCGTTGGAGTTCGCGGTGGATCCGCCTCATGCCGGCCCCCAAGTCCGTGCAGACTTCGATGAGTTCGATGAAGCGTTCGTGCGGTGTTACCCCAACGCGCACCGCGCAGCAATGGGCCTTGTCATAGGCGCCCTGCCTCGGGTGAAGGACGGGGAGGTGCTTGAGGGTGAAGACGCCTTCAAATACATGGTCGAGCTACGCCAGAGAATGGTCGATGCAGCAACCGAGGCCGCAACTCCTTATGATTCCGAGACCTGGCTCATTCTGATTCGGCGCTTGAGCCCGCGGGCGCTGAGTCACGCCGAATCTGGAACCATGGACTACGAGGGCGACTCCACGGAGAGAGTTGCCGAGAACCTAGTCGGGGCTGCTCGCGGGGAACATCTCGACGTGGAGTCGGCGCCCGTGCCCACCGTCGTCTCCATGCGGCTCGCGAGGCTCTTCGCACTCGCCGGCATGGTCGACAGCCTGGAGAGCGCCGTACGCAGCGCAACCAAAGGTGTCAAATACCGAGTCCGGCGCCGTCACCGCCCACGGCCGTTCGACAGCGATGCGCTTCGCGCTTCCCTCCGTGAGTTCGACCTGAGAAGCTCGTGGAAGTCTGCCGACGACGCTCCGCGACTAGAGTCCATCACCTCAGACGACTTCGAAGGCGACCCTCCGATGCTCGTCGCCTATCGATTCAAGGATGGCCTCGGGATCGACCAGACGTGGGACGGCCCGTTCAGAGCCGCGGATCCAGTCGAGGACACCGTCCGTTTCACCATCCGTGCTTTTACTACGGGGGACGAGACCTACACGGTGCTCGGTCGACATGGGGTGCTGGCGTCGTTCGAAGATCCCGCCGCAACGGCATCTCTCATCGTTTTCGGCAACGCTTTGCTCCGCCACGTCCTAGACGTGGACGATGCGGCTGGGGCGACACTTCCTCGACGTGGCCTCCTCCGAATCGAGACCGAGGTGCTGACAGCCGTCATCAACGACACTCTCCACAGCGAGGCCATCGCAGTGTGGTTGACGGAGAACGGGCAAGCAGCGTTATCGGCATCCGCTGTACTGGCGAGCATCCGCTCTCTCTACGTTCATGGGCGACGCAGCCTCCCTGGACCTGTCATCCAGACCAGCGGCGACCAGACCCTCGTTGATGCTTGGGCATACGCGTGCCATGTCACGGACGATCTGAAGCTCTCACCCCACACCGGTGGCGCGATAGCGAATCTTTCCGCCGCGCAGTTCGAGTCCGCGACACAGAGTCTCATTGACGCGAGTGTGCTCGCCCCTCTGCCCAAACTGCGTAAGCTCCGCGGCAAGACTCTTCGCCTCAACGGGAAAGCAGTGACCGACATCGACGCAATCCTTGTCGCCGACAAGACGAAGCTCTTCCTCATTTCATGCAAGAACTACCTCATCCGCATCGACTACCTGGCCGGGGAGTACCGCGCCGCGAGGAGCGGAAGGCAGAGGCTGGACGCTGCTCTCGATGAATGGAAAGACCGCGTCGCCACGTTCCGGAACTCGCCCGTCGGTGACAACTACGACTTCAGCGGCTACGAGATCGAAGGGTTCATCGTCCTTCCCGAACTCATATTCACGCCTCGAAGTGATTCACGGCAGACCCTGCACTTCGGAAGTGCCGATCTCTTCTTCACGAAGGTGGAGAGCTACAGCCAACTCGCCGCCACGCTCGAGATGGCGAGCTGGCCGCCGGAGCCGCTTGCGCTGAGAGCGCTTCGTACATCCGGGCAATGATGAACTCGAGTCTGTCCCGGCGCGAGATGGCCACACGTGTCGAGCCCAGTTCTGGTGACCAGGCGCCTCCGCCCTGGTCGCGTCAATAACCGACACTGTTATTCGAAGAGGGTCGGGGCTGCCGGACTGCTTGATCCGGGTCCAAGCATGTTCGACCAAGACGCGCTGATCACTCAGAACCAGCGCGTTCAGCGGAAACCTGGCTCTCCTCCGCCAAGACAGAAAGACGACGGCGTTTATGTCGGAACCATGAGACTCGAACGATGGGTATTAGAACGGAGATGAAAGCCACCAACACGACACCTAGGCCCACGGAATAGACCAGGAGTAGCGACCCTCGCTGCACCGACGCTGCTGTTGCCCCGCCGCAGACAATGGCGGCGAAGGCGCTAGCTAGAACCAGAAGCCGCGGAATCGTCATCAATCGCGTGACCAGTTTGTGTTCTCCTGCGCGCACAATGTAGATCGCAACGAGCGACGGGACGATGGCGAGCACGGTCACCGCGGCATCGAAGTTGGCCTGAACAGTTTGGATTGACTCCATCCGCCAGCCGTATGTGTCGTCTGGGACGAACACGAAGGTGGGGGGCGCCCACGAGAAGCGCCCATCCATCCATTGGAACAGTGTCGCCATTCCGACCAAGAAAAGCAGCAACCCCGTCGTAAGGGCGGCGGGCACGAGAAACGGCCCTCTTGCCGGCTCGAGGTCGATCTCCACGCGGTAATCGGCAGGCGGCAGCCCGGAGTCGTAGAACGTCGCTCGGTCAAGAGGCGCTTGACCGTCGGTGTCGCGTCCGTCTCTAACCCGCTTGAGCGTCTCGTCGTCCGAGAACCACCGTGTGCTTCTGACAGTCGATTCCTCAGGGGCCAGCACGCGGACGTGGTTGCGTTGAGCGCGCCCTACACCCCACATGGGAATGCGCTGGGTCTGCGGTCTCCACCCGAGGCGGTCTGGCGAGAACCATGACGTGCGGGTTTCGGCAACGTTGCGTTCCTCGAGCAGTCGTATCTTCACGATGGCCACGTCGCCAGGCTGCCGAAGATCGATGTGCGACAAGAGCATGAAGCTGTCTGCGTAGTCGAAGAGCCCGTCGACGAACTCGGTGGAGCTCAACATCCTCGCCCATGCTGCCGTGTCAGCCGCGCTAAACCGAATGAGTCCGTCGGACGGCGGGGAGGGGAAAGCTGATGGGGATGCCGTGTAGGCAACATGTTCGAGCTCGATGGGGTCAGTGTCCCGAGTGATGGAATACAACTGCTCGAGCACAGTGTCCGGTATTTTGCCTATTGAAATGCCGTTGCGGGCTAGGACGGCAAGGAGCATGGCGCTTGCAGCGTGGGCGTCTTGGTCGCGTGTCGCGATGGCCAGCGATTCACCCCTGACATTCATCACGTCGATGTCGAGGAGCGGACCCTTCGAGAGTGTGAGCAACGGAATCGGCACGTTACCCTGTCTGAGCCGAGCCGCCTTAGCCCGTCGCCTTAGCTCCACTAGGTCAAGGTCGAGGGTAACTCGGCGCTCAAGCCTCTCCCCGTCAACGAACCGAATCGTGTCGACGCGGCGTGCAACCCATTCATGGTCGGTGGTCACGCTGTCCACAAACCGCCCGAGGCGGCGGGATGCAGCGGCGTCAGCGGCCGTGCGGGGAAGACTCACCCGTCTAGCGCGGGACGCCTACGAGAGCCTCGACGCTCCCGTAGGACACGGTGACCTTCGAGGATGCTGCTCGCTTGGTGTTGCGCGCGGCTACTCGGATCTTGATCCGCTCTGCGCTCTCGTTGGACAGGGTCACCTGCGTGGTCAGGTTCTTCTTCTTTGCCATTTCGGTTACCTCCTTCCGGAAAACGTATAGCAACAGTAGCAACTGCAGTCGAACATTCGCTGCGGTCGTGTCGCGCCGACTTACTGACAGTATGCGCTGCGTACGCGAACCCAGCGAGTCATGTCGGCGACCAGCATGACGTCCCCGGATATCTGCACCTCGGGTCGATATGCATACCGATACTCATCGGTGGTACTCCGCTTGTTCCCAAACAGTGCCGTCCGTCAACATGACGCGAGCCTTCCCCTTCCAGCCCTCCCACGATGGTGCCCGTTACGGTGCTTCGCGCGGTCGAGCCGCACTTCCCCGCAGGCTTAGCGCCGGTCATCATCCGCGGTCTCCGTTCGCCGCGCGGATCAGGGTGCGCATCTCACGCACGATGTCTCGGTCTCCTGAGCCGATGGAGCCTTGTGATTCGATGGCCTCGATCTCTGCTTGCAGCATCCCTACTGCGTCCGCGGGCATCCACACTGCCCCGTAGTCCGCCATCTGCGATCCTGCACATTCTTCCGGTGGAGTGGAGCGAGATCTTCGCTCCTCACCCTCAGCTTGACCGACCCCTGACGGCAGGTCAGGCATTCTCCCTACTCGTACGGGGCGGACTCGCGTGATCTATGTGCGCCGGCAACGCCTCTCCTCTGCATGGATGGCAAGTACCGCCACTGAGCGCGGAAGGGGCCAGTGGCGTTATGCGAACGCGTAACTCATCGGGCTGCCCGGTTTGACATACAGCAGGTGCATCCCGAGGAGCAACTCACACTCATTCGCTGTGACGAGATTTCACGCGGCAATGGGTCAAACGCGAACCAGTTGGCTTCAGAGGTTGTTGAGCTTCGCCGCGAACCGACGAGCATACCGCTCGTTCTTGTGCGAGGTTTCCGTCACCCACTGCCCACCCGGGAAGTCAACGACAATGAAGATCTTGGTGGTGTTCGTTCGCGCGGTCGCGCCGATCACGGCTCCCGCTCCAGCGTGTCCGAGCATCCCGCCGAGGACTGCGCCGCCGAGGACGTTACTGCCGCTCATTCGGCTTGTGGCAGTGCCGGACATGACGCTCACCTGAGCCATCGATGCAGGAACGGCCAGCGCCCCGTAAGACAACTCGGTCTTGTCACGATTGAGCGCCAAACCTCCCAGGCGAACTGCCTGCGTGATCCAGGATGATGCGGCTAGGGTCGCCGGGCCGATCTTCCTCGCAGCTTGAGCGGCAGCCGGCCCCAGGGCCCTACTCACTTCCGCAGACGCGCTGCCTATGTCCCGCCCAGCCGCCTTGATCTCCGCGGACGTCTGCACCCAGATCTCACGCATTTCTTCGACGGCGCGGCGGTCTTTCTCCAGGTGCGACAGCCACATCGGCATCAGCAGGAGGTCCAGCGCCCAACCGAGCAGCAGGAAGTTGAGGGTCAGTGCAGTGATCCACCCCCACACCTTCCTGCCCATGTAGAAGTGATGCGCCCCGAAGATACCCAGAGGGAACCACCACAGGTATGCCTTGCCGAGTGTCTTCTGCTTTTGAACTGCAAGGGCCGCTGGCACCTTCACGTCGGAGCCGGCGCCCCAGGAGCTCCCGTCCCAGTACCGCTGCCCTGCAGCGTCGTCAGGGTCGGGGTACCAGCCAGGCGGCGGTGTCAGCGTCGAATCGGTCATGCGATCATCCAAGCACGACCCCACGGCCACCGGGTCTGCGGCTACCATGCATCGACTAGGTCAGTCCGGATTGTCGTCGAAGCAGCCCGGTGCCGTAGCGTCGTTCGCGCCAAGACCATCCCCGTACTGCATACCTGCCCATTCCGCCGTGTGCACGCCCCCCGCAGTGACATCCCGTCGGTATCCCGCTCGCGCGGACCACTGCGCGGCAAGCCGACAGAGACTATGGTTCGCCGCGACGAGTTCGTGATGGCCCATCGGGGCATCCACGGGTTGCAGAGAGTGAAACGCCGCGCTCCACCGCGACCACATGTCCGCAACGTAGAAGTCCCAGATATCCGATGGCTCGGATGGTGCCACGGGTATTCCGTCGTCGTCGAGGCCGAGTTCTGCGGCGAGGTACGCGAAGACACGAATGCTACCGACGATGGCGATGTCGCTGCGTTTCATCGCCCCGACGGGGTCGCTCGCGCTCATCCGCTTCGACTCTCGCAGCTCTGCTGCGAGGTGGTGAAGGGCATCTTCGAGACCGGCGACGTGCGAGAACCGAGGGGGCGTGACCTCGCGTGTGTGACGTTCAATGCGGAAGTCGTCCACATCGGCGGCGACAACGTCTGTCCATCCGACGGCATCCAGCGGCAGTCCGTTGACGTCGTCTCGGAACGTTCGGCTGTCCTCACCGCGGAGGCTGAGAAGGACATGCCCGGCTTCATGTCGACCCAGGTGACGCCCGGTCGCAAGGGAGCTGGCAACAATGCCCTCAATATCCAGATCATCGCCCGGCGGGTCGACAAGGAGGTCGACCCCTAGGACGATATCGAAACCACCTTCTTCCCGGGGAAGGGTGATAGCCCCTGCGTGCCCGGCACCGCGACCGGTGGTGTAGCCACTGAGACCGCGGTGGGCGGTGCGAGCGTCAACGGATTTTGGGAGGTCGCCGGTGATGACCAGCGCCCACACGCTCGTGTCAGGGAGAAGCGCATAGATCTCCGATGCGACAGCACCAAGGAGGTTGTGGTGCTCGATGAGTTGCGTCAAGACGAACTTGGGCCCCTCCTCGATGTGCTCGACGCTGTAAGCGATCTGGATCTGCGCGCTGTCTTTGGCGCTCATCTGTGCCCCTGGTTGTTCAAGCGGCGAACTCGTCGCGCGTTTCGGAGGCGGCTGTGCGGGTTCGCGGCGACTGGGCGGCAGGCCCGTGTACGACAGCTTTCAGCAGGCCGGCCGACCACAAGCCGATCCTTATAGGCGGTGCTCGTCACGGCGGGATGCCCAGTACTCGCGGGTGAAGGGTTGAACTTCTGTGCCCAACGCTTGCGCGGTGACGTCATCGTTCTGTGCCAGCGACCGCACGAGCCACCGACCGGTCTGGTCGGGGTCTGGCTCCAGGACCGTCCCTCCCTGCGCGATCTCGTGGCGCTCGATGGCGCTGGCGTCTCCAGGAAAGATGTAAACCACGTCGGCGAATGTCACCTGTTCGGACTCGCCGCGTGCACGCATCTCCGCAATCCGCACCCACTCGCCGACGGTGGCGCTGCGGTTCGCCGTCAGGGTGACGCTGTCACCCACGTCGATAAGGCGGCGCCGAACTCGACGGTCGGGACTGTACGGTGCACCGAGCTCGATAAAGGCTCGGCGCGGACCATCGTTAGCCACGAGGATCGAAGCCACGACTTCGAGTCTCAGATTCGCGTCGCGCGGAAGAACGAAGCCATCCCCCGTGGCGAGCCGGCGCGGGCGCGACTTTGTCTCGGCCAGCATGTCAGGTTCCCGGTCATCTGTCGCGAAGACGAACGTGGGCGGGATCTTCACCGTCACGAACAGTTTTGGCATCTCCGCGTCAATCGCCGCCTTCTGTGCATCAATCCGCAACCGCCGCGAGTGCTCAAACTCGTCGCGCGCCACCACCAACGTGGCTTCAGTGGTCTGCACACTCTTCCGCGTCAGCCAGATCTGCCAGGCGATGAACAACGCGGACAAGGTGGTGGCGGTGGCTGCAGCGAACGTGCTCCACGCGTTCAACGTCTCGACGAATGTCGCCGCGTCTGAGGCGGTCGGAAGCGGATTCATCCTCGCACCGTATCGTGTCCGGGCACCGCGGTCGCACGCCGCGCGCTCATGCCGCCATCAGGCATGTTCATCCGGTCGCAGGCTCGGGGCCGTGTGACGAAACGGCCGCGAACAGCATCGTTTCCGCCACCATCAGTGAGCTGACCGTACGGCGGACTTCAGTACGTTCTCGGTGAAAGAACTCACCCACATGCATCCGACGCCCGGGACCCGGATCACTGAGCGCGACGTGACACCGCCGACGGCTCTCGCACCGACCACCGGTCAGGGAATCGTCGCTTCTCGGATGGCAGCGCGTCATCCAAGAACGGTGGCAGCCTCAGGGCGACGGACGCTTCCTCGACGAGGCTCGGCGCCGTCATCGGATCGATGATGTGCCGCACAAGCGCGTAGGCGAGCATCGATGAGATCGCGCAAGAGTACAGGGCAGGAAAGAGCTCCGCTGAGCCTTCGGGGCGGTGGCGGAGTTCCGTTCCCTCGTCCGTGTGCACGAGGTAGCCGGCCACCGCCGCGTGGGTGGGGTGCACGCGCAACGACAACGAGCGGTAGGTCGTCCTCAGGTAAGAATGGGAGTCAAGATCCCACATCATTTGGCCGAACGGCGGGAGACCCTTGCCTTTTATCGCCGCAAACTCACGGTCGGTGGGTCGCATGTTTCCGAGGTAGTCGTCAAGGTCGTCGCGGTACGCGGCAGCATCCGCGACGAGTGCGCTCGCGAACCTGTCGAGCCCGCCCGACGTGAAGTACACCCAGTGCGCTGTCACGGCATGTTCGAATGCGGCTCGCGCTAGAACGCCGGCCTCATGAGAGAAGTCCGACACGTGCAGTCCCACAAAACTTGCGGAGAAGCGGCTCGCTTGCATGCAAGGTCCGTAGAGCAGCTGAAAGTCTCTGGATCGTTCGTTCGGCACTTCGTACGTGTCCTGCGGGAGCGCATTCGCGACCAAAGTGATCCACTCTTGCAGTGCCGCTTCGGAGGGCCGAATGGTGTCTGGCATCTCCTCACCATAGCCACGCCCTCAGTACATCGCGGTTTCCGGGAGCGGTGTGCACGCTGCGACGGGGGCAACATCGTGACGTCTCCGTCCGCTCAACGTCAGGCATCCACTACAGTCTGGCTGGGAGGAACCGTGGAGATCGACTGGGGTGCGATTGCGGTCACGACGCAGACTGTGTGCGCTGTGATCGCGGTGCTGCTCGCTGGTCTGCAGACGGCGCATCTTCTGAAGCGCCTGTTTCGCCGGCTCGGGCCGAAAGGTGCACGCACTGTTCGAGCCGCGGTGGCTCCGACGGCTTCCATAGCGTCGCCGCTCTCGGGCGCGGAGGATGCGCTGCCTCCTCCGGCGCTGCGGCGTTCACCGCAGAAGACTATGTGGCTGCTGTGGTCGGGCTTCTTCGTGCTGATGATCGCACTCTTCTACTCTCGCGCGGCCGCGGTAGGAATCGGGCTGAACCTGTCCGTCAGCAACACCTTCGGCTACGCCCTCGTGCTTCTCTTCGGCGTGTATCTCGCAACGAGACAGCCAGGGCCAGTTCCCTGGTTGACGCCCGTTCTGGGCTATCTGGTGGCCGCCGCGGCTATCGCCCCGCTCTTCGAAGGCAATGTGATCATGGGTATCGTCAGCACGTTCGGTCCTGACTGCATCGTTCTTCTCGCCATCGCAGTCGCGTCGCGCATACGCGAGGACCCGTTGGGCATCGGCGCGGTATTCAGTGTCGCGACCGCGTGGTGTTTCGCGACGTCGAATTCACCGCAGGTGTTTGCGTGCCTGATCGCAGCTGCATGCTTCGCAGTGCCCTTCGCCCGCGCCCGACGTGGATGGGTATGGGGCGCCTCTGGGTTTACTGCGGCGCTAGTCGCGGCACTAGAGTTCTCGACGCACGAGCTCCGCCTCGCTTCCTGGACGCGAGACCATACATCGACCTTCGCGGACGACCACCACTGGCAAGCTCGCTCCTACATCGCTCAGTGGGTGAACGCTCGACCGTTCGGCCCGACCGACATGGATATCCAGAGCTTCGATGAGCTGAGCGTCGGATGGTTGGTCTTTCTCGCGCGCGTGACGGGGTGGGTTCCCGCTGTCCTGGTTCTCGGCGTGCTCGCGGCGCTGCTCGCGATTACAGTCCTGGCGGGGTTGCACTCAGCACGGACGCGCCCGCAAGTCCTGGCTCTGGCGCTCGTCCCAGCCGTCTTCTTCGGGGCAAACGTCCTCGTCCAGTTCGGTGCTGTACCGACGTTCCCGGTTACACCGCCGCCATTCTCGAGTGCCGCAGGCGCGGCCTGGCTCGCGATCCTCATCGCGTCCATACGGTCACCGGTCCTCTCCGAAAACCGCGTCGAGTGGAAGCAGGTTCTCCGTCATCCCCTCATGTACTTCGGTGTGACGCGTGACGCCAACGTTCCAGCGAATGCAGGGCGCACCTCCAGCCGACGACACGTAGACACCATCGAGTAGGCCTGCGCGCCTGCCCTTTCCGGCGCACGAATCTCAACGCGGGGAGCTGACGGTAACGGTGCCCGGACCTAGACCGGATATAGGTCGACGAGACGTCGACATAGATCATTCGCCGTGACTTAGCGCGCCGTGTGGCGCCTCCCCGATCAGCCCACTTCCCTGATCTCCCCACCGCCGCCTTGCAGCTGCTGCCGAACGCTCCCGATATTGCGAAGGACGGCTTGCCGAGATGCAAAGCCTTCACTGACCGCGGCCACCTGACCGTTCGCGAACTTCAGCCGCCATCGGTGCTCCCCTGACCTGTCGGTGTAGACCTCGAACTTCGCCTTGGGGCCGGCGGGAGCGGCGGTGAGTTCTCTGGCAACCGCGCGATCCGTAATGGAACCGAGAAGACTCTCCCGAACACGCGCGGTATCCGAGTCAGCGGTCGGCGCGAGGGAAGTCAGGACGGTGACAGCGGTTGCCCGGTCCTCGTCGGTTACCCAGGCGTCCTTGCTGAGCTTCTCGATGAGGAGGAGCCCAGTCTCGGCCTCTCGCGAATCTGCACTGAGCGCCAAAGCGTGGGCCTGCTCGAATCGTCTCGACCACTGCTCTCGCGCATCGGTGGCACGCTGGCTACGGCGAACAATGAAGAAGCTAACGACAGACCAGAGCAGACCGGCTGTTGCGACGAAGGCTGCGACCTCAGCGGCGAAAAGCGTCGCCTCGGCACCAGTCATAGCCACACCTTAGCGTCGCGTCACCACGGACGCATCGCCCGCCATCCGTTGGGGATTTGTGTCGCGAGTCGCCTGCACAAAACCATTCACCCGCACACTGGACTGCGCTGTCACTCGACGCTGTCGCGGTCTGCGTGTTGATCCGACTCGCGTGCGATGTCCGACCGCACTTGCTCTTCCGCCTGTTTCGCCAGAGACACTGCGTCCGAGAGAGGCATGGTTACGCGCTCCAGTGGGTCCAGCCCGCGCAATTCTCTCATCCGTCCGACGAGGGCAACGCTGGCTTCCTGCTGCTTATCCAGCGTCACACTCTGGCGAGGCCCATCGAAGGGCGGGACAAGGAGGAGGAACGTGTGCCTCGCATAGTTCTTAAAGTCTGACTCGTATGAGTTCGGCATGATGAAGGAAAACCGACGAGAAGCGACCTGGAAGCCTTTCTGCACCGTGTACGACTCCGCAGCGAGGACGTCCATAAACTCGGCGGTCGATCTTGGCAACGCTTTCAACCCCAGGGCGTGAACGAGGTCCCCGGCTGCGAGGAGCTCGGCGCCAGCATCCAGAAGCAACTGGTTGGCCTGATACCGCGCGTCGCGCTCGCTCTTGCGATCCTCGTTTCTCCGCGTGAACAGAAACGAAAGAACGCTCCCGATGATGAGGAAGCAGCCTGCGACAACGGGAATCCCCCACCATGGTGCTTCAGAACCGGTTGCGGCACTATCGACCACGATGCGTGTCATCTCGGGGGTCGGTGAGGGAATTGGCGTCGGCATAGTCGGAGAGTATCAACCTGCCTCTTCTCAGGATGAGCGGACCCGTCTACTCGCTCGAAATCTCGAGCTCAGGCTCTTCCACGGCGCGCCTGATCCGTTCAGGGTGCAGTGTCTCGAGGACGAACCGGCGACAAGACTCTTCGGTCGCGCGCTCACCACGTCGAATTGGATCGTCGAACGCGGTGAGGCCTCGTCCAGCTCCTGCCACACCCGGTCCTTGCCTACCAGCCGTTCCGCGACGGTCACGTCAAATCTGCCGATCCGCGGCCCGTCCGGGTCGGATCTGGAAGGGCGCGTCGCCACTGTCGCACGGCGAGCGTCAGGATCGCCATCGACCCCCATCGGGGAACGTACTCTCAGTGCTCTGCGTCGTCGAAGGTTCAAGGCGCTCGGTCTGCCAGGGCATCACAGTTCCCTCCTTCGCTGACCGTACCAATAGTCGCCCTGCGGCGACCGCGTGCGATCCCACGACCGCGCGCCTTGCGACAGGCATCGAGCGCCCGGCAATCAAGACCCCTCCTCGACCAGGAATCGACCGCTCATAATTCGTCTGTCAGGAAGTCGGCGGAGCAGACAAGAGGCCCACCCCTTGTCCCCCATTTGGTCGACACAGCAAGCCTGCGGCCCCGGATAGCGTGAGCCCGAACATTCGCTTTCCCGATAGGAGAAACCATGCCCGTTCTTGCCTCGCGTCCTCACCGGAGGGTCCGCAATCGGATCGCTGTCGGCATGGCTGCCGCCGTGACTGCTCTTGCGATTGGGTTGGCGCCGACGTCGGCGTCGGCGGTCGGCAACTTCAATGTCAAGCACACCGCGTTCGGTTGCACTGAAGGAGACTACAAGGGCTCGAGCTACACCTACACCGTCTCCGGGGCCTACTTCGCCTACGCCGTAACCTCGTACCAGTACCCGATCTGCGCGCCGTCAGCGAGCTCCGTCCCCGGCGCACGCGCGATTGCTGGAAGCACGATGGGCGCCTGGGCGTACTCCGCAACCTCATCGGTGACGACGCGGATCCAGAAGGCCTTCTTCGACCAGGTACCCTACGGCCACCACAGCGTGGGCGGCGGGTACCTCCGCAACACGTGACCCCGCGTAAGCGACCGGTTCTCGCGACCAGCGCTGCATCCTTCGCGCTCATGCTCACGGCGTGTGCGGCCCCGCTCCCCGGCGATCTGCCCCCCGAACAGACGTCGTGGAGCGCGGACCAGCTCATCGAGTTGAGCAAGCAGGAAGCAGACGCTGGGCATGACGGTCAAGCAGAACGCCTCGAGGACGGGAAGGTGACGTTCGACGAATACCAAGCGGCGTTCAACGACTTGTCCGCATGCTTGAATGACGCGGGTATCACTGTCTCCGAACCGGTGATCAGCCCCGTGTCGAACGACCGGTACGAGTTCACCATGGATGTCGGAAGTCTCGACATGAACGTCGGAGCCAAGCTCTCAGACGAGTGCGCCGCCGAGCATTGGACATCAGTGTCGCAGGGGTACATGTTCACGAAGACCCCGGTCATGGACGTTGGCGTTCGCGATGCGACCGTGCCTTGCCTCGAGGAGGACGGGCTGAAACCGACGGGTGAAGAGTCGAACGCATTCGAGTTCGTCTCGCTGCCCGATGCGGATCCGGACAAGGTCACGGAGTGCATCATGCTCGCTGTGGAAGACGTCTATCCCGGGCTTCCCTCGGTCACCGTCGCATTCTGACAAGAGGGGTGGTGGCGTGCGCATGGGCGCACGCCACCACCCCAGTTACGCAAGAAACGATGTAATGACTCCGGAACCGAACAAGATCACCCCGCACACGCGTCGACGCCGACCACTGCTCACCACACTTGTCATCTGCGGCGTTCTTGCGTGGGTCGCGGTCCCGGCCGCACTGTATCTGCAGCTCTCCACACAACAACGGGAGACGACCATCGCCGCGCCGGCACAAGTGTGGGCGCCCGTTGAACCGAACGATGCTCCTACGAGAAGGAGCGTGACTGTGCAGATCGATTGGTCCTCGGGCGAAGAAGTCTATGCGCCGGCCTGGTCAGGTCTGGTTGAAACCGTCGGCCTGTCCATCGGGCAGACACTTGACTCCGGTCAGGTCGTTGGCATCGTGGGCGGAATCCAACGCCTTGCCATCCACACTGACCGGCCTTTCGCGAGATCTCTCGGCCCCGGGGACCAGGGAGCAGATGTCACAGCATTGAATGCCGTCCTAGCGTCGCGCAAGCTCGAACACGGAGATGGGGATCGATTCAACGCCTCCACGCGGCAGGGCGTCAGGGCCCTGGCGAAGGCACTGGGCGTTCCCGGCGCCGCCGACGTCACCCGGTTCGAACCGGACTGGGTCCTCTACCTCCCAGCAACGACAATCACCGTCAAGGAACTATCGCTGCGCCCGGGCGCCCCCGCTCCTGCCGCCGGTGAAGCAATCATCGTCGGCGAAGAACGGATCGTCACCGCACGGATAGTGGACGGCGCGACCGAGCAACCGGATCCTGCGGGTGATGCCGAGGCTGACGGCTCCTCCCCTCGCGGAATCGCGGTCGTCGCAGAAGAGAATGAGACGCTCTTGGTCGCTGGACAAGAGCTGGCGCTCTCCTCAGAACGAGACAGCCTGGACTCTGCGGCGTTCGCGACGCTGGAAGCGACGGTCGAGCCAGCAAGCTCCACCGTTGCTGGCGTGCTTCAGCAACCCCCAGCGGCCGGCGAATGGGTCGTCCCCACTGGGGCAATCCTGTCTGGGAAAGCCGGCACAACATGCGTCGTCACGAAAGAGGCAGGAAAGCCCGCCGTAACTTCCGTAGCGGTCACAGGGCAGGGCAGTGGAGTGACCGTCATCACAGGGGAGCTCACGGATGCCAGCGCCGTCCTCCTCGCGCCCCCGGCTCAGGAGTACTCGTGCATCTGACCGTGTCGGAGATCACGCACGCTTTCGGCGCGCGCCAGCTTTTCGAGAACCTGTCACTACGCGTCTCCTCCGGCGAGATGATGGCGCTGATGGGTCCGTCAGGAGCCGGCAAGTCCACCCTGCTGTCGATGATTGCCGGCGTCGCGGAACCGGACGCTGGCAGCATCACCTTCGATAGCCCGCACAATCCGCGGATCGTCTGGATCGTGCAATCGACCCCGCTCCTTCCCCGGCGCACCGCGCTGGAGAACGTCAGGTTGGGGCCGCTCAGTGAAGGACTGACTCTGCAGGAAGCGGACTCACGCGCCTTGGCCGCGATGCAGCACCTTGGCGTGCGGCACACGGCGACAACGAAAGTGTTCCGGCTCTCCGGCGGGGAGCGACAGCGCCTCGCCGTGGCGCGCGCTGTCGCTTCCTCCGCGGACGTGATCCTCGCCGACGAACCCACCGCATCACTCGATCCAGCCACTCGGAGCGAAGTAATCACCGCTCTCCGCGTCGCCGCCAATGTCGGCGTCATGGTCATCGTTTCCACCCACGACATGGCGGTCGCACGCCTGTGTGACCGAGTTTCGAATCTCGCCGACGGCGCACTGCTGACCGGCACCCCGCAACCAGCCGGCACCTCATGACAAGGACCTTTCGCGCCTGGACGGTCGCTACAGAAGCCGTGCGGAATCTGTGGTCCAACGCGTTCTTCACCGGCGTCATTGCACTGTCTGGAGTCTTTGTAGGGTTCGCTGTTCCCGCCGTGACGCTGTGGGAAGTATCGAGCATCCGAACGGATGCGGAATCAGAGGTGCGCGCTGGGGCGAACGTGCTGCGGGTGACAGGCGAGGATGGAGCTCTACTTCCCGCGGGACGTTGCGAGGCGTTGAACAGTGTCCCCGGCATCCTTGCCGCAGGCGGACTTGCAGTTCGAACCACCGTGTTCCCTGCCGCTCGGCCAAGCGATGTTGTAACCCTCATTGTCGGGACTCCCACGCTCGGTCAGGTGCTGTGGCCAAGTCTCTCCTCGCAGCTGGCGACATCCTCAGTGGTCGTGGGGAGTGCGACCGCGGAAACCTACGGCCTGACCTCAGGCTCCACGTTCGGCTACGAAGTGCGAGGGGACATGACGCCGCTGACAGCGGTGGTGGACAGATCCGGTGCCCCCTCTACCCGTGAGCCCCAGTTGGACACCAGTGTGCTCATTGCCACGGCGCCTACGGGAAGGGTGCGCGAGTGTCTCGTCGAGGCGCTCCCCGGCGCACGCACGGTCGTGGAGGGCATGCTTCGCGGATGGTTTGGTGCCACGGATGGCACCACCGTGTCTCCGTTCTATCTGCCTGTCACATCCAGCGCCAGCCCAGATGAACGTCTGACAGTGCGCACCACCCAGTACGTACCCGCCATCGCAGCGCTCGTCCTCGTCACCGGAATGGTTGCGGCGTGGTTCTCACGCCGGGCTGAGTACTCTCTCTACCGCATGCTGGGGCTGAACCGACGAGGCAGCTTGCTCATGCACACAGTCGAGATGACGGTAGCCGTCATGGTCCCCGTGAGCGTGGGCATGGTCGCCGCAATGGTCGTGATGGAAGCGCACGAAAGCCTCGACGTCATCCTGGCGACAACAGACGCCCTGAGGATGCTGGCACTCCTCATTCCCGCACCGCTTCTGGGCTGGCTATTGATGAGACCTGCAACGAGGGCTGATGCTCTTCACGGACGCTGACCGTCCGCCGCACACCAGACACGCTTCCCCGGGTACTGGTAAGGTGTCAGCGTGATTGGTGATTCATTCGCCGACGCAACACCGTCAGCACGATCCCCGTGACGAGAACCACCGAGAGAATGAAGATCACCCAGGTCGCCGTGTGGGATGGGCCGCAGATAGCAGCCCCCGTGGACGTGAACAGTGCTGCCATGACATCGAACTCAGCAACTGACCCGCATGTGAGGAACGTGGATAGAGCAGTACTTATCGCTGCGAGGCCGACAAGCGCAACAAGGGCCAGCGCCACCCACACCATACGCACCGTAGTTCGCTTGCTCATCTTCCCTCCACTTTCCAGCCTAACAAGCACTGCCAAGGGGCCGCCTTCCAACTCGTGCCGGGCGCGGGCCGTTTGGCAAGCCAATCCGCCCCTCGGTTGGTCCGAGCACGGGCTTTGGCCGGGGGCATATGAATCTCGCTACGCTCGATGGCATGCCGTCCACCCCCTCACCAGCATCGCGTCCCAGCGACGCCGACTCATCGAGGGATAAGGCTCTTCACGAGCGGACTCGCACCGTAGGAGCAACATGAGTAAGCGTCCGCGCACGTATATGCGGGTACTGAACGTCGGTGACGGTGCATGCGCCGTCTTCACCCTCCCGTGGGAGCAGTCGCACTTCATTGTCGACTGTGGAGCGACCACTCGAGGCAAAGGAGTGGAATCGGCGCGAATTCTCAGCGACGCTCTTGGCGAGTCATCCAGAAAAGTCGAGGCAGTGCTCATCACACACTTCGACGCCGACCACTGGGCAGGAATCCTCAAGTTCCCGACACAGTGGAAGGCCGCTCCCGCCCGGCCCGTCACCATGCGGTACCCGCATCTCTTACCGAAGCGACAGGGCGGGAAGCAGCAGGCAGCGCATCTCCTGTTGCAAGCGGCGCTTGTCGGCGCGTCAGTCACTCCCATCACAGACATCATCAACGCGTGGCGCACAGCGGGAGCCACCGTCCACGCGAGCCCGGTGAAGCGTGGCGATTCGTTCACGGCAGCTGGCGAAGACTGGGATGTGCACTGGCCACCCGCAAACACATCTGTGTTCGTAAAGGTCACGCGAGACAACATGCATGAGCTCGCGGACCGGATTGACGGTCTCGCCGAGAAGAGCCCTGCTTTCGCGTCGGCAATCGACTCCGTGTACGAGGACTGGTTAACCGCCGAACGTCGATCCGGGCTCCCCGACGGGACCAGCAGCGGCTCTGACGTGTCGGCGGCGTCAGTGGTGCGCACACTCGGATTGGATGAGGACGAGCTCAAGACGATCACGCGGAAGCTCTCCGCGTACGCAAACATGCTGAGTGTGGTGCACTCGACTGATTTCGTCATCAACTTCGGGGACTGTGAACTTACAGGGTTGAACGCGCTCCTTCGGCTTCAGCGCAAGGACTCAGACTTGCAGTCGACATACAAGGTGGTGTTCGCGCCGCATCACGGCACGCAGATCCCTCGCCCATCGCTCCAACACGCCTTCCCGAGCGCCCGCGAACGCCTCATCAGCCAGAACGGCCCGCAGCGACTCTCGAAAGCGCAGGCGAATGTCGACGTCATCGCATTCAAGGACATGATCACGCTCGACAAGCACATCAACATTCACGAGCACGGTCACTTCTACTACCCCGTCCGCTGAGGTGTGAACGTCACCGGCACCCCGTCCATGCCCCGCTCACTCATGCGAGCTGCTCTGCCGACAAGCCGAGCATTGACAGCGTCCCCACCTTTACTGGGGAACGAGCCACAGACGCGCCGCACCCTGCGACGGCTCAGCAGCCGGAGCCCGGCCCGCCATCATCTCGATGGCAAGCGGTGCGCTTAGATACAGAGGTGACGACCTCAGAGGTGACCTTCCTCCCCGCAGCACTCGCTCTTCGACCGCCTCGTGTCGTGATCGTCTTCCCCGACGACCATCACTGGCGAGACTGGGTAATGCGCGCCTTGGAGATCTCTTCCGACCACTGGGGCGGCGGCGGATTCATCCTTGTTCCGTACGCTCCCGAGACGGGCGAACCATCCGCCCGCTTCACGGAGATCGTTCGCGCTTACGACCCTGACCACGTGGTCACTCTCGAGCTCCCAGTCCCGGAGTTAGAGGAGTGGTACCCGGGAACCATATCCGTGTCGCCGGAGGTCAGCCCCGAGGACAGACCCAGTTTCATACGCATGATCTCCGATGAGATCTCGATGCCGGAAAGCGCCCGCGCCCGCGACGTCGTGGCTTCCTGGTGCTCACCTATGCGTGACGCGCGCATGCTCCCGGATCAACCGCTCCGACCCCGTGAGACACACGATGCGCTTCGTGCAGTCCGACGAGACGACCGATTCAACCGAGGCCTTCCGGTTAGTCCTGAGCCTGCACTTCCGGTGTTAGCGGCCTCAGCTTCCTGGCGAACAGACCTGGGGCTTTTCGCCGCCGCGCGAGTCGGCGTCGTCGCGGACCACGACGACGAACGGCGGGCCGAACCCGGTTCCGACGTCGTCGAGTGGAGTGTCCGTCGAGATGGAGCGGCGCCAGCATCCCTGATCCACTCCCCAGAATCGTCGTCAGTTCCCGTAACCGAAGTGTCGACACTATTCGACTCGGACCCAGGTCTCATCCGGGTGACACGCGGGTACACCCGCGACAAGGTGGCCATTGTCGTCGGCGACACAGGAACTGACTTTGCTCTTGCCGTCGCCTACGACAGACTTCTCGGCCGCGGGCACTGGGTGACCCCTGCGATGCTCGACGACGCGGAGATCCTCAGCGAGCTTCGCTCCTCGCTATGGTGGGTGGTCGCTCAATTGAGGCAGCACGCCAGCTTTCTCACCGTCTGCAGTTCCTCCCTCGACGATGAAGCGGTGTCCGCGGTCGCCATCAGCCTGCAACAACCCAGGTACGAGTTCGAGCGGTACGGCCGTCTGAGCGAGAAAGTCGAAGAGGAGCGGACCGTGCAGACGCGCACACCGCGCCTGGACAGAGGCAACAGCGAACTGATCGTCGAAGAGTACGTCGGCACGTCCGTGATCGTGCCTATGGCCGCACTCGCGGACGGCACGATGGAGGCAATGACGGAACTGGACGCTCCCACGCCAAGCACACTCATGTACCCCCTCGACTCCGGAAAGGTCCCGTATTGGTACGTCGACGTGTCATTCGCTCGTGCCATGGCACCACCTGCGCGTGATCTCCCGTCGTCAGCCGTCCTCATCACCAGGGCGCCGGACTGGCCCTATCCGGAGGTCACCCTCCGAACTAGCAAGGACGGCATCACCTTCAACCCTTCCTCCTTAGGGTTCGTGGCGGGGAACTCGTTTCTGCCTGCTCGGTTGGGGCGGCCGCGCTTGCGTTCGCTGTCGATGCGTGCGTGGGTCGAAGGGATGGCCAACGCCGCAGGACTCGGCGTGCGCGTGTCAGCTCCCGGTCGCCACTCTGAACTCGTCAGCCGCCGCCTGGGTTCGCGCGATGCGCTCCTCGACCTGGTCGTGCCGTCGCGCCTTCCCATGTTGCGGGCATTCGTCCCCCACACGTCGGTACCCAAAAAGCGAGAACCTGGCAACGTGGTGATCGGCCTGGACCCCTATCTCTCGTTCGAGAAGATGAGCTCGCTGATGGGTTCTGAACCGGAAACTCGGCAACTCGTGGACCAGTTGTCTGCCGCGCGTCTCCTACGGCGCGGACTTGTTCTGGGCTGTACAGACTGCGAACGTCCCTCGTTCGTGGACCTTGACCGCGCCGGTCAACAGTACGAGTGCCCCCAGTGCGCAGCATCAAACACACTCACCTCCTCGAGGTGGCGCGCAGGCAGTGAACCACTGTGGCATTTCGACCTCTACGCCCCGTTCCGAGAGCTGATGCGAGGTCGAGGGGACATCCCCGTTCTCGCTGCCGCACAACTACGACGCGACAGCCGCACGTATGCCGATGCACCGGAGCTGGAGTTCTTCGATCTGGACTCGGGAAAACCGGTGGCAGAGGTGGATGTCATCGCTCGCTCGGACGAGAGGGTCGTGCTCGTCGAAGCGAAAGCGGCCGGCGCGTTCGCCGGCAAACATGCTCGGGGTGACCAAACGGAGAAGCTGTTGCGCGTTGCGCGGGCGCTCCATGCCGACGCCGTCGTCCTTGCGACGACGCGCGAGGCATGGAGTCCTGCAGACCTTAATCACGTGCAGCAGGAGGGCGCCAAAGTGAGACCCTTTCCGGTCCACGTCTCAGCGATGACAGATCTGGCCAACGAGCTACGCGCGGCACTATAACCACCGCGCATCTCGCAACCCCATCTCAAGGCAGGTACGGAAGTTCCGAGTCCTTCACACCGACACCCGAATAGTCCTGCTCGAGCAGTTGCTCCAGGGTTCTGATCCGTCTAGCTGCGGTGGCAGATGGCGGGCCTACATATATGTCGGTGAGCTGCAACAGGCCGTCTGGGACTTTCGAATCAAGACCACCACTGTGATTGCCGAGAGTTAGGTATGGGACTATCCCGCGATCTTCAGCTCGGAAGTGTGGTCGACCCGCGTACGTCACGACGTGGCGAACCTCCTGCTCGGCGGCGAACGCCTCGTGCTTGAGGACCGATACCAGCGCAGCCAACGAGTCTTGCAAGATCCACGAGGTGCCCGTGAACGGTGCGATCAAGGCAAGCACCGATTCGTGTTGCACCATCTGATCGAAGATGTGGTGCGCGTACTCTTCCTTTGCCGCTGGTTCGTAGAATACCTCCAGCCAGCCGCCCGCCGCCCACAGGTTGTTATCCGGCGCGGTGTTGAACGGACGCAACACAGGAGCCTTATCGAACCCCACGGCATACCCTTCACCGCCGGCGTAACCCTGATACTGGTTGAGCAATGTGGGCTTCTTCGAGGCGCTGACGATATAGATCGGCAGCGTTTCGAAGGTCTCCTCCAACTGCTCCAGGTAGGCACTGAGAGTCAGGGCCGCCTGCTGAGACACGTTCGGCCCTGGCTTCCAGGTCGCGAATGCTCTCAGGACTTCGCTGACGCCATGGCGGATCTCGAGCTCATCATTGAGCATCGTGTACGCGGTCGCCCAGACACAGTGTTTCGTGACCATGCCGTGCAGCCCTCGCGCGCCGGTGTAGTGGTAGGCCGGCCCGTCGTATCGTCGCGGGGTGGGTGCCAGAATCGCGTACTGCATGGTTGAACGGTACGGCACGCCCCCGCACGCTTTGTCGAGGTTCCCCCGCTACCACGACTGCCGCAGCGTTGAGTCGGTGCGCGCACAAGGCTTCTGTTTCCTACGTCGATCTCTTCATCGTGGACGGCAGAGAGCGAGCTCATGCCTGCGATGAGCCCGGTGCCCTCTGCGCGTCGTTGAGTCTGGGGCTTCGCGCGGATTCCGCGCCAGCCGACGTTCGAGTACATCAGCCAGCACCCTCCGGCCCGCTGTTCGTGATGTTGCTTAGTGGTGCTTGGCACCACTCTCGGGTCTCGCGTGCTCCGAGAGGGTGCCCGCCAGGCTCATTTACCCGCCGTGGAGTGCGGTGAGGAACTCGACCACACGCACCGCCAGGGTGGCGATGCGTATTGCGACTACTACCCAGGCTCGCGCATTGGTATCGCGATCCCTCTTGTTCTTCTTACCGGACATGTCACCTCCCCTGAGGGGCTAAAGCCACCCAAGGGAGAATCGTCATGCGAGAAACGGGCGAACCATTGCGGTTCGAGATCGTTTAGACTGTTACTTGCTACGGTGTCAGTCTCTGACGCTTCCACCCTCGGGTGGTGAACGGCCCACTTCGTGGGCCGTTCGTGTATGCGGCCCCCAGCGAGGGGCCACCGGTGAGGCAGGAGCCTCATCCACTGTTTACTATCGGCCAAAGCGGCGGCGCCTCCCGTGGAGCTCGCCGTCGATCATGTCGCCGTCATCGGTTGTTCGGGTGGACCACCTCCCCCGCGATCATCTGCAGCTCGTCTGCGGTCAACAAGTAGTCTTCGACATGCTCGCCCGGCGTCCGCTCATCGACGAGTCGGCGGTACCGGGCAAGCATGCGCAGGTAGGTGTCCAGCATCTGGAGGTGCGAGTTCCCGTCGTCGTTGGCGGTCACCTGCTCCTGAAGCTCGGTCCACCGGTCACCGTCACGCATCTGGAACCGGACGTATCGCGCCATCTGGTTCTCGAGGGGGTCGTTGTGGTCGAACCCGCGGAACGTGAGGCGCCGACGGACTATGTCATCAAGGTCGACGCCTTGTTCTTCGAGGCGCTTGACGCTGTAAGTGATGACACGGAACAGCTGGAGGATATCCATCACTCGACGCGTGTCGCGTTCGGAGAGCTCCTGGGAGAAGCCTGCCACCTCGCGCCAGTACTCGCCGGTGAATCCGGCCTCCAGCACTTCGGCGGCGAGCAGCTGATCTTCAGGCGAACCTTCAGGTCCGTTGCTGTCGACAGGGAGGACCCGACCAAGAATCCGATGCAGGAGCGCCAGCACCTGTCTGTCTCGCAGGTTGAGGCTGTCCGGAGCTGGTTGATCTCCGTGGACTCGACTGTCCCTCGTCTCCCGTCGAGTATCTGATGACACATCGATCACCGCTTCGCGGAGAAGATCTCGGACGAGTTCGCTCAGCGACATGCCCTCCTTCTGCGCGATCATGCGCAGGCCTTCTTGGATGTGATCTTCGATCCGTACTGTCAGGACGCCCACTCGACACCTCCACTGCCATGTATACGGGAACGTAATACTGTATACATGGTATCACATGGGGAACATCAGGTGCGAGCGGCCGGGGCTCCGGTCCGACGCGCCTCGTCGGTTCGGCACGCGTCGCCGGTCTCATCCGGTGATGTCGAGGTGCGCACTGCTCGCATCAGCGAGGTCTCGGGCTATCCGCCGGGCGCCTATTTGCCCGAGGAGGCACTTCCTTACAGACATCACAACAGGGGAGGTATCCCGACACGAGCAAGCGGCTCTCCGGTCAATATTGAGAACGCGCCACTGGGGTGCACTAAGAGTAAGGGGAATCATGGTTGTCGAAATCACGCACGTGCGCTTCGAGGGTAACGGTCGCGGCCCGGATGCGATCATCGCCTACCAGTGGGTGTCTCGGGATAGCGGGAAGGTCGGCTGGAGCGACAAGCCCAACATGGTTTCCTTCGTCCGCGGTGGGGGCACCGCATACGTAGGACAAGGTGCGAACCAGGTGATCACACGCGTCGTCGATCCCGAACGAGGCAACGCGTACATCCGCACTGTGGCTGACGGGTACTACACCAACAACCTCGAGAGCCTCCCGACCTTCTAACTGGTCTCGGGCGGGAGTGCGAGACCGCGCGCGACGTCGGGCAACGGTCGCCCGGCGCCGCGCGCAGTCGTACACCCGCCGAACAACAACCGCCCCGTGGATACCGGCCCCCAAGGTCCCTAACGTCGGACCCAGGGACTGCTGTTGTCTCTCACGCACCGACAGCTCACGCACAGGCTTAAGGGGCCAGCGACCAGGTCCCGGAAGACTCGGTAATCGACCTCCCGCGCTCCCGCACACTGCTTGCGTCAATGGCCAAAATGAATCGACGAAGCAGAACTCAGCGTTGTCTTTCGGTGCGTCCGCTGGGTGCAAGGACGACCCATTCTTCGTCGTCAGCCGTCGGATCCTCGAAGCGACCTCCGACAACCCACGACTGGTCGCCATACTGCGCCACGATTCGTGAGGGCCGCCCCATCTCGAGAAGTTCCCCAACGGACTTTGTGCGGCGCGTGTTCGCGTCCAGTGAGACCGCGGCGGGGTGGAGAATCCCCCGACGGGACTGGTCGAGAGCGTCGACCGCGAGATAGAGAGTCCCGGAAACGGTATCGAAAGTAGCGGAGGTGATCGCGCCGGCCTCGTGCTCACTCCATGCCACGATGACAGGGCGCTCGGGCAGTGCGCTCGACAGCGCCCGAGCGACGTCTGCGCTACGCGCTTCGAGTTCCGCTGCGACGAACTCCGCGACTCCAGCAACGTGTCGGATTCTGTCCTCCCGCACGCCGAGCGCTTTCAGATGAGAACGAACGTCCTCGGGGAAGGGGTTCACGATGACGATCTCCTGAGACCCCATCGGCAGCACGCTCCACAACATGCGGGCCATTGCGGCATCCGTCAACGGCAGCGAATACCCCATGAGAACCACCCGATCCGCATCCTGCAGCGCCGCGCGCGCCTTGCGCCAGATATAACGCGTCTTGGGATTGTCGAAGTAGCCACTCTTCGTCGACGTAGGCGGAACGAGAAAGACGTCCCGGCCCTCAATCGCCATTTCCCGCACACCTAGGTTCGCGAAGTCTGAGGTCGCGAATCGGTCGAGCGTCGCAGCGGAGCGGTCTCCCGATACGGCGAACCAGTCCACGGACCCGTGGAGCTTGTAGAGGGCGAATGTGTCACGCTCTTCGATGTGCCCGCGGCCGTCGTTGAACATCAGTGCTTTGCTGCTGGGGAAGCCCGCCACGACTGACCCGGCATGCACGCGCCCTTTTGTGTCCACACGGAGTTGTGCTTCCAAAGCGGTTTCGAGAAGCGTGTCGTAGTTGAAGGTAAGGATGTCGTCGCGCTGCCAATGCACCAGATCGACGAAGGTGTGAAGCCAGGACGGGAGCCCGTCTGCAAGGACCCCCTGCTCGAAGCCATCGAGTACCGTGGCGAGAGCATGCGTGAAGAGTGAATACAGGGCCAGATCTTCGTGGTGCTCGGCTTCCGACTGATAGGGCTGCTGTTCAGCCAGCCACGACATCCAAGTCTCAAAGGTGATCCCGCTCTGCGCGAAGTCCGGGACCTGAACGCTGCCCCTCAGACCAAGCTCTTCCGCGACTGCCGCACCGAGTCGATCCGTCATCGGCATCAACTCGGACACCGCGTACGAAAAGCCCGCGCCGAGAACGTATGCGGTGCGGGAGCCGGCCGTGCGTGTCACCTGCATCATGCGACCATCATCGCGTACGCCACGTCCTGGGCGCCGCCTGAGGGGGCGAGCGACCGTCGGACGACGAAACTCGAGCGTCCACGCGTCACCGTCGCCGCAGGGTAGAGGGCGTCCCCACTGAAGGAGAACAGCACCATGCTGACCTGGATCACTCTCGCACTCTCGCTCATCACTGTCGTCGTGACTCGACGCCACAGCACGGATCGGACGAACGTTCTCGTATCGTTCGCGTTCTTCCTGTTCATCATGAGCGGGCTCGCCGGTGTGCTGAACGCCTTCACTCCGATGTCCCCGCTCGAAAGCTCGGGGATCGTGACGCTCGGGATGATCTTCACGGCCGCCTGCATTCTCGCCGCGACGGTCAGCGCAGCTCTCGACCTACGAGGCGCCGTCGACGGGGATGGACTGCAGGTTCATCATCCACTCGGTGGCCAGGCCGCTGGAGAAGATGAGGGCGAACGCGGCTAGGACTGCGAACCACCAGCCCACGTTGGGTGCGGTAGTCCCGCGCGTTGCGCGGAAAAGGGGCTTCCAGAGCAACCGATGTCCCACCGCCTGGACCTCCATGAGGACGGCCGAGATGTTCGCGAGGCAGACGGCGATTGAGGACAACAGGACAGCGAAACACGCGAGCGCACCCAGCAGTTGCGCTCCCAGTGGCAAGAGGTACGGGAAGATACCTCCCTCCGCATCGCTTTTCAGAGCTTCCAGGGCAGCGGGAAGTACGCCATGCAGTGGCGGTTCGATAAGCCAGAGCGCCACAAGAACGCCGACCACCGCATACGCCAACGTCATGGTGAGAAGCCCAGCCGTCCTACCTCCGCCGAAAGCGCGCCGGAAATACAGGGTGGCGAAGACAGTGATCGCCACCGCCAGGAGCGCGACACTCACCCAGAACATCGTCACGGCAATCGTCACGGCCCACAGGGCGTACAGGTACACCGCGACGATGACGCCGAGAGCCCAGCCGAGGAACTCGTCCCACGGATCTGAAGGCTGCTTTCTCGAAACGGTTGGGGCCTTGCGGCGACGTCGAGGAATCGTCGCTTGGCGGGCGTTATCTCGTGCGACGGCGAGGGAGACTCGACCACCGGTGTGGTTCGGAAGTTCGGCCATCGCCGCCGTCACGGGCAAACCGAGCACCACCCCGCCCAGTGCCCAGAGCGCTTTTATCAGCAGAATCATCGGTCGGTCTCCCGTCGGGTGAACGCGTCGCGGGCTCGGGACAAGAGTGTTCCCAGCCCCACGCTGACAACCAGGGATACACCGGCGATAACGATGTCCCAGGCGTGCTGATCAAGAAACTCCAAGATCGGGTGAGCGTCAGACAACGCGGTTCCTCCGATAGTCAGGTGAGCGGACAACGCCTCCGAACGTATCCGTGTCGTGGCACAGCATCTGCGCTCCTATTGGCGTGGGTCACTGAATCCTTACTGAGCGGAATCGTGAGCCCAACCGGCTCGCATGCCCGGAAAGACGTGGTTCTCGGGCCTCACGTCGAGAGCGAGGAAAAAGTCTGTAAGGAATGGGCAGTGACCACCAATAGGCAACGTGAGTGGGCCCCATCGCAACAAGAGACTGGGTCAAAGACCCCCCGGCTCCCCCGCCCAACGCCCGGAGATACCCATGAAGAAGTTCCTCATTGCCATCGTCCTGATCGGCCTCGCCTTGGCAGCTTCGCCCGCGACCGCGTCCGCGACGATCACCCCATTGCACCCCGACGTGCAATACGCCCTCGATGAGGTCCCTGGCGGCGTAGCGCTCAGCGCGACTCATGCGGTCTGGCCTGCCCTCGGGATGACCGTAACCGCCGAGTCGCCTTTCGCTCGTTCCGTCGGCACATGCGCGACAGGAACCTATTGCGCGTACGCGGGAACGGCCCTCACCGGTACGAAACTCACGTTCGCGATCTGCACCAATGTCAGCACCGCGGGGCTTCGGAGTGTGGGTTCCATCGCCAACGGCCGTTCGAGTGGCAAGGTGCAGGCACGAGACTCCGCCGGGACAGTGCTCGGCACCGCGTTCCCGAACGGTTCCGCGACCGTGGGCAGTGGCACCGTCGGGCTGCTCTGCACACTCTGACGGCTCGATACCCTGGTGTGTGATGGACGTGAGGAGGTGAACACTGTGGTGTGGTCGAACCTCTTCGGACGTGTCCGTCTCGCCTACGCGGGCGCAGACGTCCCCTCGTTCGAACCCACGCCCTCCATCGGCCAGACCGGGTCACCACGCAACAAAGAGGTGGCGTTCCGGATCCTGTTCGACGAGTACTGGGCGCGGATCCGACGCCATATCGCGTGCTTCGTCGATAACGCCGAAGAAATAGACGAACTCACCGCGGAGGTGTTCGTCGTCGCGTGGAAGAAACTCGATCCCGCGAAGCCGATGGGTCTCACATGGTTCCTGAGAGTCGCCGACAACAAGCTCCGCGACGCCGGGCGTCGGAGGCTCTCGAGAGCCCGCGTGTTGGAGGCGCTGACGCGGGGCCTCACCCACTCATCGAACGGCCTGCATCCCTTAGAGGTCCTCGCACTAAGGCAAGCGCTCAAGAACCTCAACGCCCGCGAACGGCAAGTGATCGTCCTGACCTACTGGGATGGCCTCACCGCCGGGGAGATCTCCGAGGTGCTGCGTTGTAGCCAAGGCTCTGTGTGGACGACACTGACCCGAGCGCGCACGAAGCTGCGCGAGCAGCTCGAACTGAAAGGGGCCGAGGCGTGAACACCCAGGACGACGAACTCGACCGGCTCTTCCGGGCTGCGAACCCGATGCCGGATGCCGTTCACACACCGCTGCGAGCATCAGACATCGCGATTCGCGAGCGCATCATTCGCGGGGAGCTGACGCCTCGCCGGTCCCGTCGCCGCGCCAGCGCGTGGGCGGGACTGTCCACCGCCGTCGCTGCGACGATTGCCCTCGTGGTGGTTGCTGTCAGCGTCCTTGCCCCCACGCAGACGGCTGTTGCCTTCACCCCGCCGCCTCTCACATACGGGAACGCCGAGCCGCTCGGCGATGTCGTCGCCGAAGCTCACACTCGCCTCGACGACACCGTGGGTCCCGAACAGACAAGTGCTGTTCACTCCCTGATGTGGGGATGGGACATCAACATCACCAAGGAACAGATCGAAGTCGTCCCGCAAGATGTAACGTTCCACTGGTCCGTGGAGGACGGATCCACAACCACGATTGTTGCCGGGGAATCGTACTGGGGAGATGACGAGCGCCCGCAAGGGATCAGGGCCAGCCCGTACGCGCCCGGTGAGATCATCAGCGAGGTCGTCACTCCCGCAGCCGAGTTCGACGCCCCCACCCAAGTCATCGCGCTGGCCGGTAGCACAGAGGCCGACCTTCTAGAGGCCTTGAACAGCTTTGGAACAGACCCGACCGTGTCATCCGGAGCAATGCTCGTCGCCATCGGGCGTCTTTTGAGCTACTGGACTCTCACGGACGAGCAGCACGCGACACTCATCGATCTGCTCATCGATGCCGGTGGTGTCACCGTCCTCGGACGCACCGTCGACCGTGCAGGCCGCGACGTCATCGGCTTGCGGGTCACAGACCCGACGTCCCCGTACGTCGATACCCTTCTCATCTCCATCGCGACTGGGCGCATCGTCGGCATGGAGAACGAGCTCACCGAGCCCCTCGATTTCATCCCCGCCGGCGTCGTGGGCTACACGCTGTGGGACGACAAATGATCCGAAGCCCGCGGATAGACGAATGACCGACAGCCGCTGGTCCGATGCAGTTGCCCACGCCCACGCCGCTGGTCTTCTCGCACTGACAACTCACATTGACATCTCTGACCTCAGCGCTGATCTGATCACGGTCTGCGAGATCACGGACGCGGTCCGCAACTTCGTCCTCCGATCCGAGGATCGCATTGAGCCCTACCAAGCGCTCTGGGCGAAAACAGACCCGCGACCGAATGCCCTCACCAGTGACCAGATTCAGGTCCTTGAAGCGATCACGAGGACCACTGCCGATGCCCACCTGCGTGTACGCGCCCTGGACCTGATCTCTCTGAACAGCGCGGGCGCGACCCGCATTGCGCAGACCATCACGATGATCGATGCGCTCAGCGATGCGGTCACCACCGCAGACCTCGACGCCCGTCTTTACGGCGACATACAACGGGCGTTCACCGTCGCCAAGCAGTTCCGCGCAGCAACCGACGCCGCCGCCGCTCGCCTGGATGGGGCAATTCTCACACGCCTCCATCGCTCAGAGAACGCGACAGAAGCACTCAACCTCGGCCGCCTCCTGCGGCTTGCGCGCCGAGCCGCTTCCGACGGCGCGGCCATCGCAGACACCTTGATACGAGTCGCGCACGACCCTGGGGCGTATATCTACACCGAGGAAGCTTCGCAGTGGCTGCGAATCAGCGGGGACAGCAATGCCGCTGACGACCGGCTCATCGACGTGGTGGAATCGCTGCGGGTTGAAGCCGAAGAGTTTCTTCGCAGGCCGACCCCTGAGCGTGTCCATCACGCCCGACATAACGTCGAACTGGCGATGGACACCCTGACCCGGGTGCCATCAGGTGCCCGCGACGCCCGCGGGCTGTCATCCCTTTCCGCAGATCTCAACGTCCTCGGCCGGCGCGCCCACAGGGCCACGGTTAGCTTGATGCGAGCCAGCACTGTGGCGCTGCCTGACCTTCGAACGGTTCGAGCATCGTTCCTCGACGCTGTAAGCGACCAGCCCGGCGAGCTCGCCATCGCCGTCTTCCTGCACGGTGTCCCTCTCATCGACTACGAGAAGTTCCTCGTCGATGCCACCACGCGAGTGCACAACCGGCTGATTCCGTTCGATGTCGCGCGCGTCACCATCGACCCCAGTGGTCGCATCGTCAACCGTTCCGACCACAGAAACACTGAGCCGGTGTACGATATCCCCCGCAACATCTGGAACGCGATGATGGACGCGCACACCCTGCACATTGTCTCCGTCGTGAACCAGCTTCTCGCACCGCAGTGGGCGGAGTTGAGCGCAACTCAGGTGATCCCCTTGGCCGAGTTCGTTCGGTCCGCGCACGACAGCCCGCTCGTCCCGCCCCACCACGATCTGATGGTGGCGAAAGCCCTGTACTACGGTTTCTCGGGCGATTTTGTGACCGCTGCGCAGCTTGCCGCCCCCGAGATCGAAGCCATCGTTCGACATCACCTCGGCGATGCTGGCGCCAAGACAAGTGTGATTGGCAGGACTGGAATGGAAACCGAGAACGGCCTGTCGTCTCTTGTGGGGCACCGCATGATGGTGCCCGTCTTCACATCGGACGTCGCGTTCGCGATCCGCGCGCTGTTCTGCGGGGACGGTGGCGCGAACCTGCGCAATGATGTCGCGCACGGGCTCCTCGACGAGGTCACCACGTCGTCCGCTCGGTGCTTCTACGCATGGTGGTTGCTGTGGAGGCTTGTCGACGCCCCGTTCTCCAACCCCGAACTCGACCATCTCGCGCACGAGAATCGGGTGCCCGCACACCCGCAGACCGAGTGAGATCAGTGCCCCACTCGACTTCTCCCACACCCCCTCACCGGGTGTTCGAGTTCGACGGACAGGGGGCTGGCGACAACGGCGTGTACGAGTGAGTCCCTTGAACGGACGGGTCTGGCCGTCACTGGCGCATGAAAGGCGGACGGCGACGGGCATTACCGCAGCGGCCGTCGCCGCATCCTCAGACACTCAGCGCCGCCATCGGTGGTGTGCGCGCCGCTCTCGCCGCGGGGTACAAACCGGCGATCGCACCGATGGCGATAGTGCTCCCGACCGCTGCTCCGAAAAGCCCTGGCGGGATCGCGAAAGGCCACCCACTCAACAAGCCGACCACGAGCACGACCGCGGCGCGCAACACCGAGCCCATCACCCCACCCAACGCTGACAGCAGCAACGCTTCGGCGAGAAACTGGTGACGCACATTGTCCACTCGAGAGCGCGTGCGATGGAAGCTGCGGTGTAGCAGAGGCCGATGAACTGAACTTCGCCCATGGGTTCGGCTGCTCGACTTCGGTCATGGACTGTCTTCCGATTCGTCCTCTGAGCTTTCTTCGGGGTGACGCGTGTGCCGTCGACGGACGTCTTCGATGATTTCGTCGAGAGTGCGGTGACCGTCGATATAGTTCTGGGCGTCACGGAGAGCGTCGGGCGTCGGGGATAGCCCGTCCAGAGCCCACGAGTCCAGAGTTTGGGCCACCCTCTTCGCGCGCCGCTCGCGCTCGAGGTAGTTGTCCTCCCACCGGTCCGCGAGCCCGCGGATGATGCGCAGGTTCGGCGTCGCCATCCTCAAGGTGCGCATGTCGAGGAACCCGAGGTTTCCCTCCTGCCCTTCCCGGCCGAGGCTCGCCACTCGGCGGCCGTCTTCGGTCTTGCCGCCTCCAGGTGCGTGAAGGTGCCCGTGCACGAGAAGCTCGGGATGGACCGCGTCCCACACCTCGCCGATCCGTGCGCGGGATGCCGCAGACTCGGCCAGAACGACTTCCGGGAACCTGTGTGGGTTTGTCCGGAGGATCTCGCGGACAGGGCGGACGGGGGTGCCTGCCGGGGACTCATGGGTGAGCATCAGATCCGCGGGGCCGCCGGCGACGGCCTCGGCAACCATCCCCTCGCTCACGGCCTCATCGGGCCACCAGGTCAGTCCCTCGATGCGGGACTGACGGTCGACAGAAGCGGCGCCACCCAAGGACAGAACCCGGCGACCACCGATGGTCAGGCGCGCAGGGCGCGGGAGCAGCCAGGTGAGGTCGGAAACCCGCACCGCGGCGCCGGGATGCTTGTTGAGTAGCGGGGTGATCTCATCCCACGGCTCGTGGTTGCCGTTGGTCACGTAGATACGGGTGATGCCGGTCTCGGCGAAGATCTCGTCGATCTCCGCCGGCGGCATCCACCAGTCCCCCAGATGCAACATCGTCGTCACGTCGGGCGCGAGGGCTGGAAGCGCCCCCGCCACTATCCGCGCCCACCCAACACTGCCGTGCCAGTCGCCACAGACGACGACGTGTTCGTCCGGCAGGACGATGTCCGATGCGTACTCAAGCGCCTTCATCAACCCTCCTCAGAAGAAGTGGTTGCATCTTAGCCGATTTGCGGAAAGAATTCCGCATGTGACCTATTCGGTGTGTTGGAGAACGGCGTGGATGCCGACCTAGGGAGCGGCTGCGCGCTCCGCCCAGCGCTCCGCCTGCGCCTGCCGCTCCTTCATGCGATGAAACTCCCGCTCCATCGCTCGGACGTACTCGGCGGCCTCCCCGCGCATCATCCAATAGTCCAAGCGGGTTCCGACGAGCAGGCGGAGTCGGGCGAGGTCCACCATCTGCATGACTATCAGACCGCCGAGCATCTTCTGCAGGCGGTTGTACTCGATCTCCAACTCCGCCGCGAGGTCGGTGATCTTCGTCACGCGAGGCTTCTGCATGTACAGCTCTCGAACGCCGTACGAGATCTGATGCTGCGAGATGGACGCGTCGAGCTGCGCCTTCCGCTCAAGACTCCAGTCCTCCCCGATTCGCCACCATTCAGGGAACGGGCGTCGCCCGAAGTCCCGAGGCTCAATCAGGAAGTCTCTCGGCACATATCGCGGATCTGACACGCGAAAAGTCTACCTAAAAGCTCGCATGCGAGCGAAAAGACCTAAGAACTGGCTGTTTCGGCCCATTTCAGCCTCGCGTGTGAAGGCGAGGTGCATGGGAGAGGCATGAAGTACACGACACTCCCCAAAACTCCCGGCGACGGATACGACCGAATCCAGTGGTTCGACGCCAAGCGCGTCACCCACACCATTCGAGCGAACGACCCCGTGACCGCACGCACCGTCGCGCCTGGCGAGCGGACCAGGAAGCCCGGGAAGTGGAAGGGTCAGCGACCATACCAGGGCCACTACTGGTGCGCAGGCGCCCGCAAGAGCGTCTTCCATGAGTCGATGGCCGAGTACGCAGGCATGATGCTCATCGACCACCTCTACGACATCGTCAAGGTCGACGCGCAGCCGATGCTCATGACGTTCGCCGACGGGACCTTTCACTATCCCGACTACCTGGCCGTCGAGGCGTCTGGCGTCCGGCACCTCGTCGACGTGCACCCCAAGGGGCTGACGAAGCCGGAGCACGAGCAGGCTTTCGCGAACACTGCCCGGGTGTGTGAGGTCATCGGATGGCGGTTCACGCTCATCGACCAGCTCAGCGACATCGTCCGGTTGAACCTGGAGATGATGGGCCGCTACCGCCACCACCGGTACACGCCAACCCCCGCCGTGGAGGAGCACATCCTTCGTACCGCGAAGACGAACGAGAGTTTCGGAACCCTGCGCCGCGCTCTCATGACCGACAAGCCCGGCGAGCTGATGCCATTCCTCTTCCACCTCATGTGGCGTCGGGAACTCACCTTCGACCTCACTCGGGCATTCACCGAGCACACCCCCCTCACCGCGGCCTAACCCCACCCCACCCAAAGGAGAACCACCATGATTGCTCAGCGCACCATCGCCCTCGGACAGACCGTTCACCTCGACGCCGGCGACTTCACACTCGTCAGCTTCGCCAACGGCAGCTACCGCCTCCGCGACGACCTCACCGGCGACTACCAGGTCATGCACCATCTCCAGCTCGCCCTCCTGCTGCCGCCCGGCCAGGCACTGGCGACCTCAGACCCCATCGATACGAAGCCCATCGACGAGGTCCTCGACGGTCTCGACGACACCAAGCGCGCAATTATCCCCTACCTGCAACAGCTCATTGACGGCACTCCCGCCGACGGTGGCGAACCACTCCCCGAGTTCGCCACGCACGTGTCGAAGACGAAGCGACTCGACTCTACGGTCCTCGCGCTCTCCAAGGCCGGCTTCGAGGTACCCCTTGGCACGTTGAAGCGTCGCCTCGCCGCCTTCGAGAAGAAGGGAGTCTCTGGCCTCGTCGACCGGCGGGAGGGACGCAAGGAGAAGGCATTCGCGCGGGTGCCCGACGATGTGCAGACGGCGCTGGCGAAGCTCATCGTCAGCTACGAAGGCAAGTCGACGGTGACCTACACCGCCATCCGTGCGGAGCTCAAGGCGGCGCTGATGGACCAGTTTCCCGACCCCGCAGACCGGCCGAAGACGCCGTCGCTGTCCACCGTGGAGCGGCTTGTCAAGCACATGGGAGGGGACCAGAACCCCACCATCCCCGCCAAGAGGCGAGAGACGGCGGCACTATCCCCGAAGCGTATGCACCGCCCGCGCCAGGTGTTCGGGCCGGGAGATGAATGCCAGATGGATGCCACCGAACTCGACATCCTCGTTCGCATGCCGAACGGCGAAATCGGCCGGCCTCACCTCACGGCATTGGTCGACAAGCGCACCCGCGGTGTCGTCGGGCTGAATCTCACGGAGGCTTCGCCGAAGGCCATCGACCATGCAGTGCTTCTCGCCAACGCGCTCGTGCCCCGCAAGCTCCGGCCGTGGGCGAAGGACTACGACGCTCTCGGGCTCCCCCAGATGCCTTGGTCGAAGCACCTGACCAAGGAGCAGTCGACAACCTTCGATTCTTACCGTCCCTACATCTTCCCGTCGCGCATCCTCATCGATAACGGCCAGGACTTCCGCGGCACGGTCTTCGGTGCCGGATGCGACAGGTACGGCATCTCCCTCACCCAGACCCCCATCCACGACCCCACGGCGAAGGCAATCGTCGAGCGCTTCTTCCTCACGGTGAAGACGAAGTTCTGCCAGTTCGTCCCGGGATACACCGGCGGCGATGTTTTGAAGCGTGGCAAGGACGTCGCCAAGGGACCGCTGCTCACCTTGGCTGAACTATCCGAACTCCTCGATAGATGGACCGCCATCGTGTGGCAGAACCGTCGCCACGAGGGGCTCGAAGACGACTATCGGGAGAACTGGAGCCACTCCCCGAACTCGATGTACGCCGCGTGCGTGGAGCTGACCGGACACTTCGTCCTCGCCTATCAGGAGGAGGACTTCATCGCTCTGCTCCCCAGGGACGAGCGCACGGTCCAGTCCGACGGCATCGAGATGAACGGACGCATGTACGACAGCCCGCACCTCGGCCCGCTCCGCAATCGCAAGCGGTCGGACAACTCCACCCCCAAGGTCGTCGTCAGCTATGACCCCAGCGACGAGCACCGCATCTGGCTCCGCTCTTCCGACGACGCTGGGTGGATTACTTGCTACTGGACCAAGGAGCGGGGCCGGTCACGTCCGCTCGCCGAAGCCATCAGCCTCGAAGCCCACCGACAGACCCTCGAAACGCTCACGTTCAGCGATGAAGAAGCCGACGACATGATGGTGCGCTTCCGCAACGAAGCCATGACCGAATCCACAGACCGCGCGACCGCGGCCGCACTCGAACAAAAGAAGAAGAACAAGGAGAAGACAGCGACAGAGACTCTCGCCAACATCCTCACCTCCGACACCGACAGCAGCCACGACTTCGCGAACTTCGCGAAGTTGGACATCGGCTGACGCCCATCACGAAAGGTACGACTATGTCCAACCCCAGCGGTCACTTCGACCAGCGCGAGCAGCTGCTCGAGCTCCTCGAATCTGTCAGTAACAACACCCCCACCCCCGTCAGCCTCAACGAGTACAAGTCATGGACGCGCGCCAAGCGGCGCGCATTTGATGAGGAGCGTAGCCGCCGCATCGCCGACTCCATCGTCATCATCACCCCAGCCCTCCAGCAGCTGAGGCTGGCCTACCGGCGCGCAGCGCGCGTCGCACACCGGCCGGTTGGACGGACCGGCATCATCCTCGACGGCGACCCCACGACCGGAAAGACCACCGCCGCCGTCTGGGTCATGGGCGAAGCCCACGCCCGCCACATCGACCGCCACCCGCGGTGGAAGGAGGACGGACACGTTTCCGTGGTGTACGTAGAAATTCCGCCGAACTGCACCGGAAAGATGCTGATGGGACGCATCCTGAACTTCTTCGGTGCGCCGGTCGTGCCCCGTCAGACTTTGGAGGAGCGCACGCGGCTGGTCACCGACCTTTTCGCCAAGTCGCACACGTCTCTCGTGGTCTTCGACGAGATTCAGAACCTCGCGCAGTCGAACACCACGGGACGATTTGAAAGCGCACAGGCCATTAAGAACCTGATGAACGCCGTCAAGGCCGTCCCCATGTACGTCGGCTTCGACCTGGATAACAGTCAGTTCACGAACGACGAACTCGGCGCCCAGTTCGCCTCCCGCTGCACCCCCGTGCACCTGGGCAAGCTCGACATCACCACCAGCGAGCGACGGCAGCTATGGGCAGGCGTCATCGTGGCCTTCGAGGAACAGCTCGGACTGTTGGCGCAACCGCCGCAGGCTCTGCTCGAACACGCCGCCTACCTGTGGACGCGGACGCGCGGCTCCATCGCCGCCCTATCCCGGCTCCTGACGACCGCGGCCCTGGACCTCATCGAAGACGGAAACCCGGACGCCGAGCTCATCACGAAGGAGTTGCTTGCGAGCATCCCGCTCGACCTGACAAGCGAGCGTCTGCTCTCGGAGGCCAACGCCGTCGCCGAGGAGGCATCTCATGCTGCCTGAACGCACCTGGCCATTCCCCGTCCGGCCCGGCTCGTTCGAGACGGTCGACAACTACCTTCGGCGCCTGCGCTCTGCAAACCTTGTTACCGACCTCACCTGGGGCGCGTGGGTGAAGCCCACCGTGCGCGCGACCGGCATGGCGCATGCCGAGGCGCTCGAGGTCATCGCTGAGTCCGCGGCTGGCCTGCGGCCCGGGCACTTCACTCGGAACCGCTCGTCGCTCCCCACCCACGCGGACGGCACCCCCTGCGTGAACTGCACCACCGGCCTCGATAACCGGTTCGGCTGCGTCAGGTGCACCCCGGGCGAGCGCATCGAGCAGATCCCGCACGACGGCCCGCGCGTCTGCCGGAAGCACATGATGTGGGTGGGGCCCGGTACCGCGCCCGAAGAGCAGTGCCGGGCCGGCGCGGACGCACTCCGAGCTGACCGACTATATCGACGGCTGCGCCGACGGGGCCTCCTGGACTCTCATCGTCTTGCCGAGATTCTGGCGTGTGTGGACGACTGGGCGCAGACCTGCGCGGGCCCCGAGCGTCCGGCTGACCGCTTCGTCATCGCGATGCACCTGGCTCGAGGAATCTTTCACCCTACGTCCCTCGACGCCTACGCCCTCCGGACAACCGCTGCGAGTGTCCGCTACTCCAGGCTCTCCTCGTACGTCACGGACATCGTCGGCTCTGAAGACTGCATCGTGCTCATCGACGCCATCTGGCTCCTCGTCCGCGCTGCCGGGCATCAGGACCAGACAAACCCTCACTCCTTCATCTGCACCGCGAAGCCAGAGAACGTCGACGAAAGAGCGGAATTGGAGCAGCTGCGTAGCTCCGCCTACCCGCGCGGCCGCCATCTCCACCTGACTCAGTACGTCTCCTCTGCGGAAACCCGGTCGAAGTACGACAGCGCACGTCAACCGTCCAAGCGGTACAACTACATCTGCGCGTTCGGGCACTCGTTCATTCAAGTGCCGAATCAGCTGATGAAGGGCAAGACAGGTATGGGATGCGGAGTCTGTTCTAACCGCCGCCTGCTCCGCGGTTTCAACTCCCTTGCCGATACGGACGCCCATCTCGTGTCCGAATGGCACCCCACGAAGAATGGTTCGCTGCGTCCCGAAGACGTAATGGCTGGGTCGGAGCGCTCAGTGTTCTGGCGGTGCCCGGAAGAGGGGCACGAGTACAAGATGCCGTTGTCCAAGCGTAAGAGGGGGTCCAGGTGCAGCTACTGCACGAGCAAGGCGGTTGCTCCCTCGGTCAACGCGTTCTCGCTCACTCACCCGGAGGCGGCCGCGTCCTGGCACCCTGAGCTCAACGGTGACCACACTCCGGAACAGTTTGTCGCGGGCTCCGCCCATATGGCCTGGTGGCGGTGCCCGGAGAAGGGCCATGACTATCAGGCGTCAATCCTGAACCGCGTCATTCACAATCGCCGCTGCGGATACTGCGCCCGGTCAAAGGCGCACCCCAGTACGAACCTCGCGGTCACGCACCCCGACACCGCGTCACGCTGGCATCCGACGAGAAACGGCAACCTCACACCCGCCGACGTCCTCGCCGGGTCCAAGAAGAAGGTGTGGTGGCGGTGCGAGGCGCAAGGTCACCACTACCTCGCGCCGGTTCTCACCCAGGCTCGCGGCAATGGCTGCAACGTGTGCTCCGGACACGTCATCGACGAGCAGAACTGTATGCGGACCACCAGGCCCGACTTCGCCCGTCAGTTCCATCCCGCCAAGAACGGCTCCCTCACCCCGGACAACACTCTCGCGACGGTGCGGCGCAGAGTCTGGTGGCGGTGCGAGGAACACGGCCACGAGTGGTGTGCCACCGGCTCAAACCGCGTCATCGGGCGGACCGGGTGCCCGTTCTGTTCAAACGCCAGAGTCTGGGTGGGCTGGAACGACATGGCGACCACACGACCCGACCTCGTTGTCGACTGGGACTGGGACAACAACACATTCACCCCGCAGAGCGTCGTCGCCGGCACGAAGAAGTCCATCCAGTGGAAGTGCTCGACATGCGGGTTCGGGTGGACCGCCCACGGTATGAAGCGTTCGAAGGGCGACGGGTGCCCGGCCTGCGCCAAGGCTCTCGACCACTAGATACACAAAGGCCGCGCATGGATAGGGAACACGCCCCGCCCACAGAAAGCTGCCACCATGCCCACCATCACATCTGACACCCCAGCCGGGGAGGCTTCGTTCCTCCTCGGTTGGGCGATGTTTGAAGCCCTCGGCGTCGCATACCCGGATCGGGTGCGCTTTCCGCCTTCTGACGAGAACTGGCTGACTGCGCCTGGGCACACCATGTTCGTTCCTGTCGGCGACGGGACAGTGGCCGCTGACTTCGTCAGCGAGATGTTGCCCACGATCCAGCGCGAGATCAAGCGTCAGCGAGAGACCAACGAACTGAACGACAGGTGGTTCATCGAATTCGACTACTGGGCCCATGCGATGTCCGGAGATAGCGAACGACTCGACGACGGACTCCGCTTCGACGTCGTCGTGCAAGTCCGTCACTGATCTGTGAACTCTCAGAGTTCTGGCATGTCCTCCGCGGGCCCGGTTGGGCACGGCGCGTACATGGCTGCCTCTGCGCAGAAGAGCGCGGCAAGCTGGCTTCGCGCTGTCCTACTCATCCCTCGCTGCGTCTTTGACAGGGACGCAGTCACTGTCAGGATCGTTGCGAGGAGTGAGGAGAACGGGTGAGAGTGTCCACGATCATGCACGCCGCGTTCGGCACGCTGACCATCGATGGTCTGACAGCTCCGTTCTCTTCCTCCCCGCCGTTTCGAAATACGGATCTGGTGATGACCGTCACCGGTGATGATCTCGTCATTCGCACGGGTGTCAACATGGGCCCGGTGAAAGTCGATCTCGAGCGATGCCCATCGGAGCCCGAGCCGGACGACGATGGGACATGGGACGACGTTGTCGAGGTGGTGGGGCGAGCGACCGCCGGTGTGCCTGTCAGCGTCCATGGGCCGACCGAGATGCCACCGGATGAGGTCAGGGAGTTGTCGGATGCTGGTCACGAGCGAGTGACGATGCGGATCCACGCGGCGAGCCGGAGTGAAGCGCGTGACCTTGCGGTGAGTGAACCCACCGAGCGGTAGCTTATTCAGGTGTGGACGCTATCCGACGATGGCGCCCCTCGAGCCGAAGAATCGTCGAGCACTTGGAGCGCGGTCTCGCCTGGGGCCGTTGATGAAGTATTGCCGGTACGGTCTTCGTCGTTCATCGCGTCGCCCGTGGCTAACGAGACGCCGTTGCTGACCAAATTGCTGGCTCGCGAGCAAAGGCGGGCATAGTCGAGTGGCCTCAACGGACACGCATCCGTTCCACGCTGAGAAGCGCTGCTGCCGGACGGGCTGGAGGCGATTAGCGGAGCGTGTTACACCCGCCGACGCCCAAGCCATATCGCGAGGGCGAGCACTGTGGCTGAAAGTGCCGGGATCCAGGCTGCAAGCGCGAGTTGTCTGGTCGGTTCAGTCAACGGCGTCAGGACTCTGACCGTGGCCGGCTCGAGCTTCGATGCGGTTCAGGCATGGGTTCGGTCCCGGGCGCGGGTGAGGGTTCAGGCCTGGGAGCGGGGTCAGGCACGGGAGCGGGGTCAGGCACGGGAGCGGGGTCAGGCTCAACTTCGACTTCCACTACAACTTCCAGCTCGAACTCGAATTCGGATGTGGGCTGACGAAGGGCTAGCCGAACCCATATCCCCGCCGACAGGGGCAATGCCAGCACGGTCAGGCTAAATTGCGCGGTTTGCAGCAGCGCGCGTGCCCAGTCCGAAGGGTCGGGATCCCACGTAGCACTCGTCGCGGCGACCGCCGCGACGAGTGCTAGCACGTGAGTGCTGCCCAGGAACACGGCGACATCGGTGTGCGCAGAAGTGATCCGGTCCCAGTACAGGAGTGCGTAAATCGCCGTGAGTGCCACGGATGAAACGCCGATACTCATCGCGATGCCGACGAAAGTTCCCACGGTCGGTTTCTGCATCACGGCCAGAGACACCGCAACGCCACCGAAACCCCCGCCCGTGTAGTAGAGGGCCAGCACCAGTCGCACTCCTGGGCGATGGAGCCAGCCCAGGAGAACCGCCGACAAGAGCTGGAATGCGACCACTGTCGTGAACAGTACGCCCGGAGTCAGCCACCCAACCGATTCCGGCGGCGAATTCAGGTCCGCGCCGAGCCCGAATGGAACTCCACTCAGGATGATGACCGCACTCGAGTGTCTCGCATAGGGCTTCCATGCTTCTTTACGTTCGCTTCGCGTCACCTGTCGCCCTTTTCTTACTCGCGTGCATCTGGATCATGGCGCTCAATGACTCGGGCGCAACATCCCATCTTCTCCTCATCGTCACGACGGGCACGGGATTGGGGGTGCTCGGCGCGAGCACTCATCTTCGCGGCGAGACACGCCGGTGGAGGCCCTGGACGTTGGCCGGCAGTCTGAGCGCCGGGTTACTGGCAGGGATGCTCGCGGCAGGATGGATCGTCCCGACCTTCGCGTACACGGCCGCCCTAGCCCTGTTTAGTGTTCTCGCCGTGGCGGGGGTGTGGTTTCTGCTGCGCGAGGACACCTATCTCGACGATCCGCACGGCGACGCGCTTTAGTCCCGGGCCAGGTGGAGTTGCGACCCCGGGCAGCCGACGGGCGCCGGCGGCCGCACCTCTTGCGCTCGAGGCGCAACGTCTCAGGAACCGCTCGGGAACAGCGCGATCACCACCACCCCTTTGCCCGAAACGCGAACTCCTTACAGACAATCTCACGCGTCGAGGTCCGGTCCACCACTTCTCCTCGGGTGGGGCCGACACCGCGATTGTCAGTAGTCGCCACAGCCGCCGTGGTTGAGACGCCCCGAAAGCCCAGAAAGACGCGGATCCGCAACATCTGTCAGGTCTTTCCTGTAGCGGCCAAAGGGGGTGAACGGTGTCCACCGAACGGGGGACAGACACCTGAAACGCCGCATCTCACACTCAGAGGGAACCGAGGTGAACCTGATCAATAATGATCCAGGCCTCGCATCCCTTGAGGAGAGAAAATGAAGTTGAGCACGAAGAAGCGCTTGGCGAAGTTCGCCGCCGCAACGGCCGTTTCGGCCGCTCTTATTGTCGCGCCGTCTGTGGCAGCGATGGCGGACGCGCAGGCGACCTACTCGTCCGGCGGGCAGCCGCGCGCGACCGGCTACTGGAACGCGTCCACGGACACGATCTCCAGCACAGACCGTTACAACGACGGGTGGGGCTCTCGCACGTGGTGGAACCTCCGCGGAAACACCTCCAGCAACAACATCGACAACACCAAGGGCGCCGGACAGACCGAGTCGCGACCTGTGTGGGTGCTGCCCGGCTGGGAGTTCCGGGTCCAGGCCTGCTCCATCAACAACGGCACGCAGCTCGGCTGCTCGTCCTGGTCGGGCTACTCCGGAGTTTGACCCCACGTGGGACCGGACGTGCGCTACGCCCGGTCCCACGTTTCATCATCACCACCAGAACAGGACCGCACAGTACCCATGAAACGCCTCGCGCCCGCAGCGCCCATCGTCCTCACCGTCCTCCTCGTCACAGGTTGCTCAGGAGGGTCTTCGGCAGAGGAAGGATGGACGACGCCTGAGGTCCCGGCAGAGCTGTCCGCGTCGCAGGCCCTGGGCGCTTTGCCCTTCGATTCGTTCGCGATGGGGAACTCTGAGCGGGAGCAACTGCAACAGGGAACTGCCGAACTGCTGAATCGGTGCCTCTCGGATTACAACCTGTCCGCAACGTTCAGCGGCGACTACATCCAGCAGGTGAGCGAGGACCCGAAAGACCCCTTCATCTACCAGTGGGGCGGGAGGCTGGGAACCTTGCCGCTGGATCAAGCCAAGGAGTACGGATATGCGGCCCCTCCCGGCGGCGACTGGTCCAATGGTGCCGGCATCTATCTGGCCAGCGCAGAGAATCTGAACCCCGTGATGCCCGATGACCCGACTGAGGCCGCACAGCTTTCAGCCGCGATGTACGGGCCAGAACAGGGCATGATCCTCGGCGAAGGAGGAGCTGACGAAGCACTCTCCGAGGACCTTATTCCCACCGACGGCTCGGGGAATCCGCCTCCGGAAAAGGGGTGTTACGGTGCGGTGGAAGACCAGGTAGGAGTGTCATTCGTAGACCTGCGCGACGTGACCTCCGACATCTACGGCCTGGCGTTCAGCCACGACGCCGTGAAAGAGAAAGCACGCACGTGGTCGGCGTGCATGAAGGACGCCGGGTTCGACTACGCACGGTTCGAAGAGGCTCCCACCGCCAATGCAGGAGCTATCACCGCCGACACCATCGCGGCCGCCACGGCCGACGTGGAATGCACGAATGCCAGCCGTTGGACCGACACGTTCTACTTCGTCCTCGGCGACTACGAACAGCAGGCCATCGACAAGCAACCTGAGAAGTTCCAGTCCGCGCTCGACGCGGAACGTGAGCGCCTCGACGCGGTCAACACACTCTTGGGTGAATAGATGGCGACGAACGGAAGACCAGCGGCACGGATGACACCCACTCGCCGTGTGGGAGTCCTCCTGCTGGCGACCGCTCTCGTGTCGGCAGCCATCGGGGGCGCAGCCGGCTTCTTTGTGAGATCGCCCGCGCAAGTCGCTGCCGATGCGGCACCCCCGTCGCCCAGCGAGCTGACTGTTGCGGTCGAGGAGGGCACCATTGCGGATCCGATCCTGCTGCCTGGCGTCGTTGCTCTCGGTAGCGTCATAGAACTCACTCCGGCCGGCGCTGGCGTCGTGACAGAGCTCCCCGTCGCCATTGGTGCGCAATTCAGCGCAGGCACGGTCATCGCAGAGGTGAACGACAGGCCCGTCATCTACCTGCAGGGAGCGATTCCGCTGCTGCGCGACCTGCGCCCGGGCGACAAGGGGCAGGATGTTCGCCGCCTCCAGGAAGCACTGCGTCCTTGGCTGAAAGGCGAGCCCGACGGGACGTGGGGTGCAGGTACAACCAACGCGCTACGCGCTCTCTACAAGGCCGTGGGGTACCAGGTTCCTGCGGAGAGCGCCGCTCTCCAGTCCGAGCTCGTCTTCGGTCCGGTCGCCACCGCGACGGCGCTCAGCATCAAATCCCCGCTCGGCGGTGGTGTCGAGAGCCCACTGATTCGAGCGACGACGTCTGATCCGACGGTGACCGCGGAAGTCACGGATGCGATGTCGCAGCTTCTCGCCGTCGGCGACCGCGTGTCTGTGACCGGGAGTGCCATTGGAGGCGCACAGGAGGGCACCATCACAGCGGTCGGCGGGCTGGTGTCAGGAGAGGATGGGATCAGCCGCGCCACGGTCGTCATCCAACCGGACGCCGCGCTGTCAGCGGGGGCAATCGACGGCAAGGTAGAGATCACCGTTCAGGCCAGCGCGGAGGCCGAGACTGGCCTGCTCGTCCCGCTCTCCGCCGTTCGTTCGAATGCGACCGGTGGAACTTACGTGCTCATCAGGGACGGAGACGATACCCACAGGGTGACGGTGACCGTCGACGACACGGGTGGCGGACAAGCCCGAGTGACCGCCAGCGAAGGGGACCTCGACGTCGGTGATCTGGTCGTCGTGGGCGTGCAATGACGGCTGTCGTCGAGTTGCGTGAGGTGTCTCGTGTCTACGCTGGACCGCCCGAGGTGCACGCTCTAGCAACATCCTCGGTCACCATCGACGAGGGTGACTTTGTGACCATCGTGGGCCCATCCGGGTCAGGGAAGTCCACGCTGCTGAACATCTTGGGACTGCTCGACAAACCCACGGCGGGCACCTACACGCTAAGAGGTCAGGACGTCACGCTCCTCTCGGAGAACGACAGGGCGCGTGTACGAGGCACCGACATCGGATTCGTCTTCCAGTCTTTTCACCTGCTTGAACAGCGCACATGCCTGGAGAACGTGATGCTCAGCGACCTGTACAACGGAACGTCTGAGCGTGAATCTCGTAGTCGGGCGTCGGAGGCCCTGGAAGCGGTGGGTCTCGGTTCGTTCGAACGTCGGCTACCCACAGAGCTATCCGGTGGACAACAACAGCGAGTCGCCATCGCCAGAGCGTTGGCCGCCAATCCCGCGGTGCTTCTGTGCGATGAGCCAACAGGAAACCTCGACAGCGTCACGGCCAACGCCATTCTCGCGTTGTTCGACGAGCTCAACGATGCGGGGCGAACCGTCGTGCTGATCACGCACGACGCTGAGGTCGCACGTTACGGGAACCGAACACTACACATGCTCGACGGCACGCTAGGTGAGAAGTCGTGAGCGGCCGTCCCGTGCGTCGGAGGCTGCTGAACGAGGCGATGGCCGGCGTCGTGCAGCGCTCGTCTCGGTCCGGGATGACGATTGTCGGAATCGCCATCGGTGTCGCATCCTTCGTTGCAGTTCTCGGTGTCACCGCCAGCGCGAACGGTCAGATCAGTGACGAGTTCCTGAAGGTGGAAGCCACACAGATCACTGTGACACCGCGCAGCGGCGGAACAGGCACTGAGCTTCTCTTCGCCGCAGACGCGGACAGCCGCGTGTCCCAGATCGACGGTGTCACCGCGACCGGACGCTGGTGGAACGTCCCGGGCGTCACCGTCAGCGTGAATCCGCCCTCCATCGACCCAGGATCATCGCAACCTCCCCTATTGGCGGTAACGCCCGGCTACTTCGATCTCGTGGGCGCGGATGTCTCGAGCGGTCGCACGTTCGATGACTTCCATCAAGACCAACCCGTCGCCGTCATCGGAGAGAAGCTCGCCGGCGACCTCGGCATCGACAACGTCGCCGACCAACCCGTGGTCGTGCTCAACAACCTTCGAGTCACCGTCATCGGAGTTGTTGACAACACGACCGGCTCTAGTGCCGCCCTGACGAGCGTCATCATCCCGGCGGGGTTCGCCCGCGAGCACTTCACCGCCCCAGGGCAGCGGGAGACGATGGTCGTTGCCACCGAGGTGGGAGCATCGACGGTGGTCGCCGACCAACTCGCTGTGGCCTTGAACCCTGCGGAACTCACCGCGTACCAGATTGTTCCGCCGCCGAAGCCGACGGTCGTCAAGGACAGGGTGAACGGATCCACCCAGGCGCTTTTCTTCGCGCTAGCGGGAATCTGCGTACTCGTCAGTGGCGTCGGAATCGCGAATGTCTCCCTACTGGGGGTCATCGCTCGCACCCGCGAGATCGCCCTTCGACGCTCACTCGGCGCCCTACCGAGACACATCGCGATCCAGTTCTTGGGCGAGTCGGCCGTGCGCGGGCTACTCGGTGGCTTGGTCGGAACGGCCCTGGCGATGGCCGCAGTGACTGTCATCGCGTTGAGCCAACAGTGGACAGCGGTCATAGAGCCATGGTCACTCGTCGCTGGGCCAGTGATGGGCGTGGCTATCGGGTCTATCGCCGGGTTGTATCCAGCGATCCGCGCTACGAAGATCGAACCCGTTGAAGCGTTCCGCCGGTGAATCCCGGGTGCATCTGAAATAGGACTTGTGACGGAATCGTGTTTGGTTCTAAACTCATAGCGTCAGCTGGGTGACATAATCTGATGAGATGGGGACGGCATGGATGCAAGTATCGGTGACAGCGCATGGTTTCAGCAGCGTTTTGGGGACGCAGGACCGGCGGTAGCGAAAGCACTTATCCGAGCGGGCCACGAGGCGCATAACCGCTCGAGCGACACGAAGGCCGCGAGCGGACTGACAACCGACGAAGCGTACGGCGCGACGTTCTGGCAGGTGCTCGCCATCGACCTCGTCGAGCAGCTCTCGAGCGCCCAAGGGATCCGCGCCCTCAAGCCGAAGGGTGCTCGGCATCCACTGCCCATCGTCAACGGCACCACCATCCATGCCGTCAAATGTGCATCCAGGTCTGGATCCCGTCACGATCAGCTGAAGATCCGCTGGTCGCAGTTCCGCGACGACTCGATGTCGCAGGTCGCACGCGTCACCGGTGACGTCCTCCCGCTCGCTGAGTGGCTAGACGAGGAAGAGGACGAAGGCATCGCCGCCCCCGCCTCCGCGGACGAGAGCGTCGTGCTCGCCGCGTTCGTCGCATCCGCCAGCGGTGGGTTGGAACGGATCTACATCGGTGACGGTTACATTGACCGCAACGACGATGTGTACTGGGTGCACTACGAAGAAATCCCTGTGCGCCTTGGCGCCGGCGAGCTGACCAGCACCGTCTCCGTCGTCGCGGAACGCTTCGACTCGGCCCCCGGCTCCGTCGACATCGACATGGGCCTGGTCCGCCGACCTGAAGAAGAAGAGGGAGCCGAGTGAAACCGCTGAGCCCGACCGGTCCCACCGCGAGCGCTGAGGCAGTCGCTGCAGCGTTTGATGCCGGACGTCTGCGCCAAGCACGTCAGCTGGCGTTGAAGACGAAGCAGGACGTTGCGGCCGCTATCGGCGTCTCCCCCGCAGCCGTTGGCCAATACGAGTCGGGATCGTTTGCCCCGAGACCGGAACACATCGAGAAACTCGCCACGTTCCTGCGCGTCCCAGTCGGCTACTTCGCTGCCGGACGACCACAGGCGCGACTGGAATCCGCTGGCGTCTTCTTCCGAAGCCTGCGGGCGACAGCCGCAAAGCAACGAAATAAGGCCATCTCCTACGCGGAGCACGTGTGGGAACTGGCGAACGCTCTGGAAAGCCACGTTCGCTTCCCTCCGGTCGACATCCCTGGTTTCGCAGGCGGCGAGATTGCACCCGGCACCTTCTCCACTGACCCAGCGACGGCCGCCCAGCAGCTGCGTGCCGCATGGTCGCTGGGCGATGGCCCCATCCCCCAGATGCTGCGACTTGTGGAAGCGAAAGGGATCATCACCGTGCTCGTGCCCATGGTGGAAACCGAGGTCGCGCGCATCGATGCGTTCTCGACGACCTCGCTCGGGCGCCCCCTCATGATCCTGTCCCCCGACCGCGCTGACGACGTGTACCGCCACCGGTTCAGCATCGCTCATGAGCTCGGGCACATCATCCTCCACGGAGGACGCACCTCAGGCACCCTCGATCTGGAACGGGAAGCAGACCGATTCGCGGCGGAGTTCCTCACCCCGGCCCGCATGCTGGATGCGGAACTCGAGTCCCGACTCGACATGAACCATGTCCTGACCATGAGTAACCGCTGGGGAGTGCAGCCAAGCTCCATCGTGCTGCGCAGCCGTGAACTCGGGAAGATCTCCGAAGCCTCAGCACGTCGCGGCTACATCCGCCTGCATCAGATGGCGGTAACCGTCGAACCGGTCGCGAAGTTCCCTGGCGAACAGCCCCTCCTACTGTCCCGCGCCGTTGAGCTTGCCAGCGAGGTCGGCATCACCATCCCAACGCTTGCCGCAGAACTCGCCTGGACCCCCGCTCACCTACGGCTGATGCTGGGCGAGTCAGACACTCGCCCGCAGCTCTCCATCGTTCCGTGATGCGAGGCACACAGCCTCGTCCTCAGCGCGAGTAGAGCGACGTGTCCAAGGTCGATTCAAGACTCCAAATCGTGTGGAAATCGGCCCATGATTGCCCCGACAGGATCTTGCGGATCGTCCCCTCGTCGACGCCCGCATCCCGAGCCAGGCAAACACTGAGGTCGCCGAAAAACCCAGCCAGTTGAGATCGTCAAACTATGCGATCCGGTGCAACAGCCCCTTTAACTGTGGGCCCTCCGCCCGATTGCCGGCCCCTCGGCGACGGAGTTCGTTTCAGCAACTTTCGGGCGTCCGGGCTATGACTCGCGTGCGTCAATCTCCATTGAGGGGGCTTCGGCGCCGGAACCTCAACGACGCCGCGGCCACCGTCGATGCTTCCTCTCCCTCCCGTTAGACACAACCGCTGCAGCGGCCGCGGGGAAGATCATCTCGTGCATTCGGTCCCAGTGACGTCCACGCCATGCGTCGAACAGATCCAGCGTGGAAATGACGGGGTGCTCCAATGACCGGACAAACTCCGTCGTGCTCGTCGTCGCCGGGATCGCGATTGCTGTCACGACTCGTCGCCGGAACGAGAACACCGCCACAGATTTCTAACAACGGACACATCGATGGCCTGGCGCCCGCAGCCGATTGTTCGACTGCGGGCGCCAGGCCTCTCTTAGATGCTCAAGGCTGCGGTCGGCGGAGTCCGCGCCGCACGGGCAGCCGGGTACAGCCCAGCGATGGCCCCGATGGCGAGAGTGCTTCCCACGGCCGCGCCGAACAACTCAGGTGGCACCGCGAACGGCCATCCGTTCAAAGCGCCGACAGAGAGAACGACGATGACCCCCAGGAGCGAGCCCATCACGCCGCCAAGAGCGGAGAGCAGCAGCGCCTCCGCAAGGAACTGCGCACGGATGTGTGCCCTCGTTGCACCCAGCGCCCGCCGCAACCCAATCTCGCGTCGCCGTTCGAGGACCGAGATGATCATGGTGTTCGCGACACCGATACCGCCGACTAGCAATGCGATTGAGCCGAGGCCGACGAGAAGTCCCGTGAAAGCCTGATCTACAGCGGACTTCGCGGCGAGTGCATCGGATGGCCGGGACACCGCCACTTCCTCCGGCGCCTGCGGATTGACAGTCGCAGGGAGCAGTTCGCGGACCTGCTCGATGAGATCCTCCGCAACCCGCTGGTAGACCGTCGAGGGGCTTCCATCCCATTCGAACTCGGAGCGCGCGATCCCTTCGCCGACGAGGGCGCTCAGATCGAGCTCGGGCGCCAATGCGGAAGGTTCCAGAATACCGACGACCGCGAAGTACTGCCCGCCCATCCACACGTTGGTCCCGATGGTGTGCACGCCGAGGTGGCCTGCAGCCGTCGCCCCCAATACGACCGCTGGGAACTGCCCTGTCGATGCGTTCAGCCATGCTCCGCTGGCGACTCTTGTCGCCGTCACATCGAGCAGATCGAGGTCGGCGGTGAGCACCGTGATGCCACCGGTTGCGGACTCATTGATGAGTTCGCTGCGGTATACGTTGGCGGAGAGCTTCGCGGTACCGCTGGCGCCTTCCGCGCCGAGCATCTGCCGGGCTTTTCCGATGGTGCTCTCAGGGAGCTTTGTGTCCTCCCCGAGCATGCCGGTGTTCGCCTCGGCGGTGAGCAGGTTCGTTCCCAGCGCCTCCAGCTGAGTGTTCAACTGCGCTTGACTGGACGTGGAGATGCCCACCACAGCAATCATCGCAGCGATTCCGATGGCGATACCGAGCGCGGACAGCACTGCCCGCAGAGGCCGGGTTCGCAGCCCGACACCGCCGAGCTGCAGTATGTCGGCGGCGCGCAGCTTGGATCGCAGACGCGCCCCCGCGGGCGCGTCTGTGGAGTCGATGATCTCCTCGTGTTCTGTTGTCATGCGCGAACTCCTGGCCGTGAAGTGTCGTCGACGATCCGACCGTCCTTGATAGTGATCTGCCGGGGGAATCGAGCGGCGAGTTCGACATCGTGGGTGATGACGACCACGGTCGTTCCCTGACGGTGCAGTCGTTGCAGCAGCTCCACGACGGCGGCGCCCGACTCCGAGTCAAGGTTTCCGGTCGGCTCGTCGGCGAGGAGGAGAGTCGGGTCGCTGACGATTGCGCGTGCTATTGCGACACGTTGGCGTTCGCCGCCCGACAGCTGGTGCGGCTTATGGTCGCGCCTGTGGCTCAACCCCACTCGATCCAGCGCGATCTTGGCCCGACCACGGCGGACGCTTCGCGGCTCACCGAGATAGAGCATGCCATCGGCGACGTTGTCTACTGCGCTCACGCCGTCACTGAGGTGAAACTGCTGGAACACGAACCCGATCTTGTGAGCCCTCAACGCCGACAGGTCCTGGTCACTGAGTTCCTGTACGTCTGCACCACCGATGCGGGCGACCCCTCCCGTTGGTCTGTCCAATGTGCCGATGAGGTTCAGCAGAGTGGACTTGCCGGAACCGCTGGGGCCGACGATGGCGACAAGCTCTCCGGCATGTACCGCCAGGTCGACGCCTGCGCACGCGTGCACTGGTGGTTCGCCATACGAACGCTCGACGCCGCGCAATTCGATGACGGGGGTCATGTGCTCGGGACCACGACGTTGACGCCGGCTGCGATCTTGGGACCGGATATCTCTACTCGCCCCCCAGCGAACAGCCCCGTCGTGACGGGCACCTGATCGGTGTCGCCGTCTGCATCGATGATCTCCACTCCGAAGTCGCCACCGGGAAGGGCAATCAGAGACTCCAGCGGGACGGACAAGACCCCTTCGCGGGTCTCCGAAGGAACGTTCACCGTGACGTTGGCTTTCTGGATACCGACGGCGTCCTCCGCGTTCACGAGGGTGATGGCAACCGGGATGACCACTGTGGTGGAGCCGTTCGCTTCCCTTTCGGTCGGTTGACCGACGCTCGTGATCACCCCGGCGGTGGTGACGCCGCCCGGAAGTTGCACGTCGACGGTCACGTCCACCACGGCAAGCCTTTGATCGGCGAGTTTCACATCAGCCGTGACCGCCTGCTCGAGTGCGGAGATGCTGAGTACGGGGACGCCTGCGCCGACATGGCTTCCGACAGGAGCGAGAACCTCCGCGACGCGAATGCTGGACTCCGTGAAGACGACCCGCCCGAATTCGATCCTCCCGGTCTCGGGTTGGCCCGTGGCTTTCTGCCATGAGTAGATCGCTTCCACCGTGCTCCAAGTGAATTTCTGGTCTGGTTCTGCGTCGAAGTGGCCCGCAGCCCGGAGGGTGTTTTCGAGCTGTTGGATGTCGGGCCCATTGTCCATCCCGGACTCGAAGGGTCGCCAAGCGGGCAGCGCCCCGTCGAAGAGAAACACACCTTGGTTGTTGACGGAGAACAGAACTTCGCCGCGGCCGATGACAGCGCCGGGCGACGGGGTGCTCGTCAATGTGCCGCGGACCTCGGAGGACAGGTCTCTCGTGTGGGCGAAGTCAAGCACGCCCGGAATGGTTCGAGTGCCGGAGAGGGTGCCTTCTTCCACCGAGACGCTGTGCGGTCGTGCGTCCGTAGATGATGACTCCGGTGTCGGGGCAGTCGCGTAAGCGACGCACGCGAACGCGGTTCCCATCGCGACTGCCGCTCCGATCACACCCAGTATCCACCGATGTCGCCGTCGTGCGGGTGGCTGCTCGGGAATATCATCCGTCGTGTCTTGCTCCGTGAAGGTCATCGTGCGCCGGCCTTTCACTGCACGGGCCGAGTGACGGCGCCACCACCGCACTCTTCCGCTACTTCCGGCGGCGCATCGGCGGGGAAGGTCATCGTCTTAACGCTGTCAGGGTCGGGCACGTCGTACCCGTGCTCGCGGTAGCATTCGGCAGCATCGCGCGCCCACTCCAGCACTTTGCCGTCGACCGTCTTCTTCTCCTCGGGGGACAATGCGGGCGGGTCGCCGAGCTTCTCCGAGCAGGTCGCCGAGGCGGCCTCCATCGCCGCGGCGTCCCCTCCCATAGCGGACGACGATGTCATCCCGCCGCCCATCTCCTTCGGGTCGGCGTAGTCGACGCCCTGCTCACGCATGCACTCTGCGAAGTCGAGCTGCCATGTCATCATGGCGCTGAGTTCTTCTCCGTCCTTCTGCGAGCTGCCGCCTCCCTTCGGCTGCGGTTCCGAGTTCCCGGACGGGGCGCAAGCGGCAAGCGAGAGGGCAAGGAGCGGGACGGCGATGAGTGCCGCGGGTGTGAGCCGACGACGTCCCGTGCGATTGATGAACATGGTGCTTCCTTTCGTTCGACAGCGGGCTCGCTGCTGTGAAGAAAGTTCACCAAGAGGCGGGTAAAGGTGGCGTTCAGTCCAGGGTTTACCTCACTCTTATGCGGGGAGTGCTTCACTGGTGATAACCCGAAAAGCTGGAGCTGTCATGCGTGCATTGATCGTCGAAGACGTGACATATCTGGCCGAGGCGATCCGAACGGGGCTTCGTCGAGAGATGATCGCTGCAGATATGGTCCACGACGGTGCCGCCGCGCTCGAGTACCTATCGGTGAACGACTACGACGTCGTCATCCTGGACCGAGACATACCCGAAGTCCACGGCGATGAGGTCTGCGGGTGGATCGCTGAGCACCGCCCCCGCTGCCGCGTGCTGATGCTCACAGCCGCGCATTCTCTAGGAGAGAAGGTCGCCGGCTTCGAGCGAGGAGCGGACGACTACATCGTGAAACCGTTCGCGTTCCCGGAACTCGTCGCGCGTCTGCGCGCCCTCGGGCGGCGGGCGGGGGCATCACATCCCCCGATGCTGGAGGCTCACGGAGTACGACTCGACGCGTTCCGTCGGGAAGCATATCGGGATGGTCGACTCCTCCGCTTGACGAACAAGGAGTTCGCGGTGCTGGAGCTCCTGATGCTTGCTGACGGAGGTGTGCTCAGCGCCGAAACGCTATTGGAGAAGGCATGGGACGAGAACGCCGACCCATTCACGAACACGGTCCGTGTCACACTGTCGAACCTGCGCAAGGCCCTCTCGGAACCGCGCCTCATACACACGGTCGTCGGCGCGGGGTATCGCTTCGGAGCCTCAGCGTGAGCGACGACGACCGCATCTCGACGAGCATCGTGCGCGCCTGGCGTCGGCGCTTCACGTTCCGGGCACGGCTGACCGTCGCGTTCACCACACTGTTCGGGATCGCGGGAATCACCATCGTTCTCGTCGTGACCGTCTTCATGCGAACCATCCCGGTCTACACACCAGCGGTCGCCACCCGCGGGGAGGTGACCGAGGCAGTTCCACTCAGTGAGGTGGAGGAGTCCCTCCCCGCAGGAGCGGGTTCCGTGGCCGTCAGCGCGGACGGAATCGTGCTCCGGGACCCTGCAGGAATCCTGAACGTCTCGTTCATCGTCTCACTCGTTGTCCTGACAATCCTTATCGCTGCCGGCGCCGTGGCCGCGTGGTTCATCGCCGGCCGGATGCTGCGACCGCTGCAGGCCATCAACCACGCCGCGCAGCTCGCCAGCACCGGCACCCTCAGCCACCGTGTTGGCCTCCAAGGACCCAACGATGAACTTCGCGACCTGTCTGACACATTCGACATGATGCTCGGTCGGCTCGATGATGCCTTCCAATCCCACCAGAGGTTCGCGGCGAACGCTTCGCACGAACTGCGCACGCCCCTGGCGACCACCCAGACGTTGCTCGAAGTGGCGTTGGCTGACCCCGAAGCTAGTGCGGCGGAACTCCGCGAGGTCGCGGCACGCGTACTTGCCACGAACAAGAGCAACACGGAGATCATCGAAGCGTTGCTGTCGCTCGCCGACATCGGGACGAGAAGTGTTGGTGAAGACCCGGTGGATCTCGGCGCGCTGATGAATGAGGTCGTGGCGACCGCGCGGGATGAAGCGGACGCAGCGTGTATCGAGGTGCGCGTCGTGACGCGGCGCACCGTCACCGTCGGTGACACAGCGCTCCTCAGACAGGCTTTCATGAACCTCGTACTCAATGCCATCCGCCATAACCTTCCGGGTGGATACGTCGAGGTCCTCGTCACGCCAACGGCGTCCGGCCCGACGATCCGCGTGGAGAACACCGGACCCGCACTCGCCTCGGCCCGCTTGGACGCGCTTCGCGAACCTTTCGCCCGAGGCTCCGGGCGTGTAGAGACAGAGCGACGTGGACATGGTCTGGGACTAGCCATCGCCGCCACCGCCATCGAGCACCAGCAAGGAACGCTCACTCTCACCCCTCGAACAGCGGGCGGCGTGATTGCATTCGTCGCCCTACCTGCGTTATCCAGGCGGGATAGCGAACCGGATACATCCACGAACTACACGAGTAACATGTCAGTGTGACACCACGCTCCTGATCGGTTCCGCTCGGCCGCCGACCAATCTCGCGCTCGGGGCAACTCTGCCGAACCGAAAGGAAGACGTTATGACCGTTGGCCTCCTGGTCGTTGAGGACACCCCTGCGTCCGAGGACATTCGCGCGCTCATCGATGCGAACGTCCGTGACAATTACGAGACGTCACCTGCGGACAGCGTGCATGTCTTCGACGCCGCCGCTCTTGGGTCTCCGTATGTGACCTTGTGGTCGGCGAGGGACGCGGCGACTCGGACGCTTCTCGGAATCGGCGCTATCGCACGCCTGACGGCAACGAGCGTCGAGCTGAAGTCGATGCGCACAGTCGAGGAGGCACGCGGCCGTGGCGTCGCCAGCCAGATCGTGCGCACCATTCGTGATGTATGCCGCGAACGAGGCATCGAGGTGATCTTTTTGGAAACCGGGGTCGAGGATTTCTTCGCGCCTGCCCGTGCGATGTACGCGAAGCTCGGTTTCGTGGAATGCGGACCGTTCGGCGACTACGTCGAGGATTCGAACACGGTCTTCATGACGCTACGCGTTTGACTCCCGACCTCAAGACTGCGCGCGCTCGCCAAACCCGGCCGATGTGAGTACCAGCGCGAAAGGCCCCGTCAAGGCGTGACTCGACGGGGCTTTTCGCGTTCCAGGGCTACGGGCGCCCTCCCGGCTCCTGCACCTGGGATTGGAGGTGTTGACGGTTGAACGGGCTTAGCTCGTACAACGGCGACGTCATCGTCACGGACGTCCAGAACTGATCTGTGCTTTGCCCGGCGTAGGTGTTCAGGAGTGTCACGGTCACCGTGGAAGGTCGGCACCGATTCTCCCCATCGTCAACACAACAGTGCCGGGGCAGTGCCCTGTAGAGCACTGCCCCACGTATCCCGGGTTCGCATTCGCCGATCTCCCTGGCGTCGAACGAACACTCGGCCCGGATTTCGTCCCGAAGAGTGGCCGGGCTGAGAGTGCGCACCATCCGCCCACACGCCGCGCGCCTGGAGCGAGCGAGCGTAGCGCCGCTCGCACGCGGGAGCGATCCCCACATTCGGTCTCGGCATCCACTCCCGTGTAGCGCACCCGGAACACGAACGCGCCCACCATCCCGAAGATCTTCGAGGTAGTGGGCGCGTTCGCGTTCCTACGGTCGCGAGTAGGGCTGGGTGACCGCGCTCTGAATGTACTGCCGGTTGAACGGGCTCAACTCGTCAAGGGTTGACGACATGGTGATGGAGCTCGAGAACTCGTCGGTGTTCGGGCCGGTGTACTGGTTGACGAGAGGAACAGTGACTGTCTCGAACGGGAGTACACCACTGACGACGTCCGCACCCGTCCGTTCGAGGGACAGCACGATGGTTCCGGGGCGATCCCCCGTCTCGCAGGAGACCCTGTACCCGGGGTAGGCGTTCGGGTCGGCTCCTGGTGCGCACGGCCCGACGATGATTTCGGTCGGCGATGAGTCGTAGGTCAGCGATCCGAACGGGTCAAGACCGGTGTCGAGCACGACCAGCCAGGTCAACTTCTCGCCTTGGCGCATGTCGAACACGTCGCCGGTCGAGCGGACAATGTCCCACGTGTAGGTGCCGCGCTCACCGCGGTACCAGTTCCGGTCGTCTGCGGCGTTTCGCATATTCGCGTTGAAGACACCGAGCGAGTTCACCTTCTGCAGTCGCAGGTCGAACCCAGCGGATACGACACCCACCGTCGGCTGCAGGCCGGTGACGCGCGTGGACACGTCCACGGAACCATCAATGTGCGCCAGTCCGACATACGAGTACCGAAGATAGGTGGTGAAAGACGTGCCGGCGGGGATGTTGACCCAGCCGTTGCTCCCCTGCCACACGAGATTAACGCTCATCGTGCGGACCAACGGCTCACCGTCGGGGATGAAGCATTGAACCTGAAGCCCCGGGAGCAGCTCCGTGCCGTATGTGCAGTCACCGAGCCTGGATACATCAAAAGCCAAACCCCCAACCTCGTCGGGGACAGAAGGCGTAGACAGGTTGTAGGAGATCGTGTCGCCACGCTTGAGGTACACGCGCTGTTCCGCGTCCGTGATCACCAGAGACATCTTGCCCTGGTCTCCGAGCCGCCAGTCCGTGTCCGCCCCGGTCTCGTTCGTCACGGTCAGGTTGTACGCACCAAGCGTGGAGGCACCATACAGTGTTGTCGCGAAATCGGCGGAGACGGGCCCAGCGACCGGCGTCGCCATGTTGGTGTCAAGGCTGACCGTGCTCTGTCCATTCAGTTCGGCCGTCCCCGTGACCGCAGCCTTCAGCGGCAGGGTAAACGTGGTGCGCGAGAGACCATCAGACGGAGACGTGCTGGTCTTCGTGAACGTCACCACACGACCCGTGTCCCTTGCCGGGTCGGCGCCCGTCGTTTCACAAGTAATGTCGAAGCCTTCGAGGAAGGCATCCGATGCCGCCTGGGCACACACATCCTCGCCGGGGCGTGCATCGAACTGAAGCGCACCGGTGTTCGCTGCCGCCGGGGCGGAGAACAGGTCGATGTCGACGCTGAAGCTCTCCCCAGCCAGCATCCTCACGGATTCCCCGGCATACGACGGGTCGGCGACGGAGAAGGAGAGCAGACCCTTTTCCTTCTCGAACCACCCTCCGGCCCCACCGGAGCTGACAGCGCTCACGTTGTGAAGCCCGAGTGGAGAGGGGGGAACGTCGTAGGTCACCTGGGTGTCCGCCTGCCGGCCTGGCAGGATCGTCTCTCCGTCCGTCGGCAAGGTGAGCGCCATTGTCAACGGTTCGGTTGCCACATACAGCAGCGGGTCTGCGGTCACTCCGATGTCCACCTGAAGAGCGTTCCAGTCCTGAGCGGTGAGCTCGCGGTTCGCGTGCAGCAGGAGCTGTGTGGAGCCGTCGCTGATGAGGCACTCGACGGTGTCCAGGAACGCGAAGGTGGGCGCCTGCGAGGGTGCGCACCAGTTCGCTGCATATCCCGGCGTGGTGGTGGGGGCCGGGGTGTTGTTCACTGTCAGCTGCGCGGGCACATCGATCCTCAGCGCGATGATGTCGCCGTCGGTCACTCGCGGGAGGGCGGCCTCCACGTTGTCGACGTCCCGAAGCAGATCGACGCTGAGGACACCCTCTTCGGCGTCAGAGAGTTCTGCGGAGGCGTCGATGCCGGTGACGCTGAGGCGGTGCGGCGCGACATCGGATCCGGTGTACCCGGAGATGTCGAAACGGTTGTCGAAGATCGTGGATTCGGATGTCACGAGGGCACCCACCGCAAGGGGGGCAGCGACGGCAGGGATCGATACCGCAGCGAGCACTCCCCAAATCCGGCGCTGGGTGCGGGTGGTGAGGAAAGGTCTGAGTCGGGACGAGCTCATGACTGGGGTCCGTTCTGAATGAGGGCCGACGCGTCCGAGTCACGGGACCGGTCGCGGCGCCGCAGGCTCGCGAGAAGCAGCCCGAGCATGGTGAGTAGAAGAGCCCACAGAAGCAGGGCATGCGGTTCAGCACCGGTCTCGGCGAGACCATCGCTGCGCTCCATAGCGTGGAACTGGAGGTGGACGACCGTTGTGCTCGCTGTGCGCTCTGCACCTGAGTCAGCAATCGCGGCGTTCACGCACACGTTCACGGATGAGTGGGCCGGAACAACTGTCTGGTGGAGCCCGTCGACGTTGTTCATCGCGGTGAGGCGCCCCGCGTCGAACACTGCATCGGCACAGCTGCCTACGACGTCGGTTTGCAGTCCGATTTCGGTGAACCGCGGGCTTGTGCTGGCAGGTTCGTCCAGTTCTGCTGTCAGGTAGACAGCGAGCGGGGACGCACCGGAATTTGTCAGGGTGAGCATGCGCGCCTGCGGCACTCCGGGTTCGAGCACGACTTCGAATAGCGCCGAGCCCGGTGTGACGGTGAGATCTGACGCGTCCTCCGCATGTGCAGCGCTGGGAACAAACACCGTTGCAAGGGTCAGGAGGACACTGGCCGCGGTCACGCTCAGAGTGCGGACGAGTGCGGGAGGAAGATTCACGGTCATGCCTTTACGGAATCGGTGAGGTCGGCGGGCGACGTGACAGCGGCGGTTGTGTCCGTTTCTTTCCTGCGGCGGCGCAGCGGGACAACCAGCAAGATGAGAGCAACAGCAGCGAGCGGGAAGCGGATCAGCGGATGCTGAGTAGCGCGATAGACGACTGCTGCGTCACCGGCAAGGACGAGGCGGGGCGTTCCCATCACCTGGTCTTCGGTGATGGGGTTGGGGTCTGGGGTGTCGTTGTTGTCGCCCTTGAGGATCGCCCCGTCAGCGCTCGGTTCAAGGACGCGGTGCACGTACTGGGTGCTCTTGTCCCCGGGAGTGAATGCGACGACGACGATGGCCCCGGGAGTGGTGAGTTCGTTGCCCGTGGGCTCCTGAACGACGAGTACGTCGCCGACCTCGTAGGTCGGTCGCATGGATTCGCCGGTGACGGTCATGTAGTAGTCACCGGTTGCGAACTGCCAGACGAAGGGGGCTGCCAAGGCGGCAAGTGTGAGTGCGGCGAGCATCCGCACAGCGAAAATGAAAGTGTTCATGGCGTCCGATTCGGGTCGAGCCGATGAGATGAGTGGGGGGGATCCAGGGCAGCTCACTGGTGAGCCGCCCTGGACCCTGCTGCTTCGAGCGCAGAGCTCGAATGATGCAGCCAGGCAATCGGGGAGTGATTGCCGTCCTACCGACGTGGGGATTACGGCAGGAAGATGGAGTCGAACAGGAAGTCGACGGTCACCTGCGAGTCGTCACCGAGTCCGGCGGCGATGAACGCGTCCTTGTCCTCGACGAAGACGTCCAGGCGCAGGACGATGGAGCTGCCTGCGGGAACGGTGATCTGGTCGCCACCGGCGATGTTCATGTCCTTCAGGGTGCCGGTCGCGGTGGTGACACCAGCGACGCCGATGCGGGTCGACAGCTCGCTTGCGAGCTCGTCCGCCATCGATCCACCCGGCTGCACGCGGGTGTTGAGGTTGAACTTCAGGTCCTGCGTGGCGCTGGTGTTGGTCAGCGTGTAGTACTCGGACGCGAGCTCACCGTCGACAGCACCCGTGTACGAGTGGCTGAGGGCGGGGCCGTCAACGAGCAGCTCGCCCGGGTTCGCCGGGACGGCCTCGGTCTCGAAGACATTGTCGAAGATCGTCGAGTTGGTCGTGACGAGTGCGCCACCGACGCTGACGCCGGCGATCAGGAGGGCTGCCGCACCGGCGATGACGGCGCGCTTGCGATTGATGGTCTGAGCCATGATGAGTCCTTTTGCGTTTAGCGCCCACTGGGCGGGAGGTTGTCCCGAGCAGATGCTTCAGCTCTGCGTCTCGGGCAACACCCACACTAACATGTCACCTTCTAGTCTGCAACTCTAGGTTGCTAAGGCTCTAAAACATCAGTGAGCAAAAGCCGACCTCGTGCGCCAACCCCCTCCCCCAGACAGCGGAAAAGCGGCGGAACTCCCGAAAGTTCCGCCGCTTCGAGATCATCGATTGCTCGTTGACGACCCCGCCCACCCGAAGGCTCCCGTAGTAAATGGGTGAGCGTTGACATGTTACATGCTAAAAGAGTCAGGAAGGACACCGCTCGACCCGCCACTATGTTGATCAGCGCAGATCGGCCCGCACCACAACCGGGCCCAGCGAGTGCTGACACCGCGGCGGCGGCATGATGTCGCGGCGAGCACAGCCCTGCGCGTGCATCACTTCGCTCTTGCCGCCTCAGGCAGAGTCCAGCGCGAACGCCAGCTCAATCGCCAGCTCGGCCGACACCGCGTCATGCTCATGAACAGCGCGCTCCAGAGACTGATATCCGCGCAGGAGGCGGCCCCAGTCGGCCGCAGACTCGGCGTGGCTCAGGACTTCCTGAAATCGGAGTCGGCTATGGGCATATTTGACGGCGTCAATCAGAAACCTGTTGGGGCATGCTCTCATGAGGACCGTGATGAGGTCATCCCGCGAACGTCGGTAGGTGTCTGCACAGCGCTGAGCTACAGCGTCGCGGACATCGCCGAGCTGAGCTGTCACCCCGGCGAGTTCTGCTTCCCGCATCACCGGGAGCGTCACGCGCACCGCACCGCCCAGCGCGGCCGCCAACGCTTGCGTCAGAGGCAGCGTATGGGACGGGTCAGGCATCGCCACTCGGGTGTACGACGACCGTTTGGATTCAATGAGACCTCGACGCTCGAGCTCCAGCATCGCTTCCCGTATCGGGGTTCGTGAGACCCCCAGCCACTCCTGAAGGTTCCGGTCGTTGAGGCGATCCCCCGGAGCGAACGCGCCCGTGACGATAGCGCCCTCGATGCGCTCCACACAGATCTCGCGCAACGTCTGGGGGCGACGGATGACACCGAAGGGCGCAGTGTTGTGCATGCCATTCCCTTCGACAAGCAGGCGTTCTGGTATATTAGCATCACACGTAGTGTGCCCTTGCACGGTACTCACTGCCCCCACCCCGCTTTCGGAGGCCACCGATGCCCATCGCCGCAGGTTCCAAGCCAGAAGTCCGTCGACGCCTCCTCAGCGACGAGGTCCACGACCACATCCGAGACGCGATCCTCGACGGAACGTTCACGCCTGGCGAGATCCTGGACGATGCGGCCCTCCAAGAATGGCTCGGCGTGTCGCGCACCCCCATTCGCGATGCCCTCAAGCGGCTCCAGTACGAAGGTCTCGTCGTCATCCACGCGCAGAGTTCCACCCGCGTCGCCAGCCCCGATGTCGCTGATGTCGATCAGGGTCTTCAAGCGTTCGGGGCGATTATGGGCGGGGTCGTGCGCATCTCGGTCCCAGAGCTGACGAGCGACGGTCGCCATGCACTTCTCCGTCACGCCGCAGCCGCCCGCGATGCCGTGTCACGCGTGGACGCCATCGCCCACCTCAACGCGACGCTCGAGGTGTACGAGGTGCTGCTGCAGAACTGTTCGAATCGCGTCCTCGTGAACATCGCGCACACCACACTGATGCCCGTGGTCTTCGGATACCGTGCATCTCTCCCTGACCGCACGCCTGACTGGGCTCTCCTCGCTGACGGGTGGGAGAGATTCCAGGAAGGGATCACCACCAGCGACAACGTCCTCGCCGAACTCGCCCTCGAAGAGATCCACAGGCTCCCCCTCACCGGACTCACGCAGGCTGTCGCTCGCTGAGCTCGGACCACCTGCCGACCCCGGCGCCTCGGTGCCAGGCCAGGTATTGGTGGTGAGATGCGGGGTGTTCATGAAATCGCCCAGCGCGCGAGGCGCTCAGATCCCCGCCGGCACCCACGCGCCGATGACAAGGGACATCCCCAGCAACGTGACGAGCTCATTGGCGACGTTGAGCGCCACCATGCCCGGCGCCCGGTTCTCGAACAGATAATGAGTCATCATCCGCGAGGCGGTGAACGCAGCCCACGCGACCGTTGCGACCCCGACCGAGACCGCCAGAAACGACCCACCGAACCCTTTCCAGACGATATAGGTCGTCGCCGCGAGCCCCGTCGCCGTGACGGCTGCAAAGACCACCGTCAACGCGACGGCGGAGTGAGTATCGTCAGGATCCACTCCCGACACACTCATCCAGTAGCGCCCGAAGACGCGCGGGGAATACCAGATCGCCCCAATCAGCATGGCGACAGCGACAGCAGCGGCCACCGCCCCCGCATTGATCACAATCTCCACGTGTCCTCCTGATTCATCGTGACGGTGTGGCTCTGCACACCGCTGCGCGGCGATGCACCTGCGCGGCCGAGCGCGGGGGGTTGGGGTCGCCAGCGCGTGCGCGCGACTCCGTGCGGCGTTGCACGGAGGATGCGAATGTCGAGTCGAAATGAGTGAGGATCCACGTTCATCGTGGATGCGAGCAGCGCCCGCCCTACCCTGTCCACGTCCGACAGCGTCGATGCGCGCGTGCGCGCTTTCACGTCCGGGACATCGACGATCCACCATCCACGCTCGGTGAACGCGTCAACTTCATACAGGTGCATACTGCGACTCCCTGACAAGCGGGGAGCGTCAGGGGGGGGCGATTCGCCCACCACATTGCGGGAACGCTGCTCCCAGTAAGCGCCCCCAGACATAAGTGACATGCTACCTATAAGTTATAGGTGTGGCCAAATTCATCGCGAACAGCATGCACATTCCCCCGCATCACCCATCGATCCGCCTCGATGTCGGTGACAGCGTCTACGTCGGAGACCATGACCGCGTCTGGCCGAAGTATGTGTTTGTCCTTGCGGAGGGCGGCGTGGGCTGGGTGCCTCACGCTCATCTGAGCTCCGAGAGACCCACCGCCACGGTGCTCATCCCTTTCGACACGCGAGAACTCGCGGTGCACGCGGGCGCGATGGTCGAGATGGACGAATGGAACGACCACCACGGGTGGGCCTGGTGCCGCGGGGGCGACGGGAGCGAGGGCTGGGTGCCGCTGAGCTGCCTGGACCCTGCGTCACACCCCTGAGAAAGCCATGAGGGCCTCGCCGACTCGGCGAGGCCCTCTTGGCTACTGCCACACGGCCAGCAGGTCCCCGCTTAGGAGATCTTGACCCACAGCGAGGGAGCGTAGATCCAGTTCGGGTCACCGTAGCCCCGGTCGGACAGCACCGCCTTGACTCTCCTGGGCACCGGCGCCGTCGCACAGCTCACAGAGACGAGCGTGGAGGTGATGTCGATGCGGACGCTCAAGCAGGCGCGCGGAGGGTGTTGCCAGCTCAATCCTTCGCACTATTGTCGGAACGTGTCGCGAGCGTAGAGTCACAGACATCTATGTGGAGACCGGCGTCGAGGAGTGCTTCACCCCCGCACGCTCTCTGTGCACGAAACTGGGCTTTGAGGTGCGGGGACCTTTCGGCGACTACCAGGACCACTCACCACGGTGCTCTTCAGACTCTACGTCTCCTGACCGCGAGCTCGCTCAGCGAACCCTCCTCGAGCCGACAGACTCAGGCGAGCAGATCGTTGGGGCGCACTTTTTCCAAGAACGTGCGCCGAGAGACCTCGCCCATGTCGCGGACAGCTTCCGCGGCTGCCGTCGCGTCACCGCGTTGCGCGGCGCGGTGGACCCGTTCGACGAAACCCCTGATCTCAGACATCGAGATCAGACCTTCTCGAGGGGTCATGGACCGTTCGAGGTGCGGGGTGAGCCGAGTCATGCTGCGTTGCAGCACATCATTGCCCGAGGCTGTAGCGAAGCGGTAGAAGTACTCGTAGAGAACGTCGCTGAACGTCCCTACGTCGCCTACGTCTATCGCGATGGAAAGTTCCTCGAAGATCGCATCCAGGTCCGCCAGGTCCGTTTCCGTGAGATCCGGCACGGCGACTGTCACGGCGAGTTCGTAGTAGACGAGCATCAGGTTTATGGTCTTGCTCACTCGCCCGAGATCCACAGGGGCCACCCGTGTGTACCGGTTTGGGACCATCTCCACGAAGCCGATATCGCGCAGCTGCTGCAGGGCCTCGCGCAGCGGCGCGCGCGACACCTCGAATCGGGTGATGAGATCCTCGTCCTTGAGATGCTCTCCGGGCGCCAGAGAGCCGTCCACAATCGCGTCGAACAGGCGCTGGTACACCTGGTCGCGCAGCAGTGTTCGTTCCGAGGTCGCCCGCGATGCACGAATCAAGAGCGCTCCTCCTCGAACTGGTGAGTCATAGACGCCTCCAGTGCAGTCGAACTGGCATTCGTCATCGCATCACGCAGACCCTCGAAGTAGTCGGACATAGCCTGAGCGGCACCATCACTGTCGCCGGCGTTGGCCCTGTCAATGAGCTGGCGCAGCACGGCCCGCAGCGCACTCACCTCGTCGGCGAGCTCGCTTGAGAGGGCCCGATACGTGCGGATCACCACGGGCAGCAGTTCATCGCGCGCTGCGGTCATCACATCATTGCCGAAACGATGGAAGAACACGTCGAACAAGTCGGCGGCTGCCTCCTCCGCGACGACCGGGTCCGCGTCGTCCCGGAACGCGGACACTCGAAACGTGCTCAGGGCGTGACGATCCCCCTCATCGAGCAACGGCACGGCACCGCGGACGACGGCAGCGAACAGCGCCTGCAGCACCGTGAGCGAGCGGTCACATTCCCGCACGTCCAGCGGGGCGACAACAGAGCCGCTCTGCGGCCGGACGATGACCAGACCGTCCGCTGCCAGTCGCGACAGAGCGTCACGCGCCGGGAACCGTGACCCGCCGAACTGCTCAACGATCTCATCCACACGCAGCTTCTCGCCGGGAACCAACTGCCCGGAGATGATGGCATTGCGGAGTTCGCGGTAGATGTGGTCGCGCAGAAAACGCCGCGGCATCACCGCTGGCTGTGAGTTCTCAAATGGCATGTGGATCACAGGGCCTTTCCTCGGTAATATGCTACATACTTCATGCGCTCTGATCCACCGATCCCGCATGTTGGTCGAGTGCGGAGCGCAATGCCGCCCCACTGGCGCCTGATACGTTCAACCCACGGCGGGCGCGAGTCGCGCTGAGCCTGCCGCATGCGACGAGAGCGATAGACCATGGCAGCGATTCCGGTGACCTTCGCCGCTCGCGGAATATTTGCCGACACTCTCCATCGCCGCGAAGTCGCCCCTCAACGAGATGACGAAACTCAACGTCGAGACGAACGACGTACAGGGCGAGCGCCCTATCACCGACGAGCACGTGCAAAACGGCAAGAGCCTACGGAACATGCTGGGTGAACGCGGAATCCAGCCGAAGAACCTCCCCGCCGCGGAAGACATCTCGACGGTCGAGCGCCGGCTAGCGAAGGAAGAGAAGCAGATCGCGGCCAGCGGCCTCGGCGAGATCTCCGGATCCTGACTGAGCGGCCCGCGCCCGAGCCCAACGGCCCGGTCGGTCCCGACGGCCCCACACCAGGAGCCTCACCCTTGTGCAACCCGCGCGCGTGCCGCAGCACCGCACCCCGTGGAGCGCGTGCTCTCGGCGGTCCGCCGCAGCGCTCACCCTACGCACCCCGCCGTTCTCTGTTGAGTTGCCGTGCCCTCGCCTCCTACTCTGCGGCACATTACGCACCGCCTCGCCAGGATCCTTGAGGTTTGGTAGGTTCCACCACCTGCCAAGGTGATGACTACCTTTGTAGAGATGCGTGACTCGAACACGGCATGCGTCACGCGGATGTTGCATCTCACACCACTCTCAGGCGCTTCCCAAATGACGCGGGGATATGGTCCGCTCTAGAATCAGATGATGCCCTCTCTTCATTCTGTGAGTCGCCCGTCTGGCCGGTCGTTGACTGGCCTCATCCATGGTCCGGAGGATGGGACACCGATCTTGTTCATTGCCGGGGCCGGAAGCGGTAAGTCGATGATCTTTGGTGACGACCTTCTCGATACCCGCGGGATTCGGCTAATCACAATGGATCGTCCGGGCATGGGCAGTTCCGATCCTGACCCGGCACGCACTCCGGCATCAACGGCAGCGGATTATCGCGCCTTCGTCGCTGCGGTCCTTGGCGTTGCCACCCCGACGGTTCCCATCATCGCGAACTCGCAGGGCGCGTTGTTCGGCTTGGCAGCGGCCGCTCAAGGCTGGGCGCAGACCCTTGTTCTCGCCTCACCCGCAGACGAAGTCGCGCATCCATCCGTGCGCGCGCTACTCCCCGAGGCCGCACGCGCTCTGCCCGATCTCGTACAGAGCGCACCGGACGTCGCGCGGGATCTGTTGGGCTCTTTCACTCCGGATGCCATGCGGACCATGGTCCTGGACGGTTCCGATGTGGAGGACCGCGCCGTCTACACCGCACGCGATTTCGACGCTCTCTATCGAGCCGCTCTCGCGGAGGGCTTTGCAGGACACGGCGGCTACGTCGCCGATACCATGATGGCGACCGCACCCTGGCCAGTTGATCTAGATGAGATCACGGTTCCTGTCACCGTACTTTTCGGTGCCCGTGATCGGGTGCATTCACCCGATCACGGCCTGCTGCTCGCCGCGCGAATCCCGCACGCTCGTCGAACGGTGCTTAGCGAGGCTGGCGGCGCGCTCCTGTGGACGCACCCGGACCTAGTAATCGATGCAGCGCTCCAACAGCCCGACACGCTTTAGCAACGCGACTCAGGACGTGTTGCTAAAGGAGTCCTAAGACCTCGTCGCGGGGTCTGATGGCTCGGCACGGCGGGGTCACAGGGAGCACCGTCGCGGTCTACTCGGCGAGGTTGGCGTGAGCGCTGACGTACTGCCAGCACTCGAGCTTCTGACGTCGGCGGAGTTGATGCGCGGCGACGCCGGGCGAGACATGGACTTCGCGGGCGATTCAGGCGATATCCCCAGGTCGGGGCTCCGGCTCCCAGGGATCGATCCCGGGTGCCCCGAACCCGGTTGCCGGTTGCCGTTGCGCGTGCGTCGGGTGTGGGGGCTGAGGTGCCGAAGGTTCGATCCACTGGTCGGGGTAGGCCCTGATGCCTGCCCAGTGATCGGCGTCGAAGTGCGAGATCAGGACTGTTTGGAAGCCACGAGACGAGTGCCGCAAGGCTTCGGACAGGATACTCGCATTGGGAACGCCGCGACCGCTCGACGTCGCACCGCAATCGACGACGAAGTGTTCCACCTGCCTTGGCAACGTAGACGCTGCATGCTCCATCGCCGACGTTCAAAACGCGCAGGTACATAGATTGATGTCCCTTCATGAGCAGACCTTGACGACTCGCCCGCGCCTCAGAGCGAGGTTCGCGCTGGACTGTGCCTCCGGTTCATCTCGAACACCTAGCCAAGGAGCGAAAGCAGAGCGGGGACCTGGGCAGCTAGGATGCTCCCGAGTGCGCCGGACGTGGCCGCGCTCAGAAAGCTCTGGATGCCTTCGATGGCCGCCTTCACCTTCGACGGCTGCTGTTCGGCGATGCCTTGACGTGCGTCCTCCACGTGCAGTTCGATGTCTGCCCGCAGGTCCTCTGACAGCGTCGGCGCGGCCTGTGCGACCGCGTCGAGAAACGCCCGCGCCTCGTCCGTCCACGGGGCGCTCACCGTCATGTTCTGGGTGACGTTGTTGCCGAAGTTGACGTTCGCGTTCGTCCCAACATAATTGTGGATGGAGGGAGCACTGGGTGCTTCATCATGAACGGAATGCTTCAACTCGATGGTGCGCCTGCCCTTATCCGTCAACGCGGGTCGCAGGGTCGCGTCGCACTTGTCGGTTTCCGGGCCTGTGATGAAACCGGCGTCTCGGAGCCGCGACCCCGCTTTGAGGAGCTCCCTATCCGTATACGGGAGCCCGTAGAACGACGGCGAGGTTGCGAGATATTCATCGAGAGTCGGAGAGCGGTCCTCATGCTCGATCTCCTCGTACAACCACTGGAGGTACTCGTCCTGCAGCTGCCGCACGCGTCGTAGAGCGGTGCGAGTCGTTTGCTGGTACCCAAGCCGGCGAATCCTTCCTCCGGCCGAACATGCTCGAGAGTGCAACCGGGCACCGACATCTCCCGCGGTCTGCGATGTCGGCACTCACCTGTACAACAGGGGTATGACCGAAGCAGTCTTCTGGGCCGCCGTACAGGGCATCGGCACCGTAATCGCAGCCCTCGCAGCCATCGTCGCGCTCCTCATCGCCGGCAGCCAACTCCGCCAGCTCATCGCATCGAATCGGCTTCTCGCCGCGTCAAACGACACGATGGCCGAGTCGAACATCGCGCTCACGCGCCCGTACGTGGTCGTGGATTACGAGTTTCGCTCTTCGGTCGGAAGGAACGGAGGGACGACTGGCACCTCGGTCCTCGTCGTGATCCGCAACGACGGCCGCACGCCGGCGCACAACATCACTATGACCGCCGACCGCCCGTTCAGCCCCACGTCGGAGCCTGATAACGAAGCCTGGCGAAAGAGCCTGGCAGACCTGAATCGAATGACGGACGGCACTTCTGTTCTTCGTTCCCTCACGTCCAGTCGCCCACTGAAGTACTACCTCGACGACGAGAGCATCTTCGGCGTCTCAGACGAGCCGGCACCAGCATGGACGGTCGAGGTCGCCTACACAGACTCAGAAGGGCGTGTGTTCCAGGAGGCTTTTCCCCTCGATGTCGAACCGTGGCGACGCTCCCTCGCGGTGGCGGACCCATTGCTCCGCATCGGAAAGTACATTGATGCGGTGGCCCACGAGGTCCGCGATGTCAAGCAGACAATCCGCGGCAAGCAGACTACCGTCAACGTCGAACCACGAATCTCAGTTAGTCGGGCCACCGGTCTACGGGACCGACGCCGCGTCGAACGGCTCACTCAGCGGGTGTAAAGCTCCGTGCCAAGCGCCGACTCCAGAGTCCAGATCGTATGGAAGTCAGCCCACGACTGACCCGACAGGATCTTGCGGATCGTGCCCTCGTTGAGGCCAGCATCTCGGGCGACCGAACGGACCGACCGCTCCCCGATAGCTTCACGAAGCCTGAGCGCAAACCGGCGGGCAGCTTCACCCGCAGGGTCCGCTGAAGGTCCATCCGGCCACTTCGAAGAATGCATGGCTGGTGTCGCGCGAGGTCCCTTACGTTCCATCTCACAGCCTCCCAGCCTGCGATCCCCGTAAACACCGGGATCAACTACGCCGAACCGGATCACCTTCGTCAAAGTGGTCCAACTTCGATTGAAGAAAAAGCACCTTCAGGGACGTCTCATAGTCACTCCACGAGCAGCGCGGGCTCCTCGAGAACCGATGCCACGTCGGCGATGAATCGGCTCATGCCGTCGCCGTCGATCACGCGGTGGTCGAACGAACCCGCGACCGTGGTGACCCAGCGGGGGCGCACCTCGCCGTCGACGACCCACGGCTTCTGGCTGATCGTGCCCATGGCCACGATTCCCGCCTCGCCGGGGTTGATGATCGGCGTGCCGGCATCCATCCCGAACACCCCGATGTTGGTGATCGTGATCGTGCCGCCCTGCTGATCGGCGGGACTCGTCTTGCCCTCGCGGGCCGTCAGGGTGAGGCGGTTGAGGGCGCGGGCGAGGTCCTTCATGCTGAGGTCCTGCGCGTCCTTGATGTTCGGCACGAGCAGGCCGCGCGGCGTGGCCGCGGCGATGCCGAGGTTCACGTAGTGGCGCACCGCGATCTCGGCGCCGCCCTCGGTCTCGATCCAGGCGGCGTTCACCATCGGCGTGCGACGGGCGGCCCAGATGACGGCGCGAGCCATGATCAGCAGCGGCGAGACACGGATGTCGGCATAGTCGGGCGATGCCTTGAGCCGCTTGACGAGCTCCATCGTGCGGCTGGCGTCGATCTCCTTCCACACGGTGACGTGCGGGGCGGAGTAGGCGCTCTGCACCATCGCCGACGACGTGGCCTTGCGCACGCCCTTGACCGGGATCGACTCGGTGCGGTCGTCGGACACGGGGGCGGATGCTGGCGCAGCCGACACTCCCCGGGCGAGGCCCGACGGGGCGCTCTGCGGCGCGGGAACGGTCTCCTCGCGCACGGCACCCCATTCGGGCGTCTCGATGTTGCGGAACACGCTGGCCTGCTGTGCGTGGGTCACGACGTCGTCGCGGGTGACCTCCCCATCGGCGCCGGTCGGCACGACGGTCGTGAGGTCGACGCCCAGGTCGCGGGCGAGCTTGCGGATCGGGGGCTTGGCGATCACGCCGACCGACGAGCGCACCGGGCGCTCGGCCGGACGCTTGCGGCGAGACGTCGCCCCACCACCCGTTCCGTACCCGACGAGCACAGAGCCGCCGCCCTCCTCGGGTGCGGGTGCGACCGCGACCGCCGGGGCGGCGCCCGCGGCGGCTTCCGTCACGAACGTGATGATCGGGGATCCGACCTCGACGGTCGCGCCCTCGGCCGCGAGCAGCTCACCGACGACGCCCGCGTGCGGCGAGGGCAGCTCGACGAGCGACTTGGCCGTCTCGATCTCGCAGATCACGTCGTTGATGGCGACGGTGTCACCGGGCGCGACCTTCCACGCCACGATCTCGGCCTCGGTCAGGCCCTCGCCCACATCGGGGAGGTTGAAGTTCTGGGTGCTCATTTCGGTCCTTTCGGAACGGCGAGGTCAGTAGGCCAGGGAACGGTCGACGGCCTCGAGGATGCGGTCGGCATCCGGGAGGTAGGTGCCCTCGAGCTTCGCGGGCGGGAAGGGGGTGTCGTAGCCCGAGACCCGCAGCACGGGGGCTTCGAGCGCATAGAAGGCGCGCTCCATGACGGTCGCGGCCACCTCGCTGCCGATGCTCGTGAACCCCTGCGCCTCCTGCGCGTAGACCATGCGTCCGGTCTTTCGCACCGAGTTCAGGATCGGCTCGTAGTCGACGGGAGACAGCGAACGCACGTCGACGACCTCGCAGCTGGTGCCCTCGGCCTCGGCGAGCGCGGCCGCCTGCAGCAGCGTCGTGACCATGGCGCCGTGTCCGACGAGCGTGACGTCTGAGCCCGTGCGCACGACGCGGGACGAGTGCAGTGGGGCCGCCGAGCCGTCGAGCTCGACCTCGCCCTTCTGCCAGTAGCGACTCTTCGGCTCCATGAAGATCACCGGGTCGTTCGACGCGATGGCCTCCTGGATCATCCAGTAGGCGTCGTTCGGCGTCGACGGCGAGACCACGCGAAGGCCGGGAGTGTGCGCGAAGTACGCCTCGGGGCTCTCCTGGTGGTGCTCGACGGCGCCGATGTGCCCGCCGTACGGGATGCGGATCACGATCGGCAGGCTGAGCTTGCCCTCGTGGCGGTTGGTGAGCTTGGCGAGCTGCGTCGTGATCTGGTCGAACGCCGGGAACACGAACCCGTCGAACTGGATCTCGATCACCGGACGGAACCCTGCCATCGCGAGTCCGATCGCCGTGCCGACGATCCCCGACTCGGCGAGAGGGGTGTCGAGCACGCGCTTGTCACCGAAGTCGCGCTGCAGGTGCTCGGTGACGCGGAAGACACCTCCGAGCTTGCCGATGTCCTCCCCCATGAGCAGGACCTTCGAGTCGTCTTCCATGGCCTTGCGGAGGCCCGCGTTGAGTGCCTTGCTGAGAGGCATCGTCTCGAGAGTCACTTGCCGTCCCCTTCGAACGATGCTTCGTACTGCCTGTGCCAGGCCTTCTGCTCCGCGATCAGAGGATGCGGCTCGCTGTAGACGTGGTCGAAGATCTTGTCTGCGGTCGGCGGTCCGAGCTCGACGCTCCGGGCGCGCAGGTCTTCCGCGGCGTCGGCAGCCTCGGCATCCACGTCGGCGAAGAACTGCCCTGCCGCTCCCCTGTTCTCGAGGAACGCACGCATGCGGTCGATCGGGTCGCGCTGCGCCCAGGACTGCTCCTCGTCGGAGCCGCGGTACTTCGTGGGGTCGTCGCTGGTGGTGTGCGCGCCGAGCCGGTAGGTCACGGCCTCGATGGCACGCGGTCCCTTGCCGCTGCGCGCCTCGTCGAGCGCCACGCGCGACACGGCATAGCTGGCGAGCACGTCGTTGCCGTCGACCCGGACGCTGGGGATGCCGTAGCCGGCGCTCCGCTCGACGAGCGGCACGCGCGACTGCGTCGACACCGGCACCGAGATGGCCCAGTGATTGTTCTGCAGGAAGAAGACCGTCGGCGACTGGTAGCTGGCGGCGAACACCATCGCCTCGTGCACGTCGCCCTGGCTCGATGCGCCGTCGCCGTAGTAGACGATGACGGCTTCGTCCGTGTCGAGGTCGCCGGTTCCCGAGCGTCCGTCGAAGTTCAGCCCCATGGCGTAGCCGGTGGCGTGCAGCACCTGCGAGCCGAGCACGAGCGTGTAGAGGCGGGTGTTGCCGTTCTTGGGGTCCGTCGGGTCCCAGCCACCGTGCGAGACACCGCGCATGAGCTTGATGATGTCGACGGGGTCGACCCCGCGGATGCGCGTCACAGCGTGCTCACGATATGAGGGGAAGATCGTGTCCTGCGCACGGGCAGCGCGGGCGGATCCGACCTGAGCGGCCTCCTGGCCGCGGCTCGGCGGCCACAGGGCGAGCTGCCCCTGACGCTGCAGGTTGGTCGCCTGGGTGTCGATCGCGCGGATGCCCACCATGTCGCGGTAGAACTGCTCGAGTTCGACATCGCTGATCGCCTCGATCAGCGGCAGGTACTGCTCAGCAGCCGCGCTCGGCGTGTAGCGGCCGTCCTGATCGAGGACGCGGACGAGTTCAGTCTCTGACGAGGTCACGGTGCCACGCTACCGCCGCGCGCATGCCCGGTCACGCATACCTAGGACGTCCTCGCATCTGCCGGGAAACCGGAGAAATGGCGGGATGGAGTCCCTCAGAGCAGGGTCGAGGCGACCTCGAGAACCCGCCCGACCGACTCCTCTTCGCCAACCGAGATGCGGATGCCGTCGCCCGGGAACGGACGCACGATGAGGTCGGCCGAGACGAACGCCGCGGCGACCTCGACAGTGCGCTCACCGGTGGGGAGCCACACGAAGTTGGCCTGCGAATCGGGCACGTCCCAGCCCTGCGCACGAAGTCCCTCGAGCAGGCGGGTGCGTCGCTCGACGATCACGGCGACGCGCTCGAGCAGCTCGTCCTCGGCGTCGAGGCTCGCGATGGCCGCGTTCTCGGCTGCGGAGGTGACGGAGAGCGGGATGCCGGTGGTGCGGGCGGCGTCGAGGACCTTCTCGTGGCCGATCGCGTATCCGATTCGCAGGCCCGCGAGTCCGTAGGCCTTCGAGAAGGTGCGCAGGACCACGACGTTCGGATGCCGCTCGAAGACGCGCTCCTCGAGACCGTCGACCGCGCCGGGGGCGGTGACGAATTCGACGTAGGCCTCGTCGAGGATGATCAGCACGTCGGTGGGGACGCGCTCGACGAAGGTCGCGAACTCGTCGCTCGTGATGATCGGACCCGTCGGGTTGTTCGGCGTGCACAGGATGATCGCGCGAGTGCGGTCGGTGACGGCATCCGCCATCGCGTCGAGGTCGTGGCGTCCGTCGGCCGTCACCGGGACCTGTACCCCGGTGCCACCGGCGACGAGCGGCAGGCTCGGGTAGGCCTCGAACGAGCGCCACGCGTAGACGACCTCGTCGCCGACCGACACGGTAGCGAGGATCAGCTGCTGGAGGATCGACACGCTGCCCGCGGCGACGTGCACTTGGTCGGGCTCGACGGCGTAGCGTGCGCCGAGCCGCTCGCGGAGCCTGCCGGCCGTCGCGTCGGGGTAACGGTTGATCGGCGTCGTGTGCTGCAGGGCTGCGGCGACCGAGGGAAGGGGCTCGAAGGGGTTCTCGTTGCTCGACAGCTTGAAGGCGTCGGGCCCTGCCTGCTTGCCCTGGCGGTACGGCGCGAGGGCGGCGATGGCGGGACGGATGCGGGGCAGGATCGGGTCGGTCACAAGCATGAGTCTAGATTCCAAAGCCCCTCTGGCGCCGTCGTGGGAGACTGGGCGGACTATGCGTTTCATCATCCGAGTCGTCGTCAACGCGTTCGCCCTGTGGGTCGTGACGCTGATCCCCGCCCTGCAGGTGCAGATCAAGGCGTTCGCGCCGGGCGAGACCCTGCAGCTGGTGCTGACCCTGCTCGCGGTCGCCGCGATCTTCGCGCTCGTGAACACGATCATCGGCACCATCGTCAAGATCGTCGCCTTCCCGCTGTACATCATCACGCTGGGCCTCATCGGGTTCGTGATCAACGGCTTCCTGCTGTGGCTCACCGCATGGATCACGAGCGGGTTCGGCTGGGGCCTCACGGTCGGCAGCTTCTGGTGGGGCGTTCTCGCCGCGCTCATCATCTCGCTGATCAACGGCGTCTTCGGCTTCATCCTGCGCCCGCAGAGCAAGAAGCAGCGCCGCGACTGACGCCCTCCCACACACCGTCTCAGCCACGGGACCTGTGTGTGCGCGCCGGACTGTCGACCCGCTCGGCGTGGTACTCGGTGCGCTCGATGACCTCGGCCTCGTCGAGTTCCTTCCAGAATTCGTCGAGCGCCTCGATCCGCAGATCACCCGCGGCATCGGCCTCCTCGGCCGTCTCGATGTACGAATCCAGTTGATGCGCGTCGAGCACGAAGTCGCCGAGCGTGTCTTCCGGATCTCCCTGGTTCGAGATGACGACGCTGTCAGGCGACCCGGTGCCCTCGGGTGACCCGCCGCCCGCGAGCGAATTGACCATATCGTCGGTGTGCCGCAGCTGGACGATCGTCTGATCGTCATCGAGGGTCGGCTCTACCGGGCTGCCGGCGGTGATCTGCATCGGGACGTCGAACTCGCTCTCCATCGACAGGTGCGCGGCGATCATCCCTGATTGCGAGTGCGCGACGACATCGACCTCATCACCCGGCCGCGCGCCGGCCGCTTCGAGCGCGTCGAGTGTCGATCGGTAGGAGGCCGGCATGCTGCCGCCTACGTAGAGCTCGGCATTCGACTTCATGTCGAAGGGCTGCTTGTCCCCCCACCCGATGCTCTGCGTGCCCTTGAGGTAGACCACGTACTTCGCTCGGCCGTCTGCGAAGGAGTATTTCTCGACGGCGATCTGCGCCCCGTCTGTGACGGGCATGCGGCCGAGGCTCCCCGCGAGCCCCGACGGCGCTCCACCGGGCGAGGACGTCTTGACCGGCGTCACGCGCACAGCATCGCCTCTCGCCCAGAGCGTCTCACCGGGCAGGACCTTGCCCAGCCCCGATGCGGCCCCCACGAAGGCCGCGGTTCCGAAGAGCTGGTCGTAGATCGACGGGAGGAACGGGTTGCCGTCGAGCCCCTCGAATCGTGTCGTCACCCACTCGGCGATGAGTTCGTCCGCCCTCGCGGCGACGCGCTCGTCATGAGCGGCGAGCCCGTCGGCCTGAACCATCAGCCTCTGGGCTGTGGACGGATCACTGTGCGCGAGCATCTCGGCCTCGGCCCGCAGCTCGACGTACTCGTAGACGTCTGCCATCAGCAGCGTGCTCGAGGCTGTCTCCTGGCACTCCGAATGCAGGGTGGCCGCGCGCACCCCTGCGGCCCACAGGGCGACGGTGTCGACGTACTCGGTGAACCCGGGGGTGTCGACGATGATGCGATGCGCTTCGGAGAGTGCCGTCCGCGCCTGGGCGTACAGGGCAGCGGTCGCATCCAGTCGATGGGCGACGTCTCGCAGCGCGTCGGGGTCGACCGCGATCGCCCCGCCGTGGTCGATCGTGAGCCCGGTCATGATGCGTCGATCCTCGCCACCTCGCTCGCCCGGCTGCGGGCCGCCGAAGCCTCGACGCCCGTGCGCCGCTCGAAGTCGGCGATCGCATCGCGCATCGCGCGCACCCCGTCGGAGTCCCATCGCGTGTCGGCGGCGAGGCCGATGAGCGACGCGCGGGCATCGTCGAGTGCGTCGACGGCTGTGTCGATTTCATATGCGGCTCGGGCTTTCGCCCACGTGATCTCTGCCGCGCCGGTCTGTGCGAGTGCGAACGTGTACATGCGCCCAGCATCCGAGATCTGTGGAGCCTGTCGAGGGCGAGGAGCCCCGGAATCGCGGGGTTCGTGAGCAGTCCGTCGCCGTCGGCATCGGTGCAGAACATGTCGGCTGATCGCCGGGGCCACGAGCCGGGCGTCGCGCGATCCGCCGCCGACCGGCAGAATAGGACGGTGACATCCCCGGATCCCTTCCGCGTGATCTTCGTGTGCACGGGGAACATCTGCCGCTCTCCGATGGCGGAGGTGGTGTTCCGCGATCTCGCGGAGCGGCAGGGGCTGGGCTCGCGCATCGTCTCGCGCAGCGCCGGTACGGGCGACTGGCATCTCGGTGAGCGTGCGGACCATCGGACGCTCGATTCCCTCGCGCGACGCGGCTACGACGGCTCCCAGCACCGGGCGAAGCAGTTCACCTTCGCCTCCTTCTCGGAGAACGACCTCGTCGTCGCCCTCGACCGCACGCATGAGCGCATCCTGCGCGAGTGGGCCCACAACGAAGACGAAGAGGGCAAGGTCACACTGCTGCTCGCCTTCGACCCTGAAGCCCCGAGCCAGGATGTGCCCGACCCCTACTACGCCGGCGCCGAGATGTTCGATTCGGTGCTCGGTATGATTGAGACGGCGACTCGCGGGCTGTTCCGCCAGCTCGAGCCGGCTCTTCGCCAGCCCCGCACGCCCCGCACGCCCGGGGCCCGATCAGGAGGACTCCCCTGACTTTCCAGCCTTCGCTCCCGCCTCAGCCCCTGAGCCCCCTCGACGGTCGCTACCGCGGCGCCGTCACCGGCCTCGCCGATTTCCTCTCGGAGGCGGGCCTGAACCGCGCCCGGGTCGAGGTCGAGGTGGAGTGGCTGATCGCGCTCACCGACCGCTCACTCTTCGAGACGAGTCCACTGTCGGATGCCGACAAGGAGCGCCTGCGCGCCCTCTACCGCGACTTCGGTCAGGCCGAGATCGACTGGCTCGCCGAGAAGGAAGCCGTCACCCAGCACGACGTGAAGGCCATCGAGTACCTGGTGCGCGACCGCCTGTCGACCCTCGGCCTCGACTCGATCGCCGAGCTCACGCACTTCGCCTGCACGAGTGAGGACATCAACTCGGCGTCGTACGCACTCACCGTGAAGCGCGCGGTCGAAGAGGTCTGGCTGCCGGCCCTCGACGTCGTGATCGCGAAGCTGCGCGAACTGGCCGCTGAGCACGCCGACGCCGCGATGCTCTCGCGCACTCACGGACAGCCGGCCACGCCGTCGACCATGGGCAAGGAGATCGCTGTCTTCGCCTGGCGTCTCGAGCGCGTGCGCGGCCAGATCGCGGCATCCGACTACCTCGCCAAGTTCTCGGGTGCGACCGGCACCTGGTCGGCGCACCTGTCTGCAGACCCCGACGCCGACTGGCCGACGATCTCTCGCGAGTACATCGAGGGTCTGGGCCTCGGTTTCAACCTGCTGACCACGCAGATCGAGTCGCACGATTGGCAGGTCGAGCTGTACGACCGCGTGCGTCACGCCGGTGGCATCCTGCACAACCTCGCCACCGACATCTGGACGTACATCTCGCTCGGCTACTTCGCGCAGATCCCCGTCGCCGGTGCAACCGGTTCGTCGACCATGCCCCACAAGATCAACCCGATCCGCTTCGAGAACGCCGAGGCGAACCTCGAGATCTCGGGTGCACTGCTGGCGTCCCTGGGCCAGACCCTCGTCACGAGCCGCCTGCAGCGCGACCTCACCGACTCGACGACGCAGCGCAACATCGGCGTCGCCTTCGGCCACTCGCTGCTCGCGATCGACAACCTGCGCCGCGGCCTGAACGCGATCTCGCTGTCGCGCGACGTGCTGCTCGCCGACCTCGACGTGAACTGGGAGGTCCTCGCCGAGGCGATCCAGACCGTCATCCGCGCCGAGGTCGTCGCCGGTCGCTCGTCGATCACCGACCCCTACGCCCTGCTCAAGGAGCTCACGCGCGGACACCGCGTGGGTGCGGCCGACCTCGCGGCCTTCGTCGAGGGACTCGAGATCGGGGATGCCGCGAAGCAGCGCCTGCTCGCACTGACCCCCGCGACCTACACCGGCATCGCCGAGCAGCTCGCGAAATAGGGTGCGGGGTCGTAGGCGCGTCGCGAGACGCTATGCGGGGTCAGAAGCGCAACGCAAACAGCGGAACCGGATGCGGAAGTGACCACCCACCGGAGCCACCACACACCGGAGCGACCCACGCACCGGAGCCACCCGCACCGAAGTGACGACGCCGCCAGGCCAGTCCCGAACCGCTACGGGCGCGGCTCGCCGGAGTGCGCTCCGGCGGAGTCGCGTGGCATGAACACGGCCGCGATCAAGGTCAGCACGGCCACGATCGCGGCGGCGATGAACACCCAGACGGATGCGGAGATGATCGTCGCCGGGTCTTCGGGGCCGGCGCCCTGGGCGATGACCGAGTTCGAGATCGCCCCGAACACGGCCACTCCGAGCGCGCTTCCCGCCGACCGCGCGAAGGCGTTCATGCCGGTGACGGCCCCTCGCTCACCCCAGCCGACCGAGGCCTGGGCGGCGATGAGCGTGGGCGCGGCGCTCCACCCCAGGCCGAAGCCGAGCACGAAGGCGACGGCCGCGATCGAGAACGGGTTCGGCCACGGCGAGACCACCGCGAGAGCGATCGCCGCGACGGCCGTGATCGACATGCCCGTGAGGGCGGTGCGGCGGAACCCGATGCGCAGATACAGGCGCCCCGCGTTCGCCGCGGCGAGCGGCCATCCGAGCGTGAGGGCCGCCACCGCGAGCCCCGACAGCAGCGGGGCGATGCCGATCGACCCTTCGAGGTAGGCGGGCGCGAAGCTCGTGACGCCGGTCATCAGCGCTCCGATGCCCAGGGACACGATCGTCGTCGTGAGGATCAGCGGACGAGCGGCCAGCCGCAGGTCGACGATCGGCTCGGCGGCCCGCCTCTCGACGAGCCCGAACGCGATCAACGCCAGGGCTCCGAGGCCGAAGCAGATCGCACTCGGCGCGGAGACCCACGCCCAAGCGTTGCCGCCCTCCAGCATCCCGAGGATCAGCCCCGTGAGTCCGACCGTGAGAAGGACGGCTCCGGCGTAGTCGATGCTGTGCCGTTGCGTCTGCTTCTCTTCGTGGTACTTGCGCAGCAGCATCCACGCCGCGATCAGGCACAGCGGGATGTTGACCCAGAAGATCCAGCGCCACGCGTCGAGCTGGGCGAAGATCCCGCCGAGTGCGGGACCGACGACCGACGAGATCGCCCAGACCGAGGCGATGTAGCCCTGCACCTTGGCGCGCTCGGCGACCGTGTAGATGTCGCCGACGATCGTCATCGACATCGGCGCGACGGCCCCGGCGCCGAGACCCTGGATGATGCGGAAGACGATCAGCGCCGTCATGCTCCACGCGAACCCCGAAAGCAGAGACCCGAGGAGGAACAGCCCGATGCCGAGCAGGATGATCGGCTTGCGACCCACGGTGTCGGCGAAGCGCGAATAGATCGGCACACTGACCGCCTGCGCGAGCAGGTATACCGAGAACAGCCACGGGAACTGCTGATAGCTGCCGAGATCGCGGACGATGCTGGGCACCGCCGTCGCGAGGATCGTCGCGTCGATCGCGATGAGGCCGGTCGCGAGCATGAGCGCCCCGAGCACGGGGCCGCGCGCGGAACGGAGTCCGACGGAGGCGCGGTCGATCGAGGCAGTCACTACAGGCACAAGCGGTCGGACGCCTGGACTATTCCGGACGGATGTCGGAGGGCCCCGGTCGCGCGACTGCGGAGATGACGCCGGGAGTCAGGAGACGGTGCGTCTAGGAAACGGTGCGAGTCAGGACGAGGAGGACGTGCGCCCCGGCTTGTCGGAGTCGGGCTCGTCGGGCGTCTCGGGCTCGTAGAGCACGGGGCGGTCGACGGTCTTGGTGACCTCGGCCGGATCGACCACGAGGATCAGCATCGCCAGGAACAGCAGCGTGACGATGAACGCTCCGCCGCCGACCACGAGGCCGAGAGCGATCGGGGTGAGGCCGTCGTAGGTGCCGTTCGCGATGGCGGTGTTCACCCGTGAGGTGAAGGCACCGGTCGCCACGAGGGTCACGACGGCGGCGAAGACACCGCATCCGAGGGCGATGCCCAGCAGGTGCAGCGGACGCAGGATGTCGCGCCGGGTGGGCTTCTCGTCGCTCATCGGTCTCCTCCGTGCCCGGCGGGGGCAGGGTCGTTCTCGGCTGCTGAGGCATCGGCGACGGCATCGGCGCGCTGCGGGGTGAGTCCGGCGATGCCGAGGAAGACGGCGACGATGGCGGCGTACCCGCCGAACATGCCGACGCCCAGGATGATGCCGGTGAGCTCCAACTCGCCCGCGCCCTTGATCGTGTACTGCTGCACGAAGCCGGCGGGGATCGCGAGCAGGAGGACGGCGAGGAGCAGGCCGAAGGCACCCAGAGTGATCGAGTCGCGTGCCGTGGGGTCGCCCGAACGGCGTCCGCGCAGGCCGACGACCAGCTCGACGATTCCGGTGGCGACCGCCCACGCGATCACGACCACGAAGAAGACGTCGTCGGTGCGCCAGGCAGGCACTCCCGCCGTCATCCCCGCGGCGAAGCCCAGGAGCGCCAGAACGACCGACGGCCAGCGGTGGCCGGCCGGGAAGACGAGCCAGGCGGCGACGATCATCACGAGAGCGGTCGTCAGCACGTAGCCGCTGAAGACGGAGAGCCCCACGGCCGCCGAGTGGTCGGGCGAGAAGGTGATCATCACGGCTGCGGCGGCGGCGAAGAGCGCGCGCAGCAACTGGACGTGACGCACGGTGAACGCGCGGGCAGGGGCAGACATGACGATCGAGGTCCTCCGGGGTGTTCACCCCAGTCTACGCGGGGGTTCGGAGTGGGCGAACGCCGAAGCGAGAGGGCCGAGAAGTGTTCGCGGGGCCCGATGGATCTCCCCAGATCGATCATCAGGCCCCGCGACAGAACGCAGCGACGGGGGCGACACTGCGTTATAGGCCGATCGGTCGTGAGGTCGGGCACCCTGCCCACGACTGCTCTGCCCAGCTGACCCCAGAAATAGCACCTCGTCCCCTACGCGATGCCGGTGTGGTCGTAAGCTCACTGTAGGGCTCGGTTCTTCACATACCGGAGGGGGTGCTGTGATGAGTATGGAAAGTGGCATTCGCCGATATGCCGATGTATTCGCAGCGTCGTTCCGTGACGCGATCAATGCACGTGGATTGACTCTGGCGCGACTGCACGAACAGCTGCGCGCCCGAGGAAACAGCGTCTCGATGGCGACGCTCAGCTACTGGCGCTCCGGAGCCCGTCGCCCCGAAGGCGCCCAGTCGATGGCGGCCCTCAGCGACATCGAGCAGCTGCTGCACCTCGAGCCCGGATCCCTCACGGCATTGCTCGGCACCACGAACCGCACCGGACCGCTCGGCCCCAATCAGTTCCCGCTCGACGAGCAGGAGCTCGAGCAGGCGGTGAAGGATGCCTTCGCCGCCCTCGGCGCCGAGTACCCCGACACCTCTCGCGAGCTGACGACGCACTCGGTCACGGATGTGGATGCCGATGGCAACGTGTCGTACTCGATCACGCGCAGCATCGTACAGTCGACCGTCGGGACGGTCTCCTCGATCCCCTTCCTCGAGATGACCCCGGGCGTGAGCACTCCCGCCCCGATCATCAGCGCCGTGGCGGGAGGAAGGATCGCGGCCCGCTACTCGCATCCGAACGGCGAGGTGCACGGCGTGCTGTTCGAGCTCGACGTGCCACTGACCGCTCCGAGCACGTCGATGGTGGAGTGGTCCGTCGAGTACCCACCGGGCTATCCGCCGCAGCGCGAGACCGGTCACGCCGTCGCCCGGCAGTGCCGCGAGCTGCTGGTCTGGACCCGGTTCCACCCGGATGCCCTGCCCGACCGCATCGAGGAGCGCGCCGAGACGCCGGCGGGCATCAAGACGACCGAGCTGTCGCTCGAGGGTCGAAACTCGGTGCACCAGGTGCGCCGAGCCTTCGGCCCCGGGCTGCTCGGCGTCTCCTGGAGCTACGCCGACGGGCGCTGACCACTCCTTCGATCGACACCACCCCACCCGGAAGGCTGACGCTCAGCCGGGCTGCTCGCCCACAGCCACAGGGCGACCGGGCGTGTTCGACCACTGACTCCACGACCCCGGGAAGACCTTCGCCTCGATACCGGCCTCGTCGAGCACCAGTGCGGTGTGCGCCGCCGTGATGCCGGAGCCGCAGTACGCCGCGACCGGGGTTCCCTCGGTGACGCCGACAGCCGCGAAGGTGGCCTGAAGCGTGTGGACGTCGAGGATCTTGCCCTCGGCGTTCAGGTGAGCCGCCATCGGCACGTTGAGGGCGCCGGGGATGTGGCCGCCGACGGGGTCGAGCGGCTCGTGGTCGCCCCGATAGCGTTCGGGGGCCCGCACGTCGAGCAGCACGCCGGCCTCGGGGAACGAGGCCGCCTCGTCGATCGAGATCGCGTCGGCACCGATCTCGTCGAGGACGACGTCACCCGGCTCGACCTGCACATCGTCGGTCGCGACCGGCAGGCCGGCTGCCGTCCAGGCGCGGATGCCGCCGTCGAGCACGCGCACATCGACGCCGCCCTGTCGCAGCAGCCACCAGGCGCGCGACGCGCTGAGACCCTTGGCATCGTCGTAAGCCACGACCACATCACCCTGGTTGACGCCCCAGCGGCGCGCAGCATCCTGCAGCGTCCGGGTGGAGGGCAGCGGGTGGCGCCCCTCCGACGGCTCACCGTGCGTCGCGAGCTCGGTGGAGAGCGGAACGTAGACGGCTCCCGGGATGTGACCCCCGAGATAGTCGGCGTGCCCGTCAGGACGGTCGAGTCGCCAGCGCACGTCGATCACTCGGACCGGCGTCTCGGACGCCCGCAGCTCATTCAGTTCGTCGACGCTCACGAAGTTGCTCATGAGGCGAGGCTATCGAGACGCCGTTGGAATCGCGCGCCTGACCGTAGTCCGTCGTCACATCGGGCCGGTCACGCGATTCGAAAGCGGAAGAGGGATGATTCGAAGCGGATGCGCGCGCGGCGATAAGCTCGTCCGGGCCGCGTCGGGAAAGGACAGCATGTCCACTCGATTCCGCTGGATGAGCCTGCGTCGGCAGGAGGTCGCCCTCATCGCCGTCACGGCCGTGTGGGGCAGCACGTTCCTGCTCGTGCACTGGGCGATGCAGCACTCAGGGCCCTGGTTCTTCGTCGGCATCCGCTTCCTGGTCGCCGGTCTGATCAGTGTCGTCATCTTCCGCAGGGCGCTCCGCGGCATCCGCTGGCGCGACATCGGAGCCGGGGTCGCGATCGGCGTGATGATCTACCTCGGCTACGGACTGCAGACCGTCGGACTGCAGACCATCGACTCGAGCACGTCGGCCTTCATCACGGCGATGTACATCCCGCTCGTGCCGCTCGCCCAGTGGGCGGTGTTCCGCAAGCGCCCACCGGCCATGGCATTCGTGGGCGCCGGGCTCGCCTTCCTCGGGCTGATGCTCATCGCCGGCCCCGACGCGTTCGCCCTCACGCTGGGGTCGGGCGAGATCCTCACCATGATCAGCACGCTGCCGATCGCGGCCGAGATCATCCTGATCAGCGTGTTCGCCGGCAGGATCGACCTCGGCCGGATCACGATCATCCAACTGCTCACCGCGGGCGTGCTCGGCATCCTGACGATGCCGGTGGTCGGCGAGGGGCTTCCCGAGTTCTCCTGGATCTGGGTCGGCTGCGCTGTCGGGCTCGGGGCGGCGAGCTGCATCATCCAACTCACGATGAACTGGGCGCAGAAGTCGGTATCGCCGACGCGCGCCACGATCATCTACGCGGGTGAGCCCGTGTGGGCAGCGGCGATCGGGCGCATCGCGGGCGAACGCCTGCCCGTCACGGCGCTGATCGGCGGCGCACTCGTCGTGCTCGGCATCCTGGCCAGCGAGCTCAAGCTCGTGCGCCGCCGCGAGCAGGAACCGGCTCCCGAATCGGAGCCGGCCCCAGCACCTCAGCCGGAGTAGCGGTTCAGCGCCGGCGGTAGTCCTCGTCGCTCACGTGCTCGAGCCACGTCGTGGTCGTGCTCGGGTCATCCGCCCCCTCGAGCAGCGCCAGGTGCTGCATGAAGCAGTCCTCGGCGGCACCGTGCCAGTGCTCCTCCCCCGGCGGCGTGTAGATCGTCTCGCCGGGCCGGGCCTCGACGACGGTGCCGTCGCGGGTGCCGCAGAGCGCGATGCCCTCGGTCACGCGCAGGTACTGGCCGCGCGCGTGCGAATGCCACCCCGTGCGGGCGCCGGGCGCGAACCGGACCAGTCCTCCCGACATCCGCTGGTCCGCGTCGTGCGGGGCGATGATCGGGTCGAGCCAGACGTCGCCGGTGAACCACTCGGGCGGGTTCTTCACGGTCGGGTTGCGGTCTTCGATGTGCATGTCGTCTCCTCTGTCGCGGGGTCGGGCTGTCACGGGTGGCCTCAGACCGTGAGCAGCACCTTGGTGGCGCGGCGCTCGTCCATGGCGCGGTAGCCCTCTGCGGCCTCCTCGAGCGGAAGCGTGAGATCGAACACCCTGCCGGGGTCGATCTCGCGGTCCCAGATGAGCTGGATCAGCTCGGGGAGGAAGCGGCGCACCGGAGCCGGGCCGCCGTGCAGGTGCACCGCGGAGTAGAACATCTCCTCACCGGGCAGCGCGACGTCGTGCGAGACGCCGACGAATCCGACATGACCGCCGGCTCGGGTGGCGCGGATCGCCTGCATCATCGACTCCTGCGTGCCGACCGCCTCGATCACCGAGTGCGCGCCGAGCCCGTTCGTGAGCTCCTTGATGCGGGCCACGCCCTCGTCTCCGCGCTCCTCGACGATGTCGGTCGCGCCGAACTCGCGTGCCAGCGCCTGGCGGTCGGCATGACGGCTCATCGCGATGATCCGCTCGGCGCCGAGTTCACGAGCAGCGAGGATGCCGAGCAGACCCACCGCCCCGTCACCGACGACGGCGACGGTCTTGCCGGGCCCGACCTCGGCGGCGACGGCGGCGAACCAGCCGGTGCCCAGCACGTCGGATGCCGCGAGCAGCGACGGGATCAGATCGGCGTCGGGCTGCCCCGGCGTCGCGACAAGCGTGCCGTCGGCGTGCGGGATCAGCGAGTACTCGGCCTGTGTGCCGTAGCGACCCATCGGCACGACGTGCACGCAGCGCGACTGGTATCCGGCCTGGCAGATCTCGCAGGTGTTGTCCGAGGCCATGAATGACCCGACGACGAAGTCGCCGACCTTCACGGTCTTCACATCGGCGCCGATCTCCTCGACGACACCGACGTACTCGTGACCCATCGGGTCGTGATCGACCTCGTTCGCGCCCCGGTAGGGCCACAGGTCGGATCCGCAGATGCAGGTCGCGGCGATCCGGATCACGGCATCGGTCGGGCGGGTGATGGTCGGCTTCTCGCGATCCTCGACGCGAACGTCGCCGGGCGCGTACATGACTACTCCACGCATGAGTGGTGCTCCTTCGGTCTTGTGACTCCAGTCAACGCCTCATCGAGCCGGCTCGGGAGGTTCTGACAAAACTCCTTTCACGGGAATAGACACCGGCATATCGCGTTTCACCCCACATGATTGAAACTTCAACCGTCGTCCCGGTGGCTGCAGAGCGGACGCGGGTGCGCGTGCCGATGCGCTTCGCCGACGGCTTCTCCACCGCGGCGGATGTCGTCACCTTCGACGGTCTGGTCGACGGCCGCGAGCACCTGCTCCTGGGCCTCGGCGACTGGAAGGGCGCCCTCGAGCGCATGGCGGACGGCGGGGATGCTCCGCTCGTGCGCCCGCACAGCGAATGCCTGACCGGCGATGTCTTCGGATCCGAGCGCTGCGACTGCGGTCCGCAGCTGCGGGAGGCCGTCGAGCGCATCGCCGAGGAGGGCGGGTTCCTGCTGTACCTGCGCCAGGAGGGTCGTGGCATCGGCCTGTACGCCAAGCTCGACGCCTACGCCCTGCAGGACGCAGGCCTCGACACCTACGAGGCGAACGTGGCGCTCGGCCGCGGCGAGGACGAGCGCGACTACACCGTCGCGGCGCAGATGCTGCAGGCGGTGGGGGCCGACAGCATCCGCCTGCTGAGCAACAACCCCGACAAGGCGGCCCAGCTCGAGTCGCTCGGCATCCGTGTCACCGAGCAGGTGCGCACCGGTGTGCACCTCTCGGACGCGAACCACCGATACCTCGAGGCCAAGCGCGACCACACCTCGCACACGCTCGATCTGTCCGCCGCGTGATGAGCGCAGCCGTCGTCAGCGAGCGCCCCGTGAGCGCCGTGAGCGAGCGGCGCCTCGACGATGCCGAGATGCAGACGTGGCTGCCGACGATCCGCTTCGTGCAGCTGCTGCCGCAGGTGCTCGATCGGGCGCTGAAGGCTGAGACGGGTCTCAAGCACGCGCACTACGCGATCCTCGTCTCTCTGGCCGGGCAGGACGAACGGCCCATCCCGATGACAGAGCTCGCGCAGATCGCCGGACTCAGCAGGTCCAGGCTCAGTCACGCGATCGACTCGCTCGAGGAGCGCGGCTGGGTCACGCGAACCTCCTGCAGCAGCGACAAGCGCACGCTGACGGCCGCGCTCACGGATGCCGGTCGCGAGCTGCTCCGAGGGGCAGCTCCCGTTCACGTGGCGCAGATCCGCGAGCTCGTGTTCGATCCGCTCACCGAGGACGAGCGGGAGCAGCTCGGCACGATCCTGACCAAGCTGCTCCCGGGCGTGACTGCGGCCCTCTGAGTCCGATCAGAGGCCTCCCGACTGAAAGCCTCGAGCACGACGCTCCCTGGATCGGGGGCAGTGACGGCCCTCCCCGGTACTGCCAGTACCTCCCTTCGTCCGGCACGGGGGCGTACCGTCGAAGACATGGACACCCGCAACGAGGTGCGCGAATTCCTCTCGTCGAGGCGCGACCGCATCACTCCCGATCAGGCAGGCCTGCCCGCGTACGGCGGCAACCGCCGCGTTCCGGGGCTCCGGCGCGAAGAGGTGTCGCTGCTCGCCGGCGTCAGCGTCGACTACTACACCCGACTCGAGCGCGGCGATCTGTCCGGTGTCTCCGACAGCGTGCTCGACGCGCTCGCCCGGGCCCTGCAGCTCGACGAGGCCGAGACGGCGCACCTGTTCGACCTCGCCCGCACGGCGAACGCGTCACCGGTCACCCGCAAGCCGCGCAAGAAGGTCGAGACGCTGCGGCCCAGCATTCTGCGCCTGCTCGACGCGATGACCGAGGCACCCGCGATCGTGCGCAACAACTACTTCGACTACCTCGCCGCGAACGCGCTCGGCCGCGCGCTCTATGCGCCGCTCTTCACGACCCAGGTGCCGAACAGCGCCCGCTTCGCCTTCCTCGACCCTGCGGCGCAGGAGTTCTACCCCGAGTGGGAGCGCAATACGCAGGAGCTGGTCGCCGCGATGCGGGGCGAGGCCGGGCGCAATCCGTTCGACCGCAAGCTCACCGATCTCGTGGGAGAGCTGTCGACCCGCAGCGAACGATTCCGCACCCTGTGGGCCGCGCACAACGTGCGCTTCCACCGCAGCGGCGTCAAGCGGATCAACCACCCCGTCGTCGGCGAGATGGAGCTCACCTACGAGGCGTTCGAGCTTCCGGCTGATCCGGGGCTGCAGATGTCGACGTACACGGCAGAGCCGGGGTCAGCGTCCGAGGAGAAGCTGCGGATGCTCGCGAGCTGGGCGGCGACGGATGCTGCGGCATCCGCGTCTTCCGGCACAGACTCCGCGGTGGCGGATCGCGCCGGGGCCTGACGCCTGCGTTCAGTCGCGCGGCGCGACCGGTCGCACGGTGAGACTCTGCACGGAGACGCCGAAGGGCCCTGCCTCGTCGTTCAGCACCGAGTGGGTGACGCCGACCCCGTTGGCGCCGAACGTCACGGTCGTGTCGAGCCCGATCCAGCCTTCGTCCGGTTCGCGGAACAGGTGGGCCGTGAGGTCGACGTTCGGGAAGAACGCCGAGCCGATCGGAACTCGCGGAGTCATGCCGTTGGAGAGGTCGACGACCCCGAGGGCGCGTGCCGTCGGGCTGACCCGCTCATCGGCGAGCAGCGGGTGATGGGGTCGCACCCACGCGGAGGCGCGGCCCGGCTCATCCTCGCGGTGACGGAAGTCGCCCGAGCGCACGAAGGCACCCGGCCACACCGCGCCGGCCTGCCACTCGGCGTGCGAGTCGAGCGGGGGCATGACCGGCAGCGCGCCACCCGCGATCGCTGTCGTGTCGGCGGTCTGCATCAGCCAGGCTCGGAGGATCACCGCCGGCCTACCGGCGTGGCTCAGCGTCGCCTCGACGAGTTCGATCGTGCGCCCCGGACGGATCACTCGGATCTCGACGTCGACCGCATCGATCGGCAGGACGCCGAGGATGTCGTACGAGACGCGGGCCAGGACCAGCGGGTCGTCGCGCCGCGCATCGCGGTCGGTCTCGACGAGGTGTGCCAGCAGTCCGATGGTCGGTGCGATGTGCTGCTCGGAGGTGTTCCACGCTCCCTGCACCGCCTCGGTGGCATGGAAGGCGGTGGCGGAGAGGCGCTCGAAGTATGCGGTCACCATCGGATCGTAGAACGGCGTCATCGCAACAGCTGTCCGACGAGCAGCACCGCACCGATCCCGATCATCGCGAGGCCCGACACGATGCTCACGATGCGCGCCGCGGTCGGACGAGCGCGCAGCACGGACCCTGCGCCGAACCCGACGGCGAAGTAGACGGCTGCGCAGCCGACCAGGTGCACGGCGCCGAGCATCACGATCTGCATCGAGACCGGCCACGCCGAGGTCGGTGCAGTGAACTGCGGGAGGATCGCGAGGAAGAGCAGCGTGACCTTGGGGTTCAGTCCGCTGATGCCGAATCCCTTCAGCATCCATCGGCCCGGCGAGGCCTCGACGAGTTCGGCTCCCTCGCGGATCACGGCGGGTGCACGCAGGGTGCCGATGCCGAGCCAGACCAGGTAGAGCGCACCGGCGACGGTGAGCACGGTGAGGGCGAGCGGATACCGGGCGACGAGCGCTCCGACTCCGGCCGCGACGATGATCACGGCGAGCACGTGGCCCGACAGCATCCCCAGCACGGCGGGAGCTGCGCGACGGCGCAGGCCGGCCGAGATCGCGAAGGCCCAGTCGGCACCGGGGGTGATGACGAAGAGCATCGAGACACCCCAGAAGGCGGTGATCGCGGTGATGGCCATGACTGTTCTCTTTCGTCGTTCCCGTGTGCGGAGGCAACTCTAGGAGGGAAGCGACGGAAGGTGTTTGCGTTGTTTGCACAGCGGGAGCCATTCTGCGCAAGAATCTTGAGCATGGACGCGATCGACCGGAAGATTCTTGCCGAGCTGCAGCGCGACGGACGCCTGAGCATCACCGAGCTCGCGGAACGGGTGCAGCTCAGCGTCTCTCCCTGCCACCGCCGACTGCGCGAACTGGAGCGCTCCGGAGTCATCACCGGATACCACGCGACCCTCTCGCCCCAGGCTCTCGGTCTGGGCTTCGAGACCCTCGTCTTCGTCACGATGAAGGAGGCGAACCGCGACTCGATCATCCCGTTCGAGGAGGCCGTGACCCGCATCCCGAACATCACGCTCGCGCACCGCCTGTTCGGCGACCCCGACTACCTCTTGCGCGTCGTCGCCGCCGACCTCGAACACTTCCAGCGCCTGTACGACGAGCAGCTCACCGCCCTCCCCGGCGTGCAGCGCCTCAGCTCGACGCTCGTGATGCGCAAGGTCGTCGACGACGGGGCTCTGCCGTTGGGCTGAGCCGTTCTGCTCAGAGCAGAACGACTCGAATCATCCGCTGACGGCGGATTATCGTGAGGCATGGCCGACCTCGTCCCGTTCTCCCGCGCACCTCGTCCTGCCCGCCCTCGCCCCAGCGAGCCCGAACCGCTGTGGCGACAGATGCTCGGCGACCAGCTGCGTCGACGACGACACGGGCGCGATGAGACGCTGACCGAGACGGCTGAGAACGCCGGAGTCTCGCCCCAGTACCTCTCTGAGGTCGAGCGAGGACTCAAGGAGCCGTCGAGCGAGATGATCGCCGCGATCGCGGGCGCCCTCGACACCTCGCTCATCGAGCTGACGAGCGCCGTCGCCGACGAGCTGCGTCAGGTCACGGCGGCTCCGGCATCCGCTGCGGTGCCTGCCTCGCGCGGGGCCTTCGCCCTCGCCGCCTGACGGGCCGTGTCCTTCGCGGTGGGTGGTCAGCCGGCCCGCTCCCCCAGCACCGTGTCGATCAGTCCGTAGTCGAGGGCAGCGGATGCCGTGAAGACGCGATCCCTGTCGGTGTCGGTGCGCAGCTCGGCCAGCGATCGTCCGCTGTGCCTGGCGAGGATCGATTCCATATCCGAGCGCACGCGCACGACCTCGTCGGCCGCCAGGATCAGGTCAGGGATCGCCCCCCGCGACTGCCCGGCCGGCTGATGCAGGACGATCCGAGCATGCGCGAGTGCTGCTCGCTGCCCCGGTGCTCCAGCGGAGACGAGCAGCGCGGCGGGTCCGATCGCCTGCCCGACGCAGGTCGTCGCCACGGGCGGGCGGATGTGCTGCATCGTGTCGTAGATCGCGAGCGCCGCGCCGGGGTCGCCGCCCTCGCTGTTGATGTAGAACTGGATGCCGGAATCCTGACTGTCGGCATCCAGATGCAGCAGTTGCGCGATCAGGGCATTCGCGACTCCCGCATCGATCCCGGTGCCGAGGTAGATCACCCGCTCCGCGAGCAGGTGCGAGTAGACGTCCATGGCCCGATCGCCGCGCGGATGCTGCGCGATCACGTTCGGGATCGTGTAGCCGCTCATGCGCTCACCCCCAGCCCGACCCGGGCACGGCGGCGCGGCATGAGGTCGGCGAGCGAGCCCACGATCTCGTCGATGAACCCGTAGTCCTTCGCCTGCGTCGCCGTGTACCAGCGGTCGTGCAACGAGTCCTCGAAGATGCGATCCACGGACTGTCCGGTGTCGTCGGCGATCAGTCCGAGCACCGTGTCGCGCATGTGGCGCAGGTCGTCGGCCTGCGTCTCGATCTCTCCCGCCGAGCCGCCGATTCCCGCCGACCCCTGGTGCATGAGGATCCGTGCGTGCGGCAGGGCCCGGCGCTTGCCCTTCGTGCCGGCCGACAGCAGGAACTGCCCGGCGCTGCACGCGAGCCCGAGTGCGAGGGTCGAGACATCGTTCGGCACGAGCCTCATCAGGTCGCGGATCGCGAGCATGGAGGGGACGGACCCGCCGGGCGAGTGGATCCAGAGGGCGATGTCGGTGGTCGGATCCTCGACCGAGAGCGTCAGCAGCTGCGTCATCAGCAGCGTACCGTTGTCGTCGTCGAGGGCGCCGTCGAGCACCAGGACGCGTTCGTGGAACAGCGCTCGTCGGGCTTCGGGGCCGAACTGCGGAATGGGGTTCTCTTCGCTCATGACCTCAGCATCCGCCGCCGCGAGGCCGTGCGCGGCGGTATCCGCCCGGAGCAGATCCGCCTGAGGCAGATCGCTCCGGAATCCCCGCGTAACACCCCCGACTCACGAGGCTCCTACCCTCGGAGCATGGCGAAGCAGAAGACACCCGAGTGGCAGTGGTCCGAGGACGGCATCAACTTCCGCACCCGCAAATGGGTGCGCCCCGAAGACCTCAACGCGAACGGCTCGCTGTTCGGCGGGAGCCTGCTGAAGTGGATCGACGAGGAGGCGGCGATCTACGCGATCGTGCAGCTGGGCAATTACCGTGCGGTGACGAAGCACATCTCGGAGATCAACTTCGAGGCGTCGGCCGTGCAGGGCGACCTGATCGAGATCGGTCTGCAGGCGACGCACTTCGGCACCACGTCTCTGACCATGCGGGCGGTCGCCCGCAACATGATCACCCGCAAGCGCATCCTCACGATCGAGAAGATCGTCTTCGTGAGTCTGGATGACGACGGGATGCCCACGCCGCACGGCTACAACGAGATCACCTACAACCGCGATCGGATGCCGACCGAGCGCATCGCCACGGGGACCATCCGCCTGCCATAGGCGGCGACTCGGATCTGCGGATCTCGCCAATTCGGCCGCGACGATATCTCGATAATTCCATTCTGGAATACCGGCCTTTGCGTGGCTGTGCGCACGCCGTGGGCGACGGCGTGCTCCTAATCTGGTCCGATCATGAGCGCCGATACGCTATCCCTTCTCTGCGTGTGGACAGCGATCGCGATCTACGTCTTGGCATTCCTGTTTTACGGTTTCGACCTTGCAAAACGCTCAGATGAGACCGCTTCTGATCTCCGCACGCGTTCGATCCATGCACGAATAGGCACCTCGCTCACAGTCCTGGGTTTCGGGTGCCATCTTGCTGGGGCGCTTCTCCGAGGTCTCGCCAGCGGGCGGGTGCCCTGGTCGAATCTCTACGAATTCGCGATGACCGGAACGCTCCTGATCGTGCTGGTCTACCTCGTATGTCTCATCCGGATCGATCTGCGCTTCCTGGGCACATTCCTCACCGGCCTGGTCGTCGCTCTGCTCGGACTCGCAACGGCCGGCTTCTATGTCGAGGTGACCCCGCTCGCTGAGCCCCTGAAGTCGGTGTGGCTCGTCATCCACGTACTCGTGGCGTCGCTCGCCACGGCGATGTTCGCCATCGCCGCATCGCTGTCTGTCGTTCAGCTCCTCCAGGCTCGACGTGAAGCCGCCGCACACGCAGCCGCGAACGGAAGATTGGCCCGAGCGCTGCGCACTGTACCGTCCAGCGAAAGGCTGGAATCTCTCGCGTACCGGTGCACTACGTACGGCTTTGTCCTCTGGACCTTCACCATGATCGCGGGGGCGATCTGGGCGCACAGCGCCTGGACCCGTTACTGGGGTTTCGACGTGAAGGAGACGTGGACGTTCATCATCTGGGTCGTGTACGCCGGATACATTCATGCCCGGTCCACTCGAGGGTGGCGGGGTGCGCGTTCGTCGTGGTTGTCGATCATCGGCTTCACTGCCGTGCTCTTCAACTTCACGGTCGTGAACATCTTCTTCAAAGGACTCCACGCCTATTCGGGCATCTCGTGAGGCTGCGCTGTGCCACCCACCGAGTGGCTGCGGCGAAGCCACCGGGACGTGCGCCCGGAAGGAGATCTCTCGCTTCACAGGACCGTCCTGTGGATCCGGTCCTTCTGAACGAGAGATCTCCTTCCGGGAGCGCGGTGCGACGGGCTCACGCCCGGACGGACTCAGTCCGTCGCGCGGCTGTGACTGACGCGGTGGCCGATCCAGAAGCCCAGGGCGATGAGTCCGACCAGCGCGATGCCGAGCATCCACGGCAGCATCGAGGGTGCGGCACCGGCTGTGGCCGTCGCGAGTGTCCCTGACCCGTCGGCGATCAGACCGTTTCCGTCGGCGAGGTCGGAGGCGCCGGCTTCGAGTCTGTCTCCGCCGTCGGCCAGGTCGCCTGTTCCCGCGGCGACCGTCGCCGCTCCGGCCGACAGCTCGCCGACGCCCGTGCTGAGCTCCGACGCGCCGGATTTCAGGGTCGCGGTGCCCTCCGCGAGCCTTGTGGCCCCTTCATCGAGAGTCGTCGCTCCCGAGCTGAGCCGCACGGTGCCGTCATGCAGAGACGTGGCCCCGGCGGAGAGCGTGTCGAGCCCTGCAGCGAGGCGATCAGCTCCGGCCCAGAGGTCTGCGGTTCCTGATTTCAGCGGCTCGAGGCCCGCGGCCAGCCTCAGCGCGCCACCGGACAGTCGGGTCGCTCCCGCGCTCAGCGGCTGTGCGCCGTCGGCGAGGCCCGCGGCACCCGCCGAGACCTTCGAGGTGCCGCTCTGAAGCTGACCGGCACCCGCCTCGAGCTTCGCAGCGCCCGAGGCGACACCGGAGGTGCCCGTCTTGAGCGCCTGCACCCCCGAGACGAACGCCGGGGCGCCCTTGGTCGGATCGACGAGCGCGACGGTGCCCGGCCACCCCTTCGCGGCGTCGCCGTTGACGAGTGCGTTCGCACCGCCGGCGACCTGCTGAGCCCCGGCCGCGGCCTGGATGGTGCCCTGGGCGAGCAGAGGCGCGGCGGCGGCAGCGCCCGCGATGCCGTCGACCTGCGCATCCACTCCCGCTGCGAGAGCCGCGAGGTCGTGCAGCTGCGTGTTCGCCGGATCCGCGGCGGCCATCTGCGCCACAGCGTCAGCCAGCTGCTGCGCATTCGCCGGCGCTCCGTGGGCGGCGTCGGTGATCGCCTTCGCGGTCGCCGGGCTGGCGAGGGCCTGCAGCTGCGGGGTGACCGCAGCCGCGAGCGACGAGTTGAGCTGCGTCGCACCGCCGAGCACCTGGCCGGCGACCTGGTGCGCCCCGGCGACCCCGGTCGCGAGGCTCTTCGCGCCGTCGAGCACCGATTGCGTACCGGCATCGACGGCCTGCGCACCTGCCGTGAGGTCGCGGGCGCCGCCGACGAGCGACTGAGCTCCCTCGTCGGCGAGCTGGGCGCCCGCCGCGACCTGCTGGGCGCCGTCGAGTACCTTCTTCGACCCGGCATCGACGGCCTTCGCGCCGTCCGACAGCTGCTGAGCGCCGTCGAGTGCGGTCTGCGCGCCGGCATCCGCCTTCGTGAGTCCCGCCTCGAGCCGATCAGCACCCGACAGCGCAGACTGTGCACCTGAGCTGAGGCGCGCCGCACCATCTGCGGCGTTCGAGGCACCGGCCGCGAGCGTGTCCGCGCCCTCAGCGAGCGCGGCGGCCCCGGTCGATGCGCTCTGCGCACCGGCCGCCACCTTCTCCGAGCCCGCATGCGCGCTGGTGGCGCCGGCGGCGAGGTCTTCTGTTCCGGAGGCGAGCTTGTCGGCTCCCGACGACAGGTCGACGGCTCCGGCCGCGAGGTCGGCCGACCCGTCGCGCGCCGTGGTCGTGCCGTCGGCGAGCTCGGCGGCTCCGGCGGCGATCTTGCCTGTGGTCAGGAAGAACAGGATCACCATCGCGGCCAGCAGCAGGCTGAGCACGATCACGGCGATGCGCATGCCGATTCCGTGCGCGTGGGGCTTTGCACTCATCATTGAGGACTCCCGGGGTCAGTGGCGTCGTTGCCACCGGCGAGTGTATGGGCGCTCTTCGCAGGCTCCGCACAGGTTTGCCGCATGGAACCACGTTCCATCGATGGTGGGATTCAGTTTCTTGTCGGAATACCACAACCGTCGTCGACTGTGCGTCGGCGAGCGGTGATCGCGGACATGCTCGAAGATGGAGTGGTCCGTCGAGCAAGGGAGCCCCGAATGAGCCGCAGCGCCACCGCAGCCACGACCGCGATCCGAGAGATGCGCGACTTCCTGTTCGCGAATGCCACGGACTATGAGGCGGCTCGCGAAGGATTCGCCTGGCCGACGCCCACGGAGTTCAACTTCGCCCTCGAGTGGTTCGACGTCATCGCGGGTGAGACCCCCGACCGCCCGGCCGTGCAGATCGTCTCGGCCGACCTCAGTCTCGAGTCGTGGAGCTACGGCGACCTCTCCGCACGGTCAGACCAGGTCGCCGCCTGGCTGACCGGCCTCGGCATCCGTCGAGGCGACCACGTCATCGTGATGCTCGGCAACACGATCGAGCTGTGGGAGGTGATGCTCGCGATCACCAAGATCGGCGCGGTGTCGATCCCGACCTCGACGCTGCTCTCGGCATCCGACCTCGCCTACCGCGTCGAGCACGGCCGCGCCCGTGCGATCGTGACCCTGGGCTCGCTCGCCGAGCGCATCGCCGACATCGACGCCGACGTGCTGCGCATCGGCGTGGGCGACGGCATCCCCGCCGAATGGGCTCGGTTCGACGAGTCCTCCGATGCACCGACGACGTTCCAGCCGGATGCCGCGACTCCCGCCGATGACACGGCCCTGCTGTACTTCACCAGCGGCACGACCAGTCGCCCGAAGCTCGTGCAGCACACCCACGTCTCGTACCCGATCGGGCACCTGTCGACCATGTGGTGGCTGGGCGTTCGACCCGACGACGTGCATCTCAACATCTCGTCGCCGGGGTGGGCGAAGCATGCCTGGTCGAGCTTCTACTCGCCGTTCCTCGCCGAGGCGACCGTGTTCGTCTACAACTACGACCGCTTCGACGCGAACACCCTCATGCAGGTCATGGACACGCACCACGTCTCGACGTTCTGCGCCCCGCCGACGGTGTGGCGCATGCTGATCCAGGCCGACCTCGGCCGGCTCACCCACCCGCCGCGCGAGCTCGTCGGAGCGGGCGAACCACTGAACCCCGAGGTCATCGATCGGGTGCGTGAAGCCTGGGGTGGAACGATCCGCGACGGGTTCGGGCAGACCGAGATGACGGCGTGCGTGGGCAACTCCCCCGGCCAGGTCGTGAAGGTCGGATCCATGGGTCGCCCACTGCCCGGCTACCCGGTCGTGCTGCTCGACCCGGCGACCGGCGAGCTCGCGGAGAGTGAGGGCGAGATCGCGCTCGACCTCGCGCATCCGCCCGCAGGGCTCATGGCCGGGTACTACGACGACCCCGAGAAGACGGCCGAATCGCGCGTCGGCGGCTACCACCACACCGGCGACATCGCCCAGCGGGATGCCGACGGCTACCTCACCTACATCGGGCGGGCCGACGACGTGTTCAAGGCCTCCGACTACAAGATCTCGCCGTTCGAGCTCGAGTCGGTGCTGCTCGAGCACGATCTCGTGATCGAGGCCGCGGTGATCCCCAGCCCCGACCCGACGCGACTGGCGGTACCGAAGGCCTACGTGTGCCTGCGCACGGATGCGGTGGAGGCCGAGGCGGACGCCGCCCGGTCGATCTTCGCGTACGCCCACGACCGGCTCTCGTCGCACCTGTGGGTGCGCATCATCGAGTTCGTCCCGGAGCTGCCCAAGACGATCTCGGGCAAGATCCGCCGCGTCGAGCTGCGCGCCAGAGAGGCCGAGCGCGTGACCTCGGGCGACGAGGCCGCACAGCACCGCGACCGCGACTACCGCTGAGGCCGCACCCGCGGGCTCAGCCGGCGAGCTCAGCCGGCGAGTGCGGGCTGGGATCCGGTGCTCGGTGCCGTCGTCGCGCGCGGAGCAGGCTGCGGCTCGGGCGCATCGGCGAGGGACTCGGCCCGTGCGGTTCGTGCGGCCTGACGCGCCGGTTCTCCGGCGCTCACGATCGCGCGCACGACGGCGCCGATCACGAGCATCGCGGCGAGCACGACGCCCGACACGAGCAGCGGCATCCACTGGCTCGCGAAGGATGCCGTCGAGCTGAGCATCGCGCTCGGGATCCACAGACCCACGGCTCCACCGGCGAGTCCTGCCGCGCCGCGCATGATCGCGACTCCGGCGACGATCGCGCACAGCGCCGCGAGCACGGCCCCCACCACTCCGATCGGCACCAGTATCGATGCCAGTTCGCTTGCCATTCTTGATGACGTCATCACGACCCCCCGGTCAGACGGACTCTCCGTATGACCAACACTACGAAGTGTCGGCATACAGGGCATCCATCTCAAGGATGATGTTCCGCAACTGTGACGAGTTGTTCAGCGGCGCTTCAACCGGGCGAACCGCGACGCCTTGATCACGCGCACCGGCTGGGTGACCACCGCATCGACGACCATCGAGCCGTCGGTCGGTCCGATGATCGCCATCGTCGACGTCTCAGTCGACTCGATCGGGTCGACGGGCATGCGGCCGAGGTCGCGGTGGGCGCGCACGTACGCCGGCACCAGCAGGGCGATCGCGCCGAGCCAGGCCAGGGGGTTGCTGAGCGCCACGCCCTCGAAGCCGATCATCGCGCCGAGCACGAGAGCCGCGCCCACGCGCATCACGAGCTCGACCACCCCGGTGACCGTGGGGATGAGCGTGTGGCCGAGCCCCTGCAGCGCGCCGCGCAGCACGAAGAGCACCCCGAGCGCCCAGTAGCCGCATCCGTTGATGATGAGCATGAGGTGCGCGAGCCGCACGACCTCGTCGGACCCCTCGCCCACGAACAGCCGCACCATGGGCGCACCGAACGCGATGATGAGGGCGCCGAGCGCGACACCGGCGCCGATCGCCATCCAGGTGCCCTCGATCACACCACGGCGGATGCGGTCGGGGCGGCGTCCGCCGAGATTCTGCGCCGCGTACATCGACGACGCGAGGCCCAGCGATGACAGGAACGCCACGGCCAGGCCGTCGACCCGGGAGGCCGTCGTGTAGGCGGCGACCGCCTCGGAGCCGAGGGTGTTGAGGGCGACCTGCACCACGAGCGTCCCGATCGCGATGATCGATGCCTGGAAGCCCATCGGGAGCCCGAGCCGCAGGTGCTCCCGGAAGTCCTCGCGCGTGACATGCCAGTCGGCTCGGCGCAGGTGCAGCATCGGCAGGCGGCGACGCACGAACTCGAGGCAGAGTGCGACCGAGACCGCCTGGGCGACGACGGTCGCGAGCGCAGCTCCGCCGACGCCCCATTCGAGCGGGCCGACCATGAGCACGACGAGACCGACGTTGAGCGCGCATGACACGGTGAGGAAGATCAGCGGTGTGCGGGAGTCGCCGATCGCGCGGATGATCGCCGAGAGGTAGTTGAAGAACATCGTCGCGCTCGCGCCGATGAAGCTGATCTGCGTGAAGGTGGTCGCCTCGGGCATGAGCTCGGCCGGCGTCTGCAGCAGCGCGAGCACGGGGGCGGCGATCAACGGCGCGACGATCGTCAGCACGACACTCGTGACGCCGGTCAGGATCACGCCGGTCGCGACCGACCGTCGCACCGCCGCACCGTCGCCCGCGCCGAACGCCTGGGCGATCGGGATCGCGAAACCGCTGGTGAGGCCCCAGGCGAAGCCGATCAGCAGGAAGAGCAGGCTTCCCGTGGCACCGACGGCCGCGAGCGACTCGACGCCGAGGTGGCGGCCGACGACGACGGCGTCGGCGAACTGGTACATCTGCTGCACGACGTTGCCGAGCAGCAGCGGGATCGAGAACGAGAGGATGACACGCCACGGGCGGCCCGTGGTGAGAGAGGTGGCCATGGAGGAAGCGGCTCGCAGAACTGGGGGATGATCGGGGGTCGAACCAGGATATCGAATCGATTCGGTTAACTGCCATACCCGATCGGCAAGTACGGTCGGAAGGATGCCGCAGCGGGACGCGGCACGGAACACCGGAGGTTCGACGATGACGGCACAGAACACGGAAGGATCCGTCGGGGTGGACGGAACCGCCGACGGAGAAGAGCAGCACCTCAAGCGGGCGCTGAGCAACCGACACATCCAGCTGCTCGCGATCGGCGGGGCGATCGGCACCGGCCTGTTCATGGGCAGCGGCAAGACGATCTCGGTCGCAGGCCCCTCGGTGATCTTCGTCTACATGATCATCGGGTTCATGCTCTTCTTCGTCATGCGGGCGATGGGCGAGCTGCTGCTGTCGAACCTCAAGTACAAGTCGTTCAGCGACTTCGCGAGCGACCTGCTCGGCCCGTGGGCCGGCTTCTTCACCGGATGGACGTACTGGTTCTGCTGGGTCGTCACCGGAGTCGCCGACGTGATCGCGATCGCCGGATACACGGATGCGCTGTTCCCCGGCATCCCGTTGTGGATCCCCGGCGTGCTCGTGATCGTCATCCTGCTCGCCCTGAACCTGCCCACCGTCGCCGCCTTCGGCGAGATGGAGTTCTGGTTCGCACTCATCAAGATCGTCGCGATCGTCGCGCTCATCATCACGGGTCTCGTGATGATCTTCACCGGCTTCCAGCACGACGCCGGCACGGCGAGCTTCGCCAACCTGTGGGACCACGGCGGCATGTTCCCGCACGGCTTCATGGGCTTCGTCGCCGGCTTCCAGATCGCGGTGTTCGCGTTCGTCGGTGTCGAGCTCGTCGGCACGGCCGCGGCCGAGACCAAGGACCCCGAGAAGAACCTGCCGAAGGCGATCAACGCCATCCCGATCCGCATCCTGCTGTTCTACGTGGGCGCGCTCGTCATCCTGATGGCCGTCACCCCGTGGACCGAGTACGTCGCCGGCGAGAGCCCCTTCATCGCGATGTTCGCCCTCGCGGGCCTGGGCATCGCCGCGACCGTCGTGAACCTCGTCGTGCTGACCTCGGCGATGTCGAGCGCGAACTCGGGCATCTACTCGACCTCGCGCATGGTGTTCGGTCTCGCGAAGGACGGCGACGCCCCGCGCATCTTCGGCCGCCTCTCGAAGCGCCGCGTGCCGCAGAACGCACTGTTCCTGTCGTGCATCCTGCTGCTCTCGGGCGTCGTACTGCTCTACGCGGGCAAGGACATCGGCACGGCCTTCGACATGGTCACGACGGTGTCGGCCGTGTGCTTCATGTTCGTCTGGACGATCTTCCTCTGCAGCTACCTGGTCTACCGGCGCCGGCGCCCCGAGAAGGTGGCCGCGTCGACCTTCCGGATGCCCGGCGGAGTGTTCATGGTCTACGTGGTGCTCGCGTTCTTCGTGTTCATCCTGTGGGCACTCACGACGCAGCCCGACACGCTGACCGCGCTGCTGGTGACGCCGATCTGGTTCGTGCTGCTGCTCGTGGCCTGGCTGTTCGTGCGCAGGACGCAGAACCACCTGACGCGTCACGCGAAGCACATCGCGTACCTGCGCGACGACTCGGTCGAGTAGTCGGGGGCGACTCACGCGGCTCTGAGAGAGGTTCCGACAGGCCCTCCCTCAGCGCCGCGAGCGAGCGTAGCGTCAGTCGCAACGAAAGGACTCGACATGCACACTCGCACACTCGGACAGGGACTCGAGGTCTCGGCCGTCGGCCTCGGCTGCATGGGGATGTCGCAGAGCTACGGCCCGAATCCCGGCAGCCGCGACGAGATGATCGCCGTACTGCGTTCGGCACTCGACCAGGGAGTGACGTTCTTCGACACGGCGGAGGTCTACGGCCCCTACGTCAACGAGGAGCTCGTCGGCGAGGCGCTGGAGCCGATCCGCGACCAGGTCGTCATCGCGACGAAGTTCGGCTGGCGCATCGAAGACGGCAAGAGCGTCGGGCTCGACAGCCGGCCCGAGCAGATCCGTCGCGTCGCCGAGGAGTCGTTGCGGCGCCTGCGCACCGATGTGCTCGACCTCTTCTACCAGCACCGCGTCGACCCGGAAGTGCCGATCGACGACGTCGCCGGCACGGTCGGTGAGCTGATCGCCGAGGGCAAGGTGCGTCACTTCGGACTCTCCGAAGCATCCGCCTCGACGATCCGCCTCGCGCACGCGGTGCAGCCGGTCACCGCACTGCAGAGTGAGTACTCGCTGTGGACCCGCGACCCCGAGGATGAGGTGCTCCCCACGCTCGCCGAGCTCGGCATCGGCTTCGTGCCGTTCAGTCCGCTGGGCAAGGGGTTCCTCACCGGCACGGTCGACCAGACCACCTCCTTCTCGGACGGAGACATCCGCGGCACCATCCCGCGCTTCAGCGAGGCGAACCGCGCCGCGAATCAGGCCCTCGTGGGTCACGTCACCGCACTCGCGGAGGCGAAGGAGGCCTCATCGGGCCAGATCGCGCTCGCCTGGCTGCTCGCCCGCGAACCGTTCATCGTCCCCATCCCCGGCACGAGGCGCACCTCGCGCATCGCCGAGAACGCAGGAGCGACGGCCGTCGCACTCTCGGCCGACGAGATGGCCGATCTCGACGAGCTCGCGGCGCGCGTCGGGGTGCAGGGCGACCGCTACAACCCGCAGCAGATGTCGTTCGTCGACCGTTGAGCAGGCGCCGGCGCTGGGTAGTCTGAGGCGGATGACTCCGCCCCGCAGCTACCCGGCGACGATCGCCGCGCCCGTGGAGCACGAACTCGTCATCAAGAAGTCCCGCTTCATCGCGACCGTCGAGCCGGTCGGGTCGGTCGAGGAGGCGGATGCCGTGATCGCCCGCCTCCGCAAGCAGTGGTGGGATGCCCGACACAACTGCACCGCGATGGTGACCGGTCTGCTCGGCGATCAGGCACGGTCGTCGGATGACGGCGAGCCCTCGGGCACAGCCGGGGTGCCCATGCTCGAGGTGCTGCGCCGCCGCGAGCTCACGGATGTCGTGGCGGTGGTCACTCGCTACTTCGGCGGCGTGAAGCTCGGCGCCGGCGGTCTGGTGCGGGCGTACTCGTCGGCGGTGTCTGAGGCGTTGGATCTCGCGGCGCTCGTGAACCGGCAGTCGCTCACCCAGGTCACGATCAACGTCGCGCATGCGGATGCAGGACGCTTCGACAACCTGCTGCGCGACTGGGTGCAGCATCATGGCGCGACACTCGGCGACACCCGGTACGGTGCGCTGGCGACGCTCGAGGCCTGGGTACCAGCAGACGAGCTCGATCGACTCGCGGATGACATCGCGGCGGCGTCCGCCGGAGCCGTCGTGCCGGTGATCGGCGGCGAGCGCATCATCGACGTGCCCGTCTGATCGCCCGAGCGCTCGCGCACCCGCGGTGATCAGGCGAATCCACAACGGCAGCCGGATATTCTGGATGCCGCGATCTCGGAAGGAGAGCGATGTTCGACAGCCCGCTCTCGGCTTCTGCCTACGAGATCCTCGGGGTGGACCCGTCGGTCGACGACGTCGAGCTGCGGCGTGCGTACCGGCTCCGCCTCCGCGAGACGCACCCGGACACCGGAGGCGACGCGGCCGTGTTCATCCAGGTGCAGCGCGCGTGGGAGCTCGTCGGCACCGCCGAGAGCCGCGCCGCGTACGACCGCCGCAGCGGTGCGCATCCCGGCATCCCGTCGGAGCCGGAGTGGAGCGGATGGCGCCCGCAGTCGGCCACGCGCACCGACACGCGCCCCCGGGCACGCTCCTACGGCCACCCGGGCGGCTGGCGGCGGGAGCGCTACCTGTCGCTGATCCGCGAATGGGCTGGCCGAGGCGTCGAGGTGCCCGACCCGTACGACCCCGCCCTGGTCCGCTCGGCCCCGCGAGACCTGCGTCGACTGCTCGCCGATGCGCTGGCAGAAGAGGCGACCGCCCGCACGGTGAGTGCGCTCGGCATGGGCTTCACGGTCTGGCACGACGTGGCCACAGGCGCGGATGCCGACGACAAGCTCGACCACGTGGTGCTCAGCCCGTCGGGCCTGTACGGCGTGATGTCGGAGGACTTCGGCGGCGTCGTCGGCTTCCGACGCGGTGAGATCACCGGCCCGAGCCTGGGCACCCGCGCACCCGTCACCGCGGCGCTCTCGCGCATGCGCACGGTGGCCAAGGCCGCGCGGGTGAAGTTCGGCGGAGTGATCATCGTGCTCCCCGACGACGACCTGTCGCAGGCCGTCACGCCGCTCGGCAGCAGTCGTGGAGTGCCCGTCGTGGTCGTGCGGCGCAGCGCGCTCGCGATGGTGCTGCGCCAGGGCGTGCCCGGCGCCCGGGCGATCGGCGGCAATGAGTTGTTCGACGTGCGGACGCGCCTGCAGCAGACCGTCACGTTCGTCTGAGCCGGTTCCGCCCTCTCACGGCCCGGTCGGCCACGGCATCCACCCGTCCCGTTTCGGCATCCACCCGTCCCGTTTCGGCATCCACCCGTCCCGTTTCGCGGGTCCGGCCCCGTTCTGCGGACGAACGCCGCCCCTTTGCCCGCAGAACGGGACGACGTCCGCAGATCGGGCCGGGCTGTGCCCCGGGAGGCGTCCGGACTACGGTTGCGGTGTGCCTGCGCTCCCCGAGTACGACCCCCTGCCCGATCGTCCTGCGCCCGACAATCCCTCGGGAAAGCTCGTGCTTCTGCGCCACGGAGAGACGGAATGGTCGAAGGCGGGCCTGCATACGGGGCTCACCGACATCCCGCTCACGGCCCGAGGCGAAGATCTCGCCCGCGGTGCAGGACAGCTGGTCGCCGACTACGACTTCTCACTCGTGCTGTCCTCACCTCTCGAACGCGCTCGGCGCACGGCCGAGCTCGCCGGTCTGCACGCCGAGGTCGATCCGCTTCTCGTCGAATGGGACTACGGCGGATACGAGGGTCGCACGACGAAGGACATCCGTGAGGAGCTCGGCTACGACTGGAGCGCCTTCACCCACGGTGTGATCCGCGGCGCCACACCCGGCGAGACCGTCGAGGAAGTCGCGGCCCGCGCATCCCGCGTGCTCACTCGGGTCCTGCCGGCGCTGGCCGAGGGTGACGTGGCCCTGGTCGCGCACGGGCACTTCCTCCGCATCCTCACCGCCGTCTACCTGCGGCTCGCCCCTCGCTTCGGTGCTCAGATCACGCTGGATGCCGGGTCGGTGTCGGTGCTGAGCTTCTACCGCGAGCAGCCCGCGATCCTGACCTGGAACTACGGCCTCGAGCTGCCTCTCGCGCCGTCGGAGTCCTGACGCCGACCGATCGGGGTTCAGCCCAATCGCTGCAGCGACAGGGCATAGATCGTGGGAGCACCCTCGAGGTCCATCGCGATCCGCATCCCGGTGGCCGTCGTGGTGATGTCGAATGCGATCGTCTCGTTCTCGCAGACGATCGGGTCCGCAGAGGGCTCCTCGTCGAGGCCGCTGGCCGTCAGCGTGATGACGCCGTCGCCTCGGCAGGCGAGCTGCGCCTGATAGGCACCCGCCTCCTGAGACTTCAGGTCCGCCGTGTGATGAGCCGAGGTGTTCTCGCTCAGCCACCCCGAGAGGATCGGGCCGGCCCCCTCGGCATCCGATCCGGGAACCGCCGTCTCGGCCCATTCCCGGATCTCGTCGACCGGAATCGGGAGCAGGGCTTCGTCGGCGTCCGCCGCATCCGTGCTGACGGTGGGCGCGGGTGTCGAGGCCGATGGAGACGGCGATCCGGTGGCTGAACCCGAGGGCTCCGCCGCGCATCCGGCGAGCGCCGCGCCCGCCACCAGGATCAGTCCGATCGTCGTCGCTCGTCTCGTATCCATCCCTCCACGCTACGTGTCTGCACGGACCATGCAACCGCCTCCGCCGACACGCCGATCTTTTGAATAACTAAAAACAGAAGGTACAGTCGAGGCATGGACACCGACCTCGACTCCGCGCTTCGCGATGCGGGACTGCGGGCGACCGCGGGCCGTGTCGCTGTGCTCGAGGTGATGGAATCCATGGCCCACACGGATGCGGAGCGGGTCTACCGTGCCGTGTCCGCCGTGCTTCCGACCACGTCGATCCAGTCGGTGCACAACATCCTCGCGGACCTGACGACGGCGGGCCTGCTCCGCCGGATCGAACCGGCAGGCTCCGCGGCGCTCTACGAACGGCGCATCGGCGACAACCACCACCACGTCGTCTGCACCCAGTGCGGTGCGGTCGGCGATGTGGACTGCGTCGTCGGCGAAGCGCCGTGTCTCACCCCGTCTTCGGCGGGGGGATTCACCGTCCGAACAGCCGAAGTCACCTTCTGGGGCCTGTGCCCCAGCTGCCAGAACGCCGCGCAGTAGCATCCGTCGTCCGCTCCCGGTCCACCGGGGTATTCGGCGTACCTGCGCGCAGAAGGAGAACACCATGACCGACCCATCGATCACGCCCGCCACCACGACCCAGACGGGAACCCCCGTCGCCAGCGACGCGCACTCGCTCACCGTCGGAGCCGACGGTCCCACCGTTCTCCACGACCGCTACCTGGTCGAGAAGCTCGCATCGTTCAACCGCGAGCGCGTGCCGGAGCGGAACCCGCACGCCAAGGGCGGCGGAGCATTCGGATCATTCACCGTGACCGAGGACGTCTCGGCCTACACCCGCGCCGCGGCCTTCCAGCCCGGAGCGGTCAGCGAGACACTGCTGCGCTTCTCGTCGGTCGCCGGCGAGCAGGGATCCCCCGACACCTGGCGCGACGTGCGCGGCTTCGCGCTGCGCTTCTACACGCCCGAGGGCAACCTCGACATCGTCGGCAACAACACACCGACCTTCTTCCTTCGCGACGCCATGAAGTTCCCCGACTTCATCCACTCGCAGAAGCGTCTCGGCGACTCGGGTCTGCGCGACGCCGACATGCAGTGGGACTTCTGGACCCTCTCCCCCGAGTCCGCGCACCAGGTCACGTACCTCATGGGAGACCGCGGCCTGCCGCGCAGCTGGCGCCACATGAACGGCTACGGATCGCACACCTACCAGTGGATCAATGCCGCCGGTGAGCGCTTCTGGGTGCAGTACCACTTCCTGTCGAAGCAGGGTGTCGAGGCGATGAGCGCCGAAGAGGCCGAGAAGCTCGCCGGGTCGGATGCCGACTACTACCGTCGCGACCTTTTCGACGCGATCGCGAGTGGTGACGCCCCCTCGTGGGACGTCTACGTGCAGATCATGCCGTACGACGAGGGCAAGACCTACCGCTTCAACCCGTTCGACCTGACGAAGACCTGGTCGAAGAAGGACTACCCGCGTATCAAGGTCGGCACGTTCACGCTCGACCGCAACCCGCAGAACTTCTTCGCCGAGATCGAGCAGGCCGCTTTCTCGCCCGGCAACCAGGTACCGGGAACCGGCATCTCCCCCGACAAGATGCTGATGGCTCGCGCGTTCGCCTACGCGGATGCTCAGCGCTACCGCATCGGCGCGAACTACAACCAGCTGCCGGTCAACCAGGCGCATGCCGCGGAGACCCGCAACTACATGCACGAGGGCCAGATGCAGTACAAGTTCAACCCGGCCGAGCACCGCGTGTACACGCCGAACTCGTACGGCGCGGCCGGCGGCCCGACCGCCGACCCGGCGGCGGGTGTCGAGGCGAGCTGGGAGTCGGACGGCGAGCTGATGCGCTCCGCCGCGACGCTGCACCTGGACGACGACGATTTCGGCCAGGCAGGAACGCTGTACCGCACGGTCTTCGACGACGAGCAGCGCGCACGCTTCCTCGAGACGCTGACCGGTCAGGGCCAGGGGATCACGATCGACGCGATCCGCGAGCGCTTCTTCCAGTACTGGACGAACGTGGATGCCGCATTGGGCGACGCGCTGCGCGCGCGCTTCTGAGTCGCATCCGCTGATCTGCGTCGGCATTCCGCTTCGCGGTGGCTCTGAGCCCTGCTGAAAACAGGACGAACGCTCGAGATCAGGACGAATCCTTCCGGATTCTCCTGATCTCGGGCGTTCTTCCTGTTTCGGGATGCGCGCCGCCTCGCGCGATGCACGGTCAGCGCAGGAGGACAATGGATGCCGTGGCTGTTCCTCTCTCCGACCTGACCCAGATGCCCGAACCCCAGCAGGTGCATGCCGCAGACGGCACTCGCCTCGCGACGTACACGTGGGGCGAGTTCGACGCCCCGGTGGTCGTGATCGTGCACGGATTCGCGTCCAGCGCCCGCGATACCTGGGTGCTCACCGGTTGGGTGCGCGAGCTCACGAAGGCCGGCTACCGGGTGCTCGCCCTCGACCAGCGGGGCCATGGACTCAGTGAGAAGCCGCATCAGCCCGACGCCTACGGCATCCGCACCCTGGCCACCGATGTCGAGACGGTCATGGACACGTACCTCGTCGACGAAGCCCTCTATGTCGGGTATTCGCTGGGCGCCCGGGTCGGCTGGGAGGTCGTACGCGATCTGCCGCACCGCATCGGACGCGCCGTGCTCGGAGGGGTTCCCGACGGCATCCCGCTCGCCCGCCTCGATCTCGATCAGGTGCGCGCGTATCTGGCAGACGGCACGCCCGTGTCGGATGCGACGACGCAGAACTACATCACCCTGACCGAGCGCGTGCCCGGCAACGACCTCGGCGCGCTCGTCGCGCTGGCCGAGGGGATGCGGTCCTCACGGACGATCGATCCCGATCCGTCGAACGCGCCCGCGAGCCCGATCCTGTTCGCGACCGGGTCGAAGGATGCGATCATCGAGGGCTCCCGTGCCCTTGCGTCGGCTGCACCTCAGGGGCAGTTCTTCGAGATCCCCGATCGCAATCACTTCAACGCGCCGGGATCCCGTGCCTTCAAAGAGGCCGCGCTGACGTTCCTCGCCGAGTCCTGAGACCCGACGAGGAACGGTCAGGGTCAGACCGTCGCGTTCTCTTCGCGCTTCGGCAGCACCCATCCCGCACGCGGGAAGTGGCAGGTGTAGCCGTTCGGGTACTTGATCAGGTAGTCCTGGTGCTCCTCTTCGGCCTGCCAGAACGGGCCCTCGGGCTCGATCGTCGTGACGGCCTTGGCCGGCCACAGGCCCGAGGCGTCGACGTCGGCGATGGTGTCGCGTGCGACGGTCTCCTGCTCCGGCGTGAGAGGGAAGATCGCCGAGCGGTAGCTCGAGCCGATGTCGTTGCCCTGACGGTCCTTGGTCGACGGGTCGTGGATCTGGAAGAAGAACGCCAGGATGTCGCGATACGTCGTCTTCGTGGGATCGAACACGATCTCGACGGCCTCCGCGTGGCCGGGGTGGTTGCGGTACGTCGCGTGGTCGTTGCTGCCGCCGGTGTAGCCGACACGGGTGTCGAGCACTCCGGGCTGGCGGCGGATGAGGTCTTCCATGCCCCAGAAGCAACCGCCGGCGAGAACGGCGGTCTCGGTCCCGGGGGTGCGGGTGATGGTTCCGGTGTCGGTCATGAGTTCTCCTCAGAGTTCGGGGTGGCGGTGTCGGCGTCCTGGCCGGCGAAGAGGTGACGGTAGCGACCGTACCCCTCATCTTCCAGGCTGTCAGCCGGGATGAAGCGGAGGGCGGCGGAGTTCATGCAGTAGCGGAGCCCGCCGGTGTTGCGGGGTCCGTCGTCGAAGACGTGCCCGAGGTGGCTGTCGGCTCCGCTGGATCGCGCCTCGGTGCGCTTCATCCACAGGGTACGGTCGGTGCGGGTGGTCACCGCGTCGGCCTCGATCGGCTTCGTGAAGCTCGGCCATCCGGTGCCGCTGTCGAACTTGTCGGTCGACGCGAACAACGGCTGTCCCGAGACGACGTCGACGTAGATGCCGTCGTCGTGGGTGTTCCAGTACGCGTTGCGGAAGGGCGGCTCGGTGGCATCCTCCTGCGTGACCTCGTACTGCAGATGCGTGAGGTCGCTGACGGCCTCGGGGGTCTTGCTGTACTCGTTCGACATGATCTGACTCCTTGTCCGACGCAGCTGGCTGCAGCGTCATAGAGAAGAACCAGCGGCACCCCGGATTTGGTCCCGCGGGACTGTGAGCGGGCTGTGAGTTTTCGCCGAGCCGATAGAGTTGCTCCCCGATATACACACAGGGGAGACGCACATGTCTGTTGGACTGCTCGCGGTCGTCGATGACATTCTCAGCGCGGCGATGAAGGCGTCTGCCAAGGCTGCGGGTGTCGTGATCGATGACGCCGCCGTGACCCCGCAGTATGTGCAGGGCATCACTCCGGCACGCGAGCTGCCGGTGGTGGCGAAGATCGCCGTCGGTTCTCTGGCGAACAAGTTCGTCATCATCATCCCGATCGCCCTGCTGCTCACCGCCTTCGCGCCCTGGGTGCTTCCGTACCTCCTCATCCTCGGTGGCGCGTACCTGTGCTTCGAGGGTGCGGAGAAGGTGCTCGAGTGGTTCGGTGTGCAGCACGGCCACGCCGACGAGAGCGATCGGAACGAGAACAAGCTCGTCTGGGGTGCGGTGCGCACCGACTTGATCCTGTCGACGGAGATCATGCTGATCTCGCTCGCCAACCTCGAGGCCGGCCTCGACATCTGGACCACCCTCGCGATCCTCGCGGTGATCGCCCTGATCATGACCGGCGTCGTCTACGGCGCGGTGGCCCTGCTCGTGAAGATCGACGACATCGGTCTGAAGATGGCGAAGAACCCCTCGCAGCGCGTGCGCCACACCGGCACCCGGATCGTGCGCTCGATGCCCGCCGTCTTCCGCTTCATCAGCATCCTCGGCACCGTCGCGATGCTGTGGGTCGGTGGACACCTGCTGCTCGTGAACCTCGGTGAGGTCGGCGTGCATTTCGGAGCGGACATCCTGCACGGCATCGAGCACTTCCTCGAGCCGGCCGGTGGCGTCATCGTCTGGATCGGCGACACCCTGTTCTCGGCCATCGCCGGCCTCATCGCCGGTCTGATCATCGTCGGGATCATCCTGGGCATCGGTCGCCTCATCGGCAAGAAGCCGAACTTCCACGAGGGCGAGGAATCGCCCGCCGACGTGCACGTCTGACGCACGCACGACATATGCTGCATCAGGCAGCGATGTCATAGCGGGCCCTCCCGCCGAGGCGGGGAGTCCTTGCCGGATCCACGTGCGGCGGTGGGATGAGCCACACTCGCGCCGCGACACCGATCCCTTCGATGCGGATGTCCCACCCGTTGTCATGGATGCGGTGGTGACAGGACTCGCACAACAGAACTCCGTTGTTCAGGTCGGTCGGCCCCGTATCGCGCTGCCACCACCTCAGGTGATGCGCCTTCGTCATCTGCGGCGGGAGGCTGCACATCGCGCATCCGCCATCCCGCTCGACGAGGGCCAGTCGCTGCGCTCGCGTGAACAGACGCTTCTCGCGGCCCCAGTCGAGGATCTCTCCCTCAGACCCGAGTACCACCGGGATGATCCCGCCACCCGCAGCCATTCGGCGGCAGGTGGTGATGCTGACGGGCTGGTCGCTGCCGTCGATCACCGCGGTCCCCAGTCCTGCGGTGAGGTCGTCGAGGTTCACCCGCACCACCACCGTCGCTCCGGTCGCAGGCATTCCCCCGTTGTCGCACGCGATCGCGTGCTCGCAGATGGCCGCGAGCGCGTCGGCCTGGATCATCGCCACCGTGCGATGGTCCGCGTCGGGCGCACCCGGGTCGGGCGCCGTGATCCGCGCCTGGAAGGTCGCCGTCACGTAGGCCTGGATCGCCGCCTTGATGGGGGCGCTCGCGGCGATGTCGGTCTGCAGGTTCAGGTGGAAGGACCCATCGCGCTCGAACATGGTGAGCGATCGACGATCGCGCGCTTCTCGCTCTTTCGGGGCCACCCCGTCAGGGTCGAGCCAGGCCTCGGTTCGGGCGACGAGAGTGCGCACGTCGTCAAGTGTCATCCCGGCGGCGCGCTCGACGAGCAGGCGCTCGGCCTCTTCGACCCGCACTGTTCCGACCTTCAGGCGCACGCGTTCGAGCAGCGCGACGATGACCGCAGCGGCGGCTACGGATATCTCCCCCGCGGCGAGCGCCGTCGCCAGCGCGGGGTACTTCGCCGGCAGCGCCTCGCCCAGCAGGTTGGTGCGCGGCGCTGCCGCCTGACCGACCGTGATCAGGCGCTTCGCATCTCCGTGCGCCCCGCCGGTCGTCGCGGCGATCATCGCCGCCGCGCTCCGGTATCCGTGCTGCTTCGCCAGCCCCTCAGGTCCGAGTTCCGGTCGTGATTCGTGAGCGATCGCGGCGGCGAGTTCGGCGTGGAGCCCGTCGAGACACCGTTGCATCTCGCCGACCGCGCGATGCGCACCGAGCAGTTCGCCCCGAGAAAGATCGACACCCCTCTCCGCATCCGCCCACGCATCGCTGAGGCGCTCGATGGCCTCGAGCAGCGGCGCCAGGCGGGGATTCGACATAACTACAGTTTAGAAGATATGTTCGAATCTCGGTCGGTATGCCGACATGCGATCAACGGCGGGTTCTCACCCCGCGTACATGGTCCTCGCTACGCAGCCACTCATCGAAGGTGATCTCCCCCTGCAGCGAATCGGTCCCGCCGCGCAACGATCCCGACGCGAGACCCCTCCCGTACGCACCGGGCAACCGCACCCCGAGCACCCGCCGCCGCACCCCGTCGAACGCCAACTGTCGTCGGGCGACGTCCACCAGAACCTCGTCGCGCGGCCCGACGAGATCGCGCGCCCGCCCGATCGCACCGACCTCGGCAACCCGCACCAGGTGCGCCCCCACTTCGCGCGCCGCCACCGGGCGCATGAGCAGCTTCGGCATGACCGCGACCGGCCCCGACATCCCCGAGAGCAGCTGACCGGCGAACTCGTGGAACTGCCCCGCCCTCGCGATCGTGAACGGCACCGACCCCGCCGCCACCGCGCGCTCCTGCGCGAGCTTGCCCGCGTAGTAGGAGGCGTCGATCCCATCGATTCCCACGATCGACAGCGCGACGTGATGCCCGACGCCCGCCCTCTCCCCTGCGGCGAGCAGATTGCGGGTGGCCGTCTCGAAGAACGTGACCGCCTTCGCGGCCGAGAGGGTGGTCGTGTTCGTGACGTCGATCACGGCATCCACACCGTGCAGCGCCTCATCGAGACCGACACCGTTCACCACGTCGGCACCGGTCGCACGCGAGAGCGCGACGACGTCGTGACCCGCGGCCTGCGCGGCCTCAACAGTGTGCCGACCGACCACACCCGTTCCTCCTGCAACAGCGATCCTCATGCCATTCCCTCTCTGCTCCGACAGCGCGCGTGCGCACCCAGCGTGCTCCTGCTGCGCTCCGTCTGCAAATGATGACGAGACACCGACAGCAAGTGTGAGGCTCACACCCGGATGATCTGCATCGTCATATCCTGCGAAGGCACCTGCGCGCCAGCGCACCATCGAAAGGCACCCATGGACGACGACCTCGACGACGTCTTCCGTGAACGGCGACGCCTTCTCGCTCTCGGCTATCGGATGACGGGAACGCTGGCGGATGCCGAGGATGTCGTGCAGGAGACCTACCTGCGCTGGTACAGGCTCACCGAAGCCGAGCGCGATGCAATCGCGAATCCGGCGGGCTGGCTCACGACCGTCGCAGGACGCGTCGCCCTCGACCTTCTCGGCTCGGCCCGGCGCCGGCGCGAGCAGTACGTCGGGCCGTGGCTGCCTGAGCCTGTTCCGGCCGAGCTGTTCGCCGGAGCGATCGGGTCGCGCACGGCATCGAGGTCGGAGGATCCCCTCGATCGAATCACCCTCGACGACGACGTCTCCACCGCGCTGCTCGTCGTGCTCGAGGCGATGACACCCGCCGAGCGCGTCGCCTTCGTGCTGCATGACGTCTTCGCCGTGCCGTTCGACGAGATCGCCGAGGCCGTGGGCCGCTCCTCCGCCGCAGTGCGCCAGCTCGCGGCATCCGCTCGTCGACACGTCCGCGAGAACAGGGTCGCCGCGGTTCCACGGGCCGAACACGACCGAGTCGTGCGGGCCTTCCAGGAGGCGGCGAACTCGGGTGAGATCGCACCACTGCTGCGCTATCTGGCCCCCGACGTCGAACTGCGCAGCGATGGCGGCGGCGTGGTCAGCGCCGCCCGCAACGTCGTGAGCGGCGCCGACAATGTCGCGCGCTTCCTGCTGGGCATCGCCGCCAAGCGCCCCACCATGGTGATGGAGCAGCAGCAGTTCGGAGACGGGCTCGGCTTCGTCTTCCGCGAAGATGGCGAGGTCGTCTCGGTCATGAATCTGCGTGTCGCCGCCGGCAGGATCACCCAGCTGTGGATCGTGCTCAACCCCGCGAAACTGTCGTCCTGGCTGCCCGGCTGAGCCCCCACCCCTGCGTCCTGCTACCGTCGTCCAGTGCGCACCCGAGCGCAGATGCAGGAGACCCGATGAGCGATCACCAGATCAGGGATGCCGAGACCGCCGATCTCGAGGCCATCACGGCCATCCACAACGATGCGGTGCTCACCACGACCGCCATCTGGAACGAAGAGGCTGTGACGGTCGAGGACCGCGCCGCCTGGCTCGCCGAGCGCACCGCCCGCAGCTATCCCGTGCTCGTCGCCGTCGATGACACCGGGGTACTGGGCTACGCGACGTTCGGCGACTGGCGCCCGCACAGCGGCTACCGCCACACCGTCGAGCACTCGGTCTACGTGCGCGACGGTCAGCGCGGCCGAGGCATCGGCAAGGCTCTCATGATCGAGCTCATCCACCGCGCCCGCGCACTCGGCAAGCACGTCATGGTCGCCGCGATCGAGAGCAGCAACACGGGCTCGATCATCATGCACAAGCGCCTCGACTTCATGCAGGTCGGGCGGATGCCGCAGGTCGGCGCCAAGTTCGACCGCTGGCTCGACCTCACGTTCCTGCAACTGGTGCTCGACGAGCGTCCCTTCCCCGACGAGATCCGATGAACGCCCTGCTCTGGCTCGCCGACGCCTTCAACTCGCAGTGGGTGCTTCCGGGCGGTCAGGTGCTGCTGGTGCGCGAGGTGGTCGGCAACGTCTTCGGCCTCGCCAGCGCACTCGGCGGCATGCAGCGCAAGATCTGGGCGTGGCCGGTCGGCATCGTCGGCAACCTGCTGTTGCTCACGGTCTTCCTCGGCTCCATCCTCAACCCCGACCACGAGCTGCCACATCTGCTCGGCCAGGCCGGCCGCCAGGTCATGTTCATCGTCGTGGCGATCTACGGCTGGGTGCGCTGGCGGCAGGCCTCGTCGAACGGCGGCCGTGTGACGCCGCGATGGGCACCGAACAGCGCCCGCATCGGCCTGGTGCTCGTCATGGTGATCGGCACGATCGCCCTCACTCCCCTCTTCCGTGCGCTCGGCTCGTGGGAGCCCGTGTGGGCGGACGCGTGGACCTTCGTCGGATCCCTGCTCGCCACCTACGGCATGGCCAAGGGCTGGACGGAGTTCTGGCTCATCTGGATCGCGGTCGATGTGGTCGGCGTGCCGCTGCTGTTCAGCTCGGGCTTCTACGCCACCGGGCTCATGTACGTGTTCTACGGCGTCTTCACCGCGGTCGGCTTCGTCGTCTGGTGCCGCGCGCAGGCGAACGCGAAACCCCAGGTCGAGACGATCATGCCCGATCCTCGGCCGATCACCTCCACGGTGAAGACCGTCGACGGCGATCACCACTGACCCTTTCGAGTAGCTCACTTTGCAGTTCAGACCGGGTCGACACTGCAAAGTGAGCGATTCGAAGGCGTGGGGGCAGCGGTCCGAATGTGTCGGCGCATGTCGCGCAGGGTGGCCGGGCGGCCGATCGACGGGTTTGCTTGACCGCATGACCCGTCAGATCCGCTTCAACGCCTTCGACATGAACTGCGTCGCCCACCAGTCGTCCGGTCTGTGGCGGCACCCTGACGACCGCTCGCGCCAGTACAACACCATCTCGTACTGGACCGACCTCGCCAAGCTTCTCGAGAGCGCGACCTTCGACGGCATCTTCATCGCAGACGTCCTCGGCACGTACGACGTGTACGGCGGCACGAACGAGGCGGCGATCCGCAACGGCGCGCAGGTGCCGGTGAACGACCCGATCCTGCTCGTGAGCGCCATGGCCGCGGTCACCGAACACCTCGGCTTCGGCATCACGGCGGGCACCGCGTTCGAGCATCCGTATCCGTTCGCCCGCCGACTGAGCACGCTCGACCACCTGACCAACGGACGCGTCGGATGGAACGTCGTGACCGGATACCTGCCCAGCGCCGCCCGCAACATGGGTCAGCACGACCAGCTCGCTCACGACGACCGCTACGACCACGCCGACGAGTACGTCGAGGTGCTCTACAAGCTGTGGGAGGGCTCGTGGGAAGACGACGCGGTCGTCGAAGACCGCGAGCGCGGCATCTTCACCGATCCGGCGAAGGTGCACCCGATCGGCCATGAGGGCAAGCACTTCAGCGTTCCCGGCATCCACATCTCCGAGCCGTCGCCGCAGCGCACCCCGGTCATCTACCAGGCGGGAGCCAGCCCCCGCGGCGTGCGCTTCGCCTCGGAGAACGCCGAGGCGATCTTCGTCGCCGCCCCCTCGAAGGAGGTGCTCTCCGGCACCGTCAAGCGCATCCGCGACGCGCTGGAGGATGCCGGTCGCGACCGCTACGACGCGAAGATCTACACGCTGCTGACCGTGATCACCGGGGCGACGAGCGAGGATGCCGCGGCGAAGCACGCCGAGTACCTCTCGTACGCGAGCCCCGAGGGCGCGCTGACGTTCATGTCGGGATGGATGGGCGTCGACCTGTCGCAGTACGCGGAGGACGAGCCCGTGGGCAACGTCGAGTCGAACGCGATCCAGTCGGTGCTGCAGCACCTGAAGGAAGAGGCCGACCTCGGACGCGAGTGGACCGTCGGCGACTTCGGCCGCCACAACGCGATCGGCGGGCTCGGCCCGACCATCGTCGGATCGGGCGTCGAGATCGCCGACGAGTTGCAATCGTGGGTCGCCGAGACCGACATCGACGGCTTCAACCTCGCCTATGCGGTGACCCCCGGCACGTGGCAGGACGTCATCGAGCACGTCATCCCGGTGCTGCGCGAGCGCGGCGTCTACCCCGAGGAGTATGCGCCCGGCACGCTCCGCAACAAGCTGCAGGGCAAGGGCGACCGCGTGCAGGACACGCATCGTGCCGCGCGCTACCGCGTGGGGGCGAACGCTCCCGTCGCCTGATCAGCGCTCCGGGTGCGTCACTCGGCTTTCGAGCTGAACAGGCCTCGGAGCATGAGGAACACCACGGCGGCCACGACCAGCACGATCGCGAGCTTTGCGATGAACCAGAGGATCGAGAACAGCGCGCTGACGATCCACCAGGCGATCACCACGGCGAGGATGACGCCGACGATGGTCCAGAGCGAGTTCTTGTTCATGGCTCCAGCCTAGGCGGCTCGACAGACGTCGCAGATCCGGACCGTTGAGGGCACCATCCCCCACACGGTGCGTTCCGTCAATCCCCTTCCCGCACGGGAGGAACCGGGGTGAGAGTGAGAGCATCCGATCTTTGGGAGCTCTTCCATGTCAGCGCCAGCACTCACCCCCTCCGCACTTCATGGCGTCACCGCGCGTGGACCGCTCAGCGACGCCGTCATCCGTCGCCTGACCGGAGGTGACGACGTCGGTCTCGGCGCCGAGGTCGCGACCGCTCTGGCGGCGACGGCCGATGTGGTGCGCGACGACGACATCCAGCTCGCACTGTTCGTGCTCTATGCCTCGTCGTACGGCTCGCTCCCGGACCTCGACCCGAGTCTCGAGTGGGATGCGGGCGTCGTCGCCGCGCGGGGCCTTCTCGAGCAGGCGTTCGAGCGGGCTCTGCGGGCGACCGTTCCGATGCCCGATCTGCCCGAACCGACCGTGGATGCCGTCGGCCGAGCCCTCTTCGCCCTCGCTGACGCCGACACCGGTCCGAGCCTGTCGCGGTACGTCGCGAAGAAGGCGACCGACGACCAGATGCACGAGTTCTTCATGCAGCGCTCGATCTACACGTTGCGCGAGGCCGACCCGCACTCCTGGGCGATCCCCCGCCTCAGCGGTCGCGCGAAGGCGGCGCTCGTCGAGATCCAGTCCGACGAGTACGGCGCCGGGCGCCCCGACCGGGTGCACGCGACGATCTTCGCCCGTGCGATGCGCGGCGCCGGGCTGGATGACACCTACGGCGGGTACGTCGACGACGTGCCGGCGATCACCCTCGCTTCGCTCAACTCGATGTCGATGTTCGGCCTCAACCGGCGCCTCGTCGGGGCGATCGTCGGGCACCTCGCCGCGTTCGAGATGACCTCGTCGATCCCCAACCGGCTCTACGCGGACGGCCTCCGGCGCCTCGGATTCACGGAGGATGTCACCGACTACTTCGACGAGCACGTCGAGGCCGATGCCGTGCATGAGCAGATCGCGGCGCGCGACCTCGCGGGTGGGCTGGCGGAGGACCGCCCCGAGCTGCTGGCCGACATCATGTTCGGAGCATCCGCCTGCCTCACGGTCGACGGCTGGGCCGCGGGTCACATGCTCGACTCATGGATGCGCGGCGAATCGTCACTGCGTCAGCGGGACGCACGATGAGCGCGCACCAGGATGCCGTGACGATCACCGCCTACCCGGACGGGCCGCTGCTCGTGCGCGGTGCCGCCGTGCTCGAGACCTCCGACGGCGAGCCGATCGAGGTGACGCGGCGCACCGTGGCGCTGTGCCGCTGCGGGCTCTCGACCATCAAGCCGTTCTGCGACGGCACTCACAAGGCGTCGGGGTTCCGCACCGACGCCTGACCTTCGGGTCGTCGGTCGTCGGTCGCGCCGTCGGTCGGTCCGTCGGTCGCGAGATCAGTGCCCGACTGCGGGCAGGCATCCGCCGTCCATGATGACTCCGCCGATCTCGACCGTGAGAAGCTCGGCCGAGACCTCGCCGAAGATGCAGCCGCCCTCCGGAGCCGCTGCACCGAACGCGACGGCGCGCTCGTCGCCCAGCGTCTGGACGTCGGCGAGACCGGCATCCGCGAACACCGCCTGCACCGCCTCGACCGACAGGTCTCCTGCCGTGCGGAGCGTCTCGAGTCCGGTGCGGACGTCATTCGCCGGCTTCTCGGCGGCGTCTCGGCTCTCGGCCGAGAGCTCCATCCGATCGCGGTAGCGGTCGTTCTGCGCCATCGCGTTGTCGGGGTCGTACGGCGCGCAGTCCGGCGGCAGATCGACCCCTTCGACCTGCGGGCAGGCCGCCGTGGGAGTCGGGCTCGGGCTCGCGGACGGCGACGCCCCGAGCGGAGTCGGGCCCGCGATCGCGCACCCTGTGAGCAAAGTCGTCATGGCGATGACGAGAAGCAGACGCGCGCCTCTCGACCTGTCCCCCCGGATTCCGGTCATCCCCTCATGCAACCACAGGCGGGCACGCGGGCCAACCCTCCTCTCCCGCGGGTCCGCCCTCGCTTCAGCGCGGATTCAGCGTGCGCCCGCCAGACTGGGTGAATGCGGATCCTGGTGGTTGACGACGAGGTGCGGTTGGCCGACGCCGTCCGCCGGGGGCTCGAGGCCGAGGGCTTCGCGGTCGACGTCGCGAACAACGGTGTCGACGGGCTGTGGCGAGCGCGCGAGACCCGATACGACGCGATCGTGCTCGACCTGATGATGCCGGGCATGAGCGGCTGGAAGGTGTGCGAGGCGCTGAGCGCCGAGGAGAACTGGACCCCGGTGCTCATGCTCACCGCGAAGGACGGCGAGTGGGATCAGGTCGAGGCCCTCGAGACGGGCGCCGACGACTACGTCACCAAGCCGTTCTCGTTCGCGATCCTCGTCGCGCGCATCCGCGCTCTCGTCCGGCGCGGTGCCGTCGCACGACCCGCCGTGCTCGAAGCCGGCGATCTGCGGCTCGACCCCTCTTCCCACCATGTGTGGCGCGGCGAGACGCCGGTCACCCTGACCGCCCGTGAGTTCGCCGTGCTCGAGCATCTGATGCGCCACCGCGGTCAGGTGCTGTCGAAGCGCTCGCTGATCGAGGGCGTGTGGGACGACGACTTCGACGGAGACCCGAACATCGTCGAGGTGTACGTCGGACACCTGCGCCGCAAGCTCGACAAACCCTTCGGACGTGAGGCCATCGAGACGATCCGCGGCGCGGGCTACCGATTGGCGGCCGACGGTGGCTAGCCGTCCGTGGAAGTCCGTGCGGGCCAGGACGACGCTCGGCGCGACCCTCGTCGTGGCTGTCGCGCTGCTGATCGGGGCGTTCTCGTTCTACGGCATCCTGAGCTCCAGCATCCATGCCAGCGCTGAGCGCGCCGCCGAGCAGCGACTCGAGGAGCTGACCGAGCGTCTCGACGGACCCGGTGGCGGCCCCGGTGGCAGCCGGGGAATCGACACCCTCGACGACGAACTCGTGCAGATCATCGGGTCCGACGGGTCGATCCGCTCGGCGAGCGAGGATGCCCGCGACGACCTGGGATCGAGCGCGCTGCCCATCACGGATGATCCGCGGACGGTGAGGATCGACGGCAAGCCGATGCTGGTCGTGTCCGACGACATCGGCGACGACCAGACCCTCGTCCTCGCCGTGCCGATCGAGGACGACGACGAGACGCTGTCGACGGTCGCCCTGCTGCTCGCGATCGCCCTGCCCCTGCTGCTCGTGCTCGTCGCCGTCACGACCTGGCTCGTGGTGGGCCGTGCACTGAAGCCGGTCACGCGCATCCGCGAGGAGGTCGACGGCATCACCGCCGAACGCCTGCACAACCGGGTCGAGGTGCCGCCGTCATCCGACGAGATCGCTGCCCTCGCGACCACGATGAACAGGATGCTCGACCGGCTCGACGCCTCGGCGACGGCTCAGCGACGTTTCGTCTCGGATGCCTCGCACGAGCTGCGATCGCCCCTCGCGACGATCCGGCAGCATGCCGAGCTGGCGCAGACGCACCCCGCCACGACGAGCATCGACGAGCTCGCCGATGTCGTCTCCGACGAGGGTCTTCGACTGCAGGGCATCGTCGAGTCGCTGCTGCTGCTCGCACGCCTCGACGAGGGCGGCGGCACGCACGACGAGTCGATCGACCTCGACGATCTGGCTCTCGGCGAGGTACGCCGGCTGAGGGCGCGAGGAGTCGATGTCGACGGCTCCGGCATCCATGCGGCCCGCGTCGAGGGCGACCCGCGGCTGCTGGGACAGCTGCTGCGCAACCTCGCCGACAACGCGGCGCGGCACAGCGCCGGGCGCGTCGCGATCAGCGTGATCCCGCAGGATACCTGGGTGTTCGTGACCGTCGAGGACGACGGCGCGGGAGTGCCGGTCGACGAGCGCGAGCGCATCTTCGAGCGCTTCGTGAGACTCGACGAGGCCCGCAGCAGGGATGCCGGCGGCAGCGGGCTCGGTCTCGCCATCGTTCAGGGCATCGCCACGGCGAGCGGTGGAACCGTGTCTGTGGATGCCTCGCGCTGGGGCGGCGCCCGGTTCGTGGTGGCGCTGCCGCTCTCGGACTGACGGTTCCTGAAGACCTCTTCAGGAGGCTTCAGGGTGGCTTCAGCACCCGCGCGAGAGCATCGGATCATGAACGACAAGAACTCGACTCCCGACCAGACGCCCGAGAACCTGCCCGCAGGCACCACTCCCCCGGCTCCCCCCGCACCGCCGGCCCCCGCTCCGGCATCCGAGGCCGAGACGGTGCCTGTCGCTCCGCTCGCCTCCGACCCGGCATCCGCCCCGGCAGCCCCCGCCGCCGCACCCGCGAAGCCCGGACGCAAGCGTGCCCTCCTGATCGGCGGCGGGATCGCCGCGGCCGTGGTGCTCCTCGGTGGCGGTGTGGCGATCGGAGCGGCCGTCGGCGACGATTTCGGTGACGACGACGACCGCGGATCGATCTCGGACGGCCCCCGCGGCGATGACGACCGAGGCGGACAGCCCGGCGATGACCGCGGTGGAGACCGCGATGACCGGGGCGATGACCAGGGCGACGCGCCCCAGGGCGGCGGCCCCGTCACCGGAATCGGCACCGACTCGGCCGACGAGCTCGTCGCGATCGCGGATGCCGCCCGCGGCGCCGCCGAGGGCGACGTCACCTCGATCGACGCGAAGCGCGACGGAACGTGGGAGGTGCAGCTGACCGCCGCGAACGGCAGCGAGACCGAGGTGCGGGTGGATGCCGACCTTGGGACCACCGTCACCTCGACCGAGCAGGACGACGACTCCGCCCCGACGCAGAAGCTCGACGAGACCGCCATCCGCGCACTCGTGAAGGCCGCACTCGCCGAAGCCGACGGCATGATCACCGACCTCGACGTCGACAGCGACGGCGCCAGCCCGTACGACGCATCGGTGCTCACGAGCGACAACCGCTCGATCGACATCGACTTCAGCGCCGAGTTCGCCGTCGTCGGAACCGACACCGACGACTGAGCGAGCCGCGTCGTTCCTCGAGCCGCCGGCCCTTCGGGGTCGGCGGCTCGACGCATGTCAGGCGGATACCATCGGAGACATGACGAATTCCGGTCCGATCGACGACGTCTCCATCGGCGGCGAGATGATCCGCCTCGGTCAGTTCCTGAAGTACTCGGGGCTGCTCGACTCGGGCGGAGACGCCAAGGAAGTCGTGATCGACGGATTCGTGAAGGTCAACGACGAGGTCGATCGCCGCCGCGGGCGTCAGCTGCACGACGGCGACCTCGTCACCTTCGAGGGACGAACGGTGCGCGTCCGCCCCTGAGCGATCGGCGACCGCGCCCAGCCCGGCCATATCGAACGGCGCGCATACTTCACGTATGACCAACACCAGCACGCCCGTCGTCCTCGTCACCGGAACCTCCACGGGCATCGGCCTCAGCACCGCCGTCGCACTCGCCGGCGCCGGGTGGACGACCATCGCGACGATGCGCGATCTCGGCAAGGCGGATGCGCTCCGCTCGGCTGCGAGCGAGGCGGGCGTCGCCCTCGACATCCGCTCGCTCGACGTCACCGACCACGACGACGTGATCTCCACCATCGATGCCGTGATCGCCGAGCACGGGCATCTCGATGCCGTGATCAACAACGCCGGCGCGGGCGCGCTCGGCACCATCGAGGCCATGGGCCTCGACCGGGTGCGCGCCGCGATGGAGGTCAACTTCTTCGGCGTCGTCGATGTGACCAAGACAGCTCTCCCCCACCTGCGTGCGTCGCGAGGTCGCCTCGTCACGGTCACGAGCGTCGGCGGTGTCGTCGGGCAGCCCTTCAACGAGGTCTACTGCGCGGCCAAGTTCGCGGTCGAGGGATTCATGGAGAGCCTGCATCCGGTGATGAAGAACCTCGGAGTCGCGGTCAGCGTCGTCGAGCCGGGCCCGGTGATGACGGAGTTCGTCGCCAACTCCGATGCCGACCGCGAAGCGCTGGTGACCGGCGCGGACGACGACTACCTGCCCGCGATCGACAGCTACCTCGCGCGCACCCGCCAGGCCTTCGCGCCGGGCAACGCCCAGACTCCCGACGACGTCGCCGCGGTCATCCTCTCGACCCTGACCTCTGACGACCCGGCCTTCCGCGTGCAGACGTCGGCCGCCGCGACCGCATTCACGGCGATCAAACTCGCGGACCTCGACGGCTCGGCCGTCACCGGCCTCACCGCAGGCTGGGTGGCCACCGCATAGCGATCAGAACCGGGGCGCGCAAGGCGGTAGCCGGGCCGGCGACCACGGGCGCACGATGGGACCTCCCCCGCACGGACGACCGAGAGGACCCTCATGTCTCGTGACCAGTACACCTTCACAGATCCCGCGAAGCTCTACGCCGACATCGAGCCGCAGAAGCAGCACATGCCCGAGCCAGGGCTCGATGCCGACCTCGCTCCCCGGGCCGACCTCGGCGAGGAGAGCTACCGCGGCACCGGTCGTCTGACCGGACGCAAGGCGCTCATCACCGGCGGCGACTCGGGCATCGGGGCAGCCACGGCCATCGCCTTCGCACGTGAAGGTGCCGACGTCGCACTCTCGTACCTGCCGGAGGAGGAAGAGGATGCGGCGCGCATCGCCGGCATCCTCCGCGAGGCCGGCGCGACCGTGGCGCAGATCCCCGGCGACCTGCGCGACCCCGAGTACTGCCGCACGCTCGTCGCCGAGGCGGTCGGCGCGCTGGGTGGCCTCGACATCCTCGTGAACAACGGTGGCAAGCAGGTCTACCAGGAGTCGCTCACCGACATCACCGACGAGCAGTTCGACGACACCTTCAAGACCAACGTGTACGCGATGTTCTGGATCACGAAGGCGGCGCTCCCGCACCTGCCTGCCGGCTCCGCGATCATCAACACCACGTCGATCCAGGCGTACTCGCCGTCGGACATCCTCGTCGACTACGCCTCGACCAAGGCGACCATCAACGCGTTCACGAAGGGCCTCGCCCAGCAGCTCGCACCGAAGGGCATCCGTGTGAACGCCGTGGCGCCCGGGCCCATCTGGACGCCGCTGCAGCCCACCGACGGACAGCCTCAGGAGAAGCTCGCGGAGTTCGGTGAGAACACCCCTCTCGGCCGCATGGGGCAGCCCGCCGAGCTCGCCCCCGCCTACGTGTTCCTCGCCTCCGCCGAGTCGAGCTACGTCGCGGGTGAGACTCTCAACGTCAACGGCGGCATGCCCACCCCCTGAGCCGCTGACCACGAACGCCCCCTCCCGAGACGACCGGGCGGGGGCGTTCTCGCGTTCGGCAACCCCTGGAGAGATGTCGGCGGCGGGAGGCAATATGTCGGTATGGCAGACGGCTACGATCTCGACTTCCTTCCGACGCGCGTTCCCCTGCCCGCTCCGGCGCAGGATTCCACCGAGCTGACCTACCCGCGCTTCACGGTGCTGCTCGATCCCGCTCGTCGGCTGGCCGCCGTTACGGGCGTGAACATCGACGGGGCACTGCTGCGCGGGTTGCCGCGCACCGGCGAATGGCGGCTCGACCCCCGGGTGGAGGCCGACCAGCAGACCGGCGCTGACGTGTACGCGCGCAACGATCTCGACCGCGGACACCTCGTGCGTCGGCGCGACCCCGGGTGGGGTGAGGTCGGCGATGCCCGGGCCGCCACGGAGGCGACGTTCTTCTACCCGAACGCCGCTCCGCAGGCCGCCGGGTTCAACCAGTCGAAGGAGCTCTGGCTGGGTCTCGAAGACCACGTGATCGAGTACGCCGAGAGCACCGACCAGCGCCTCTCGGTGTTCACAGCACCGGTGCTCGGCGATCAGGACCCGGCGTATCGCGGCATCCGCATCCCGCTTCGATTCTGGAAGATCGCCGCCTGGCAAGGTGCCGATGGACTGGCCGCCGCCGGCTTCGTGCTCGACCAGACCGAGCTCGTCGACGCCCGGGACGGCCGCTTCGCCGTGCCACCGCTGGGTGCTTTCCGCACGTTCCAGGTGCCGATCGCCGAGATCGCGCGCATCACGGGCGTCGATGTCGGGCCGCTCGCCGATGCCGACGTGCTCCCGCGGCGATCCGCACGGCCCTTGGGCTGGCGGTCGCTCACCTCCGCGGCCGACATCGTCGTCTAGAGGCGGGGGCCGCGGTTCCAGTGCCGGAGCTTCTCGGGATTGCAGACCACCCACACACTCGTCAGCAGCCCTGACCGCGACTCGGCCGTCACCGCGGCCAAAACCGTGTCGCCTCTCTCGAAAACCAGCCCGGGGACCCCGTTGATCGACGTCGTCACGACCGAGGTCTCAGGCGTCATCAAGGCCGCCAGCCCCGCGGATGCCGCGACGCGGCCACCGATGGGGACCGCCGACCGCGGTATCAGGCCACCGCTGTCGACGATCAGCACCGCATGGGAGTGCAGCACCGCGCGGATGCCGGCCCGGTCGCCGGCGGCCAGTGCGATCGCCAAAGCCTCCATGTCGTCTCGGTCGGCCGCGCCACGTCGCTTCCGGCGCAACCACGCCGGGTACTGCCTGCGGGTCATGCGCCGACCGCGGTGACGTGGCCGAGCTTCTCCGGACTCATCACCCAGAGCAGCTGCTCGATGCCGTTCTCGGTGGCCGTGACGGTCACGACGGTGGTGACCGTGCCGTTCTCGCTGAGGGTCGCCGCCGGCTGGCCGTTGATCTCGACCCAGTCGAGCGACTTACCCGTCCAGAAGTGGTGCGCAAACGCCGCTACGAAGGTCGCCACTCGTCCGCGACCGCTGACGGGAACCCGGGCGGCGAGTTTCACCCCGTTGCCGTCGGTGTAGCTGACCACGTCGTCGGCGAAGATCTTCTCGAGCTCCTGCGAGTCGCCCTTCTGAGCAGCTGCCAGGAATGCCGCGAGCAGACGGCGCTGGTGGACGGGCTCGACGGCGGCCTGCCGCTCAGACGTCAGGTGCGCACGAGCACGGCTCACCAGCTGTCGGGCGCTCACCACACTCGACGAGATGACCTCGGCGATGCGTGGATAGGGATAGTCGAACGCCTCACGCAGGATGTACGCCGCACGCTCGGTCGGAGTGAGCTTCTCGAGCGTCAAGAGGATCGCGAACTGCAGGGCCTCAGCGCGCTCGGCCCCGAGCGCCGGATCGTCCTCGGTGTTCACCGGCTCGGGCAGCCACGGTCCGATGTACGTCTCGCGCTTCGCACGCGCAGACTGCAGCACAGTGATCGAGAGTCGCGTGGTGATGGTGGTGAGGAACGCCGCGGGCTCCTGCACCTGGGTCCGGTCGGTGTTCTGCCAGCGGATCCAGGTGTCCTGCACGATGTCCTCCGCATCGGACACCGTTCCCAGCATCCGATACGCGATGCCGAACAGTCGCCGTCGCTGCGCCGCGAAGACATCCACGGCAGCGGAGAGGTCGCCGTTCCGCGCGCCGGGCTCGTCTCTCATCGCTGCCACGTCACTCCTCGCACTCTCCGTGCATGGTTCCAGCATCCACCCGCTCCCTCCCGACCGACACCGTGGGCGCCCCGTCCTCACAGATATGACCGATGAGGAGATCGATCTGTGACGGATGTGCCGACACCCGTCACACACACCGGCGCTGTCCGGTCATACCTGACAGACGCCACTCCCGGCGTCTCCCCACGAAAGGCTTGGACATGGCAAAGATCGTCGTCATCGGAGGCACCGGCCTCATCGGCTCGAAAGTCGTCGCGAAGCTCACCGAGCACGGCCACGAGGCCGTCGCCGCGTCGCCGAACACCGGCGTGAACTCGCTCACGGGTGAAGGCCTTGCCGACGTGCTCGTCGGCGCTCACGCCGTCGTCGATGTGTCGAACTCGCCCTCGTTCGCCCCGGATGACGTGCTCGAGTTCTTCACGACCTCGACGCGCAACCTGCTCGCCGCCGAGGCCGAGGCAGGCGTCACGCATCATGTCGCCCTCACGATCGTCGGCACGAACCGCCCGCAGAACATCGCGTACTTCGCCGCGAAGGTCGCGCAGGAGAAGCTGATCCGTGAGTCCGGCATCGCCTACTCGCTCGTGCACGCCACGCAGTTCTTCGAGTTCGTCGGCAGCATCGCCGACATCTCGACCGAGGGCGACACCGTCACTCTGCCCGGGGCGCTCATCCAGCCGATCGCGGCAGAGGATGTGGCCACCGCGGTCGCGCGCGCCGCCGCAGGCGAGCCGACCGGTGACATCGAGATCGCCGGACCCGAGACATTCGGCATGGATGAGTTCGCGCGCCGCGCGCTCGCCTTCCGTGGGGATCCTCGCACGGTCGTCCGCGACGACAGCGCCCCCTACTACGGTGCGCAGATCGAGGAGCGCACGCTCATCCCGGTCGAGGGTGCCCACATCTTCGAGACCACGCTCGAGGAGTGGCTGCCGCTGAACCCGCCGCGCAGGTAGTCACGGCCGTGCCGGGTCATCGCGGCCCTGCCGTTGACCCGGCATACCGATCGACAATAGGGCTTGCGCGCGGGGCGCGCTGGTGTCACGCTTGCGTCACAGCTCTGTCGCGCTGTAACGCGACAGCTGGGGTGCCGCCCATATGACGGCATCGGATGGGGCGCCCTTTCTGCCGCCTCCCCCGTGGTGGGGGCGTCCCGTCCATCCCCCGGCTTCGACGGTCGGCGATCAGCTCTCCGGAGCCGGCGCGCCGGCCTCGGAACCTGAATCGAGCACAGCGGTGAAATGCTCCACCTGCGGCGCGGACGCGAACTGCGGTCGAACGATGCTGCTCCAGTCGTCGTACAGCGACGAGTTGCGGAATCCGATCGTGTGATGCTCGATCGTCTGCCAGGTGATGAGAAGGAGATATCTGTCCGGGCTCTCGAGGCCGGCGAGGAGCCGATAGCTCACGAAGCCGTCCGCGGTCGAGAGGACATTCTCCAACCCGAGACGGATCGCCGCCTCGAATTCTGCTGATGCACCTTCAGGTGCACGAATGTCTGCGACTTCGAGGATCATGGGTTGCTACCTTCCTTCCAGCGATGTCGAATCGTGTATCCACTCGAGAACCGAACCGTGGTCCGGAGCCCATCGGAGCTCTCGGCGGGCACGCTTCGCTCGGACGCGGCTGTTGCTTCCGTACGTGAAGTACGCTCGGGCCGGGCCCCATTTCTCGGCCGCGTCATCAGCGTCCCAGGACTCGACCTCACCGAGGCCGAGTCGGTCGGCGATGGCAGCACCGATCTCCGCGAACGACGATTCGCCGTTCTCCGCGAAGTAGAACGCTCCTGCTGGAGCGTCGAGCAGTACGCGTCTATAGAGGTCGGCGAGATCATCGATGTGCACCGTCGACCATCTGTTCCGACCGGTGCCGACCACTCGAACGACTCCCGCCTTCATGGCTTGCTCGACAAGGAACGGCACCTGGATGCTCCCCGGATTCGATCCCCGCCCGGTCCCGTAAACGAGACTCGGGCAGATGACCGCGCTCCGGACATCTCCTTCGGATGCTGCCAGTACGGCATTGTCGATCGCATGGCGTGCAGCCTTGCGTGGCTGGACGATGAAGGGCGTGTCCTCGTCGAAGAGCGAGTCGGTCGCTCGCTCGCCCCGCGCGTCGTCCCCGACCACGCTCGATCCGCTCGTATGGACGAAGGACTTGCCCGAACCCTCGAGAGCACGCAGCATCGTGGTGACCGAGTCCGCATGATCCGCGTCGGCAGCGCTGATGACCGCATCGGCGGATCGGCACTCGTCCGCGAGGATCTTCGCATCGTCCAACGACCCGATCAGCGGTTCGATGCCCTGCTCCGCAAGCTTCTCCGCTCCAGCCTCGCTTCGCGTGAGTCCTCGGATCGTGTGTCCGCTATCGATCAGCACTCTCGCCACGCTGCCGCCGATGAAGCCCCCGGCGCCGGTGATGAAGACCTTCATGGATTCAGAACTCGAGGTCCACAATGCACGTGTCATCCTCGTTCGCCCAGCCGGCCTCGACCGCACGGGCGAACTGGGCTTCGACGACGCCCAGCAGGGGAACCTTCGTGCCGTGGTCTTCGGCCACGGCACCGATCAATGCCGTGTCCTTCGCGAAGATGGCGGCGTGGGTGTCGAAAGAGCGCTCCGTTCGCGGCACTGCCATTCGAGGGCCCCGCTCAGACAGCATCCATGAACCGGCGGCGCCGTTTCGAATGATCTCGACCACGTTCGCGGGGTCGAGCCCCAGGCCCGCCGCGAAGCGAATCCCTTCTGCGACGGCGGCGAGGTTCACCGCGGCCACCAGATTGTTGACCAGCTTCACCGCCTGTCCGTCGCCGGGTCGATCGCCGCAGATCGTGACCGTTCCGAGCCTCTCCAGGATGGGGCGTGCGGAATCGATCGCGGCGGACGGGGCGCCGGCGAGAAGCGTGAGCGTCCCACCGGTGGCGCCTGCGACGCCACCCGTCACTGCCAGGTCGATCACCTCGACATCGTGTGCGGCGGCCCGCTGGGCGAACTCGTGTACAGCCGGAGGCCCGACGGTCGACGTGATGATCGCAGTACGGAGCAGGCTGCCTTTACCGAACAGCGCCTGCTCGTCCAAGAGACCGAGCAGCTGCGCAGAGTTGGCCACCATGATGATCACGAGCGTCGAGTCGCCCAGCTCTGAAGCGCTCGCGGCAGCCGTCATGCCGATCTCTTCAGCGCGACCCCGCTGATGCTCAGACGGGTCGACGACCGTCACGGCGAATCCGGCGTCGTGAAGATTGCGGGCCATAGGCAGTCCCATCGCCCCGATTCCGATGAAGCCGATCTTCAGATCATCCTGGTCTTTCACGTCACTCACGAGCGCACCTGTTCTCCGTCATTGGTCAGGGACCGCAAGATACGCGGCTTCCTGCACCATATGCCGCACGACAGAGGACGGTCCAATACCTTTCCGGACCGGGATTTCGACATTTTTGCTCTTGATCGACGCTGAGCGATTGAGCTTCGAACGCTCATCAGTAGACACCTGTTTAGGTATTGGACACGATCAATCGCGGTTGGAAGGATCGCACCAAGCAACGAAAGGGACCGCGAATGGCCAACCTCAGACTTCACCACGTCAACGTGACATCCGACAACATGGGAACGCTCGCCGCGTTCTACCGCGACGCGTTGGGGCTTGAGCTGCTTCCGTCTCCGCCGATGATCGCGACGAGCGCCAACGACGGCGACGACGGCGACGCCGAGTGGGACGAGGGCGCCAAGTTCTTCAACGCGGGCGATCCGACCGAACTCCAGCTGCACGCGACCCGGAGGCAGCCGTACCTCGCCGCACAGGAGGGGCACCAGGTCAACCCGCTCATCAACGGCCACTTCGCGTTCCGCACCGACGACATCGAAGCCGTGAAGGCGCAGCTGACCGAGAACGGCATCCCGTTCGATGACTGGGGGATCTGGTCGGTCAAGGGCTGGTACCAGATCTTCCTCACAGACCCCGCGGGCAACATGATCGAGATCCACGAACTGAAGCAAGATCCGCAGGCCGACTGACAGTCGACCGCACCTCTCCACCAGACCTCCCACCCGGGCGCTGAGCCTGAGCCGCGCCCGGGTGGCACACTCCCTCACACGCATCACCGGCGTGCCGAAATTTCGAGAGATGGTCGACGGAAAGCTCGTCGAACGGATTCTGCGGTGAACACGAACAGCCACATCAAAGGAGATAGGCATGACTCAACGCACGGCTGAACAGGAGCGGCTAGCCGCCCTCGGCTCGCCTCAGAAGCTGAAGACGGCAATCGCAGCCGGCACCGGGGCGATGATCGAGAACTACGACTTCCTCGCCTTCGGAACCGCTTCGGCCCTATATTTCGGCGCCGCCTTCTTCCCCTCCAGCGACCCTGTGATGGGAACGCTGCTCGCCTTCCTCACGTTCGGGGTCGGCTTCCTGGCACGCCCCCTCGGCGGCGCCGTCGGCGGCTACCTGGGCGACAAGTACGGCCGCAAGCCCGTTCTCGTCACTTCTCTGCTCGTGATGGGATCCGCGACGTTCGTGATCGGCCTGCTGCCGACCTACGCGCAGATCGGCTTCGTCGCGCCGATCATCCTGGTCATCGTCAGGTTGATCCAGGGTCTCGCCTATGGGGCTGAGTGGGGTGGCGCCGTGATGATGACCTTCGAGCATGCTCCGTGGCGGAGCAGGGGCAAGTACTCCGCGATCCCCCAGGCCGGCAGCCCGGCCGGAATCGCACTCGCGACGGTGGTCTTCCTCGCGTCGTCGCAGATCGGGAACGACTGGGCCTGGCGCATTCCGTTCCTGGCGAGCGCGGTCCTGATCGCAGTGGGCCTGTTCGTGCGCCTCAAGCTGGAGGAGTCACCCGACTTCGAGCAGGCGAAGCAGTCCGGAGAGATCCTCAAGAATCCGCTCAGTCAGGTCGTCCGGACGAACTGGCGCGTCATCATCCAGATCATCTCCCTACGGATCGTGGAGTCCTGCGCGTACTACATCGTCGCGACCTTCCTTCTCTCGAACATCAACGCCAATCACCCTGAAGCGAAGCAGACCACGCTGATCGCGCTCCTCGTCGCCTGCATCATCGCGATCCCCGCCGTCATCACCTCGGGCTGGATCTCAGACCGGATCGGCCGCAAACGCATGTATCTCATTGCCACGATCGCGGTCATCGCATTCGGATTCCCGATGTTCCTCCTCACGAACGGTGGCGACCCCGCGCTGATCGTCCTCACATACGTGATCGGCATCAGCTTGATCTGGGCATCGCTCGCGGGAGTTCAGGGAGCGTGGTTCGGAGAGCTGTTCCCCACCAACACCCGCAACTCGGGCGTCTCTCTCGGGTACCAACTCGCATCGAGCATCTCGGGATTCGCGCCGTTCATCGCGGGATCGCTCGCCGCGACGTTCGGATGGGTCGGCGGATCACTGTTCTACATGCTCATCGGGGTGATCGGACTCTGCGGACTCCTCGTCACCCGAGAGACCTGGGGCAAGGCCGAGCGCGACCGCGTGAATGCGATTCTCGAACCTCGAGCGGCGACCGAAGAACGAGACCGGGTCCGCTGACACTGCCCTTCGCCGTCGACCGGACTGAGAGCGGCTGCGCCGAGAATTCCCTCTGCGCAGCCGCTCTCTTGTGTCCCGTCGGCTGGGGCGAAAGGGCCTGACGCATCACCAGCCTCAGCTCCTCGGTGGAGTCCCCGAGGGACGCGATCCACTCAGTTGAAGTCGCCGCCCGGCGCCATGTCGTGGAAGCGCGAGTAGTGGCCCTGGAAGGCCACGGTGATCGTCGCGGTCGGACCGTTACGGTGCTTGGCCACGATCAGGTCGGCCTCGCCCGGACGCACGTCCTTGTCGTAGACCGAGTCACGGTGCAACAGGATGACCATGTCGGCGTCCTGCTCGATCGAGCCGGACTCACGCAGGTCGCTGATCGCGGGCTTCTTGTCCTGACGCTGCTCGGGACCACGGTTCAGTTGCGACAGGGCGATGACCGGAACCTGGAGTTCCTTCGCGATGAGCTTGAGGCTACGGGAGAACTCCGAGACCTCCTGCTGACGAGACTCGACGCGCTTGCCCGACGTCATCAGCTGCAGGTAGTCGATGATGACCATGCGCAGACCCTCGCGCTGCTTGAGACGACGGCACTTCGCGCGAATCTCGACCAGGGTCATGTTCGGGCTGTCGTCGATGTAGAGCGGAGCATCGTTGATGCGGCCTCGGGTCGCCGCGACCGTGGTCCAGTCGCGAGGGTCGAGGTTTCCCTTGCGCATGTTCTGCAGCGGGATCTGGCCTTCGGCGCTGAGCAGACGCATCGCGATCTCGCTCTTGCCCATCTCGAGGGAGAAGAAGACGGAGGGCAGGTTGTGACCGATGGATGCCGCGCGCGCGAAGTCGAGCGCGAGCGTCGACTTACCCATGGCGGGTCGGGCGGCGACGACGATCATCTGGCCACCGTGCAGGCCGTTGGTGAGCTCGTCGAGCTCCTTGAAGCCCGTCGGGACACCCGTCATCGACCCGTCGCGACCGCTGGCGGCCTCGATCTCCTCGAGGGCGGCGTCGACGGCGATCTGCAGGGGGACGTAGTCTTCGGTGGTCTCCGAACCGGTGATCGAGTAGATCTCGGCCTGCGCGTTGTTGACGAGGTCGGTGGCGTCGCCCTGACCGTCGTAGCCGAGCTGCACGATGCGTGTTCCCGCGTCGACCAGACGACGCAGGATGGCACGCTCCGACACGATGCCCGCGTAGTAGCCGGCGTTGGCCGCGGTGGGCACGATCGAGGTGAGGGTGTGCAGGTAGTCGGCACCGCCGGCGCGGCTGAGCTCACCCGTCTTGATGAGCTCGTCGGTGACGGCCACGACGTCGGTCGGCTCTCCGTGCGAGTACAGCGAGAGGATCGCCTCGAAGATCAGCTCGTGCTTCGGGATGTAGAAGTCGGCGCCCCTGAGCGTCTCGATCACATCTGCGACCGCATCCTTCGAGAGGAGCATTCCGCCGAGCGCGCTCTGCTCCGCGAGGAGGTCGTGCGGCGGAGTCCGCTCGGGCGGACGCTTGCCGCCGAGGCGATCCTCGGAGATGTCAGCGATCGACACAGTGCTCCCTTCGATGCGACGAGCTGGTGGGGCGGAGGCATTGCCGTGGTGTCGTACTGCGCCGCCGAAGCCGTTCGTAGCCGTCTTGCACAGCGAACCAGCAGCCTCCGACATCGGGTCGCTCGACCACGCTACGAGCGAGGGTTTTCGGTCGCAACAGAGCCTGTGGATAACTCTGTGGAAAGCGTGCGAACAAGTCCGGAGAGTCTGTGCAGAACGCATGTGGATAACCCGGTGGACTACGTCGAATCGCATTTTTCTTTTTAGCGTTGATCTGCGGTTTTCAGTTTCCCCACCCTGTGGATGGGAAAGTGCTTCAACTGAGCATTGAAGGTTCATCGAATCCGGTACGGGATGTGTAGAACTTGGGGAAAGTCAAGCCGAGATTTCACCGGGCGCGTCACACTTCGCAACCCCTGGAAATGTGGGGGCGATGTCGCCGTTTTCGAGCAGATCACTCTAGACATGCCGGAATACCGGGAGTATCGTCACCCCCAATCGACGCGACGTGCGTCGGACGAACGATCGTCTCTCGGGGGAGGGAAGTCGACGTGAACGCTCAGGCAACCCGGCGCGGCCTACCGGCCATCGCCCTCTGGGGTGGCCTGGGCGCGATCGCGTGGGCCGCGATCACCGTCCTCACCGGAGGGTCCTCTGCGCACGCCGACGAGAACTCGGATGCTCCCCTGCTCGACGGCGTGACCTCACTCGTGAGCCAGACCGTGTCGTCGGTCGGCGACACCGTCACCGCCGTGACCTCGCCGGTCGTCACGCAGGTCGTGAAGCCGGTCGTCACCGAGGTCGTCGCCCCCGTCGTGACGCAGGTCGTCGCCCCCGTGCAGCAGGCCGCTCCCCCGGTCGTCGAACACGTCTCTGAAGCCGTCGTCCACGTCCCCGTCGTCGGGCCTCCCGCGGCTCCCGTCGTGGAGGCTGTCGCCGACACCGCTGAGGCGGTCGTCGCTCCCGTGACGGATCTTCTCACCGATGCCCCGGCCTCTCAGCTCGTCACCCCGGTGCAGGATGCTCTCGCAGCACTCCCGGGCGTCGGACACCTGCTCGACGAACTCGGCGTCAACACACTGCTGGATGACGTCGTCGGCGTCGTCGACACCACCACGGAGATCGTGGGCGACGTCGTCGAGAACACCGTTCCTCCGGTACTCGGATCCCTCGACCCGACGGCGCCCGACCGCGGCCCGTCGATTCCCGGCGCGGCCGTGAGCGGCTCCGTCGACACCGCCATCGCGATCTCGACGCTGCCCGCGACACCTGTGCCCGCGGGTGTGCAGGCCGCCGGCGGGTCTTCAGCATCCACTCCTCAGCCGGTGGCTCCCCCCGCTGCTCCGGCCACGAGTGCGCCCGAACCCGAGGGCGGCACGCCCGTCTCGCCGCCCGTCGGTGGACCCGTGGCGCCGTCTTCCTCCGCTGGTTCCGGCGGAGCATCCTCTCTCTCCCACGCGCGTCTCAGCGACGTGGGCGTTCCCGCGTTCCGTGCTGTGGAACGCACCCCCGGTGCACCCGACGACGTCCTTCCGACGTCTCTGGTCGCCGACACCGACGTCTCTCCTGACTGACGGGTTGTCCGGTCGTTCCTCGTGAACGACAGATGCCGTGCTGCGCGCGCACAAGCTCTTTCGCACGCACCCATCCAGACACACCCAGTTCAGTCAGGAGAAGGTCATCATGCGTACTTTCATCAAGCGGGCCCTGTGGGGCACGCTTCTCGCCGGCGGAATCACCCTGCTCGGCGCAACGGCCGCCAATGCGGCAGACACCTCGGGAGAAGACGGACTTCTCTCGGGGACCCAGGCGGTCGCACCGATCTCGGTGCCCGTCACGATCGTCGACAACGCGATCTCCGTCCTCGGAAGCTCCTCCGCGCAGCCCGCCCCAGCGCCTGCCCCGGCTCCCGCACCCGCGCCGGCACCCGCACCGGCACCCGCACCGGCACCCGCACCGGCGCCCGCACCGGCGCCCGCTCCCGCTCCCGCTCCCACCACGAGCGGCGATTCCGGCGCCGCATCCGGCACCCAGGCCGTCGTGGACGTCACAGTGCCCGTCACGGTGACCGGCAACGCGATCACGGTGCTCGGCGACTCGTCGAGCGACACGGCTCCGGCTGCGCCGGCCGAGGCTCCCCAGGCCCCGGCCCCCACCGCGCCAGCTCCGGCGATCACGACGAACGGCGTCGACGGACTGCTGTCGGGCACCCAGGCCCTGCTGCACGTCGATGTCCCCGTCACCGTGTCGGGCAACTCCGTCGCACTGCTCGGCGAGAGCGAGACTCTCGGACAGGATGCCGCAGCACCGGCCTCCTCGAGCACCCCGACGAGCGGCTCGGTCACCCCGAGCACGTCGGGCGATGACGGCATCGGCAGCGGGACGCAGGTCACCGCCCCGGTCACCGCACCCGTGACCGTCTCGGGCAACGCGATCTCCGTCCTCGGAGAGAGCGCGGCGACGGGCGGAACGGCTCCGGCAGCACCCGCCACGGGCGGCTCGACCGGCGGCTCCACCAGCGGTGACGACGGCATCCTCGGCGGCACCCAGGTCACCGCACCCGTCACCGCACCGGTGAACGTCGGCGGCAACGCCATCTCCGTCCTCGGCGAGAGCTCGGCGAACGGCGGTGCGACTCCGGCCGCCCCCGCCGCTCCGACGACTCCCGCGACGGGAGCTACGACGTCGGGCGATGATGGTGTCGGCAACGGCACTCAGGTCACCGCTCCCGTCACCGCACCCGTCACCGCGACCGGCAACGCGTTCTCCGTCCTCGGAGAGAGCGCCGTCACGGGCGGCACGGCTCCGGCAGCACCCGCTGCAGGAGGGTCGACCACCGGCGGCTCCACCACCGGTGACGACGGCATCCTCGGCGGCACCCAGGTCACCGCGCCCGTCACGGCACCCGTGACCGCCACCGGCAACGCCATCTCCGTCCTCGGAGACAGCGCCGTCACCGGCGGCACCGGCACGACCGCCCCCACCACGGGCGGATCGACCGGCGGCACCACCACCGGAGACGACGGCATCCTCGGCGGCACCCAGGTCACCGCACCGATCGCGCTTCCGATCACGATCGGTGGCAACGCCATCGCCGTGGGCGGCGAGAGCACGGTGACGGGCCCCGGTACGACTCCGGGCACGGACCCCGGTACCGACCCGCGGACTGATCCCGGAACGGACCCGGGCACTGACCCGGGCACGGACCCGAGCACCGACCCGGGAACGGGACCGGCGACCGGCCCCGGAGCGACCGTCGTTGCAGCCGCCGCCACCGGCGGCGCGGTGACCGCGGCCGGATCCGCGCAGGGACTCGCCATGACCGGTGGCTCCTCGTCGCTCGGATACGCGGCGCTGGCCGCTCTCCTGCTCCTCCTCGGAGCCGGGATGCTGCGCCGTCGCCACGTGACGGCGTAGCCCAGACCCCGGCGGTGTCGTCATCCTCGGGGGAGGAGATGCGGCACCGTCGGTGTGCGGATCCCGTGACGCGATGAGCGTGGGTCCCCAGCCCCGCCCGCGGTCTGCGATGCCGCACTGCTCACGGATGCCCCGCGTCCCCAGCGCGGGGCATCCGTCGTGCCCTCCCCCGCCCTCAACGTTCCCCGTGAACCGGCACGACCCGGCCGGGTACGCAGAACGCCCCCTGTCCCGAAGGACAGAGGGCGTTCGAGAGCGTCGCGCCTTACTTGGCGGCGACGACCTGCAGGGTGATGACTGCGGTCACGTCGTCGTGCAGACGAACCGTGGCCTCGTGCTCACCGGTCGACTTGATCGCCGACGGGATGTGCACCTTGCGCTTGTCGATCGAGCCGAGACCCGCGGCTGCGACAGCATCCGCGATGTGATCGGTCTTGACCGAACCGAAGAGGCGGCCCTCGTTGCCGGCCTTGACGGCCAGGCGCACCTTGGTGCTCTCGAGGGAGTTCTTCAGTGCCACGGCCTCGTCGCGGTCGTGGATCGCACGCGCCTGACGAGCAGCCTGGATCGAAGCGACCTGCTTTTCGCCACCGCGGGTCCACGCCGTAGCGAAGCCCTGGGGGATGAGGTAGTTACGGGCGAACCCGTTCTTGACCTCGACCACGTCACCGGCGCTACCAAGCCCGGCGACCTCGTTCGTGAGAATCAGCTTTGCCATCTCGTTACCCCTTACCGGCCGGCGCCAGCGTAGGGCAGGAGTGCCATTTCGCGCGCGTTCTTGATCGCCGTGGCGATCAGACGCTGCTCCTGCACCGAAACACCGGTGATACGACGGGCGCGGATCTTGCCGCGCTCCGAGACGAACTTACGGAGGGTGGAGACATCCTTGTAATCGATGACTCCGACCCGGATCGACTTCGCGGGAGCGGTGGGCTTGCCACCCTTCCGCGGCTTGCGGCGGTCGCCGCTCGACTTTCCAGCCATTGCTTTTCCTTAGTTTTGAGACGGATGCCGAAGCATCCGGAGATCCTGTTTCAGAAGGGGGTGTCGTCGCCGAAGCTGCCCGGAGTGCTCCAGGCATCGGCGCTGGTCGACGAGCCGGGCGTGGACCACGGCTCCTCCGACACCTGCTGCTGCTGAGCGGGACGCGACTGTCCGCCGCCACCGCCGCCGCCACCGTTCGAGGCCGCACGGGTGACCTGTGCAGTCGCGTACCGAAGCGAGGGGCCGATCTCGTCGACCTCCAGCTCGATCGCGGTGCGCTGGTTGCCCTCGCGGTCCTGGTAGGAGCGCTGACGCAGACGGCCCTGCGCCATGACGCGCATGCCCTTGGTCAGCGAACCCGCCACGTGCTCGGCGAACTCACGCCAGACCGACGCACGGAGGAACAGCGCTTCGCCGTCCTTCCACTCGTTGGCGGCGCGGTCGAAGTTCCGAGGCGTCGAAGCGATGGTGAAGTTCGCCACCGGCAGTCCGTTCTGCGTGTAACGCAGCTCGGGGTCGGCCGTGAGGTTGCCCACCACGGTGATGACTGTTTCGCCGGCCATCGGACTCAGGCCTTCGCAGCCTTGGCGGCCTTGCGGGCTGCCTTCTCTTCAGAGCGCTTCGCCTCCGAAGCGACCATCGCCTGAGCTTCCTCAGAGCGGAGGACCTTCGTGCGCATGATCTGCTCGTTCAGCTTCAGCTGACGGTCGAGCTCCTGCGTGGCTTCGCTGGTCGCGGTGAAGTTGACGACGGCGTAGATGCCCTCGTTCTTCTTCTGGATCTCGTAAGCCAGACGGCGCTTGCCCCAGATGTCGACCTTGTCAATCGAGCCACCATCGTTGGTGATGACCTTCAGGAACTTGTCGAGCGTAGGGGCGACCTGGCGCTCGTCGATCTCGGGGGTCAGAATGACCATGAGTTCGTACTGGTGCGTCACTTACCCACCTCCTTCGGACTAGAACGGCTTCCGGGACTTTCCCGGAAGCAGGAGGGTGTGTGCACGTCATCCGCCCGAGCCACCCCGAATGGGCGCCTGAAGGCAGACAACCTTGACAGTGTAGCGGAGAAAACTTCGGATTGCCCCCACACGTATCGCCTCGGAGTTGGCATGCTGGTATCCGTGCGTGCCGACAGGCGCCGCACGACAACGACCGAAGGGGGAAGCGCAATGCGCGTAAACAAGTGGGGTGTCGGCGTCATGCTCGCCGCCGCCGTAGTGCTCACCGGCTGTTCCGCAGGTTCTGAGAAGCCCGCAGACGAGAAGCCCGCGGCCGGTGCAGAAGAGACGACCGCACCCGAGTCCGACTGCCCTGAGCTGTCGGACGGGGCGACCGTCGACGGTGCCGCGCTCGGCACCTGCATCACCGAGGCCATGACCGACACCGCCGGCTACGCCGCGAAGACGTCGATCCTCGGCATGGACACGACCGCCCGCTACAACCCGGGCACGGATGCCGTCGAGACGATCACGCCCATGGGATCGCTCATCGTGATCGGTGACGACGCCTGGGTGAAGTCGGCGACGAGCGAGTGGCAGGTCGCAGACCCGAACTCCAGCGACCCGATCATCGCCGCGCTCAGCAGCGGTGCGCAGACGGCCGCCGACACCGACCCCGCGACCGCGGCAGGCGCGCTCACGGGCGAGTTCACCGTCACGGGCACGGGCACGCGCCTGGGTCAGGACGTCTACCTCCTGAGCGGCACGTCCGAGGCGCAGGGCGTGGCCGTCGACGTGGTCTTCGAGGTCACGAGCGACTACGTCGTGCTCGCCACGACCGGCACGACCGAGGCCGCGGGCCAGACCGTCGAGACCTCGCTCGAGATCACCGAGTGGGACGCCGAGCAGGACATCGTCGCTCCGCTCTGATCCACGAGCGGATGGTGCGGGCCGGGGCGATCGCCTCGGCCCGCACTGCGTTCCGGGGGCTGATGCCGGATCAGGCGAGGACTTCGGCCTGCTCTTCGGGAGGAGAACCCGCCCTCGGGAGGAACGATGAGCCACAGGCATCCTCCCCTGGCGCAGGTCTCCTCCCGAAGGTGCGTCGCGGGGATGGCTGGCTCGCGGGGTCACCTTCGTTGAGAAGGAGATCGCACGCATCGAAGGAGCGATGCGCCGCATCCCTTCTTCATTACGAGACTTCTCCTTCGTTGCGTGCGCCACCGACCGACCGGGGACCCTCTCTCGAGAGGCGAGCCCGCCCTCGGGAGGAGAACTCTCCTTCGGGAGGAGAGATCAGCCACAGGCATCCTCCCGACGCGCAGTTCTCCTCCCGAGGCGCAGGCTCCTCGCGAGCGAAGGAGCGAAGGAGCGACCGAGCTGCGACCGACCGACAACGCGGGCGCAGCTCAGTCGATGACGGGGGCGATCTCCGACCAGACCGTGCGCTCGTTCGTCGACGGCGCGATCGGGATGCGGCCCGCGCCGTCGGGCTCGGGGATCGCGGCGAGCAGCGCCTGGGTGTACGGATGCTGCGGCGCAGACCACACGCGGTCCGTGGCCCCCGCTTCGAGCACGCGTCCGGCGAACATCACGAAGGTGCGGTCGGCGATGCGCCGGACGACGGCGAGGTCGTGCGAGATGAACAGCATCCCCGCGCCCGACTCTGCGACGAGATCGCGCATGAGCCCGGCGACGCTGGTCTGCGTCGAGGCATCCAGAGCCGAGATGGGCTCATCGGCGACGAGCAGCGACGGACGTGCGGCGAGCGCCCGGGCGATCGCGAGACGCTGCTTCTGTCCTCCGGAGAACTGGTGGGGGAACCGCGTGGCGACCTCGGTCGGAAGACCGACCCGCTCGAGCCACTCCTCGACCGTCGAGCCCTCGGCGCCACGAGCGCGCGCCGTGGCGATGCCGTCGGCGATCTGGTCGCCCACCCGGCGGCGCGGGTTCAGCGATGTCGACGGGTCCTGGAACACCATCTGGATGCCGGTGAGCGCGAGGCTGCGACGGCGGATGCCCAGCGGCGTGACGGGTGCGTCGCGGAAGCGCACCTCTCCCCCGGCGAGCTTCTCGATGCCCACGACGGCCCGAGCCAGGCTCGACTTGCCGCTGCCGGACTCGCCGACCAGCGCCACCGTCTCACCGGGTGCGACCGTCAGCGAGACCTTGTCGACCGCGACCACGGGCGGGTTCCCCGGGTACCGCACGACCACGTCGTGCGCGTCGAGGACGGCGACTTCACTCATCTGCGGGCCTCCTCATCGGCATCCGGCAGCTCGGCATCCGGCAGCACCGGGTCGAGCAACGTCGGGTCGTGTGCGGGGTCCGCATCCGCGATCTCGATCTTCGACCCGGGGAGGGCGGCGAGCAGTGTGCGCGTGTACTCGTGCTGCGGGTCACGGAACAGCGTCGCACGGTCGGCCCGCTCGACGATCTGCCCGCTCTTCATCACCGCGACCTCGTCGGCGATCGCGCTCATGACGCCCAGGTCGTGCGTGACGAGCAGCACCGCGAGGTTGCGCTCGATCGCGAGATCGCGCAGCAGCTTCAGGATGCCGGCCTGCACCGTGACGTCGAGGGCGGTGGTCGGCTCATCGGCCAGCAGCACCTCGGGGTCGCAGGCGAGGGCGCAGGCGATCGCGATGCGCTGCCGCTGTCCGCCCGAGAACTGATGGGGGTAGCGCTTCAGCGCAGCATCCGGATTCGGCACCTGCACGGTCTCGAGCAGCTCGATGGCCCGCGCCGTGGCCGCGGCGCCGCGCAGTCCGAGGTGCACGCGCATGTGGTCGGTGAGCTGGCGGCCGATCGGCAGCTGCGGGTGCAGCGACGCCGACGGGTCCTGGAAGATCATCGCGATGCGCTTGCCCCGGATGCGGTTGAGCGCCCGGCGGCGCATGCCGACGAGTTCCTCCCCCGCGAGCGTGATGGATCCGCCGGTGCGCGCCTGACGGGGCAGGAGCCCGAGCACGGCGAGCGAGGTGAGGGTCTTGCCCGATCCGGATTCGCCGGCGAGACCGTGGATGCGGCCCGCCTCGAGGTCGAGCGAGATCCCGTGCACGAGCGGACGGCCGATGGTGATCGTGAGGTCGCGGATGCTGAGCGCGGTCATGCTGCCACCCCCTTCGCCGAGGCGGCGTGGTCGGCCTGCTTCTCGTGCGTGACCTCGGCCGTCGGGTCGAGGATGTCGCGCATCGCGTCACCCAGGAAGTTGAACGCGAGCACCACGGTCAGGATCGCGAGGCCGGGGAAGACCCCGAGCCACCAGGCGTCGAAGTTCTGCATGGCTGCCGAGATCATCGATCCCCATTCGGCGGTCGGCGGCTGCGCACCGAGGCCGAGGAACGAGAGCCCCGAGAGCAGCAGGATCGCCGCGCCGATGTCGAGCGTCGCGAGCACCATGACGGGACCGGCGATGTTCGGCAGGATGTCGACGAACAGGGTCCGCAGCGGAGAGTGGCCGAGCAGACGACCCGCGATGACGTAGTTCTGTCCGCGGAGTCCGAGCACGATGCTGCGGGTCACTCGCGAGTACTGCGGCCAGGAGACCACGATCGCCGCGATCACCGCGTTGAACAGTGACGGACCGAGCGAGGCCGCCACGACCATCGCGAGGATGACCGTCGGAAACGCCATGAAGAGGTCGGTGATGCGCATCAGCGTCTCATCGACCCAGCCACCGAAGTATCCGGCGACCGCGCCGATGACCGTTCCGATGATCATCGCGGCGATCACCAGCATCAGCGCGAGGGGAAGGCTCACGGTCGCACCCGTCATGAGACGGGAGAAGATGTCTCGTCCGTTGCCGTCGGTGCCGAGCAGCGTGTCGATGCCCGGGGCCTGCAGACGCGGGAGCACCTGCGCATTGGGGCCGAACGGCACCCACCACTGCGCGGTGAAGGCGACGATGATCCAGGCGCCCGCGATGACGGTGCCGATCACGCCGAGGGGCGTGCGCCAGGCGCGGGGCCAGCGGAAGCGGAACCGCCAGGGGCCGGATGCCGAGTCGATGCGGCTCATGCGATCCTCACTCTCGGGTCGAGGACGCCGTAGAGCAGATCGACGACGAAGTTGATGAGGAGGTAGATGAATCCGACGACGAGGCCGACGCCCATGATGCCGGGGAGGTCGAGGTTCGCCGCCGAGTTGTAGGCGTAGGTGCCCAGGCCCGGCCACGCGAACACCGACTCGACGAGCACGGTGCCCGACAGCAGGGATCCGAAGGCGACGCCGACGACGGTGAGGATCGGGAGGGATGCTCCTCGCAGCACGTAGTCGAGGATCACGCGCATCGCGGGAAGGCCCTTGGCCCGAGCCGCACGAACGTAGTCGCTGCCCAGCACCTCGAGCACCGAGGTGCGGATGAACCGCGTGAGGAGGCCGATCGTGACGAGCGAGAGCACCATGACCGGGAGCGCGAGATGTGCGAGAGCATCCGCGAATCCGACGCCGTCTCCGTTGAGGAGGTAGTCGACCGTGTAGAGCCCGGTGATGCGGGGCGGCGGGGTGATCGACGGTGAGATGCGACCCGAGCCGGGGGCGATCCGCAGCTCGAGGAAGAACACGTAGAAGCTCACGAGTGCGAGCCAGAAGGTCGGCACGCTCAGGCCGATCAGCGTCACGATGCGGATCACCTGATCCGTGACGAGTCCGCGGCGGTACGCCGCGAGGGTGCCGAGCACCACGCTCACCGCGAGGCTGAGGATGATGGCGCCGATCGCGATCTCGATCGTCGCAGGCACCGCGGTGGCCAGGTCGCTGGTGACCGGGCGACCGGTCACCAGCGACGTGCCGAGGTCCCCGCGAAGGAGGTTCCCCATGTAGATGAAGTACTGCACGAACAGCGGCTGATCGAGCCCGTGCTCCTTGATGAACGCCTCGCGCGTGGCGGGGTTCTGTGATGCTCCCTCACCCAGCGCCGCCGACACGGGGTCGCCGGGCACGAGGTTCGTCAGCGCGAAGGTCACGATCGTGACCCCCACGAGCAGGAGCAGCGAAGTGCCGATCCGGCGCAGCAGGTATCCGACGAGCGGCGACCTGCGACGCTGCGCCTGCCGTCGCACGGCCACCGTCGTCATCAGACTGCTCCGCTCAGCCGGCCGGGGTGATCTCGGCGATGTCCATCTCCCACACCGAGTTGTACACGGCGCCGGTGACGGAGTCAGCCGTGGCGATGTTGCGACCGGGGACGATCAGCGGCACGAAGGGACCCTCGGCCTGCATCGCCTCGGCGAACGAGGTGAAGGCATCGCTGCGCTGGGCCTCGTCGGTCGCGGCTGCGGCACCCGCCGCGATGCCTGCGATCTCGGGGTTGGCCTCGGCCGCCCATCCGGCGCGCAGACCGACCTTCAGGCCGGGAGCGAAGGGGAGGAAGTTCGCGGAGTCCGCGTAGTCCGGACCCCAGAACCAGAGGCCGAAGCCCTCGGTGCCGTTGACGTAGGCGTCGAGCTCGGTCGCGAACGGCGCCGGAGCGAGTTCGACCGTGATGCCGGCATCCTCGAGCTGTGCCTGGATGCGCTCGGCGAGAGGCGTGAACTCCACGCCGCCGACCGGGTAGTCGTTCGGGAACTGCAGCTTGAGGGTCTGACCCGTGTAGCCGGCCTCCTCGAGAGCGGCCTTCGACTTGTCGAGGTCCTGCTCCACGCCGCTGTCGAGGGCTCCCTCGAATCCGGGCGGGATGACGCCGGTGGCCTGGACGGCGCCCGAGCCTGCGAGCTCGAGCAGCGCGTCGTAATCGAGGGCATAGCGGATCGCCTCGGCGATCTTCACGTTCGCGAGGTCACCCGCGACGGCCTCCGACTGGTTCAGCAGCAGGAAGATCGTCTGGCCGGACGGCACCGACTCGACGTTCAGTCCGTCGCCGAGACCCGAGACCTGGTCGCCGTTGAGGTCCATCGCGACCATCGAGTCGCCGCCCTTGAGGTTCGCGAGCTGGGTCGCGCTCTCCGAGACGTTGCGGACGACCACGCGGTCGTAGGCGGCCTTCTCGTCGCCGTTGTACTCGTCGCTCTTGGTCAGCACGACCTGCGACGAGAGGTCGAGGGTGTCGAGCACGAAGGGGCCGGAGCCGGCGGAGGCGCCGTCGAGGAACTTCTGTGCGCTGTCGGATCCGTCGATCGATCCGCCGTTCTCGATGACCACGTCAGAGTTGACGATGCCGAGAGCCGGGTTGGCGAGGATCGCGGGCAGCTGCAGCAGCGGGGTCTCGGACGTGATCGAGATCGTCTTGTCGTCGACCTCGGTGATCGTCAGGCCGCCGAGGAGGAAGTTCGGCTTGGCATCGGTCATGCCCTGGATGCGCTGCAGGGTGAAGACGACGTCCTTGGCCTCGATCGGCGTGCCGTCGGAGAAGACGCGGTCGCCCTCGAGGGTGAAGGTGAACTCGGTCGCCTCGTCGTTCTGCTCCCACGACGCGAGGCCGGGAACGGGGGTCGAGACGTCGGAGCCCTCGAAGTCGACGAGGGTCTCGTACAGGGCCTTCGCGATCATGTTGCCGGTCGGGTCGTAGGTGTGACCCGGGTCGGCGGTCTCGATCGAGAACGCGGTGTCGATGACGAGCGAATCCGAGCCCGAGGACTCACCGCCGTTGTTCGCGGAGTTGCCACCGGAGCAACCTGCGAGGGCGAAGAGCGCGACGGCTCCGATCGCGATGACGGACGTGCTGCGACGTGACGACATATGGGCCTCCAAGGGCGAGGAGTTCATCGGGTTTGGTCGACACCGGGTGGACGACCGGTGATCAGATTCGCATCATATGGGACGATGTGTCCAGCGATGATGCAGATCACGATCACGGTCTGCCAGAGAGCTCGCACGTGAGGAGCATTGTGTCCACGAAGACCGACGAAGCAGTGAAGCAAGCTGGACGAAGTGCCGCCCCATTGGACGACATCGGATACAGAATCCTAGAGACGCTCCGTGATAACGGTCGTATCTCGATCGCTGCGCTCGCCGAAACGGTCGGCATCTCGAGGGCGAACGCCTACACGCGTGTCGAGTCGCTCATGCAGGACGGTGTCATCACGGGCTTCAGTGCGCGGGTCGACCAGTCCAAGGCGGGTCTCTCGATCGGCGCCCTGGTCTTCGTGACCGTGCATCCGCAGGCGTGGGCGTCGTTCCGTGAGAGCGTGCTCGAGATGCCCGACATCGAGTGGTGCGCGATCACGACCGGTGAGCACGACGCGATGCTGCTGATCCGCGCGGTCGACGTCAGCGGAGTGCACGAGTTCACGACGGGCGTGATCGCGCAGCTCCCCGAGGTGCGCACGGTCGTCAGCGTCGTGGTGCTCGACGAGGTGATCCGTCGCGCCTACCTGCTGCCGACCGATCTTCCCGAGCGCGATCTGGCGACGCCGCTGGGCATGACGCGGTGGACGCCGGCGACGCCGGGTCGCGACATGCTGCCCCCGCGCTGACCTTCCCGGTCGTCAAGCGAGCGGAGCGACGCGAAGAAGCTCGTGCTCTCAGGCGGCGACGGGCTCTTCGCAGACGCTCAGCTGCGGCAGTCCGTGCATCTCGTAGTGCTCGACGAGGCGGATGCGTCCGTCATCCGTGAGCTCGAGTTCGCTCTCGCCGTCTCCGGTCACGACGGTGCCGTCGGCGACGAGGACGTGCACGAAGGAGACCCAGATGGTGTCGCCGGTGCGCGTGCCGACGAAGCGCCCGAACGTCACGGTGTCGCCCGAGTAGTCACCCCAGATCGCGCCGTCCTTCTCTCGGTAGACGAACTCGCTGGGGGCGTCGGCATCGACGACCGAGGTGGTCGACGAGACCATCGTGAAGCGGCGGCCGTCGAGCGAGGGGATGGATGCGGGGGACGTCATGATCCGATTATGGAGGGCACCCCGGCAGGGCTCAGAACCGCCCGTCAACCGTCTGGCGCGGCCACTCACCCGATGATCGATGCAAGACGAAACGGCGGCGCGGCTCGTCGGCGGCACCGTTTCGTCTGACCTCTCATTCGAGGTCGAGACGCAGCAGCTCGGGGTGGCGAGCCGTCTCGGCCCGCACTGCGAGGAGGAAAGCCGTGTACTCGGGCGACATCTGCACGCGGGGTGATCCGAGCACGTGCACGGTCGTGCGTCCGGCCGCTCGCTCGAACCGGATGCGCCGCACCGGATAGCCCGCCGGGGTCAGCCAGATGCGGGTCAGCTGCGCGTACGGCAGGTCGGTGTCATCGAAGCGGATGCCGTGATGGCTCACCATGACGTGAGCGGGTATCGCCCTCAGCACACGACGACGCTGGAACGCTCCGATCGCGAGTCCGATGCCGGCGAGTCCTGCGAACGGCACCAGCAGGACGAGCGCGGAGAGATCCCCGTCGAGAAAACCGGGCGACGCGGCGAGCGCACCGACGGCCGCGGCGACGATGAGCAGCGCCACCGCGCCGATGGTCAGCCCGCTCACGAGGCGACGCTCGCCCGACGAATCGACCGTGAACGACGAGGGCAGCTGGGCTCGCTCCCGCGCTGCGGCGACAGGGTCGGCCGTGGGCGGCGGGGCGATCGGATTGAGCATCGCCATCAGGTCGTTGAACGTCGCCCGCGTGAAGCCGACGAGCTCGACCGTGATCTCCCTGCCGCCGTTGTGGATGATCAGCGCGCGGGTGATGCCGCTGCGGATCCCGTTGGTGCGGTGCTCGGTGATCTTCGAGCGGAAGCCGGTGGTCGCGCGGTCGAAGACCTCGCGGTTGCCGGCGCGCCCGACCTCGACGCTGTCGGCGCGCACGACGACGCGCGTGTTGCGCAGCCAGAAGGTCGACCCGAAGATCAGGAGCGTCAGAGCGATCGCGACGACCAGCACGATCGTTCCGCGGGTCGAGATGTTCATCCCCCTCGGCAGGAACTGCGGCAGGACGAACAGCGCCGCGGCCGACAGGGCCGCCGAGAGCAGGACCGCACTCACCAGCGCACGACCCGGATGCCGACGGAAGACCCGCTCACCCGACACCACAGAGACACCATCGACCATGGACGCCCTCCCGAACCGTCTCGTTCCGCACCTCGGCCGTCAGCGACGGGCCGCACTCCTCCGCATATTCTGGCCCCTCCGCCGCGCCCACGGGTGAAGCGATATCTCGCAGGTACCGTGGGTCGCATGCAGTGGATCTCTGACACCTCGGCGGGCGACTGGCTGCGCGATCGCCTCGACGATCCGTGGAACGCGACGATGCACGACGTCGTGCCGCACGGGTTCCCCGCGTACGCCCGCATCCTGCATCCCGCGACCGTGCGCTCTCTGCCCGACCGTCCCGTGCCCTCCTACGACGAGTACGAGCGGATGTCGGAGGCCGAGCACCTGAGCCTGATCGACCAGTACGTCGATGAGCCCGCGACGTGGGCGGAGACGGCATCCGCCTTCGGCACCACCCTGCACCCGTTGGCTCAGTGGCAGCGCATCGTGCGCACCCCGACCGACGGCGACTGGAACCTGCGGCTCTCCCCCGACGGTCGCGAGTTCACGGCTCCGATGGAGGGAGAGATCGCCCCGGAGACCCTGTCGATCATCGCCTCGCACCTCGTCGCCCACACCACGACTCCGGATGCCGGCTTCGCGGCGCTCTGGGAAGGTCGGGGCGGTCTCGTCGGATACCTCGGCCATTCACCGTCCCGGGTGTTCCTCACGTTCAGCGACGAGCCGAATCACCAGGCGATGCTCGACCGCAGCATCCATGACCCTCTCAACAACGCCTTCCGCAAGCCGACGTGGCAGGAGGGCATCCTGTCGCGCGAGATCTCGGAGGGGCCGCGCTTCCGCCTGCCCGGGCGTGATCACGTGCTGTTCCGCGGGGCGGTCAGCGACTTCGCCCGCGCGGACTGGGTGCTCGATGTGCCGTGGCGCGATCGCCCGGGTGAGGAGCACGGCTTCGCACCCTCCGCGCAGAGCCTCAGCATCCTGTGGCCGGACGACCATGCGTGGGCTCTCGTGAGCGAGATCGACTACGACTCGACGATCGTCGCGGGGTCCGCCGCGTTGATCGCGGAGATCTGTGCGGATGAGAGCCTCGAGGCGTTCGCGATCCCCGAGAACGCAGACCTCACCTGGGATGCCGACGAGGTGAACCGATGAGCGCTCCGCAGCCGGCCCCGCCGTTCGACGCAGGCCCTCTCACGGACCCCGTCGACCCGCGGGCGGTCAGCGCCTTCCAGACCGAACTTCGCGCGCGCGGGACGTCGGGCGTCTCGGCCGCCTCGATCATCGCGATCGTGGTCTTCGGCCTCGTGTTCGTCGTCGCCATGACGCTCGTCGGCGCGACGATGGTCTCGATGTTCACCGATCCCGGGGCATCGTCGTTCGCCGGTCTCGGCATCCTCGCGGCTGCCGGTGTCGGGATCACCATCGCGATCGTGAGCTGGCGTCGCTCACGAGTCGCGCGTTATCGACTCGACGCCTTCGCCCGAGCGAACGGGATGTCGTACGAGGCCACGGCCGCGAACCCCGCCCTGCCGGGCATGCTCTTCGGCCTCGGTCGCTCCCGCGAGGCCACGGATCTCGTGCGCGGCACGCAGCCCCGCTTCGTGGAGTTCGGCAATTACCAGTACACGACCGGGTCGGGGAAGAACTCGACCACCCACCGCTGGGGGTACGTCGCCGTCAAGCTCGACGTGCCGCTGCCCAACATCGTGCTCGACGCGAAGGGCAACAACGGCTTCGGCTCGAACCTGCCCGCGTCGTTCCAGCGCGAACAGCGACTGTCGCTCGAGGGCGACTTCGACCAGTACTTCACGCTGTACTGCCCCGAGGGCTACGAGCGCGACGCCCTCTATCTGTTCACACCCGACATCATGGCGCGGTTCATCGACAACGCCGCCGAGCTCGACGTGGAGATCGTCGACGACTGGCTGTTCCTCTACACGCAGCGCAAGGCGTCGACGCTCGACCCGGCGACATGGGCGTGGTTGTTCGGGGCTGTCGGCGCGGTGATCACCAAGCTCGACCAGTGGGAGCGCTGGCGCGACGAGCGACTGCTGATCGAGAACCCGACGGCGGCCGCGGCCGCGTCATCGAGGGTCTCGCCACAGGCTGCGGGCGAGCGACTGCCGTTCGCACCCCCGGCCGGTCTGCTTTCGCCGCCTCCGGGCGTCGCGCACGAGGGGCGACGCCTGAAGAAGAGCTTCCCGTGGCTGCCGTTCGTCGTGGTGATCGGCTTCGCGGTGTTCTGGTTCTGGTCCAGATCGTTCTGAACGGAACCCCCGAGGGTGGGTTGTGGGGGTGGGTGCTGACTGGGGATCAGCGCTCCCACCCCATCCCCCCTCGGGATCAGAAGAAGATCTGACTCTCCCTCCGCAGGACGGTCGAACCGTCCACACGCGCGGGTCAGCTGGGGACTGACGGCTCTGCGCGTATATGAGTAATGGTATACCGGCATACGTTGCATTCCATTGCGTCGGAGAGAGTCCACCGAACCGGTCGAATCCCGCGAAACCATGCACGAAATGCGGACTCAAACGCCTCTCGGAAGGCCGCATTCGTGCATCCTCGCGAGCGTCCCTCGTCGGGCATTACCTCGAGTGACGGCCACGGCCCCGCCTCCTTCTGCATGCAAGAGAATGGAAGGTGATGTCTGAACGCGAAGATCACACCCACTGGCAGGCCGAGCGCCGTGCCTCCGTCACGTCCGCGACGGGCAACCTCGCGCTGATCGAGACCCGCTGGACGGGCGATCGGCCCGATCTGGATGCCGAGCAGCAGGCGGCATCCGACACGGTGACCGTCACGCCCATCCAGCGCACGAACATCGAGACCGGCGCCGCCGAGCACGGACTGCGCGTGTGGGATGCCGATGCACCCGCCATCCGCGCCTTCGACCGCGTCGACACGTACGAGTACGACCCCGCGTGGGTTCTCGAGGGGCACTTCACGCCCGTGTCCGGCGATCGTCAGGTGTCGTTCGAGCACATCCGCGACAACGGCGGCACGCGCGACCTCGTGGTTCCCGGCGACATCCGACTCGAGCTCGACGGCCGCGAGTACGACCTGGCCGCGTTCGACGACGGCGGCACGCTGCTGCTCGTCTTCGGTGACGAGACGAACGGCTCCGAGACCTACGGATCCGGCCGCTTCCTGTTCGTGCAGCTGCGTGACGACGAGGGAACCGTGACCCTCGACTTCAACCGGGCCTTCGTACCACCGTGCGGGTTCAGCGCCCAGTACAACTGCCCGCTTCCGCCGGCATCCAACCGCTTCCCCCTGCCTATCCGAGCAGGCGAGAAGAACGTCGTCTTCCGCGACGGCTTCGACATCTACGCGGCGTGACGCCGCACACTCTCACCCTGGAGTACTCATGAGAAGAACCCGCATCATCGGCGCGCTCGGCGCCGTCGCCACGCTCGCCCTCGTGGCCGGCTGCGCGTCGGGCACGACCGACGACGCCGCGAGCGAAGACGCCACCATCTTCATCGGGTCGTTGTACGAGCCGACCAACCTGAGCAACACGCAGGGCGGCGGCCAGGGTGTGACCGAGGCGCTGACCGGCAACGTCTACGAGGGCCTCTACCGGCTGACCGACGACGGCGAGGTCGAGCCCCTGCTCGCCGAAGACGCCCAGGTCTCGGACGACGGCCTGACCTACACGGTCACGCTGCGCGACGACGTGACGTTCCACTCGGGGGACCCGCTCACCTCGGCCGACGTCAAGTCGAGCATCGAGGCCGTCACCGCCGAGGACTCGGTGTCTGCGCGCAAGTCGAGCTTCGCCACCATCGCCGACATCGCGACCCCCGACGACCAGACCGTCGTGTTCACGCTGTCGCAGCGGTCGATCTCGTTCCTCTACAACCTCAGCTACGTCTGGATCGTCAACGACGAGGCCGGCGACATCACCGGCAAGGAAGACGGCACGGGCCCGTACACGCTCGACGAGTGGAAGAAGGGCTCGACCCTGACCCTCGAGCGCTGGGACGACTACTGGGGTGAGCCCGCCAAGAACGGCGAGGTCGTCTACACGTACTTCACCGACGCCACCGCCGAGAACAACGCTCTGCTGACCGGCGAGATCGACGTGATCACCAGCGTGCAGAGCCCCGACTCGCTCACGCAGTTCGACTCCGACGACTACGTCGTCAGCGAGGGCACCTCGACCACGAAGGAGCTGCTCGCGTTCAACGACCGGGTCGCGCCCTTCGACAATGCGCTCGTGCGCAAGGCGATCTACTCCGCGATCGACACGAAGAAGCTCCTCGAGTCCATCTGGGGCGACTACGGCACGCTCATCGGCTCGATGGTGCCGCCGACCGACCCCTGGTACGAGGACCTCACGAACGTGAACCCGTACGACGTCGAGCTCTCGAAGGATCTGCTCGCACAGGCAGGCTTCGCAGACGGCTTCACGTTCACGCTCGACACCCCCAGCTACGACCCGCACCCCGCCGTGGCGGAGTTCCTGCAGTCGCAGCTCGCCGAGGTCGGCATCGCGGTCGAGATCAACACGATCAGCGCCGACGAGTGGTACACGAAGGTGTTCAAGGAGCAGGACTTCGAGGCCACTCTGCAGGAGCATGTGAACGACCGTGACGTGGTCTGGTACGGCAACCCCGACTTCTACTGGGGCTACGACGACGCCGACGTGCAGCAGTGGGTCGCCGACGCCGAGCAGGCGGCCACGACCGACGAGCAGACCGCGCTGCTGAAGAAGGTCAACGAGAAGATCGCCGAGGATGCCGCGAGCGTATGGTTGTACCTGTACCCGCAGATCGTGGTCGCCTCGAGCGACCTCAGCGGGTACCCGGTCAACGGCCTGAACTCTCAGTTCTTCGCCTACGACATCGTCAAGTCCTGACGCGCGAGGGGGATGCCGCGCGTCGGCATCCCCCTCTTTCATCCTGAGAAGCCATGCTCGCCTACCTGCTGCGCCGCCTCGCGTTCCTCGTGGTGTCGCTCGTCGTCGCGATGATCGCGATCTTCGTGCTGCTGCGCCTGCTCCCCGGCGACCCGGCGAACGCGCTGCTCTCGGTGAACGCCACCCCCGAGCAGATCGCCGCCGCCCGCGCGCAGGTCGGCTCCGATCAGCCTCTCCTGCAGCAGTTCACGACCTGGGCCGGTCAGCTGCTGCGCTTCGATCTCGGTGAGTCGTTCCTGAGCTCGCGTCCGGTCGGCCCCGATATCGCCGATCGCCTCGCCGTCACTCTCCCCCTCACGCTCATCGCGTTCTCCGTCGCCCTGCTCGTCTCGCTCGTGATCGGCATCACCGCCGCCGTGAAGTCCGACCGCTGGTACGGGATCGCCCTCTCGGGCTTCGCGCAGCTCGGCGTCGCCGTGCCCGTTTTCTGGGTCGGCGTCGTGCTCGTGTGGATCTTCGCCCTCGGTCTCGGGGTGCTCCCCTCGGGCGGATTCCCCCGCGATGACTGGGAGGATCCCGCGGATGCACTGCGTTCGCTCGCCCTTCCGGTGACCACCATCGTGATCGTCATGAGCGCGTCCCTCAGCCGCTACGTGCGCTCCGCCACGCTCGACGTGATCGGCAGCGACTACCTGCGCACCGCGCGCGCCGGCGGGTCGGGGATGTCCGAGGCGCTGCTGCGTCACGGTGTGCGCAACGGCTCGGTCCCGGTCGTCGCGATCCTCGGCATCGAGCTGTCGACGACGCTCCTTGGCGCGGTCGTGGTCGAGAGCGTCTTCACTCTTCCCGGTCTCGGCAGCCTGCTGCTGTCGGCCATCGAGCAGCACGACTTCCAGGTCATCCAGGGCGTGCTCGTCGTCAGCACGCTCTTCGTGCTGCTCGTCGGGTTCGCCGCCGACATCGTGCAGCGCCTGATCGATCCGCGTCTGCGCACGAGCGTCTCGGGCAACCGATGAGCCGCGTCGCCGAGCAGCTGATCACCGACTCCGTTCCCGTGCGGAGGCGCCCGAAGGCGACCCTACTGATCGGTCTCGTGCTCACCGGCGTCATTGTGCTCATCGCGCTTGTGTCGCTGTTCTGGCTGCCCTACCCGCTCGCCGACACCAGCGGCAGTCGCCTCGAAGGACCGAGCGCCCTGCACCTGCTCGGCACGGATCGCCTCGGCCGCGACCTGCTCTCGCAGCTCATGTGGGGCGCACGGATCGCGCTCATCGTCGGCATCTGCTCGGTGGCGATCGCCGCCGTGCTCGGCACGATCATCGGTCTCATCGCCGCCTTCTCGCGACCCTGGGTCGACGACACGCTCTCGGCAGGACTCGACGTCGTGATCGCCTTCCCCGTGCTGCTGCTCGCGATGCTCGTCGTGGCGGTCCAGGGCGCATCGCTCTGGTCGGCCGTGCTCGCGATCGGACTCGCGATGTCGGCGGTCGTCGCGCGCCTCACCCGCATCCTGGCTCGTCGCGTGCTGCAGGAGCAGTACATCACCGCGGCGCGCACCAGCGGCACGAGTGTGGTCGGCATCGTCTTCCAGCACGTGCTGCCCAACATCGCGCCGACCCTCGCCGTCAGCCTCGCACTGCAGTTCGGGGCAGCCGTGCTCGCCGAGGCGAGCCTGTCGTACCTCGGACTCGGCGCTCCGCCGCCCAACGCCTCGTGGGGTCGGATGCTGCAGGAGGCCCAGGGCACGGTGCTCACCGCACCTGTCGGGGCGATCGCCCCCGGCATCGCGATCATCGCGCTCGTGCTCGGAGTCAACTTCCTCGCCGACGGCCTGCGCGATCTCGCCGACCCGACCCGCAGGAGGAGCCGATGAGCATTCTCGACGTCTCCGGTCTCACGGTGCGCTCGGCGTCCGGCGCGCTCGTGCGCGATGTGTCGTTCTCACTCGCACCCGGCGAGCGCCTGGGTCTGATCGGAGAGTCGGGTTCGGGCAAGTCGCTCACCTCGCTCGCGGTCACCGGCCTGCTTCCGGATTCGCTCACGGCCTCAGGGTCAGTGCTGCTCGACGGGCACCAGGTGGTCGGTGCTCGTGATGCCGACCTGAGGCCACTGCGTGGACCCGTCGCCCAGATCGTGTTCCAGGAGCCGCTCACCGCGCTCGATCCGTTGATGCGCGTCGGACGACAGATCGCCGAACCACTGCGTCGCCATCTCGGTCTGCGCGGCGCCGAGCTGCGTTCCGCCGTCGCGGCCGCCCTCGACGAGGTGGCGCTGTCGGAGCCGCGGTTCGCGCGCGCCTACCCGCATGAGCTCTCGGGAGGACAGCGCCAGCGCGTGGCGATCGCGATCGCCCTCGCCGCCCAACCGCAACTGCTGATCGCCGACGAGCCGACGACGGCGCTGGATGTCACGGTGCAGGATGCCGTGCTCGCCCTGCTCGAGCGGCTCGTCGCCGAGCGCGGCATGGCGCTGCTGTTCATCAGTCACGACCTCGCCGTCGTGTCGCGCATGGTCGATCGCATCGTCGTTCTCCGCGACGGGCTCATCGTCGAGGAGGGCGCGGTCGCTCAGGTGCTGCAGCATCCGGTGGAGCCGTACACGCGGATGCTCGTCGACAGCGCTCGCGCGCTCGACGCGTTCCTCGACGCGAAGGAGACCGGCGCATGAGCCTCCTCGAGCTGCGTGCCGCCGGGTTCTCGTACGGATCCCGTCCGGTGCTCGATGACGTCTCGCTGAGCCTCGATGAGGGCGACTCGCTCGGTCTCGTCGGCGAATCGGGTGCGGGCAAGTCGACGATCCTGCGGCTGCTGCTCGGGCTGTCGGCACCGCGCGACGGACAGATGCTGTTCGAGGGCGTGCCCCTCTCTCTGCGCGACCGCGCGCAGATGCGCCGCTTCCGGGCGAGCGTGCAGCCGGTGTTCCAGGACCCGTACTCGTCGCTCGACCCCCGCCAGCGCATCGACCGCATCATCGGCGAACCCCTGCGCTCACTGCGCCTGGCATCCGGCCCCGACGCGCAGCGCCGCATCGCCGAGGCCCTCGAGTCGGTCGGGCTTCCCGCTGACACCGCCCGCCGCTACCCGCACGAGTTCTCGGGCGGGCAGCGCCAACGCATCGCGATCGCACGGGCCGTCGTCTCGCGCCCGAGGGTGCTGCTCGCCGACGAACCTGTCAGCGCGCTCGACGTCACCACGCGCGTGCAGGTGCTCGAACTGCTCGACCGACTGCGCCGCGAGAACGGACTGTCGCTCGTGATGGTGTCGCACGACCTCACCGCGATCGCCTCGGCGTGCGACCGGACGGTGGTTCTGCAGAACGGTCGTGTCGTCGAACAGGGTGCGACGGCATCCGTGCTGCACGCCCCGCAGGACCCGTACACGCGGGCACTGGTCGACGCGGTTCCCCGACTGCCGCGCTGAGTCGCCGACCGTTTCTCGCATTCGTCACGGATGGCTGGCCGTTTCACGGATGGCTGCCGGACCGACGGCGTGTCTCCCGCCCGTCGGACATCATCCAGCCCGATTGGCCGCAGACGACTCCTCGGTGTCAGGCCAACGCGTGCCAGGCTTCTCGTAGTGCGACCAACGTCTGTGCCATCTCCGCGTCAGGCGGATAGACAGGGCCATCGGAGATGTCCACGTTCCGAAGAGGGTCGTCCTCGAGATGCTGCGGGAACACATGGCAGTGAAGATGCGGTGCCCGATGCCCCATCACCAGGTAGTTGATCTTCCTCGGGGTAAATGCCCTGTCGATGGCACGCCCAGAGCGCTGGACGTCGCGCCAGAACGCGCTGAGCTGAACGGCGTCCAGCTCACCGAGGTCAGTGAGATGCTCGCGGAGGATGACGACGGTGTAGCCGGGATGCGCCTGGTTTCGCACCAGACGGATGTGGGTCATCTCTGTGGTTGCCAGGAGGATGCTGTGCTCGTTCTCCGGCAGATGAGCGTCGGCGCACATCCCGCAGAGCTCCGGGTCCACGAGTTCCGCCCATTCCTCATCGCTCCACCACATCGGCCCATGGTAACCAGGGGAATCGCGCTGCCGGTCGCCTCGACCGCCGCGGGTCACTATCCTCGACCTATGCGTTTCACCGTTTCGTCGTGGTGGCTGCACGAGCAGCCGTAACGCATTGACGCGCGGGCTGCACGGCAGCCCGCGAACCCCTCGCGGATCCATGGTCCGTGCAGCTCCTTTCGAATCAGGAGCAGATCATGGACTCATACGCCGCAACCCTCGCTCGCATGCCCGGCCTTCGGGCGGCGATCGAGCAGCATCCCGAGAGTTACCGCGTTCTCACGGGCGAACGCCCCACAGGAAGGCTGCACCTCGGTCACTATTTCGGCACCATCCGGGAACGTGTGCGGCTGCAGGAGACAGGCGTCGAGACGTTCGTCATCCTCGCCGACTACCAGGTGATCACCGACCGCGACTCGGCCGGTGATGTGCGCGGCAACGTCTACGGAGCCGTCCTCGACTATCTCGCCGCCGGCCTGGATCCGACCTCGACCACGATCTTCACCCACTCCGCGGTACCCGCGCTCAACCAGCTGCTGCTCCCTTTCCTCAGCCTGGTCACCGAGGCGGAGCTGCATCGCAACCCCACCGTCAAGGCCGAACTCGCCGCATCCGGTCGCACGCTGAGCGGTCTGCTGCTGACGTATCCCGTGCACCAAGCCGCCGACATCCTGTTCTGCAAAGGCAACCTGGTTCCCGTCGGGAAGGACAACCTCCCGCACGTCGAGATCACGCGCACGATCGCACGTCGCTTCAACGAGCGCTACGGCGACGTGTTCCCCGAGCCGGACAGTCTCGTCACCGAGACTCCTGAGCTTGCCGGTCTCGACGGCCGCAAGATGTCGAAGAGCTATGGGAACGCGATCGCACTCGGGATGACGGCTGACGAGACCGCCGACGCCATCAGGCGCGCCCCCACCGATTCGGAACGCGTGATCACCTATGACCCCGCGAACCGGCCAGGAGTGTCGGGGCTGCTCGCGACGGCCGCGGTCGTACTCGGCCACACTCCGGAGGAGATCGCGGATGACGTCGGTGGTGCGGGGGCCGGTGCGCTCAAGCGCCTGACGACCGAGGCTGTGAACGAGTTCCTCGCCGACCACCGCGCACGCCGTGCGGCGCTCACGATCGCCGACGCCGCCGCGGTTCTCCGAGAGGGCAACGAGCACGCGCAGTCCGTCGCGAACGACACGCTCGATGAGGTGAGGGCGGCGATGGGGATGACCTACTGACGGCCGCTGGCTGACTTCGGCCCCCTCAACCCGCCGAAGGCGCCAATCCGAAGTACTCCAGCTCCGCGTCGTTCAGCATCCTCGACCGGATCAGGAACCGCATGCCCGTCGGCCCCTCGACCGAGAAGCCGGCGCCGCGCCCAGGCACCACGTCGATGGTGAGGTGCGTGTACTTCCAGTACTCGAACTGCGACTCCGACATGAAGACCTCGACCGGGGCATCCAACCCGACGTCGAGCGCGCCCAGCAGCACGTCTCCCGGCCCCGTGATGAACATCCCCACGGGGTAGCACATGGGCGACGAGCCGTCGCAGCATCCGCCCGACTGATGGAACATCAGCGGCCCGTGCTGCTCGGTGAGATCGCGCACGAGGGATGCCGCAGCATCCGTCACGTCAACGCGTTGGTAGGTGCCGATGCTCACCATGATTCGTGCCTTCCTGCCGATTCCTCCGGAGCAGATGGTGCCGGGCGGGCGCTGAGGGTGCAGCGCCCGCCCGGGGTCGAGCTCAGAAGAAGCCCATCGGGCCCTCCGCATACGAGACCAGGAGGTTCTTCGTCTGCTGGTAGTGATCGAGCATCATCTTGTGGTTCTCGCGTCCCACACCCGACTGCTTGTATCCGCCGAACGCGGCGTGCGCCGGGTACTGGTGATACGTGTTGGTCCAGACCCGCCCGGCCTCGATCGCGCGCCCGGCACGGTAGGCGGTGTCTCCGCTGCGACTCCAGACGCCGGCACCCAGACCGTAGAGCGTGTCGTTCGCGATCGAGATCGCATCGTCGAAGTCGTCGAACGAGGTGACCGACAGCACCGGACCGAAGATCTCCTCCTGGAAGATGCGCATGTCGTTCGTGCCTTCGAAGACGGTCGGAGCGACGTAGTAGCCCTCGCTCAGGTCGCCGCCGAGGTCGACGCGCTCCCCACCCGTGAGCAGCCGCGCACCGCCCTGCTTTCCGATGTCGATGTAGCTGAGGATCTTCTCCAGCTGATCGTTCGACGCCTGAGCCCCGATCATCGTGGCGGGGTCGAGCGGGTTGCCCTGCACGACCTTGCCGACGCGTGCGAGTCCGTCGGAGAGGAAGCCGTCGTAGATCGACCGCTGGATGAGCGCACGCGACGGGCAGGTGCAGACCTCGCCCTGGTTCAGCGCGAACATCGTGAAACCCTCGAGCGCCTTGTCGTAGAACGGGTCGGCGGTGTCGCGGGCGACGTCCTCGAAGAACACGTTCGGGCTCTTGCCTCCGAGCTCCAGCGTGACCGGGATCAGGTTCTGCGACGCGTACTGCATGATCAGGCGACCCGTCGTGGTCTCACCCGTGAAGGCGACCTTGCGGATGCGCTTGTGCTGAGCGAGCGGTGCGCCCGCCTCGATCCCGAAGCCGTTGACGATGTTCACGACGCCGGCCGGCAGCAGGTCGCCGATGATGTCGAAGAGGAACAGCAGGGATGCCGGGGTCTGCTCCGCCGGCTTGATGACGACGCAGTTGCCTGCGGCGAGCGCCGGCGCGAGCTTCCACACGGCCATCAGGATCGGGAAGTTCCAGGGGATGATCTGGCCGACCACTCCGAGCGGCTCATGGAAGTGGTACGCGACGGTGTTCTCGTCGAGCTGGCTGATGCCGCCCTCCTGCGCACGCAGCACGCCGGCGAAGTAGCGGAAGTGATCGACCGCGAGGGGGATGTCGGCGGCGAGCGTCTCACGCACCGGCTTGCCGTTCTCCCAGGTCTCGGCGATCGCGATCTCCTCGAGGTGCTGCTCGATGCGGTCGGCGATCCTGTTGAGGATCACGGAGCGCTCTGCGGGGCTGGTCTTTCCCCAGCTCGCGAAGGCCTTCCAGGCGACGTCGACCGCGCGGTCGATGTCTTCGACGGTGCCGCGGCCCACCTCGGTGAACGGCTTGCCGTTGACGGGGCTGACGTTCTCGAAGAACTGTCCCTTGACCGGGTCGACGAACTCTCCGCCGATGTAATGCCCGTACCGGGGGCGGTACTTCGCAAGGGCGCCCGGCTGACCGGGAGCGGCGTAGGCGGTGGACACGTCTTCTTCGACGATGGTCATCGGGACTCCTTCGACGGGCCGCGGGCGTCGGTGCTGCGCGGCTGTGCTCCGACGGTACGTCTGCGGACGTTGCGCCCGAATGCGCAACGTTGCGACGGGTTGCATCTCGCCCCAGCGGGTTTCGAATCGCGTGAATGACCCGATCCGACGTCGAAATGCGACCAGTCGCGCGATTCGAACGCCGCGTCAGCGACCTTCGAGGCGCTCGATACGGGCGACGAGACCCGCGCGTTTCGGCGAACGGGCGGGGAGCATCTCGAGCGCGAGACGCAGGGCTGCGGCGTCTCCCTGCCCTTCCGGGATCTCGGCATAGGCCAGCAGCACGTCGAGACTCGCCTCCGACAGCATCGCCTCTCGCAGCGCCGCTCGGACGGTCTCGCGGAACTCCTCGACACCCGGCGACGTCGATTCGGGCAGCACCGGCCCACGGTACGCGGTGAGCGCGACGCGGTGGGCGCCGCGGTCGAGCAGCGACAGCACGTCGTGCGCATCCGTCTCGAGGGGCACGGTCAGGCGGTAGGGGCGGGACTCGGGCACGAGGCTGGGCGCGTGCTTCTCGAGCACCTTGCGCAGGCGCACCATCTCGGGCCGCAGCGTGTCGGCGGATGCGTCGGGGCCGTAGACGAGTTCGCTCAGTCGCTCTGCCGACAGGCCCTGCCGGTTGATCGCGAGCATCAGCAGGATGGCGGCGTGGCGGGCGCTGAGCTCGATGACCGACTCTTCGAGCTCGGTCTCGCTCTCGAGCCGGGCCCGGTCTCGACCGAGCACATGGAGTGTCGCGCGAGTCGTCGGTTTGGCCCGTGAAGAGATCGTCGTCGGTCGATGCGACTCGCTCCGTTCCCGCAGGCGAGCCACCATGAGCTCGGATTCCACGGCCCGTGCCGTGGCGTCGACGAGAAGGCGGGCCTGAGTCGAGACGACCTCGTCTCCGCCCGTGATGTCGATGACGCCGAGAACCCGCTGCGTCTCGGGGTCTCGCACGGGCGCGGCGGTGCACGACCACGGGTGCACGAGGCGGTTGTAGTGCTCCGCACCGCGGATCTGCACGGACTGACCCAGGGTCAGCGCGGTTCCGGGCGCGGTGGTGCCGACGGCATCCTCGGCCCAGTTCGCGCCCGCGACGAATCCCATGCCCTCGGTGAGCGACTGCAGCTGGCGGTCGCCTTCGATCCAGAGCAGGCGTCCGGCCTGATCGCCGACGGCGATGACGACCCCGGATTCCTCGGGTGTGCCCGGGAGCAGCAGCGCACGGATCATGTCCATGGCGGATGCCAGCGGATGCGCGAGCCGGTACGCCTCGAGCTCTTCGGTCACGAGCTCGATCCGCGGGGCCTCCTCGGGCCCGACTCGCCCTCGCCACGATCGCACCCAGGACTCCCGCACCAGCGGTCGCACCTGCTGCAGGCGGTGGTCGTCGAGGTTGCCGGCGATCAGCTCTTCGTGTGCGCGCTCGATCAGGAGACGAGAGGCCTCAGGCGGGCCGTCACGTGACACCTGCCACGACGCAACCACAGCGTCTCCGATCGTCGATGGTGGAGCGTTACCTCAGTGTAGGAGCCGGATGCCACGGGCGGAACCCGCGATATTCCGGTTGTGGTGCACAGATGCATGTCCAGATCACGGGTGCAGGCTCAGATCGGCGATCCGGGCATGCAGGTGTGATCTGAGCATGCAGGTGTACGCGGTGACGAACCGGAGGAGTGAGCGGGCTCAGGCCCGGGCGGCCCACCACTCGCGGAGGCGCTGCTCGGAGGCATCCGGTCCGATGACACCCTCGTCGAGACGCAGTTCGAGCAGGAACCTGTAGGCCTCGCCGACCTCGCGACCGGGGGCGATGCCGAGGATGCTCTGGATCTGGTTGCCGTCGAGCTCGGGACGGATCGAGTCGAGTTCCTCCTGCTCGCGCAGCGCGGCGATGCGCGACTCGATGTCATCGTAGGCTCCGGCCAGGCGACCGGCCTTGCGCTTGTTGCGAGTGGTGACGTCGGCGCGGGTGAGGATGTGCAGGCGCTCGAGCTGGTCGCCGGCGTCGCGCACGTAGCGGCGCACCGCGGCATCCGTCCAGGCGCCCTCGGCATATCCGAAGAATCGAAGGTGCAGCTCGATCAGCTTCGCGACCGCGTCGGTCGTGTCGGTGTCGAACCGCAGCGCCTGCAGACGCTTTCGCGCCATGCGCGAGCCGACGACGTCGTGGTGGTGGAACGTGACCACTCCCCCGTCTTCGAGCTTGCGGGTGCGGGGCTTGCCGATGTCGTGCAGCAGCGCGGCGATGCGCAGCGCGACGTCGGGTTCGGCGCCGGGGTTGCGCGACTGCTCGAGCGAGATCGCCTGGCTGAGCACCGTGAGCGAGTGCTCGTAGACGTCCTTGTGGTGGTGGTGCTCGTCGACCTCGAGTCGCAGCGCGCTGACCTCCGGCAGGAACTCCTCGATCAGACCGGTGTCGACCAGCACGCGGATGCCGCGCACGGGGTCATCGGTCTGCATCAGCCGCACGAGCTCGGATTGGATGCGCTCCGGGCTCACGATCTCGAGTGTCGCCTTGAGCTCGGTGATCGCATCCCACGTGGCGTCATCGATGCGGAATCCCAGCTGGGCGCTGAAGCGCGCCCCGCGGAGAATCCGCAGTGGGTCGTCGCCGAACGAGACCTGCGGATCCGCCGGAGTGCGGAGCACCCCGCCGATGAGGTCTTCGACGCCCCCGGTCGGATCGACGAGCTTGACGGCCGGCACCAGCAGCGCCATCGCGTTGACCGTGAAGTCGCGGCGGTGCAGGTCGGCGTCGATCGTGTCGCCGAACTCGACCGTCGGCTTGCGGGTCACCCCGTCGTAGCTGTCGGCCCGGTACGTGGTGACCTCGACCTGCTCGCCCTGCACCCGTGCGCCGATCGTGCCGAACGCACGGCCGATGTCCCACTGGGCGGTCGAGATCGGCGTGACGATGCGCAGGATGTCGTCGGGCAGCGCGTTCGTGGTGAAGTCGAGGTCGTGCGTCGGGCGGCCGAGCAGCGCATCGCGCACCGGACCGCCGACCACGGCGAGGTCGAAGCCCGCCGCCGAGAACGCGTCGGCGAGGGTGCGGACGACCGGATTCTCGGCGAGCGCGCCGAGACGGTCGAGGCCGTCAGCCATATTGAGCATGGGTTCCAGCGTACCGGGGGTCAGAACAGCGGGTTCTCGCCCTTTGCCTGGGCGATGGCGCGGACTCGGGCCTGCATGAGCCTCATGAGCAGAGCACTCATCAGGAATCCGCCGACCACGGCGACCGCGACGATGAACCAGATGCCGACCTCGGGATCGATCAGCTCGAATCCGTAGATCGCGACGGCGAGCAGGAGCAGCACCGGTCCCTCGATCAGCGCGAAGGTGATGAACAGCCGCGTCTGACGCCTGCCGAAGTCGGCAGTGACCGCCCGGACGCGTGCCTCGATCGAGGATTCGCCTGCGTAACTCATGCCCCCACCGTAGCGACGTTCACCCATCGGTCGGGCGATGGCAACCGCCAGGTCATCCTCCTTCGATGGGCTGGTCGGGCCCCGTGCGGCTGAGCACGGAAACCCCCACCTCACGAAGGACACTCATGACCTCCCCCACCCCTGCGGTGCGGTGGCGGCGTTACGGACTCGCGTCCGCCGCCGTCCTCGCCCTGCTCGGCGGCGCCGTCGTCGCCCCCATCGCGACCGCCGCACCCGACCCCGAGGTGCCGACCGGCTCGCTGATCACCGGCGACACCAGCTGGCGCTACCTCGACGACGGTTCCGACCCGTCGCCGGCACCCGCGGCCCTCCGTGACTGGACCCTCCCCGACTACGACGACAGCGCCTGGAAGTCGGCACCCGGCTCGTTCGGCGCGAAGAAGGGCGCGCTCGCGCCGGTCGGGCCGGTCACCCCGAAGACGCTGCTGAACCACTACATCGACGGGACGGCGGCGCCGACCGTTCCCACCTACTTCTTCCGCACCACGTTCGAGCTCGAGGCGGGCGTCGCCGAGCAGGTCGCGGCGCTGCGCAGCACCATCACCTACGACGACGCGATCGTCGTCTGGATCAACGGCGAAGAGGTCGCCCGCTACGTCGACGGCCGCATCACCGACACCGTCAACGTCGAGTACGCCGGGGACAGCGGGGGCGACCCTCTCACCAGCACGTTCAGCGCCGAAGGCGACCTGCTGCACGACGGCACGAACGACATCGCCGTCGCGCTGTTCCAGGACCGTGAGACCAGCTCGGACATCTACTTCGACATGTCGTCGCTCACGCTCGTCGAGGCATCGGACCCCGGCTCGCCCGTCGTGGCTCCGCCGACCCGCGTGATCCTGACCCCGACCGAGCAGCCCGCCGTGTCGCAGTCGTTCTCATGGCTCGCAGGCGACGCCTCGCACACGATCGGCCAGGTCGAGATCGCCCCGACGGCCGGAGGCGAGACGCGCACGGTCGACGCCTACGACGCAGGAGTCGTGAACGGCAACCCGAACAAGCACTTCTCGGCGACGGTCACCGGTCTGCAGCCCGCGACCGCCTACCGCTACCGCGTGGGTCTTCCCGGCAGCTGGAGCGACTGGTTCGAGTTCCGCACCGCCGACCCCAAGGCCACCGACTTCCAGTTCATCTACTACGGCGACGCGCAGATCGGCCTCGACACGACCTGGCCGAGCGTGGTGAAGCAGGCGGAGGCCCAGGCTCCCCGTTCGATCGGTTCCGTACACGCCGGTGACCTCATCAACACCTCGAGCAACGAGAACGAGTGGCTCAACTGGTTCAAGGGCATGGAGGACTCCGCGGTCCGCACCAACGTCATGGCGGCCCCCGGCAACCACGAGTACTCGGGCGACAAGCTGCTCACCGCGTGGAAGGCCGCGTTCGAGTACCCCCACAACAACCCGTCGACGAGCACGATCGGCGACCTGGCCGACCTCGCGAAGGGTGACACCGAGGTCGCGGCTCAGTACCGCGCGTTCTTCGATCACTGGAGCTCGTTCGCCGCCGAGACCGCGTACTACACCGACTACCAGGGCGTGCGCTTCATCACCCTCAACGCGACGCGCGACACCACCTTCCTCACCCCGGCGGGTCTTCCGTCGTGCACGGGTGCGGAGTGCCCCTCGGCGCAGATCGGCGTGCTGTGGACCCGCTTCCAGGCCGCATGGCTCGACCTGCTGCTGCAGAACAGCCCGTCGAAGTGGAACGTCGTCACGTTCCACCAGCCGGTGTTCTCGGCATCCGAGGGTCGCGACGAGCCGGTGCTGCGCGCCGAGTGGCTCCCCGTCTTCCAGCGCAACGACATCGACCTGGTGCTCATGGGCCACGACCACACGTACGCCCGCGGCTACGTGAACACCGATGCGACCGACACCCCCGGCATGACCTCGGGCCCCGTCTACGTCGTGTCGAACTCGGGCGCGAAGCACTACGAGCTCGAGACGCCGGAGAAGAACGTCTGGACCAACAACGGCGCCACCCAGGTGCTGCGCGGCCAGGGCGTGACCACGTACCAGGTGATCGACGTGTCGAAGAACCAGCTCGTCTACCGCTCGTACCTCGCGGAGAAGCAGCCGGATGCCACGACCGACCTCCCCGTCGGCTCGGTCTACGACACCTTCACCGTGACGAAGTCGGATGCCGGTGAGAAGTGGGTCACTGAGGCCGGTGTCACCCCGCCCGTGATCGAGGAGCCCGCCGCGCCCGAGGTCACGCTGGGTGCCGCATCCGTCGTCGCCGGTGGCAAGATCACCGTCTCCGGCAGCGGATTCGAGGCGGATGCCGCGCTGCGCTTCGAGCTGCGCTCCGACCCGGTCGACCTGGGCACCGCGACCACCGATGCGGACGGCGCGTTCAGCCGCACGCTCACGATCCCGGCGAACACCCCCGCAGGGACGCACACCCTCGCGGTGATCCTCGCCGACGGCACAGAGGTGACCTCGCCGGTGACCGTGACCGCCGCCGCGAGCGGCGGGGTGACCACGCCGGGCGAGACGGGTGGAGCGACCGACGGATCGCTCGCGACGACGGGTGCCGACAGCACGCCGTACATCGTCGGAGCGGTCGTGCTGCTCGCCCTCGGCCTCGGCCTGTTCGCGATGCGGCGCCGCCGCCACCCGGCCGGCACGGAGTCCGCGGAGTAGTCGGTCGCATCCGCTGTTCGGGCGTCGTCGGGGCTTCGGTCCCGGCGGCGCCCTCAGTCGACGACGAACAGCCGAGCACCCGTCGTCGTGCTCGACCGGTGCGGCTCCATGTCCGTGCCGACCTGGTAGCTCTCCCCGGGATGCAGGGTGAACGTTCGGCCGTCTTCGAGCTCCGTGTCGAGACTGCCCTCGATGACGAAGAGCACGTGCCCGCGGGTGCACCAGTGGTCGGCCAGATACCCGGGTGAGTACTCGACCATGCGGATGCGCGTGTCACCGATCTGCTGAGACCGCCACACGGCTTCGCCGGTGATGCCCGCATGGATCGTGGGCTCGACGTCTGCCCAGGTGGTCGTGCTGAAGGCGTGGCCGGGGAGGTTCATCTGTTCAGTATGTGTCACCGCGGAGCACCGCCGGAGACGGTCGATCGGATGCCGCGGCCTAGGCTGGCTGCATGACCGATGGCGCCGCGATCACCGACTTCTGGCACCGCGTCCGCGCAGAGCACCCCTCCCTTCCGTCGGAACTCCCCGAAGCCTGGGCGTTCGGGGCGACGCCCGACCACGCCGATGCGCTGCTCGCCCTGGTGCTCTCGGGCGCGAAGACCGGAACCGCCTCGTCGCTCTGGGATTACGAGGCCTCCGGCGATCCCGTTCCCTCCGCGGGCGAGCTAAGCATCATCCTCGACGGGTCAGGGGCGCCGCGCGCCGTCATCCGGACGATCGACGTGCGCACAGTGCCGTTCGACCAGGTCACGGCCGAGCACGCTCACGCCGAGGGAGAGGGCGACCGCACGCTTCGCTACTGGCGCGAGTCGCACGAACGCTACTGGCGCACTCATTCCGAGAGCCCGCGAGGCTTCGAGCCCGACATGCCCGTCGTCTGCGAGCTGTTCCAGGTTCTCCACCCGCGCTGAGGCACACGGCGGATGCCGCGTCGTACTCAGTCGCGGTTCGCGCGACGCCGGGCGATCAGGAACAGCACGACTCCGAGCACCAGCACGGCCGCGCCTCCCGCTGCCCAGGCGAAGGTCTCCGGCCCGAGTCCGGTGCCGGGCAGCTGACCGCCACCCGTGCTCGGCGGAGTCGATGGATCGGTCGGGTCGGTGGGGTCGGTCGGATCCGGCGGGATGACGACCGCCGCGGCGAGCGTGAAGTCCTGGTCGACGAACGTCTCGCCGGCAGCCGTGACCACGACAGTGAGCGTCGAGGGGCCGACGATCGTGCTGCCCGACGGCGCCGTGATGGTCAGCGTGTAGGTGCCCGGCGACAGGTCATCGAGCCCGTAGCTGCCGTCAGCATCCGTCGTCAGCTGCTGCGATCCCTCGTCCGTGCCGACGGTGATGACGACTCCGCTCACCGGCGCCCCGCCCTCCGTGCGCACCACTCCGGCGAGCGCGCCAGAGCGCGCCAGCTCAAAGTCGACGTTCGCGACGTCGGTTGCGTCGAGATCCTCCGTGCGGCTGACGGGGCCGGTCGCGGTGTAGCCGTCGGGGGTCGTCATCGTGACCTCGTACTCCCCGGAGGGCAGCCTCGGGAACCGGTAGGCACCGCTCGCGTCGGTGACCGCGGTGACGACGTCGCCGCCCGAGGATGCGGTGATCACGACGCCGGCGACACCGGTGCCGTTCGCGCGCACGGCTCCGCTGAGGTCGGGATTCTCGACCAGGACGAAGTCATCGAGGATGATCGGCACTTCGCTGTCTTCCGGCACCACCAGCGGCTCCGTCGGATCCGTCGTGCTGAAGCCGGGAGGCGGTGTCACGACGACGGTGTGCGGGCCGACCGCGACCTCGTCGAAGAGATAGTTGCCGTCGGCATCCGTCGTGGTGGTCTGCGTGCCGTCGACGGTCACCGTGACACCCGCGACCGGATTGCCCTCGCCATCGACGACCCGGCCGGAGACCGCCACGGGAACGATGTTGCGCACCTCGAAGTCGGCGACGTCGTCATCCGTCGTGAGGTCCACCGCCTGAGACGTCGAGCCCACGGCGATCTTGCCGTCGGGTGGCGTGACCCGCACCGTGTATCCGCCTGTCGCGACGAAACCGGGGAACGAATAAGTGCCTCCGGCGCCGGTCGTCGTCGTGCCCACGATGTCGCCGTTCGCGTCGGTGAGTGAGAGCGCGACGCCCTCGAGCACACCGTCGGCCTGGTCGGTGACCGTGCCCGAGATGTCACGGGCGATCGACGCGAACCAGGTCTGGTACACCGGGAATCCGGCTCGGCGCGTGAAGAAGAAGGTGAGCGAGGTGATCGGCACCGAGGGCTCGAACCAGGCTGCCGCGCCACTCGTGTCGGCCGCCGCCGCGTTGCCCGTGAGCGTCTGCGTCGCGGTGTCCCACGTCGGCACGTCTGCGGCGTCTCCCGTGCACGAGGGCTTGCCGGCGAGACCGGGGGCGCAGTAGTTGAACCCGCCCTGGAAGCCGAGCTGCTCTTCCGTCAGCGCCTGGCCGTTCGCCCCGAGGGCCTGGATGCGCACCGAGTCGGCATCGATGTCACCCAGCACGAAGGTCCAGCCGGACGCCGGTGTGGGCGACGCGAACGAGTACGTGGTCGTCGACGGACTCGTGGCGTTGTCGACCTTCGGCCGCAGGTTCAGGTACTGCTCGTTGAGGCTGGTGCCGTACTTGGCGCCGACGGGGGTTCCCTGCGACAGCCAGTTCGTGGAGCCCGAGATGACGCCCACCTGCCCCGAGCGCGAATCGCTCGTCATGGTGGCGGTCATCGCGGGCTGCGCGGCGATCTCGACGGTGGTCGTGTATGCCCCACTCGTTCCGGTGAGCGGCTGCCAGCTCGCCCACGATGTGGTGGTGGCCGCCGCGGCCGGAATCACACCGACCAGCGTCGCGACCAGCACGGTCGCCCCTGCAAGAAGTCCACCCCTGGCCGCACGCATGCGGCGAGCGTATCGATATATCGCTGCCGGTGTCGAGGGCAGAAGCGGACTCAGAGAACGGCGAAGGGGCGGATGCCGCAGCATCCGCCCCTTCGTATCACTCAGTCTCGGTGGTTCTCAGACGGGATCGCCCCATCTGTACCCCTCCAGATCGTTTCACTCACCCTAGTGGTGCCTCGACATAGGTCGGGTGATGGGCGAGAGTGACGGTCGAGCTGGACTCACATGCTGCGGTGGTCATTCTTTAGCGGCTTCTCCTGCTGCTTCCGCGCGACGCGCCGGCGGCTCGACTCGCTCGGTTTGCGGTCCTTGAGCGCACTCATAGACGCATCGACCTGTCGAACGTGGCCCTCGTAGCCGAGGTCAAGTCCGATCTGCCTACTCTCTGCTAAGCGGCTATGCGCTTGCTTGTACATACCGGGCATGCGGCCCAGAATCTGGCCAAGCGAGTGAAGAACCTTCGCGCGTCCCCACTGGTCGTCCGCTTCGGTCAGCAGGTCCAGACTCCTCAGGAGCAGTTTGATGGCTTGTTGGACGTTCTTTGGCTTCTGCTTCGCTATGCAAAGTGCCGTCGAGTGAAGAACCTGCGCCTGGTGCCAACTGTCCTTGAGGCGCACCCCGCTTCGCAGACTCTTCTTGAATAACGGAATGAAGTTCTCATTCTTGTTCGGTGCCGTGTGTTGACAATCCCAGTGGGCGACGAGGTGCTGCGCAATCGCTGCCTCCCGGGACTCGTCGTCATGCTCAAGGAATTCCCGGAACAGGGCGATTGCTTCGGCTTCTCGTTGGGAACGGTATGCCGTCATAGCGCGAAGGAACAGGACGTCGGTCGAGTCGACCTCGATCAACCCCCGTTCGGTCTGCTCCTCCGCCAAAGTCAGACCCTGAATGTTTATGGCCAGCGAATCGACGTCGGCAACATCCCTGTACTCGCGAGCACCGGTGGCGGGACTAAGTTCAGTCGAGTGGTAGGCGCGCCCAGCCCCTGTCGCCAAATAGGCGGGCGTTCCAGCCGCGGAGGAACCCGCGAGCGACAGATAGTGCCGGTTGGCTCGCAACCACAGATCGTCGTTCCTCGACACGTTCGCGAGTACCTGCTTGCGCAGACCTGGCTCGAACTGCCACTCGCCAGCGCTGTGCGTGATGAAGCCGAACATGCGAAGTGGGGCCAACACACTGTCATCGAAACCAAATGCCCGAAGAGCATCATCTGCGGACTTCGGCGTATGAGCGCTGGCGGCGGCGAGAACGACAACCTCAGGGCGTTCAGCAATCTCGGTAGTAGACATCAGGAGGCCGATCCCTTCCGCATCATCAACATCGCCATCGCAGCGTAAAGCGCCTCAACCGTGTGGCTCGTTTCCAAGATCCCTCGCGCCAGAACGAGTGCATCACGCTCTTCACGTTCCCACGAGAGTCTGAGCGCCAGCTCAGCAAACTCATCTTGCATGCCCACGAGACTCCGGGGTAGATCAATCATGTGCGGCGACATCGCTGGCAGCGACTCGCCCTCGACAGCAAGATCTGAGGAACTGTATTGGAAGACGACGTGCGCGCCTAGGTCCACCATCTTCTCGAGGGCTGGTTGCCAGATGCTGTGATGGAAGTCGCGCCTCAGGGTCGAGGACATCGAATCACAGTTGCTGAAAACTACGAGCAGGTCGTCAAAACGTCGTCCGCCATCGATCTCATCGTCGAGCAGCCGTATCAGAGCGCCGATCTCTTCAGCTTCACTGATGCTCCCTACGTACACGTGCACGTTCTCTACCGTTACCGATCCGAACCAAGCATGCACGTCGCTTGCGACCGTGACCGACAAGTGCTGCTGAGGAGGGGCGAACGGCTTCGACGCACCGATGACTCGGAATATCTCCTTCAAAGCAGCCAACGGGCTCGCAGTCAACTGATTATGCGGTTCCACCTTCGCCACCAAGCGAGAAAGAGGCACCTGCTGCGCTATCCCTGCAAGCACGTTTAGGAACTGGGACGGCATGCACGCGGAGTCCGCACGGACGTGCAGGACACCTCCCGCGTCGGCCAGGAAGGTGCGCGCTTTCTCCAGTTCCGATGACCAGTTGATGTGGTAATCAGTCACTTTTGGCCGCTCTCGGGGTCAGAGGGGTCCTTCGTTGTCGGATTTTCTGGCGTCGTGCCTGAGCGAATGTCGGAGATTTCGATGTTTCGGCCCGAGATGTCAGATGCAGTTTCGGAACTCACGTGGCCGCCGGTGGGAACATCGGCGTCCACTCGTGAGACACGCACGTCGCCTCGGCCGCGAAGGCCGGACACGGTCCGGTGAGTGACGGTCCCGTCGCGCCCGCGACCGATCACGAGGGAACCGACCAGAGCCGCAACCAGTCCAATCGCAACCGCAGATATTAACGACCAGGGCATCTGAAGAATGTCCAGACCCGTGGTGATCGCCCACACCACTACCGCCGCGCCGATGCCGACAATCGCGGTGCCGAGATGCGTCCTCATGGCGTCATGCTAGTGGCGCCAGTTGCATCGAGAGTGAAGGACACGAAATTCCGTACGCCGAGTATTCGTCATAGGGCGTACCCCTGCACCGGGCCTTCTGTGTTGGGGCGCCATCCCAACGCTGGTGCAACATGCTTTGCAAAATTTTCGAGAAGAAATGGAAATCGTGAACGCTACAGACACAATCGTCCCCATCGGGGACTACACAGGTATGGATCTCCAGGAGTTCGCTCAGGAGCATCCTGACGAGGCCCACGCCCTGCTCGATGACCGAACCTTCAAGCTGGAGATTTCATCCCAGTACTACTACCTGAGGGCGTCTGGCCACTACAGAAGCGTAGGTCTGACGGCTCCTCGGCGTGGTCGGCGGAGGTGGCACTGACATGGAGATCCCCACATCGCTCAGAGAACGGATTTAAAGCACTGTCTGCAACGGGACACTACGCACTACGGAGTTTGGCTCCTGTGATTGGAGCTGGCTGGATCATCCCGAGCATTGCGACGAAGCAGCGTGGCAGCTCCACTGGCTAGAGGAGGCGAGCATCGGGTCGGAGGCGGACGGATTCAAGGATGACGCCGAAGCCCTCTTCGAACTGGCCGCCGTGATCGCAGACGAGCTGTCTACAACGGGGAGGCACTGATGGACAGCATCATGGGGCGAGCTGAGACTCTGGCCGGAGCGTCGGCTGGAGGCCCGGTCAAAGATGTGCAGATCTCGAAGCGAGCCAGGTCGGCTGATGGGCGGGGAACTGTCCTGAGCGATCCCGCTCGATTCGCCGTCTACTACAGACTGCCCGAAGACCCGAAAACTGCTCTGCGTCGAATGGCTCCCATGTGCCTCACGCTCGATGAAGAGGAGCTGCGAGCATTGGAGCAGGCGCGCTGAGCTGGTGTGCGACACCACAGGGCCACGATCCAACAGCGGATCGTGGCCCTGATGCGTGGAGAGATTATGAAAGCGCCTGCGGCGGCGGTGATCCCTTGTTGGTGAGGGTCGCAACGACGACCAGACCAACTGTCAGAAGGCCACCGATGATGAACTGAGTTCGTCTGCTGCTTTTGTTATTCGCATCGATCAGCTCGCTGGTCGTTTTGCCGCTCTGCTTTTGCGTGCTGTCGATGATCTCGTAGATCCGCTCGCGCTCCGCATCGCTCACGCCGTCTTGATCGAGCCTCTTCAAAAGCCCCTCGATGGTGTTGTTGGCAGTTTCGAAGTAGGGAGTGCCAATCTTCGGAATCGACTCGCGATCGCCCGCTCGCACCTCCCGCAGCGCCTCGAATCCCACAGAGAGAAACTGGGCAAAAGGCGGGTGGGTGACGGCGAACCGGGCCAGCTCGTCGGGGCTGCGCTTGAGCAGCTCTGCGGCTTCCTCGGGGGTGGGGTTCGACCAATCCGCAATCTGCGGCTCGTCAGCCGGTGACTTGTCTGTATCGCCCTCGTCGCTCATACCGCCCTTTCCGTCGGTCTGATTTCATCGTAGTGTCTGGCTTCTGCGGGCCAGATGTTCTCCCGGCGCGATCGCTGCAGCCCGTCAAAGCATGTAGGTGAGAAGATCCTTGTGCTTCTCTTCCCACCCAGCGCATTTCGGGTGGGTAGCGAGCCAAACCCGGGTTGCACCCAGTGCCGAGTAGATGTTGTTCACAAGTTCGATCTGCTGATGGATGAAGGTCTGATCCGTGATGTTCAGACGGATCCGGTGGGCCGGTCCCTGGCGGGCCTCCCTCACTGCCGCCATCGGCGAAACGATCTTCTTCGCCCTGTCCTCAGCCACGCCACCGCTCTGCAGGAAGCGCTCGAACCTCTTGAGTGTGCCCAAACGCTGGCCTCGCTCGTCAACGGCCTCAATCCCAGCCGCCTTAAAGAAGTCGGACTGGAGGTTGTCCGAGAGAACCTTGTCGAGTTGGAGCACGAAGTCATCCCACTCCCGCTGAGACGGACGCAGTAGCCATCCCATGTCAGAGGGCCGTTCGGTGGAACGGAACATTGGTTGGTCGAAGGCGAGGACGGCCAGCTCGTTCAGGTTCGCGAGTTCCATGAAGAGTCTGTTGAAAGGGCCGACGCCGTCCGGAAAGATCCCCATCTGAGAGTTCCACCAGAGGGGATGCGGCTCCAGGTTGGTCCCGTCGACCTGGTATGTCTCCCAGCGGCGCTGATGCTCGGGGGTCAGCGTGATGAGGTCGCAATGGAACACTGCCACTCTGCGTTCGATGGGTGATTCTGCGTCCTTCGGATCGTAAGCCGTCAGATCGTAGGCGAAGCCGATGTGGTTCAGGCCGACATGATCCCGCTCGAAGACCCCCTCGTCATCGAACGCTTCATCGCTGAGGCCCATGCTCGCGCCGGTATCACCGATGTCGAAGCGGAATCGGCTGTCGTTCCTGTACTGCTCAAGAACATCGAACTGGAAGTAGGCCAGCTCCAGCGTGCCTTTTCCCCGAGCCATGGCCCGGGCAAAGGGGCGACCCGCGAGCCGACTTGGGAGACGCACGCCCTTCATGCCAGCGGTGGTGGGGTAGAGGCAAAGACCGTAGTCCGAGCGTGTCAAGTCCCGCATGTCTTGGATCTGGTCATCAGTCGAACGCTTCGACGGCCAGGGGCGGATGTGAATGTTCGGGTAGTCCGCTCCGGTCATCACCTGAATCAGGCTGGCTTCAAGAAGCTCGATGGCGGGCGCTCGCGCTGACTCAACGCGAGCCTTCCGGATGTGCAGACCGTTGAACTCCCCGGACCCGAGGTATCGATCTCGGATCAGCCCCATCAGCTCCACCGCTTCCGCGCTGAGTTCAGGCCGCTGCTTTGCCGCCATGTTTCAAATCCTGAGGTCCCGGGTAATCCATGTACCGACCTCGCGCTTGATTGAGTTATCGATGTCGAACCCGTCGAACTCCTTGTACAGGCGATGGACCACATCTGAAGGCATGTTCGGCAGCCGCTTCTCCTTCAGAAGAAGGGTCCGCTTGCCCCGGCCCATCAGATACCCGAGTTCGAGGGAAACATTCGGATTGTAGTCTCGCTGTTCGATGTCCTCGAAGACGGCGATGCCGTAGGCGCAACCAGTCAAGTAAACCTCGATGTTGGACCACAGCTCGCCGGTGTAGTCCCGGTCATCGGCACGCACAGCATTCATTCCGTGTTCGGCCAGACCAGCCACGATGGCGTCATGGATCTGCTTCATCTGAGGGGTCGCACCGAAGCGCATCATGATGAACACATTCCGACTGGGTTCCGGGTGGTCTTCGAGGAAGGCTCTGAGGTAAGGCTCGAGATGCCTTACATGCTGGAAGTCGCCGAGTTTCTCCAGGGTGTTCATGGTCTCTACTTCCTTGGCATGAGCAGCGGCGGCTGCTTCGACCTTCTCCAATCGCTGCGAGTCCGTCGGCAGCGGCAGGCTGACGAGCGCTGCGAGTTCCAGGCCCAACTGTTGAGTTACGAGATTCCCCACCGCGCGGAGAGCCACCAGATCTGAAGGGCGATCGAGCCAAAGCAACTGCGACATCGCTGCCGCGGGTGACAGGCCCACAAGAAGCTGATCGCTGTCCCGGAGCACGACCAGCGAAAAGGGTCGGAAGAACGGCGAGAGGTGACGAGCGAGGTCGAGTTCGTCGAGTCGCCTCGCTACAGCGTCCCCGAACTGGTCCAGAACCTTCGCAACCTCGGCGTGAGTCTCGTCACTCATCTCACTGTTGCCAGTGCTTACACCCGGCCAGTTCAAGCCCATCGCAGCCCCCGCTTCTGTTGCGCTGACATGAGCCTATCGATGCGAGCCGACATCGGCTTGTGTGGCCCGGGTCGTTGATCTTGGCGATGCGTTGCGAGTGTCAATCTCAACCACAGGTGCGAACACCGTCAGCTCCCAGTCGCTCGATACGCTTTGGCGCGTCAACCGCAAGTCACTGCGATATGTCTTTGACACAAACGAATGGAGCAGGCTTGTGATTGACACACCCCACCCCAATGGCCAAGAAGTCGCCTACCTGAGAGTCTCAACCAGGGATCAGAACCTGGCCCGACAGGAAGCACTTGCGGCCTCCTGCGAAGCCTCTGGCGGTAGATCCTTCAGAGAGAAGCAAAGCGGTAAGGATAGAAAGGCGCGCCCTCAGCTGCGGCTTGCGATCGACTACTGCAGAGACGGAGACACGCTCGTGGTCTGGAGCGTGGATCGCCTCGCCCGGAGCATTCGTGATCTACGCGACATCGTTGCTGAACTCCTGGCGAAAGGAGTTTCTGTCCGGTTCGAGAAGGATGGGATGAGCTTCGCCCCGGGCGAGCGAGCGACGGCGGCGCAGAATCTCCAGCTCAACATTCTCGGCGTCTTTGCGGAGTTCGAGCGGGACATCTCGAGGGAGCGTCAGGCTGAGGGAATCGCTCAGGCCAAGAAGAAGGGCACATACAAGAAGCGGAAGAAACGCTACGCCCTGGCGCTAGAGCAGATCGAGATCGCTCGGGAGCGCATTGATCTCGGAGTTCCTGTGGCCAAGGTCGCGAGGGATCTCGGTGTATCTCGACCAACCCTTTACAGGGCTATGAACGATGAGAGCTACGGCACTCAACCCAACATCGAGGCGATCGACGCTGAGCTGATGGAGGAGATGTCCCGGGTGATGATGGAGGCAGTGGAGCAATACAACGCTGAAGCCGAACTCGAGGCCGCTCATGCTTGAGATGACAATCGAGAGAATCGAGGAGATCCAGGCTCTCGGGATCTGATGACCGAGCCGTCGCGACGCGTGGGTGCGGCGGCCTTAGAACTGCCAGCCGTAGGCGCGGATGTAGTCGAAGAACTTGATGGTTCGTACCCGATGCTCGTCGGCGATGTTGGGGATCTTCTGATTCTTGTCCTCAGCTCCCGGACCCTTGCGGTTCTCTTCCGAGACGATCGTGGACTGCTCCGCCTTCGCGTGCGCGATCACGAAAGGATCTGCCTCGTTAAGTTGTCCCTGAACCCATCCTGGGTGAGCAGCACCGATCTGAGCGACGGTGACCAGTTCCTCATCAGTAATGGAACAGACGAACCCCTGGAGGTTCTTCGCCCAGTCATGGAGGTCATCGCCGCCCCGATGTACCTCGCGGAGGATCGCCTCGCAAATACAGCTCTCTCCAGCTGCGACTGTTGCTTCGATGCTGTCCCACATCGCAGGAAAGATGTCCCGGGGGTATCGCTGTATCAATCCGATCAGAATGTTGGTGTCGAGGGTGTAGCTCATTCGGCACCACCTGTTCGGTAGTACTCGCTGAGCATCTGCTCAACCATCGGAAGCCGAGCATTGAGTAGGTAGGTAGCGTCGACGAGGTCAACCCGGCGATCTTCCAGAGCCCGAGCAACTGTGCCGATGTAAGAGGATCCGAGATCGCGGTACCGGAGCCGCCATGGGGGGACGAAGCCATCCTTCTGCTTCAGGGCTTCTCGCGCTCGTTCCCAGGTCTCTTCGCTGGCCGTCCGAACTTCATCGAGGTCCTCATCATCGATGAAATCGAGACGACGGAGGCGCACCGCGGCAGCGAGGTTGCTGACCTTGAAGTGCCGGGCAAGGTGCTCAGAGGCCGCGAATGGATCATCCGCGTACTTCAGGTTGGTTCGGACCGCAGCCTCCGGCATGAGGAAGTTCGCCGCGAAGTTGTTGGCGATGGCCTCTTCGTCGACCGTCTCCCGTAGAACGCATAGCCCGCTGGTTCTATTGATGAGGTGGGCAACCTCATGGAACAGAGTGAATGTTCTACCCGCCGGGCTATCCCCGCCGTTCACCATCACAACAGGGAGTTCCTCGTGATGTACAGAAAGCCCGCGGAAGGTTTCGAGGGAGATCTTCGTGGTCTGGAAAACCAACACACCATGCTCTTCAAGCAAGCCACGCCAGAAGTTGAAGACCTGACTATTGGCGGACTCTGGAGGGACGAAGACATCTGTGAGCCCGAACTGCCTTCTCAGCTCCCGCGCCCGGACAGGAATGTTGCTCCAGCCGATTGCGCCCCCGTTCAGCTTCCGCTCCGGCCGCCCGCCGAGATCCAGCATGGCGTCTCGGTGCTGCTCAGCTCGACGCATCTCCTTCGCTAGATCGGCGGGGAGGCTGGCATGTGCGCGACCTCTGAAGTCCGCGGTATCCGGCACATCAGGGACAGCGGGCGGGGGCGCGAAAAAGAAGCCGAGCGGTCTGTCGAGCTTGGTGGCGAGGAGCGTGAGCTGCCGAAATGTCGGGAGGGCGTCGCCACTCTCAAATTCTTCAACGCGAGTGGGCTTGACCCCGACGGCGTGAGCGAGGTCTTCCGTGCTCACATGATTGACCTCGCGCGCCCAGCTGAGAGTCAAGGGATTGATGGGCGCTCTCGCCATCGCTCCACCTCCTGGCCCCCGGGCGGGCTGCATGCCGCCGAATGGTTGTCATTCTATGGGTACCCCACCGACGAACCCAGGTGCTCGGGCACTTGAGGCCCACAGACTGCGATCTCAGGCTGTTTCGACGCCTTGCTTTAATGCCCCGTCGTCATCCAGGAAGAGGCCTCAGATCGCGTATCCCTCGACGCGGCCCTCGGTGTTCGGCTTCCACCCGAGCGCCGGCGCGACGTGCGTCGCGAACGATTCGAGCACGTGCAGGTTGTACGCCGGGCCGAGCTGGTTCGGGATCGTCAGCAGCAGGGTGTCGGCAGACATGACCGCCTCGTCGGCGAGCAGCTGCTGGATGAGCACGTCGGGCTCGGCCGCGTAGGTCTTGCCGAACGTCGAACGGTAGCCGTCGATGATGCCGATCTGGTCGGCGTTCTCCTCGCTCCGCAGTCCGAAGTACGCCCTGTCCATGTCGGACACCAGCGGGAAGACGCTGCGGCTCACAGAGACACGCGGAGTGCCGGTGTGCCCTGCCTCTTTGTAGGCGGAGCGGAAGAGGTCGATCTGTTCACGCTGCAGCTGGTGGAACGGCACGCCGGTCGCTTCGGTGAGAAGCGTCGAGCTCATCATGTTGAGCCCCTTGCGTCCGGTCTCCTCGGCGGTCGCACGAGAACCCGAACCCCACCAGATGTGGTCGCGCAGCGTCGGCGACTGCGGTTCGATCGCGAGATACCGACCCGCCCCGACCATGCGGGGGTCACCGGGGGCGAGGCCCTCGCCGTCGATCGCACGGAGGAAGAGGTCGAACTTCTCGCGTGCGATCACGCTTCCCCGCTCGGGATCTTCCTCGTCATGGAATCCGAACGTCTCGTAGCCGCGCAGGGCCGTCTCGGGTGAACCACGGCTCACGCCGAGCGCGATTCGCCCGTCGGCGATCAGGTCGAGGGCCGCAGCTTCTTCCGCGAACTGGAACGGGTTCTCATAGCGCATGTCGATCACGCCGGTGCCGACCTCGATGCGCTTCGTGCGCGCAGCCATGGCCGACAGCAGGGGCATGGGCGATGCCGCCTGCCGCGCCCAGTGGTGCACACGCACCGATGCGCCGTTGACGCCGATCTCGTCGGCGCCCTCAGCGATCTCGATGGTCTGCTTCAGCATGTCTCCCGCGGTGCGGGTCGCCGAACCGGGCACGTCGGCGTAGTGCCCGAAGGAGAGGAATCCGAAAGCCTTCATGGTGTATTCGAACGCATAGATACTGCCGAGTATTCCTGCATCACTCCCCCGTCACCAGCAGTCCGTCGAGAACGAGCTGGCGGATGCGCGGCTCGAGGTCGGCCCAGAGGTCGACGAGAGGGACCTCGAACAGGTCGGCCAGGGCCGCGACGATCTGCATGACGGTGAGGTCTCCGTCGCAGGCGCCGACGAAGGCGGCGAGCGCGGGGTCGACGGTGATCGTCCGCGCGAACCCTCCACCCTGACGGAGCTCGATGATGCTCGGGTCGTCATTGCCGGGCAGCAGGTGACGCGCCTCGGTGACGTCGGGGGCGGTGAAGAGAGTGGAGGGCAGGCCGTCGACGATCTGGTCGTGCGCGAGGAGCCCCGAGCGCAGCGCCCCTCCGACGTTCGACACGTGCTGCGAGAGGCGTTCGAGACGACGCAGCGGTGCACCCGGCGCGGATGCCGTCGGCCGACGCACCAGGATGTAGCCGAAGCCGACGGCGGTGACACCGCGTGCGGCGAAGTCGTCGAGCCAGGCGGAGAGCAGCGGAGTGAATGAGGAGTCGCGGGGAGTGGTGCCGCCGTCGCGGATCCAGAGTTCCGCATAGGCGAGCGGTGAGAGCTCCTCGCGCTGGATGACCCAGAGGTCGAGCTCTCCGGGCACCCACGATGACAGCCGATCGAGACCGACCCGGCCGGTCAGCTCGCGCTGGGCCCCGCGCGACTCCCAGTTGCCGAGCAGCTGGGCGACCCCGCCGGGGGTGAGGAACGAGGGGACGGCGCGCAGGAACTGCTCGACGAGCGCGTCCCCCACGAGGCCGCCGTCGCGGTACTCGTACTCGGGCACGCCCTCGGCGCGAGGGGTGATCACGAACGGCGGGTTCGACACGATCAGGTCGAACGCCTCGCCGTCGACGGGCTCGAACATGCTGCCGAGGCGGAACTCGATGTTCGAGACGCCGTTCAGCTGGGCGTTGAGCTCGGCGTAGGCGAGGGCTCGTGCAGAGATGTCGGTGGCGACCACCGCGCCCGCATGCCGCGCGACGAGGAGGGCCTGGATGCCGCAGCCGGTGCCGAGGTCCAGCGCACGATCGACCTCGATCGGCATGATGATCTCGGCGAGCGTGCGCGACGCACCACCCACACCGAGCACGTGGTCTGCAGGAAGCGCCCCGTCGAGCGCCACCTCGTCGAGGTCGCTGGCGATCCACCATTCGCCGATCCCGTCGGCATCCACGAACGACTGCGGACGCAGCAGCGCGGTGGGAACGACGTGATCGCCGTGGATCCGGGCCAGCCCCAGGGCCACCAGGCCGTCGACACCGAGGTGCGGCAGGGCCGATGCCACGGGGCCGGCGAGCTGCGGCATCCCGAGCACCAGGAGTCGTCCGAGGGTCGCGAGCACACCGTCGTCACCGGCGATCGCCCGCAGGATCGGCTCGCGCATTCCTCGCGCCAGGGCGTCGTCCTCCTCCTCGCCCCACAGGCGACGGAGCGGCTCCGAGCGGAAGTCTGCGGCATCCAGATCCGCCGCGAGTGCGGTGCTGCGGCGCGGATCGGGTACGGGCGTGAGGGTGTCGGACACGGCCGTCACTCTACGCGTGTTCAGGGTTCTCCTTCGGCCTGCCGCCTAGAATCACAGGGTCAGCACTCACGAACAGCCTGGGATCCCGGCGTTCGAGAAAGACTCCCATGACCGCGACCACCCCCGAGAACGGCCTCCGCACGCGCCTGCAGCGCCTGGCACGCGGAACCGTCATCTCGGCGATCGTTCTCGGCATGTGCGGGCTCGGTGCGACGAACGCCGTGGCGGCGAGCGACTCCGACACCGATGAGACCCCTGCCGCCGAGCTGTTCGTGTCGGCGGGGGTACGCGGGACCGTCTCTCCCGGCAGCGCCACGACGGCATCCCTGACGGTGCAGAACGATGCGACGTCGCAGCTGTCGGCCGGGCGCGTGACCGTCGAGCTGAACCGCACGCCTCTCACCGATGAGGCCGCCGTGACCACCTGGTTGGAGGATGCCGAGGCCACCGGCGCATTCGATCAGCTCGGTGCCGACACCACCGCGCCGGTCGAGCCCGAATCGTCCGTGACCTCGAGTCTGTTCATCCCCCCGGAGACACTCGGCGCCCTGGCTCCCGGCGTCTATGCGCTGCGAGCGACTCTCACGGGCGCGCAGCCCGACGGACAGGATGCCTCAGAGGCCGTGACCTCGACATCCGTGCTCGTGGTCTCCGCCGCCGCGAACCCGCCGGTCGCCGTCATGGTGCCGATCACGGCGACACCGGTCGACGGAGCTCTTCTCACTGCGGAGGAGCTGACCGCGCTCACCGCGCAGGACGGTTCGCTCACCGCCGTCCTCGAAGGCGTCCGCGGCACCTCGGCGATCCTCGCGATCGACCCGGCCATCGTCGCGTCGATCAAGGTCCTCGGATCTGCAGCACCCCAGAGCGCACAGGAGTGGCTGCAGCAGCTCGACGCACTGCCGAACGAGCGTTTCGCCCTGCAGTTCGGCGATGCGGATGCCACGACCCAGTCGCAGGCGGGTCTCCCCCAGCTCCTGCAGCCGACGACGCTCACTCCCTTCCTCACCCCGGCGAACTTCACCTCGCCTCCCGAAGAGACGCCCTCACCGACTCCCACTCCGACGGAGACTCCGAGCGAGGAGCCCGACCCTGCCGACGGCCCGGTGCTGCCGGACGATGCCGAGCTCACCGCCGTCGAAGGCGCCACTCCCGGCACCCTGTGGCCGCGCAGCGACGTCTCCGCCACGGACCTGGCGACCTTCGCCGCCTACCTGCCCGACGGCGCCGTCACGGTCCTGTCCTCGACGACGGTCAGCGGTGCCGTCGGCGCCCGCGCGACCGTCGGCGCACAGAACGTACTCGTGTCGGATGCGGCCACCTCCGATGCCCTGTCCGATGCCGCGAACGAAGAGGACCCCGCCCTTCGCCAGCGCTCGCTCGCAGAGGCCAGCGCTCACCTCTATCTGTCCGGCCAGGCGAGCCCCGGGACGCCTCGCCTCGTCGGCCTCGACCGTGACGAGACGCGCACCGCCGAGGCGCTGAACGACGCGATCGCCGCCGTCGACTCGCTCGGATTCGGACTCACGAGCGTGCTCGCCGCCGCTCCCACCGCCGTCACTCTGACCGCCGAGGCCGATGTCACGCGGGCGACGTCGCTGCAGCGGATGCTCGACAGCGAGGTCGTGCTCGGAGAGTTCGCGACGATCCTCGACGATCGCCAGCTCCTGCTGAGTCCCAAGCGCATCCAGATCATGCGCGCGACGGCGGTGGGCCTGAGCGAGGACCGATTCGATGAAGCGGTCGCAGCGGTGAACACCGCGACCACCGACACGCTCGCCTCCGTCGACATCCCCCCGGCGAGCACCATCCAGCTGCTCTCCGCCAATGCCGACCTGCCGTTCTCGGTGCGCAACGATCTGCCGTGGCCGGTGAACATCGAGCTCAGCGTCAAGCCCAGCGACCCGCGCCTCGATGTGCAGTCGGTGACCCCCTGGACGATCCAGCCCGGAACCACCACCAGGGTCAAGGTTCCCGTGTCCGCCCGCGTCGGCAGCGGCGAGGTCACCCTGGCGCTGCAGCTCTCGAGCCCCACCGGGGTGCCCATCAGCCAGCCGGAGACGGTCCGCGTCTCGGTGCGCGCCGAATGGGAGGCCATCGGACTCGGCGTCCTCGGCGCCCTCATCGTGCTGCTGCTCGGCCTGGGCATCATCCGCACCGTCCGCCGTCGACGCCGCGAAGCCCTCGCGCAGGACGCACCTGAACCGGATGCCGACGCGGATGCCGTCGCCGTCGAGGAGTCGAATGAGTAGTCTCGGTCGTGCCAGCGCCGTCATCGCTGCGGGCACCATGGTGTCTCGAGTCACCGGCCTGCTGCGCAGCATCGTACTCGTCGGCGTTCTCGGATCGATCTCGCAGGCTGCTGACGCTTTCACTGTGGCGAACCAGCTTCCCAACAGCGTGTTCCAGCTGATCTCGGTGGGTGTGCTGACAGCCGTGATCGTGCCGCAGATCGTGAAGGCCACTGCCAAGCCCGACGGCGGTGGCGCGTTCATCTCGAAGATGTTCACGCTCGGTGTCGTGGTGCTCCTGATCTGCACCGCGATCGCCATGCTCGCGGCTCCCGGCCTCGTGTTGCTCGCGACATCCGACAAGCAGCAGGAACTGCGCGCCCTCGCGACGGCGCTGGCCTACTGGTGCCTGCCTCAGATCCTCTTCTATGGCATCTACGCGCTGCTCGGCGAGACGCTCAACGCGCGTCGCATCTTCGGCCCGTTCACGTGGGCGCCAGTCGTCAACAACGTCGTGTCGATCGCGGGCTTCCTCGCGCTCGGCGCTCTGTTCGGCAACGTGCCCACGAGGGCCGCGGCCTGGACGCCCGAGATGACCGCCATGCTCGGCGGCACCGCCACACTCGGCATCGTGCTTCAGGCGCTCGTGCTGCTCGTGTTCTGGCGACGCACCGGCCTCTCGCTGCGCCCGGACTTCCGCTGGCGCGGCGCCGGTCTCGGCACCGTCGGACGACTCGCCGGGTGGACGCTGCTGATGGCCCTCGCCGGCATCGCCGCGGGATTCTTCCAGACCAGCATCGCCACGGCCGTCTCCGGTACCGACGCCTCCACGACTGTGATGGCGAACGCCTGGCTCGTCTTCATGCTCCCGTATTCGGTCATCGTGCTGTCGATTGGAACGCCCTACTTCACGCAGATCAGTGAGCATGCGGCGGCCGGCCGCGACGACGAGGTTCGAGCGGACATCAGCCGCAGCATCCGCACCCTGGTGTTCTTCATCATGGCTGCGATCGCCGCCGTCGCCGCCGCCACGCTTCCAGCATCGCGCGTGTTCACCCGATCTGTCGACGAGAGCTTCGCGGCGGCTCCGGTGCTCATCGCGTACCTCATCGGGCTCCTCCCGCTCACGATCCTCTTCATCGTCCAGCGCACCTTCTATGCCTACGACGACACACGCACGCCGTTCTGGTTCACGATCTTCCAGTGCACTCTTGTCGTCGGCACGGCCCTGCTCGCGTCGTTCCTCTACGCCGCCGACGTCCTCCCCGCCAGCCTTCTGGCCGCCGCCGTCGCTCTCGGGCAATCGATCGCAAGCACGCTGCAGACACTTCTCGCCATCTGGTTGCTGCACCGCAAGATCGGCGGCCTCCGGATCGGATCCTGGATGCTGGCGATCGGTCGGTTCGCTCTCGCGGCGATCCCCGCCGGCGCCGCCGGGTGGGGCGTCTTCCTGCTCATGGGCGGCGACGACGGCTGGACCCTGCAGAGTCAACTCTTCGGCGCCCTCGGCACGTGCATCATCGGCGCCGCCGTGGTGGTCGTCTACATCGGCATCCTGGCACTCCTCCGTGCGCCCGAGCTCAAGGTCGCGGGCTCCATGCTGCGGCGCTTCCTGCCCGGTCGCTGAGCATCCACGCGCGGGAATGTCGCGCGGTTACCATTGGTTGAAGCAGTCGAACGTCTTTCGGCGTCTCAGCATCTACGACGGAGAGCACATGCGTCAGGTCATCATCATCGGTTCCGGTCCTGCCGGATTCACCGCCGCCATCTACGCGGCGCGCGCGAACCTCAAGCCGCTGCTCATCGCGAGCACGGTCGAGGTCGGCGGAGAGCTGATGAACACCACCGAGGTCGAGAACTACCCGGGCTTCCCCGACGGGATCCAGGGGCCCGAGCTCATGGCGAAGTTCCAGGAGCAGGCTGAGAAGTTCGGTACCGAGGTCGTCTACGACGATGTCACCGAGCTCGATCTCGCCGGTCCCGTCAAGAAGGTCACGCTCGGCAGCGGAACCGTCCACGAGACCCAGTCGCTCATCTACGCGACCGGCTCGGCCTACCGCAAGCTGGGCATCGAGGGCGAAGAGCGTCTCTCGGGCTACGGCGTCTCGTGGTGCGCCACGTGCGACGGCTTCTTCTTCCGGGAGAAGACGATCGCGGTCGTCGGCGGCGGCGACTCTGCGATGGAAGAGGCGACGTTCCTCACCCGCTTCGCGGAGAAGGTCTACGTCATCCACCGCAAGGACTCCCTGCGTGCCTCGAAGATCATGCAGGAGCGTGCCTTCGCGAACGAGAAGATCGAGTTCGTGTGGAACAGCGAGGTCGCCGAGATCCTCGGTGGCGACGCCGTCTCGGGCGTCCAGCTGCGCAACACGCTCGACGGCACGCTCAGCGACCTCGCCCTCGACGGCCTGTTCATCGCGATCGGCAACGACCCGCGTACGCACCTCGTGCACGACAAGCTCGAGCTCACGGCCGAGGGAACCATCTGGGTCGACGGCCGTTCGTCGAAGACCTCGGTTCCCGGCGTCTTCGCCGCCGGCGACGTCATCGACCCCACCTACCGCCAGGCCATCACCGCTGCCGGATCCGGCACAGTCGCGGCCCTCGACGCCGAGCACTTCCTCGCGGATCTCGAGGATGCCTCCGTCGAGTTCCCGGCAGCGGAAGCCGCCGAGATCATCACCGCCTGAGCGGTCGGGAACAGTTTCACCTCGCCCGCTGTTGTAGCAGGCGAACCTCGAATCAAGGAGAACTCTGATGAGTGCAAAGGCTACGAGCCAGGCGACCTGGGAGCAGGACGTTCTGCAGGCCGAAGGTCCCGTCCTCGTGGACTTCTGGGCCGAGTGGTGCGGACCGTGTCGTATGGTCGCCCCCGTTCTGGACCAGATCCAGGCGGACAACCCCGACAAGATCACCATCCTCAAGCTGAACGTGGACGAGAACCCGCAGCTGGCGATGAAGTACCAGATCACCTCGATCCCCGCGATGAAGGTGTTCCAGGGCGGTGAGGTCAAGACGACCATCATCGGCGCCAAGCCGAAGCCGGCCCTCGAGCAGGATCTCGCAGCCTTCATCGGCTGATCAGGCTTCTTCAAGGCCGTCACCCCTCGGGGTGGCGGCCTTTCTGCATCCCAGTCTCCGAAACCCGGCCCGTCCCGCGGACCCTGTCCCGTTCTGCGGACGAATCCGGCCAGCACGCAGGCAGATCGGGGCACCGTCCGCAGATCGGGACGCGGCGTTCCTGCGGCCCGCGACCCTACTTGTCGTACACCGGCACAGACGGCAGCCCGCGAGCGATTCGGGCGCGATCGACGATCTCCTGGATCACCGGGGTCTTGGCCGCGTTGTACGTCGAACGCCCCCGCGCAGCGGCCGCCACCGCATCGCACTTCGCATGCGAGTACCGCTCCACATCATCCGGGTGCGCGCGCAGCCAGTCTCGGAGGATCCGCTGGTTCGCGGCATCCCATTCCCCCGCGACGAAGAAGTGCGCGATCGCGCTGCGGATGCCGTCGGCTTCGCGAATCATGACGGGATGCGTGCGCACGGCGCTGCCCCGTCGCCATCCTGCGGCCTCCAGCGCCGGCAGGTGCGTCTCGAACTCCTCGAGATCACGGATCCTGATCGCCAGGTCGATGACGGGCTTCGCCCGCATCCCCGGGATGGCCGTCGACCCGATGTGCTCGATCACCCAGTCGGCATCCGTCTGACCGCGGATCTCAGCGGCGATGCTCGCAAACTGATCCGCCCAGGCGGGGTCGTAGGTGAGAAGCATCCTGGGCATCGCGACAGGATCCTCAGGACGCGTCGGCGACCGTCGGGTCCCAGCGGCGATGGCGCTGCTTCTCGTCGAGCAGACCCCACACGGCCGGTGTGAGCTCCGGATACTCCAGGGCGATCTGACGCAGCACGCGATAGTGGCGTGCCTCATTCGGGCGCACACCGTCGTTCGCGTTGATGTTGTCGGCGCGCAGCAGGTACACCACGAGCTCGTCGACGCTCGGCAGCTCCTCCATGAACTCCCAGGGATCCTCTCCGCTGAGAAGACGCTCCTGAATGAGCACCGCGAGTTCGTCCGACGCCTCTGCTCGCAGCACTTCCAGGCTGGCGCGACGGGGAACGTGCTCGGTCATGCTCCCAGCCTACGTGGCCTTGCGGGTGCCCCGGCGCTCCACCTTCAGCTCGTCGGTCATCTCTTCGAGCTCCTTGCCCTTGGTCTCGGGAACCTTGAAGTACACGAAGAAGAACGACAGCAGAGCGAAGAACGCGTAGAAGCCGTAGGCGAATGTGAGGCCGATGTCGGCGAAGATCGGGAACGTCGTCGAGATGAAGAAGTTCGCCGCCCACTGGGCTGCCGCAGCGACCGCGAGGGCTCCTGCACGGATGGAGTTCGGGAAGATCTCTCCCAGAAGCACCCAGACGAGCGGCCCCCATGTGGCCCCGAAGAACACCACGAAGCCGTTCGCGCAGATGAGCGCCACAGTGGCCCACGGGTCGGGCAGAGTCGCAGTGCCTTCGGCGTTCAGCGTGCCGAACGAGAAGGCGACGGCCATCAGGCCGAGCGTCACCGTCATGCCCACCGAACCGACGAGCAGCATGATGCGGCGTCCGACCTTGTCGACGAGCAGGATCGCCACGATCGTCACGACGATGTTCGTCACCGAGGTGATGACCGAGGTGAGCAATGCGCTGGACTCGTCGAATCCGACCGACTGCCACAGCGTCGTGGAGTAATAGAAGATCACGTTGATGCCGACGAACTGCTGGAACACCGACAGCAGGATGCCGACCCACACGATGGGCTTCAGGCCCAGGCGGCTCCCCCGCAGGTCGCGCAGCGACTCCTTGCGCTCCGTGTCGATCGTGCTGGTGATCTCCTTGATCTTCGCGTCGACATCGACCGCTCCGGTCACCGTCTCGAGGACGTCAGCGGCCTTCTTCAGATCGCCCTTCCTCACGAGATATCGCGGTGATTCCGGAAGTCTGAGAGACATCAGCCCGTACACGAGCGCAGGGATCGCGGCGACCATGAACATCCAGCGCCAGGCCGTGAGCCCCCACAGCGGCTGATCGGCCGCTCCGGCGAGATTCGCGAGCAGAGCATCCGACAGCAGCGCCGCGAAGATACCCGTGACGATGGCGAGCTGCTGCAGTGAGCCCAGGCGTCCTCGGATGGCGGCCGGTGAGACTTCCGCGATGTACGCGGGAGCGATGACGGATGCCGCACCCACGCCGAGGCCGCCGATGACACGCCAGATGATGAGATCGACGACGCTGAAGGCGAGGCCGGAGCCGATCGCCGAGATGAAGAACATGGCCGCGGCGACGACCATCACGGGGATGCGTCCGCGCTTGTTCGCGATCGGTCCTGCGAACCACGCGCCCACCGCACAGCCGATGAGAGCCGACGAGACGGCGAAGCCCTTCAGTCCGACCCCGAGATCGAATCCTGAGACGTTTCCTGCGAGAGCGTCGACGGCGCCGTTGATCACGGCTGTGTCGAAGCCGAAGAGGAACCCGCCCAACGCTGCGGCGATGCTGACCGCTATGACGCGGCGTCGGACACCTTCTGGATTCAGCGGCTTTGACATGGCATCCCTCTCATCGTCGCGACCTGGCGAGTCTACGACCGCTCAGTCGCTCAGAGGCGGAATCACGCCGAGCCGTAGCCGGATTGCCCGATCTCCTCGAGAATGCGATTCAGATCCTGGATGGAAGCGAAATCGATGGTGACCTGCCCTTTTCGAGCACCGAGAGAGACCTTGACCCGCGTGTTGAGTCGGTCTCCGAGATTCGTCGCGACCTCGTCGAGGTAGGCACGGCGGGCTCCCGGCGTCGGCTTCGCGGTGCGCCCGGGAGCGGCGGGTTCGGTCTTCGCGGCGAGCTCCGTGGCTCGCACCGAGAGGTCTTCGTTGACGACCTTGTCGGCGAGACGCTGCATGGCCTCGGGCGTCTCGAGGCTGAGGATCGCGCGGGCGTGGCCGGCTGTCAGAACACCTGCGGCCACACGCTGCTGCACGGGAACCGGCAGCTTCAGAAGGCGGATCGTGTTGCTGATCTGCGGGCGCGAGCGGCCGATGCGGGTGGCCAGTTCTTCCTGCGTGATGCCGAAGTCCTCGAGGAGCTGCTGATAGGCGGATGCCTCTTCCAGAGGGTTCAGCTCAGACCGGTGGAGGTTCTCGAGAAGCGCGTCGCGCAGGAGATCCTCGTCGGCGGTTTCACGGACGACGGCGGGGATGGCCGCCAGGCCGGCCTCACGGGCAGCACGCGTACGCCGCTCTCCCATGATGAGCTCGTACTCACCCTCGGTGTTCTTGCGGACGACCACGGGCTGCAGCACGCCGAACTCCCGGACGCTGTGCACAAGCTCAGCGAGGTCTTCGGGGTTGAAGTGCGTGCGCGGCTGACGAGGGTTCGGAACGATCTTCAGAGGATCGATCTGGATCAGGTGGATGCCCGGCACCACCTCGAGGTCGGCCTCGGCGGCGGGCTGATCGCTGGTCTGCTCCGTCGCCGGGCGCAGGTTCGCGCCGGGGAAGAACACATCCACAGGCCGCTCAGACTGATCCGCGGTGGGGATGAGGGCACCGATGCCCCGGCCCAGTCCAGTGCGCTTCGCCATCATTTCTCCTTGCTCTGCGTCGCCGTCCGCGACGCGATCTCGACAGCGGCTTCGCGATAGGCGACAGCGCCGGCGGATTGCCCATCGTAGGCGATCACGGTCTGACCGAAACTCGGTGCCTCCGACACCCGCACAGAGCGCGGGATGACGGTGTCGAGCACCTGGTCGGGGAAGTGGGTGCGAACCTCGTCAGCGACCTGCTGCGCCAAGCGCGTGCGTCCGTCGAACATGGTCAGCAGGATCGTGGACAAGTGGAGCCCCGGATTCAGGTGCTTCTGGATCATCTGGATGCTGCCGAGAAGCTGGCTCAGTCCCTCGAGCGCGTAGTACTCGCACTGGATCGGGATGAAGACCTCGTTCGCCGCGGTGAACGCGTTGATCGTGAGGAGGCCCAAAGACGGCGGGCAGTCGATGATCACGAAGTCCATCGGGTGGGCGTCGAGGTACTCCCCCAGGGCACTGCGCAGACGGTGCTCGCGTGCGACCTGTGAGACGAGTTCGATCTCGGCTCCAGCGAGGTGAATCGTGCTCGGTGCGCAGAAGAGATTCTCATCTTCTGGGCTCTGCTGCACGATCTCCGCGAGAGGAAGCTCCTCGATCAGGACGTCATAGATACTCTGCGTGTCGGCGTTGTGTGGGACCCCCAGCGCCGTGGAGGCGTTTCCCTGCGGATCGAGGTCGATCACGAGGACCTTCGCCCCGAGTCCAGCCAGAGCTGAAGCGACGTTGACTGCACTGGTCGTCTTACCGACGCCGCCCTTCTGGTTGGAGACCGTCAGGATGCGAGTGTCTCCGCTGAAGTCGATGCTGACTGACTCGAGCACTCGGCGGCGAGCTGAGAGATCGGCGAGTTCCCGCGCGAGCGGCGTATCCATCCCGAAGGAGTCCTTCGGTGATGCCTTTTCGGGCTGTTTCACGTGAAACATCCACTCCTTTCGGGGCCGTGTTCCACTCTAATCGCTGTGGCGGACGTTCCTTGCTGCGGACCGGGATTGCGGGTCACGAAGGCTTCACTCCCTTCGCTGTGGTGCCGCCGACCCGCGGAGTGAACCGAGCCTGACCCGTGTTCTCGGGGTGTGTCTCGGGTGGCCTCCGTGGCTCGGCGCGTACGCGGGCCAACCGGGTGCGTGGACGACCCGCTGCCACGCATCCCGTGGCATTTCGACGGCCGCGATCGCGGCCGTCGCTGGGCGTGACAGCGTGATGACGCGCTCGGGCCGGGTCGGGCACGGCGATGTTTCACGTGGAACGTTCGGCGTTCGCTAGCCGAACGATCTCTCGCGCGATGTCGAGCAGGGGTCGAGTGGCATCGATCTCGACCGTCGCACCTCTACGCAAGAGTGGTTCCACCGATCGCAGATAGCCCCGGATCTCCGCACGTTCCTCTTCCGACGATCCGTACGGGTTCGTCGAACGGTTCTGAACCCGCTCGATGATCACCTCCTCCGGCGCCGAGAGCAGCACCACATGATCGAACCGATCGTAGAACTGGCCCTGGTTCTCGGCGGTCCCCGACACGACGACGCTTTCATGCCCCGCCAAGGCTTCGTCCATACGCCGCGCGTCCCAGATCCCAGCTGAAGTCTTCCAGTCTCCGTAGTCCGTATCGATCACGAACTGGCCCCACTCCCCCAGCACCTCGAGGAGACTGGACTTCCCCACGCCCGACATACCTGTGATGAGTACCCGAACCATGGCTCCACGGTATCTGCGTTTCACGTGAAACGAGCGCAGTTCACCGACTCCGCGCTACCGACATCAGCTGCTCCTCGACCGCGATGTAGGAAAACATTGGAGAGCAGACAGGATTCCCGTGCTCAGCCCCACACCTAGTTCTGACAGGTGCCTCTGGTGGGGCGCGTTTCAGCGCCCCAGTCCACTCTCGTGCGCCGAAATCTTGTCATGGTGGCGTCCATGCAGCAGGCTGGCGCCGTTGTGCCATGGGATCCGATGATGTTCGAACACTGTTCTTACACCCGCAGCGCAGATTCCCGCTCTCCTTCTCTCAGAGTGCGCATCGGACAGGGCCTTCTGTGAGTGGAGCTCCGTAGACCCCTCAGACGAAGAGCTCCACAATCAGCGGTACACCCACGCGAACTGCACCCCACAACGAGCATGTTTCACGTGAAACACGTCGCCGGGGACACCCCCAGTGGCTCGTAGATGCCGGGGATGACGCCGTCGAGTGGACGACGGCGAGCGGCACATCGACGCGGCTTCCACCGAGAAACACAGTGGAGAGACACTCGCGGTCAGTCTGCGTCGGCTCGCGCCCATGGCCCCGTACTCACCTACTGCCGATCCTCACTCCGAGTCACGGGATCGATCCCCGGCGAGCCGTTGACGCGAGATCAAGCCCGAGTTGCCAGTCGCAGGTGCCGCCCATCACGCCTGAATTTGGGCATCTCGAGGCCGCAGGATGAGGGAAGCGGGCACGGGAGAGCGATTCGGCCGTGTGGAGGCAGTGAGTTCGATAACGGCAAGGCCTTCATCGCATTGGAGTCCCCCGTTGCATCCTTCCCATCCTCATGAGAGCGATACGTCATCCGGCCTCCACCGATAGGTCACTCGAGCGCATTTCGCACGGCACCGGCGGGACATCGGGTGATGACGATGGTCATGAGGTGCCAACCTTCGCCCGCGCATTCCGCAGCCAGCGGACGAGTAACCCTGCATAGCTATTGAGCCGAGCGTCTGCGAAACCGGCCACACCGAGTGAACAGAACACCGACGTTTCACGTGAAACATACGAACAAGCCGACTGAATCGCGCGCACCCGCTGCCCTTGCCACTGCCACTGCCACTGCCACTGCCACTGCCACTGCCACTGCCACTGCCACTGCCACTGCCACTCTCCCCTTCCTTCTCACCACATCACGAGCGGTGTGATCACACCCATTCGCCCTCCCGTAAGCCGAGACACGCGCCGGCCGAGGTACACGCCACCCAGACACTCGCCAGAACAGACACGCGCCAGCCGAACTACGCGCCAGCCGACACACTCGCCAGCCGAAACACGTGTAAGCCGAGACAAACGCAGCCCCAAAGACTGTGATGTCTCGCCCCGAATCCCAGGACCGCACGACCCCACGACGCCACGACCGCAGGACCCAACTTCCCCACTCCACCACAACCCCCAACCCCACGACCCCACGACCCCACGACCCCACGACCCCACGACCCCACGACAGCATCCGGTGTCTGCGCAGCTCGCCCGGGGCAGACGAGATGTCGGCGCCTGACCGTCCCCCTCTCACAGGAAATGGGGATCCGGGCGAGAGCCAGAGAATGCCCACCCCTGGGCAGGAATGTGTGTCGTACACCACAGAGCGCTGCACTGACGTTGGCGATCCCGGCCGCGCGACACCTTGTGGGGCCGCAGCCGTCCCCGTCTGACTGAAGGCGCCCGCCTGTAGGTGCACCACCATGGGCACCACTCAGTCCGCGGGACTTTCCCCGAACGCGAGATTCACACGGAACACGACTCCGTACGCAGGCAGAGGCAGAGGCAGAGGCAGAGGCAGAGGCAGAGGCAGAGGCAGAGGCAGAGGCAGAGGCAGAGGCAAGCTTGGCGTTCATAGGCACCGTTTCACGTGAAACATCTGCAGATCGTCGCCGATGGGTTGCCTGCACCTCTCGCCAGTACTTACTGGCATAGGGGTTGTAGTCTCCGCTGGATTACGTGTTGCACGTGAAACGTGGCACATGACGTCCGCCGACCCTCGTCCGCCTGGTGCCACAAACCAACCGGTGGACGCCTGACTTGCATATGCGCCGCTGGTTTCACGTGAAACACCACCTGTCTACATGTGCAACCCAGTGGCCAGGTCGTGCCAACATCCGAGAACTCCGTGCCTTGGCTGCACCTACACCGCCACCTACATCTCAGTTTCACGTGAAACGCCCGGACCTTTGCCGTCTCTGGCAGCGGCACGCGGGACTGGCTGCCGCATTCGCGAGTGCGAGCCATCGGTCCAGTAGTAACCGGTTCATGGACGCCTGCACTCAGCGAAGCATGATGAGTCCCCGCTGGCCGCGGGCCGGTAGGACCCCTGGTGCTGCACCCGCCCTCTCGTCGACAGCACTCCCAGACCCCACAACAACAGCGACGCTACGATCCAAAACCGTCCGCTACGCCGCCACACCACCTACATCCCCGGTCCCAACGGCGGAATCAGCCCACACACTCAGGCCCGACCCCTACCCGCAGCCTCTGTGCTGAGTGAACCGGGAGCACAGCTTCCACGCCATGTTTCACGTGAAACAACACGGCAACGGAACAGAAGGGTCCCTCACTGCTGAACGGGAGCCGGAGCGCAGATCACTCAGCCCTTGATGCCAACACTCGGCGCGCGGGTCAGGCCCGAGATGCACGACAGACACCGGTGCGACCGCATCCGACGAACAGGCGCTGGGAAGCGAAGTCGGTGACTGACCATGCCGATGCACTGCCCTTACCGACGCGAATCAACGCGACAGCCCACCCGACGGGCCCCGAAACCGGCAGAGGCATTCCCTCCACGAGAACAACGGCGACCCCGCCCAGGTGATCCACACACACGAGACGCGACCGGTCACGCGTGAAGGACGAGTCTCAGCGGACGACGGCCCGAACGACGCGGGTGATCTCAGGAAGAACGCCCTCTCCGAGCACCTCTACCCGCACATCCGACAACCGGAACTTCTTGATCTGCTTCTGTGCGGCGTCGATCTCGTTCGCGGCGTTCATACCCTTGAGCACAGTCAGCTCTCCACCGTCACGAACCAGCGGTGCCGTCAACGGGATGAGTGTCTTGAGCGCACTCACAGCACGCGCGGTGACGACGTCGAATCCCACGGGACATCGAACGTCCTCTGCGCGGGCACGCAGCACATCGACGTTGTCCAGACCGAGCTCCTCGACCTGCTCGGTCAACCAGGTGACGCGGCGTTCCATCGGCTCGATGAGAGTCCAGTGCACATCGGGGCACGCAATCGCGAGGACGATTCCAGGCAGCCCGGCTCCGGACCCGATGTCGGCAACGGAACCGTGGAACAGCGGAGCAGCGATCACGCTGTTCAAGATGTGACGCGTCCACAGACGGGGGAGCTCCAGAGGACCGATGAGCCCGCGCTCCTCCCCTTGGTCAGCGAGAGCGGCGGTGAACTGCCGCGCGAGCTCGATGCGATCGCCGAACAGGTCCACCGCAACCGCGGGCTCGACCTCCAGAGCACTCACCAACTCATGCCGATCCGACGCTCCGCCTGATGCATCAGCGACGACGGAGGACCGTGTGGCGGTCTGCGCCCTCACCGTACGACTCAGAGACAAGTCCCTGGTCAGCGGCAATATCGTGCACCAGTTTGCGCTCGTAGCTGGACATCGCCGGCAGCGACGCCTGGGTGGCACCCTCATCGAGCTTCGCAGCCGCCGCGTTGACCAGCGTCTCGAGCTGACGACGACGGGTGTCGCGGGATCCACCGATGTCGAGGATCAGGCGCGAGAACGAACCGGTCTTGCTCTGCACAGCGAGTCGCGTGAGCTCCTGAAGAGCCTGCACCGTGTCGGGTGCCGAGAGCAGAGCGAGTCCATCGCCCTCCGCCTCGACAGAGACATAGGCACGACCCTGGCGCACATCGAGGTTGAGATCGCCATCGATGTCGGCGATGTCGAGAAGTTCTTCGAGGTAGTCGGCTGCGACGTCGCCCTCGTTCTCCAGCTCGGCGACCGTGGGCTCCACGGTCTCAGTCACGTTGTCGGTCACGAACCGCTCCCCTTCTTCTTCGAACGCTTCTTACCCACGGGCTGCTGACGCTTGGGAGTCTGTGCCTTCGCACGCTCCGCCTCTTCGAGCATCCGCTGCTGCTCTGCCTCGTAGGCAGCCATCGGAACGACCTTGCCCGACGAGTCGATCGCCTTGCCCTTGCGAGCGAGGCGCTCCTCGCGTGCCTTGGCTGCTTCCGACCCGGGTGTCGGCATCTCGCGGATGACGAGGAACTGCTGTCCCATCGTCCAGAGGTTGGAGATGAACCAGTACACGACGACGCCGAGCGGGAAGAAGATGCCCGAGAAGATGAAGCCCAGCGGAAGGATGTAGAGCATGATCTTCTGCATCTGGTACGCCTGGCCGGTCTTGGCCTCGGGCGACAGGTTCTTCGAGATGATCTGCAGCTGAGTGAAGAACTGCGACGCGATCATGAGCACGACGAGCGTGACCAGGATGACGATCGCCGTGGTGTTTCCGGCATCCACCGCGTTGCCGAGCGTCTCGTGCAGAGACGCGACACCGAAGAGCTCCGCGTTGTAGAACTGCTCCGTGAGCTCGGCGTTCAGTAGACCGACGCCACCGACGCCGAGATTGTGGTGCTTCGAGACGTCACTGAGAACGCTGAACAGCGAGAAGAAGATGGGCATCTGCACGAGCAGAGGCAGGCAGCTCGACATCGGCGTCGTGCCGTGCTTCTTGTACAGGCCCATCGTCTCGCGGCTCATCGCCTCACGAGAGAGCTGATCCTTCTTGCCCCGGTACTTCTCCTGAACCTTTCGCAGTTCAGGGGCAATTTCCATCATCTTTCGCTGGCTCTTGATCTGCTTCACGAAGAGCGGGATCAGAGCGGCACGCACGACGATGACGAGGCCGACGATCGATAGCACCCAGGTCAGGCCGGACGCGGCAGGAAGGCCGACGGCGGTCAGCAGCCAGTGCCAGGCGACGAGCACCATCTCGACCAGCCACTTGAGCGGCCAGAGGATGGTTCCGATCAGGTCGAAGCCGCCGGACGCAGGCGCCGGCGAGGGAGTGGTGCTGGCGAGCAGAAGGTCAAGACCCACCGATCAGTCCTTTCGGGAAGGGACGACGAAACCGTGAGCGGTCAGGTCATAGCGGAAGTGTTCGTGCGGACGGACGTCATCGACGCCGCCGTGGCTCCAGGGATTGCAACGGAGGATGCGCCATGCCGAGCGCATCGTTCCCCGCACGGCGCCGTGCTGTTGCACCGCACCTACAGCGTAAGCCGAACAGGATGGGTAGTAGGCACAGACGTCTCCGTACATCGGAGAGATCACCTTGCGGTAACCCGTGAGGAAGCCGAGCACCAGGTTTCGCGGAAGCAGCGGGATGCTGCGCAGCAGATCCCCTGAACGCACGTGTGCCGTGCCGATCGACGAGGCGGGAAGAGCGGTCATGACCGGGCCCGCGCGAGTCGGGCGAGGCAGCGGTTCACGTCGGCGCTCAGCTCGGCGTAACTGGCGTCGGCGGACGCAGGAAGGGCACGGATGACGACATCCGTGCCCTCGGGAACCCGCGGAAGCGCTTCCGCGCAGACGGCTTTGAGTCGCCGACGCACAGTGTTGCGCACCACAGCGGTACCCACCTGCTTACTGATGATGAATCCGAACCTCGCGGCTCTGCTCTCGCCGGTCGTCAGCATGGAGGTGACGACCTTGGCTCCGCCACAACGGGATCCGCGTCGAACGACCAGTCGATAGTCGCTCCCGCGGGTCACACGAAACGGGCGGGCGAGCACAGCGATTTACGCGGAGAGCTCGGTGCGGCCCTTCGCGCGACGAGCCGAAAGGATGGCACGGCCGGCGCGGGTGCGCATGCGAAGGCGGAAGCCGTGCTTCTTGGCGCGACGACGGTTGTTGGGCTGGAAGGTGCGCTTGCTCATGAAATCACTCCGGGAATGCTGCCACCGGGATCGATTTGACCGGAGACATAGGGATCTGCCATTCAGGCATAAGTCAACCGATTAAGGGTACGTCCTGACGGCGCGCAGAGCAAATCTGCGCGCTTCGACCTCGACCTCCGGCACGATCCGCACAGCTATTATCCACAACCTCCGCCGTGCACGTATGCGCAACACGCGCGCGGAATCCCGGAGGCAGGTTGCCGTTCCCAGCCGCGGTGACTACCGTGGCATCCGAAGTTATCCACAGGGGGGCCGCCTTTTCTCGACGCCCCTCCGCATCCCCCAGCACGGAGCGTCATGTCATCACCTGCCCAGCCCGACGTTCCGATCTGGACCACGGTGCAGGATCTGCTCGAGGCAGACGACCGGGTGACTCCGCAGCTGCAGGGATTCCTGAGTCTCGCCGTTCCCGCCGGAGTCATGGCTGCGACGCTCTATCTCGAGGTCCCGAACGACCTGACGGCCGCGCAGATCAACAAGCGTCTGCGGCTGCCGATCATGGAGGCGCTCTCGCACATCGGCCAGGAGGTCACCTCGTACCGCGTGGTCGTGAATCACGAGCTCGCCGAGCAGCCCACCGCCCCGATCGCCGTCGCCGACTACGGACGACAGGAGCAGATCCGCGTCGAGTCCCCGATGGAGCAGCCCACGCAGCTGCGCCACGAATCGCGACTCAATCCGAAGTACACCTTCGACAACTTCGTCATCGGTCAGTCCAACCGCTTCGCGCACGCCGCAGCCGTCGCCGTCGCCGAGGCGCCGGCCAAGGCCTACAACCCTCTCTTCATCTACGGAGACTCGGGTCTGGGCAAGACCCACCTCCTCCACGCGATCGGCGACTATGCGCAGTCCCTCTATGCGGGGGTGAAGGTGAGGTACGTGTCGAGCGAGGAGTTCACGAACGACTTCATCAACTCCATCGCCAACAACCGCGGTGCCGCCTTCCAGGCTCGCTACCGCGACGTCGACATCCTCCTCATCGACGACATCCAGTTCCTGCAGGGTCGTGCGGAGACTCAGGAGGCGTTCTTCCACACCTTCAACACGCTCCACGATCACAACAAGCAGGTCGTGATCACCAGCGATGTGGCGCCGAAGCACCTGACCGGCTTCGAGGACCGTATGCGGAGCCGCTTCGAGTGGGGTCTGATCACCGACGTCCAGGCGCCCGACCTCGAGACGCGTATCGCGATCCTCCGCAAGAAGGCGCAGAGCGAGGCGCTCCATATTCCCGACGAAGTACTCGAGTACATCGCGACCGTGGTCTCGTCGAACATCCGCGAACTCGAGGGCGCCCTCATCCGCGTCTCGGCGTTCGCGAGCCTGAACCGCTCCGCGCTCGACATCTCCCTCGCCCAGACCGTGCTGCGCGACATCATCGACACGGCGGAAGACAACATCATCTCGCCGACCGACATCATCACGGCGACCGCTCAGTACTTCAAGCTCACGGTCGACGACCTCTACGGCTCGAGTCGGTCCCAGCAGATCGCCACCTCTCGACAGATCGCCATGTATCTGTGCCGTGAGCGCACGAGCCTCTCACTGCCGAAGATCGGTCAGCTGTTCGGCAACCGCGATCACACGACCGTCATGTACGCCTACAAGAAGATCAGCGAACTCATGAAGGAGCGCCGTTCGATCTACAACCAGGTGACCGAGATCACCACGCAGCTCGGTCGACGCTGAGCGCACGCTGCCTCGAAAAAGGGGGTCGCAGGGTCCGTCAGGACGCTGCGACCCCCTTCTCGTGCGTCTGAGCGGCATGCGCGAGTCCGGATAGATGCCAGTTTGCACATGTGGATAACTTGTGGATGGATCCCGATCAGGTCGGGACGAATGTGGGGGAAACGGGCCAACCTGTGGATAACTACGGGAGAGTGCTCCGACCGGCAGACCCCCTCCACCCGCGGATTCCTCAGGGATTCCACAAGTGACAAGCGTGTAGTTCCCTACTCGCGTCTGCTTTCCACCGAGTTATCCACAGTATCCACAGGTGTTAACACCGTTAAGGAGTTAATTCATTTCAGGGGCGATCCGATCACCAGACGGTGGGGAAACTCCGACAGGCCCGAGGTTCGACCCGGCCGTAGGGATCCGACCGACTGTGGGGCTAGCATGGGAAGCCCTGCACAGGCAGGACCGATGACGACACGTCTCAGAACGACGACAAGGGAGCACCCGTGAGGTTTCAGGTCAACCGCGATGTCTTCAGCGAGGCAGTCTCGTTCGTCGTCAAGCTGCTTCCGCAGCGCAACCCTCAGCCGATCCTCGCCGGAGTCCTGATCGAAGCAGACGGCTCCGGCCTCACGCTGTCGGCCTTCGACTACGAAGCCTCGGCACGGACGACCATCGAAGCCACCGTCGAGACACCGGGCACGATCCTGGTCCACGGTCGCCTCCTCTCCGACATCGCGAGCCGACTTCCGAACGCTCCGATCGAGATCGCCGTGGAAGACGACGGCAGCATCACCGTCAGCTGCGGATCCGCTCGATTCACGCTCGCCGCCATGCCGGTCGAGGAATATCCCTCGATCCCCGAGGTCTCCGGCTCCTCCGGCGTCGTTCCCGCCGATGACTTCGGCACAGCCATCGCACAGGTCGGTTTCGCAGCATCCCGCGACGATGTCACTCCGGTGCTCACCGGCGTGCAGCTCGAGGTCTCCGGTCACACGCTGAGCCTCGTCGCCACCGACCGTTACCGCGTGTCGCTTCGCGATGTGCCCTGGGACGGGGAGGCCGTCGAGGCCACCGCACTCGTCCCCGCACGAACGCTCCTCGAGGTCGGAAAGACGTTCGGCCACGCCGGCACGATCCAGATCGCCTTCTCCGGAGCCGGCGACCGCGAGATCATCGCGTTCACGGCAGGCAACAAGACCGTGACCTCGCTGCTGATCAAGGGAAACTTCCCGCCCGTGCGCCGTCTGTTCCCCGAGCAGACCGAGCACTACGCAGTCGTCAACACCGCCGACCTCGTCGAGGCCGTGCGCCGAGTGTCGCTCGTGCTCGACCGTGCCGCTCCGCTGCGTTTCACGTTCGCGAGCGACGGCGTCACGATGGATGCCTCGGGCAGCGAGCACGCGCGGGCATCCGAGTCCGTCGATGCGATCCTCTCGGGCGGCGACGAGGTCACTCTCGGCCTCAACCCCCAGTACCTCATCGAGGCACTGGGCGCCGTGAAGAGCGAGTTCGTCCGCGTCACGTTCACGTCGAGCGACAACGCGAACAAGCTCAGCCCGGTGCTGATCACGAGCCAGACGTCGGTCGACCAGGCCGGACTCGACTCGTTCAAGTACCTGCTGCAGCCCAACCTCCTGCTGCGCTGAGCCCCGGCTCCCTGCCGTTACGTGCCGGAAACGGCACCGCTCAGAACGCGTAACACCCGACTGCGAGAGTCAGCCGTACCCCCAGAGCACGGCTGCTCCGCATAGCCGTGCGGCCGCGCTCGTCTCTCCAGACGAAAGACGTTCCGCATGCCAGAAAATCCCCCTGCCCGGTTCCGCCGATTGCGCGCGCTCGGAGCCGGAGTCGCACTCACGGCCATGGCCTTCCTCGCGTTCGGCGCGGCGTCCCCCGCCTCCGCGGTCGTCGTCCCCGACTCTTATGACACCGCCGCACTGATGGCTGCCCCGACTTCGGTGTCCGTCGGGGACACGATCACCGTCACCGCGGTCTTCACCGGCCTCGTCGACGCATATGCGTATGAGCTCGACATCGCCTACGACCCCGAACTGCTCGCGTTCGTGGCCGACAGCGACATCCTGCCGTCGGGCGGGTTCGGATCGGCGACGGATTCGGGCAGTGAGATCGCGGTCGCCGCAACACGGCTCGGAACCTCCCCCGGCCTCACCGGGACGCAGACCCTGGTGACTCTCAGCTTCACCGCGCTCGACGCGGGCGACGCCTCGCTCGCGATCGCCTCCGGGCGCATCGTGGACTCGGCCGCCGAGCCGTTCACGGTCGATGCCGCTGCGGCGAGCACGTCGACGACGGTGGAGATCACCGCCGATGGGGATTCCGAGCCGGGACCCGGTGACGGCGGCTCCGACGGCAGCGACCCCGACCCCGACTCGGGCTCCGGGTCCGACTCAGGCTCCGGAACGGGTGCGGGCACGACGACGGACGGCTCGCTCGCCGTCACCGGTGCGGACGCCGCACCGTGGCTGATCCTCGGCGCCGGAGCCATCGCCGCCATCGCGGCGGGCACCGTCATCGCTGTGCGACGGAGGACCCGATGACCGCGCACGACGTCAGAGAAGAGAACCGGAACAACAGGAGAGACACCACCGTGAAGAAGACAACCCTGCGGATCGTCGCCGCCGTGTCGGTCGCGGGTTCCACGATCGTCGCGGCAGGCATGGCGAGCGGAGCCGCGACCGCGGCGCCGGTGCCGGCATCCGTCAGCCTCCCGCCCTACTACAGCGAGCTCGACGTGACCGGCGACGAGATGGTGACGACCGCGGATCTGTCCGTCGCCGCGGATTCCCTCGGCCTCACGGAGGAATCGCCGGGCTGGTCACGTGTGTCCGTCCTCGACACGGATGCCGACGGCGAGCTCACGGTCCTCGATCTCGCGGATCTCTCGCGGCGGATCATCTACGACGACGGGCCCCTCGAGCTGGTCGAGGCGTCGGTGATCGACATGCAGGCGGCGATGAATGCGGGAGTGGTGACCTCGGAGAGCATCACTCAGGAGTACCTCGACAGGATCGCGGCGTATGACCGTACCGTCGTGCCCGGCGGAAGTCGTCCGCTCAACTCGATCATCACGGTGAACGAGCAGGCGCTCGCGAGTGCGGCCGCCGCCGACGAGATCCGTGCCTCCCAGGGCATGACGAGCATGCTCCTGGGCGTGCCGATCGCTCTGAAGGACAACTACGACACGGTTGACATGGTCACCACCGGTGGATGCGCCTGCTGGAACGAGAATCAGACGGCGACCGACGCTTCGATGGTCACGGGCCTGCGGAGCGATGGCGCCGTGATCCTGGCGAAGGCCAGCCTCGACGAGTTCGCGTATGGATTCGTCTCCGAGTTCTCGTCGTTCCAGGATCCGGGTGCGACCTCTCTCGTGGCGAGCCCGTACGACACGACGAAGACCGCCGGCGGGTCCAGCGGCGGCACGGGGGCCGCGATCTCGGCGAACCTCGCCGCGATCGGCTTCGGCACCGACACCGGGGGATCCATCCGCGTCCCGTCGTCGTACAACCAGCTCGTCGGCGTTCGCCCCACCGTGGGTCTGGCCAGCCGCGACGGCATCATCCCGCTGGCGTTGTCGCAGGACACCGGCGGGCCGATGGCCCGATCGGTCATCGACGCGGCCGTCGCGCTCGACGCGGTGGTCGGGGTCGACGACGCCGACCCGGTCACCTCGCGACAGCAGGGTCTGGTGCCCGATTCGTACACCTCGTTCCTCGACCCGGATGCTCTGCAGGGAGCGCGCATCGGCTACGTCACGTCGATGGTCGGCAGCAACGCCGGCACCGTACGACTCTTCTCGGAAGCGACGGCGGCGCTGACCGCCCAGGGCGCGACGGTGGTGACCGTCACGCCTCCGTCCGGGTTCGCCGCGGTGCTGAACGAGGGCTCCGGATCGACCAACGAGTTCCTCCATGATCTCGACGAGTACATCGCCACCCACCTCGGCCCGGAGGTCGAGGCGCGGACCCTGACCGACATCCTCGCGACGAACAGCTTCGTGACCTCACGGCGATCGATCTACGAGGCGCGGAACGCGGTCACCGATGCGACCTACCAGGCGTGGGCGGGTGAGACCGGTTCGCACACTGTGCAGCTGGCGGCCGGAAAGACGCTCGTGACGCAGATGATGGAGGATCTCGATCTCGACGCGATCATCTATCCGAGCACGAACGCGTACGGGACCCAGGGAACGAACATGAGGCTGAGCCCGAACACCGGAATGCCGTCGGTCACCGTGCCGATGGGGCAGACGGTCGCGGGTGAGACACTGCCGGGCAGCGGTGTGAACCTCGAGTTCCTCGGACGCGACTTCGACGAGGGAACGCTCCTCGGCCTGGCCTACGCGTTCGAGCAGACGACGGATGCCCGGACGTCGCCGTCGCTCTACGGACCGCTCCCGTGATCCACGGCCCGCGACTGCTCGAGATCGGGCGGTCGCGGGCCCGGCTCCCGGGCGTCCGATGTCAGACGCCGAAGGTAGGCTGACAGCGTGATTGTGGAACACCTGAGCCTGGTCGATTTCCGCAATTACGCGACCGCTGATCTCGCCCTGCACAAGGGCCCCAACGTGCTCGTTGGTCGAAACGGCCAGGGAAAGACGAATCTCGCCGAGGCTGTCGTCTTCCTCGCGACCCTGGGTTCGCACCGAGTCTCATCCGATGCGCCCATGGTCCGCGAAGGTCAGGATTTCGCGATCATCCGTGCGCGTCTGTCGCACGGCGAGCGTCGCGTGCTCGTCGAGGTGCAGGTCAACAAGCAGGGGTCGAACAAGGCCCGCATCAACGGCTCGCCGTCGAAGACCAACGAACTCCCCCGCTACGCGCACGTCGTCCTGTTCGCTCCCGAAGACCTGCAGATCGTGCGGGGCGACCCCTCGGCGCGACGCCGCTTCGTCGACCAGCTGCTCATCCAGCGCACGCCGCGGATGTCGTCGGTGCTCGCCGACTACGACCGCGTGCTCAAGCAGCGCAACGCTCTGCTCAAATCGGCGCGTGCTCGCGGCATCAAGGGCGAGGGTCTCAGCACGCTCGACGTGTGGGACGACAAGCTCGTGTCGCTCGGGGCCGAGATCATCACCGCCCGCCAGCGGCTCGCGACCGATCTGCAGCAGCCGGTGGCCGAGGCGTATGCCGCGATCGCCGGTGAGGATCACCGCCCACAGCTCGACTGGGCGCTCTCGGTGCGAGGCGCAGACCCCGAAGAGGGAGTGGATGCTCCGGCCGAGACCTCCGGCGACATCGCCGAGATGTTCCACGCAGCGCTTCTCGCGAAGAGGTCCAACGAACTCGACCGCGGCCTCACGCTCACCGGACCTCATCGCGACGATCTGGTGCTGCGCGTCCGCGGTCTTCCGGTCAAAGGGTATGCGTCCCATGGCGAATCCTGGTCGGTGGCGCTCGCCCTGCGCCTCGCCTCCGCGGAGCTGCTGCGCAGCGAATCCCCCGCCGGCGACCCGGTGCTGATCCTCGATGACGTGTTCGCCGAGCTCGATGCCGACCGCCGGCAGCGCCTCGCGGCGCTGACCGCCGGATACGAGCAGGTGGTGGTGACCGCGGCGGTGGAGGAGGATATCCCCGAGGTCCTGCACGCCCACGTGGTGCGGATCTCGGCGGGAACCATCAGCGACGAGAGAGAGGTGACCGATGACTGACGTCGCAGCCGTTCCGGCACCCGAGACCCCCGAGACCGTCGCCACCTACCTGCGTCTGCGTGGCCTCGCGCCGAGTTCGAAGTCGTGGAAGCGCAAGCGCCGCATCGTCACCGATGACGACAACGCTCCGTTCACCCCGGGGCGCGACCCGGGAGCGCTCGGCGCTGTGCTCGACAAGCTCAGTCGGGATTCGGGGTGGCAGAAGACGCTGGCTCGCGAAGACCTGGTGCGTCAGTGGGCCGATCTGGCCGGCAGCGACACCGCGAAGCACTCTGAGCCCGTCTCGCTCGAACGCGGTGTGCTCACCGTGAAGTGCGACTCGACGGCCTGGGCGAAGAACCTCCAGTACATGCGCGGGACGATCCTCACCGAGATCGGACGACGGTATCCGGATGCCGGTGTCGAGAATCTGCGCTTCATCGGACCGGACGTACCCTCGTGGAAATGGGGTCCCAGAGTCGTTCCAGGGCGGGGCCCGCGAGACACCTACGGGTAGGACACCACGGATGGGGTCCGACACGCTCAGAGGGCCACAGGTGGCCGCTCAGCCGCATCTCGACACGAAAAGCCGCTAGACTGGGAGTTCGTGATATCGATGTGGAGAATGCCCTCTGATGACGCCTGAATCCCCCGCTGACGAGACGGAATCCACCACCGGGGAGACCCCCGCCACCGAGAACAGGATCTCACCCAAGGTGAAGCAGCCCGGTGAGTACGGTGCCGACTCCATCCAGATCCTCGAGGGTCTCGAAGCCGTCCGCAAGCGCCCGGGTATGTACATCGGATCCACGGGGCCGCGTGGTCTGCACCACCTCGTCTACGAGATCGTCGACAACTCCGTCGACGAGGCCCTGGCAGGGTACGCCGACACGATCTTCGTGACGCTTCTCGAAGACGGCGGCGTCCGCGTGATCGACAACGGCCGCGGTATCCCCGTCGACCCGCACTCCTCCGACCCCACGAAGTCGACCGTCGAGGTCGTGCTGACGATCCTGCACGCGGGTGGAAAGTTCGGCGGCGGTGCCTACGCCGTCTCGGGTGGACTGCACGGCGTCGGCTCCTCCGTGGTGAACGCCCTGTCGACCAGGTTCGACGTCGAGGTGAAGCAGAAGGGCTTCGTCTGGCGGCACAGCTTCGCCAACGGTGGAGTGCCGCAGCAGAAGCTCGAGAAGGGCGAGGCCTCCGACGAGACGGGAACGGCGATCACCTTCTGGCCGGACGCCGAGATCTTCGCCGAGACGACGGACTTCGACTACGACACCCTGCGCACGCGCTTCCAGCAGATGGCGTTCCTCAACAAGGGACTCCGCATCGAGCTGTCCGACGAGCGTCCTGCCTCGGCCTACGAGGTCGAGGTCGACGGTCAGGCGACTCTCACTCAGCCCAACGACGTGTTCTTCTATGAGCGCGGCCTCGTCGACTACGTCGAGTACCTCAACAAGGTGCGCCACGCCGAGGTCGTCAACGACGAGATCATCGCGTTCGAGTCGGAGGACACAGAGCGCAAGATCTCGCTCGAGGTCGCGATGCAGTGGACGACCTCGTACACCGAGAACGTCTTCACCTACGCGAACACGATCAACACGCATGAGGGCGGCACGCACGAAGAGGGCTTCCGTGCGGCGCTGACCACGCTGGTGAACAAGTACGCCAGGGCGAACAACCTTCTCAAGGAGAAGGACGACAACCTGTCGGGCGACGACGTCCGCGAAGGACTCACCGCGGTCATCTCGATCAAGCTCGGCGAGCCGCAGTTCGAGGGTCAGACCAAGACCAAGCTGGGCAACACCGAGGCGAAGGCCTTCGTGCAGAAGGTCGTCGGCGATCAGCTCGGCGACTGGTTCGGTCGAAACCCGAACCAGGCCAAGAACGTGATCCGCAAGGCGATCGACGCGGCCACCGCACGTCTCGCAGCGCGCAAGGCGCGTGAGACCGCCCGTCGCAAGAGCGTCTTCGAGTCGGCGGCGATGCCCGACAAGCTCAAGGACTGCACCAGCAAGGACCCCTCGATCAGCGAGATCTTCCTCGTCGAGGGTGACTCGGCCGGCGGCTCGGCGGTGCAGGGTCGCGACCCGCACACGCAGGCGATCCTGGCGCTGCGAGGCAAGATCCTCAACGTCGAGCGCGCTCGCCTCGACAAGGCCCTCGGCAACAAAGAGGTCCAGGCGATGATCCAGGCCTTCGGCACGGGCATCGGTGAAGAGTTCGACATCGAGAAGGCGCGGTATCACAAGATCGTGCTGATGGCGGATGCCGACGTCGACGGCCAGCACATCACCACGCTGCTGCTCACGCTGCTGTTCCGTTACATGCGCGGGCTGATCGAGGCAGGCTTCGTCTACCTCGCGATGCCGCCGCTCTACCGTCTCAAGTGGTCGAACCAGCCGCACGAGTACGTGTTCAGCGACGCCGAGCGCGATGCGCTGCTCAAGTTCGGGCTCGACAACGGCAAGCGGATCCCGAAGGACGCCGGCATCCAGCGCTACAAGGGTCTCGGCGAGATGAACGCCAAGGAGCTGTGGGAGACCACGATGGATCACACCACGCGGACGCTTCGCCAGGTGACCATCGAGGACGCGGCCGCCGCGGATGAGATCTTCAGCGTGCTGATGGGTGAGGACGTCGAGTCGCGACGCAGCTTCATCCAGCGCAACGCCAAGGACGTCCGCTTCCTCGACATCTGACGCGTCCCCCGCGCCTGCATTCGTTCGACAACGACCGGAATCGACAACACACATGACTGACGAAGTACGCCCCGAGCCGGCACACGACCACGGCAAGATCGACCAGGTCGACCTGCAGTCGGAGATGCAGCGCAGCTACCTCGACTACGCGATGGCCGTCATCGTCGGGCGCGCGCTGCCCGACGTCCGCGATGGGCTCAAGCCGGTGCACCGCCGCGTGATCTACGGCATGTACGACGGCGGATTCCGCCCCGACAAGTCGTTCTCGAAGTGCGCCCGTGTCGTCGGCGAGGTCATGGGTCAGTACCACCCGCACGGTGACTCGGCGATCTACGACGCCCTGGTCCGTCTCGTGCAGCCGTGGTCGCTGCGGTATCCGCTGGCTCTCGGCCAGGGCAACTTCGGCTCGCCCGGCAACATGGGCGCCGCTGCTCCCCGATACACCGAGACCAAGATGGCCCCGCTCGCGCTCGAGATGGTGCGAGACATCGAGGAAGACACGGTCGACTTCACCGACAACTACGACGGTCAGACCCAGGAGCCGACGGTCCTGCCGGCGCGCTTCCCGAACCTGCTCGTCAATGGATCCGTCGGCATCGCGGTCGGCATGGCGACCAACATCCCCCCTCACAACCTGCGCGAGGTCTCGGCCGCTGCACTCTGGGCGCTCGACAACCCCGGTCTCCCCCGCGAGGAGCTGCTCGAGGGACTCATCCAGCGCATCCCCGGTCCTGACTTCCCGACCGGCGCGCAGATCCTCGGCACGAAGGGTGTGCAGGAGGCCTACCGCACGGGACGCGGATCGATCACGATGCGCGCGGTCGTCAACGTCGAGGAGATCCAGGGCCGCACGTGCCTTGTCATCACCGAGCTGCCGTACCAGGTGAACCCCGACAACGTCGCGGTGAAGATCGGCGACCTCGCCCGTGACGGCAAGATCACGGGTATCGCGGACATCCGCGATGAGTCGTCCGACCGCACGGGTCAGCGTCTCGTGGTCGTGCTCAAGCGTGACGCGGTCGCGAAGGTCGTGCTGAACAACCTCTACAAGCACACGCAGCTGCAGGAGAACTTCGGCGCGAACATGCTCGCGATCGTCGACGGCGTGCCGCGTACGCTCGCGATCGACGGTTTCGTGACGAACTGGATCACGCACCAGCTCGAGGTCATCGTCCGTCGCACGCGCTTCCGCCTCGCCAAGGCGGAGGCGCGCATGCACATCCTGCGTGCCTACCTCAAGGCGCTCGACGCGCTCGACGAGGTCATCGCTCTCATCCGTCGATCGCAGACCACGCAGGATGCGAACGAGGGCCTGCAGAAGCTCCTCGACATCGACGACATCCAGGCGCAGGCGATCCTCGACATGCAGCTGCGCCGACTCGCGGCCCTCGAGCGTCAGAAGATCCTCGACGAAGCCGCGGAGCTCGAGCGCCTCATCGGCGAGTACCAGGCGATCCTCGCCGACGAGTCCCTGCAGCGCGACATCATCCGCGACGAGCTGACCGGCATCGTCGACCGCTTCGGCGATGACCGTCGCACCCACATCCTGCACGGCTTCGACGGCGACGTCTCGATGGAAGACCTCATCGCCGAAGAGGAGATGGTCGTCACCATCACCCGTGCCGGATACATCAAGCGCACGCGCAGCGACAACTACCGGTCGCAGCACCGCGGTGGCAAGGGCATCAAGGGCGCGCAGCTGCGCGCCGACGACATCGTCGAGCACTTCTTCGTGACGACCACGCACCACTGGCTGCTGTTCTTCACCGACAAGGGTCGCGTCTACCGCTCGAAGACCTACGAGGTTCCCGAAGCCGGTCGCGACGCGAAGGGCACGCACGTCGCGAACCTCCTGGCTCTGCAGCCCGATGAGAACATCGCGCAGGTGCTCGACATCCGCGACTACGCGGTCGCCGACTACCTCGTTCTCGCCACGCGGGACGGACTCGTCAAGAAGACGCGACTCGAGACCTACGACACCAACCGTCAGGGCGGCGTCATCGCGATCCGTCTGAACGACGAGGACGAGCTGGTCTCGGCTCTCATGGTGAACGCCGAGGACGACATCCTGCTCATCAGCCGCCGTGGCATGTCGGTGCGGTTCAGCGCCACCGACGAGGCGCTGCGTCCGATGGGTCGAGCGACCGCCGGCGTCAAGGGCATGAAGTTCCGCGAGGGCGACAGCCTGCTGTCCGCCTCCGTCGCGGCACTCGGCCAGTACGTGTTCGTGGTCACCGACGGCGGCTACGCGAAGCGCACCGCGATCGAGGAATACCGCGTCCAGGGACGCGGCGGATTCGGCATCAAGGTCGCCAAGCTCAACGATGATCGGGGCACTCTCGCGGGTGGTCTGATGGTCGCTGAGGACGACGAGGTCTTGGTGGTTCTGTCCAGCGGCAAGGTGGTACGCTCTGCCGTGGCCGAGGTGCCCGCCAAGGGCCGCGACACCATGGGAGTGGTGTTCGCACGGACGACGGAAGCCGACCGTATCCTCGCCATCGCCCGCAACGGTGAGCGGGGCCTCACCGAGGAAGACGAATCGGATGAGGCGGAGGTGGACTCCGAGACCACCGCCCCCGAGACGAACGAGAACCCTGAGGAAGCAGACGCATGAGCACAGTAGCCGACAAGCTGGCGAAGAAGTCCACGCGCAAGACCGGAGGCAAGCAGGTCCGCCTGCGCCTCGTCTACGTCGATTTCTGGTCGGCCGTGAAGCTCTCGTTCCTGGGAGCCGTCGCGCTCGCCATCGTCACGATGGTGTCGTTCTTCCTCATCTACCTCGTGCTTCAGGCGACCGGCATCCTCACGCAGGCCGACGACTTCGTCGGCGTGATCACCGACAACTCGGTGCGCATCTCCGAGGTCGCCGGGCTTCCTCAGGTGATGGCCTTCGCCGCCGTCGTCTCGATCCTGAACCTCATCGTGTTCACCGTGCTCGGCGCGGTGATCGCCGGCATCTACAACGTCGCCGTGAAGGTGACCGGCGGACTGCTCGTCGGGTTCATGTCGAACTGATCCCACGGATTCGAAGAAGGGCGGATGCTGCGGCATCCGCCCTTCTTGCGTCTAGACCACCCCGGTCGTGCCGAGAAGCGTGCCGATCACCCAGGTGATCAGCAGGGCGAGCGCCCCGCCGAGGACGAGCCGCACGGATGCTCGGAGGGGTGGCGACCCGCCGATCTTCGCAGACACCGTTCCCGTGACGGCGAGGGCCAGGAGGACGGCGATGAAGGTGACGGGAACCCGCCACTCGGGTGGGGGCAGCAGGATGGCCAGAAGCGGGAGCAGGGCGCCGAGCGTGAAGGCGATCGCCGACGACAGCGCCGCGTGCCAGGGGTTCACGAGGTCGTCCTGATCGATCCCCAGTTCCACCTCGAGGTGCGCGGCGAGGGCGTCGTGCGCGGTGAGCTCCTCGGCGACGGTGCGTGCCGTCTCCTCGCTGAGTCCGCGGTGTCGGTACAGGGCGGTGAGTTCGGCGAGCTCGGCGTCGGGCATGGTCCGAAGCTCCTCACGCTCCTTCGCGATCAGTGCCCTCTCGCTGTCGCGCTGGCTGCTGACCGACACGTACTCGCCGAGGGCCATCGAGATCGCGCCGCCCACCAGACCCGCGAGGCCTGCGGTGAGCAGTGCCGCGTTGTCGGTCGTGGCACCGGCGACGCCGACGACGAGGGATGCGACCGAGACGATGCCGTCGTTCGCGCCGAGCACGCCGGCGCGCAGCCAGTTCAACCGCTGTCCGAGCCCTGCTCCGTGCGGTTCGCCCTCGTGTGCGCTCATGGGCTCAGTGAAGCAGATCGTCGCACGCACCGCGCCCCCTTCGGGCCGTGCCAGATCTGACGAGCACTACGGAAAACCCGAACTCGGGAGTCCGGTTGCCTCGGTGTCGGCGCGATCCGCACCGCCGTACCTTGGAGACATGACGACACAGACTGCCACGCCCCCACCGGCGACGGCCTCGAAGCCGCCGCTGCGCATCTTCCTCTCGATCCTGCATCTGGCGGGCATCGGGATCATCGGCGGCTTCATCTTCGCGACCCTTTCCGGACTCTTGGGCACAGGCCTCGGTCTGCTCTTCGCGGCCGGCATCGGCGTCGTGCTCCTCGTCGGGTTCGTCTACGCGCTGTTCGGCGTCGGCTGGTTCGAGGTCGCCCGCGTCGGTGCCCTCTACAACGCTCCGATCGCCCCGCTGCGCTGGCGACCGCGTGATCGGCCCGGCTTCGCGGGCTGGCTGCGCTCGCTCGGACGCCAGGCGATCGACGGCCGCATGTGGCGGGCGCTCGCGAACTTCGCGATCACGGCCGTGCTCGGCTGGATCGTGCTGCGCCTCGCCTGGGGCGTCGTGTGGTCGATCGTGATCTGCTTCGCCCCGCTCACGGGGACGGATGCCGTGATCGGGCCGTTCGGCGGAGGTGGCATCGACGCCTCCTGGGCGCCGCTCGTCGGCATCCTCGGTCTTGCCGCCTCGCTCGCCGGGATGATCGGTCTCGCCCTGCTGCACCGCGTGCTCTCGCTGTCGATCGTGATCCGCAGCCGCGAGGCTGAACTCACGGAGCGTGTGCGCACCAGCACCGCCCAGCGGGAGGGCGCCGTGCGCGCCGCCGACGTGGAGCGCACTCGCATCGAACGCGACCTGCACGACGGCGTCCAGCCGCGGCTCGTCTCGGTCGGCATGACCCTGGGCCTCGCGCAGCAGAAGATCGACGACGACCCGGATGCCGCGAAAGAGCTGATCGCCGAGGCGCATACCTCGACCAAGGCCGCCATCACCGAACTGCGACAGCTCGCCCGCGGCATCCATGCCTCGGTGCTCGACGATCGTGGCCTCGACGCGGCTCTGTCTGCGTTGGCCGGCCGGTCGCACATCCCGGTGAGCCTCGACGTCCGGATGGACGGACGCTGCAGCCGTGAAGCGGAGGCCGCCGTGTACTTCTCGATCGCCGAATCGCTCACGAACGCCGCGAAGCACTCCCGGGCCAGCGAGGCCAGGGTGACCGTGCGACTGCGTGAAGGCGGGGTGCTGTGGGCCCGCGTCGAGGACAACGGCATGGGCGGCGCTCAGGTGCAGCCCGGTGGTGGCCTCGACGGCATCGCGAACCGCATCCTCGCCGCAGGCGGAACCTTCCGCCTCGAGAGCCCCGTGGGCGGACCGACCAGCCTGGAGGTGAACGTGCCATGCGCATCCTGATCTGCGAGGACTCGGTCCTGCTGCGCGAAGGACTCGTGCGCCTTCTCGAGGATGCCGCCCACACCGTGGTCGCGGCACTCCCCGACACCGAGGGACTGGTCGAGGCAGTGGTCGAGACCGACCCGGAGCTCTGCATCCTCGATGTGCGGCTCCCCCCGACGTTCACCGACGAGGGCATCCGTGCGGCACTCGGCCTCCGCGCCACGAACCCGGCTCTTCCGCTGCTCGTGCTCTCCCAGTACGTCGAGGAGCGGTACGCCTCGGACCTCATCGCGGCCCAGGGTGGCCCGCTCGGCTACCTGCTGAAGGACCGCGTGGCCGATGTCTCGGAGTTCCTCGGGTCCGTCCAGCGGATCTCCGAGGGCGCGACCGTGCTCGACCCGGAGGTCGTGGCCCAGCTGCTGACACGGCGCAACCGCGACGATCGGATGCAGCGGCTCACCGAACGCGAGCGCACCGTGCTGGCGCTCATCGCCGAGGGCAAGTCGAACCAGGCGATCGCCGGGTTGCTCTTCCTCTCTGAGGCCAGCGTCGAGAAGCACATCACCGCGATCTTCCAGAAGCTGGGTTTCGAGCAGGGAGAGTCGGGCAACCGGCGCGTGCTCGCCGCCCTCGCACACATCGAGAACACCGGGGGCCCGACGCCGACCGGACAGACAGGAGTGGGACGATGACCACGAACGACGACTTCCAGGGCGGACACACGCCGTTCACTCCCCCGCCGGCCACCCCTCCGGAGCCGGCGGCACCGACACCCGCACCGACTCGCTCGGAAGACGGGGGTCGCTCCTCGGGAGCGACCGCGGTCATGATCCTCACCGCAGTGGTGGGCGGAATGGCTCTGATCGGCTCGGGAGCGACCGCTGCGGTCGCCGCGACCGGCAGTCTGGTCGCCGCGTCGACCGAGGGCACGGACTCGGTGCTGTCCGAGGATGCATCCGGCATCCAGCGGATCGACCTCGACGTGGATGCAGGGAACATGCGGATCGAGTTCGGTGACGTCGACGACGCGGAGCTCGCGGTGACCAACAGCCGTGGTCCGGCGTGGACGCTCGAACGAGACGGCGACTCCCTGGTCGTGCGCAGCCCCGAGTTCGAATTCGGATGGTGGTTCGGCAGCTGGTTCGGCGACGACCAGTCGGCGGTGCTCACGCTCCCCGAGAGCCTGCGGGACGGTGCCTTGGACGCCGACCTGACCCTCGATGCCGGGAGCCTCGACGTGGTCGGCGACTTCGGCGCCCTCGACATCACGGTCAACGCGGGAGCGGTCGACCTGGAGGGCGCGGCGACCGGGCTGAGCATCGACATGAGTGCCGGTCGTGCCGACGCCGTGCTCGACGGGGTGGACACGGCCGACCTCAGCGTCTCCGCCGGTGATCTCAACGTCGAACTCACGGGGGGTGCGCCGTCGCAGACGACGATCGACGTGAGCGCCGGATCCCTCGATCTCACGGTGCCCGACGAGTCGTACACGATCACCCAGGACGTCAGCGCGGGCTCGCTCGACGCCAAAGTCGACCAGGCATCGGGCGCCCGGCGCACGATCGACGTCTCGCTCTCCGCAGGCAGCGTGACGATCCGTCCGGGCGGCTGATCCCCCTCGAGGGCGGGGATCCGTGGGGGTCCCCGCCCTCGATTGGGTAATTCGGGAAATCTCCGGTAAAGTTTCGGAGGTTGACGGGCCCATAGCTCAGGCGGTTAGAGCGCTTCACTGATAATGAAGAGGTCCCAGGTTCAAGTCCTGGTGGGCCCACTCCTCAACTCAATATTTCCCTCACGGGGCCTTAGCTCAGTTGGTAGAGCGCCTGCTTTGCAAGCAGGATGTCAGGAGTTCGAATCTCCTAGGCTCCACACTGTGTTGAGACAGTTCGAGAAGGCCCCGCTTCGGCGGGGCCTTCTCGTTTGTATGGGTGTCAGGGCATCGTCTGCTCGGAGAGCTCGTTGGTGGCGGTGTCACAGGTCGTGATGCGCCACACGGCGGAGCCGCCGTCGATCTCTCGCGCCATCTCGACGATCAGCGGACTCGGCCACTGCTCTCCCGATGCCATCGCCGCCACGATCGCACCGCTGCCGGGGCTCTGCTCCGCCTCGGTGAGTTCCACATCGCCCGACGAGAGGACCTCGAAGGACCGCACGTCGACGATCGACTCCATCCCGAAGCTCGGGTCGTCCACGCGCTCGCCCCACATGTCGGTCTTCGAGGAGACGCTGCGGATGCGCCACACCCACTGCTCGTTCAGGTACTCGAGGCGGAGTCCGACGACGCTGCCGCCCACCGCGGCCGACTCCGACGGCAGCCCCTCGAGGAAGTCCGTCGGCCACGTGAACTCCGGCGGCGTGCAGGTTCCGGGATAGTTCTCGCCGACGGCCTGCGGAGGCGCCGGCGTACCGGCTCCCGTCGAGCATCCGGTCAGGACGCCGATCGCACCCGCGAGGAGGATCCCCAGAACCACACGCACATCTCGCTTCATCGCCCCTCCGTCTTCCGGCGTCCAGAGCCTATCCGCTGCATCTCGTCCACAGGTGTTAACAACCCTGTTAACAACCCCGGAGCGCCATTCCACAGGTGTGGATGGATCTGTTAACAACTCGGACGCCCGAAAAGAACGGAGGGGTTCCTTGTTTTCCGAGTGTCAGAAGCCGACGCCGTTGCCACGCTGGCCGCCGGTTCGCAACCCCCCTTTTCAGGTCGCGACCCCCGGCGTAGCGTGCCGGGCATGAGCGACGCGAAGACGATGATTCAGACAGAGGTGGTCTTCGACGGGACGAGTTACCTTCTCGCCCAGGATCAGGATGTCGGAGACCTCCGACATCGCATCGAGGCTGCGGCGAAGACCGGAGGGACCTTCATCGATGTCGTCGTGGTCGGCAACAGATCCGTCAGTCTGCTGATCACGCCGACAAGCCGAGTCGCGATCAGCGTGGCGACGGTGGCATATGACCCGCGCGACACGGGCGACATCGACTTCCCGTACAGCGGGTACTACGACGTCCTCTGAGGTTCGCGGGTCAGGCGGGTCGAGCGGCGGTGAGTGTCTCAGCCGCGTCGTGGAGGCACTCGATGAAGGCGGCGCAGACCGCGCTCTCGTCGGTGCGGGCCTGGCGCGCGGCCATGAGCCTCGTCGTCGGCGACCCGGCGAGAGGGATCACCGCGATCGACGGGGGAACCAGCTGTCGCACGGACTCAGGCAGGATGCTCGCGCCGACGCCGGCCGCGACGAACCCGAGCGCCGTCTCCTGGTGCACGACCTCCTCGGCGATGCGCATGGCGCCCGGGGTGATCCCGAGCACTTCGTGCACCCGATCGACATACCCCGGCATGACTGAGCGAGGGTAGGCGATCATAGGGACCTCGAGGATCTCGGCCGCGGTGACCTCCGCGCGAGACGCGAGGCCGTGTGTGACCGGTACACACATCACCAGTCTCTCCTCGAACACGACCTCGGTGATCAGCTCGGGAGCCCTCGCATCCGACAGCGCGGACTCGTCGCGCACCAGCCCGACATCGAGCGTCCCGTCACGGAGGCGGTCGATCTGCTCTCCCGATGTCAGGGGCACCAGGGACAGCGTGACGCGGTCACGGCGGGAGCGGAACAGGCGCACCACCTCGGGGAGCACGGTGTAGTTCGCCGAGCTCACGAACCCGGCGGTGAGCTGACCCGCCAGGCCGTCGACATAGTCGCGCATCTCGCCGCGCACGGCGTCGACCTCGTCGAGGATCCTCCGCGCGCGCTCCTGCAGATGGCGGCCGGCGGGCGTCAGCGTCACGCGCCGAGTGCTGCGGTCGAACAGCGGCACGCCGACCTCTCGCTCGAGTCGGCCGACCTGCACGCTCAGCGGGGGTTGCGACATGTGCAGACGCCGTGCCGCCCGCCCGAAGTGGAGCTCGTCAGCGACAGCCATGAAGTAGCGCAGCTGACGGAGTTCCATCTCGGAACGATACGTGCCGTGTATTACCGCCGCGTTACACGTGGATTGCGAGCAAAGCGCTATCAATCCGAAGGGGAAAACGTATTTGACCTGGGGTTGTCGCGAGGCTTTATCTGGAAGCGGAACGTGATGGAGGGACCAGCACCATGACCGCACCCCGGGTCGCAGAATGAGCGTGCACGTCGCTCTCTTCCACGTGCGCACCCGCCGTCAGGCCGCTGCCGTCGGATACCAGACGCTCCTGGACGGCCTCAACGCCTCTGCTGTCGCAGCGATCGAACGGGTGGGGTGGACGACCTCGCTGCACGCCGCCGGCGAGGCCCCCGAACCGCAGCTGAAGCGCGCCTCGCGCGAGGCGGATGTCATCGTGCTCCTCGGCGGCGACGACATCGAGCCACTGCTCTACGGCCAGTCCGACCGGCGTCCGCAGCGCACGGCGTACCAGCGTCGTGCTGACCGCACGCAGATCGCGGTCGTCATGGAGGCGGTGCGGTCGAGGCGGCCGCTGCTCGGAGTCTGTCGCGGCATGCAACTGCTGAACGTCGCCCTGGGCGGGACGCTCCACCAGCACGTCGGGGGGCACCGCGGCGCGGGAGTCGATCCCTTCGTCGCGACCGATCTGAAGGACCTCGATGCGGTGTCGCCGCGACTGCGGCACCCTCTTCTGTGCACCCACCATCAGGCCGTCGACGAGCTCGGTCACGGCCTTCGTGCCATCGCCCGTTCACGCAACGGAGTGGTCGAAGCGGTCGAGCATGAGTCGCTTCCCTTCCTCGGTGTCCAGTGGCATCCCGAGCATCCCTCGGTCGCCTCGGACCAGTTCACCGAGCTTCTGCGGATCGTCCACCGACGGGGAGCGGCGCTGGACCCTGCCACGACGATGGCCGCCGCAGGACCGATGGAAGTCACGCGTCCTGTTCCGTCGTCGATCGATCGACGTGCGACGGTCGTGCGGCACTGACAGCGGTTCGGACGGATGATCGCGCGTCGGCGATCCTTCAGATCTCCGGGCCGCGGATGATCCGCACGGGCCCGCGAACAGTGCGGATGCTCACCGGCTCGCCCTTCTGGGTGACGCGGATCTCGTCGCGGTCGGCGAGGTCGGCCGCCACTCGACGGACGTCGGGCATCAGACCGCGCCAGGACTCGCCGCCGACCGTCCGAGCGACGTCGCTGGGGCAGATCGAGGATTCGCCGCGCTTTCGGACGAGCGCCCGGATGGCGGCCGCGATGCGCTCGTCGAACCCGTCGCCCGTGCGCTCCTCCCACCACGGAGCTCCGCGCTCGCCGAGCGCGGTCTTGGCGTCGTGCACCCGACGCCGCGCATCCACCTCCGACGACTTCACCGCTCGTCGCGCCGCCATGAGCTCGTCGACCAGCTCCTGACGGAATCCGTCGGGGATCGAGGGGTCGGTGGCCCGCCAGCGCCGGCCGTCGATGACGACGTGGTGACCGTCGGCTGTGCGCACGGGATCGGCCTTCTCGCCGGATCGTGCGTCGCTGTCGGATGCCATGCGAGCAGTCTGTCGTGATCGCTCCGGCCGACACAGGGTCTTGACGGGCCGAGCGGATGCCTCCTCGACCCGTGAGGACTCAGCCGACTGCCGTGAGCTGGTGCGGCGCGACGTTCAGCCGTTCGCAGCCCTCGGCCGTCACGACGACGATGTCCTCGATGCGGGCTCCCCACTCGCCGGCGAAGTAGATGCCGGGCTCGATGCTGAAGGCCATGCCCTCCCGCAGTACCAGGTCGTTGCCCGGGGCGATGTACGGCTCCTCGTGCACCGAGACGCCGATGCCGTGGCCGGTGCGATGCAGGAACGCCTCGCCGAGCCCGGCGTCGGTCAGAACCCGTCGCGCGGCGGCATCCACCTCTTCTGCGGTCGCACCCGGTCGTACGGCGTCCACCGCGGCCTGTTGCGCGCGCACCAGGACCGCGATCCGGTCGGCGGCGTCGGGCGCGGGAGTTCCGACCACATACGTCCGCGTGCTGTCGGAGTTGTAGCCGCTCGGCACCGCTCCCCCGATGTCGACGACCACGACCTCGCCGTCGCCGATCACACGGTCGGAGACCTCATGGTGCGGGTCGGCGCCGTTCGGACCCGAGCCGACGATCACGAACTCGACCGTGCGATGCCCCTCGGCGACGATCGCCTCGGCGATGTCGGCGGCCACCTCGCGCTCCGTGCGGCCGGCACGCAGCCATTCGGGCACACGCCGGTGCACTGCGTCGATGGCCGCGCCCGCGCGCCGCAGCTCGGCGATCTCGTCTGCGTCCTTGATCATGCGTCCCTCGCGCAGCACGGGAGTCGCGAGCTCGATGCGCACGCCGATCCGCTCGGCGACCGGGATCACGTGCAGGGCGGGGAGTGCGTCGGAGACGCCGACGCGGGAGACCGCGCCGACGGCGGCGACCACGAGATCGTACGGGTTCTCGCCGTCGACCCAGTCGGACACCGCGAGGCCGAGCTCGCCCACAGCGGTGCTGCGCACCTTGGCGAGCTCCATGCGCGGCACGATGACGGTGGGTGCGAGTCCCGGGCCCAGAACGAGGGCGGTGAGCCGCTCGATCGTGTCGCCCTCGACGCCGACCAGATACTGCAGGTCGGGGCCAGGGCCCACGATGATCGCGTCCAGGCCGGCAGCGGCGGCGAGAGATGAGGCGCGGTCGAGTCGGGCGGCGTACACGGAGGCGGGGAACGGCAGTGTGCTCACGGCATCCACGCTACTGCGCGCGTTGCCGCCCGGGAACCGCTGCTCAGCTCACGGCGAGGCGGATGCGCTCGGTCAGCGCCTTCCGGTTCGCCGCCGTCAGGTCGAGCAGCGCATAGGCGGTCGGCCACATCGTGCCGTCGTCGAGGTTCGAGATCGGCTCGAAGCCGAACGTGCCGTAGCGCACCTTGAACTTGCTGGCGGGCTGGAAGAAGCAGAGCACCTTGCCGTCTTTGCCCCACGCCGGCATGCCGTAGTAGGTGCGCGGCATGAGCTCGGGGGCGACCTCGGTCACGAGCGCGTGCAGTGCCAGCGACAGCTCGCGATCCTTGTCGTCGGGCAGCTTGGCGATCGCCGCCTCGAGGTCGGCGACGCCCTCGGCGCGCACCTCTTCTGGGGTCTTCTTCGCACGGGAGCGGGACTTGCGCTTGTCGGCGGCAGCCTCCTTCATGGCCTCGCGTTCTTCGGCGCTGAAGTTCTTCTCGTTGTCAGCCATGGCCGACTCCTTTCACGGGGTGATCTGCGATGGATCTCACACTACGGACGCCGCGGACCGCTGTGCTTCTCGATTCCTGATCGATATCGGTATGTCCATCGCGGGGTGCTGACACAGAGCACGCTCTGGCACCCGCCTGACGTTAGGGTGAGGGCATGGACATGCGGGTCGCGGCATACGCGGTCGTCACCGATGACGACGGACGCATACTTCTGGCGCGCTGGATCGAGGGGCGCAGAGTCGCCTGGACCATGCCCGGTGGTGGCCTGGAACCGGGCGAGGCTCCCGAAGATGCAGTCCGTCGAGAACTCCGTGAGGAGACGGGATACACCGTCAAGGTCGGCGAGCTGCTCGGCATCCATTCCCGGGTGATCCCGGCGAGCCAGCGGGTCAACAAGTCCGATCAGCCGCTGCACACACTTCGCATCGTCTATCGCGCGACCGTCCGCGGCGGAAAGCTGAGCTTCGAGACGGACGGCTCCACAGACATGGCCGAGTGGTTCACTCTGAAGTCGGTGTCGGAGTTGCAGCGGGTCAAGCTGGTCGACATCGCGCTGCGGATGGCCGGCATCCTCTGACGCGAGCGCGCGGCGAACTCAGTCGCGCGGCTCTTCTGGCACCGAGATGTCGGCGACGGTCGCGCCGTAGGCCGCGATCAGGTCGTCCGCGTCGACGAACAGGCTGTAGCCGTGCGCACCCGCACCCATCGCGATGCGCTGGCCGACGATGGTCTCATCGGCGAAGACGGGCCAGTCGGTGGTGCTGCCGATCGGGACGATCGTCCCGCGCTCGTACCCCGTCGCCGCGAGGGCGAGATCGGGTTCGGGCAGACGCAGCTTGTTCACGCCGACGACCGCACGCAGCTTGGGCCACGAGATCGACCGGCCGCCGGGAACGAGCGCGAACAGGTAGGTGTCGTCCGATCGCTTCACGACGAGCGTCTTCACGATGCCGGACGCAGGGATGCCGAGCAGCTCCGCGGCCTCGAAGAGACTCCGAGCGGCGGGCCGCTCACGGATCTCGATGTCGAGGCCGCGTGAAGCCGCGGCATCCCTCACCCGGGCATGGAGATCACCCGGCTCGGCGGCCGGGTGATCCGAGGTCGAGGTCACGCGTCGGGAGCGGAGAGCGGGTCGTCGGCGACCCAGAGCTCGTCGTCGGCGCGCAGTGCCTGCCATGCGGCGTAGAGAACGCCCGCCGCTGCGGCGATTCCGAGGATCAGGGCGATGACCGATCCGACGCTCGGGCCCTTGGGCTCGGGCTGGGTGGCCTTCTTGACCTTCTTCACGACGCCCTCGCGCTTGGCGTTCGCGACGTCCCACGCGGTGAGCGCGGTGCCGACGACGCCGCCGACGATCGGAACGACCTTGTCATCGACGACGTGGTGGCCGAAGCGCACCCCGCGGTCGACGACCGGTGCCACGCGACGGTTGTACGTGTCCTGCACGACAGGACCGACCTGCTCGCGGCCGAAGTGGCCGAGCTGGCGTCCGGCTTCACGTGCGACGTCGGCGGCGTGGCCGACCAGGACCTGCTGGTTCTCCCAGAGCTGGTTCGCGTCTGCCTGAAGACGACGCAGTTCCTTCTTACGCTTGCGGCTGATGCTCACGGTGCTCTCCTGTCGATTGGAGTACGAGTACCCCATCTTGCCACGCGACCCTGGATGGGGGGAGGGAATCGCCGAACCCTTGCGCCGAGGGCGGAACAGCGGTAGTGGCGGGCCAACTCATGGGAAGCTCTGCGAGAATGAGAGCATGGCTCACGCTTCTCATGTCGCAACCCTGCACACCAACCACGGTGACATCGTCATCAACCTCTTCGGCGACCACGCTCCGAAGACGGTCAAGAACTTCGTCGGCCTGGCCGACGGCACCCAGTCCTGGACCGACCCCGCCACCGGCAAGCCGGGCGAGGGCGCGCTCTACTCGGACGTCATCTTCCACCGCATCATCCCCAACTTCATGATCCAGGGCGGCGACCCGCTCGGACAGGGCGTCGGCGGCCCCGGCTACAACTTCGACGACGAGATCAACATGGAGCTCAACTTCAGCGAGCCCTACATCCTCGCCATGGCCAACGCCGGCCTCCGTCGCAACGCCATCACCGGCAAGGCCGAGGGCACCAACGGCTCGCAGTTCTTCATCACGACCGACCCCACCCCCTGGCTCCAGGGCAAGCACACGATCTTCGGCGAGGTCGCCGATGACGCCTCCAAGGCCGTCGTCGACGCCATCGCCGCCGTGCCGACCGCAGCGGGCGACCGCCCGATCGAGCCCGTCGTGCTGCAGTCGATCGACATCGTCGCGGCCTGACGCCGACGCTGGCCGATCCGGATGACGACGCCTGAGTTCGCGGACAACCGCGACAACTTCTGCTACCGGCATCCGGATCGGCAGAGCTTCGTGCTCTGCCAGCGGTGCCTGCGCACCATCTGCCCCGAGTGCCAGACCCAGGCAGCCGTCGGGGTCATCTGCCCCGAGTGCATGGCCGCAGAGCGCAAGAACCGCACCCCTGCCCAGAAGAGGGCCGAACGCCGCTGGGGCGGGCGCAACACCGCGACCACGATGGTCCGAAGCGGCAAGCCGATCGTCACCTACGCGCTCCTCGCTGTGACGTCTTTCATCGGGCTGCTTCAGCTGATCCCCGGTGTGGGTGATGCGATCACGAGCCAGCTGCTCTTCGCCGCGGGCTACCTCTACCCCTCGCTGTCGCTCTACCCGTTCGAGCCGTGGCGACTGCTCACCGCCGTCTTCGTGCACGGCGGGTTCCTCCACCTGGCCCTCAACATGCTGGCTCTCTGGATGCTGGGGCAGACGCTCGAGCCGATGCTCGGCCGCGTGCGTTTCCTCGCCCTGTATCTGATCAGCGGACTCGGCGGGTCTGTCGCCGTCGCCGTGATCGACCCCACGACGGCCACGGTCGGCGCCTCGGGTGCGATCTTCGGCCTGATGGCCGCCCTGCTCATCATCGGTCGGCATCTCGGCGCGAACGTCACGGGCATCCTCGTGATCCTGGGCATCAACTTCGTCGTCGGCTTCGTGTTCTCTCAGAACATCGCCTGGCAGGCGCACCTCGGAGGCGTGCTGATCGGAGCGCTGGTCGCGTTCATCCTCACCCGCACGAGACGCAGAGAGCAGCGGACTCTTCAGATCGTGCTGCTGTCAGCGGTCGTTGTGGCACTGGTCCTGATCGTCGCTTTCCTGCCGCCGTTCCTGATCACGACGGTTTACTCCTGATCAAGGGTTGTTAACAGGGTTGTTGACGGGTGTGAATAACATCTGTGTAATTCTCCCCATGTTGGGGATAACCTGTGGATAACTCGTCGTCAGATCCCTGACAACGCAGAAGGCCCCTCTCGTCAGACGAGAGGGGCCTTCTGCGAAGCGGAGAGGGTGGCGTCAGCGCCAGCGGGTCGTCATGAGGAAGCCGATCAGGGCGATCCCCAGGCCGATCGCGAGGTTCCAGTTGTCGAGTCCGGGAATCGGGAACTGCATGCCCGAGATGTAGAACACGAGGATCCAGGCCAGACCCAGCAGCATGAAGCCGACCATCACCGGCTTGAACCACACCGCATTGGGAGCGGCGTCGCCTTCACTGCGCGGAGCTTCGGGTTCTTCGGTCTTACGGTCGCGTGCCATTCCCACAGTGTACCCAAGAGTGTCATATCGCGCGGAAATCCAGGCTTCCCGGCGCTGATTCAGGTCGAAGCGATAAAGTCGGGGCATGACTGCATCCGTCGTCTCGGGGGAGCGACGTGCACGGCCCCGTCGCCCTCGATCTCGCGCCACGTTCACGAGCGTCCTGGGTGAGCTTCTGCTCACCGCCGGCGTGCTCGTGCTGCTCTTCGTCGCCTGGCAGATGTGGATCGGCGACATCATCATCAGTGCGCAGAAGAACGACGAGGGCGCGGCGGTGTCGCAGGAATGGGCGAGCGGTCCCACTCCCGAACTGCCGCCGGTCGTCGAGGCGGACGACGGCACCACGACGTTCGAACCGGTGATTCCGGCCGCGCCGGCCGACACGGAGCGGCTCGGTCAGATGCACGTGCCGCGCTTCGGCGCCGACTACAACGTGGGGATCTACGGCGGCACCAGCCGTGCCCGCACGCTCGACAAGCTCGGCATCGGCGTCTACACCGACTCTAAGATGCCGGGTGAGGTGGGAAACTTCGCCATGGCGGGTCACCGCACCACCTGGGGCAAGCCGTTCAACCAGCTCGACAAGCTGCAGGTCGGCGATGCGATCGTCGTCGAGACGCCCGACGGCTGGTTCACCTACCGCTTCCGCACGCTCGAGTACGTGAAGCCCACTCAGACCGAGGTGCTGCTCGACGTGCCGCAGATGCCCGGAGTCGAGACCGGCGAGAAGTACATCACGCTCACCGCGTGCTCGCCTCTCTACTCGCTCGCCGAGCGCATCGTCGCCTATGGCATCTTCGAGAGCTTCCAGCCGAGGGCTGAGGGCCCGCCGCCCGCACTCACCGACCCGCCCCCGCCGCCCGCTGCGCCGTCGATCTAGCCGAACGGAACGAGACGAACATGTACGCCGCACTCTGGCGCCTGCTGCCCGGTCCGTGGTTTCTCAAGCTCTTCATCCTGCTCGTCCTGATCGCCGCCGTGCTCTATGCGCTGTTCTGGTTCGTGTTCCCCTGGGTGAGCCCGCTGATCACACCGGGCGAGGTCGACCTCGAATGACCCGGGTGCTCGTGGTGGACAACCACGACAGCTTCGTGCACACCCTGGTCGGCTACCTGCGCGAGCTCGGTGCAGAGGCGTCGATGATCGAGTCGGATGCGGCCGACGCCGCCGAGCTCGACGCGCTGCTCTCAGGATTCGACGCCGTCATGCTCTCTCCGGGTCCCGGCCGACCGGAGGATGCCGGCGCGTCGCTCGACGTGGTTCGCGCCGCCTCGCGTCTGCGGATGCCGCTGCTCGGGGTCTGCCTCGGACACCAGGCGATCGCTGCGGCGTTCGGGTCACCCGTGACCGAGGCGCCCGAGCTGATGCACGGCATGGTGTCGCGCGTCGCCCATGACGGTTCGGCACTGTTCGCCGGCATCCCTTCGCCCTTCGACGTGGGCCGCTATCACTCGCTCGCCGTCGACGAGGCCGCGCTCCCGGAGGATGTGGTGGTCACCGCCCGCACCGAGAGTGGCACGGTGATGGCGCTGGCGAACACGACGCTGCCGATCCTCGGCGTGCAGTTCCACCCCGAGAGCGTGCTCACCGAGGGCGGTCACCGTCTGCTCGCCAACTGGCTCGAGCTGTGCGGGGATGCGGACGCCGTGGCCCGCTCCGCCGATCTGCAGCCGCTGTCCTGATCAGCCGGCAGCGACGCAGTAGCGCAGCTCGACCGTCGATCCGATCGCGACATCGCCGGGCGCGGCCGACATCGAGACCACGGTCGGCGGATCCGTCGGCGGGCAGTCGCTGAGCTCGACCGGGCTCGCGGTGAGGCCGATGCGTTCGAGTTCGGCCTTGGCGGCGTCCATGGTCCATCCGGTGACGTCGGTGAGGGTCATCCGACCGCTCGCAACCACGAGGTTCACGACCGTCTTCGGCGCGACCTCGCTCTCGGCCGTCTCGCTCGCCTCCATGACGGTCTCGGCGGCCAGGCCCTTGTCGTTGCGCTGTATCACCGTGCCGAGTTGGAGCCCTGCTGCCTTGAGCGCATCCTTCGCCGCATCGAGTGACAGGCCCTCCAGCACGGGGACCACCACGGTCTCCTTGCCGGACGAGACGTAGACCGTGACGGAATCGCCTTCGCTGACCGCTGTGCCGCCCTCGGGGTCTGTGCGGATCACGTTGCCCTCGACGATGTCGTTGCTGGACTCGAGCACGAGCTTGGCCGTGAGATCGAGCTCGCCGAGGTCGGATTGAGCGCGCTCCGATGAGACGTTGACGAGGTCCGGTACGACTCGCGAGCTCGACGGAACGTCGTCGGGGCGCATGCTGATCGTCCACACCCAGAAGAGCACGGAGGCGAGCAGGACCGCCAGAAGGGCGACGCCGGCCCAGATCCACGCCACGGGCGGCCCCGACTGGGTGCGCGCCATCGTCGTGTCGGTGCTCAGCTGTCGCAGCGAGCGGGCGGTCTCCTGTGCGGCACGAGGACTCGGTCCGTAGAGCTCGCTCGTGAGAGCGCCCAGTTCCTTGCGGCTCGGCGCGTGACCCGAGACAGCCGAATCCAGCGCGGCGCGGAAGTGCGCAGCATCCGGATACCGCTGGTACGGATCCTTCGCCAGGGCACGCAGCACGATCGGGTCGAGGGCTCCGGGGGAGTCCTCGTTCACCTCGGTCGGCGGCACGGGCGTCTCGCTCACGTGCTGGTAGGCGACGGCGACCGGCGACTCGCCACGGAACGGCTGGCGTCCCGTGAGCAGCTCGTAGAGCACGACACCGGTGGAGTAGAGGTCGGCTCGGGCGTCGACGGGCTCGCCCTTGGCCTGCTCGGGCGAGAAGTACGCGGCGGTGCCGATGATCTGGGTGGTCTCGGCGACGGTCGACGACGAGTCCGACACGGCTCGGGCGATGCCGAAGTCCATGACCTTGACCTGGCCCTTGTCGGTCACCATGACGTTGCCCGGCTTGATGTCGCGGTGAACGACGCCTGCGCGGTGCGAGTAGTCGAGGGCTTCGAGGATGCCGTCGACGTAGCGCACGGCGTCTTCGACGGGAACCGGGCCCTTCGCGATGATGTCCTTCAGCAGGGTTCCGCTGATGAGCTCCATCACGATGTACGGAGGCTCATCGGTGCTGCTGTCGGTGGTCGACGGATCTCCGGCGTCGTAGACCCGGACGATCGAGGGGTGCGACATGCGCGAGGCCGACTGCGCCTCCAGTCGGAACCGGGTGCGGAAGGCGTTGTCGCGAGCGAGATCGGGGTCGAGGATCTTGATGGCGACTGCGCGACCGAGGGTCAGGTCGTACCCGCGGTACACCTTCGCCATGCCGCCGTGCCCGATGAGCTCGTCGACGCGGTAGCGACCCGCGAGAACGCGTTGCTCTGTCGACACGTACTGACCCCCTGATACGACCTGATGAATTGTCCCAGCCTACGATGCGAGCCGCGGATCAGCCTTCGGTGCCGTCCTCGCCGCCGCCACCGTCGCCACCGTCGGTGGGGGCGGCAGGGAGGATGACCACGCCAGGCATGGCGTCCGACTGCTCGGACGGCATGTCGCTCCCGCAGAACACGCGGAACGTCGCGGTGATGCTCTGACCTGCCGTGCCGGGCACGATCTGCGTCGACAGGACGCTCGGCCCGAAGCTGCGGATCGATTCGCCGGGGTTGCCACCCGAGAACGTCGCGTTGGTGAGCGTCACCTCGAAGGCGGAGCGAGCGGGCGTGCCCGAGGGGCACTCGAAGCTCGGCCAGTTGAGCGTGACCGGCTCACCCTCGGTGGGCGTGCCGGCGAGAGTCGGGGTTCCCGACGGCTTGCCCACCTGGACCTGCTCCTTGAACGTCGTGAGCGTGAGGAGCGTTCCCGGCTCCACGTTGCCACCGGGCTGCACGGACTCGACCGTGCCGACCTGGTTCGCATTCGGTGCGACCGTGTTGCCGACGACGCACTCGGCCTGCAGACCCGCGTTGACCGCGGCGGCGCGCGCGGCCTCGCACTGCATGCCCTCGAGGCCGAGGGCATCGACGTCGACCTGCTCGGGCTCCTCGGTCGGCGTGTCCGACGGCGTCGGCTTGGCCGACTGGCTCGTCGTCGTCGATTCGGTCGGCTTCGGGTCGCCGTCGCCCTGGTTCATCAGCGCGAAGACGGTTCCGCCGAGCACGATCACCAGCAGGGCGATGAGGGCGATGAGCGGCCACGTCCACGGGCTGCGCTTCTTCTTCTTCTCGCCGTCCTCCTCGACCTCTTCTCCCGTGGGGAGCTGAGCCGTGGTGGGGAGGATGCGGGTCGCGCCGTCGTCGCCCGATGCCGTGAGCAGCCGCGTGGCGTCGTCGGAGGCGACACCACCGGTCGCGATCGCCGGCACCGCGATCGCCGCGGAGTTGAGGTCGCCGCGTCGCAGCGCCTGGGCTGCACGAGCGACCGTGGCCGACGACGACGGACGATCGGCGGGCTTCTTGGCGATCATCGCCATGACGAGGTTCTGCACCGGGATCGGCACGGTCGGCGGCAGCGGCGGGGGCTGCTCGTTGATCTGCGCCATCGCGATCGCGACCTGCGACTCACCGGTGAAGGGGCGCTTGCCCGCGAGGCACTCGTACGCGACGATACCCAGCGAGTAGGTGTCGGTCGCGGGGGATGCCGGGTGGCCGGAGGCCTGCTCGGGGGAGAGGTACTGCACCGTGCCCATGACCTGACCGGTGGCCGTCAGCGGCACCTGGTCGGCGATGCGGGCGATGCCGAAGTCGGTGATCTTGACGCGCCCGTCAGGCGTGATCAGCAGGTTTCCCGGCTTGATGTCGCGGTGCACGAGGCCGGCAGCGTGGGCTGCCTGCAGAGCGGATGCCGTCTGGGCGACGATGTCGAGGGTCTTGTCGGCACTGAGCGCGCCGTCGCGCTCGAGGACGGTCGAGAGAGCCTCGCCGGGCACGAGCTCCATGACGAGGTACGCGCTGCCGTTCTCCTCGCCGTAGTCGAAGACGCTCGCGATGCCCTCATGGTTCACGAGTGCGGCATGGCGCGCTTCAGCGCGGAACCGCTCGAGGAACCCGGGGTCCCCCATGTACTCGTCCTTGAGGATCTTGATGGCCACGGTGCGTCCGATGACGTGATCCGTCGCCTCCCACACCTCGCCCATGCCGCCGATCGCAATACGCGACTGCAGCTCGTAGCGACCACCGAACGACACACCCTGCGTCGGTCTCATCTGCCCAGCACCGCCTCTATGACCTTCTTCGCAATCGGAGCGGCGATGGTGTCGCCGGATCCTGACTGCCCTTGTCCACCGCCGTCTTCGACGAGGACCGCTACTGCCACCTCGGGGTCGTCCGCCGGTGCGAAACCGGTGAACCACAACGTGTACGGCTTGTTATCGTTCTCGGTCGTACCGGTCTTACCGGCGACATCGACCCCGTCTATTCTTGCACCCTGAGCAGCTCCGGTTGAGACGCTCGCGACCATCGATGCCGTCACCTGATCGGCGACATCGGCGTCGAGTGCACGGCCGAACTCGGTGTCACCGTCAGCCCGGATCACCGAGAGGTCGTCGCCGATCACGGAGTCGATCAGACGCGGGTTCATCACGACGCCGTCGTTGGCGATCCCGGCCGCGACCATGGCGATCTGCAGCGGGGTGGCGGTGACCTGTCCCTGCCCGAAGCCGGTGAGTGCAGTCTGCGCGTCGTCGAGCCCGGTCGGGTAGCTCGACGGCGTGGATTCCAGCGGCATCGAGAAGCTCTTGTTGAAGCCGAACTTCTCGGCCATCTCGCGGATCGCGTCGTCGCCGAGCTGTACGGCGAGCTCTGCCATGGGGATGTTGCAGCTCAGTCGGATCGCCTCGGAGATCGTCACGGTCGCGGCGTTGCCGCACTTGCCACCCCAGGCGTTCGCCACGGTGTTGTTCGAGCCGGGCAGCGTGTAGCGCGCGGGGTTGGGCAGCGTGGAGTCGGGCGTCCACTCGCCGGAGGCGTACGCGGCCGCCGCGACGACGAGCTTGAAGGTCGACCCCGGAGGGTTGAGGTCGCCGGCGATCGCGCGGTTCGAGAGCGGCTTGTTCGCATCGGCGACGAGCTGGTCGTACGCCGAGTTCGCCGCATCCGCATCGTGCGTCGCGAGCTGGTTCGTGTCGAACCCCGGGGTCGAGACCATGGCCAGGATGCGCCCCGTCTTCGGCTCGATCGCGACGACGGCGCCGTTGAGTCCTTCGAGCGCCTGGTACGCCGCGGTCTGGGCTGCGGTGTCGAGCGACAGCTCGACACTGAATCCGCTCTGCGGCTTTCCCGACAGGATGCGCTCGATCTCGGCGAAGAACGCGTTCGAGCCCGTGCCCGAGAGGTCGGCGTTCATCGCCTGCTCGATGCCGGTCGCCGACTGCAGCGCCGGGTTGAAGTATCCGGTCACGGGCGCCCACATCGCGGCATCCATGTAGACGCGCTGGAACTGGTACTTGTCGTCGGACGGGGTGGACGAGGCGATCGCGACGTCGTCGACGATGATCGATCCGCGCTGGATCTCATAGCTGTCGAGCAGGGTGCGTCGGTTGTTCGGGTTCTGGCCGAGAGCATCGGCCTCGACGACCTGGATCCAGCTGGTCGCCGCGAACAGCGAGATGAACATGAACAGCATCACGATGCTGAGTCGACGGAGTTCTTTGGTCATGTCAGCCGATCACCGCCCTGGGTTGGCTGCGGACGCCGTCGGAGATGCGCAGCAGGATCGCGACGATCAGCCAGTTGGCGACGAGCGAGGATCCGCCGGCGGCGAGGAACGGGGTGGTCAGACCGGTGAGCGGGATGATCCGCGTGACACCGCCGACCATGATGAACACCTGCAGTGCGATGGTGAACGAGAGGCCGGTGGCGAGCAGCTTGCCGAAGTCGTCCTGCCCGGCGAGGCCGATGCGCACACCGCGACTGACGAACACCATGTACAGGCAGAGGATCGCGAACAGCCCGATCAGGCCGATCTCCTCACCGAGGCTGGTGATGATGTAGTCGCTGTGCGCGAGCGGAGTGACTTCGGGGCGACCCTGACCCCAGCCGGTGCCGAGGAGACCGCCGTGCGCGAGGCCGAACAGGCCCTGCATCGGCTGGAATCCGGCGACATCGGGGTCGACCTTGTCGGGGTCGAACAGGAACAGCCAGTTGATGAAGCGTCCCTGCACGTAGCTGAGGATCTGCGTCGCGACCGCCACGCCCGCCGCGACCAGCGCGAGGCCGATGAGCACCCAGCTGGTCTTGCCGGTGGCGACGTAGAGCATCGCGACGAACATGCCGAAGATCAGGGTTCCGGTGCCGAGGTCGCGCTGGATCACGATGATGCCGAGCGAGATCGCCCACACCACGAGCACAGGGCCGAGTTCGCGCATGCGCGGCCAGGTGATGCCGAGGAATCGCGTTCCCACCGAGGTCAGGCTCTCTCGCGTGCGCACGAGGTAGCCGGCGAAGAAGATCGCGAGGCAGATCTTCGCGAGCTCACCCGGCTGGAACGCGAACATGCCGCCCAGCGACACCCAGACGGCGGCGTTCGCGTCGGGAATGCGGAGTCCGGGGACGAACGGCAGGAGCAGAAGCAGGATGCCGGAGAGGCCGAAGATGTAGGTGTAGCGGAACAGGACGCGGTAGTTGCGCAGCAGGATGATGCAGGTGATGGCACCGGCCAGCGAGATGGCGGTCCAGGCGAGCTGCTTCGTCGAGTACGCGTTCCAGCCCGTGAGGGACTTGGCGATGTCGATGCGGTAGATCATCGCGATGCCGAGGCCCGTGAGCAGGGTGGCGATGGGCAGCAGGAACGGGTCGGCTGCGGAGGCGACCGCCCGCAGCACGAAGTGCACGGCGAAGGCGAGAACGGCGAGACCGCCGCCGATCGCGAGGATCATCGGGTCGATCACACCGAGTGCGCCGAGCTGCACGAGGGTGAGGGCCGCGCCGCTGATCGCGACGGCGAACAGGAGCAGCCAGAACTCGCGGTTGCGCTGCGTCTGCGGCATCCGCATGCGCTTGAGGGCCTTGATGACGCTGGTGTCGGCCGTGACGTCGGTGGTCATCCTGCGTCCTCCGTCGACGTCGGCGTGGGCACCGGAGTGGGCAGCGGGGTCTCGCCGATGACGCGGTCGGCGCCGGCCTGAAGCCTCGCGACGATCGCCTCGGCGTCGGAGAACGAGCGCGCCGTGATCGTGCGTTCCACCGAGTCGCGCTGGTAGGGCGGCAGGTCGGCGAGCAGGATGTCGGTGTCGCGCAGCGGAGTCGAGAGCGTGATCGGACCGATGTTCTGCTGAACGCCCTGGAAGATCACGACGCTGTCCTCATCGGCGCCGACGAAGTAACGCGTCTGCGTCCAGCTGTACGCCGCGAACGCCGCGAACACGAGCATCGCGATGACGACCAGCATCCCGGCGATCCATCCGTAGCGTCGGCGCTTGGCGCGTCGGCGATCCTCTTCGATGAGCTCCTCGAGGTACTCGGGGGCCGGCTCGAAGTGGCTGGGCTCGTTCGCGGCCTGGCGCACGGGGTGCAGCCAGTTGCCTCGGGGTGCGCGCACCGGGGGCACGGTGACGTTGGCGGGGTTCGACGCCGAGCCGACGATCGTCGCGGTGCCCGAGTGCATGGCGTGCTGTCCACCGACCTCGACGAGGACGATCGTGACGTTGTCGGGCGCACCTCCGTCGAGCGCCTGCTTCAGCAGGTTGTCAGCGGTGCGGCCGGGGGCCATGCCCATGCGCATCGCCTTGAGGATGTGCGCCTCGTCGACGACGCCCGAGAGGCCGTCGGAGCACAGTAGCCAGCGGTCGCCAGGCTGGGTGTGCATGACGAACATGTCGAGTTCTGGATCGGCATCCATGTCGCTGAGCACACGCATGAGCACCGAACGACGCGGGTGGTACCGCGCCTCCTCCGGCGTGATGCGGCCGGAGTCGACGAGCCGCTGCACGAACGTGTGATCCGCAGTGATCTGCGTCACGGCATCGTCGCGGTAGAGGTAGATGCGCGAGTCGCCGATGTGACCGATGACCGCGTAGTCGTCGACCATGATCACCGCGCTCAGCGTGGTGCCGAGGCCGGCGAGCTCGGGGCGATCCTTCGCGGCGCGGATCAGGTCGCCGGCGGCCGTGGTCGCGGCGGCCTGGAGTGAGGCCTGCGCGTCGTCGACCGACGTGTACGGCTGGTCGAGCGGCTCCATGCGGTGGATCGCGATGCTCGAGGCGACGTCGCCGCCCGCGTGGCCGCCCATGCCGTCGGCGACGACGAACAGGTTCGCCCCGGAATATCCGGAGTCCTGGTTGTTGGAGCGGACCTTGCCCGTATGGGAGATCGCGGCGCTCGAGCCTTCGAAGACCATGCCGGGGTCAGGCTCGCAGCTCGAAGGTCGTGGCGCCCACCTTGATCGGGGTGCCGAGGGCGAGACCGACCGGACCGCCCGTCACCCGCTGACCGGCGACGAACGTTCCGTTGGTCGAGTCGAGGTCCTGGATGGCCCAGCTGTCGCCACGCAGCAGAAGGCGGGCGTGGTGACTGGAGGTGTAGTCGTCGCGGATGACGAGTGCGGATTCGCTCGAGCGTCCGATCGTCAGGGTGTCGCTGCCCAGGGGGAGCTCGAGGCCGGCCTTGGGACCGGACGTGATGACGAGTCGCTTGGCGGTCGCGACGGTCGCCGGGCCCGTGCTCGGCTTCGCGGAGGCGGGGCGGGATGCCGCCGGGGCGGCGGTCGGTGCCGGTGTCGCCGCGGCCGCCTCGGCGGGGAGCTTTCGCACCTTCATGCCGAACAGATCGGCGCGCAGCGAGTAGACGACGCCGAACACGAAGAACCACAGCAGCAGCAGGAAGCCGACGCGCAGCAGCAGGAGGACGAGTTCACTGGGAGTGCTCACGAGAGGGCTCCGAACGCACGGGTCGCGTCGTCGTCACGCGGCCGCGGAGGGCGTGACGGGGAGGCGACGGGAACGATACGGAACACCAGATCGGTGCGTCCGATGGTGATCGTGGTGTCGGTGGGGAGCGCGGCCTCGCGTACCTTCTGGCCGTTCACCTTGGTGCCGTTGGTCGATCCGAGGTCACGCATCATGGCGCGCTCGCCGTCCCACAGGACCTCGACGTGCTTGCGGCTGGATCCGGCATCCGCGATGGTGATGTCGGCATCCGTGCCCCGGCCGATGACCGTGCGGGCGCGGGTGAGGGAGTGGCGGCGTCCGTCGACGTCGATCACAGCCTGCCAGTTGACGCGGCCCTCGACGGTGCCCGAGCTGACGTTGATCGTGCCGGTCGCGATCTTGTCGTCGCTCTCGAGGCTGATCGACAGCGGACCCGAGAAGCTGTAGCCCTGCGACTTCGCGTGCTTCGTGAGAAGAGCATGCAGTTCGTCGGTGAGAGCTCCGCCGAGTCCGAGCATGCGCTCGGCATCATCGGTGCTGAGGCGCACGACGAAGCTGTTGGGCGCGATGATGCGGTCGCGGCTCACCACAGCCGCTTTGGTGTCTGCCTCGCGCCGAAGGGCCGAAGCGATCTCCACGGGCTGGATGCCGCTGCGGAAGGTCTTCGCGAAGGCGCTGTTCACAGCGCGCTCGAGACCCTTCTCAAAGCTGTCAAGTAGTCCCACTGGGCTCCTCTGGCATGCCGACCGGTAGACACATCGTAGCCAGGTGTCCTGGGTGAACGCCCTCGCAGGGCGGCAAAGCCCCGAGATTCCGGGGGAGTGGGGGAGAGGCGGGGTGCTGCTCCGGCGTCGTGCGGGTGGCGTTCTGGCGCTGCTCTTGCGTCGTTGGCGGCGTCGTTCGGGAGGAGATCTGCGCCTGGGGAGGAGGAAGTGGGGTGGATGCTCCTCCCTACGGGCGGAAGTCCTCCTCAGGGGGTGGAGCCCGTCGTGGCCTCGGTTTCTTCATGGGGCGGAACGCGTGATATCTTTGGGAAGTTGAGTTCTTCGGAGCCCGACAGACTCGCGCGAGTGGCGGAATGGTAGACGCGCTGGCTTCAGGTGCCAGTGTCCTTATGGACGTGGGGGTTCAAGTCCCCCCTCGCGCACAGCGGGCCCTGTTCAAATCAGGGCCACCTGTTCGTGATTGAAAGAGCCGGTCAGAGATTATTCTGACCGGCTCTTTTCATTCGCCGTAGCGTGTGGTGCGTCGATGGTGACGCTCGTGGTCTGGTCGACGGTGACTGGCATCGGGATAGCCGACAGCAGGGAGTACCCCGAAGTTGCACTTGGAGGAAGCCGAGCAGTTCATCGAAGAGGGCGCCCCCGGCCACATCGAACAGCTGCAACCCTCAGGAGTGGCTGCCCGCTCAGCGGTCGCGGCCGCGTCGACGGTCATCGTCGGCAAGGCGTGGACCGGGGCTTCTCGGTCCGGCAGCGCCCTCATCCATTACGGCGCCGGGAGCGGGTGCTGCGGCGTGACGTTCGGTTTCCCGAGCATCGTGTCCGGCTGGAACAACAACGTCCGCTCCGCCGAAGGCATCAACAACTGCTGGTCGACACAGTACGACGGCACCGGCTACACCGGCAGCAAGCTGACATGCACGCCCTACTGCGCGACCTTGGGGGCGCTGGCCGCGAAGACCTCGTCGATCGTCTACCGCCCGGCGGGGACCTGGGGGCGAACGATCCCGTCTAGTCCTGGAACGGGTGCAGTCTGAGGACCGAGCATTCGAGCCTCCCCGGGACGACGGCTGCTTCGCCTTCGTCGGTGACGCAGGTCGTGAACTCGGAGGGCGCTGATCCCGGAGTGGGGGTGGCCGAGAGTTCGTCGTTGTCGGCGAACGCCCCGCCTTCCCACATCTGAGTGCACAGAGCTTCTGCATCCTCGATGGCGATGACGCCGTCTGGTGTGGCGACACTCGCCGCTGCACCGGACAGCGTGCCGTCGGGATTCCGATACTGGCCTTCGAGACAATGCACGACGCCGGTCTCGCTGACCGGACGCTCGTCGAGGAGGGTGACCGCGGCGACGCCCGCTCCCGCCACCGCGAGGATCCCTCCGGCGATGGTGACGCGACCCCAGATGGTCTTCCACCATCGGGGGCGCGCGAGGTCTCGGCGCATCTGCTCGATGAGGAGGTCTTGCACCTCCCGGTGGTGCGGCATCCGGTCACTCATGCGTTCGCCTCCTCTGATCTCGGAGAATACTCATACAGGTCACCGCGAAGCCGCGCCTTCACCCGAGACAACCGCGATTTGACGGTTCCTTCCGGGACACCCAGAGCGACGGCTGCTTCGGCGAGCGGAAGCTCATGAATGATGCAGAGGACCACGACACTCGCGTCGCGAGGATTCAACTGGCGCAGAGCCTCACGCACGCTCGCCGAGATCTTCAATGAGTCCATCGCGCGAGCGACTTCGTCGGCATGGTCGGCAACGTCTCCGTCGTGGGGGATGCGGTGCAGCAGTCGTTGATATCGACGACGCGAGCGCAGGCTGTTCTTCGCTGCGAACGACGTGGTCGCCAAGAGCCATGGCAGGACGGATCCGTCGACGATACGGACCTTGTCGCGCCGTCGCCACAGTTCGAAGAACGCGGTCGCCGCGACCTCTTCCGCGTCCCAGCTGGTGTGCATGAGCACGAGCGACAGCCGGAAAACGGGCATCTGGTGCCGGTCGTGCAGCATTCGGTAGGCCGGTTCGTCGCCGCGCGAGAGGCGGTAGAGGAGCTCGCCGTCGCTCGGCCCGCCGGGTTCCGACACGATCTCACCTCACACGTCACGGTCGATGTCCTGACCTGAGACGAGTCTACGCGGCGTGGGAGACGGCGAGGATTCGGCGATGGTCGCGACGGGCTTCTCGCGGGGTGCGGTGCAGGTAGCGGTGGCACTGCGCCCGAAACGTCTCATATGTTCCGTACCCGCAGTGCTCTGCGACGACGGACATGGGAACCGAAGGATGCCGGGCGGCCATGACCACGACCTGGCTCAGGCGACGACGCGCGAGGACTTCCGCAACTCCTCGCCCGCCACTGAAGGCTCGGTCCAGCTGCCTTCTCGACACGTAGAGTGCCTGCGCGAGCCACACGGCGCTGACTTCGGGGTTCTTGTAATGGATCTCGATGAGAGCGACGCATTGTTCCCGCAACACGACCAGATCAGTGGACCTCATACTGAGAGATGTCCGGCACTGGCCGGCCGGTTCCATCCTCGTGCTGGGCGCGCACTATGACCGCCCGCGTCTCAGTGGCCGTTGAACCCGTAGAGCGTTCCGGGATTGAGGAACTGTCGACCCCAGAGCAGCCTCTTGTCGGCGCTGGTCAACCGCCCGTGCTCGGCCGCGTCCTCCCAGTTGTCGTGGATGACGCCTTGGATCCGTTCCAAAATGCCCGAAGCGTCGGCCTCGCTGAGGCCGTACAGATTCCTGACGGACAACAATTCGGCGAAGTTGTTGGTACGTGCACCTTTCCGGTCGTACGAGATGGCCTGAGATGCGGTCTCACCGCTACGCCTCATCGGAGACAGGTCATACGCCGGACTGAGAACGGCTTTTGTCCCGTCCCAGAGCGCGGCGTGGTTGCGTAGGTGGTCGTCGGAGTTGGAGATCGCCATGTTGAAGGCGATACGGGTGAACAGCTCTGCTGCGGTGCCCTCGGGCGCTCGATTCATCCGTAACGAGTCCAAGAAGTCCACGTAGCTGCCGCTACGTGCTTGCAGTTCGTCGAGACCGGTCATCGTCAACGCACTGACGGCGAGTACGCGCTCGCCGCGGTCGCCGCGGTCGAAGCGTTCGACGAGCAGCACGCTACGGCCGAGAACAGTCTCCACGCGCGTGGAGGCGACGTCGATTCCGGCTCGCTCGGCGAGGAACATACTGGCCGCTTCTGCGCCGACGACGGGGAAGTTGTCGTTGGACGCGGTGAATTTCGCGATGTACTCGCGGGCTCCGTCGTGGAGGATCGCCTTCGGACGCGCGCCGCCCATGGCTGTGCCGCTGAGCAGTGCGCGCTCGAGCTCATAGGAAAGGTCGCCACCGGCTTCGACGATGTCGGCGGCGCTCAGAAGCTCGGTCAAGGGTGCCGGAGCAGAGTCACGAGGTACGTACTCTTCCGGCGACGACTGAAAGTCGATGGCGCCGAACCGATTGGATCCGGAGCGGAGGAGGTAGGTGCGCTCGTCCACGTCGCCGGTGTCAGCGTCCGAGCCCCTGTCGCCTGTCACCTGGTACTGCACGACGCGGCGTCCCCACGCATCCGGTGAGGCATCTCGGAGGGCGCCGGGGAGTCCCAGTGATCCCGTTGGACCATAGGTGTCGCCGGTCAGGGGAAGGGTCGGCGACAGCGAGACCGCGTTCTCACGTTGTCGGTAGAGCCGCCCGTAGTCGAACGAGAAGTTGCCCCCAGCGTTCTCGCGCAGTCGCCCGGCGGGGACGGGTGTCGTCTCGCCGGGCAGCCATGCCCAGACGTAGATGTCAGAAGTCGAGTCCATCGTCGTCGTTCCTCCGAGGCCGATCCACGCGTGCGGGCAGGAGAGCAAGTCGCTCTTCGCCGCGACGTCGTAGTGCGATGAGCTCACTCGGGTCATCAACGCCGAACAGTGGCACGCCGACGATCGTCGCGACGTTGAAGACTTTCCCGATGCTGGTGGCGGGGTTGCCCCGCTCGATGGAGTGCAAGGTCGTCCGAGATATCCCTGCAGTGCCCGCAAGCTCTTCAGCGGTCATCCCTCGAGCAGCGCGCGCCAGTCGGATCTGCTGGCCCAACACTGCAAGAGCATCTTCGGCAGCCCGTGAAGTTCCCACTTGAGTTCGCCCCATGTCCAATAGTTTACACTCAAATATTATTTATGCACAGAGTATTGGACGCTATGGGCGAGGTTGGCTGCTACAGCATGCTCAGCCATCGTCGCTTCTCAGCCCCGAATCAGTCGTCGCGCGGCTTCGAACCGCACCCAATCGTGGTCGGATGCCGGTGTCAGCTCCCATTCGTCGACGGGGCCGCCCTCCCACGCTGTCGCGGCGACCGCGCCACCCGCATCGGTGAGGTCGTCGACCACGCCGGCATCGAGTCGGCCCCCGGCGAGAAGCTTCTTCTGCGATGACCCCTTCAGTCGCGCCCACCATTCGGGCTCGGGCGTCGCTGTGAGCACCTCGCCCTTCTTCAGGACGGCGGCGACGACCTGCGCCTCTCCAGGGGAGGCCGGGTCGGCGTCACTCACGATGAGTACCGGGGCATGCGTGAGGCGAAGAGCTGCGATCACCGCTTCGCCGAGAGAGTCGTATCCGTCGGTGCGGCCGCCGGCCGAGTGCTCGATGTGAAAGCTCATGGCTCGACAGTACCTGCGGGTCGCGAGCAGCAGGATGGGCCCTCGTGAGGCTTCGCGCGTAGTCTTCACGACATGGTGAGACGCGGAGTGCGACGGCGGTATCGGCGTGAGCTGCTGATGATGACGCTCAGCGCGCTGCTTCTCGCGTACATGTCGGGCCTCTTGGTTCTGACCGTCGCCTGGGGGACGTCGTACTCCGTCTTCCAATGGGTGGTCATCGGAGTCATGGTCGTCGGCTCCGCGCTGCTGCTCGCCTTCCAGGCCCGGAAGGTCATCCGGATTCGCGGGAGCCGACCCGGTCGGCGGGGCGAGTGAGCGCGGCTTCGCGCCCTATCCGTCGACCTCGAGGGATGCGTCCGCGATGGAGGCGAGGCGTCGAAGCTCCGCGACGTGCGCACGGAAGGCTCGTCGCCCGGCCTGTGTGAGGGAGAGCAGGGTGCGCTGACGCGCGTTCCGTGTGACCTTGTCGATACGGACATAGCCCGCCTGTTCGAGCGCCTTGGCGTGCTTGGAGAGCACCGAGTCCGACACGTTCAGTCGCTCGCGCAGGAATGAGAACTCCGCGTCGTCGACGGGCGCGAGCAGTCCGCACAGTTCCAGCCGTGCGACGGCGTGGATGGCTGGATCGAGTCCGCTCACGCCGTGCCCTGCGTCTCGAGTCGACGACGCCAGACGCGCATCCAGACGAATCCGGAAGCGGTGACGGCGATGCACGCGATCGCGCCGGCGGCGATGCTGATCCCGATGTCGGAGGCGAGATACGACCACAGTGCCGTCGAGACCAGAGCCACCAGCATCACGCCCGTCACCCACAGCGTCGCGCCGCCGGTGTAGCCCGACACCCACCAGCCGTGAGTCCGTCGCCACCACGCGATGAAGAGAGGAATGAGAACGACGAAGCCGACCGCCACGATCAACGCCCAGGGCTGCGGGAAGCCCTGAGACGCGGTGAACACTCCGGCTCCGAGCCCCAGAGCGAGGTGGTACCAGCCTTCGCCCCGGGGTGCATCCGTGTACGTCGTCGCCACGGCATCGAGGCGAGCCAGCGAGGCGTGAGGGTCATTCCGTTCACTTTCCATAGTGGAAAACTACCCCCGACTTTCCACCTTGGCAAGTGAGCAGAAGAAACATATCGTCAAGGTCTCGAGCCTTCGAATACCCCGGACAGGTTCTGTGAATACGGCCAGCCGTTTTGAGATCACGCTCTCCTCGTGATGGTGTGAACCAGTGCGACGGCCAGAATCCCCCCAGACCGACTCGACTCCGGACCCCACCCCCGCACGGGGAGTGGAAGGCCGGCCTCGCCGTCGGCGCGGCCGAGTGATCGGCTGGATCAGCGCGCTCGTCGTCGTCGCACTGATCGCCGTCGGCGCGATCGCCTACGCGCAGTTGCAGGGAAACGTCACCACCGCGCCCCTGCGCTCCGACCCGTCGAGCGAGCCGCTCGCGACCGGCGACCTGAACATCCTGCTGCTCGGGTCTGACACGCGGGCGCTCGCGTCCGGTGGTTACGGCGACGACGACGGCAGTCAGCGCAGCGATGCCATGGTGGTCGCGCACATCTCGAGCGACAACACACGTATCGACGCGGTGCAGCTCCCGCGAGACACACTGACCGACCTGCCCGCCTGCGAGGACACGGGACGAGGGTCGTTCGACGGCGGATTCGGGATGCTGAACTCCGCGCTCGAGTACGGGCCCGCCTGCTCTGTCGCCGCGGTCGAGCAGCTCACCGGGCTCACGATCGACCACTTCGTGCAGATCGACTTCGAAGGCTTCATCGGGATCGTCGACGCCATGGGAGGCATCGACGTGTGCCTCCCGCAGGCCCTGACCGACGGTCATGCCCAGCTCGATCTTCCGGCCGGCGCGCAGTCGATCGACGGCACTCAGGCTCTCGCGCTGGCACGCACGCGCCATGCGCTCGCCGAAGAGAGCGACGTCGCGCGCCTCGGGCACCAGCAGATGGTGCTGTCGGCGATCGTGCAGAAGGCCACCAAGACGGATGTGCTCGTGCGCCCGGATCGTCTCTACGCCTTCCTCGACGCGGCGACCTCGTCGATGACCGTCGACCCGGGGCTGGGCGCCCTGACTGACCTGGCCGGTCTCGCCGCCCGCGTCGCGAACGTTCCGATGAGCAGCGTCACCTTCTTGACGATGCCGACCACCGAGGCTCCGCAGGATCGCAACCGCGTCGTGCCCACGGCCGACGCCGACGTCATCTTCCGAGCGCTGCTCGACGACGTGCCCGTCGTGCTGACGACCGACGAGGTCGAGGAGGATGCCACGGTGCGCACCGCTCCCGTCCGAATCCTCAACGGAGCGGGCGTCGCAGGACTGGCCTCTCGGGTGTCGGAAGACGCCACCGGATACGGGTATACGGTGTCGGGACTCGCCAACGCGGATGCGGCGGACCTCACCGTCATCACGGCGGCCGACACACCTGACGCGCAGCAGACCGCACAGGCTCTGGCCTCCGAGCTCGGCCTCGCCGTGACCGTGCAGACCGGAGATGTCGAGGGAGTGCAGCTTCTGCTCGGAGCCGACTACACCGACCTGACCTCTCAGCCGAGGGCGACTCCGCCCCCGTCGAGGCCGGTCGACGCCGTCAATCGCAGCGCCGACACCGATCTCTGCACGGCCTGATCGGAGCGGATGCGGTCGGAGGGACCGCATCCGATGCCGATGTCAGCGTCCGAGATCGGCGACGGTGGGCACGACTGTCGCGTAGAGGTCGGCGATGCCGGCGAGAGCAGCCCGATGCAGCTGCTCGGCCGGGACGTCACCGGCGACCGACGGAAGGCTGCGGGTGGCGGTCGCCGCCGCGACGACGGTGGGCCGATTGCCGCGGAGGAACGCGCCCTCGGTCGTGTAGGTCACGCACATGTGCGTCATGAACCCGGCGATCACGACGTCCTCGTGGCCCGCCTCGTCGACCAGGTCGCCGAGTTCGGTGCCGACGAACGAGTTCGGTGCCTTCTTGACGACCACGGCCTCGCCGTCGCGCGGAGCGACGCGCTCGTGGATCGCCCCGATGTCCTCGCGGATGTCGTAGGCCGATCCGGCGCCGCCGTCGTGCTGCACGTGGATGACCGTCGCGCCTGACTCGCGGGCCTGGGCGAGCAGGTCAGCGGCCGCGTCGAGCGCAGCATCCCAGCCCTCGAGCTCCATCTCGCCGCGCGTGTAGGTGTTCTGGAAGTCGACGAGCACGACGGTCGAGGTCGCGAGGTTCGCGGGCTGGTCGGCGACGCCGCTGAGTGCGCGGAGTGTGGCGGAGGTGGTCACGAGGGTTCTCCTTCAGTCGTCGGGGTCCGGGGCGCACCGTCCGCGTCGAACGGTTCGGCCCGCGGGGTCCGGCGCGAGAGGGCGTTGCCGACGAGACGGATCACCAGGGCGAGCACGATGAACGCGACCAGCAGGCCTGCGCAGTAGGCGGCGACGCCGCCGTAGCCGCCGACGGCCGCGGGGTTGAAGAACGGGTAGCAGTAGAAGCCGGTCGCCGCGCCACGCACGACCGAGTACACCGTGTAGACCACCGGCACGATGAGCCACAACCAGGCCGTGCGCGTCGAGAGTCGACGTCTCGGCGGCATCAGCACCCAGTCGATCACGACGGCCAACGGCATCAGCATGTGGTGCACGACGTTGGTCCAGGGCAGCAGCCCGCCGAGGTCGGCGCCGACGAGCAGGGTGTTGAAGACGATGCCGACGAAGGCCATGTAGACGACGGATGCTCCGCGCACCGCCTCCCATCGCGGGCTGCTCTCGCTGCGGCGGAGGATCTTGACCGCACCCACGATGAACACGATGCTCGCGAACAGATTGCTGAGCGTCGTGAAATAGCTGAAGAAGTTCACGAGACCGAAGTCGGTCTGAATCGCGATCACGAGCTGTGTCACGACTCCGGCCAGCGAGGCCGCAGCCAGCAGAAGGCGGAGGATGACGGCCACGGTTTCTCTCATGCGGCCAGAATACTGGGGTGATCCGGCCGGTCAGTCGTCTGTCTGCTCGATGACGAGCTTGCCTTCATCGGAGAGGCGGAGGTTCTTGCCTTCGGCCACGGCCTCTGCGCCCGTGGTCAGTTCGGGGTCGACGATCGTCGCTCCGTTGCCGAGCGCGTCGACCTCGCGCTGCACGGCGTCTCGGACCTCCTGGGCCGGGTGTCCGCTGTACTCGTGAGACACCTTCTCGATCACGGCCTGCAGCTCGCGAATCTGGGCATGCACGTCGCGCTCGATGTCCGGGTTCGTTTCGGAAGTCATGACGAGAGAGTAGCGAGTGGGCCGATCCCGACTCAAAGGATTGACTGAGAACCGCTGCCTGTGCTGCACGGCGAGGGCAGACTGGAGGGGACTTCCTTCTTCACCGTCAGGAGACGCAATGCCGGAACAGCCTCGTCGAACCCCCAGCCAAGCAGTCCTCACCGTGCAGCAGGTGGAGCAGATCAGCCCGGATCTGGTGCGCATCACGGCGGGCGGCGACGGGTACGAGGCGTTCAACGACAACATCTACACCGACAAGTACGTCAAGATCCTCTTCGCCGACCCGAGTCATGGGCTCACCCCGCCCTATGACCTGGCGCAGTTGCGCGAGGAGAGCCCCGAGAAGCTGCCCACTCGGCGCACGTACACGGTCCGGTCGGCGGACCCTGAGCAGCGCCGGCTCGTGATCGACTTCGTGGTCCACGGTGACGAGGGTGTCGCGGGTCCGTGGGCCCGGCAGGCGCAACCGGGCGACGCGATCGTCGTCAGCGGTGCCGGCGGCGGCTACCTGCCCGAGCCCGAGCTGCCGTGGCACCTTCTCATCGGCGACCACACGGCGCTGCCCGCGATCTCCTCGGCGATCGAGGCGATGCAGCCGGATGCCGTCGGGCACGTCGTCCTCACGGTGGCCGACCCGGCCGACCGCATCCTCCCCGAAGCTCCGTCGGGTGTGAGTGTGCGCTGGACCGAGACCGATGACGAGCTTCTCGCCGCGCTCACCGACCTGCCCTGGGCTGACGGGCATCCCGGCGTCTTCGCGCACGGAGAGCGCGGCACGATCAAAGAGGTCCGTGCACTGCTGAAGCAGCGCGAGGTGCCGCGCGACCGTCTGTCGATCTCGGCCTACTGGGCGCGGGGCCGCGCGGAGGATCAGTTCCAGGCCGAGAAGCGCGAACCGATCGGCCAGATCGAGTAGTCGCCGTCCGGCCGCCGGTCAGAACCCTTCGGGATCCCGGGGTGTGTACGCGGCCTCGAGCGCCGCCAACTCGGAGTCCTCGAGACGGATGCTGACAGAGGCCACCGCATCGTCGATGTGGCCCGCCCTGGTCGCGCCGACGATCGGAGCGGTGACCGCGGACTGCTGAGCGACCCACGCGAGGGCGACCTGCGCGCGGGAGACGCCGCGCGCCTCGGCGACGCGGGCGACCGCCTCGACGATGGCGCGATTCGACTCCTCCTCGCGCCGGTAGAGCGTCGCGCCGAAGGCATCCGTCGCCGTCCGCGCGGTCTTCTCATCCCAGTCCCGCGTGAGCTTTCCGCGGGCCAGTGGCGACCACGCCAGCACGCCCACGCCCGAGTCGAGGCAGAGCGGATGCATCTCCCGTTCCTCCTCGCGCTGCAGCAGGTTGTACTGGTCCTGCATCGAGACGAACGGCGTCCACCCGTTCTGCGCGGCTGTGTGCTGGGCCTTCGCGAACTGCCACGCCCACATCGACGAGGCGCCGATGTAGCGAGCCTTGCCCGAGCGCACCACGTCGTTCAGGGCCTCCATGGTCTCCTCGATCGGCGTCTGCGGATCCCACCGGTGGATCTGGTACAGGTCGACGTGGTCGGTCTCCAGACGTCGCAGGCTCGCATCGATGCCCGACAGGATGTGCGCACGACTGAGTCCGGCCTGGTTCGCGCCCGGACCCATGCGCCCGTGCACCTTGGTCGCGATCACGATCTCGTCGCGGCGGGCGAAGTCGCCGAGCGCGCGGCCCACGAACTCCTCGCTCGTGCCGTCGGAGTACACGTCGGCGGTGTCGAAGGTGGTGATCCCGGCCTCGAGCGCCTGCCTGATGAGAGGTCGACTGGTCTCCTCATCGAGCGACCACCCGTGCGCGCCTCTGTCGGGAGCGCCGAAGCTCATGCATCCGAGCACCACCTTCGAGATGCGGAGTCCTGACGAGCCGAGCCTCACGCTGTCTGCGGTGTCGAGCATCAGAGATCTCCCTCAGGTCGTGGTGTGAGATCGATGCTCTCACGCTGAGCTGCTGACCGGCACGAAGCGGATCGCGGATGCGCAGAGCGGCCGCCGATCAGAGGAACACCCTCAGGTACTCGCCGATCTTCTCGCCGTCCTCTTCGGGGGTCACCTCGACGCTGAGCCGGGCTCGGACGCCGTCGGTGCCGACTTCGATCGGCATCGCTCCGCATCCCATCATCGGTCCGTGGTCGACGCCGTCGATCACCAGGCAGATGCTGCCCATACCGGCCTGCGCACGCGCCTCGACGACGTAATAGGTGTGCCCTTCGGAGTCCTCACCGAGCAGACGAGCCGTGTCGGGGATCACGGTGTCGAGTTGGTCGGGACCGACGGATTCGGGCAGAGGCGCGGACTCACCGCTGGCGAGCACGTCGACGGTCGGAGCGTTCACGCACCCGGCGAGGACCGCGATCGCTCCGAGGGCGAGAGCCCCGCACATCAGTGGACGGAGGTGGGTACGGTTCATGCCCACAGGTTAGACGCAGCAGACTCGGATGCGTCGTGGACAGTCCGATGCGCTGCGGACATGTGCATGGTGAATGTCGGAAACGGAGGAGGCCGATGCTCGCCCGGGGCTACTCGGTGCCGGCAGCGGTGGTCGCTGCGCTCCTGGCCGCCAGTGCGCGCTCACGACCGCGCTTGCAGATCCAGGTCATGGCGTACGAGACGATGAGCGCGCCCACGATGTAGACCGTGACCCAGAGGCCGCCGTTCGGGTCGAGCGCGAACTGCACCGACTCGTCCGCCTGCGAGTTCTTGCGTCCGCCGCCCAGTACGAGGAACCAGAAGAGGCCGAAGAGCAGCGAGGCGATCGTCGCGAGCCAGGCGAAGAACCCTCCTGCGGAGTATCGGCGAAGCACGGTGAGGAGAACGGCGAGGAACAGCACGAGGATGTGTCCGCCGACGATGGCGAGGAATGCGGGATCGGCGGCAGCTGCGGCGAAGTCCATGGGGAGCCTTTCGAGGGGTGACGTGTCGCGTGCGCCCGAGTCGGCTGCACGCCCTCCTCCTAAGACGAGAGGAAGGCGCGCAGTGTGACAGATCCGGTCACCGCGATTCCGGTCACCGCGCGATCAGCGTCTCCGAGGCCACCACGTCGCTCGTCATCGGGAGGGCGCCGAGGATGCGAGGGCGTCCGTCGACCCACTCGACGACGATTCCCTCCGCGGCCAGGGCCTCGGGGCTGATCGCGATGTCGAGCAGCGGCAGGGCGAGGTCGCTGTAGCGGGCGGCGATCACGGCATCCAGGTCGTCTGCGGTGGTTGCGTGGATGAAGCCGGCGTCATCGACGTGCACGCCCCGGGTCGCGACGGAGTACTCGCCGAACGCTCGGCTCATCTCCCAGTCATCCTGGATGGCGATGTGGTGGATGAGGTCGGTCACGATGACTCCTTTAATGAAACGGTTGCGTAGCATTATTGCTAGAGTAACCCTATGACGGGAAAACGTGGACGGCCCTCCGCAGCCGAATCGCTCGCTCGGGACGAACGCGTGGTCGACGTCGTGATCGCCCTCCTCACCGGTGAGGGGTTCGAGGCGCTGACGTTCGATCGTGTCGCCGCGGAGGCTCACGTCGCGAAGCGAACCCTCTACGGAGTGTTCGGCGACCGCGCGGGCCTCGTGCGAGCGGCGATTCTGAGACAGCATGCCTACCTCGACCACGCGGAGGAGGAGTCGGCTGATCTGCGGTCGGCATCCCGAGCGATCCTGGTGCATCTGCTCGGTGACGAAGCCGTCGGCATCCACCGCGCGATAATCTCCGCCGCAGTCCTGCATCCACCCCTCGCTCTGGAGTTCTACGACGAGGGGCCCGCTCGCGCGCAGGGGTTCCTCGCGTCCCACCTCACCCCGGATGCCCCGGTGTCGCCGGATCTGCTCTTCACCGCCCTCCTCGGCGAACCGCACCGTCGACGACTCCTGGGGCTTGCCGGGCCCCCGACTCCAGGCGAGATCGACGCGCACGTCGACGTCGTGCTGCGCACATTCGGGCTCTCGAGCTGACCACCGCGGGCGCAGGGCGGGAATCCTCCTCGCCCTGAACCGAGCTGTCAACCGCCCTGCGCTCGCCGCAGCTCGCGCGGATCATGGGTCTACGCACGAATCAGAGGAGGGCACCATGTCGAACATCGACGCTTTCGCCAACAGCTTCCCGCCGAACATGCCGGGAATTCCCCCGGTCGACGACTTCACCGACGGCACGTTCCCCACCGACACCGAGCAGCCGGAGACTCAGGGCGAGGATGCTCTCGAGGCCGAGCTCGGCGACGACGGCCAGGGCGATATCGACACCGAGGACGACTCGGCCGCTGTCGACGGAGATGCGCCGCGCGACCTCCGCGACGGCAGCGAATGAGCGGCACCGAGAACGCCCGTGATGACTCGGTCGCGCCTGACGCGGCCTCGCCCTCTGCGGAGGGAGTCGCGGCACTGATCGAGGAGCGCGACGGTGACGACCCCGGGCAGGTGACCGAGACGCCTGCGGGCGGGGCCGGTGCCGACTCCGGCGGATCCGGTGCGGTGCGCGTCGATCCGTCGTCGGAGTCATCCGTTCCTGACGAGTCGGTGCACAACGACGAACCGGGCGTGGGCACGCGTCGCTCGGACGACTGACGGGGTCTCGCTGCGACAATCGTGGATCCGGCCGCGCCCGCCGATCTTGCCGCGCCTGCGGAGGAGAACTGCGCTTCGGGAGGAGCGGATGCGAGAATTTCTCCTCCCGGGGCGCAGTTCTCCTCCCGGGGCGCAGGCGTCCCGCGGGAGTGCTGCCCTTTCGAAGCGCCAGACGGGAGTCGTAGGCTTCTGCGGTGAGCGATGCACTGGATGACGGACCCTTCTTCCACGGCACCAAGGCAGACCTGCGACCGGGTGACCTGCTGACGGCGGGGTTCCCCTCGAACTACCGCCCCGAGATCGTGATGAACCACATCTACTTCACGGCGGCGGCCGACGGTGCCGGTCTGGCCGCCGAGCTCGCGCCCGGTGACAGGGAGCCTCGGGTCTACGAGGTCGAGGTGACCGGCGAGTTCGAGAACGATCCGAACGTCACCGACAAGAAGTTCCCGGGCAATCCGACCCGCTCGTACCGCAGCAGCGCTCCGTTGCGAGTGGTCCGCGAGGTGCACGACTGGACGCGACTGGCGCCGGAGGCGCTCGCCACGTGGCGGGAACGGCTCGCAGCCATCCGCGACGACGAGCGCGGCGAGATCATCAACTGAGTCAGCGACGCACGCTGCGCCGGGAGAGAACTCCGAGTGCGCGGTCGATCGCGACGAACACCAGACCGACGACGACGAGCGCCAGCGTCAGCGCCACGACCCACTGGGCGACGCCGCTGACTCCGAGGGCGTCGACGTCCATGAACGGGTACGGGTACTTCTGACCGGGAGTGAACTCACCGCCGAGCGACCCGTAGACGAAGGCCCACACCAGGTATGCGTAGGGGATGAGCGTCCACAGCAGCGGGTCGATCCACCGGAACGACCCCTTGGGCACGAACACCAGCCAGTCCACGATCATCAGCAGAGGAGTGATGATGTGGATGAGGTTGTCGGTCAGCGAGAAGATGTCGGAGTCGCCGTCGGCGAACCTCGTCGGCACCAGGACGACGAGGTAGATGAGCATCGTGACGGTGATCGCCATCATCACCGCGCCGCTGCCCCTCGCACTCGGCGTCGACGTGCCTCGCGGTCCCGTCTGTCGGAGATCCCGAGCGGTACGGACGATGAGCAGGATCATCCACACGAGACAGAGCAGGTTGCTCACCATCGTGTAGAACAGCAGCGTCGTCCAGTTCGGAGCACCGGTCAGGACGTCGGAGTGCCGGATCACGCCGGTGAGGATGACCGCCAGAGCGAGCATGCGGTAGACCAGCGCGACCGGTCGGGAGTTCAGCGCAGCGTGAGCGTACAGAGATGTGCGGGCGGGCTCGGGATCCGGGAGGGCGGAAGCCGCGGACGGGGATACAGCGGCTTTCGACATACTTCGAGGCTACGCGTCCTGAGCCGGCATCCGCACCGGATCAGCGACGTACAGGATCGGAATCCCGGTCTGCGAAGCGCTCGAGCTCGCGTCGGGTCGGTGCCGCCTCCCAGTCGCCGGGCACGAGGCAGGCCATGGCGCCGCAGGCGTTCGCGCGGTGCAGGGTCGCATCCACGTCGAGTCCCTCGAGGAACGCGCTGAGATACCCGCTGACGAAGGCATCTCCCGCGCCGACCGTGTCGACCGGCTCGATCGGGAATCCACCTGCTTCGACGAGGGAGTCCGCCGTGATCACGGCGGCGCCCGCAGGGCCGAGCTTCACGACGGTCGTCGCGCACCCGGCATCGCGCAGCCGCGCCGCGGCGACCGCGACGGAGGTCGCCGAGTACAGGATTGCGAACTCCTCTTCGCCGCCGAACACGATGTCGGAGCGTTCGGCGAGCTCACGCAGCACCGGGCCGGCGGCCTCGGGCGATGCGAGTGCGGAGCGGTAGTTGATGTCGAAGGTCACGATCGCACCGGATGCTCGCGCGCGGTCGATCGCCGCGTGCACGGCATCCCGAGCGGTGTCGGAGAGCAGGGGAGTGATCCCGGTGATGTGCAGCAGCGATGCCCGTTCGATCCAGCCGTCGGGGAGATCCTCGGGGCGCAGGCGGGATCCCGCAGACCCGGCACGGTAGTAGTGCACGGCCGTGGAGGATGCCGACGGGCGCTCCTTGACCATCAGGCCGGTGCGCGCCTCTGCGTCGATCACGGCATGCACCTGCACGCCGTCTGCGCGGATCTCACGGGCCACGCGCTCGCCGAGAGAGTCGTCGCCGACGCGTCCGAGCCACGACACCGCCACACCGAGCCGCGCGAGACCGATCGCGACGTTGCTCTCGGCGCCGCCGATGCCGAATGCCATCGCGTTCGCGTGCCGCAACGAGCCGATCTCGGTCGTACGCACGAGCGCCATGGTCTCGCCGAGTGTGACGACAGACGGCGAGGTCACGCGGACTCCCGCGCGCAGACCTCGACGAACGACCGAGCCCGCTCGCGCAGGGCCTGCAGATCGCCGCCGGCGAAGGCGTCGCCGAGCAGCGGCCCGCCGACGCTCACGGCGACCGCCCCGGCACGCAGCCACGCTTCTGCCCCCGCCAGATCGACGCCACCTGAGGGCACCGCGACGATGTCGGGGAACGGGCCGCGCAGATCCTTGAGGTACGCGGGACCCACTTGTCCTGCCGGGAACACCTTCACCGCAGAGGCGCCCGCAGACCACGAGGCGAACAGCTCGGTCGGCGTCAGTCCGCCCGGGACGATCGGCACACCGGCGTCCGTCGCCTGCGTGACGAAGTCGGTCGACGTGATCGGGGTCACGATGTAGCCCGCACCCACCTCGATCGCCCGTGTCAGGTCTTCTGTGTTCGTGACGGTGCCGATGCCGAGGTCGATCGCCTCACCGAAGCGCGCGAGCAGGTTCGGGAAGTGCTCGAACGTGCCGGGGGTGGTCAGCGTCAGCTCGACGCTGCGGATGCCGGCATCCACCAGCATGTCGAGCACGGCGTCATAGTCCTCGGCCCGCTTCGCGCGGGCCACGACGATCAGACGCGAGTCGACCGTGCGCTGCGACAGCGGGACCCGGCTGACCTCACCAGTCATGGACGGTCCCGTCGAGCAGACGGTTCACCGGCAGGTAGGCCTTGGTGTATTCGTGGCCGGCCGCGGCATCCTCATCGAGATCGACACCGAGCCCGGGCTTGTCGCCGGGGTGCAGGAAGCCCTTGTCGAACGTGAACGAGGTCTGGAACACCTCGAGCGTCTGCTCGTTGTGGGGCATGTACTCCTGGATGCCGAAGTTGTGGATCGCGAGGTCGAGGTGCAGCGCCGCGGCCATGCCGACGGGCGAGATGTCGGTCGGGCCGTGGATGCCCGACTTGATGCCGTAGATCGCGGCGAAGTCGAGCAGCTTCTTCATGGCCGTGATGCCACCGGTGTGGGTGACCGCCGAGCGCACGTAGTCGATCAGACGCTCGGTGATGAGGGTCTGGTAGTCGAAGACCGAGTTGAACACCTCGCCGATCGCGAGCGGCGTCGTCGAGTGCTGGCGCACCAGGCGCAGCGCGGTCTGGTCTTCACCCGGGGTGCAGTCCTCGAGCCAGAACAGGTCGTAGGGCTCGATGTCCTTCGCGAAGCGCGCGGCCTCGATCGGCGACATCCGGTGGTGCCCGTCGTGCAGGATGCGCAGGTCGGTGCCGAAGTCCTCCCGGATCTTCGAGAAGATCCCGGGCATGTGGTTGAGGTAGTTGCGGGTGTCCCACGTCTCCTCGCTCGGGCGGTCGCCCGAGCGCTTGGCGGGCTCGTAGTCGTAGCGCACGCCGGGGCCGGTCGATGAGACGCCGTAGATCTGGCCGAGGCCGGGCACGCCGGTCTGCACGCGCACGGCGGTGTAGCCGAGCTCCTCATAGCCGGTGATGGCGTTCTTGAGCGCCGCGTAGTCGGTGCCGGAGGCGTGGGCGTAGACGCGGACGCCCTCGCGGCTGGCGCCGCCGAGCAGCTGGTACAGCGGCATCCCGGCCTTCTTGGCCTTGATGTCCCACAGCGCCATGTCGACCGCGGCGATCGCCGCCATCGTCACCGGGCCGCGACGCCAGTACGGGCCGCGGTAGAGGTACTGCCAGGTGTCTTCGATGCGGTCCTCGTCGCGGCCGACGAGCATCGAGGCGACGTGGTCGGAGAGGTACGAGGCGACCGCGAGCTCGCGTCCGTTGAGCGTGGCGTCGCCCAGGCCGACGATGCCGTCGGAGGTCGTGATCTTGAGCGTGACGAAGTTGCGTCCGGGGCTGGTGATGTTGACGTCGACGATCTCGATGGTCATGTCGTTCTCCTGAAGATGCGGGGCGAGGTGTGGGGTGCGGACGTTCGGGCGTCCGCACCCCGGGTCGTGATGTGAGGCGCGATCAGATCGCGTCGCGGGGGTCCGTCAGGTCGCGGCCTGCGACCTCGGGCATCCAGATCGAGGCGATCAGCGCGCTCAGGGTGAAGATGAAGAGCATGATGATGATCGGGATGAACGATCCGGTGACGGCCGACACCCAGGCTGCCGCGATGACGGGGCCCGCACCGGTCGCGACGATGGCGGCGATCTCGCGTGCCATGGCCGTGAACGTGTAGCGGTTGCGGGCACCGAACAGCTCGGGCAGCGTGAGGTTCTCGAGCGACGCGAAGCTCATCACCGCGAGGTTGTGCAGCACGACGTAGCCGATGAAGACCTGCACCGTGACACCGCTGCTGATCATGAGCATCGTGGGGATGATGATGATGAGCGCGATGACCGCCCAGATCATGTACATGCGCTTGCGGCCGAACCGGTCTCCGAGCCAGCCCGACAGCGGCACGGTGATGAAGGCGACGAGCGACGAGACGATCACGGCGTTGACGCCGATCGAGCGGTCGAGCAGCAGCACGACGGTGATGTAGCTGATCAGGTACGTCTGGATCATGCCCGAGTTGCCGGCCTGGCCGAAGCGCAGGAGGAGGGCGATCGAGAATGCCTTCCAAGGCTTGCGCTCCATCGCCTCGAGCGTGCGCACGTCGCCGGTCTCGGTGGCGAGCTGGATCGTCTCTTCACGAGAGAGCGCCTTGCCGTCGACGACGTCGTCGCGCTCCTCGAAGACCGGGGTCTCCTTGAGGTTGAAGCGCACCCAGATCGCGAAGAGCATGATGATCGCGCTGCCGATGAACGGGATGCGCCATGCCCAGTCGATGACTTCCTGCTCGCTGTAGGCGACGAGGAGGATGGCCCAGATGCCGGACGCGAGGAGGGTTCCACAGTTGGTGCCGAGCGCGACGAGCGAGGCGATGATGCCACGGCGCTTGGCCGGTGCGTATTCGGCCAGCATGACGCCGGCGCCCGAGATCTCGGCTCCCGCACCGAAGCCCTGCGCGATGCGCAGCAGCACGAGGAGGATCGGCGCGAGAACGCCCACCTGGTTGTACGTCGGCAGGAAGCCGATGAGGGTGGTCGCGAGACCCATCAGGAGGATCGTGTAGAACAGCACCTTCGTGCGGCCGGTCTTGTCACCGAGGCGCGCGAAGAAGAACGCGCCGACCGGGCGGGCGACGTAGCCGACGCCGTACGTGGCCATCGCGGCGACCACGGCGACCGCCGGGTTCTCGGACGAGAAGAACAGGTCGGCGAAGACGAGAGCGGCAGCCAGCGAGTAGAGCTGGTAGTCCATGAACTCGAGGGCCGTGCCGAGCCATCCCGAGATGGCGGCGCGAACGAGGTCTTTGACAGACCTCTTCGCGGTGGGGTCGGCGGCCGTGGCCGTCGTCTGCGGTTCTGACATGGGAGGTACTCCTTCGGACCAGGAACAGGGTGGGTGCGCGGGGTGGCGCGGAGGGGGTGTGGCTAGAGGGACAGCAGGACCTTCGCCGAGGCCGACGAGTCGCGAGCGAGCTCGAAGGCCTGGACGGCGTCGGATGCCGGGAGGACGTGCGAGATGACGGAGTCGAGGGCGTCGGACTCGGCCAGCAGGGTGACCGCGTCGTCGATCTCGGTGGAGAAGCGGAACGCGCCGCGGATCGTGAGCTCCTTGGCGAGCATCGGGGCGAGGTTCACTCCGATGTCGGCGTTGGGGAGCATCCCGACCTGCACGATGGTGCCGGCGCGACGGCCGGCGCGGACCGCCTGCGTGAGCGCGACTCCGACGCCGGAGCACTCGAAGACGGCGTCGTAGGACTCGTTCTCGATCGTGTCGCGGCCGACGAGCGAGACCTCGGTCGCCCCGAGTGCCTTCGCACGATCGAGGGGCTCTTCGCGCACATCGCTGGCGCCCACGACCGATGCTCCGGCCTTGACCGCGGCGGCCACGACCAGCAGACCGATGGGGCCGGCACCGATCACGAGCACGCGCTTGCCGGTGATGTCACCGGCGAGATTCACGGCGTGGATCGCGACGGCCAGCGGCTCGGCGAGTGCCGCACGCTCGAGCGGCAGGGATGCCGGCAGCACGCGGACCATGTGGTCTTCGACGATCAGCAGCTCGGATGCTCCGCCCTGGCGGTGCGGGTTCGCCGCGGCACTGCCGAAGTAGTCGCCGCCGGGGCGCAGGTGCGGGCGGTCCTCGAGGCCGGGCACCTCGGGGCCGTAGCGCGCCGGGTGCACGGTCACCGGGGTGCCGGGAGCCAGGCGACCTGACGGGTCGAGGTCGACGACGCCCGAGAGCTCGTGACCGGGGGTCAGGGGCTCACGGATCGTGTACTCGCCGTTGGCGCCGTGGAAGTAGTAGTGCAGGTCGGATCCGCAGATGCCGACGTAGTTGACGCGGAGGCGCACCTCGCCGTCGCCGGGGGTCGGGACCTCGCGGTCCTCCCAGCGGATGTCTTCCTTGCCGTGGATGGCGAGAGCCTTCATGGCTGCATCTCCTTCGTGGGTGTCTGAGATGCCGAGACGGCATCGGTGATCGCGGCATCGACGCCGCGTCGCTGGATGATGTCGACGAGTTCGCCGACGCGGGCGATGAACGCATCCTCCGCCCCGAGCTCCACGCCGAACAGGTGCAGCTCGGCGATCACGCGCGTCGCGAGCCCGCGACCGTCTCGGGCGGTGGCGGCGAGTTCGGCCAGGCGCTCGCGGGAGGCGTCGGTCATCGCGGCGGCGTGCAGGCCGGGATCGAACCCGGGAAGCGGTGCGATGCACGACAGGTAGCCGGCGACCGTCAGTGCGATCAGGTGCGGCATGTCGCCCCGACCGAGGGCGAGGAGCGCGGGCTCGGGGATGCGCTGGCGCAGCTTGACCGAGCCGTCGGTGCCGACCTGGCTGGTGCGGTGGCCGAGGGCGGTGTTCTCCCAGCGCTCGAAGAGCTCGCTCTCGTAGGCGCGGATGTCGACGCCGGTCGGCACCTCGATCGACGGCTCGTACTCGTCGTTCAGCACGGCGCGGGCCGCCCTCGCGATGCCGTCGATGCGAATGGCCTCGGGGATCGTGCCGACGCCGGTGAGGGCGCCGAGGTAGGCGATGAGGGAGTGTGTGCCGTTGAGCAGGCGAACCTTCATCTGCTCGTAAAGCGCGACCTCGCTGGTGAAGACGGCGCCGCCGGCCTCCCATGCCGGACGACCGGCCGCGAAGGCATCCTCGATGGCCCACATGGTGAACGGCTCGGCGGGCACGGGGATGTCATCCCGAGCGCCGAGCAGCGCGCTGACCCGGGTTCGAAGTTCCGGAGTGGTCGACGGAACGATGCGGTCGACCATGCTCGACGGGAACGTCACGCCGCGGTCGAGGAAGGCGAGTGCGTCCGCGCCCTCGGAACCCGAGAGCTCCTGCAGGAACTCGCGTACGAGCTTCGCGGTGTGCTTGCCGTTGGCCGAGAGGTTGTCGCAGCTGAGTATCGAGATCGGTGCTCCACCGGCTGCGGCGCGCGCCTGGAGTCCGCGGGCGAGCTGGCCGATGGTCGAGCGCGGGGCGCCGCCACGGAGATCGGCGCGCACGGCGTCGTCGTCGAGATCGAGGTGCTGGGTGGCCGGCGAGTAGCTGTAGCCGTTCTCGGTGACGGTGAGAGTGACGATGCGGATGCCGGGGTCGGCGATCTGGGCGACGACTCGTTCGGGCTGCTCGGCGCCGACGAAGGCGTCGGTGTGCACACCGGGGATCGAGAGCGTGGTGCTGTCGGGCGCGATGGTCGCGACCGAGTAGAGGAAGTCCTGCGTGTGCATGGCGTCGACGATCGAACGAGAGCGGGATGCGACGCCGACGATGCCCCAGTCGCCACCGGCGGGCTGCAGGGCGGCCGCGGTGTAGACGGCCTGGTGCGCACGGTGGAAGCTGCCGAGTCCGAGGTGCAGGATGCCTGCTGCGGAGGGGGTGGCTTCGGGGGTGGCGCTCGCGGGGGTGGTGCGGCGCAGGACCGGTGTCTCGATGCTCACGCGTCGGCTCCTTCGCTCTGGGCCGCGCACCCTGATGGGTGATCGGCGATGATCGTCCTGCAAACAGTGTGAATGAGTTGTACAAACTTGTCAAGCCATCTTTCATCTCGTCGCGGGACCGTAGGATGACGGAGAGGGTGGGAGCAGAAGATGGCGGCGACACTGACGGATGTGGCACGGCACGCGGGCGTGTCGATCGCCACCGCATCGCGCGCCTTCGGAGAGCCGGATCGGCTCGCTCCCGGCACACTCGGCCGTGTCCTCGAAGCGGCGACCGAGTTGGGCTACGCCGCCCCGCAGTCCGTCACCGCGACCCGCACGTTCGGCGTCGTCGTCCCCGATGTGTCGAACCCCGTCTATGCCACGCTGCTGAAGGCGATCCAGGGCCAGGCATGGCATGGGCACCACCGCATCGTGCTGTTCGACGCCGACGAGGACCTGCGCCGCGAGCGCGAGCAGATCGAGCAGGCCCGCAAGCTCGACGGCATGCTGCTGTGCTCTCCGCGACTGCCCGATGACGAGGTGCTCGCCCTCGTGGGCGACACCCCCTACGTCGTGGTCAACCGCCAGATCGACGGCGCGCCCTGCGTGCTCATGGACACCGAGCACGGGCCGGGCCAGGCGATCGAGCACCTCGCCGCGCTTGGTCACACCCACATCGCCTACGCCTCAGGACCCCGCGGTTCCTGGGCCGACATCCGCCGAGCCGACACCGTCGCACGGGCGTGCGAGAACCACGGCATCCGCCTCACCCGCCTCAGCCACCACGCCGCATCCATCCAGGGCGGTCGCGCGGCCGCCGCGCTCGCCGCGGCGAGTGGGGCGACCGCCGTCGTGGCGTACAACGACCTCGTGGCGCTGGGTCTCGAGGCCGGAATGCTCGAGCTCGGCAGGCGATGCCCCGCCGACATCAGCATCGTCGGCATCGACGACATCGACCTGGCGGGCGCGGTCACGCCGGCGCTCACGACGGTGCGGATGCCGATCGAGCGCAGTGGAGCCCTCGCCGTCGACCTGCTGCTGCAGGCGATGAACGGCACCGCGATCGACGACGTCGTGACCCTCGGCTCACAGCTGATCGTGCGTGCGTCGACCGCCGCTCCCGCCGTCTGAACCGACGGGTTCCGACCTCGGAGAAACGAGGGCTGGATCGTATATTTGCTTTTGTTCAGGATCCTTCCTATCTTGGCGTCATTGATGGCTATGACCCAGGGGGGGTACGTTTTGCTCGACTTTGACGGTGCTGCGACGTCGATGCCGGAGGCTGGCTTCTCGCACCTGGGCGCCAGCGTCCGTCCTCGCTCTCGCCGATGAGTGAGGTGCGCGCGTGTGCCCGTGCCCGGGCTCTGTTGGAAGGCCCGCCCTGGAGGGCGATCCTTCGCTTCATCGTCCCGATCTGGATCGGCAACGTGATCCAACAATCGCACTACACGGTGGATGCGTTGATACTCGGCAGGTTCGTCGGCGAGCACGGACTTGCTGCGGTGGGGTCGTCATTCGGTCTCGTCTCGCTGCTCTTCGGCACAGTCTTCGCATTCACGGCCGGCCTCACGATTCAAATCGCGCAAGCGCACGGCGCAGGCGATGCAATCGCAGTAGGTCGTCGGTTCTGGACGGGGTCTGTCATCGCTGTCGGGGGTGCCGTGCTCATCGGGGCGCTCCTCGCGGCGACAGCACCGATCGTGATGACTCTCATCGGAGTTCCGATGGACATTCGCTCGGATGCAACGACCTTCTACCTCATCTTCTGTGTCGGTTTGCCACTCACCGCGTTCGGGAACTTCTGCACCCACACCATCCGCGGGTTGGGTGACAGTACGTCTCCGACGGTGGTCATGCTCATCAGCGGCGTGGTGAATGCACTTCTCGCATTGTGGCTTGTCGGAGGTGCGCACCTGGGGGTGCTGGGTGCCGGGCTCGCGACACAGGGGGCGGGTCTGTGCACAGCGCTGGTGAGCTTCCTGATTCTCCTGCGATCCCATCCCCACTTGCGTGTGCGGACGTCGCTTGCTCCGGTAGCCGGTGGGACACAGGGTCGCCAGGGTGCGGCGATGGCGTTCCAGTCCGCGGGCATCGGGGCGGGAAACGTCTTACTGCAGGCAGCCGCGAACTCTCTCGGCGCAGCCGCGATCGCTGGCGTGTCGATCGGGATGCGAGTAGAGGGATTCGCTCTCGCGCCACTCGCAGCGTTCGGAATCTGCATGGTGGTCTACTGTGCTCAGAACGCGGGAGCTGAGGACATGGGGCGAGTCCGTCGGGGCGTCAGGCAGGCGAGCGTGATGTGTATTGCTCTCGCGGCGATCGAGAGCATCGTCGTCATCCTGCTGGCCGATCGGATCGCACAGGCGTTCCTGTCGAGCGGTGACCCGGCGGTGACCGCGACCGCGACGACGTACCTGCAGTTGTCTGCGGTTCTCTATCCGGTGGTAGCGTCCGTGTTTCTTCTCCGCGCATCGCTCCAGGGTGTGTCGATCACCCGTCCCGCGGTCTTGTCCGGCCTTGGCGAGCTTGTTGCGAAGTCCTTGTGCGCGGGACTCACCGTCCTGGGAGGAGGGATACTGGCCATTGCGCTCAGCGGGCCCGCGTCCTGGCTGGTGGCATTGATTCCTCTTGCCATCTCATGGTGTGGGTGGCGTCGGGCGTCGCTACGCGGCGCACCCTCGGGCGGCCATCCGCGCGGATGAACTGCTGCGCGCAGTCGGCCTTGCCAAGCACTGACACAAGAGGCCGCACCGTCTCTCCGGTGGACCTCGTCAAGATGGCCGCGCGCGCAAGGCGCGGAGAGTTGCAGAGGAGCCCCGGGCGTGAGCTAGCGACGTACAATATCGGCATTATGTACATAAGTGATATTCTTGAGGCATGAACACGATCACCCGCAGCGTGCCTTCGAAGGATCTGCGTGACAGCCTTGCCGATGTCCTCGGCGGGGTCGCCTATGGCTCGGAGCGGGTGGGCGTCACGCGCCATGGCAAGCTCACGGCCGTGGTGATCAGCGTCGATGATCTCGAGCTGCTCGAAGAACTGGAGGCGGCCCGAGATGCCGCCGAGTTCGCCGCGGCTCGAGCGGCCGATGACGGTCAGCGCGTCTCGTTGGATGAGCTGCGCGCGGAAGTCGCGTGACGCGCTTTCGGATCGAGTTCACCACTGCCGCTGCCAGAGAGATCCGCAAGCTCGAACCGCAGATCCGCCGACGGATACTCAGTGGGGTGACCGATCTCGAGCGCGACCCCCGTCCGCACGGATGCCGCAAGCTGGCCGGGTACGACAACGCCTGGAGAATACGAGTCGGCGACTATCGAGTGCTCTACGAGGTCCTCGACGAGCAGGTGCTCGTGACGGTCGTCCGAGTCGCGCACCGACGCACCGTCTACGACATCTGAGGTTCGCGGTCGCACCACGTCTCAGCGGAGGATGCCCTTCTGCCGCGCCGCCGAGACCGCGGCGGTGCGTGAGCTGACGTCGAGCTTCGAGAAGATGTGCGCGAGGTGCGACTTCACGGTCGTCTCGCTGACGAAGAGCTCCTCAGCCACCTCGCTGTTCGATCGCCCGGCGGCGACGAGTTCGAGCACCTCGATCTCGCGGCTGCTGAGGCTGACGCGCGGCGCGCGCATGCGATCGAGCAGGCGGGAGGCGATCACCGGCGCGAGCGCGCTCTCTCCTGCGGCTGCCGCGCGCACGGCGGCCGTCAGCTCGTGCGGTGGGGCGTCTTTCAGCAGATAGCCGCTCGCACCGGCCTCGACGGCGCCGAGGATGTCGGCATCCGAGTCGTAGTTGGTGAGCACGAGCACGTAGGGAGGAGCCTCGAGCGCACGGATGCGTCGCGTCGCGTCCACGCCCGTGGCCTGCGACTGGGAACCGAACTGCAGGTCCATCAGCACGACGTCGGGATTCTCGCGCTCGGCGCAGGCGACGGCCTCATCGGGGGTGCCCGCCTCAGCGACCACCTCGAGATCCGGCTCGAGGCTGAACAGGGCTGTGAGCCCGGCGCGGACGATGGGGTGGTCGTCGGCGATGACGAGGCGGATCATGCGAACTCCGTGAGCGGGAGGTCGACCGTGAGTGTCGTTCCGCGCCCCGACGCGGTGTTGATCTCGAGCCTCCCGCCCAGCTGCTGCACCCGCTCGGCGGTGGCACGCAGACCGAAGGAATCGGACTTCTCGGCGGTCCCCGGCTCGGGGAGCTCCGCATCGAAGCCGGTGCCGTCATCATCGACGGTGAAGTGGAGGCGGTCGCCGTCGATGCTGATCGTGACCGTCGCCGTCGTGGCGTGAGCGTGCTGGATGACATTGGCGATCGCGCCCTGAGTGATGCGCAGCAGCGCCGTCTGCAGATGCATGGGCAGGACGATCGTGTCGGAGACCCGCACCTGCACGTCGAGTCCCTGCGTCGCCCACTGCGTGCGGGCCAGTCGACGCAGTGCCCCACCGAGGGTCTGGTCGTCGAGCTGAGGAGGCGTCAGCTCGCGGATGAACCGCCGCGCCTCGACGAGGTTCGCGGCTGCCGTCTCGCGGGCGAGCCGGATGTGCTCGATCCCCGGGCGTGTGTCATCGGCCCGTTCCGCGGCATGCAGCAGCATCTGGATGCTGGAGAGTCCTTGCGCGAGCGTGTCGTGGATCTCACGGGCGAGGCGGGCGCGCTCTGCGAGGACGCCGGACTCGTGCTCCCGTGCGGCGAGCTGTCCGCGGGTCGCGAGCAGCTCACTGACCAGTGCTTCGCGTTGCTGGGCCTCCTTCGCCAGAGCCTGATAGCCGAGGCCGATCAGGAGGGCGACGCCGGCGCCGACGAACGGGCCGACGACCCCGCCGACGCTCCACCCGCCGTGGATGCCGAGCGCGCAGACCGCGACGATCGTCGCCACAAGGATCGCGGCGGATCCCGCCCAGCGCCCGAGAAGGTGGAGGAACAGGAAGAAGAGAGGGAAGACGAGGTAGGCGGCATCGGCGCTCAGCCAGAGCAACCCCAGCCACTCTGCCGAGAGCAGGGCCAACCAGATCAGCGACATCACCCGTCGTCCACGGGAGAGACGGGTGAGCAGCAGTCCGGACGCGTAGGTCGCGGCGACGACCACGGCGAGGACGATCGCGGCGACGCTCGAATCCGACGGGTCGAGCACCGCACGGGCGATGACGACTCCCGTCAGGGCGAAGAAGAGAACGTGAAGACCCGTCCGCAGACCCACGAACACCGGGGTCAGAGCGGTATGCGCCATGGATCGAACTCTACGCCGACGCACGGATCGGCCGCATCGTCCGAAAGGACGATCCAGGCGTCCTCATCCCGGGTGCGAAAGCCCGTCCCGGTGGCCGATGACCGCGACGACGCAGGCGGCGAAAGTGGAATGGTCGCCGCATCGGAGACAGGAAAGGCTCACCATGTTCGTCGCGTTACGCGATCTTCGCTTCGCCAAGGGGCGATTCATCCTCATCGGCTCCGTCGTCGCCCTCATCACCCTTCTCGTCGGGTTCCTCAGCGGCCTGACGGGTGGCCTCGCCATCCAGAACGTCTCGGGCGTGCTCGCACTGCCTGCGGACCGCATCGTGTTCTCCGCCCCCTCGGGTGGCGACGGCGCGGCGAGCTTCGCGGACTCCTCGATCACCGAGCAGCAGGCGAAGGACTGGGCGTCGACGGATGGCGTGACCGACGCGCGCCCCCTCGGCATCAGCCAGACCCGCGCGGAGACCGACGACGCCCGTGCCGCGATCGCCGTGTTCGGCGTGGAACCCGGCTTCGACGCGAGTGCGCCCTCCGGGGACGGTCGGCTGCGCCTGTCGGTTCCCGCCGCAGATGCGCTCGCCGTGAAGGTCGGCGATCAGATCGAGATCGCCGGCGTCTCCTACGACGTCGAGACGATCGAGGGAGACGCCTGGTACAGCCATACGCCGGTCGTGCAGATGACCCTGCACGACTGGCAGGCGTACTCGGCATCCACCGGCAACCCTGACGCCTACGCCACGGTCCTCGCCGTCTCCGGCGCCCCCGACTGGGATGCCGCGGATGCAGCGAACGACACGATCTCCGAGACGACCCTCGGATCTCTGACGGCGCTGAGCGCCTTCCGTTCCGAGATCGGTTCGCTCCTGCTCATGGTGGCCATGCTGTTCGGCATCTCGGGACTCGTCATCGGGGCGTTCTTCACCGTCTGGACCATGCAGCGAAAGGGCGACGTCGCCGTCCTCAAGGCGCTCGGCGCGAGCACGCGCTCCCTGATCCGCGATGCGTTGGGCCAGGCGCTGATCGTGCTGCTGGTGGGCATCGGCGTCGGTCTGGGGCTGGTCGTGGTGCTCGGCCTGCTCGCCGGCACCGCCCTCCCGTTCCTGCTGAGCCCGATCACGACCATCCTTCCTGGGGGCATCATGATCGCCCTCGGCCTCGCAGGCGCCGCTTTCGCCCTGCGCTCCGTCACCTCCGCCGACCCCCTCACCGCCCTCGGGAGCAACCGATGATCCGCCTGAATGACATCACCCTGACCTTCCCCGACGGCGACTCCCGGGTGACCGCCGTGGACGGCGTCTCCCTCACCGCCCACCCCGGAACCGTCACGGGCATCACAGGGCCCAGCGGCTCGGGCAAGTCGAGTCTGCTGGCCGTCGCCGGCACCCTTCTGCGTCCGGATTCCGGAGAGGTCCTCATCGACGGCAGCGACGTCACCGCACTCAGCCCGGCCGAGGCGACGCGTCTGAGGCGGGACCGGATCGGGATCGTCTTCCAGCAGCCCAACCTCATCCCCTCCTTGAGCGCCCGTGAGCAGCTCAGCGTCATGAACGAGCTCGGGGCCCCGCACAGTCGACGCAATCGCGCCAAGGCGGCCGCTCGTGCGGATGAGCTGCTCTCGGCGGTGGGCCTCTCCGAGCACGGTCACAAGAGGCCGCACCAGCTCTCCGGCGGACAGCGTCAGCGCGTCAACATCGCCCGAGCCCTGATGAACGAGCCGAGCGTGCTCCTGGTCGACGAACCCACCAGCGCTCTCGATCAGGAACGCGGAGCCACCATCATCGACCTCATCCTGCGCCTCACCGACGAGCGGAACACATCGACGCTGCTCGTCACCCATGACCTCGTGCACCTCCCGCGCATGCACGGGGTGCTGCACCTCGTAGACGGTCGCGTCGTCGACGCCGCCGCTGTGGCGAGGCGCTGAGCGGCGACTAGTCGCCGGAGCTCTGCTTGAACTGACGCTCCCAGTCGCGCAGCTCGCTGCGACCGATGAGCGAGTCGAGCGACACCTGGAACAGCAGTCCCTTGCGGGCATTGACCTGCTTGATGTTGTCGACGATCTGGGTGGTCACCGACGACAGCGCTTCGCGCACCTCGGCGATGCGCTCGTCGGGGGCATCCCACAGGTCGGGCCGGGTGAGCAGGTCGAGCAGATAGTCGCGGTCCAGCGCCGCGACCAGACGAGCGAGCTTGTCGGAGTACTCGGCCTCGGCCAGCACGCTCTGATCCTCGCCGGCCTTGGCGTCGAGACGGATGAACAGCTGCTCGACGTGCGACGCGAGGGCGTCGATCCCCGCCGCCGTTTCGGCCGCCACCGGGCTGCCCGGCACTGCGGCGTAGTCGGCGCGGAGTTCGCGCAGGCGGTTCACTCGCAGACGGATGCCGGCGGGCACCGGATCCGTCGAGGTCGGCGTCGTGCGACGTCGGCGTCGGGCGATGAGACCGACGGCTGTCACAGCAGCCGCGACGAGCACGACCCCGCCGATCACGAATGGGATCACGGGGTTGGCGACGAGGGTGTCGTCACCCGACGAGGTCGGTGTCTCGGCCGAGATCTCGGTCACGGTCTCGAGCAGCTGATCCTGAAGGCTCCCGCCCGAGGACTCGTTCTCGTTCGCAATGCGCAGCGCGTCGTCGATCGTCGCCGATGCCGCCTGCAGGTCGTCGCCGATCGCGACGATCACGGTCTGCTGACTCGCGCCCGCGGTGAGCTGCTCGAGGATGTAGGTGTTGTAAGGGGTGTCGCGCGCGGCATCCGCCGGCAGCACCACAACCGCGATCGAGCCGTCGCCCGGGACGACGCTCGTGAGGGCATCCGTCAGCGCCGGCCCACCGGACACGTCGGGGTCGACATAGATGTTCTGCCCGGATATGCCCGCGACGGCATCATCGATCCAAGGATTGTTCGACGAGGAGAGAGACGGCACCGGAATCCTCAGAAGTTGTTGATGACGGATGCGAACACGAGGTCGATGCGCTCCGCGTCGGAGGCGTCGAACAACTGACCGCCGGTGACGTCGGCGATGCGCTGCAGCGCCGAGGTGTCTGCGCCCTCTCCATACGCGATCGGGAATATACGCACGGGGGCATCGTCGCCGCCCTCCTTCGTGCTCTTGCCGATCTTCGCGATGAGGGAGTCGAGCGAGACGCTCGAGTCGGTGTCCTCACCGTCCGACAGGACGACCATCGCGTTGATGCGCCCGGGCTCCGCTCGTTCGCTCATCGCCTCGTAGGCCAGCAGGATCGAGTCGTAGAGCGGAGTGCCGTTGCGCTGCGCGTACCGGAGGTCGTCGAGCGAGGAGTCGAGCTTCTCGCCATCCGACCCGAGGGCGTCGACTTCACGCAGCACCTGGATGCCTTCGCCCTCATCCGACGAGATGCCGGTGGTGAACGCCCAGACGCCGATCTCATCGGTCGAGCGGAAATGGTTCAGGGTCGACTGCGCGCCCTCGATCGCCCCGTCGAGGCGCGAACGGCCGTCGCCGATCGGGTCGTCCATGGAGCCTGAGATGTCGATGAGCTCGAGCACGGATGAGGGCTTGCGCACCTGCGTCCACTGGTCGATCGCGGTCGAGATCACGTCGACATCGGGCTTGGGCAGCGTCACGGTGGGCTGCGCCGGGTCGACGCCGAACTTCGCGGTGAACAGGTCGCCCAGCGGCACCGATTCGTCGAGCGGGCGGAAGCCGTAGTCGGGCAGGATCTTCTGCGCCGCGGTGGTCTGCACGAAGGCGGCGAACGCCTCGCCGGCGGTGCGCTGGTCGGCGGTGATCCAGTCGGCGCCCAGAACGGTGATCGGGTTGTCCGACCACATCGATCCGCCCTCGGGGTAGACGGCGACGAGCTTGGTCTTCGGCGGGGTCAGGGTCTCGCCCGGCTGCACGGTGTGCGAGTCGGGGTTGCCCTGGTTGTAGTTGAGCAGCGAGGTCTCCTCCAGCGCGACGGCCGAGACGTACGCCGAGCCGTTCGAGCCGTTCTGCGTCTCGTCGTAGAGCGTCGAGAGCACATTGCCGGTGGTGTCGCCGTAGTGGATGACGCACTCCTCGAACACCCGGGAGAAGTCGGCCGAGGCCTCGACGTCGGCGGACGTGAGCCCCTCGGCCTTGCCGGTCGCCTCGTACGACTGCATGAGGATCGTCGAGAGTCCCGTGGTCGAGGTGTTCGGGTTCGTCTTCGAGATCTTGAACGCACCCCAGATGTCCTTGCCGACACTGCCCCAGCCGTCGGGATCCTGGCAGAGGTTCTCCAGGTCGGTGATGCTGATGGGGGTGTTCGGCCAGCCGAGGGCGGTGGCCATGGGCTCGGGCATCCCGAACACCACGGGCGTGCGCGTGAACGACTTCGGCTCGCCGACGAGGCTGGGCGATGCGGCCGCAGCGACGCGGTCGGTCCAGACGGTGGATGCCGGAGACCACAGGGTGGGCCAGAGCGACGTGTCATCGCTCGGCCAGTCGTCGCCGGAGGTGAGGAAGCGCGTCGCGTTGCCGGACGAGACGTTGGTCGGACGCACGGTCGCGCAGGTCTCGAGCGCCTTGTGCTCGGGCGAGTCTTTGAACGCCTTGGCCAGCTCGTCGAGCATGTTGACCTTCTCCGACGACGTCGCGACCGCGATGTGCGTGCAGCCGTCATCGGGGAAGCCCTGCGCCCCATCAGTGGTCGTGCCCTCGTCGCCGCCGCCGGTGCAGGCGGTCAATGCCAGGGCGACGATCGCCGCCATGGCGAGGGCGGCGGGGGTCCGTCGTGCGTTGCGGGGCGCGCTCATGCGCCTAGGCTACCCAGGTATCGCGCCGGCGATCACGGATCGGTTCGATCTCGTGACCCGCCCGATCCCGTCGCGTGGTCGATCCCGCCACCCGTCCGATCGCAGCCCCGCGGAGTACGCTCGCTCGTGTGGGGCGGATCACGACGAGGCGACCGGTACTGAAGCTCACCCTCGGCGAGGGTGCGGTCCGGCGAGCCGACACGCTCGCCGTCGAGGAGCCGCTCGAGATCAGGGTCGGCGGCTCGCCGCTCGCGGTCACGATGCGGACTCCGGGGCACGACGTCGAGCTGGCGGCCGGGTTCCTCGTGTCCGAGGGGATCATCGCGCAGACCGCCGACTTCCACTCTGCGATCCACTGCGGCGGACCGGGCACCGGAGGCCAGGAGAACACGTACAACGTGCTCGACATCAGCCTCGCGCAGGGAGTCCCGCTTCCCGACCCCGAGGCCGCTCGGCGCTTCTACACGACCAGCTCCTGCGGGGTCTGCGGCAAGGCGAGCATCGACGCCGTGCGCACCGTGTCGCAGCATCCGGTCCTCGACGACGACATCGAGGTCGGCCCGGAACAGATCGCATCGTTCCCCGACCGGCTGCGCGCCGAGCAGGCGGCGTTCGACAAGACCGGTGGTCTGCACGCGGCAGCGCTGTTCGACGCGGACACCGGCGAGATGCTCGTGCTGCGCGAAGACGTGGGCCGACACAACGCGGTCGACAAGGTGGTGGGCTGGGCGGTGCTGAACGACCGGCTGCCCCTGCGGCGGCAGATCCTGCAGGTGTCGGGGCGCGCGAGCTTCGAGCTCGTGCAGAAGGCGGCGATGGCCGGCATCCCGATGCTCAGTGCCGTGTCGGCGCCCTCGTCGCTGGCCGCTGAACTCGCCGACGAGTCGGGGGTGACGCTCATCGGATTCGTCCGCGGGCGAACCATGAACATCTACACGCACGCGCACCGGGTGCGCGTCGGCGGCGTGGGGATCGGCGCGTCCGAGCCTGCTGCGGAGGGAGCGAGCCATGCTCGATAGTCAGGGAACCGCAGGCACGGCATTCGGTCTCATGCCGGTCGAACCGCGGCAGGGAGGATACGGCCCGCGCACCGATCGGGCCTGGTCACGCAAGCCGTACGGTCACCCCGCGGCGGGGTGGGGAGCCGCGGTGTCGGTGGGGCGTGTGGTGCTGGACCAGCGCGAGCCGATCGCGGGGCCCCTAGCGATGCTCCAGATGAACCACCCGATCTCGGGCTACGACTGCCCGGGCTGCGCGTGGCCGGACGACCTCGGCAACCTGAAGCTCGACATCTGCGAGAACGGCATCAAGCACGTCACGTGGGAGATGACGCGGAAGCGCGTCGACCGTCGTTTCTTCGCCGAGCACACGGTCACCGAGCTCGCCACCTGGCCGGATTTCGACCTCGAAGACCAGGGGCGCCTCACCGAGCCGATGGCCTATGACGCGGCCACCGATCACTACGTGCCGATCTCGTGGGACGACGCGTTCGCGCTGGTCGGTGACGAGTTGCAGAGCCTCGACAGCCCCGACGAGGCCGCCTTCTACACGTCCGGACGGCTCAGCAACGAGGCCACATTCCTGTACCAGCTGATGGTGCGGGAGTACGGCACGAACAACCTGCCCGACTGCTCGAACATGTGTCATGAGGCGTCGGGCCGGGCACTCAAGGCCTCGATCGCCACGGGCAAGGGCACGGTCGACATGCACGACTGGGACGACTGCGACGCCCTCTTCGTGCTCGGCGTGAATGCGGCGTCCAACGCTCCGCGCATGCTCACGGCGTTGGCGGATGCCGTGAAGCGCGGTGCCCAGGTGGTGCACGTCAATCCGCTCGTCGAGGCCGGGGCCACCCGCACGATCGTGCCGCACGACTTCGTCGACATGGCACGCTTCAAGGCGACCGGCACGAGCACGATGAACCTGCAGGTGCGCCCCGGTGGCGACCTCGCGCTGATCCGCGGCATGTCGAAGGTCGTGTTCGAGGCCGCGGCCGATGACCCCTCCGTGCTCGACTCCGAGTTCCTCTCGTCGCTGACGAACGGTGTCGATGCGTATCGGGCGCTCGTCGAGGCGACGCCGTGGCCCGACCTCGTCACGCAGTCGGGGCTCACCGAGGAGCAGATCCGCGCGACCGCCGCGGTGTACCTCGCGTCGGAGCGCACGATCATCAGCTGGTGCCTCGGCGTGAGCCAGCACGAGCACGGCGTCGACACCGTCCGCGAGATCGTCAACCTGCTTCTTCTGCGCGGCAATATCGGCCGAAAGGGCGCCGGACCCTCGCCGATCCGCGGCCACAGCAACGTGCAGGGCAACCGCACCTGCGGCATCGACCACCGGCCGACGGATGCCTGGCTCGACCGCCTCGCCGCGGTCTGCCGCATCGATCCGCCGCGGCATCCGGGTCTCGACACCGTGCGCACGATCGAGGCGATGCACGACGAGCGGGTGAAGGTGTTCGTCGGTATGGGCGGCAACTTCGTGCTCGCCGCCCCCGACACCCCTTTCACCGCGCAGGGTCTCGAGAAGTGCCGACTCACGGTGCAGGTGAGCACGAAGCTCAACCGCAGTCACCTCGTGCACGGCGAGAAGGCCCTGATCCTGCCCTGCCTCGGGCGCACCGAGCGTGACCAGCAGGCGCAGGGGCCGCAGGGTGTCACGGTCGAGGATGCGATGAGCATGGTGCACCTCTCGGTGGGGCGCAAGCAACCGGCGTCCGCGTACCTGAAGTCGGAGCCCGCGATCATCGCGGGTTTGGCGAAGGCGACGCTTCCTGACACGCAGACCCCGTGGGACCGGTACGTCGGCGACTACGACACGATCCGCGATGTGATGGCGAAGGTGCTGCCGGGTTTCGAGGGATTCAACGAGCGCGTGAGCGGCAAGCACGGATTCCGCATCCCGCAGCCGGCCAGGGAACGGGTGTTCGAGACGCCGTCGGGCCGTGCGGAGTTCTCGCACGCACCGCTGCCCGACGTCATCCCCGAGTCGGCCGACACACTCGTGCTGCAGACCGTCCGCTCGCACGACCAGTGGAACACGACGATCTACTCGAACGACGACCGCTACCGCGGGGTGAAGAACCTTCGAGAGCTCGTGTTCCTGCACGAGGACGACATGCGCGACCGGGGGCTCATCGAGGGCGACCTCGTCGACATCGTGTCGACGTCGAAGGACGGATCGACCCGGATGCTCAGGGCGTTCCGCGCCGTGCCGTACGACCTTCCGCGCGGCAGCGCCGCCGGCTACATGCCGGAGATGAATGTGCTGATCGGCCGCAAGGACTTCAGCGCGCAGAGCGATCAGCCGCTGATGAAGAGCATCCAGGTCACCGTGGCGCGAACGGGATCCTGATCCGATCGCCAGCGACTAGGCGTCGACCGTCGAGCCCTGCAGGGCGTGCACGACCGGCGCGAGCTCGGGCTGGGTCACCGCATCGCTGAGGGCGCGCTCGAGGGTGTCGTCATGGATCGGGTGCGCCTGCTCGTACAGCGCCAGACCGGCTGGGGTGAGCTCGGTGTAGATGCCTCGACGATCGTCGGCGCAGAGGATGCGGGTCAGCAGCCCGCGGTCTTCGAGTCGCGTCACGAGCCGCGTCGTCGCGCTCGGGCTCAGCGCCGTCGCGCGGGCGAGCTGCTGCATCCGCATGTGCCAGCCGTCCTGCCTGCTGAGCGCGTCGAGCACGGTGTACTCGACGACCGAGAGGCCCACCGACGCGCCGAGCGCCTTCTCGAGGTCGGCCTCGATGATGCCGTGCAGAGCGGCGAGAGTACGCCAGCCGCGCGCTCGGATCTCGACCGCATCGTCTGAGATGCCCACAGTGACCTCCGAAGTAGTTGCTTGCGCGGGATACTTGCGTGTGCAATGATTATCCCTCGTGACGCAATATCCCGCGTCTGCAACTACTTTAGCAGAGGACTTCGGAGCACACCCATGCCACTCGGACTCATCGCACTCGCCATCGGCGCCTTCGGGATCGGACTCACCGAGTTCGTGATCATGGGCCTTCTTCCCGAGGTCGCCACCGACTTCGGAGTCACCGAGGCCACGGCGGGCTGGCTCATCTCGGGCTACGCGCTGGCCGTCGTCGTCGGCGCGCTCGGCCTCACCGCCGCCACGACGCGACTGCCGCGCAAGCCCGTGCTGCTCGGACTCATCGTGCTGTTCATCGCCGGCAACGCCCTCACGGCCCTCGCCCCCGACTACACGGTCGCCATGATCGGCCGCATCATCGCCGCCCTGTGCCACGGCGCGTTCTTCGGTATCGGCTCGGTCGTCGCGGCCGAGCTCGTCGCCCCCGAGAAGAAGGCACGGGCGATCGCCATCATGTTCACCGGCCTCACCGCCGCGAACGTCTTCGGCGTCCCCTTCGGCACGTTCCTCGGCCAGCAGTTCGGCTGGCGCTCGACGTTCTGGGTGATCTCCGCGATCGGCGTGGTCGCCTTCGCCGGCATCGCGCTGCTCGTCACCGCCCCGAAGTCCACCGGCCCGCAGGTGAGCCTCCGGAGCGAGCTCCGCGCCTTCCGGTCCGGCCAGGTCTGGCTCTCGCTCATCGTCACCGCGCTCGCGTTCGGAGGCATGTTCGGTGCCTTCACCTACATCGCGTACACGCTCACGGGTGTCACGGGCTTCGCCGACACCACCGTGCCCTGGCTGCTCGTGCTGTTCGGCGCGGGCCTCGTGGCGGGCAACTGGATCGGCGGACGTCTGGCCGACCGCTCGATCGACCGCACGCTCCTGATCTTCATCGCCGCCCTCGTCGTCGTGCTCGTGCTGTTCGGCTTCTTCGCGTGGTCGCAGCCCGTCACGATCGGGATCCTCGTGCTGATGGGAGCGTTCGGCTTCGGCACGGTGCCGGGGCTGCAGAGCCGCATCATGCACTACGCCGGCGGAGCGCCCACCCTCGCCTCCGGCGCGAACATCGGTGCGTTCAACGTCGGCAACGCTCTCGGTGCCTGGGCCGGGGGCCTCGGCATCGCCGCAAGCCTCGGCTACACCTCACCCATCTGGATCGGTGCCGCGATCACGGCATCCGCCCTGGTCGTCATGGTGATCGCCGTGGTCACCGCACGGCGGCCCGCGCCGACCACCACCGGCAGCTTCCAGACCGTCGCCGCCTGACGACGTCGACCCCGTATAGAACAAGAAGGACACAGCAGTGAACACTCCCCTCATCCCCACGGTCACCCTGAACAACGGCATCGAGATGCCGCAGCTCGGCTACGGCGTGTTCCAGGTGCCGGACGCCGAGACGACGGCGGCCGTCACCGCGGCGCTCGACGCCGGATACCGCAGCATCGACACCGCGGCGATCTACGGCAACGAGGCGGGCGTCGGCCGCGCGCTCGCCGACTCGGGCATCGCCCGCGACGACCTCTTCGTGACCTCGAAGGTCTGGATCGCCGACCACGGCTACGACGCCGCACTTCGCGCGTACGACGAGTCGCTCGAACGCCTCGGCCTCGACCATCTCGACCTGTTCCTGATCCACTGGCCGACGCCCGCACTCGGGACGTACCCCGAGACGTGGCGGGCTCTCGAGGAGCTCTACGCCGAGGGCCGCGTACGCGCGATCGGTGTGTCGAACTTCGAACCCGAGCACCTCGAGCGGATCGCCTCCGAGGGGGGCATCGTGCCCGTCGTGAACCAGGTCGAGCTGCACCCGGCGCTGCAGAACCGCGCGGTCGCCGCGGCGAACGCCGAGCGGGGGATCGTCACCGAGGCGTGGAGCCCGCTCGCGCAGGGCGCCGTGCTCGGTGACGCCTCGGTGGTCGAGATCGCCGACCGCCACGGCAAGACGCCTGCGCAGGCGGTGCTGCGCTGGCACCTGCAGCAGGCGCGCATCGTGATTCCCAAGTCGGTGACCCCGGCGCGCATCGCCCAGAACCTCGACGTGTTCGACTTCGAACTCACGGCCGAGGAACTCGCGACGATCGATGCTCTCGAGCGCGACGGTCGCACAGGGCCCCACCCGGCTCAGTTCAACGGCTGAGCCGATCGGCCCATGCGGGCGCGGTGACTACTGCGCCCGCATGAACTCCTCGGCAGCGGCGACCTGCTCGGGGCTCGGGCGGATGCCGGTGTAGAGCACGAACTGCTCGAGCGCCTGCAGGGTCGCGACTTCGGCTCCTGTGATGAGGGTCTTGCCGGCGGCGCGTCCCGCGGCGATCAGCGGGGTCTCGGCCGGAAGCGCCACGACGTCGAACACGACGGATGCCGCCGCGATGTGCGCCTCGGAGAACGACACGGTGTGCTCGTCTGCACCTCCGGCCATTCCGAGCGGCGTGATGTTCACGATGATGTCGGCGGTCACGGCATCCGCATCCGCCGTCCAGTCGAACCCGTAGAGATCGGCGAGCCCGCGACCGCGCTGCTCGTTGCGCGCGGCGATCGTGACCCGCGAGAACCCGGCGTCACGGAAAGCCGCGGCCGTGGCCTTCGCCATTCCCCCGGAGCCGCGCAACAGCACGGACACAGAAGGGTCGAGTCGGTTGCGCTCGATCAGCTGGGCGATCGCGCTGTAGTCGGTGTTGTAGGCCGTGAGCACGCCGTCGTCATTCACGATCGTGTTGACCGAGTCGATCACGGTGGCCGACGGGTCCATGCGGTCGACGAGCGCGATGACGTCTTCTTTGTACGGCATCGAGACGGCGCATCCGCGGATGCCGAGGCCGCGCACGCCCGCGATCGCCTGGCCGAGGTCGGTGGGGGCGAATGCCTTGTAGATCCAGTTCAGCCCCAACTCCTCGTAAAGGAAGTTGTGGAAGCGGGTTCCGTTGTTGCTCGGACGCGCGGACAGCGAGATGCACAGCGTCATGTCCTTGTTCAGCATGGTCACGTCATCAGGCTACTCGCGGTTGACGGGCGCGAAACGGGCGGAAGATTCTCACCGATCTCGTCCGGGGGCAACCCCCATGGCGCCGCGGGGCGTGCTCGCCTAGTGTGGGAGTGCGTGCACAGGGGATTGATCGTCTCCGTCTACCCCAGATGACGGGCTGCCTTCCCCAGAGGCAAAGGCGATCCGTGCACGCGATTGGGCCCTCTCGAGTGGTTCTGTCCCCAACGGGCTGCTCGAGAGGGCCGCTGATCGCTGTACTTTCCAACTTTTTTCAGATTTGTCCCCCAAATGGGGGACAAACGGGTTGCGGAGGGGTTACGCTGGAATCTGACGCACCCTCCGGTCGTCTTCGGCCCTCATCGCTCCCCCCGCGGTGAGGGCCACACCATTTTTCCGGCCCCTCTCGATGCCGAGACGAGCGCCTCCTGTGTGACCGACGGTTACCGCTCGTGCAACATTTGGGTTACGGGCTGACCTCGGGACTTCCGCTCAGCGCGTGCTCCACTAGCGTGGAGCACGTCGGGGCATCCTGCGTCGGCTTCTTTCCAGCAGAACAGGCAGTACATGAGCACCCAGGGCACGGTTAAGTGGTTCAACTCGGAGAAGGGCTTCGGCTTCATCTCCCCCGACGACGGCGGCGCTGACGTTTTCGCGCACTACTCCGCCATCGAGTCATCCGGCTACCGCTCTCTTGAAGAGAACCAGCGAGTCGAGTTCGACGTGGCGCAGGGCCCCAAGGGCCTGCAGGCTGAGAACATCCGTCCGCTCTGAGCGGACGATCACAGAACTCCCTGACCGGGGTCCGCAACTCGTTGCGACCTCCGGCAGGGAGTTCTGTGCTTCGTGGGGTGATCCCAGGGGCTTGTGCTCGGCCGGCGACGTGCGCCGGACACTCTCTCGAGAGGAGATCTGCCTCTCGGGAGGAGCGGTGCGGGCTGAGGCTCCTCCCCAGGGAGAGTTCTCCTCCCGAGGCGGCGAGCCCGGGCTCAGCTCAACAGAAGCGCGCGCAGCTCGTCGGCGGATGCTGCGCGGAACGCGGCCTCATCGCCTTCGTGCGTGTCGCTGAAGCCCCAGTCGACGAAGATCACGGGCACGCCGTTCGCGTTGCCGCCCTCGACGTCGTGGTGACGGTCTCCGATGAGCACCGGGCGCGACACGTCTGCTCCGCGCTCGGCCAGACGGCGCAGGGCCTCGGCCACGATGTCGGTCTTCGACGCGAGGGTCGATTCGTCGGGCGTCGCACCGACGGTCGTGAGGAAGTACGGGCGCAGCTCGAAGAAGTCGATGATCGCGTCGACCTGGATCTCGGGCTTCGAGCTCGCGGTCGCCTGGGGTACACCGGCGGCGTGCAGATCGCGGATGATCTCGGGCACGCCGGGGTAGGCCACGACGTCGGTCGTGTAGCCGTCGGCCTTGCCGAGTGTGCGATAGAAGCTCACGGCCTCTGCGGACTGCTCGGGGGTCATCCCCGCCTGCGCCTGGAACGACTCGAACATCGGCGGGCCGATCCAGTGCACCAGCTCCTCGCGGGTCGGCGCCGGGTGCCCGAAGTGGGTGAGGGCGACGTTCAGACGGCGGAGGATGCCGACCGATGCGTCGGCGATCGTGCCGTCGACGTCCCAGAGCACGCAGGAGTAAGGGGAAGAAGCCATGTCTTCCAGCCTATGGGCAGTGCACGGTGCGACCGACCGCGGTGAACATCTGTGCAGCTCGCCTCAGAAGAGGCGGGGGATGCCGGACTCGATGCCCTTCATGTCGTCGTAGTCGAGCACGAGGCAGCGGATGCCGCGGTCCTCGGCGAGCACCCGAGCCTGCGGTTTGATCTCCTGTGCGGCGAACACGCCCTGCACCGGTGCGAGGTGCGGGTCACGACCCAGCAGCTCGAGGTAGCGGGTGAGCTGCTCGACGCCGTCGATGTCGCCGCGGCGCTTGATCTCGACCGCGATGGCCGCGCCGTCGGCATCCCGCACCAGGAGGTCGACCGGACCGATCGCCGTCGGGTACTCGCGGCGCACCAGCGTCGCGCCGTCGGAGATGCGCTCGACCTGTTCGGCGAGAAGTCGCTGCAGGTCGGCCTCGACGCCGTCCTTCTGCAGGCCGGGGTCGATGCCGAGCTCATGCGTGGTGTCGTGGAGGATCTCGTAGATCTGCACCCGCAGCGCGTCGCCGGTCTTCTTGTGCGTGACGCGCCAGACCTCGGTGACGCCGGCGATCGACTCCTCTTCACCGGGCTCCTCGGAGGCGAGCGAGCAGGGCGGGCTCATCCAGTTCAGCGGCTTGTAGCTGCCGCCGTCGGAGTGCACGAGCAGACTCCCGTCGCCCTTGTGCACGAGAAGACGTGTGGCGAGCGGGAGATGAGCATTGAGCCGCCCGGTGTAATCCACGGAGCAGCGGGCGATGACGAGACGCACCCGTCGAGCCTACTTCGTCGGGCGGACTCCTTCTGCGGCGGCGGGCGCGTCTGGCGATCTTTCCACATCGACCGGCTACGGGCGCCCCACGCCATCGACCCCGGACTGGATCCTGACATTCTGGGCGGACACGTCGAGGATGAGGAGATGACGGTGTCGATCGAAGTCGTGACCATGATCGTGACTGTCGCGTCCACACTGGTGGGGCTGGCGGCTGGCTTCGGATGGATGATCACGCGCACGGATGCGCGGTTCGAGAAGTCCGAGCAGCGCGCCGATGCGCGGTTCGGCCACCTGGAGACGGATATCGCCGGACTGAAGGCCGATCTCAGGGAGGTGAAGGCCGATCTCCGGGAGGTGAAGGTCGATGTCGCCCAGGTGAAGGTCGAGCTCGGCGAGGTGAAGCTCGATGTCGCCCAGGTGAAGGTCGAGCTCGGCGATGTGAAGATCGCCATTGCCCGGCTCGAAGGCCCGACGCCGCGACTCCTCGTCTCGCGCTGACCTACGGGGTGGACTTCACCGCGACGGGCGGCGTCGACATCTCGTCCTGGCGCAGGGGTCGGGCTGCGCCCGAGAACAGACCGGAGAGCACGACGAGGCCGACGAGGATGAACAGCGTGTTCAGCAGGCCGATGTGCTCGCTGATGAAGCCGAGCACCGGCGGGCCGCCCAGGAATGAGATGTAGCCGATCGTCGCGGCGGCGCTCACGCGCGCGGCTGCCTTCGCGGGGTCGTCCGCTGCGGCGGACATTCCGAGCGGGAAGCCGAGCGAGGCGCCGATTCCCCATAGCGCTGCACCCACGAAGACGAGCGGGAGGCTGGGGGCGAGGATGAACAACAGGATGCCGGATGCCGCTGCGACCGCGAGGATGCGCAGCACGGCCACGCGGCCGAAGCGGTCGACGAGAGGCCCACCGAAGACGCGAACCACGGTCATCGCGACCGAGAAGGTGGCGAGAGCGGCGGCGCCGAGCGCGGTTCCGCCGCCGTGATCCTCTGCGACGCCGAGCGCGAGCCAGTCGTTGGCGCCGCCCTCGGCGAACGACATGCCGAGCATCACCACGCCGATCGCGTATGTGCGGGGCTCGCGCCAGGCCGACAGCGCGACATGCATCCGATCGCGCCAGTGCGGCTTCTCGCCATCGTCCACGCTCGGGTCGAGTGCCTCCTGGCGGCGGGGGACGCTCGCGATGCTGACGACCCCGATCGCCGCGATCAGCACCGCGATGACGAGCGTGTGGGTGAAGACGTTGATCTGCAGCTGTGCGGCGAGTGCGCCGAGCCCTGCGCCGATGACGGTACCGAAGCTGAAGAAGGCGTGGAAAAGCGGGAGGATCGTCTTTCCCGAGTGCTGCTCGATCGCGGTGGCCTCGACGTTCATCATGACGTCGACGCATCCGTTGCCCAGGCCGAACAGCACGAGGCCGATGAGCACGACGGCGTACGAGCCGAGCACGTTGGCTCCGATGCCGATCAGGGCGACACCCGAGGCGAACGTGAAGATCGACACCATCATGCCGAGGCGTGCGCCGGTGCGCGCCATGATCGCGGGGCTCGTCGAGATTCCGATGATCGACGCGATCCCCGCGCCGAGCAGCAGCATGCCGACCTGAGCCTTGTCGACCTCGAGCGCGAGCTTGATGTCGGGGACACGAGATGCCCAGGTCGCGATCGACAGACCGCTGGCGAGGAAGATCGCGAAGATCGCCGTGCGCCAGCGCACGTACTGCGATCGGGAGAGAGCCGTGTCCATGATGCACAGCATATCGAATCGATTCGATGCGACGGAACCGGGGGAGCTATCCTCGGAGTATGACGAGTCATGAGACCCCGCGCCGAGCGACGATCGCCGATGTCGCCCGCGCGGCGGGAGTCGCGACATCGACCGCATCCGTCGTGTTCAGCGGCAAGGCCAACGTCGCGCCGGCCACGCGCGAGCGGGTGCTCGCGGTCGCCGCCGAGCTCGGCTACGCCGGCCCCGACCCTCGTGCCGCATCTCTTCGACGAGGACGCAGCGGCATCGTCGCTGTCGTGCTCGAAGGGCACCTGCGGGCGGCGTTCCTCGACCCCGTGACCACCGCCATGATGGACGGCCTCACCGATGGGATGGCCGATCTGAGTGCCGGCATCCTGCTCATGCGCGACGAGCCGGGCGATGACGGATCCTCGCTCTCGAGCGCTCCCGTCGATGCGGTCGTGCTCATCGGATGCTCCGGTCGCACCAAGGCCTCGCTCGACATCGTCCGCAGCCGCGGGCTCCCGGTCGTCGTGATCGAGGGGGATGCCGGAGAGGGGATCCCGAGGATCACCCTCGACAATGCCGCAGCGGCCGCCGACGTCGCCCGCCACCTGCACGACCTGGGGCACCGCGACGTCGCCCTCGTCACCCTGCCGCTCGACACCGCGCGCGACCGGGGGTCGGTCACGCAGGAGCGCATCGACTCCGCGACCGTCGACGTCACGATCGACCGCCTCGCCGGCATGCGCGAGATCTTCCCCGACGCCCCGGCGATCTCGGCCGGAGGCAGCCTGATCGATGAGGGGCTTCTCGCCGGACGACAGCTGCTGGCGGATGCCGAGTCTCGACCGACCGCCATCCTCGCCCAGAGCGACCTCATCGCCGTCGGAGTGATCCGCGCGGCGGAGGAGCTCGGGCTCCGCGTTCCGGAAGACCTGTCGGTCGCGGGGTTCGACGGCATCGCCGCCGACGGGCTCGGCGACCTCGTGCTCACCACCAGCGTGCAGCCCGCCGTCGAGAAGGGCCGTGCGGCGGGCGAGCAGGTCGCCCGGATGCTGCGAGGCGAGCCCGGGCTCACGCTGCACCTCACGTGTCGGTTCCGCGAGGGCACGACGACGGCACCGCCCGCGCGCTGATCGTCTCTTCCGCCGCCTCCGGCGTTCGGGATGCGGTCACGCGGGTCCGCGCACGCTGCGAAGGAGATCTCGCGTTCGGAAGGAGCATCCGTCTGCTCCGCTCCTTCGTTTCATGCGTTCTCCTTCGATGCGTGCCTGCCGCGCGATTGAGAATGAAGTGCGATACGACTCTCAGCTGTGTGCGGGCCCGAGGGGCAGCGTCGCGTCGCCGAAGTCGAGGATCGAGTACCGGCCGCAGTCGACGACCTCGTCAGGGACGGCGGACACCGGAAGATCCCACTGCACCGTCTGCGAATCCTCGACGAGGAACGAGACCTCACCGACGGCGAAGTCCGTGCGATTCACGAGCCAGGCGTAGGCGTTGAGCCGGTGGTCGACCTGGACCAGCTGTGACGGGTCGTCGAGGTGCAGTTTCGGAAGCCGCACGGTCCAGAACTGCCCTGCGCCGGTGCGACCGGAGGTGTCGACCCAGTCGGTGACGCAGGCGAGATCGGGGTCGGGCTGCTGGGCGGCATCCGCGAGGCGGGGGATGCTGAGGGCGCCCCCGACCAGGAGCAGCGCGCCGGCCGTCACGGCCGCCCCTCGGCGCAGGGGTACGGGGAAGGTCACCGCCCGGGGCGCGGCGACGAGGGCGAGCAGCGGTGCGAAGACGACCGGCTGGAGGTAGCGCGCCGCGTGGGTGCCGAGCGCGATGGCGCCGACGACGACTACCAGCGGCATGATCCAGGCCGCGGCGGCGACCAGCCTCGAGCCGACGTCGGGGGCGCGGACGGTGCGGACCACGGCGAGTGTGACGAGAGCCAGGGTCATCACCAGCGCGAGGATGCCGGGCGGGGTCGAGAGACGGTTCGCGAGCAGCCCGCCGTAGTACTCGATCGATTCCGGCCAGAGCTCGGGCTGTGCGTATCCGGCTCCGGTGTTCGCGATCCATGCCGCGAACGGAATACGTGCGACGAATCCGAGTCCGGTCGCTCCGACGAGGATGACCGACGGGGTGAGGATGCGGGTCCGCCGGCCCGCGTCGAGCAGCGCGGCCACCGAGAGGACGAGTATCAGCGGCACCGTCGCCCAGACGGCGAAGAGCGGGTTGGTGAGGGTCGAGACGAGGGCGACGGCACCGAGGGCGACGGCGAGTCCGATGCTTCGGGCCGATCGATCGAGCATCCGCCGCACGACGCCGACCGCCAAGACCACGGCGACGACCGTCGCGGAGTAGTAGGTGGTGGTCAGTTGCAGCGACGCCAGCTCGAGCGCGTCGCGCGACGCGGACGTCTCGGTCATCGCCAGGGCGCCGAAAGCAGCGAGAGCGATGATCGACCAGACGACCGGAGCGGAACCCGGGCGGGACCGGCCCGCGACCAGGCGTATCGCCCCGTACAGGGCGAGCAGGTTCAGGGCCGCGCTCACCGCGAAGAGCCCGTTCGCGCCGAGGGGGAGGCCGGCGTCGAGAGCCGCGAAGCCGGCGGATTCGGGAAGGAAGAGCACGCTCGACATGGCCCAGTCGAGCTTGTCTCCGGCGAGCAGAGACCGGGCGACCATCGCGACGATCAGTGAGTCGCCGTCGCGGAACATCAGCTCGGCGCGGGCGGACGCCGCCACCGTGGCTGCGGTGATCAGCGAGACGGCGGCGGCCGCCATCCACCCGGCCAGCTCTCGCACCCATGCCCGTGTCACGGGGCTACTCTGCCACGGCCCGCGCACGTTCGAATCGCGTGAATGGCCGCATCCGGACACGATTCACGACCATATGCGCGATTCGAAAGGTTCGGCGAACCGGTCGAGAAGACGGTTCGGGGTCAGGACGAGGCCTGAGCCCGCAGATCCCAGATCTGCTCGAGGGGCGCTGTGCCCTCGTCGCCGTCGGCATCGCGGAAGACCTCGACGAACCGGCCGATGTCGGCCTGCCAGGCGTGGTCGGCCGGGTCGTCCTTGAGAGCAGCCACGGCGGCATCCCAGTCATCGCAGTCGACGAGGTGGAAGAGACGGTGGCCCGATCGCCAGATCGTCCAGTCGTGGATGCCGATGCGCGCGAACGTCGCGGCGAGGGCTTCGGGGATGCGGGCGTGGTTGGTGCGGTAGTCGTCGACCGCGCCGTCGCGGATCTCGGAGTGCAGTGCGATGCGCATGAAGAGGCCTCTCGTCAGTCCCGGGTTCGGAAGGAGATCGCGACGGGGGTCACAGCATCCTCCACATCGACCAGGATCCCACCATCCACGCGCTCGGCCGTGACATGGCGCTCGCCGATGCGGGCCGTGCTCTCGTCGAGGACGCGATCGGGGTCGGGCAGGCGCACCGGACCGGTCTGGTCGACGACGGCGTGCACCGCGTCATCCGTGCGCGTCCAGCGGATCCAGGGCTCGTCGGATGCCGGCATCCGCCCTTCCGGCCTCGCGCCGACCACGGCGTGGCCGTAGTGCCGGTTCCAGACGCCGATCCCCTCGAGGGTCTGCCGCTGCAGCTCGGGGATCCTGCCCGATGCCTCGAGTCCGATGTTCAGCAGCAGGTTGCCGCCGCGCGAGACGACGTCGACGAGCAGACGCACGGCTTCGTGCGCCGAGAGCAGGTGCTCGTTCGTCTCGTTGCGGTTGTGGCCGAACGACAGGCCGATGCCGCGCGTGTTCTCCCAGGCCTCGCCGACCTCGACTGCGGTGCCGTGCACGTACTCGCTGGTGCGGAAGTCCCAGTGCGATTCGCCCCAGCGGTCGTTCACCACCCCGTCGGGCACGCGCTCGTAGAACGTCTGGAACGCATGCGCGAGGCTCTTGGGGCCCGGCTCGATCCCTGCGACGGGCCAGCGGATGTCGCCCCAGAGGATGTCGGGGCGGTAGCGGTCGATCAGGTCGATCACATGATCGTGGGCGTACTCGGCGTAGGCGAGGTCGTCGGGAGCCGGGTCGTCATCGTGCTCGATGGGAGGAAGCCCCGAGAAGTGCCAGTCGAGTCCGCCCGAGTAGTAGACGCCGAATCGCAGTCCCGCCGCGCGCGTGGCATCCGCGAACGCTCCGATCAGGTCCTGCCGCGGACCACGTGCGACCGTGTTGCGCCCGTCGGTTCCCGGTGCGTCCCAGAGGGTCACCCCGTCGTGGTGCTTGGTGGTGGGGATGAAATAGCCGGCTCCCGTCGCGGCGACCACGGCGAGCACCTCGTCGGCGTCGAAGTCCTCGGCCTTCCATGCGTCGAGGAAGTCGTCGTAGGGAGCGCCGCCATGCACCCGCTCATGGTGCATCTGAGCCGGGGAGCCTTCGATGCGCATCGTGTTCGCGTACCACTCGGCGTAGGGGTTGTGGGCGTACCACTCCTCCCTCGGCACCGCTCCGAGTTCGCCTGTCGGCTCCGCCCAGGCGGGCACGGAGTAGGGGCCCCAGTGCACGAAGATCCCGAGCGCGGCGCCACGGAACCATTCGGGCAGAGGCCGCTCGAACTCTCGATACGCGTCGGGGCGAACGGGATCGGTCTTGAACATCGCCATGGTCGGCACCTTTCATCACACCCTTGTGAACGGTTTCGTCTATCACGTATCCTATAGGAAATCTTGAACTCAAAGGAGAGATTCGATGACGGACGCAGGCTTCCGACGGCCCACAGAACGCATCCCCGGTGGGGAGTGGTTCAGCGGGGCGGGCTTCGGCATCTTCGTGCACTGGGATCAGGCGTCGCAGCAGGGGATCGAGATCTCCTGGCCGCTGGTCGGGCGCTCGATCATCCCCGGAGTGGATGCGGTCGAGGATGCCGTGACGGTGGCCGAGTACCAGGCCACGGCGCCCACGTTCGACCCGACCGAGTGGGATGCCGCCGATCTCGCCCGCCGGGTGCGGGAGGCCGGCGCCACCTACGTCGTCTTCACCGCGCGTCACCATGCCGGATACAACATGTTCTTCACCGAGCAGTCGGACTTCGGCGTCGAGCACGGCCCCTTCGGGCGCGACATCACCCGCGAGTTCGTCGAGGCCGTCCGGGCCGAGGGTCTGAAGGTCGGCATCTACTACAGCCTTCCCGACTGGAATCACGCGGACTATCCCGCGTTCCGTGACGAGGACCTGCCGTACAAGCTCGAGCACTGGCCGGCCGCGGGCCTCGCGGAGTTCGCGGACACCCCGGACGCCACTGACCGCCACCGTCGTTCGTCGCCGGAGGAGTGGTCGCGCTACCTCGACTACGTGCGCGCTCAGCTCACCGAGCTGCTCACGAACTACGGGCAGATCGACCTGCTGTGGTTCGACGGCGACTGGGAGCGCTCGGCCGTAGAGTGGACCTCGCCGGGGCTGCGCCGCCTGATCAAAGAGCTGCAGCCGGACGTCGTCATCAACGACCGCCTTCCCGGCCAGGGCGACTACCGCACCCCCGAGCAGGGTTTCCCTCTCACGCCTCCCACCGGGCCCTGGGAGCTGTGCCTCACGATCGGCGACCACTGGGCGTGGCGCAAGGGCCCCGACAACGAGAAGTCCGCGAGGTCGCTGCTCGTCACGCTCATCGACGTCGTCGCCCGCGGCGGAAACCTGCTGCTCAACGTGGGTCCTGGCCCCGACGGCACTCTGCCGGCGGTCGAGCAGGAGCGGCTGGGAGACTTCGCGGGATGGATGCAGGCGCACGCCGAATCCGTCATCGGCGTCGAGCCCACCGAGGGCATCGACTTCCACGGACCGACGACCGCCCGCGCCGGACGCCTCTACCTGCACCTGACCGCACTGCCCGTCGAGGAGATCATCGTGCGCGGGCTTCCGGTGCGCAGGATCACCCGCGTGCATCGCCTCGCGGACGACCTCGAGCTGCAGCACGACGCGAGCTTCGAGGTGCACGAGGCATCCACGGCGGGCGACGACCTCGGCGAACTGCGCATCGTCGCACCCGAGCCCAGCGGCGCCCTGATCGACGTCGTCGCCATCGACTTCTCCGAGTGACCCGAGCAGTACCCGAACACCCGAGCAACACCCCCCTCACCCATCGCATCGAATCAGCATCCAATGAAGGAGGCAGACAGAATGAATGCACTCTCATCCCGACGCGCGAAGCGTCTCGTCCTGACCGGAGTCGCGGGCCTCACCGCGATCACCCTCGCCGGCTGCGCCAGCGGATCCGGCAGCGGAGGCGGCGACGCCGGCGGCCCGCTCGTGCTCTACACATGGGCCGCCAGTGAAGGCGACCAGGCTCAGTGGGCCGACTTCATCTCGGGCGCCCAGGCCGAAGACCCCGACCTCGACATCACAGTCGAGGGCCCGAGCTTCTCGGACTACTGGACCAAGGTGAAGACGCGACTGAGCGGTTCGAACCCGCCGTGCCTGCTCACCACCCAGGCCGCGCGAGCGCAGGAGCTCGGCGATCTGCTGATGCCGCTCGACGACCTGATCGAGAAGAGCGGCTTCGACATCGACAACATCGACGCCTCGATGCTCAGCGGCATGACGGTCGACGGAACGATCCGCGCGATCCCCTACGACGCCGAGCCGATCGTGCTCTTCTACAACGTCGAGGCGTTCCAGGACGCGGGCCTCGATCTGCCCGGCACCGAATACACCCGCGACCAGTTCATCTCGGATGCCAAGGCGCTGACCGACGGAGAGAAGAAGGGCCTCGCGCTCGCTCCCGGCATCTTCATCCCCAACGCCTGGTCGCTCGCCGACGGTGTGCCCGCGGTCACCGAAGACGGAGAGCTCGACCTGACGAACTCCGATTTCGTCGATCAGGTGCAGAGCTTCTTCGACCTCGTGTCGGTCGAGCAGGTCGCCAAGGCGCCCGAGGCCGCCGACGGCTCGGAGGTCTCGCAGCAGGCGTTCACCTCGGGCGAGGTGCCGATGCTCATCGAGGGTCCGTGGATGTACGGCAGCTTCGCCGATGCCGCCGACTTCACGCTCGGTGTCACGATCGTCCCGTCGACGAGCGGCAAGGCTGCGGCGATGACCGCCGGATCGGGGTTCGGCATCGCCGCCAACTGCGATCGCCCAGACGAGGCGTTCGCAGCGATCGAGGCCCTGACCTCGGTCTCGGTGCAGGAGAAGCAGGCGGAGGCCCGCGGCATCGTCCCGGCCCGCATCGAGGCGCTCCCCGCATGGGCTGAGGGCAAGACCGAGGGTGCAGCCGAGGTGGTCGAGGCGCTGCTCGCCGACGCGACCCCGCAGCGCACCACCCCGACCTGGAACCAGGTCGAGACCCTGATGACGCAGTACGGCGTGCAGGGCTACCGGGGTGAGCTCACGGCCGAGGAGATCATGGACACGATCCAGAACTCGGTGGCGGGCTGAGCCGATGGCCATCATGAGCGAGCGGACGGAGGCCACGGCCTCCTCCCCGATGCCCGGCGCGGCGGGGGTGCCACTCGGCACCCCCGCCCCGCGGGCTCCGCGTCTGCGGAGGCGGCGCGGCGACGGCTGGGTGGCGGTCGCCTTCCTCGCGCCGGGGCTGATCGGGTTCGTCCTCTTCATCCTCACCCCGCTGTTCGGGTCGGCGTTCATCAGCCTGTTCGACTGGAAGCTGTTCGGCAGCCCCGACTTCATCGGGTTCGAGAACTACGTCAAGCTCTTCCGCGATCCGACGTTCTACACGGTGCTGGGCAACACGCTGATCTTCGCGATCGTCTACACGGCCCTCAACCTCTTCGTCGCCCTCACGATCTCGCTGTGGCTCAACACGCGCATGAAGGCCGCAGGAGTGTGGCGGGTCGTCTTCTTCCTGCCGGTGATCACCCCGATGGTGGCGAACGCGCTCGTGTGGCGGCTGCTCCTCTCGCAGGACGGGCTCATCAACTCCATGCTCGCGACCGTCGGCATCGACGGTCCCAACTGGCTGTCCGACTCGGCGTGGGCGCTGCCCTCGGTGATCGCGATGTCGGTGTGGCAGTCGTTCGGCTACAACGTGATCGTCCTGTCGGCGGGCCTCAGCGCCATCCCGAAGGAGCTGCTCGAAGCATCCCGCATCGACGGCACCTCGGCCTGGCAGCGGCTGCGGTTCATCATCCTCCCGCTGCTCTCGCCCTCGCTCTTCTTCTGCTCGACCATGACGATGATCGGAGCCTTCCAGGTGTTCGTGCAGCCCCTGTTCCTCACACAGGGCGGACCGGGCGAGAGCACCAACACGTTCGTGCTGTACCTGTACCGCAACGGATTCGTCTTCGATCGCCTCGGCTATGCATCCGCCCTCGCGTGGATCCTCTTCCTCGTCGTGATGCTCATCACAGCCCTGCAGTTCGTCGGTCAGCGCAGGTGGGTGAACTATGAGTGACGTCGTGAGCCTGCCCCGACGTGCGCGTCAGCGCCGGGACTCCCTCAAGGAGTGGCTGAACACCGCAGCCATCGCCGTGGTGGCGCTGATCTTCGCGTTCCCCTTCATCTGGATGTTCCTCACCGCCCTCAAGCCCGAGAACGAGGTCTTCACGGCGACGCCGCAGATCTTCGGTTCGGAGATCCGCTGGGCGAACTTCGTCGAGGCGTGGACCGTCGTGCCGTTCGGCCGGTTCATCCTCAACGGGCTGACCGTCGCGATCCTCGGCGCCCTGCTCTCGGTGATCGTCGCCGTGCTCTCGGCCTACGCGTTCTCGCGGCTGCGATTCAAGTACCGCGACAAGCTGTTCCTGCTGTTCGTGCTCACCCTCGTCCTGCCGCAGGAGGTGCTGGTCGTGCCGCTGTTCATCATGATCAACAGCTGGGGATGGAACGACAGCTTCGCGGCGCTCATCATCCCGTTCGCGTTCACGGCGTTCGGCACCTTCCTCATGCGGCAGTTCTTCCTCACCATCCCGATGGAGTACGAGGAGGCGGCACTGATCGACGGCGCCTCGCGCCTGCGCACCCTATGGTCGGTGCTGCTGCCGCAGCTGATCGCTCCGCTGAGCGTGCTCGCGGTCTTCTCCTTCATCGGCTACTGGAACTCGTACCTGTGGCCGCTGATCATCATCAACACACAGGACATGGCCACCGTGCCCCTCGGGCTCGGCATGTTCACCGGACAGTTCGGCACGCAGTGGTCTCTGCTCATGGCCGCGTCGACACTGGCCGTCATCCCCTCGTTGATCCTCGTGCTGCTGCTGCAACGGCAGCTCATCAAAGGGGTCACCCTGGGCGGACTCGGAGGACGCTGATGACCACGACACACGACACCACCAGGAGCCTCCTCGAGGTCAGGGCGGATGCGACCGCCGGCAGCCGCATCGTGCATGCCGAGGCGCAGCTGTGCGACCTGCCGGTCGAGACCGAGCGGACGGATGCTCTGCAGACGTTCGTGAAGCAGGAGACGATCCTCGTGCGGCTGCGAACCGCCGACGGCACCGAGGGCACCGGCTACAGCTACACGATCGGCACCGGCGGAGGAGCGGTGCTGAGCCTGCTGCGCGAGACGCTGCTCCCTGCGCTGATCGGCCTCGAGGCCGAACGTCCCGAAGCCGTGTGGCTCGCGCTGTTCGGCATCACGCGTGCGACGACGGTCGGGCCGATCACCGCGCTGGCGCTCGCCGCGGTCGACACCGCGGTGTGGGATGCGAAGACCCGCCGAGCCGCGCTTCCGCTGTGGGTGGCCGCGGGCGGGGCGTCACCCTCCGTGCCCGTCTACGACACCGAGGGCGGATGGTTGCACTTCCGCACCGACGAGCTGGTCGCCCACGCCGTCGACGCGAAGGAACGCGGCATGGGTGGGGTCAAGATCAAGGTCGGGATGCCGCGCGGGCATCAGGATCTGGAGCGACTGCGCGCCGTGCGCGACGCCGTCGGGCCCGGCATGGACATCATGGTCGACGCGAACCAGTCGTTCTCGGTCGCGGAGGCGGTGCGCCGCGCACGGCTGTTCGAGCAGGTCGACGTCTTCTGGTTCGAGGAGCCGCTGCCGGCGGAGGACATCGAGGGGCATCGGCTGCTCGCGCGATCGACGTCGGTGCCGATCGCGGTCGGCGAGAGCATGTACTCCCTCGGCCACTTCCGCGAGCACCTGCAGCGGGGCGGGGCGTCGATCGTGCAGGCCGACGTCGCCCGCGTCGGAGGCATCACGCCGTGGCTCAAGATCGCGCACCTCGCCGAGTCGTTCAACGCGCCCGTCGCGCCGCACTTCCTCATGGAGCTGCACGTGTCGCTCGTCTGCGCGATCCCCAACGCGCTCTACCTCGAGCACATCCCCCAGCTGCGGGCGGTCACGACCGGCGAGATCCGCATCGAGAACGGGCGCGGCTGGGCGCCGACGGCGGCGGGGCTCGGGATCGCCTGGGACCACGACGCGCTCGGGCGGCTGATCGTCGCATGAGCATCCCCGTCTCCGTCGGCGCACGGTCTGCTCCGAAGGGCACTGCCATCGCACGCGGCGGGCTCTCCGCTCCGCCCGTCGGGTACGGCGCCGCAGCCCTCGGCAACCTCTATCAGGCGCTCCGCGAGGACGAATGGCCCGATGTCGTGCCCGCGGCGTGGGCGGGCGGCGTGCGGTACTTCGACGTCGCCCCGCACTACGGGCTCGGCCTCGCCGAGCGGCGGCTGGGTGAGAGTCTGCGGCAGCTGCCTCGCGACGAGTTCATCGTCTCGACCAAGGTGGGCAGGCTGCTCGTGCCGCAGGATGCCGCCGGTCGCACCGACCTCGACAACCTGTTCGACGTGCCTGCCGACCACCGTCGCGTGCGCGACTACTCGCGAGACGGCGTGCTGCGCTCGATCGAGCAGTCGCTCGAGCGCCTCGGTCTCGACCGCATCGACATCGCGCTCGTGCACGACCCCGACGAGCATGAGCGTGACGCCCTCGACGGCGCCTTCCCCGCGCTCAGCGAACTGCGCGACCAGGGCGTCATCCGCTCGTTCGGCGCCGGCATGAACCAGAGCGCGATGCTCGCGAGGTTCGTGCGTGAGACGGATGCCGACGTGATGATGGTCGCGGGGCGGTGGACGCTGCTCGATCAATCCGCCGCCGACGACCTGCTCCCTGTCGCTGACGAGCGCGGCGTGACCGTGCTCGCGGCCGCCGTGTTCAACTCGGGGATCCTCGCGACGGATGCTCCGGGGCAGGGCGCCACGTTCGACTACGGTCCCGCGGACCGCGCGGTCGTCGAGCGTGCGCAGGAGATCGCCGGCGTCGTGCATCGACACGGCCGCACACTTCCCGAGCTGGCGGCGCAGTTCCCGCTCACCCACCCGGCCGTGGGGGCGATCGTGATGGGCGGAGCGAGCGCAGAGCAGGTCGCCCGCAACAGCGGACTGGTCGCTCGGCCCGTCGGTGGCGACGTGTGGGACGAGCTGCGAGAACGGGGTCTGATCAGGCACGAAGGGCACCCCGTACGATGAGACTCATGTTCGGCGACGACGAAGCCCGCGGACCGCGGCCGCTCCCTGCGCGTCGCGCGCTCGTCGATGACGTGTACGACGCGGTGCTCGGCCTCCTCATGGATCGCGTGATCGAGCCGGGTGCCCGTGTGAACATCGACGCGGTCGCTCGCGACCTCGACGTCTCACCCACGCCCGTGCGGGAGGCGCTCACGCGTCTCGAGGCAGAAGGCCTGGTCGCGAAGCGGGCGCTCAAGGGGTACGTCGCCGCGCCGCTGCTCGACGCCGCGGGTCTTCGCGACCTCTACGACATGCGCGAGCTGCTCGAACCCGAGGCGGCGCGCCGGGCCTCGACGCGCCTCGACGACGACACGGAGGCGGAGCTCGCGGAGTCGGTCGCGCAGATGCGAGCCGCATCTGCTCCCGACGAGGAGGAGAGCTTCCGCAACTACCGCCGCTTCATCGATGAGGACCTGCGCTTCCACCATCTGATCGCCGAGCACGCCGAGAGCCCGTTGCTCGCCGAGGCCATCGTGCGGCTGCGTTCGCACATGCACCTGTACCGACTGAACTTCCGTCACGACTTCGAAGACGACACGGCCAATGAGCATCAGCGCATCCTCGACGCCCTGTGTCGACGAGACGCCGCAGCCGCCGCCGAGGCGATGCGGGCGCATATCGAGAACTCGTACGAGAGGCTCGGCCCCGCTCTCGCACGACGGGCCGCGAACGCATCCGAATGATCTGATTCCGGGTTTCGAATCGCGCAAATTGCCCGAAATGCCGGGAGGAATCGGCCATTTGCGCGATTCGAAAGCGACATCATCGACCCGGAAGCGCGAAATATCAAGGTAAACTGAGTCTCGACACCCGCCCGCCTGCGCCGCACCCCCGGCCGACGAGCTTCGAGGAGCCGCGTATATGCTGACGCTCCTCGCTGTGTTCCTTCTCGGGTCCATCGTGATGCCCGTGCTGGTGCGCTGGCTGGGATCTCAGGCATTCGCCATCGCGGCTCTCATTCCCGCAGCGGCATTCGTCCACGCGCTCGTCCTCACCCCTCAGGTGCTCGACGGCCCCGTGCCGTTCGTCTCGGTGGGGTGGATCCCCCAGCTCGGGCTCAACCTGTCGATGCACATGGACGTGCTCGGCTGGGTGCTCACCCTGATCGTCACCGGCGTCGGCGCACTCGTGCTGCTGTACTGCCGCTGGTACTTCCACGACGACTCGGCGGGCATCGGTCAGTTCGCCGCCGTGCTGCTCGGGTTCGCGGGCGCGATGTACGGTCTCGTCCTGACCGACGACCTCGTCATGCTCGTCATGTTCTGGGAGGTGACGAGCATCCTCTCGTATCTCCTGATCGGGCACTACCGACGCCGTGCGGCCAGCCGTCGTGCCGCCCTGCAGGCACTCCTGGTCACCACTCTCGGTGGGCTCGTCATGTTCGTCGGCGTCGTGCTGCTCGTGGTCGACTCGGGCACCTCCAGCATCCGCGAGATCCTCGAGCTCGCGCCCACCGGGCCGATCGTCGATGCCGCCGTGGTGATGCTCCTGATCGGAGCGATCAGCAAGTCGGCGATCTTCCCGTTCCACTTCTGGCTGCCCGGTGCGATGGCGGCGCCCACCCCGGTGAGCGCGTACCTGCACGCCGCGGCGATGGTGAAGGCCGGCATCTACCTGATCGCCCGCTTCGCGCCGATCTTCGCGTTCACCGGCCCCTGGCGGCCCATCATCATCTCGCTGGGCATCGTGACGATGCTGCTCGGCGGCATCCAGGCCCTGCGCGAGACCGACCTCAAGCGCATCCTCGCGTTCGGCACCGTGAGCCAGCTCGGGTTCTTCTCGATCGTGATCGGCTACGGCACGCAGGCGAGCGCTCTGGCAGGGCTCGCGCTCGTGATCGGGCACGCGCTGTTCAAGTCGGCACTGTTCCTGATCGTCGGTGTGATCGACCGCCAGCTCTCCACCCGTGACATCGACGAGCTGAGCGGGGTGGGCAGGCAGGCGCCGGTCATGGCGACGGCGGCATTCATCTCGGTGGCCTCGATGGCGGGCATCGCCCCGACCATCGGGTTCGTGGCGAAGGAGTCGACGCTCACCGCGCTCCTCGACGATGCGATGCACGGCTCGCCCTGGGGTCTCGTCGCGATCATCGGGGTCAGCCTCGGGTCCATTCTCACTGCGGCATATGGCATCCGCTTCCTCTGGGGAGCCTTCTGGAAGAAGCGGGATGCCGTCGGCGACCGCCTGCCCGACACCGCCTGGCCCGATCCTCCCGTCGGCTTCCTCTCGGCGCCGATCATCCTCGCCGGCATCACGCTCGCGGCCGGGATCGGTGCCCCGGCGCTCGACACCGCCCTGCAGGGATACGCGCTGACCGCGACCCCCGGCCTCGACGCCGAGGGGGTCGCCGCAGAGGGTCCAGGGCACCTCGCCCTCTGGCACGGACTCGAGCCCGCTCTCGGCATCTCGATCCTCTCGATCCTGCTCGGGGCGGGGCTGTTCCTGCTCACGGTGCGCACCGGCTGGGACCGCAAGGCGCGACTCATCCGCTTCACCGCGGCTGACGTCTACTACCTCGTGATGCGCGGCATCGATCGCCTGTCGGTGCTGAGCACGACCCTCACCCAGCGCGGTTCGCTCCCGGTGTACGTCGGCACGATCTTCGTCGTGTTCGTCGCCGCAGAGATCACGGCGCTGCTCGCGACCGACGTCGAGCGTTTCCAGCTCTCGGCGTGGCACACGCCCGCTCAGCTCGTCGTGGCCCCGATGATGGCCGCGGCCGCGGTCATGGCGGTTCGCGCGCAGAAGCGGTACACCGGCGTCGTGCTCGTCTCGATCACCGGACTCGGCATGGTGGTGCTGTTCGCGACGAGCGGCGCCCCCGACCTGGCGCTGACGCAGATCCTCGTCGAGACGGTGACCATGGTCACGTTCGCCCTGGTGCTGCGACGTCTTCCGGCGCGGATGGGCGAGCACAACGCATCCGTCGGCCGCATCCCCCGCGCCCTGCTCGGCGTCGGCGTGGGACTCACCATGGCCCTGGTCGCGATCGTGGCGACGCAGTCGCGCGTCTCCGACCCGATCTCCGAGGCCTTCCCCAAGCTCGCCTACGAGATCGGGCACGGCAAGAACGTCGTCAACGTCGCGCTCGTCGACCTCCGCGGGTGGGACACGATGGGCGAGCTGTCGGTGCTCGTGCTCGCCGCGACCGGAGTGGCCTCTCTCGTCTTCGTGACGCACCGCGCCGACATGCTCGCGGCGACGAAGACGCTGCCCAACGCCCGTCGCCGGCGCACGCTCAGCCGCCCACTCGTCGAGACGACCGAGGGCGTGCGCTTCCAGACCTCCGAGAACGAGAGCAGCCCTCGCGCCTGGCTCGTCGGTGGTCAGAAGATGAAACCCGAGAACAGGTCGATCCTGCTCGAGGTGATCGTCCGCATCCTGTTCCACACGATCATCGTCGTGTCGATCTTCCTGCTCTTCGCCGGACACAACCTTCCCGGCGGCGGATTCGCCGGCGGACTCGTCGCCGGAATGGCGCTCGTCATGCGGTACGTCGCCGGTGGTCGCTGGGAGCTCGGCGCCGCCGCGCCCACGGATGCCGGTCGTCTTCTCGGCACCGGCCTCATCCTCGCCGTCGGCACCGCCGTGGTTCCGCTGTTCTTCGGCATGGCTCCGCTGACCAGCACGTTCTGGGAGTGGGAGATCCCGGGCATCGGCCATATGGAGTTCGTCACGTCGACGATCTTCGACATCGGCGTCTACCTCGTCGTGATCGGTCTCGTGCTGGACGTGCTGCGCAGCCTCGGTGCAGAGGTCGACCGCCAGGCGCAGGAGTTCCGCGAACGGGGGGCGACCATCTGATGGATGTCTCCCTCACCCTGATCGTGATCATGGCCGTGCTGTTCGCGTGCGGCGTCTACGCCATGCTCGAGCGCAGCCTCACCCGCGTGCTGATCGGCTTCCTGCTGCTCGGCAACGCCACCAACATCCTGCTCCTCATCGTCATGGGAGTTCCGGGCAACGCGCCCTTCTTCGGCACCGAGGGCGAGCTCAGCGATCCGCTGCCCCAGGCGCTCACCCTCACGGCCATCGTGATCACGTTCGCCGTCTCGGCGTTCCTCCTCGCACTCATCTACCGCTCCTGGCAGCTGGGCCAGGCCGACACCGTCGAAGACGACGAGGCCGACATCGCGCTCCGCGAGCGCACCGATGCCGACGAGGATCTCATGGACGACGAGGCCGACGCCGCCGACGACGAGGCCACCACCGACTTCGTGGGCGTGCAGACGGCTCCGATCACGGTGCTGCACATGCGCGACCACCCCGCGATCCACGACGATGCTCCGGTCGATCGGCCGACGCAGTCGCGGTCTGCGGATGCGGCGGCATCCACCCTGGCCGGCGAATCGGCTCCGCCCGAGGACGCCGACGCGGAGCACAGCGGATCAGAGAACACGGATGACGGGGAGGACCGCACATGAGCGCCCTCGTCCCGCTTCTCGTCGCACTTCCGCTGCTCGGCGCGGCCGTCACCCTCATCTTCGGCCGTAAGCCGCGCCTCCAGGTCTTCGTCACGGTGGCGACGCTCGCCATCGTCTCGGTGATCGCCGCCGTGCTGTTGGTGGTCGTCGACGCCGGCGCTCCGCTCGCCGTCTCGGTCGGCGGGTGGCCCGTGCCGTTCGGCATCGTGCTCTACGTCGACCGGCTCGCCGCCCTCCTGGTGCTCATCTCGAGCATCGTGCTGCTCGCCGTGCTCCTCTTCTCGATCGGTCAGGGAGCCGCCGACGGCACGGACGAGACGCCGATCTCGATCTTCAACCCGTCGTACCTGATCCTCGCCGCCGGAATCTTCAACGCGTTCATCGCGGGCGACCTCTTCAACCTGTACGTCGGATTCGAGATCCTCCTCGTCGCGTCGTACGTGCTGATCACCCTCGGCAGCACCGAGTCCCGCATCCGCACCGGCGCCGTCTACATCGTCGTCTCGCTGGTCTCGTCGATCCTGTTCCTCGCCTCGATCGCGATGATCTACGGCGCGCTCGGCACGGTCAACATGGCGCAGATCGCCGAGCGGATGACCGAGCTGCCGCAGGAGACGCAGCTGGTGCTGCACCTGATGCTGGTGGTGGCATTCGGCATCAAGGCCGCCATCTTCCCCGTGTCGTTCTGGCTGCCCGACTCGTACCCGACGGCGCCGGCGCCGGTCACCGCGGTCTTCGCGGGTCTGTTGACGAAGGTCGGCGTCTACGCGCTCATCCGCACCGAGACGCAGCTGTTCGCCGACAACAGCATCGACACCCTGCTGCTGATCATCGCCCTCGCGACCATGATCGTCGGCGTGCTCGGCGCCGTCGCGCAGGCGGAGCTCAAGCGGATCCTGTCGTTCACTCTGGTGAGCCATGTCGGCTACATGATCTTCGGCCTCGCGATCGCGACCCCCGCCGCGATCGGCGCGACCGTGTACTACATCGTCCACCACATCATCGTGCAGACCACCCTGTTCCTCGCCGTCGGTCTCATCGAACGTCGAGCGGGCAGCACCTCGATCCTCCGGGTGAAGGGGCTGCTGAAGGTCGCGCCCGTGATCGCCGTGCTCTACTTCATCCCGGCGATCAACCTCGGTGGCCTTCCTCCGTTCTCCGGCTTCATCGGCAAGTTCGCGCTCTTCGAGGCGGCGGCGTCGGTGGGCACCCCCCTGATGATCGTGCTGATCGCGGGTGGAATCGTCACCTCGCTCCTCACGCTCTACGCGCTGATGCGCGCCTGGAACCTCGCGTTCTGGCGCGAGGAGGAGGACTCGGCCGAGACCGAGGGCCGCATCTCGTACCTCGGCAACGCCCCGGCCGCCGACGAGCAGCAGGAGCGCCGCCGCATCCCGACGATCATGACGGTCGCGACCGCGGGGATGGTCGGGGTCACCGTGGCGCTGACGGTCTTCGCCGGCCCTCTCTACGCGCTGTGCGACCGCATCGGTGAGGCTCTGCTCGACCCCGTGAGCCTGATCCAGCTGGAAGACGAGGTGGAGGGATGAGCCCCACCGAGACCGGCCGTCACTTCTGGCGGGACATCCGCGTGCAGCTGCCGTTCCTCGCATGGCTGGTCGTGCTGTGGATGCTGCTGTGGAGCCAGTTCACGGTTCTCGCCTTCCTGTCCGGACTCGTCGTCGCGGTGTTCGTCACCCGTGTGTTCCGGCTGCCGACGGTCGAGCTCTCGGGCCGGATCAACATCTGGTACGCGGTCCTGCTCGTCGTGCAGTTCCTGTTCGCGGTGCTGCAGGGCGCGCTCTCGGTGACCGCGCAGGTCTTCGACTTCCGGCGCCAGCCCGGAGCGGCGATCATCGCCGTGCCACTGAAGTACGCCGACGACCTGATGATGACGCACGTCTCTGTCGTCTCGTCGCTCGTGCCGGGTTCTCTCGTCGTCGAAGCCGACCGCGACCGTCAGGTGCTGTACCTGCACGTCATCGGGGTGCGGAGCCTCGCCGACGTCGAGAAGCAGCGCGAGGGAGTGCTCCGCTGGGAGCGCCGAGTCGTTCGCGCGCTGGGCGCTCCGGAGCAGTACCGTGCCCTCAAGGCTGACGAGCGGTCGGCACGTGCGGCACGCGATGATGGAGTGACGAAGGGCGGTGCCCGATGAACATCCTGCTGCTGGTGATCTCGGTCGTCTTCGGCATCGCCGCCATCCTGACGATCATCCGGATCGTGCGTGGCCCGTCGATCCTCGACCGGGCCGTCGCCTCCGACGTGCTGCTCACCGAGGTGATGTGCGTGCTCGGAGCCGAGATGGCGATCAACGGGCACACCCGCAACATCCCGGTTCTGCTCATCATCGCGGCGGTGGGCGTGTTCGGGTCGATCTCGGTCGCCCGGTTCGTCGCCAGAAGGGACAACACGACACCATGAACGTGTTCGGTCTCGCCATCCCCGACGCCGTCATCGACGTCGCGATCCTCGTGCTCATCCTGCTCGGCGCGGTGCTCTGCCTCTCGGCCGCAGTCGGCCTGCTGCGCTTCCGCGACGTGCCGTCGAGGCTGCACGCCGCGACCAAGCCGCAGGTGCTCGGTCTCATCCTCATCTGCCTCGCGATCGCTCTGTCGCAGCGGACGGTCGGCGGCATCCTCGTGGGCCTCGCTATCGTCGCCCCCGTCGTGCTCATGCAGTTCGCGACGGCTCCGCTGTCGGCGCACATCGTCGGACGCCAGGCCTATCGGAACGGGACCACCGACGAGCGGAGCCTCGTGGTCGACGAGCTCGCCGATTCGAAGCAGACCCCTCCCGGCGCCGGCTGAGGGGTCGGAGGGGGGAAACATGTCGACGCCACAGGGGTGGTATGACGCCGGTACACCGGGGCGGCAGCGCTGGTGGGACGGAGTGCAGTGGACGGCGCACGAGCGAGACATTCCGCCGACGAGTCCGCCGATGGGCTGGTATCCGGTGCCGGGCACGACAGACGTCCGCTGGTGGGACGGCGTGATGTGGACGCCGTACCGCGTGCGTGCCGGCAAGCCGCGGCCCGACGCTCTGGCTGTCGAGCCGCCCGTGGTGGGGCTGACGCTCGGCATCGTGTTCCTCGTGCTCGCACTGCTGCAGCTGACCGCGGCGCTGATCTCGCGCAACCCCGGCAACTTCGCGGTTCCCGTGTTCCTGATGGCCGTGGCCGTGATCTGGATCGCCGGCGCCGCACACTCCTTCACCGTGCGCAAGCGTCCCGTTCCGCAGTCCGCGCCGGTCGTGGATGCGTCTGTCGGGCCGCTTCCCGGCGAGGTCGACGGGCCGGATGCCGGGTGGTACCCGATGACGCGACAGGCCAGCCGGTGGTGGACGGGTTCGCGATGGACCTGGTATCTCGGCACGCGGTTCGGCGTGCGTCCAGGGCACGCAGGTCCCCGCGGCTATCTCGCGTCGATGATCGTCGGCTGGTGCGTGGCCGCGATCGCGGTGATCGGTGCGGTCGTCGCGGTGGTCGGGATCGTCATGGAGCAGAGCACCGTCACGGTGTTCCTGATCGCGTTCGGCGTGGTCTTCGCCCTGCTCATGGGCGGTCTGAGCGCGTTCATCCTTCTGCTCACGCGGTCTCGTCGCAACGCGATGCTCCTGCCGACGACCCCTCCGCCGCTGCGCTGAGTCCTGCGAACCCGGGTCCGGGTCACGCGGGTGAGCGTGCGTCAGAGGTTGTCGGCGAAGCCCTGGATCAGCCGTGCCGCGGGTTCGGAGTCGCTGATCAGCGTGCCGTGGCCGTGATCGGGGATCACCCGCAGATCGGCGCCGGGGATCTCGTCGATGATCTCCTGGCACCAGCTCATCGGCGCGAGGGGATCGCTCTCGCCCCGCAGCACCAGCACGGGCTGCTCGATCCGTGCGAACGCCTTCTCGGGCTGGTGCACGATCGTGGCTCTGATCTTGCGGATGAGGTGGGGGCCGCCGCGGAGATACTCTCTCGCCCCGCGCCAGATCACCAGCGGCCTCTCTCCGATGAGGTCGGTGAGCAGGTAGCTCGCCTGCGCAGCCACGTTGCGGGCGGCCTTGTTGACCGTGGGGCCGGCGAGCACGACGCCCTCGACGAGCGACGGATGCCGTGCGGCGAGCTCGGCCGCGATCTGGCTGCCCATCGAGTGCCCGATCACGACGACCGGTCCTTCGCCGACATGACGCAGGTAGGCGGCGACGAGGTCGGCGTGGCGTTCCATCGTGAGGGTGCGGGTGGGCTCGGGGGCCTCGCCGAACCCGGGGAGGTCGAGTGCGATCACGCGGCCGCGCAGACGCTGCACCACATCGAGGTAGACGCTGCGGCCCATGCCGATGCCGTGCAGCAGCAGGAACGTGTGCGCGCCCTCGCCGAAGGTCTCCGCGATGAGCGTCGATCCACCGTGCTCGAACTCGAGCAGGGTGACGGGAGTGCCCTTGGGGGCGAGGTAACTGGAGGCCACCCACCCACGCTAACCGAGGGGGCCGCCTGTGACGAACCGAGGTCCGCCTATCGCATACCGGTGTGTGAGAGGGCGGCTCTGTACGCCGTGCGAGGATGAAAGGGTGTCTTCGTCCCACCCCGATCCCGAGCAGGTCGATGAAGGGGGCGAGGGCCGGGCAGCGACGAAGGGTCTCTTCGCACGGCTGTCCGGCGCGCTGAGCGATCCGGTCCTGCGGGCGCTGGTCACCGCGACCTCCGTCTCCCGCGTCGGCCGCGGGGTCTTCCTCGCCGTCACGGTGCTCTTCTTCACCCAGATCATCGGTCTCTCCCCCGCGCAGGCGGCGATCGTGCTGGCCGTGTCGAGCGGATGCGGTGTCGTGGCGTCGTTCCTCGGCGGGTGGCTCGCAGATCGGTGGAGTGCGCGTCGCCTCGCATTCGGCTTCGAGGCCATCGGGGGTGTGCTGCTGGCCGCCTACGCCTTCGTGGGCGACTTCGCGTCGGCGCTGCTGCTCGCGAGCCTGGCCGGCTTCTTCGACACCCTCGGGCACTCGGCGCGGTCGGCGATCATCGCGCGCGGTTTCGCACCCGAGAAGCGCGTGCACGCCCGCGCCGTGCTGCGCACCGTCACGAACCTCGCGATCGCGGCAGGGTCCGGCATCGGCGCGATCGCACTGGCACTGGGGACGGCAGAGGCCTATCGGATCGTGATCGCCTGCGCCGGCGTCATCTGCGCCCTCGGGTCGCTCCCGCTCCTCCGCCTCACCGCCACCGTCGACGCTCCGGCCCGCACCCGCACGAGGGTCCTGCACACCGAGACCGGGTCGATCGACACGCACGCCACCGCGGCGGCATCCGCCGAGCGCAAGGACTGGAACCGCCGCTCTCCCTGGCGCGATCCCCGCTACCTGCTGCTCAGCGGGCTGTCGGCGATCTTCGGCATGCAGTTCGGCGTCGCGGAGCTCGGGGTGCCCCTGTGGATCACCGAGAACACCAACGCGCCCGAGGCGACGTTCGCGGTGCTCCTGATCATCAACACCGCACTGGTGGTGCTGTTCCAGGTGCGTGCGTCTCGCGGCACGCACGATGTGCGGACCGCAGGGCGGGTCACGATGATCGCCGGCTGGCTGATGGTCGCCGCGTGCATCGTCTACGCGCTCGCCGCGGGGCTGCCGGCGTGGGCGGCGATCGTCATCCTCATCGTCGGCATGATCACGCACACGTTCGCCGAGATCCTGTCGCAGGCCGGAGCCTGGGGCCTGAGTTTCGAACTGGCCGACCCCGTGCGAGCCGGTGCCTACCAGGGCGTGTTCGGCATGGGCTTCTCGCTCGGTGCGCTGGCGTCGCCCATCGTCGTGAACGCCACGGCGATCACGTTCGGGTTCGCGGGGTGGGCGATGCTCGCGGCGATCTTCCTCGCGGCAGCGTTCGGCATCTGGCTGATCGCGCGCCGCGCCGCGGCATCCGCGACCGCGCCGGCCTCCGCCTGACTCGCCCGCGCGTCCTCGGTGTCTACTCCGCCGGGGTCAGTACCAGCGTGTGCCGGGCCGCCGCATCGACGGCCTTGGCCGAGAACGCCCACGGTCGCTGGATGCCGGCCGCCCAGTCGGCCGTCTGATCGATGTAGTGCTCGTCGAACGCGTGGCCGGATGCTCCGGTGAGGTGGATCCAGGTGGAGGCGTCGAGATCGGACAGGTCGACGACCATGCGCATCGACGGCACCGTGGTCGTCGCGTACGAGGCGCCGAGCTCCCAACCGGTGGCATTGACGACCGAGGCCCCGCCGCTCACCGGGAACGGGCCGCGATTGAAGAGCGCCTCGATCGGAGCGATTCCCGACGAGCCGAGGGTGTCGCTCGTCAGGGTGATGGCGTGCAGGTCGCCCCACCGCCAGGCGCTGACCGTCGTGCCCTGCAGCGCGGAGAGCTCGTCGTAGGCCTCTTCGGCCGAGAGGGCGAGCATCTCGTCCATGCTCGCGACGTCGATGGTCGGGTTCGTCCAGAGCGGGTCGGTCGGGTCGTCGAGAAGGTCGGAGACCACGGTGAACAGGCGTCCCTGGCCGTCGATCGGCAGGGGCTGGTCGCGTTCGGCGAAGAGGTTCTGCACGAGGTTCGACCACAGGACGTTCGCGTACGCGGCGGCCGCGGAGGATGCCTCGTTCTGGGCGTCCCACGAGCGAAGCAGGTCGACGGCATCCGCGGTTCCCTCTCCCGTCACCTGCACCTCGTCCATGGCGGTGGCGAGGCGCTTGCCGATCCACATCTCGCTGTCCATCTGGATGTCGCGCATGTCGTCGGCGGTCAGGGGCGCATCGGCGGAGCGCCTCTCGATCAGGTCGACGATGCGTGCCGCGCGATAGCCGTAGTCCCAGTCGCGCGAGAGGAAGTAGGGGTAGTCATCGGGAACGATCGCGTTGTTCGCGGTCACGATGTATCCGGCGGACGGGTTGTATGACACGGGCAGGTCTTCGAACGGGATGAATCCGGTCCAGTCGTAGCTGCTGTCCCAGCCGGGCTGCGGCATCCATCCGTCTCCGGCGCCGCGGATCGGCAGGCGTCCGGGGGTCTGGTAGCCGATGTTGCCCTCGGTGTCGGCGTAGATGAGGTTCTGTGCCGGGACGTCGAACAGCGCGGCCGCCGCACGGAACTCGTCGAAGTCCTGAGCGGTCGAGAGGGCGAAGATCGCTGTGGCCGCTGTGCCGGGGTCGAGAGCGGTCCACCGGAGACTGACCGCATACTCCGAGGCGTCGCCGGCAGGGGCGGTGCCGGTCGCACCGCCTGCCACGAGTCCGGGCTCGGGGTCGTCGGCGATCGCCGTGAAGTCGTCGGTGAGGCCCGAGATGATCGGCCCGTGGACGGTCGAGCGGATCGTCAGCTCGATGTCGTCACCCCCGGCGACCTTGATCGTCTCGGTGCTCTCCTCGAGAGGAACGAGGGCGCCGTCGCGCCAGTACTGGTCGCCCTCGATGCGCTCGATGTACAGATCGGTGACGTCCGTGGTCAGGTTGGTGAAGCCCCACGCGACCTTCTGGTTGTGGCCGATCACGATGCCGGGCAGCCCCGAGAAAGAGAAGCCGCCCACGTCGAAGGGGCAGTCGTCGGTGACCTCGCTGCACTTCAGCTGCACCTGGTACCAGACCGAGGGCAGCGACGAGCCGAGATGCGGGTCGTTGGCGAGCAGCGGCATGCCGGTGTCGGTGAGATCCCCGGAGACGACCCACGAGTTCGAGCCGATGCCCTCGCCGACGTCGCCGACGAGGATGCTCGCCGCCTCGATCACATCGGATGCCTCCTGCCACTCGATCGTGGTGGCGGCCTGCTGCATCTCGCCGTCGTTCTCGTCGGTCGTGAAGGCGGCGGGTGCGGCATCCGTGCCGACCGCGGGCACCGTCGAGATCTCCGGCACGATCACCGGATGCTCGTCGAACGGGTAGGCGGGGTAGAGCCTGTCGAGCGTGGCCTGCGTCTCGGCAGCTTCGGACGCCCCGGAGGCGAGCTCGGCCGCGAGCAGCGAGCGCTCGGTCTCGTCTTCGACGTTGCCGCGGAGGTCCCAGGCCATGGCCTTCAACCAGGCGACCGAATCGGCGGGCTCCCAGGGCTCGGGGGCGTACTCGGGATTCTGCATGCCCAGAACGGCATATTCGAGCGAGAGCTCTGCGCCGGAGCGCGAGGAGAGATAGGCGTTCACGCCGTCGGCATAGGCCTGGTAGTAGCCGAGCGTCACCTCGTCCATCGCGGCGACCTCGGCTTCGGCGACTTTGCGCCAGCCCAGGGTGCGCAGGAAGGCATCCGTTCCGGCCTGCGATTCTCCGAACATCTCGGCCACGCGGCCCGCGGTGACGTGCCGACGGAAGTCCATCTCGAAGAAGCGGTCCTGCGCGTGCACGAAGCCCTCGGCGTAGAAGAGGTCGTGCGTCGTGTCGGCGGTGATCGTCGGGATGCCGCTCTCGTCGCGCTGCACGGTGACCTCGGCCTGCAACCCGTCGAGCGGCAACGTGCCCTCGGTCTGCGGGAAGGATCTCTGGATCGTCCAGGTCACGAAGAACGCGGCGGCGACCGCGATCACGACCAGGCCCGCGAGCACGAGGAAGGCGATGCGTCCGATGCGCACTCCCAGCGAGGGGCGCGACGGCGCGGCGGATTCGGGCGAATCGGTTGTCATCTTCGAGAACTCTTTCGGGTGGCACGGCGGGACTCAGTCCCAGCGAGCCCCAGAGCGCGTCTCAGAGACGCACTCCCGGAATACTACCCACAACCGTCGAGCGTGCGGGGGCCGATCTCGGGCCCCGCACGCTCGGGTCAGCCGATCAGGCTCGGCTGCAGGTCGCGCAGGGTCCGACGGTGCGTCATCCGCGTCACGCCGATGGCCGCGAGGAGCAGAGCTCCGACGAGCCAGATGCCCAGCACCACGAGATCCCAGCCCGCTCTGCCGAGGTTCCCGCCGTACATCAGCTGCCGCATGGCGTCGACGACATAACCGAGCGGCAGCACATGGTGCAGCGCAGCGAGGGGCGCGGGCAGAGTCTGCCAGGGGAAGGTTCCGCCCGCCGTCACGAGCTGCAGGACCATGAGCACCAGGCCCAGGAACTGTCCGACGGAACCCAGCCAGACGTTGAGGGCGAGGATGATCGCCGCGAACGTCGCCGACGCGAAGATCATCACGCCGAGCGTGCCGATGGGGTTGTTGAACGTGAAGCCGAGGGTGATCGCGAGGATCCCCATGAGTCCGAGCATCTGCACGGCACCGAGCATGGCCGGGGTCAGCCAGCCGGCGAGGGTCACCCGGATCGGCGAGTGCAGGGCGGTCACGGCTCGACGCGAGATCGGCTTGACGATGAGGAACAGCGCGTAGATGCCGATCCACGCCGACAGGGCGGCGAAGAAGGGGGCGAGCCCTGCGCCGTAGTCCTCGGCGGACGCGACCTTGTCGCTCGACACCTTCACCGGGTCGGCGATCGTGTCGGCCTGCTGGGTGCGCAGTTCAGGGGTCGAGGCGGGGATCTGCTCGACCCCATCGGCCAGCCCGTCGCGCAGCTCGGCGGTGCCCGATGCGAGGGTGCCGAGTCCGTCGCGCAGCTGCGCCGCGCCGTCGTTCGCAGCCGCCGCTCCAGTGGCGACGGTCTTCGCCCCCGAGGCGAGCTGCGAGGCGCCGGATGCCACGGATGCGGCGCCCGCCGCGAGCTGATCGACCTTGTCGACCGCGTTCTGCACGGTGGTGTTGCCCTCTTCGAGACGGGTGCCGAGCGGATCGAGGGTGGCCAGCACCTGGTCGATCTCGTCCTGCGTGAGACCTTGGTCGGTCAGGACGGTCGTGATGTCCTCCCGCACCTGAGGCAGCGCGTTCGTCGCCTGCTGCACGGCCGAGCCTGCTCGGTCGGCGACGTCGGCGAGTTGACGATTGCCGTCGCTCACCTGCTGGGCCCCCGACGCGAGGGTGGCCGCGCCGCTCGCGAGCTGCGACGTCCCGCTGGCGAGCTTGCTGGTGCCGTCGGCGAGGGTCGTGCTTCCGGTGGCTGCCGTGTTGGCGCCGTCGGTGAGCTGGTTCGCTCCGTCGACCGCGGTGACCAGGCTGTCGCGCACGTCGCTGAGTCCGGTGAGCAGCCGTTCCGCGGCCTCGCTGCCGACCATCTCGGCCACCGAGCTGCGGATCTTCTCGACCGCCTGCGTGCCCATCGACGAGGCCAGGTAGTTGTTGGCGTCGTTGGTCTCGAGGTCGATTCGCGCCTGGTGCGGATCGTCGCCGGCGGCGGAGGTCAGCGCCGCCGAGAAGTCGGCGGGGATCGTGACGGTGAAGTCGACCGTGCCCTCGCGCAGAGCATCCGCCGCCTCGTCGGCCGACATGCGCTGCCAGTCGAAGGCATTGCCCTCGATGAGGTTCTCGGCGACGTCCTCGCCGTAGTTGACGGTCTCTCCGGTCGGAGCGTCCGTGCCTGTGGTGGGCGTCGCCGCACCCTCGTCGTCGACGACCAGCGCGACCGGCACATCGGGGAACTTCGCGTAGGGATCCTGGTTGGCCCAGAGGTAGAGGCCGCCGTAGAGGATCGGCACGCACACGAGCGCGATCAGGGCGATGATGCCCATCTTGCTGGCGGTGAGGCGCCGCAGCTCGGCGGCGATCATCGAGGGAACCTTCATCGTTCGGCTCCGTTCCGGGGCGTGTGTGTGTCTGTGTCTGTGTCGTCGGCGGCCTGCGCGTCGTCGTCCGAGTCGGCGTCGTCCGTCTCGGGGGAAGGCGACTCCAGATCATCCGATGCGTCGCCGGCGTGTTCGGTGTCGGCGCGCGGTGCGTCGGCACGATCGTCGGAGTCGTCCGGCTCCTCCGGGGGAGCGGATACGTGAGCTGGCGCGTCCTCGTCGTCGACGTCGTCGGAGTCATCCGCCGATTCATCGGCCGAGTCGGCGGCAGGTGCATCGAGCACGAGCGGCTCGACGGGGCCGGAGGCGTTGATCGCCTCGAGCTCGTGCATCCGCTCGAGGGCGACGGCCGCCGAGCCGCCGATGATCACGAGCATGGCGTAGCCGCGGTCGGCGAACTCCGACGCGATGCGCCACCATCCGTCGGGGCTGCCGCCGTGCCGGTCGGGGGAGACGAGCACGATGCCCTCGGTGCCCTTGCGCAGGATCGCCAGCTCGCACAGGATGCGCACGCGCGCGGCCGGGTCGACGTTGCCGATCGGAACACCGGCCAGCTCGCCGAAGCCGAGCTGGGAGAGCCAGCGGCGGGCGTGCAGAGGCGTCGCGCCGACGCCGGCGAACATGAGCTCCTCGCCGACGACGCCCGCGAGGGTGATGTCGGCGTGCGGGTCGCTGACGTCGGGGGCATCGACGAGAGCGATCGTGCGGCGCAGCATCCGGTTGTTCGCCGTGCCGTCGATCGTGACGCGGCCGGTGTCGGGCTTCATCCGGCCGCTCGCGATGAGGCCGAGCACGCTGGGGCGCTGTTCGGTCTCGGCGAGGGCGAAGCGCACGGCTCCGGAGTGGAACTCGAGGCTCATGGTCGGCAGCGCCTGGCCGCCCTTGCCCTTGCTGACGTCATGCAGGGTGACTCTCATGCGCTGACCTCCTGAGGGTCGACGATGTCGGGGTGAGCGGTCAGCAGCTCGTCGGCTTCGCGCCAGGAGAGCCCCGCGATGCTGAGAAGGGTGCGGACAGCGAGGTTGGCGGCGCCGGTGCTGGCGGCATCCGTGCGTGACACGACCGTGCGGGCGACCTCTTCGATCAGTCGCGCGAGGGTCGGTGCGGCGAGGTCGGTGCGGAAGCTGCCGTCGTCCTGGCCTCGGCGGGCGAGTGCGGCGACCGTGCGGCGGAGGGGAGCGAGGGCGTCGGCGGTGTGCTCGACATGGGCCTCGTCGAGGGCCAGCGCTGCGGCGACCTGCACGTGCGCCGCCTCCTGCCAGAGACGGGCGGCGAGGCGGGCGAGGGCGATGCGGGCGTCGGCGTCGGTCACGGATTCGGCGATCGCGTTGAAGCGCTGCGCGCCGACCGAGATGAGCTCGCGGATCAGTGCATCGCGGTCGTCGAAGTGGCCGTACAGGGTGCGACGCGAGAGGCCGGCGCTGCGGGCGATGACGTCGATCGAGGCTCGCGGGTCGGCGGCCAGGGTGGCGCGGGCCGCATCGAGGATGCCGGCGCGGTTCTCGACGGAGTCGCGGCGGGGAGCACGGGTGGTCATACGTCGATTGTACTTATAGTGCACACGTGTGTGCAAGATAACTCGGCGGACTCACAGAGTCCGGCGCGGGGGAGCGCGGATGCGGAGCGCGCAGATGCGGAGAGCGCAGACAGAGAGAGGGGGCGGATGCCGCAGCATCCGCCCCCTCTCTCAGCAGAAGAGCGTCAGTCGGTGCCCGAGTCGAAGGCGGCGCCCTCGGATGCGGTGTCGACGGCGTCGGCGAAGTTCTCGTCGGCTTCGGAGACCGAACCCTCCACGGCGCCCGTGATCTCACCCGACTCGCCCGCGGTCACACGGCCGACGAGCTCGCCCGTGGCGCCGCCGATGAGGCCGAGACCCGCATACTGCTCGAGGCGCGAGCGCGAGTCCGCGATGTCGAGGTTGCGCATCGTCAGCTGTCCGATGCGGTCGACCGGGCCGAAGGCGGCGTCGCCGACGCGCTCCATCGACAGCTTCTCGGGGCCGTACGACAGGTTCGGCGACGTGGTGTCGAGGATCGTCCAGTCGTCACCGCGACGCAGGCGGATCGTGACCGAGCCCGAGATCGTGAGGCCGACCCAGCGCTGGATCGACTCGCGCAGCATGAGCGACTGCGGCTCGAGCCAGCGGCCCTCGTACATCAGGCGTCCGAGGCGGCGACCCTGCTCGTGGTACGTGGCGAGGGTGTCTTCGTTCAGGATGCCGTTGACGAGGCGCTCGTAGGCGATGAACAGCAGCGACATGGCCGGGGCCTCGTAGATGCCGCGCGACTTCGCCTCGATGATGCGGTTCTCGATCTGGTCGCTCATGCCGAGGCCATGGCGTCCGCCGATCGTGTTGGCCTCCTGCACCAGCGCCACCGGGTCGGTGTACTCGACGCCGTTGATGGCGACCGGGCGACCGGCCTCGAAGGTGACGGTGACGTCTTCGGTCTCGATCGCGACCGAGGGGTCCCAGAACTTGACGCCCATGATCGGGTCGACGGTCTCGAGCGAGACGTTCAGGTGCTCGAGGGTCTTCGCCTCATGCGTCGCGCCCCAGATGTTGGCGTCGGTCGAGTACGCCTTCTCGACCGAGTCCCGGTACGGGAAGTCGTGGGCCTGGAGCCACTCGCTCATCTCCTTGCGGCCGCCGAGCTCGGTCACGAAGTCGGCGTCGAGCCAGGGCTTGTAGACGCGCAGGCGGGGGTTGGCGAGCAGGCCGTAGCGGTAGAACCGCTCGATGTCGTTGCCCTTGTAGGTCGAGCCGTCGCCCCAGATGTCGACGCCGTCCTCCTTCATCGCACGCACGAGCAGCGTGCCGGTGACGGCGCGGCCCAGGGGCGTGGTGTTGAAGTACGTCTTGCCGCCGGAGCGGATGTGGAAGGCGCCGCACGACAGGGCGACGAGGCCCTCCTCGACCAGGGCGGTCTTGCAGTCGATCAGGCGCGAGGCCTCGGCGCCGTACTCGAGGGCGCGGCCGGGGATCGACTCGATGTCGTCTTCGTCGTACTGGCCGAGATCTCCGGTGTACGTGTAGGGGACGGCGCCCTTGTCGCGCATCCAGGCGACGGCGACGGAGGTGTCGAGTCCTCCGGAGAAGGCGATGCCGACGCGCTCGCCGACGGGAAGTGACTGGAGGACCTTGGACATGGTTCCCAGTCTATCGGCGGTCGGCGTGTCGCTTTTCAGAGGTGACGGCGCCGTTGCGACCGATCGCGTGGCAGAGTGGCCCTGAAGGAGGCGGCACATGGGCGCAGCGATTCTCTGGGGTGTCGTCGCGGCCTCGCCCCTGTTCGTCGGGGCGGTGCTCGCACTGCTACGCACGTGGCCGCCGCGCTGGCTCGGCATCGTGCTCGGCTTCGGCGCCGGCGCGCTCATGGCCTCGATCGCGTTCGAGCTGTGGGAGGAGGGGCTCCACCTCGCCGGCCCGATCCCGCTGGTGATCGGCGTCGCGGCAGGAGCCCTGGCCTACTTCGCCGCCGACCGGATCCTGGATGCCCGAGCTGCGAAGTCGAAGGACGGAGGGGCCGGTGCGCCCCTCGCCCTCGGCGCGCTGCTCGACGGCATCCCCGAGCAGCTGGTGCTCGGCATCGGCCTCGCATCGGGAGAGCCCGTCAGCATCGCGCTCGTCGTCGCGATCATCGTCTCGAACCTCCCCGAGTCGATCGGCTCGGCCGCGGATCTGCTCAAGGGTGGGATGGCGAAGTCGCGGGTGCTGCTGCTCTGGGCGGGCATCGCAGTGATCTGCGCGCTCGCCACGGTCGCCGGATTCGCGCTGGCGAGCGCGACCGGTGATGCCTTCCGTGCCGGGGCGAGCGGTTTCGCGGCAGGTGCCTTGCTCGTGATGCTCGTCGACTCGATGGTGCCTGACGCGCAGGAGAAGGCCAAGCAGCTGACGGGGCTCGCCACCGTGCTGGGCTTCGCGCTCGCGGCGGGTCTGTCGCTCGCGAGCTGATCCCCCTCCGAACGCGGCGACGGCGGTCATTCTGGTGTGCCGTCATACGTGTTTCCATGACCTCAAATGTAGACAAAAGTAGGATGCACGGCTGCGATGGGGCATTCACACTGAACGAGTCAGTTCATCAACGCTCGCGATCGTGAGCGGCGACGATCGGAGATGAGATCACGCGGCAGTGGAGCGACGACCTGAATTCGCTGCCCCCGATCGTGTGGCGCAGCGTCGCCGCCGACGCGCTCCTGCTCGACCGCCTCGGGATCTTCGAGCCTCGGGCTGGTTTTCGGAGGCCACCTCCATGATCGAGCTGATCGATGTCTCGAAGACCTACGGCACGGGCAAGGTCGCGCTGCATCCGACCTCTGCGCGGTTCGGAAGAGGTGAGCTGGTGTGGCTCAGCGGCCCGTCAGGATCGGGCAAGAGCACGCTCCTCGGCATCGCCTCGCTGCTCGTCCTCGAGTCCACCGGGACCGTGATCGTGGACGGCCAGAAGGTCGCACGCGACGATACGACCCGGAACCTCGTCCGCGAACGGCGATTCGGGATCGTCCCGCAGACGCCGCGTCTCTTCGCCGAGCTGACACCCGCGCAGAACGTCATGCTCGCGGCACCCTCGATCACCCGGGAGGACGCGGAACGCGCGCTCGGTCGCGTCGGTCTCCGCCAGCGAGCGGCGCGCAGCGTCAAGACCATGTCGGGGGGCGAGCAGCAGCGCGTCTCGATCGCGCGAGCCCTCGCGAAGGATCCCGACGTCCTGTTCGCGGATGAGCCGACATCGTCGCTGGATGACGCGAACGCGAGCGCGATCTGGGGGATCCTGCGTGACGCCGTCGACAGCGGACGCGCCGTCGTCGTCGCCTCGCACGACGCGCGGATCGCCGGTCACGCCGACCGTCGCGTGGCGATCGGAGCGGTGTGATGCGGCGTGCGAGCGCACTGGCGCGCTGGCTGATTCCCAGCCTCGTCCGGGCCAACCGATCTCTCGTGATCCTCTCCGTGCTCGGCATCGCCGTGTTCGGGACACTCATCCCCCTCGCCTCCGACACCGCGGATTCGGCGGCCACGACGAAGGAGGGCCTCGGCGCCGCTGTGCTGCGCGCGATCATGATCAGCCCGTCGATCGAGTCCGACGCCCAGGGCGACCTCTTCCATGCAGATGACCTCGCCGAAGTGCGGGCGGTCGAGGGCATCGAGTCCGCCGTCGGGTGGGCTCAGACAGGTATAGAGGTGTCCTCGGGGTCGATGACCGTCGGGCCGTTCCTGACGCCGCGATTCTCGCCGCTGCAGCCGCGCGTGACGCACGGTCGCGAGCCGGTGGCGGAGGGGGAGATCCTTCTTGCCGAATCCGACCTCGACGAGCTCGGCGCCGACGTCGGCGCTGTTCTGACCGCCCGGCACGATCGCTACCTCTCCGAGAACCTCAGAGAGGGCGTGGCCGTTCAGGTCACGGTTGTCGGCGCGTTCGACGATGCCTTCGCCGGTCTCGACGGAGAGGACGTCGCCTACGCTCTGCCGGAGTGGGTCGACAGCATCCGGGCCATCGGGCAGGGAGTGCCGGCGGATGCGATCCAGAGTCGACTGGAGTACCTGGAGATCTACGCGGTGGTGGACAGTGCCGATCGCCTCTCGGAGGTGGTGGACGAGCTGCGCGGCCGAGGGTACGTCGCAGGAGGTCTCGGCGCGCTGCTGTCAGCGGTGCAACCGGTCCAGGCCGCACTGCAGATGGCGAAGGTCGTACTGGGAGCCCTGCTCGTCGTGTTCCTGCTCGTGGTCGGCGGAGGAGCGGCGGCCGCCCTCGTCGGCGCGAAGCGCGCGGAGATCGGCGTGCTCCGCGCCTTCGGATGGCGTCGCGGCCGTGTGCTGTGGGCGTTCGTGGCGCAGTTCGCCCTGCTCGGCGCCGTGATCGCGGTCTCGGGTGCGACGCTCAGTGCTCTCGGCGCGGCTCTCCTGGCCCTCGTGTTCCCGACGGGCGTGTTCGGACTGCCCCTGGTCATGGCGATCTCGGTCGACTCGGTCGCCTACTTCTCCGCGCTGCTGTTCATCCCGCCGCTCGCGTTCGCCGCCGCGGCGTTCCTCCCCGCGTGTCGAGCGGCATCCATCCCGCCGGACGAGGTTCTCCGCGATGTCGGTCGGTGACGCGAACGCGGAGCACTCCCGGCAGCGTCCGGAGCTCACCGCGCGCGAACTCGCGATCGTCGAACTTCTGGCACGGGGTCTCTCCAACGCCGAGATCGGCGAGCAGCTGCATCTTGCGGAGGCGACCGTGAAGGCCCACCTCGGCCGTGTCATGGCCAAGTGGCAGGTCAGAGATCGGCTTCAGGTCGTGCTGGTGTTCCTCGGACACCTCGAGCCGCGCTCCGCCCGATGAAGGGGATGCCGAACGGTCGCGTCGCCGGCCGGCATCCGATCAGATGATTCGGATGTCGGTCTTGAGCTTCGCGTAGGTTCCGATCGCGCGCCGATCGCAGGTGAGCAGCGTGATGCCGGCTGACCGCGCCGCGAGTGCGACGAGGCCGTCGTACACGGCGCCTCCGGCGACGCCGGCGACGGCCAGCTCGGACACGGCCCGCACCGCCTCGTCAGGGGGCAGGGCGACGGATCCGGGAAACTCGTGGGCGATCACCCGCGCGGCGGCCTCGGGACTCAGCCTGCTGCCGCCGGGAAGCCGGGTGAGCACCGAGTATGTCTCGAGCAGGGCGTGCCCCGACAGGCCGAGGCCGAGGCCCGTGCACGCCGAGCGGACCGCGTCGTGGGCAGCACTGTCTTCCGTGACGAGGGCGATCGCGGCGCTCGTGTCGAGGAGCAGATCAGCGCTGGTCGGCAAGCCGGAGCTCCCGGATGTCATCTGGCGTGAGAGTGGCCCCGCTGCCGCGGACGACCAGGCGTCCGTCCTTCTCGACGAGGTCGTCAGGAGCGGCGACCTCGATCCGGATGCCGGTGCCGTCGATCATGATGTCGACCGGACCCGGAAGGATGCCGAGGCGTTCACGGATCGACGCGGGGATCACGATCCGCCCTGCCTTGTCGATGGTCGTGTGCATGCCACGACGTTACCATCGCAGTGGTAGACAAGGCAGAGTTCACTGGAATCCCGGGTAGTCCTTCAGCTTCTCCTCGAACTCGGCGCGATCGGCCTCGCTGAGCACGGCGCTCGCGATCACGACCATCTGCAGGCCCTCCAGGGGTTCCCCCGTGCGGGCGCTCTGCGCCTCGCGGTTCGTGAGGAAGTCTCCCGTCGGGTCGTTCGAGAGGTCGTAGATGTTGGCGTACAGCCGCGTCGGGTCGGGGTAGTTGTCGGTGTAGTACTCCCAGGTGTGCTGCTTGCGGGGATCCTCGCTGCCGTAGAGCTTCGCGATCACCGAAGGGTCGAGACCCGAGTACTCGCCGTTGAAGGAGTACAGCGGGGGCATCCCGTGCTCGGCGACGACCTGGTCGATCGTGTTCATGACGTCGAGCTTGAGGCTGTAGCCGTGGATCGGCTCGGTCGTCGCCCACCCGACCGAGCTGTACTCGATCAGCATCGACTCCCCGCCGTAGCCGTTGCGCTCCGGACGCAGATCCTCGTCGCCGACCTTCACCCACTCGTATCCGTACTCGGCGGTGATGCGCTCGCGGATGTCGGCGAACAGCGCGTCGGCCTCGGCCCTGACCTCTTCCAGCGACTGCTGGTTCAGGGCATCCTGGGGATCCGTGTCCTTGATGCCGGGGTAGGCCTCTTCGTGCTTCTGCTCGTCGGTTTTCATGCCGTCGTAGCTGCCGGAGGCCGACGTCTGCAGAGCGCCGATCCCGCCGACCGTGGCGACATTGAACACGAGCGTGATCGCGAGCGCGATCACGGCGAATCGGCGCCCCCGCGACGAGAAGAGGGCCCCGATGATCACCGCGACGACCACGAGCTGCAGAGCCAGCATGGTCACGCCGTAGAGCGCATCGGTCGCGCCCACCGCCATCGTGATCAGCAGGATCAGCGCGAACAGGATGCCGACGATCAACGCGCTCCATCCGAGCGCGTTCGCCGGCTTCCGCTCGGCGGCGGAGACCTCGGATGCCGTGGCCGTCGCGCTCGCCGCGGGAGCCCCCGGCACCTGCGTCGTGATGGGGCCCGCCTGTCGGCGTGCGTTGCGGTAGCCTCCCGGCGGCGGAACGGGCGGTGCGCCCTCGGTGCCGGCGACGTAGCGTGCCCGCTGCTTCTCGTGATCCATCACCATGGCTTGTCCGTCCCGGAGCCGCCGCCGTCATCGCCCTGCTGCTGGTCGCGCTCCTGCGTGCCCTGCTCGAGCTTGTCCTTGAGGTCGTCGAGCTTGTCGTCCGACGGCTGCTCGTCGGGTTCCTGCGGCTGCTCCTCCTCGGGGGGAGTCTGCTCCTCGCTCTGCTGCTTCTGCTTGAGCCGGTCTTCGAGGTCGTCCTCGCTCTGCTGCATGTCGCGATCAGGGTCCGAGGACTGCTTCTCGGCCTCGTCGCTGCCGCACTCCTCGGGCATCTCGGTCGTGATCGTCAGCGCCTCGCCGTAGAGTTCGGCGGCACCCGCGCCGTCACCGTCTGCACGGGCCGCGTCGCCCATGCGCTCGATCACGAGGGCGAGGTTGATGCGCACGCTGCAGACCTCGACACCGGTCGCGAGCCCGAGGGACTCCTCGAGCTTCGCGCGCGCCTCGGGGAGCTTCTCGGAACCCGCGAGAGCCGTGCCCACATTGAACGGCGCCTTGTACGGCTCGAACCAGTTGAGGAACTCCTGGCCGCGGGCCGAGGACTCGGAGCCCGCGTAGTCGTCGGCCACATACGAGGTGATCGACTGGTGCGCGAACGCGTACATGCTGAGGATCTTCCCGACGAACAGCAGCGCGGCGAGCGTGAGCGGCAGGGTGCCGATCGCGATCCAGCGACGGACGAGGCGACGGCGACGGTTCGAGGCGAGCAGCGACGCGGCGGCCGCCGCCCTCAGGTCGGCGGGGGCGGGAGCTGCGCCCTCGCGGGTCGACAGGTCGGTCATGCGGCACCTCCCTGATGGTCGGTGCCACGAGTCTCGCCGCGCTCGGCGGGCGACCCGATGTCGGCGGGGCGGTTCTCACGACGCCCGCGGTCGCCTCGGGCAGCACGGGCGGGCCGCGCGCGCAGCAGACGCAGGCGCGCGACGAGCATGCTCGCCCTCGCCAGCTCCACCCCGAGCAGCGCCACGACCACGAGTGCGGCGATCCAGTAGAGCTCGGTGACGTTCCCGACCGATCCGGACTCGGAGTAGCTGGTGGTGGTCGACGGCGCGTCCGGCAGAGTCAGCTCGGCATCCGCGGTGCGGTGCTGGTAGTCGACGCCGAGCTGTTCGGCGATCGCCTCGAGGTTGCCCTCGTCGATCACCGACAGCGCGTTCGACCCCTGGTATTCGATGTACTCGCCCGAGCCCGACCCGTCGACGCTGCCGGTCGTCAGCTGCATCGGGCCGCCCTCGGCGGTGCCGTAGCCGAGGACGGCTCCGGCATCCGTGAAGGTCGCACTGCCGTCGAAGGACTCGGGGTCGGTGGTGACGGTCTGCTCACCGTCGCCGAAGTAGAACACCATGCGCGAGCGATCGGGAGACGCCGTCGCCGCGTTCGAGAGGGTGTCGGCGAGCAGCTGGTTCGCGAGGCCGATCGAGCTGCCGCGGGACTGGCTCGTCACCTCGGGGCGCAGCACGTCGAGCGACGACACGAGCGAGGTGGTGTCGGTGGTGAGCGGCATCCGCAGGTCGGCGGAGGCGTCGAAGGTGATCAGTGCGAACCGGGCACCGGGGTACTCGTCGACGATCGCCTGCACATCGGCCCGCACGCCGTCGAGGCGAGGCTGATCGCCGTCCCAGTCCTCTGCGACGATGCTGGCCGTGGTGTCGACGACGAGCACGATGTCGGTGTCGGTCGCGAGGGTCTCGGTGGCGCCGCCGGGGATGCCCGGCCGCAGGAACATCACGAAGCAGGCCAGCAGCATGACCAGTCTCATGACCCACAGCGCCCTGTCGCGGCCCTTCGCCCGGGTGAGGGCGAGCACGGCCAGGGCCGCCACGGGCGCGCACAGCAGCACGAGGAGGAAGACGTTGAGCACGGGCTGGAAGATCACAGTCTCACCCTCCACAGCACCACGAGGAACGAGAGCATCGAGATCATCAGCACGACGATCCAGAGGTTCGGGGTGTCGGTCCAGACCACCTGCGCCTGGCCCTTCAGCTCGGTCGCCTCCTGCTCCTGCACCTGCTCGACGATGTCGCCGACGGTGGTGGTGTCGCGGAGGCCGTAGGCCGCTCCTCCCGTCGCCTCCGCCGCCTTCGAGAGTTCGGCGCTGACGTCCGCATCCTTGCCCTGCACCGGATTGAGCGCGAAGACCCGCACGCCGATCGACTCGGAGTACGCGGCCGCCTCGTCGAGCGTCACGATCGATGCGCCGTTGATCTCGTTGTCGGTCGCGAAGATGATCGACCGCGAACGCTCGTCGTCGGGGTGATCGAACGCCATCGCGCATGCGGCCAGGCCGTCGCCGATCAGCGACGCGCCGTTGCCGTTCTGCGTGCCGACCCAGTGCTCGGGGAGCGGCTCGTTGTAGTCGAAGCTCTCGCGCATGCTCTGCAGGTGTCCGCGGATGAACTCGTAGTCATCGGTCAGGGGGAAGATCTGCACGGGGGAGCTGTTGAAGATCGTCAGGCCGATGCGTTCGCCCTCGAAGTCCTCGAGCAGCTCCTCGAAGACGGTCAGCACCTCGACGTCGACCTCGCTCATCGAACCCGAGACATCGAGGCACAGCATGATGTCGCGGCTCGTGTTGACGGGCTGGATCGTCTGCGACGACATCGGGCGGGCCGACACGACACCGGCCGAGAGCGCCGCGACCACACCGAGCAGCAGGATGCTCGACAGCGCGAGGATCCTGCGGTTGAGCGCCTGACGGAACGTCGGCAGTGCGCGGAGGCGCTCGGCGCGGGCGACACGAGCGCGCTCATGCGCCTCGGTCTTCGCACTGCCGCGCAGGCCGAGGACGATGCCGATCACGATCGCGATCACGACGACGCCCGCGGCGACGAGGATCAGCCATCCGTTCGCTAGTGCCATGTGCGCACCACCGTTCGCGCGGCCTCGGCACCGGCGACCGGGTCGATCGCGGGGCCCTGACGGAAGATGCTGGGGTAGTAGTGGCGGCCCATCGCGTCGATCAGGGCGGGGTGCACCCCGCGCGACACGAGGTCGTCGAGGGCGAGAACCGGCGCTTCGAGGCCGCTGTACTCGTTGACGAACGTGCGCACCACGCGGCTGAACTCGAGGTTCGCGTTGCGGGCCGAGAGTGTGCGGGCGCGGTAGTCGTCTTCGATGCGCTGGATGCGGTCGAGGTACTCCACGCGCAGCTGCGACAGCACGTCGGTGGTGAGCAGCTGCGGACCCTGCGCCTCGCCTGTCAGGGTGAGATCGCGCCGAGGGCGCGTCAGGGCGGCCACAAGCCAGGCGGCCGAGATCAGCAGGATCAGGATGCCGAAGGCGAGCAGGAGCCATCCCCAGCCGTACTGGGCCGGGGGATACAGCTCATCAGAGCCGGGCATTCGACCTCCGATTCAGCAGCTGCAGGAGCTGCGAGACGGCGTCGTCTTGACCGGCCAAAACACTGTGGCTGATCTCCATGCGCTTGAGGACCTCGGCGAGGCGTGCGGCATCGGCTTCGGTCTGGGCGGTGAGTTCGCGGATGATGTCGAGGTCGCCCTGTACGAAGTCGGGCACCTCCCACAGGCTGTCGACGTCGCTGCGGATCGTGGCCGTCGTGTGGTCGAGCACCGGATCGGCATCGCTCACGGTGAGCCACAGGACGTCGTGCTGCACGCGCAGTCGGCGCAGCATCCGCTCGGTCTCATCGGTCACGGGGGCCTGGTCGGTGATCACGACCACGATCATGCGACGCGAGATCGTGCGCGTGACGTACGAGAGCAGGGCGTCGCGGTCGCTCGACGCGGTGCTCGAGTCGATCGCGTGGTCGATCGTGCGCAGCGCGTGCTCGAGGGCGCCTTCGCTGCGGCCGGGTGCACGACGGCGCACGCGGTCCGAGTCGCCGTAGACGAGAGAGAAGTCGTCGCCGTGGCGAAGAGCCAGCACACCGAGGACGCCGGTCGCGAGGATCGCGAGATCCTTCTTCGACTTCTCATCGTGGGCGAGGGCGGCCATCGACCGCCCCGTGTCGACCACGAACAGGATCGTGTGCATCCGCATCGCGCGGTGCCGCTTGACCAGCGGTGTGCCCAGCCGCGCCGTGGCACGCCAGTCGATGTCGCGCACCTGATCGCCGTACTCGTACTTGCGCAGGTCCTCGAAGTCGAGGCTGCGGCCGTGCAGCAGCGACGCGTAGGCGCCGTCGAGCGCGTGCAGCGACTTGCGCGACGAGTGGATGAAGAGCTTGCTCTTCACCTGGGTGATCAGGCTGGCCATGGCGGGGTCAGGGCGTGGGCACGGACGCGAAGATCTGGTCGATGATCTCCTCGCTGCGGATGCCCTCGGCGTCGGCCTCGAAGGTCAGCAGCACGCGGTGGCGCAGCACGAGGTGACGGAGCGAACGGATGTCCTCCGGCAGCACGTGTGCGCGGCCGTTCAGCAGGGCCAGGGCGCGGGATGCCTGCAGGAAGGCGATGCTCGCACGGGGGCTCGCGCCGTACTTGATGAAACGGGCGCGCTCTTCGCCGATGTAGGGCGCGGGGTTCCTCGTGACATAGGCGATCGAGACGATGTAGTTGCGGATAGCCGGGTCGACGTAGATGCGGCTCGCGACGTCCTGCAGCATGTGCACGTCGTCGAGGCTGATCGCGCTCGACACGTGGCGGTCGGGGTCGAGCACGCCCGAGTCGATGCGCCCGAGGATCTCGAACTCCTCAGCGGGGCTCGGGTACTCGACGATCTCCTTGAGCAGGAAGCGGTCCATCTGAGCCTCGGGGAGCTCGTACGTTCCCTCCTGCTCGATCGGGTTCTGCGTCGCGATCACGAGGAACGGCTTGGGCAGGTGGTGGATCTCGCCGCCGATCGTGGTCTGGTGCTCCTGCATCGCCTCGAGCATGGCGCTCTGGGTCTTGGCGCTCGAGCGGTTGATCTCGTCGAGCAGCACGAAGTTCGCGTGCACCGGGCCGAGCACGGTGCGGAAGGAGCCGGTCGCCGCGTCGTAGATCTGGTTGCCGGTGATGTCGCTCGGCAGCAGGTCGGGGGTGCACTGGATGCGCTTGAACTGCGCCTTCACGGTGTCGGCCAGGGTGCTCGCCGCCGTGGTCTTCGCGAGCCCCGGGACGCTCTCGAGCAGGATGTGTCCGCCCGCGATCAGCGAGATCAGCAGGCTCATCCGCAGCCGCTCCTGACCGACCATCTTGGCGGAGTATGCGTCGGAGACCGTCTTCAGCACGTCGCTCGCGCGGCGCAGCTCGGCCTCGGTGGGGGCCTCGGACTTCTTGCTCGCCGAGGTCGACGCGGCGGGGGCTGCCGGGGCTGAGGCCGGGGCTGCCGCGGCTGAGGCCGGGGCTGCCGTGGCGGCTGCGGCGGCGCGGGTCGCGGGGGCGGGCGGAGCCGGCGGGACCGCCTGAGCCGAGGGCGCGGGCGGAGGCGGTGGCGTCGAACCTGCGGAGGGGCCGGGCGCGTAGGGCTCGTTCATCGGTGTGTCTCCTCGTTCCCACGGGGACGCGTCGACGATCCCCCGTCGACCAGCGTAACCGCATACTCTCCGGCGGCTTCGGCCCGCGGGTGGGGACTTCTCCCCATCGGTGAGAGCGGCGTTAGCCCGCCTTTCTCGTTCGAATCGCGCACTTGGCGACTTTCACGTCACGGTTTCTGCAAAGTGCGCGATTCAAAAGCGGGGGCGCCGCGCCTGCGACCGATCCAGACCACGAAGCACGCGACGCCGATGATGGCGATCGCGATGCCGACGATGTAGCCCGAGACTCCGAGGTAGCCGCCGGGCACCAGGTGCGGGTCCAGGAACGGGTACGGGTACCACCACGGGTCTCCGGTGGCCGGAGCGATGATGAGGTTCGCCCGCACGAGTGTGTAGACCGCCCAGGCGATGGGGAAGAGCGCGGTGATGAAGACGGCACTCCAGCCGAGGGCCCGTCGCCGGGGCGCGAACAGCACGTCGGCGAGGAGGAACAGCGGGATGACGACATGCAGCACCTCGTTCGACCACGGAACGGTCACGCCCTGGGGCAGCTCGACGTTGCGGAGCAGGGTGTTGTAGACGATGCCGGTGACGATCATGTAGGTGCTCACGCACACCAGCAGAATCGCGAACCATTTCGGCTCCGGCTCGGCGTCGTGGCGGTGGCGCAGTGCCCAGATCGCGCCGACTGCGAGCACGATCGCGGCCAACAGGTTCGCCTCGATCGTGAAGAAGCTGAGGAAGTTCGCCGCCACGGTGGGAATGTGCCGGCCCCACTCGGTGCTGGCGGCGAGAGAGTTCTCGATGCTGCGGGACAGCTGCGCGATGATCGCCGCGATTCCGAGCACGGCTGCTGCGAGTCGTGCATAGGGCCACCAGGTCGTCATATTCGCCTCCGCGCACACTTTATCGGTCACGAAGTGTCATTGTCCCTAGACCGATATGTCGATATGTCGATAGCGTCAGCGGGAGAGCACATCGCGGCCGGGAGGGGCACATGAGCGAGGGCACTGCGGGGACCACGACAGGCACGGAGACGCGAAGAAGACTGTGGCGGGGGAGGGTCGGCCTCAGCATCCAGTCGAAGCTGCTCATCATGCTGCTCGCCGTGAGCCTCGTCTCGTCGGTGATCGTCGGGACGATCGGATTCCTCAACGGTCGGCAGTCGCTGCACGACTCGGCGGTCGACCAGCTCATCACCATCCGCTCGATGCGGGCGGCGGAGATCACGGATGCCCTCGAGACGGTGAAGCGCGACGCCTCGCTGAATTCGCGCAACCTCAGTGCCCAGAACCTGTCGACCTCGATCAACGAGGGCTTCGAGGAGCTGCAGCAGGAGCAGCCCGAGCCGGGCGAGCACGAAGAGCTCGAGGCGTACTACGCGGACGTGTTCATCCCGAAGCTCGAGGAGCGCACCGGCGACGAGTACGGTGACAGCGCGTTCATCCCCGATTCGGTGGCCGGTCAGCACCTGCAGTCCCACTTCACGACGCAGAATCAGGACTTCGACGCCGACTACGACACTCTTCTCAACGACAACGATCCGGAAGACGGAACCCTGTACGGCGAGGCTTCCGTGAGGTACGGCGACTACTTCACGCGACTGGTCGAGGAGGCGGGGTACGAGGATGCACTGCTGATGAACCTCGACGGCGACGTCGTGTTCTCGGCGTACAAGGGGCCGGAGCTCGGCACGAACCTTCTGACCGGGCCGTATCGCGACTCCGTCCTCGCCGGAGCGTACGCGGACGCGATCGCCACGAACTCGGTGAACACGGTGATCCTCACCGACTTCGAGCGCTGGATCCCCTCGCTCAACATCCCGACCATGTGGGTCATCTCACCGGTCGGCAACAGCAGCCGCATCACGGGAGCCATCGCGTTCCAGGTGTCGATCGACACCATCAACGACCTCACCACGGGTTCCGAGGGCTGGAAGGAACAGGGGCTCGGCGACACCGGCGAGGTCTACCTCGTCGGACGCGACGACCTCATGCGCAGCAACTCGCGACGACTGATCGAGGATCCCGACAGCTACGCCGAGATCGCGATCAACGGCGGCGTCCCGCCGAGCGTCGCCGAGCGCGCCGTCGAGGTGAACGGCACGGTACTGCTGCAGCAGGTGAACACGCAGGCGGTGGCGGATGCCCAGGCCGGCCGCACGGGCACGACGATCGGCCGCGACTATCTCGGCCGCGAGAGCGTCACCGCGTACGCTCCGCTGGAGGTCGAGGGGCTCGACTGGGTGATCATCGCGCGGATCGACTCGGAAGAGGCGTTCGCACCGGTGAGCGACTTCACCCGCACGGTGCTGCTGTCGCTGCTCGGCATCCTGCTCGGCGTCTCGCTGCTGTCGCTGCTGCTCGCCCAGGTGTTCACACGACCTGTCCACCGGCTCGTCGGCGCCGTCCATCGCGTCGCCGAGGGCGACCTCGACGTGCAGGTGCCGCAGGGATCGCGCGACGAGTTCGGTGATCTCGGCAGCGCGTTCAACGACATGGCGTCGAGTCTGCGCATCAAACAGGAGCTGATCGACGAGCAGCAGGCCGAGAACGAGAAGCTCCTGCTCACGCTGATGCCCGAGAGCGTCGCCGCGAAGTACAAGCAGGGTGACGAGGCGATCTCGGAGGCGCACGAGAACGTCTCGGTCGTGTTCGCCGAGCTCGTCGGCTTCGACGACTACGCCCGCGGCCTCAACACCGAACAGGAGATCGGCCACCTCAACACCCTGATGCGGGGCTTCGACGAGGCCGCCGAGAAGGCGGGTGTCGAGAAGGTGCGCACGCTGCGCGGGGGATATCTCGCGTCCTCGGGTCTCATCGTGCCCCGGGTCGACAACGTGCGCCGCAGTGTCGACTTCGCCAAGAACCTGCTCGGCGTCGTCGAGCGGTTCAACGCGCAGAACGGCTCGTCGATCGGCATCCGTGCCGGAGTCGACACGGGCACCGTGACGAGCGGTCTCGTGGCGCGGACGACCCTCGCCTACGACCTCTGGGGCGATGCCGTGAACCTCGCGTACCGGGTGCGCTCGGTGACCGGCGAGCCCGGCGTGTACGTGAGCCAGACCGTCTACGACCGCACGCGCGAGATCTTCACGTTCACCGAGGCGGGCACCGTCGAGGCGCACGGCAAGAGCGAGACCGTCTGGAAGGTGAGCTGACATGCTCGACGACGCGTTCCGCGACGGCTGGGGCTGGTGGGTCATCGCCCTCGCGGTCGGTGTGCCGGTGCTGCTCGTCGTCCTCACCGAGCTGATCAACGGACTCCGACGCCGCAACAACCCGCTCGCGGGACCTCTGCGTCTGCTGCGCAACGGCGTGATCCCGGTCGGTGCGCTGTTCGCGCTGCTGGCCTTCGCGATCCAGTCGCCCGCTGACCAGGTCTGGACCCGCGTCGCCGCGACGATCTTCGGGTTCCTCGTGATCCTGCTGCTGCTGTCGTCGTTCAACGTGGCTCTGTTCGCGAACGCCGCCGAGGACTCGTGGCGCAAGCGCATCCCGACGATCTTCGTCGAGATCGCTCGACTCGTGCTCGTCGCCCTCGGTCTCGCGCTGCTCTTCTCCTGGGTGTGGGATGCCGACGTGGGCGGCCTCTTCACGGCCCTCGGCGTCGGGTCGATCGTGATCGGCCTCGCGCTGCAGAACGCGGTCGGCGGCGTGATCTCGGGCCTGCTGCTGCTGTTCGAGCAGCCGTTCAAGATCGGTGACTTCCTCGATGCCGCCGGCGTCAGGGGCCGCGTGGTCGAGGTCAACTGGCGTGCCGTGCACATCGACACGGGTTCCGGCATCCAGATCGTCCCGAACTCGAGCCTCTCGGGGGCATCCTTCACGAACCTCTCCGAGCCGGACGGGCCGTACTCGGCATCCACCGACGTGAAGTTCGCGACCGATGACCCCCCTCACGAGGTCATGGCGCTGCTGGTCGAGGTCGCCGACGCCCTGCCGATGCTCGCCGATCGAGAGCGCGCCTCCGTCAGCTATTCCGGTGGCGGGGCCTACGGCGTCTCGATCCCGGTCGCCGGGCCCGCGGATGCCGGACGCGCACTCTCGATGTACCTGTCGTGGGTCTGGTACGCGGCGCGACGGCGCGGATTCGCGCTCGACGGCGATGCCACCGATCCGATCGCCGAGCCGGGTCGCCTCGCCGAGGCGCTCGCCGAGATCGCCGGGACGCTGCATCTGCACGACGACGATCTCGAGGCGATGACGCAGGCCTCGCATCTCGAGCGCTACGGCGTCGGCGAGGTCGTCCTGCCCAGTGGCGTCGTGCCCGACGAGGTGCGCGTCGTCGTCTCGGGCCGCGCGGTCCTCGCGATCGAGGTCGACGGCGGACGGGTCGAGTTCGCGGCGGCCGAGAAGGGCGATCTGATCGGTCAGACGGCGCTCACCCGTGAGCGGACGCAGGCTGTGACGGTCGCGGGCGAGATCCTGACCGTTCTCGTGCTGCCCCTCGCGACGATCGACGAGCTGATCCGCACCCGCCCGAGACTCGCCGCCGAGATCGGGGAGTCGCTCGAACTCAAGCGCAAGCTCGCGGGCGACATGCTCGCGAGCGTCGAGGCGCAGCGCGGGTCGATCCGTCAGCGCCGGTCGGTGTCGCGCTGAGCTGAGTCGTGGTGCGTCGAGTGCCGGATGCGGTGTCGGTGCGGGTTGCGTTGGTCCGGGTTGCGGGTTGCGGGTTGCGGGTTGCGGGGTCGCGTCGGTGCGGGGTCGCGTTGGTGCGGGGTCAAAAGTGCACCCGAAACGTGTTTGAGGCATGAGTTTTTGACCCCGCATGGCTTCGAGGTGCTCGAGGGGTGCGTTTTTGACCCCGCATGGCTTCGAGGTGCTCGAGGCATGAGTTTTTGACCCCGCACGGATCCATGTGGTGCGCGGTGCGTCCGTGCGGCTTCGGGTTCGTGCGGGGTGCGGGGTGCGGGGTGCGGTGTCGGCGTGGCGTCGCGTTGGTGCGGGGTCAAAAGTGCACCGGCCGACTGGTACGGGGTCAAAAGTGCATCCGAAACGTGCTCGAGGGGTGCGTTTTTGACCCCGCACAGACCCCTCGTGGCGGGCGGTGCGTGTGTGGCCGCGCACGGATGCAGTTGCAGATGCGGATGCGAGTGCGGATGCGCCGCAGCCGAGGCCGAAACCGCGACATGCCGCGCGCCGAGAGAAACCGCCCGACTCAGGACGGAAGAGCCGCGGGGACGATCAGGCGCGGCGGCCCCACCGCATCCGAGTGACGAGTACGCCGAGCAGGCACAGCGCGCCCCCGACGAACATGAGCGGAGTCGGCACCTCGCCGAGAATCGCCCACGACATCAGGATCGCGATCGCGGGAACGACGTAGGTCGTGGCTGACGTCTGCCCGGCAGAGCTGCGCTGCAGCACGTACGCCCAGGTCGTGAACGCGATCGCGGTCGGGAAGATACCGAGATAGACGACCCACAGCGTCGACTCGAGCGGAGCCGTCTGCAGAGCGCCGATCAGGCTGCCCGTCCACGGGAGCAGTGCGACGGTGCCCGCGAGTGCGCCGAGCCAGGTGAGGGTCGTCGCATCGGACCCTGCACTCAGCAGGTGCTTCTGCAGCAGTGTGCACCCCGCGTACATGACTGCGGCCAGCAGTGCGAGCAGCAGCCCCGTGATGTCGGGCCCCTCGCTCGTCGACGAATTCATACCGATCAGCACCACGCCGAGGAACGCGATCGGGGCTCCGATGATGAGCGGCTTCGGGAACCCCTCACGCAGGAAGAGTCCGCTGAAGACCACCACCATCAGGGGCGCGAGGTTCACGACCATCGCCGCCGTGCCCGCATCGAGGGTTCGCTCGGCTGCGTTGAGCGCGAGGTTGTAGACGCAGAACCATCCGACGCCCCACACCGCGACGAGCCACCAGTGGCGGCGCTCGGGAAGACGGATGCCGTGGCGCACCGCGATGAGCCCGAGCGCGACGCTGCCCACGGCCATGCGCAGCAGCGCCAGGGCTCCCGGGTCGAAATGCGGACCCGCACCGCGGATGCCGATGAACGCCGACGCCCACAGCACGACCGTCACGAGGGCGGCGATGAGCACGAGCGGACCCTGTGTGCGGGGCTTCGCGGGATTCAGGCTGTCGTCGCGCTGGACGGGACCGGTCTTCGGCATCCTTCGATCCTGGCACCGGCCACCGACATCGGCGATGCGCCGGAGCGACAGCATCCGTCGCTTTTCAGTCAGTGCTTCGCAGTGCTTCGCAGTGCTTCGCAGTGCGTCGTGCCCGCCGCACCTCTTCGGCTCTTCCGGTCGCACTTCGTGCCGCGTCCGATTGCTCCGGTCGCACTTCGTGCCGCGTTGCGACCGTCCAAGCGGCGCGAACTGCGACGGGAGCGGCCGCACGACCTCCCGTGCGGCACGAACTGCGACGGGAGCGGCCGCACGACCTCCCGTGCGGCACGAACTGCCACGGGATCGGGGGTCCGGCCGTGGGAGCGGCAAGAACAGCGACGGGAGCGGGCACGCGACCTCCCGAGCGGCACGAACTGCGACGGGAGCCCACCCGTCCACACCTGAAACGGCCGCGAAACAGGCCTTCGGTAGGATGGAGTCGCCCGACAAGGGCCAGCTCATCAGCCGGTGCAAACCCGGCGAAAGCAAGGGGGATACCCATGCCAGGAATCGTTATCGTCGGCGTCCAGTGGGGCGATGAGGGCAAGGGCAAGGCCACCGACCTGCTCGGCGAGCGCACCGACTGGGTCGTCAAGTTCAACGGCGGCAACAACGCAGGCCACACGGTCGTGGTCGGCAACGAGAAGTACGCGCTGCACCTGCTGCCCTCGGGCATCCTGTCGCCCGGGGTCACCCCGGTGATCGGCAACGGCGTCGTGATCGATCTCGAGGTGCTGTTCAGCGAGCTCGAGGCCCTCGGCGGCCGCGGCATCGACGTCTCGCGTCTCAAGGTGAGCGCCAACGCGCACATCATCACCCAGTACCACCGCACGCTCGACAAGGTCACCGAACGCTTCCTCGGCAAGCGCATGATCGGCACGACCGGCCGCGGCATCGGTCCGGCGTACGCCGACAAGATCAACCGCGTCGGCATCCGCGTGCAGGATCTCTTCGACGAGAACATCCTGCGTCAGAAGGTCGAGGGCGCCCTCGACCAGAAGAACCACCTCCTGGTGAAGATCTTCAACCGACGCGCGATCACGGCCGACGAGATCGTCGAAGACCTGCTGTCCTACGCCGAGCGACTCCGTCCGATGGTCGCCGACACCGGCTACCTGCTCGACGAAGCCCTGAACCGCGGCGAGGTCGTCGTGTTCGAGGGCGGCCAGGCGACCATGCTCGACGTCGACCACGGCACCTACCCGTTCGTCACGTCGTCGTCGGCGACCGCCGGCGGCGCCTCGACCGGCTCGGGAGTCGGCCCCGGTGCCCTCGACCGCATCGTCGGCATCGTCAAGGCGTACACGACCCGTGTCGGCTCGGGTCCGTTCCCGACCGAGCTGTTCGACGAGCAGGGCGAATGGCTGCGCTCGCGCGGCTTCGAGTTCGGCACGACCACCGGCCGTCCCCGCCGGGTGGGCTGGTACGACGCCCCGATCACGCGCTACGCGACCCGCGTCAACGGCATCACCGACCTCGTGCTCACCAAGCTCGACATCCTCACGGGTCTCGAGCAGATCCCGGTCTGCGTCGCCTACGACGTCGACGGCACGCGCTTCGACGAGGTCCCGGTCAACCAGACCGACTTCCACCACGCGACGCCGATCCTCGAGTACTTCCCCGGCTGGAGTGAAGACATCTCGACGGCACGCACCTTCGACGACCTGCCGCAGAACGCCCAGGACTACGTGCTGGCGCTCGAGAGCATGAGCAACACCCGCATCTCGGTCATCGGCGTCGGCCCCGAGCGCGACCAGGTCATCGTGCGTCACGACCTGCTCGACTGAGCGCGCTGTGACCCGGTTCTGGCTCGGAGGCTACGGCTCCGCGATGGACGGCTCCGCCGACGGCATCGGCCTGCTGGCGGGGGATGCCGACCGGCAGACCGCCCTCGAGTACCGCGGCGCGGTCACGCAGACCCCGTCGCCGTCGTGGCTGGCGCAGCATCCGACTCTCGACGTCGTCTACGCGGCGCTCGAGGGGGATGCCGCGGTGCAGGCATTCTCTCGAAGCGGTGAATCCACGCTGCGGCCGCTCGGAGAGCCGGTCGAGGCCGGCGATTCGGTCTGCCACGTGTCGGTCGCGCGGGACGGATCGTCCCTGATCGCGAGTTGCTACGGCGACGGACGGGTGGTGCGCATCGGCATCGATCCGCTGGGACGCCTGGTGCCGGATGCCGTGAACAAGGCCGCCGAGCTGCGTGCGGCGCTTCTCGGCGAACCGATCGAGACGTCGGCGCCGGCGGGGGTCGCCGCGGCGGCATCGGATCCGTATGCCGGCGAACTCACGGCCGGCGGAGAAGAGCGTGTCTCGCACGCGCACGCCTCGGCGTTCCTGCCCGACGGGCGCATCGCCACGACCGACCTGGGCTTCGATCTGGTGCGGATCTGGCGCCAGGGCGCGGCAGGCCTCGTGCTCGATCATGAGGTCGTGCTGCCGCTCGGCACCGGCCCGCGCCACATGGTCGTGCACCCCAGCGGCCACCTGCACGTCGTCACGGAGTACTCGTGCGAGGTGTTCACGCTCGCCGCCGGCCGCGACGGCACGTGGGCCGTGGCCTCGTCGGTGCTGGCGAGCCCGATCGCCGAGATCGGTGTGGACTTCCCTGCCGAGCTCGCCCGCACGCGCGACGCGCAGTTCCTCTACACGGCGCTCCGCGGGAGCAACACGATCGCGGCGCTGCGCGTGCGCGGCGGAGGCGAGAGCCTCGAGCCGATCGCGCTCGCCGACTCGGGCGTCGACTGGCCGCGGCATCACCTCGTGCACGAGGGCAAGCTCCTCGTCGCCGGACAGCGCTCCGACACCGTCGCGCTGATCGACCTCGATGAGCGCACGGGGGCGCCGCTCGGCATCCGTCATACCGCCCAGGCTCCGACACCGACGCACTTCCTGCCGGTTCGCTGACGCGCGTCCACTGAGCCCGCTTGACCTCAACCTTTGTTGAGGTTCTACGGTCGTGCCTATGACCATCGACACGGGTGGGGCGCAGACCGCGAAGGTCGCCGCCCCCGGCATCATGAGCGGCGCCTACCTCTGGATCACCATCGGCGCCTGCGCCCTCGTGTTCCTCGGGGCGTTCGAATCCCTCGCCGTCACCACGGTGATGCCGGCGGTGAGCGCCGACCTCGAAGGCGATCGTCTGTATGCGCTCGCCTTCGCGGGGCCGCTCGCCACCGGGGTGATCGGCATGGTCGTGGCGGGCAACTGGGCCGATCGCCGCGGACCCGTCGCGCCGCTGTACGCCTCGGTGGCGCTGTTCGTCGTCGGACTCCTCGTCGCGGGCCTCGCACCGACGATGGAGGTGCTCGTCGCCGGGCGCTTCGCTCAGGGCCTCGGCAACGGCGGGCTGATGGTGGCACTGTACGTGGTCGTCGCCCGCGTCTACCCGCGCGAGCTGCATCCTGCGATCTTCGCCGGTTTCGCCGCCGCCTGGGTCGTGCCGTCGCTCGTCGGGCCGACCGTCGCCGGGGCCGTCACAGAGCTGTGGAGCTGGCACTGGGTGTTCCTCGGCGTCGTCTTCCTCGTGGTCCCCGCCCTGCTGATGGTCGTCCCCGCGCTCCGCGGGCTCTCGGGCGACGGCGATGCCACGATCCCGTGGGCGTTCGGCCGGCTGGGATGGTCGGTGCTCGCCGCGGTCGCGGTGCTCGGTCTGAACCTCGTCGGCGACATCCCCGGCGTCGGCCCCGTGCTCGCGGCGGCAGCAGTCGTCGTGGCGCTTGTCGCGGTCCGGGCGCTGCTGCCCACGGGAACCCTGCGTGCCCGACGCGGTCTGCCCTCGGTGCTGCTCGTGCGCGGACTCGCCGCCGCCGGGTTCTTCGGCGCCCAGGTGTACATCCCCTATCTGCTGACCGATCGATACGAGGTGTCGCCGACCATCGCGGGGCTCTCCCTCACCGGCGGGGCGCTCGCGTGGTCGGCCGCCGCCACCGTGCAGGGGCGCATGGGGGTGCGCCTCTCGAGCGTCACGGCTGTGAGGATCGGCACGCTCCTCGTCGTCGCGGGGGTCGTGCTCGCGCTCGCCGCAGCGGTGCTCACCGCGCCGGTCGTCGTCATCATCGTCGCGTGGATCGTCGCAGGGGCGGGCATGGGGCTGATGAGTCCGCGGACCAGCGCTCTGACCCTCGAGATGTCGGCGCCCGAGAATCAGGGCTTCAACAGTGCGGCCATGACGGTGGCCGACTCCTTCGGAAGCGCCCTTGCGCTCGCGATCACGGGCGTGCTGTTCACCGGGCTCGCGGCGGTGGCCGATCCGTTCGTCGCGGTCTTCGCCCTGGCCGGCGTCATCGCGCTCGCCGCGGCGGTGCTCGCGCCTCGCGTCGCCCCGCGGAGTGCGTGACGCGCGGGACGAACACGGACGGCACGACGCGCCCGGAGCGCTCTTGCACAAGCTCCGGCGGAACACCACCCCGTGACTCGGCGTTGCTTCTGAGCAAGACTGGGCGACGGAGAGGTGCACCCCATGACTGCTGAGAAGACCGACGAATACGACCTGATCGTGCTGGGCGGAGGTCCCGTGGGCGAGAACGTCGCCGACCGCGCCGTGCAGGACGGACTGACCGCGATCATCGTGGAGAGCGAACTGGTCGGCGGCGAGTGCTCGTACTGGGCGTGCATGCCGTCGAAGGCGCTGCTGCGCTCTGGGCAGGCGCTGCGCGCGGCGCAGCACGTCGCAGGAGCCAAGGAGGCGGTGACCGGAAAGCTCGACGTGCGGGCGGTGTTCGACCGCCGCGACTCGTTCACGAGCAACTGGTCGGACGACGGTCAGGTGAAGTGGCTCGACTCGGCCGGCATCGACCTGGCCCGAGGTCACGGTCGCCTGACGGGCGAGCGCGAGGTGACGGTGACGGATGCCGACGGCGGCACCCGCGTGCTCCGCGCCCGCCATGCCGTCGCGATCAGCACGGGTTCGGATGCCGTCATCCCGCCGATCGAGGGCCTGCGCGAGTCATCCCCGTGGACGAGCCGTGAGGCGACGAGTGCCGAAGAGCTTCCCGAGTCGCTGGCCGTGATCGGCGGAGGAGTGGTCGCGGTCGAGATGGCGACGGCATACGCGGCTCTCGGCTCGACGGTGACGATCATCGCCCGGAGCGGCCTGCTCGGCACGATGGAGCCGTTCGCGGGTGAGCGGGTGGCCGCGGGGCTGAAGGAACTCGGCGTCGACGTGCGCACCGACACGGGGACCACCGGCGTCACGCGCGGCGACGACGGGGTGTCGATCGTGCTCGACGACGGATCGACGGTCACCGCGGCGGAGGTGCTCGTCGCGACGGGCCGTTCGCCGCGCAGCGGAGACATCGGGCTCGACGTCGTGGGCCTCGAGCCGGGGCGCTGGATCACGGTCGACGACACGCTGCGCGTCCCCGGATCCGACTGGCTCTACGCGGTCGGCGATGTCAACGGCCGCGTGCTCCTCACGCATCAGGGCAAGTATCAGGCGCGGGCGGCCGGCGATGTCATCGCGGCTCGGGCGCAGGGCGCGGATGTCGACGACGAGCCCTGGGGAAAGCATGTGGCGACGGCCGACAAGACCGCAGCCCCCCAGGTGACGTTCTCGTTCCCCGAGGTGGCATCGGTCGGGCAGACCGAGGCCGAGGCCCGTGAGGCGGGCACAGATGTCGTCGTGGTGGATTACGACCTCGGCGGGGTCGCGGGCGCCAGCCTCTACGAGGACGGCTTCGAGGGCCAGGCCCGCATCGTGATCGACAAGGAGCGTGACGTCATCATCGGCGCCACCTTCGTCGGCCCCGAGGTCGCCGAGCTCGTGCAGACCGCGACCGTGGCGATCGTGGGCGAGGTGCCCATCGCGCGCCTCTGGCACGCCGTTCCGGCCTACCCGACGATCAGCGAGGTCTGGCTGCGGCTGCTGGAGGGCTACGGGCGGGATTCGGCATGATCTCTCGAACCATCTGTTCCGGCATCCGCTCCGAACAGACCGTGAGAAGACGGGTGCGCTCGGCGTGCCCGGCGCAGGTTTGTTTCTCACATTGACGGCCCCCAGCGCAAGCCTGGGGCGGATGTCGCACACCTCTTATACGCTCGAAACCACATCCGAGGAGGCAGGACCATGAAGGCTGTACTCGCAGGAACCGTCATCGCCGAAGCAGACGAGAGCGATCTCGCGCGCATCGAAGGCAACTGGTACTTTCCGCCGGCATCCATCACCGAGGGCGCGCTCGTCGAGAGCCCGACCCCGTACACCTGCCCGTGGAAGGGCGCTGCCCAGTACTACTCGGTGCAGGCCGGCGGCGAGCTGCACACCGACTATGCCTGGTCGTATCCGACCCCGTACCCGAGCGCCTTCGACCGTGTCGGCAAGGACTTCTCGGGCTTCGTCGCGTTCGACCCCCGCGTCGAAGTGTCCGCATGACCTCTGTATGCCGCAGCCGGGGCGCTGATGCCCGTCTCGTCGATCGATCGACCGGAGAGTAATCGTGATCGAATTCCGCAACGTCACCAAGCAGTTCCCCGACGGCACGACAGCCGTCAAGGACTTCAGCCTGGTTCTGCCCTCCCGCCAGACGACCGTCTTCGTCGGATCTTCCGGCTGTGGCAAGACCACTCTGCTGCGGATGATCAACCGCATGGTCGAGCCCACCTCGGGTGACGTCGAGATCGACGGCGAGAGCGTGCTCGGCGGCGATCCGGTCGCGCTGCGCCGCAGCATCGGCTATGTGATGCAGAACTCGGGCCTCATGCCGCACTTCACCGTGATCGACAACGTCGCGACGGTGCTGCGCCTGACCGGCGTGAAGAAGGGTCCGGCTCACGAGCGGGCGCGCGAGCTGCTGGCCACCGTCGGTCTCGACCAGTCGCTGGCCGAGCGGTACCCGAGCCAGCTCTCGGGTGGGCAGCAGCAGCGTGTCGGGGTGGCCCGAGGCCTCGCGGCAGACCCGAACATCCTGCTCATGGACGAGCCTTTCGGCGCCGTCGACCCGATCGTGCGCGCCGACCTGCAGCAGGAGACGCTGCGGCTGCAGCGCGAACTCGACAAGACGGTGGTGTTCGTCACGCACGACATCGACGAGGCCTTCCTGCTCGGCGACCAGGTCGTGATCCTCGACAAGGGTGCCCGTATCGTGCAGGTGGGCAGCCCGAGCGAGATCATCGAGAACCCGGCAGACGACTTCGTCGCTTCCTTCATCGGAGCCGACCGCGGACGCCGCGCTCTGCACCTCAAAGAGACGCCGCACGGCACCGTGGTGGTCGACTCCGAGGGTCGCACCCAGGGTGCGATCGTGGGCGACGCCGAGAAGTCCGACGGTCCGCTGGCCGGGCCGGATGCCGCCGCCCTCGGTGCGGTCCGGGGCGAGCGCGCGTGAATTGGGTCACCGACAACCTCGGGTTGATCTTCGAGCTGACTCTGGTGCATCTGCGTCAGAGCATCATCCCGATCGTGCTCGGTTTCGTGCTGTCGCTCCCGCTCGGCTGGGTCGCCTGGCGGTTCCGCCTCGTACGCGGACCCATCATCGTGCTCACCGGCCTGCTGTACACGATCCCGTCGCTCGCGCTGCTGATCCTGTTGCCCGCCGCGCTCGGGTACTCGGCGATCAGCGAGTCGAACCTCGTGATCGCGCTGACCATCTACGCGATCGCGATCCTCGTGCGTGCGGTGTCCGACGGGCTCGACTCTGTCGATGACGGCGTCCGCCAGGCCGCGACGGCCACCGGGTTCGCCGCCTTCCGCCGCTTCTGGGCGGTCGAGTTCCCGCTCGCCGGGCCCGTGATCCTCGCCGGCCTCCGCGTCACCGCTGTGAGCACGATCTCGCTGGCCACGGTCGGCATCCTGATCGGCGTCACCAATCTCGGCTACCTCTTCACGAACGGCCTCGAGCGCCGCATCATCGCCGAGGTCTTCGCGGGTGTCGTCGCGGTCGTCGTGATCGCACTCGTGATCGACCTGATCCTCCTGCTTCTCGGGCGAGCGCTGATGCCGTGGACGCGCGCCGCGTCGAAGCCCGCCGCCGCCCGTGCGCTCGCCGTGGGGGCTCCCGCATGAACCTCTTCGCCGAAGCCATCGCCTGGATGCTCGCCCCCGAGCAGTGGCAGGGTCGCTATGCGCTGCCGGTGCTGCTCGGCCAGCACCTCGCCCTCACCGCGATCTCCGTGCTGATCGCGGCGGTCATCGCGCTGCCGATCGGGTGGCTCATCGGGCACACGGGTCGTGGCCGCGAGATCGCGGTCGCCGTCTCCGGAGCCGCCCGCGCGATCCCCGCCTTCGGTCTGATGGTGCTGCTCGTGCTGCTGCTCGGCGTGCTGCGCATCCCCGAGGCGGCCATCGTCACGTTCGTGCTCCTCGCCATCCCCTCGCTGCTCGCTGGCGCCTACACCGGGCTCGAGGCGATCGACCGCCGCGTGATCGACTCGGCCAAGGCGATGGGGATGACCGGCTGGCAGATCTTCTGGAAGGTCGAGGTGCCGCTGGGCCTGCCGCTTCTGGTCGGCGGCATCCGCTCGGCGCTGCTGCAGGTGATCGCGACCGTCACGATCGCCGCCTACGTCAACCTCGGCGGCCTCGGCTGGCCGATCATCCAGGGCATCCCCCTGCGCCGGTTCGATCAGGTGCTCGCCGGTGCGATCATCGTCGCCGTGCTCGCCCTGCTCGTCGACCTGCTCCTCGCGGCCGCACAGCACGCCGCCGTTCCTGCGGGTCTCCGCACCGGTCGCCCCGAACGCCGTCGGTCGCGAGGGTCCGCGCAGCCGACCGCCGCACCGGCCACCGCCTGAATCGTCCATCTCCGTGATGTCCCCCACAGCAGTTCCAGAGAAGAGGAAGTCCATGTTCACAGCACGAGGCAAGCGTTCTGTCTTCGCCGTCGGCCTGGTCGCCGCGGCAGCACTCGCCCTGTCGGCCTGCTCGTCGAGCAACCCGCTCGACGAGCAGTCGTCCGACTCGAGTGAAGGCTCGGGCAGCGGCGACACGATCGTCGTCGGCTCGCAGGCGTACTACTCCAACGAGATCATCGCCGAGATCTACGCCCAGGCGCTCGAGGCGGCAGGCTTCGACGTCGAGAAGAAGCTCAACATCGGCCAGCGCGACGCGTACATGCCCGACGTCGAGTCCGGTGACATCAACGTCTTCCCCGAGTACACGGGCAGCCTGCTCGAGTACATCTCGGACGACGAGGTCGACGTCACCAGCCCTGACGACGTCTACGCGGCTCTGCAGGATGCTCTGCCCGAGAGCCTGACGGCCCTCGACTTCGCCGAGGCGACCGACCAGGACTCCTACACGGTGCTGAAGAGCTTCGCCGAGGAGAACGGCCTGAAGACGATCGGCGACCTGTCGAAGGTGACCTCTCAGGTCACGATCGGCGCGGCTCCCGAGTTCGAGCAGCGTCCGTACAGCCCGGCGAAGGCCAAGGAGGTCTACGGCGTCGACCTGGCGTTCTCGGCCACCGGCCCGACCACGCTCGAGTCGCTGCTCGCCGGCCAGATCCAGGTCGCCGACATCTACACGGCCGACCCGGCCTTCGAGACCGAAGACATCGTCGCGCTCGAAGACCCCGAGAACCTCATCATCTCGTCGAACGTGGTGCCGATCGTCTCGAGCGACATCGCCGACGACGTGTCCGACGTGCTCAACGCCATCAGCGCCAAGCTGACCGGTGAGGAGCTCGTCGCGCTCAACGTTCTGAGCACGGTCGACCAGCAGTCGTCGGCCGACATCGCCAAGAAGTGGCTCGAGGACAACGACCTCGTCTGATCCGAGTCGCCTCACGCGAAGCGCCCGGTCCCTGAGGGGGCCGGGCGCTTCGCGTGTGCGGGGTGGTGGGAGCCGGCTCGGGGCGGGCTAGACCCGGGCATCCTGCCGCGGGATCAGCACCTGCTTGATGATGATGAGGATGGATGCGGCGACCGGCACCGCCACGAGGGCGCCGAGCAGGCCGAGCAGCGTGCCGCCGGCCAGCGCGCCGATCACGACGAGCGCCCCGGGAACGGCGACGGCCTTGTTCATCACGCGGGGAGTGATGACGTACGCCTCGATCTGCATGTAGACCACGTAGATGAGGGCGAACACGAGCGCCGCTACCGGATCGCTGAAGAGCGCGAGCCCACTGCCGATGATCCAGAAGATCACCGATCCGACGAGCGGGATCAGGGTGATGCAGAACGCGACGGTCGCCATCAGCGGAGGGAACGGCAGGCCGAGGAAGAGATAGAGCAGGAAGGTGAGGACGGCGTTGCAGAACGCGAGCACGACCATCCCCATGACATAGGCGCCGACGGAGTCGGTGATCTGGTCGGTGATGTCGCTTGCGCGAGCGCGGTCACGGGCAGGAGCGAGACGCAGCATTCCCGTCTTGATCGAGGGCAGGGTCGCGACGAAGTAGAGCGTGAGCACGAGCACCACGATGATGCCCGAGATCGCATTCGCGATCGACGCACCGACCTGCAGGGCCCCTCCGCCGATCGCGGCGATGTTGCCGGGGTCGGTGAGGAACTTCTGCACGTCGGTGACCAGGGATTCGAACTGGTCGCCGAACTGGTCTTCGAGGGTCGCGTAGATGTCGCTGCGCATGAACTCCTGGATCATGCCGGGCACCGACCGGATGAAGCTCGCGATCTGCTCGATCACGACAGGCAGCACCATCCACACCACGAGGCCCGCCACGACGATGAGCCCGAGGATCGCGACGACCACGGAGATGGCCCGAGACAGCCCGCGCCGTTCGAGGAAGCGCACGGTCGGATCGAGTCCCAGTGCGGCGAAGAGCGCGAGGGCGATGTAGATGAGAACGGTCGAGAGGTTCGCGACGGCCAGGCCGAGCACGAGCGCCGCGAGGCCCCCGAGCGTCACGAGGAAGCCGAACACGAACGGGCGGTCGATGCGCGTCCAGAACGAGCGGCTCGGCGTCATCGGCTCGACGACGCCAGTGCGGGGAGCCTGTGACACTGTCTGGTCGACGAGCGCGGTCGTGACGACGGTCGGGGACTCGGATTCACCGACGACGGCTGAGTCGCCGGCGGTCTCGGCAGGTGCCGACACCCGTGACTCCGAGGTCGGGGACGGGGCGGATGCGGCAGCGGACGCGCTCGACGACGGTTCCTGCTCTTCTCGGCTCATGTGCTCACGATAGCGCTCGACAGCGGCGCGACCGGGGAGCATCCGCGCTGTCGCATGGGGTCGTTCAGCCCCGTGTTTCCGTAGAGTAGGGGGCATGACCGCCGCCGAAGATCCCCGGGCTGAACTCCTCCGACTGCGCTCGAGCATCGACAACATCGATGCCGCACTCATCTTCATGCTCGCGGAGCGCTTCCGCGCCACGCAGCAGGTCGGGCAGCTGAAAGCCGAGCATGAGATGCCGGCATCCGATCCCGGCCGCGAAGAGCAGCAGGTCGCGCGCCTCAAGGCACTCGCCGAGGATGCGCATCTCGACCCCGAGTTCGCCGAGAAGTGGTTCAACTTCGTGGTGGCCGAGGTGATCCGCCATCACACGGAAGCCGCTGAGGGGCGATGAGCCGGCCTTCCGGGCGAGTGACAGTGTGTGCAGCACTCACCCGCCCGGGGACCGAACTAAGTTTATTGAATAAACTATGACCGAGGGTACGCAGAACCCCCTGGTCTGTCAATCAATTCCGACAACGGGACCGGCTCCATGCTGAACGGCGACGACGCACTCGACACGCAGGCGTCGGTTCGTCGTGCCAACCTGCGGCGGGCGCTGCAGCTCGTGTTCCGTGAACCCGGCACGCAGACGCGCGCAGGCATCGCTCGCGCGACCGGGCTCACGGCGGCCACCGCCTCGTCTCTCGTCGCCGAGCTCATCGATCTCCAGCTGATCGCCGAGGGCGCCCAGGCCGCCAGCACCGGGGGCAAGCGGGCGACGACGCTCAGCATCGACGCTGCTCATCACCTCATCCTGGTGCTCGTGGTCCGGCCGACTGACGCGCGCATCGCGCTGGTCGGTCTCGACGGCGCCGAGGTCGAGACGCGCAGGGTCGCGTACTCGGAGGAGTCCCGCGATCGGATGCTCGACGACGCGCTCGCCGAGATCGCGGCCGCACACCGCGACCGTCTGCTCGTCGCCGGTGTGCAGCTCCCCGGCACGACCGACGGCCGACGCGTCTTTGAGAGCGTGCAGCTCGGCTGGACCGACGTCGCTCTCGCCGATCGGTTCGAGGCGCTGCTCGGCGTGCCCGTATTGCTCGTCAACGACGTGGATGCCGAGGCGATCGCCGAGTCCGCCAGGGAGCAGGAGTCGTCGGGGTACCGCCTCTTCATCCACATCGGCACCGGGATCGGAGCGGCGGTCACGCTCGACGGCGAACTCGCCCCCGGACCCCGTGACCGCGCCGGTGAGATCGGCCACGTGCAGGTGCAGTTCGGCGACGCCGCACGCCCCTGCCGCTGCGGACGACAGGGGTGCCTGGAGTCGGTGGCATCGATGACGGCCATGTTCGGCGACACCTTCGACGACGCGCTCGACGACCGGGCGATCGAGGCCCTCGCCGCGACCGCCGACAGCGAGCGGCTGGCCGACGGCGCACGCGCACTGGCGCGCACGATCAAGCTCATCGCGGCGGTGCTCGACGCCGCCGAGGTCGTGATCGGCGGCCCGGCGCGCGCGCTCGGCGATCGGTTCCTCCGTCTCGTGCAGGCCGAGATCGACTACACCGCCACCGGAACGGCGAACGTGCCCGTGCGGTACGCCGATGCGGACGCCTCGATCTCCACCGGGGTCGCTCAGGTGGCGCTGTCGAGCGCGCTGGGCGTGCGCTGGAGCCCGGCGCAGCTGCGCGCGGCATCCGCTTCTCACGACTGACGCTGCGCGCTTCCGCGCTCGTGTCGGTTCCGGTCGCACTTCGAGCCGCTTGTGAGCGCGAATGGCGGCACGAAGTGCGACCGGAACGAGCCTGAACGCTGCAGTCCGCCCGGAGACAGCGATGCGGAGCGCCACCGGGGTGGCGCTCCGCATCGATACCGCGGGGTCTACTTCACGCTGCCAGCGGTGAGGCCGCCGACGAGGCGCTTCTCGATCAGCATGAACAGGATGACGACGGGCAGGATCGCGACGATCGAGACGCCGAACACGTACTGCCAGCTGGTCTCGTACTGACCCACGAACTTCGTCAGCGCGACCGAGAGCGGCTGGTTCTTGTCGGTGGAGAGGATGACGAGCGATGCGGCGAACTCGTTCCAGCAGGCCACGAACGTGAAGACGATCGCGGTCACGATGCCCGGCCACACGAGCGGCAGGTTGATCTTGAACAGCACGGTGAAGCGCCCGGCGCCGTCGATCTGGGCGGCCTCGTCGACCTCCTTGGGGATGCCGGCGAAGAACGAGTGCATGATCCACACCGCGAACGAGAGGTTGAACGCCGCGTTGATGAAGATCATCGCCGCCCACGTGTCACCGAGTCCCAGGGTCGTGAACTGGCGGAACAGACCCGAGGTGAGCACGGCGGGCTGCAGCATCTGCGTCACGATCACGAGGAACAGGAACACCATGCGACCGGGGAACTTGAACCGGGCGGTGTAGTACGCCGCGGGGAGCGAGACCACGAGCACCAGCAGCGTCGCGAACACGGCGATGATGATCGTCGAGATCAGGTTGTACGGCAGCGGCGTCTCGGGGGTCGACCACATCGAGATGTAGTTCTCCCAGTGCCACTCGGTCGGGAGGTACGTCGGGTCGACCGAGCGGATCTGCGGCTTGGTCTTCACCGAGCCGAAGAACATGATCAGGTAAGGCAGCACGAAGATCGCGAGCACGAGGATGCCGGCGGCCATGCGCAGGATGACGCGGGGCAGCGTCACCTGGTCTTCGGTGTATCGGCGCTTGCGGCCCGGGATGCGGGGAGCGGCGTCGTCTCCGGCGGTCGTGACGAGGGCGGTCTCGGTCAGGGTCATGATCAGACCTCCTTCATGGGCTTGACGGCCTTGACGTAGATCGCGACGATCACGATCACGATGAGGAAGGCCACGACCGAGAGCGCACTCGCGACGTCGACCTTCTTCTGCAGCTCGATGTACTTGAAGATCATCGTCATGATCGTGTCGGCGCCGTAGCCGGGGATCGAGCCCGTCATCACCTTGAGGATCGGCAGCGAGTTGAACACGTTGATGATGTTGATGAGCACGGCGACCGCGAGAGCGCTGCGCAACTGCGGCAGCACGATGGTCCAGTACGTGCGGGTCGCTCCGGCGCCGTCCATCTTCGCGGCCTCGAGGGTGTCGGACGGAACCGTCTGCAGTCCCGCCAGGATCGTGTACGTCGTGAACGGCAGCGAGACGAAGACGGCGATCACGATCGACCACGCGAAGGCGGTCGCCGGGTTCTTCGTCCACCCGTAGCCGACCGCGTCATCGGAGAGCCCGATGTCGTACAGGAACTTGTTGAAGACTCCGAAGTACGGCTCGAGGCTGTAATAGAAGACCATGGTCGTCATCACGACGGATGCCGCCCACGGCACGATGACGGCCATGCGCACGATCTGTCGGCCGGGGAAGGCCTTGTTGAGAATCTGCGCGAGGCCCAGCGAGATCATCACGGTGAAGCCGACCACGACGACGACCCAGACGACCGTGCGGAAGATGATCGGCCAGAACTCGGCGAACGTGAACACCGTCACGAAGTTGTCGAAGCCGACCGAGCCCTTGTCGAGGCCCGACAGCGAGATGTCGCGGGTGGAGTTGAAGAACATCACACCGGCGGGGAACAGCACCACGCCGATGATGAGGAGCAGGGCGGGGGCGATCCAGGGCAGCGCCTGGAGCAGGTCCTTTCCGCCGGGCTTGCCGCGGGCGGCGCCGGATCGGCGGCCCGGGGTGCGGGGGCGGCCGGTGGCCGCCCCCGCGAGGTTCGAGGATTCTTTCGTCTGGCTCATGGAATATCCGAACCTCTCCGTCGGCGGGGCTCAGCCCGCGTCGACCTGTGCCTGGATCTCGGTCAGGACATCCTGCGCGGACTTCGTCTGCAGCTGGCCGAACAGCGACTTGAAGGCGCCGTCGGTGGCCGACCACTTCTCGTTCGTCGACGGGTAGAACTGTGCGTCGGGCAGCACGTCGAGGAACGGCTTGAGAGCCTCCTCGCCGGCGAGCTGCTCGGCACCCGACTTGGTGACGGGAAGGAAGCCCTCGGCCTGCACCCACGGCACGTACACGTCGGCCGAGTAGTAGTAGTCGAAGAACTTGGTGATCGCCTCCTGCTTGTCACCGTCGTTCTGGAACGCCATCAGCTGGTCCATGACGCCGAGCGTGAACGGCGAGCCGTCCTTCGTCGGGATCGGCACGATGGAGTAGTCGAGCTCGGGGTTGCCCTCTTCGATCTGGCCCACCGTCGGCGGCAGACCCACCTGCATGCCGATCTTGCCCTGGATGAAGATGTCCATCAGGGGCGAGCGCTGGGTCGAACCGGGGTCTGCCTGCGTGGCGCCGGCGTCGATCATCTTCTTGATCTGCTCGGCACCGACGAGGTTCTCGGGGGTGTCGATCGTGATCTCGGAGGCATCGCCGAACGAGCCGCCGCCGCCCCACAGCCACACGGCGGCCTCGGCCTGCGCCTCTTCGGAGCCGAGGGGCATGCCGTATCCGGCCACGCCGCCGCCGAGTGCCGACACCTTGGTCGCGGCATCCAGCAGCTCGTCCCAGGTCTTCGGCGCCTCGACGCCGGCCTGGTCGAGCAGGGTGTTGTTGACGAACAGTGCACGCGCCGAGGCGATCAGCGGCAGCGCGTAGGCGGTGCCGTCGACCTCGGCGTTCGCGAGGAACGCGTCCTGGAAGTCGGAGTACGTGTCTTCCGAGACGACGTCATCGACCGGGTAGAGCAGCTCGTCGCCGACGAACCCGGCGAACGGGCCGCCGTTGTAGATGTCGGGAGCCTCGCCGGCCTGGATCTTGGTCGAGACGACCTTCTCGAGGTTGTCCCACGACTGCACCTCGAGGTCGACCTTGATGTCGGGGTTCTCCTTCTCGAACCCGTCGATCACGTCTTCCCACAGGCCCTTGGTGGCGTCGGAGTAGCTGGGGACGAGGAGGTTGAGAGTGGTCTCGCCCTCGGCGTCTCCGCCGCTTCCGGTGGAGCCGCCGAACCCGCACGAAGCGAGCGTGAGCGTGGCGGTTGCCGCCAGGGCAACGGCGCCGAATCGCAGTGACTTCTTCATGTGTATTGCATTCCTCACTGTGTAGGTGGTGCACAGTCGCAAGCACAACTCACGCGACGGTGCGTGTGATCGCCTTCCCTTGGTGGCTGGGCGATCGGTCAAGCCGGGTCGGCTCGGAGAACCCTCCATGGACCGGGTCGCCGGAGGGGCGGTGGAACTTGTTCGATTATTTGTCAGGAGAATAAACAAATCAAGAGGAACCTTGCGACATTTCCTTGTGTCGAAATACTATGATCGAATCAGCACCTAAACAATCACAAACTTGCAACATCTGGTCCGGAGGGCCCGACATGACCGAACTTCTGCCCGGCGCACACATGCGCGAAGAGCTCACCTCGCAGCCCGAGACGTGGGCTCGCGCCGCCGATCTCCGCGATGCACAGGCACTGCTGCCCGCATCCGGAGCCCGCATCGCCGTCGTCGGCTGCGGCACCTCGTGGTTCATGGCGCAGTCGTACGCGTTCCTCCGCGAGACCTCCGGCCAGGGTGAGACCGACGCCTTCGCCGCCTCCGAGTCGTTCGTCGACCGCGGCTATGACGCCGTGGTCGCGCTCACGCGCTCGGGCACCACGACCGAGGTCCTCGAACTGGTCGACCGCATCAAGGGTCGCGTGCCCACGATCGGCGTGATCGGCGACGAGACCTCGCCGCTCGTCCCTCTCGTCGACGAGGCCGTGCTGCTGCCCTTCGCCGATGAGAAGTCGGTCGTGCAGACCCGCTTCGCGACGACCGCGCTCGCGCTGTTCCGGGCGTCGCTCGGTGAAGACCTCACCGGTGCGATCGAGGATGCCGCTGCCGTGCTCGCCGCCGACTATGACGACGAGCTCCGCGACGCCGAGCAGTACTCGTTCCTCGGCCGTGGCTGGACCGTCGGCCTCGCGCACGAGGCCGCACTGAAGATGCGCGAATCGTCGCAGTCGTGGACCGAGTCGTACCCGTCGATGGAATACCGCCACGGTCCGATCGCGATCGCCGCGCCGGGTCGCGTCACCTGGCAGTTCGGTGAGGCGCCCGAGGGTCTGGCCGCGCAGGTCGAGGCCACGGGGGCGCGTTTCGTGCAGCATCCGATCGATCCCCTGGCCGACCTCGTGCGCCTGCACCGCGTCGCACTCGACCGGGCCGTCGCGCGCGGCCTCGACCCCGACCAGCCTCGCAACCTCACGCGATCCGTCATCCTGGATGCATGACCCGACCCACCTGCGGAGCAGTCGATGACCAGGCCTGAGGATGCGCAGCGCATCGCCGATGTCGTGAGTGACGCGTCGGGCGAGCGGCTCGCCGTCGCGCGGACGCTGGGCGCAGGTGCGCCCGTGCTCGCGTTCGACGTGGGCGGCACCGACATCAAATCGGCGCTGTTCGACGCCGACGGCACGGCACTGGGCCTGCGACGCACCCCGACTCCCGTCGCCGACGGCGACCGCACCGAGGTGCTCATCGAGCGCCTCGGTGTGCTCGCCGCCGAGCTGCGAGCCGACCACCCCGACGTCGTGCCCCGGGCAGTCGGCCTCGTGGTGCCGGGCATCGTCGACGCGGATGCCGGGCTCGGCGTCTTCGCCAGCAACCTCGGCTGGCACGATTCCCCGCTGCGCGATCTCGCGTCGGCGAAGCTCGGTCTTCCGGTGGCGTTCGACCACGACGTGCGGGCAGCGAGCTGGGCGGAGCATCGCCTGGGCGGCGCCCGCGCCTACTCGAACTCGGTGGTGCTCGTCATCGGCACCGGCATCGCGGGCGCCCTGCTCGTGGGAGGAGAGCCCTACACAGCCGGCGGCTACGCCGGCGAGATCGGTCACTCGCCGATCGCCGACGGGCCCGTGTGCGCCTGCGGCGCCCGCGGATGCCTCGAGGTCGTCGCCTCGGCGGGGGCCATCGCGCGCCGCTACCGCGAGGCGACCGGGATCACGCCCGACGGCGCGAAAGACGTGATCGCACGTGCTGCGGCCGGCGATCCTGTCGCCTCCGAGATCTGGAACTCGGCACTCGACGCGCTGACCCTCTCGCTCGCCCAGCTCACCGCGGTCGTCGCCCCGGAAGCCGTCGTGATCGGCGGGGGCCTCTCGCGTGCAGGAGGCGCGCTCTTCGACGAGCTGCGTGCGCGCCTCGCCGCGCGGCTGAGCTTCCACCGCATCCCCGAACTCGTGCCCGCCGAGCTGTCGGGCAACGCCGGCATCCTCGGAGCGGCCCTGCGCGCAAGGGAGCTCGCATGATCCTCACCGTCACCCCCAACCCGGCGCTCGATCTCACCTGGCACGTCGATCGGCTCACCCTCGGCGAGACGCATCGAGCGGATGCCGGTGCGGCCCGTGCGGGCGGCAAGGGCCTCAACGTCGCGCGCGTCGCGCACGCCCAGGGCGCCTCGGTGCTCGCCGTCTCGACGGCCGGCGGTCGCGCCGGGGTGGAACTCGCCGCCGAGCTCGGGGCCAGTGGAGTGCCGCATCGGCTCGTGCCGGTGGTCGGTGCCACGAGGCAGAGCATCGCGATCGTCGACCGAGAGCTCGGCGACACCACGATCGTGAACGAGCGCGGTGTGAACCCCACCGATCCTGAGTGGGCGGCGCTGCTCGGCGAGGTCGTCGATGCCCTTCCCGGCGCGCAGGTGCTGGTGATCTCCGGCAGTCTGCCGCCGGGTGCTCCTGAGACGCTGCTGCCTCTGCTGATCGGCACGGCGCGGGATGCAGGTGTTCCCGTGATCGTCGACACCTCGGGCCCCGCTCTGCTGCTCGCGGCGGATGCAGGAGCATCCGTCGTCAAGCCGAACGCCGCCGAACTCGTCGAGGCGACGGGCCTCGCCGACCCCATCGAGGGTGCTCGGTCGCTCCTCGAGCGCGGGGTCGAGATGGTGCTGCTGTCGCTCGGCGCCGAGGGCATGCTCGCGGTCACGGCATCCGAGGTGCTGCACGCGCGCCTCGATGCCCCTCTCGCCGGCAACCCGACCGGTGCCGGCGATGCCGGAGTGGCTGCCTGCGCGGTGCTCTTCGCCGACGGCATCCGAGACCCCGAGACGATCCTCCGCCGAGCGACCGCCTGGTCGGCCGCCGCCGTGCTCATGCCGCTCGCCGGCGAGATCTCCGATGAGTGGGTCGCGCTCCAACAGCGCCTCGTCGTCGGCCCCTTCATCCCCACCGTTCGAGAGGAACGTCTGTGACCCTGGTCTCCGCCCGCGAGCTGGTGACGGATGCCGCGACGCGCGGCACCGGCATCGGCGCGTTCAACGTGATCCACCTCGAGACCGCCGAGGGGCTGGTGCGCGCCTCCGACGAGTCGGGGCTGCCGGTGATCCTGCAGATCTCGCAGAACTGCGCCGACTATCACGGCGGACTCGAGCCGATAGCGCTGGCGACCCTCGCGATCGCCCGTCGGGCCGCGACACCCGTGGCTGTGCACCTCGACCACGCCGAGCGGCCCGAGCTCGTCGACGAGGCCATCGCCCTCGGATTCGGCTCGGTGATGTTCGACGGCGGAACGCTGCCCTACGACGAGAACGTCGCGATCACCGCGGCCGTCGCCGAGCGCGCGCACGACGCGGGTGTCTACATCGAGGGCGAGCTCGGCGAGGTCGGCGGGAAGGACGGCGCTCACGCGCCGGGAGTGCGCACCGACCCCGACGAGGCGCGCGCGTTCGTCGCCGCGACGGGAGTCGACGCCCTGGCCGTGGCGGTGGGGTCGTCGCACGCGATGACCGATCGCACGGCATCCCTCGACCTCGACCTCATCGCGCGACTGCACGGCGCGCTCGACGTGCCGCTCGTGCTGCACGGCTCGTCGGGCGTCGCGGACGCCGTGATCGCCGACGCGGTGCGGGCGGGCATGACCAAGATCAACGTCTCGACCCACCTGAACGGCTTCTTCACCCGGGCGATCCGCTCGACGCTCGACGCCGACCAGATGCTCGTCGACTCTCGCAAGTACCTGACGCCTGCCCGTGACGCGCTCGCCGGCGAGGCCGCACGGATGCTGCGGCTGTTCGCCCTCGAGACCGTCGAGGTGGCGGGGTGAACTGCGCGAACCGGGCAGGATGGTGACATGAAGCGCGCCGCTCGCCTGAACGCGATCCTCGACCTGCTCGCCGCCGACGGCGAGGTCAACGTCGACGAGCTCGTCGAGCGGTTCGGTGCCTCGGCTGCCACCACCCGCCGCGACCTCGACTCGCTCGCCGAGCAGCGCCTGCTCACCCGCACGCACGGCGGCGCGGTCGCCCACTCCGTCGCCTACGAACTGCCGATCCGCTACAAGAGCCATCAGCGGTCGCAGCAGAAGGAGAGCATCGCACAGGCCGCCGCCGCACTCGTCGCCCCCGGCATGGTCGTCGGGCTCTCGGGCGGAACGACGACCACGGCGATCGCCGCGGCGCTCGCCGCGAGGGATGACCTCGCGGCCGGCCCCGGCATCACGGTCGTCACCAACGCGGTGAACATCGCCGCCCAGCTCGCGACCCGCCCCGACATCAAAGTGGTGGTCACCGGAGGCGTGATCCACTCGCGCAGCTACGAGCTCGTCGGCCCGTTCGTCGAGCAGCTGCTGCGAGGAGTGCGTCTCGACATCGCCTTCATCGGTGTCAACGGAATGGATGCCGACGCCGGCGCCACCACCCAGGATGAGCGGGAGGCGGCCGTGAACCGCATGATGGCCGAGCGGGCCCGCCGGGCGGTGGTCGTCACCGACAGCAGCAAGCTCGGCACGGTCGCGTTCGCAGCCGTCGGCGGTGCGGAGCTGTTCCCCGTTCTCCTCACCGACGACGGCGCGGACGCCGCCTCGCTCGCCGGCCTGCGCGCAGCCGGCTACGAGGTGCTGACCGCCTGATCCCCGCGGTCGTGTTCTGCTGAACTCCTGGTGGGGATGCCGCGACCTCTCGCGACATCCCCGGAGCAGATGGTGTCTGTCGTTCCCTCACACTCCCCAGTGCACGAGGGTTTCCCCAATTCGACTGCGCCTCCCTCGCGCTTCGTTTCCGAAGCCCTCCGCGTGGCACCTTCTGCAGATAAGGAGCGGGGTGTCGATGTTCTGATACATCGACTGGAGAAATTCTTTCAGAGGCCGCTTCCGTGGCACTGGAACGGGGCAGTGAGCCCGGTGGATTCGGATGCTGCGGCCAGCGCGACCGCGGGAGCGACGCCCCTGGCGAGCTGGGTGTGCACGGATCCGAGCAGCTCGCAGGCGACGTCGTCCGCCACGACGACGGGGGCCGCGATCACGCACCGCGTGCCCGCGTGCAGCCAGACCCGCGTCATGCCGAGCGCCTCCTCGCCCCAGCGGACGGAGGAACGACCCAACTCGCACGCCGACAGGATGACGGTGTCGGGCGCGTGCGGGATCAGGTCGACGTCGTAGCCGAACAGGGTGCCGTCGGCGAGCTCGAAGCCCGAGAAGAGGGGATTGTCGACGGCATGGCGGCCGTGCGCGGCGATGTGCAGCACGTCGACCTGCGCGGCGAGCTCGGTCACGGCCGAGACGCGGGCCTCGTCGCCCGTCACGACCCGCGCGCTGCTCCAGGCCGACGCCGCTCGGCGCACCTCCTCGTCGGCACGAGCCACGCGGGGGCCGGCGGCGAAACCGGCGGTGGATGCACTCTGCGACGTCGTGCGCTGACCCGAGTCGCCGAGCAGGCGCGACACCGAGGTGGCGATCGTGAAGGGTGTTCTGCGCATGCCGGGGAGCATCGCCCAGGGGATGCCGCCGAGGATGCCGGGCACGGTGAGCGCGAGACGAACCGTCCCACCTGCCGCAGCCCGCGCCGGCGCGAGGAGGGCGTCGTCGAGCAGGCGCAGCCTCTCATCGAGCGACCGCTGCACGACCGACGCCATCGGGCCGGCATGCGTGAGAGCCGCGACATCGAGATCGGCGCGGAGGCCGTCGAGTGCGGCCTCGATGCGCGGCAGCGACAGCTCGACGATCGACGAGCCGGATGCCGTCACCACGACGCACAGCAGCTCTTCTCGGGTGAACACGTAGGCGAGGATCGCTGTCTCGTCATCGAGACGCGCCTGGGTCTCGAGCAGACCCAGACGTTCACGGCTGCCACCGGCCCCGGTCGACGACCACTGCCGGTCGCGCACCCGGTCGCGCAGCTCGCGCACGCGCGCATCGGTCGTCCAATCCGAACCCGCGAGGTCGGCGCGGAGCATCCGCAGTTCGGCCAGGTCGGACGACAGGTCCGCGTCGTGCGGGGGACGCACGGGAGCGACCTGCTGGCTCAGGTGTCTGGCGCGCTCCGACCAGTCGAACAGCACCTCGGGGTCGTGCGCACGGGCCGCGGCTGCGAGCCCCGTGAACATCAGCTCGGTGCCGTGCATCGCGACGGATGCCTGCAGGTCGAGGGCGCCGAACGACTGCTGCCAGGCGGTGAGCAGGTCGAGGCCCTCGGCGGCGGCGCGGCGGGCCTCGGTGTGACGCCCCGCAGCGGATGCTCGTGCGGCGCGCACCTCGTGGGCCCGCAGCCGGAGCGGCGTCGGTGCGTCGGCGGTGAGCCGAGGCATCCGTCCTCCGTCGGCGAGACGTGCCGTGAGCGACAGGGCGACGGCCTCGGTGCGGAACCCGCCCCGGGTTAGCGCTTCCGCGGTGCGGGCGAACTCGTCGGCGACGGGTGGCGTCGTCGGGCGGGCGCGCAGTCGGGCCTCGAGACGCACGGCCTCGGCACGAGCGGCCCAGCCTTCGCTGCCCAGGGCGGCGAATCGGCGCGACGCTGTCGAGGCGGCGCGCTCCGCGGCGGGGGCGTCATGCCGGAGCAGGGACCGGGCGAGGTGGAACTCGGCTTCGCCGCGCGCCTGCCGCATCCGCTGCGCGCCGAACTGCGTGGCGACCGCGCCGAGCAGTTCCTCGGCCTCGGTCGTGAGACCCGCATCGCGCAGTACCTCGGCCCGGTCGAGGTCGCTGATCGCTGCGGCGAGGTCGCTGGTGGCCGCGAGGATCGGTCGCGAGCTCGTCATGAGCCCCAGCGCCGCGACGAGGTCGCCGCCGAGCAGGGCCGCATAGCCGAGATTGTGGCGGGCTTCGGCGAGCGGTTCCTGTTGGTCGTGCGCCTCGTAGGCGGTGATCGCGCGCTGCAGATCGGCGGTGCAGTCGTCGAGGCGATGCCGCTGCATGCTGACGATCGACCGGCTCATCAGCAGGTTCGCGCTCTGGATCGACCCCTCGTCGAGGCCGTCGATCGCCTTCGTCAGGAACACGTCGGCCTCATCGAGTCGGCCGCCGTGCATGAGCAGGGTGCCGAGCTGCCCGTTCGCGAGGGCGATGGTCTCGGCGCTGAGCCCGGGTCGTGCCAGTGCCTCGCGCGACAGCCGCTCGGCCTCGGCTGGTTCACCCGTCTGGGCGAGCACGTACGCCAGGGTGCCGTCGATGCGGGCGCGCAGGTCGTCGTCATCCGTGCGGGCGGATGCCGCAGCCAGCGCACGCCGCGCCTGCGCGAACCGCCGGGAGTTGGCCGCGTCGACGCCGCGCTGGTGCAGCTCGCGCGCAGACAGGGGCATCCAACCAGAATGCCGGTCGGTCGCGTCTCAGGGAAGGTCTGTGACGGCATCCGAGGTCCGGTCTGCGGTCTGCTCGCGCACGGATGCATGTCGAGATCACGGATGCAGGCTCAGATCGGCGAACTCGACCTGCATCCGTGATCTGAGCATCCATCTGTGCGCAGATCCGGCGAGGTGGCTGGACGATGCACGGATGGCTGACGATTCGGGCCCGTTCTGTCGGCCGTCGGTGATTTCTCCAGCCATCCGCACGCATCCACCCCCGACCGCGTCTACCCCCGCTCGACCGGTGACGGCAGTGTCTTGAGCACGGCGGCGACGGCCTTGGCCGCGGCATCCGCCGTCACGCCCTGCGGAGGCACCGTGCCGAGCTGTGCGGCGATGCGACCGGCGACGTACGGTGCCGCGAACGACGTGCCGCTCCAGATCGCGAAACCGCCACGGTAGTCATCGGGATCGATCGTCTCGCGGCGCAGACCGTCGACGTCTGCTCTCGTCATCGCCTGCTCGCCGCCGACGAACGCCGGCGAGGTGCTGACCACGGCCGCCCCGGGCGCATATACCTGCACCCACGGACCGACGTTCGAGAAGAGCGCGACCGAGCGCGCCGAGGGGTTCAGTGCGCCGACCGAGACGTGCGGGGCGTCCTTGTCGCGCGGGATGCCGTTGTCGGCACCCGGCCAGGGCCAGAGGGATGCCGGGAACGACGGCCGGTCGATCGCGTCGTTGCCCGCCGAGCACACGACCACGCAGCCGAGCTCGCGTGCCTTGGTGAGCAGGGCGTTGAGCGTCGTGCTGAACTGACCGTCGACCGGGGTCTCGTGGTAGTACCCGAGCGACAGGTTGAGCACGTCGATCGGATGCCCCGTCTTCGGGTTCTCGCGGTGCCGGCGCAGCAGTTCGACGACCTGGGCGACGGTGGTGAGGAACGTGCTCTCGTCGATCACCCCGAGTGCTCCGGCCATGCGGATCGAGAGGATGTCGGCCTCCGGCGCCGTCTGCCGGATGATGCCGGCGATGAACGTGCCGTGCCCGGCGACCGCGTCGATCTCCCCGTCGAGCTGCCCGTAGAGATCGGGGTAGCGCTCGGGGTCGGCGTCGTCGGTGAGTCCGACCGGCACCCCGTCGAGCTCGATGTGCCGAGTGACGATGTCGTCGGGCAGCCAGTCGTGTACGCCGCATCCGGTGTCGAGCACCGCCACGACCGGGCGACGACCACGCCTCGGAGCGGAAGTGCGCTGAGGGGAGGGGCCGAGCCAGGCGACCGGCTGACGCGCGCCGCGTCCTGGTTCGAGGTAGTCGTCGCTGCCACCGGCGCCTCCCGCGCCCCGCACCGGGTTGGTGCGGCTGAACGGGTTGGTGCGGCTGAAGGGATTCGTGCGGCTGAAGGGATTGAGCCCGACAGGGTCGATCGACAGCACGTGCTCGAGGCTGGTCCTCGGCATCGGGGTTCCCGTGCTGCGTCGAGCGCGCTGCAGCACGCGCCAGGCATCCGGGGGCACGGGGGACTCGCCGCGTGTCGGCTCGTCGGGCGTCGTGAGGTGCGCGCGGAGGAACCCGGGCACTCCGGGCACCAGCTGGTCGGCGGAGCGCACCGCGCCGGGCGACTCGATGTCGAGATTCCAGCCGAACGACCCGGCCGCCTCCCGGAGCGCGCGGATCTCCCGGTCGTAGGCCTCCTGCCCGTTGTCGATCTGGTCCTGCGTGATCAGCAGACGCTCCTGCAGATACGCGGTCGGGAACGCACGGACGCCGTCGACCGGCTCGACCGACGGATCCAGCGCCGTCCCTCGACGGATCGATCCTTCCGCTCGGTCCTGCCAGCTCCACCCCTTGGGCTGCTCCATCGTCGGTCCTCTCCTCGCGGGCGGACCCGCGTCCTGTGCGGGGAATCCTGCGAGGTGCGGGACTTGCCCTGCGGTGTGTGCGGGCGGGCCCGCGGTGTGAGCGGGTCGCCCCGCGGTGGATCACAACTCGAACTGCGGAGTCGACAGGGTGCGCTGTTCGTCGCCGACCGTCGTGGTGAGGCGCACGAGCGTGAGCCCGTCGGGCACGTCGTCGAACACGAAGCGACCTGTGTCGCTGGCGGTGGTCGTGCGGATGCGCTCGCCCTGGGCGAGCTCGATCAGGCCGGCCGCCGTGTCGACCCAGCCGTCGATGCGATGCGTGCCGCTCGCGGTGCCCGTGACGTGCAGGAGGATGCTCGTCGTGCCGTCGCTGAACTGCAGAGTCAGCGCATCCGCGTCTCCGCGCACCGCGCCGAGCGGCTGGTCGACCAGGGTCAGCAGCGCGTACTCCGCCGATAGGCCCTCGGTCGCGACGGCCGCGATCATGCGATCGATCAGTGCGGCGGGCATCGGGTCGACGTCGCGCCACAGCGAGCGCAGGTGCGCGAAGAGCTCGGCATCCTCGTGGTTGTCGCCGCCGTTGTTGCCGTCGTTCTCGCTCATGAGGTGCCTCCCGTCCGTGGTGTCGGGGCGGCGAGCAGGTCGCGCAGCTTCGCCAGGCAGCGCTGCCTCGTCGGACCGATGCTGCCCACGGCCATTCCGAGGTCGGCGGCGAGTCGGGCGTAGTCCGGTCGCTCCTCGAAGGCGATCACGCGCAGCAGGCGCTGACACCTCTCGGCGAGGCGCTGCACGGCAGACCAGAGTCGGCGGTTCTCCTCGCCGGCGGCGGCGTGCTCTTCGGCAGATGCCTGCTCGGGGAGCAGTGCGTCGAGAGCATCCGCCTCTGTCGTGTCGAGTCGGTTGTGCGCCTTGCCCGCCCGCCAGGCCTCGCGGCGCGCGGTGGTCGTCAGCCAGGCTGAAACGGCCTTCGGATCGGCGATCGATAGGTGTCCGCGCACCAGCTGCAGCCAGGTCGTCTGGATGACGTCTTCGGCGAGTGTGCGCTCGAGACCGTAGGCGCGCACGACATGCCAGAGCACAGGCGTCATCAGCCGCACGAGGTCGTCCATCGCGCGGCTGTCGCCGTCTCGCCATGCGTCGAAGAAGTCGGCGGCTCGCCTCCAGCGTGCCGCGCCGTCGTCCGGTGCAGGATCGAGGGCGGCGCCGTCGGGTGCGCCGTCGATCATGAGTCCCATTGTGATCACACCAGTAAGGAGCACGGCAAGGGTTTGGTGATACATGGACTCGGTCAGTTTTCCGGAATATCGGTCTGTGCTCCGGGGGCGGGGCGTCACAGCGTGCCGAAAGCAGGAGAAAGGGCCGAGTTCAGGAGCGAAACCGAGGTTTCGTCCTGCGTTCGTGCTGGTCTCCTGCATTCGGACGGAGGACGGGTCACCGGTGCCGGTGCCGGTGCCGGTGCCGGTGCCGGGCCTCGGGTGCGCATGGCGGGGGAGGGATGCCGTGGGCGATACCGTGGAGGGGTGATCGCCCTCGCTGTCGTCCTCTTCCTCAACGCCGCCTTCAACGTGCTGGTGTGGCCCCGCTTTCACAAGCGCGTCGCGACCGACCCGCGGGCGCGCGATGCCGACGGCAAGGCCACGACCTTCCTCAAGGTGCACGCCGTGCTGATCGCGATCGCCCTGGTGCTCGCCCTGGTCTCGGTGCTCGTCGGCATCGCAGCCCTCACCGGCATCCTCTGACGACCGACCGACCGACCGACCGACCGACCGACCGAACGAACGAACCACCCGCCGCTCGACCGGCTCAGTTCGCGGAGACCGGCTGCTGCAGTTCGGTGATCCAGTCGGCCTGGTCTTCGGATTCCGACTGCAGATAGACCTCGCGGCATGGTCCCACCGCAGTGACTCCCCGCTCGGTGATCGCGTCGTTCACCGCCCGCCAGCTGTCGTCGATGGTCGCCATGGACCCGTGATGGGTGGCGCTGAAAGCCGACTCCACGGCGGGCAGCTCCACGATCACAAGGCCCTCGATCGCGGGGCCGTCATAGGTGAAGCCCACCGTGATGCGCACGCCGTGCCGGTCCATGTCGTACTCGGCGATCGGCAGACCCAGGGTCGCCCCGGATGCCAGCAGTGCGTCGGCCACCCGGTCGAACAGCGGCCCGACGACGGGGGCGACCTCAGGCTGCGTCGACACGCTCTCGGTCAGCGTCGCGAGGCGGACATAGGGCAGAGGCTTCTCGCTGATCTCCAGGGCTGAAATCGTCGTCTCCTCACGTAGGGTGTTCGCTGCCGCCGATCCTACGCACAGACACCGACATCGGCCAAGGCGCGGCCGCTGGCGCCGGCATCGGCATCCGGCATCGGCATCAACCCATCCGGGATCCGCGACCACCATCCGGCCGGACTGCGACTCAGGCGTTCTCGTACTGCCGCGCGTGCTCGGCCCAGCGCGACTCGACCGGCAGGGCGCGCAATGCGCGGTTGCCGAGCGCGAGCGCGACCGCGACGACGCAGAGCGCCGCGCAGACGAGGATGGTCCACTCGCGGCCGATCCAGGTGAGGCCGAAGCCGGCGATCAGCGGTGCGAGCGGCAGGGCACCCATGCCCAGGACGCCGGCCGCGCTGTTCGCCCGACCGAGCAGCTCGGTCGGCGTCGCGACCATGAAGTAGCCCATCATCCCCGCGTTGAGTGCCGGAAGCAGGAGCACCGACGCACCGAGCACGACCACGATCGCCCACGGTTCGGTGACCATCGAGAGCACGATCGTGCCGATGGCCACGACCGAGAGTCCGCTGATCGCGATCACGCCGGCGCGGATGCGGGGCACGAGCGTCGGGGCGACGACCGCTCCCACGAGCATCACGCCACCGACTGCGGCGCTGAGTGAACCGATGAGGAGTTCGGAGTAGCCGTCCTGCTGCAGCGCGTAGATCGTGGTCGTGATCGCGGCGTTGAAGCCCAGGTTGATGACCGTGATGATGAGCAGCACGCCGCCCAGGTCGGGGCGGGACAGAAGCCAGGTGAACCCTTCGCGCAGCTCGGCCCAGGCGCTGGTCTTGCCTCGTGCGCCGGCATCCTGGGCCGTGTCGACGGGAAGACCCAGGCCGTCTGCCGGATCCACGGCGAGCCCCGCGGTGACACGCTCGTCGCCGATCTCTCCGTTCTCCGGGCGGGCACCCGCAGCGACAGCATCCGCTCCTGTGTCGACGATCCCGGTGCGGCGCATCTCGCGCTGCAGCATCCACGCCGTCACCGCCGCGACCGCATGGCAGAGCGTCATGACCGCGCCGACCAGCCATCCGCCGACACCGAGCAGCAGGCCTCCGAGGGGGCCGCCGGCGAGCTGGATGGCGGCATCGCGGCCCTGGTTCGCGGCTTGCGCCCTGCCCATCGCCTCGTCGGGGACGATCTCCTTGATCGCACTCTCGCCGGCGACGTCGAAGAGTCCGCTGCGCGCGGCCAGCAGCACGTCGGCGATGAGGAGCGTGGCGAAGGTGAGTGCGCCGCCGAGCGCCAACAGGGTGAATGCGCCCGCGAGCAGGATGCCGATGAGCGAGCCGATCAGCATCAGGAGGATGCGCCGATGGCGATCGGCGAGGATGCCGCCGGCGAGCGTGAGCAGCAGGCGGGCGACCATGCCCGCGCCGCCGATGATGCCGGCCTGCGCGGGGTCGTTCGTGACGATCAGCGCGAGCAGGGGGATCGCGAACGCGAACAGCGCAGCCGCGAGCCCCTTGCTCGTGTCGCTCACGAGCCAGGTCAGGTATCGGGTGTTGCGCCACAGACGGTGGGGCTCGGTCACGGTCGCCATGGTATCCACGGTAATTGCGCAAGAACAGTTGCGCAATACTTATTGCGCAACTTCCGGTGCGGATACACTCTCGGTATGGCGGAGGCGAAGAAGGACGACGATCAGGTCTGGATGACGTCGGCGATGCTCAAGGCGTACGCCCACCCGCTGCGTCGTCGGATGATCCGTCTGTTCTCGCGTCGCGAGCACCTGCGTGCGGCCGACGTCGCTGCCGACCTCGACGTGCCGGCCAACAGCGCGAGCTTCCACCTGCGGGTCCTGGCTGACGCGGGCCTCATCGAGGAGGCTCCCGAGCATGCACGCGACCGTCGAGACCGCGTCTGGAAGTCGCGCAGGGGATCCTTCAATGTCGGAGACCCCGAGCATCCCGTGCCGGACGAGGCCCTGGGCACCGCCATGGTCCGCTCGGTCGCCGACGACCATCAGGACATGCTGAGCCGCGTGATCGCCTGGACGCCCGAGTACCTCTCTGGTCGGGCGACCGAGATGCATGCCGCGTTCTCGCAGCGCATCGTGCGCCTCACCGAGGCCGAGTTCGAAGCCGTGATGGACCGCGTGCAGGAGGTCATCACCGAGGCGGTCGATGCCCACGACAAGGATGACCCGGCCGGACGACCGTGGCAGATCGACGTCCTCGCCGCCGACGACACCATCTGACGCGGCGGACGGCGACGACGGCTACTCCGGCGCTTCCGGTTCGCGGTGGCCGCTGAGGATCAGGATGCGGCGCAGGTGCATGGCCGCGAGCACGCCTGGACCCATCGAGCGGTGCACGTCGATCGTGCGGTCGTCGACCGTCTCGAGCAGCAGGCGGATCGCCCGCGCCGCCTCGGCCCTGGCGCGGTGATCTGCGGCGCTCAGCGGCTCGTCTTGGCCGACGACCTCGGCGACCGCATGGCAGGCGGCCGACAGTGGCTCGGGCAGCGCGGGGTCGAGCACGAGCGCGCCCGGTCGATCCCAGATGGTGTCCGCGATCTCGTCGGAGATGTCGCGGATGAGGTGGGCGACTCGATCGAGGCGCGTCAGGTCCGCGTGGATGTGCTGCGTCTCGCCCCGTCGGCCGCGCGCCCTGACATTGCCGCGACGGCTGTCGTCGGCATCGGCCAGTGCCTGTCGCAGCGCGGAGGTCGTATCGGCGAGGGACGCCGCATCGTTCGCCCATTTCTCGTGCTCGGGCGGCCAGGACTCCGACACGGCTGAGCCGATGTCATGCAGATGGGTGCTCAACTGCTCGCGGAACGCATCGACCCGTGCGGCGGCGGCGAGGGTCAGCGGAGCCGGTGCGATCACCACATTCACGATGAGCCCGATGGCGACGCCGACGGCCATCTGCACCAGGTATCCGAGCGAGTAGTCGTCGGCGTTCTGGCCGCCGATGATCAGCACGAAGAGCGCGGCGACGGGGACGTACTCGCGGGCGGCGCCGAACCAGCCGGTGCCGGAGATGAGCATGCCCACACCCACCACGGCGGGGATCGTCCACCACGTCGGGCCGACCGTCATCACCACCAGGAGAGCGAGCCCGATGCCGGTGGCGAGGCCCAGCAGTGTCTGCAGGCCTGACCGCAGCGACCCCATGAGAGTCGGATACATGCTCACGAGCGCGCCGAGCGGGGCGTAGTAGGGGTACTCGTCGGTGATGCCCGGCATGTGCGGGGCGATCGTCCAGGCGAGACCCACGGCGAGCGTGGTCTTCGCCACGAGCAGGAGGCGGGCCGGATGCACGGCTTCGCGGATCTCGAGCGCGGCCCCCGAGCGGCGCGCTCGGAGTCGCGTGGTGATGTTGCTCACGGCATCCCTTCGTCATCCTCCCCGCAGGTGACGCTATCCGGTGCGCCTCGGTGCCCGCACCGGGTTGCGTCCTGCGCTCGCGGCGGGTAGCGGGTGTGGGCGCGACGACGCCGGCCGCCCCGGGAGGGGCGACCGGCGAGGGTCGAGCGGCTCAGCGGATCCGGAGGATCAGGGAATCGCCCGGCGGAAGGCGAGGAAAGACACCCCGACGAGCACCGCCGTGGCGACGAGTCCCCAGAGTGCGAGCCCGAGCGCACCCGCATCGAGGATGCCGGTCCACACCTGGGCCCACAGGTCGAGTCTGGTCGCGAGGAATGCGAGACCGACGAGGATCAGCGCGAGGCCTACTCCGACGATGGTGAGGACCGTCGGCCCCCAGCTCTTGTAGATCGTCGCGCCGGTGAAGCCGACGACGAACAGGAAGAGCGCGAGGGTGAAGTAGACGATGAACGCCCCGAGCGGACCCGCCTCCCACAACCACGGGAGGTAGAACACGTACCCGTTGACTCCGTAGCCGTTGGTCAGCATCTCGATCGCGCCGCCGATCAGGAACAGCACGCCCATGAACGCACTGCCGAGGATCGCCGTGAGAAGCGTGCCGAAGAAGAAGTCCCGTCGGGTGATGCTCATCGCCTGGGAGAACGGGAACGTGAGCGTCATCGCCGAGATGCCGATGGCGAAGAAGTACCAGAGTGGAGCCTGGCCGCCACCACCGTACTTCGGGGTGTCGACGGGGATCATCGCGTAGATGAGCACCGAGAGCACGACAGCCGAGCCGAGGATGATCAGCGGCACCCAGATGAACGTCTGGCGGTTGATCAGCTGCAGGCGGATGACGTTGAGTGTGCGTCGCATCAGCGCACCTCCTCCTTCACATCGGAACCTCTCGTGGCGGAATCCGCCTCGGCCTTCTGAGTGAGTCGGACGATCAGCTGCTGCAGAGAGACGGGCGCGAGATCGAGACCGGATGCCGTGACCTCGGCGCGCTCGGCGGGCGACAGCGCGCCGAGCACCGTGACGGATGCCACGCGGCCGAGCGCCTCGCGATGCAGCACCTCGCGGTCGGCGGCCCAGGCGTCGACCTTGGCGGCGTCGCCGACCACGGTGACGGCGCGGTCGCGCACGGCATCCGTGTCTTCGTTGAGCAGGATCTGCCCGTTGTCGATCACGATGACCTTCTCGATGAGATTCGAGACCTCGTCGATCAGGTGCGACGAGAGCACGATCGTGCGGGGGTGTTCGGCGTAGTCCTCGAGCAGCCGGTCGTAGAAGATCTGCCTGGCCACCGCGTCGAGACCCAGGTAGGGCTCGTCGAAGAAGGTGAGCTCGGCGCGGGAGGCGAGACCGATGATCACGCCCACGGCCGAGAGCTGACCGCGGGAGAGCTTCTTGATGGTCTGCTTCATCGGCAGCTGGAACTCGTCGACGAGCTCGTCTGCCAGGGCCTGATCCCAGTTGTCGAAGAAGAGGCTCGCGGCCTTGAACGCGTGACGCGGGTAGGCGTCATCCGGATACTTCTGGCTCTCGCGGACGAAGCAGATCCGATTCAGGACCCGGGCGTTCTCGTAGGGGTGCTCGCCGAAGACGCGCACGGTTCCGGACGACTCGAAGTTCTGCGCGGTGAGGATCGACATGAGTGTCGTCTTGCCCGCGCCGTTGCGGCCGAGGAGTCCGTAGATCGCGCCCCCTTCGAGGGTGAGCGACACGTCGTCGAGCGCGTTCTTCTCCTTGTAGTGCTTCGTGAGGTTCTGGACCTCGATGACGGCGGTCATGCGGGGGTCTTCCCTTCTGTCTGCGGTGTCTGTTCGGTGTGGGACGCGCGCTCGCGAAGCAGTGCGGCGAGGTCTTCGGCGCCGAGCCCCAGCGTGCGGGCCTCGGCGAGGAGCGGGTCGATGTAGCGGTCGGCGAATGCGGCGCGGCGCTCGCCGAGGAGCAGATCCTTCGCCCCGGCGGCGACGAACATGCCGATGCCGCGGCGCTTGTACAGCACTCCCTTGTCGGTGAGCATGGCGACTCCCTTCGCAGCCGTCGCGGGGTTGATCCGGTAGAAGCCGGCGAGCTCGTTGGTCGAGGGCGCCTGTGACTCCTCCGGAAGTGAGCCGTCGAGGATCGAGTCCTCGATCTGCTCGGCGATCTGGAGGAAGAGCGGCTTGCCTTCTTCGATCACGAGTCCTCCGCGGTGGTTAGTGGGTTACTTACTCGACTAGGTAACCACTGAACCTCGATCGTGTCAACAGGTACGCGAAGAAGGGCGGATGCCGCAGCATCCGCCCTCCCGTCCGAGACGTCAGCCGCGCAGGTCGCGGGCGCGCAGCGCGAGGGCCGACACCGCGACGAACACCAGCGCCACTCCCCAGGTCAGCGCGAGGCCGCCGGGGTCGACGCCCTCGGCGAGCGGTGACTGCCGGTAGACCCAGGCGTAGGGCGAGAGGGCGTTCAGCCAGTCGAGATCCTTCGACTGCTTGGCGAGCGCCTGCAGGATGTATCCGACCACCGCGATACCCGCGCCCGCCCCGGTCGCCCAGGCCTTGCGCCCGGTCGCGGCTCCCGCGAGCAGCGCGGCGGATGCCGTGAGGAAGGCGAGTCCGGTGAGCGCGGCGCTGGCCCCGACGATCCGCCAGCCCTCGAGCCCGAGCTCGGCGGAGTCGTTCAACGCCCAGACGACGACGCCCGAGAACGCGCCGAGCCAGACCAGCCGGACGAGCACCGCGAGCGCCGACTCGAGTGCGTACTGACCGCGTCCGATGCCGTGTGCGAGGTCGAGCTCGGCGCGTCCGCTCTCCTCTGCCCCGCTTATCGCCGCAGAACCCCAGATCACGGCGGCGATCGTGAGCAGCAGAAAGCCCATCAGGCCGTAGAACGTGCTCTGGGTGTAGCCAGCGCCGCTCGAGATCTGGTCGTACCCGATGGTCTCGACGAGCTGCTTCGGGAGGGCGTCGATGATGTCCTGCATCTGCCCGTTGCCGCCGATGCTCGGATACAGCGGCAGATAGAGGAACAGCACGGCGGCGAGTCCGACCGTCCAGCCGAGAAGGCTCCGCCACGAGTCGCGCAGGGTGCGCCGGAACACCGGCAGGATGCCGTTCATCGCTGCACCTCCCCATCGGAGCCGTGTGACCCGTCGTGCCGATCGCGTCGCGATCGCCGGGTCGGTGCCGCGGTGGCGTCCGCCCCGGCAGTGGCGCGGGGTGTCGCGGGTGCCGCGCCGGATGCCGCCGAGTCGCCGTACAGCCGCAGCACGGACTCCTCGAGGTCGGGCTCCTCGACCGTCAGATCCCGTACCTCGAAGGGCGCGAGGGCTTTGATGAACGGATCGATGGCGCCGTCGATCGTGCCTGCCAGGTGCAGGATGCCGTCGGCATCCTGCACGTCGAGAGCCGTGAGCCCGGGAAGCCGGTCGAACTCGGCGCGGGCTGCCGCGGCATCCGCTGTCGCGAGTTCGGCACGCACCCGTCGGATCGAGCCCAGCCGCAGCGAGGCGACATCGCCGTCGGCGACCACCCGGCCATTCGCGAGCACCGCGACCTCGTCGGCCGTCTGCTGGATCTCGCTGAGCACATGCGAGCTGAGCAGCACGGTCTGCCCCGCATCCTTCGCCTCGCGCACCATCTGCAGGAACTCGCGCTGCACCAGGGGGTCGAGGCCGCTCGTGGGTTCGTCGAGGATCAGCAGCTCGGGTCGATGCATGAACGCCTGGATGAGTCCGACCTTCTGCTTGTTGCCCTTCGACAGTGTGCGGACGGGACGCGAGAGATCGACGCCGAGGCGATCGGCGAGATCGCGACCGGTGCGCAGGGTGGTGGCCGCGTCGCGGCTGCCCGAGACCTGGGCATAGAACGACAGCATCCGGTGGCCGCTCGATCGCCCCTCGAGGTGAAGCTCGCCGGGCACGTACCCGATGCGTCGACGCAGTGCCGCGCCGCCGTGGCGGGGGTCTTCGCCGAGGATCCGTACGCTGCCCGACGACGGTCGGATGATGTCGACCAGCGTGCGCAACGTGGTCGTCTTTCCGGCGCCGTTCGGGCCGATGAGTCCGAAGACGGTTCCGGGTCGCACGTGCAGGTCGAGCTCGTGCAGCGCGATGCGGCTGCCGTAGCGCTTGTGCAGACGGTCGATCTCGATCGTGTCGGTCATGATTCGTCTCCTTCCGAGGCGTTTCCCTGTGGCGTGAGTGCGTCGCGGGCGCTGTCGAGCAGCGCAGTCGTCGAGTAGATGCCGTGCGTGAGCAGCTCGAGCGTGGGCAGCGTCAGGCGGAGCAGCCCTGCGGGGCTCAGCTGGTCGGTGCCCAGGGCGCGCGCGATCTGACTGCGCATCACGACGGGTCCGAGGCCGATCAGCGTCACGAGCAGCGTCGTCATCTCGGGGTCGCTCAGGGGCTCGAGCATCCCCGCCTCGCTCTGTTCGGCGAGCATGCTGCGGGTGCTGCCCAGGAAGCTGTCGAACAGCCGGTCTGCCGCGGGCGAGCCGTCGACGAGCATGCGCGAGAGGTAGTCGACGTACGTGCCGTAGCGGTCGAGATCCTGAAGGGCGGCACGGATGCGGTCGCCGGTCGGCGCCTCGATGAGGTCGTGCTCCTCGTCGATGAAGACGCTGACCACGTGCTCGTCGCACTCGGTGCGGAGTGCATTCTTGTCGCCGAAATGGTGCACGATCAGCGCGGCGCTGACACCGGCCTGCGCGGCGATCGTCCGCATGCTGGTCGCATCGAATCCGTCGCGGGCGAAGGCGCCGATCGCGGCGTCGCGGATGCGGGCACGTGCGGTGAGATCGTCAGGAGCTGAACGCATGTACAGCAGACTAAACACTCGTTCAGCCTCCGTCAAGAGGCACCGCTCGTAGTCTTGAGACGTGGACTTCCCCTACAGCCGCCTGCGCCGCTGGCCCGACGTCGAGGCCGACAATCTGCAGGCTCACGACGCGACAGACCTGCTGCTCGTCGAGCGCGCTCTGTCGCTCGGGATCGACGGACACGAGGTCGCGGTGATCGGCGACGAGTACGGCGCGATCACGCTGGCGCTGATCTCTGCCGGCCTCGACGGCGTGCGGGTGCACCAGGATCTCGCGACGGGACGGCGGGCCCTCGCTCGCAATGCCGAAGAGCTCGAGCTTGCAGGATTCTCGTCGCACGAGCTCGATGCGACACTGCTGGATGGGGCGCGACTCGTGCTGCTGCAGCTGCCCAAGGCGCTCGCCGAGCTCGAGGAGATCACGGATGCCGTGGCGCGCTGGGCCGCGCCCGACGTCGTGCTCGTCGCCGGTGGCCGCGTGAAGCACATGACCATCGCGCAGAACGAGGTGCTCGGACGCGGTTTCGCGCAGGTCCAGGCGCAGCGGGCCGAACGGAAGTCACGATTGGTCGTCGCGAGCGAACCGCGGACAGTGCCCCCCGAACCGCCGTTTCCTGTCGTGGCACAGCACGACGGACTGACCCTAGCCGCCCACGGCGGCGCGTTCGCGGGTGCCAAGCTCGACATCGGCACGAGGGTGCTGCTCGAGGTGCTCGGCGTCGACGGCGGGCCGTCGACGCCGACTCCGACTGTCGTCGATCTCGGCTGCGGAGCGGGTGCGCTCGCCGCGTCCTACGCCCTCGCGCACCCCGATGCGCGCGTCATCGCCACCGACCGGTCGGCCGCAGCCGTGGCCTCGGCTCGCGCGACCATGGCAGCGAACGGTGTCGCCGATCGGGTCACGGTGATGCACGACGACGCCGGATCCGAACTCGCCGACGCCAGCGCCGACGTCGTGCTGCTCAACCCGCCCTTCCACCTCGGCAGCAGCGTGCACACCGGGGCGGCGACGCGTCTGTTCGAGGCCGCCGCCCGCATCCTCCGCCCCGGCGGCGAGCTCTTCACGGTCTTCAACTCGTCGCTCGGATACCGTGCCGAACTGACCCGTCTCGTGGGTGTCACCGAGCAGCTCGAGCGCACCCCGAAGTTCACCGTGACGCGCAGCATCCGCCGCTGATCCCGCCTCCGAAACGCCCGTGTCGCACCGCGCCGCGACGGTGTCCGAAACCCGCACAATCCCCCGGTCAGCCGACGGAACTGAACGACACTCGAGATTGCGGATTTGCCCCTGACCGGCCATTTCGTTACGTTGGTTGGTGGGCCTGACGGCCCGAAGACCAGTCCGCGACCACGTCCTTCTTTCGAATGTGCTGTGCTGCGAAGAGGCGTGGACGTACGGTCGATGCTCTATAGCGGCGGATCCGAAATCCGCCGCCTGCGCCGCCACAGCATGCACTCGAAACGGCCCTGAGAACATCACCCGGGCGTAACCGAAGCAGGCTCAGCCGCAGAGGCGAGCCGCAGGGGAAACGTGTCCGAAATCGCTCTTGAAGCGCGCAATCTGTTCAAAGTGTTCGGGAAGAATCCGAGCAGTGCCGTCCGTCGTCTGAAGGCCGGTGAGAGCAGGTCCGCAGTCAGCGACGCAGGAACCGCCGCCGTCATCGACGCCAGTTTCACCGTCAACCGGGGTGAGATCTTCGTGATCATGGGGCTCTCCGGCTCCGGCAAGTCCACCATCATCCGCATGCTCAACGGGCTGCACGAGGCGAGCGACGGATCCGTCGTCGTGAACGGCGACCCCATCACGGGCATCCCGTCGTCGCGTCTGCGGGAGATCCGCCGCGACCGCATCTCGATGGTGTTCCAGCACTTCGCTCTGCTGCCCCACCGCACGGTCGCCGCGAACGTCGCCTACCCGCTCGAACTCAAGGGCGTCGGCAAGGACGAACGCCTGAAGAAGGCCGAGGAGATCCTCGCCCTGGTGGGGCTCGAGGGCCAGGCTGACAAGCTGCCGTCCGAGCTCTCGGGCGGCATGCAGCAGCGTGTGGGCATCGCCCGTGCGCTCGCCGCCGACTCCGACATCCTGCTCATGGACGAGGCGTTCAGCGCGCTCGACCCGCTGATCCGTCGCGAGATGCAGGAGCAGCTGCTCGAACTCCAGGAGAAGCTGCAGAAGACGATCGTCTTCATCACCCACGACCTCAACGAGGCCATGTTCCTCGGCGACCGCATCGCCGTGATGCGTGACGGTCGCATCGTGCAGATCGGCACGCCGGAGGACATCCTCACCGACCCCGCCAACGACTACGTCGAGCAGTTCGTGCAGGACGTCGACCGTGCCCGCGTGCTCACCGCCGCGAACGTCATGGAGCGCCCGCGCCCGGTCGTCGCCGAGACCGCCGGCCCCCGCACGGCGCTGCGCCAGATGCGAGACGCGTTCATGTCGGCCACCTATGTCACGGGCCGCGACCGCAAGCTGCTCGGCATCGTCACCGACCGCGATGCCGTCAAGCTCGTGCGCAAGGGCGTGTCGACCCTCGAGTCGATCATCAAGCCGGTGCCGCAGAGCGTCAGCAAGGACGAAGTCCTGATGAACCTCTTCATCCCGTCGGTCGAGTCGCCGCTGCCGCTGGCAGTGGTGGATGCCGAGGGCCGCCTCGTCGGCGTGATCCCCCGCATCACCCTGCTCGCCGCCCTCGGCCCCGGCCCGGGCGCGACCGGCGAGCTCACCCTGCCGCTTCTCCCGATGCCGCAGGCCGAGATCGATGCAGTACTCGATGACGGATGGACGGCCGACACGCAGCCGGCTGCCGCGACGACGGAGGAGGTGCGCTGATGGATGGTTTCCGCATTCCCCTCGGCAGCTGGGTCGCCACAGGCGTCGACTGGATCAAGACGAACCTCGACGGTCTGCTCGACGTCATCTCGTTCGTCGTCAGCTTCCTGGTCGACGGTCTCACCCGCGCGCTGCTCAGCCCGCACTTCATCGTCATCATCCTGATCGCCGCGTTCATCGCGTGGCTCGTGCGCTCCTGGCAGCTCGCGATCGGAACGATCATCTCGTTCGGGTTGATCGTCGCCATGAACCTCTGGGTTCCGGCGATGCAGACGCTCGCCCTCGTGCTCGTCGCCGCCGTGATCGCCGTGCTCATCGCCGTGCCGCTCGGCATCTGGTCGGCCCGCAACGCCACCGTGCGCGCGGTTCTCAAGCCCGTGCTCGACTTCATGCAGACCATGCCGGCGTTCGTGTACCTGATCCCCGCGATCGTGTTCTTCAGCATCGGCGTCGTGCCCGGCCTCGTCGCGACCGTGATCTTCGCGCTGCCTCCGGGCGTGCGTCTCACCGAGCTCGGCATCCGCGGAGTCGACTCCGAGACCGTCGAGGCCGGTCAGGCGTTCGGTGCGAAGCCGGGGCAGATCCTGCGCGGCATCCAGCTTCCGCTCGCCATGCCGACGATCCTCGCCGGCGTCAACCAGGTCATCATGCTCGCGCTGTCGATGGCGGTCATCGCCGGAATGGCGGGTGCGGACGGCCTCGGAAAGATCGTCGTCGAAGCCATCTCGACCATCAACATCGCCAAGGGCGTCGAGGCGGGTCTGGGCGTCGTGCTCATCGCGGTCTTCCTCGACCGCGTCACCGCGGCCCTGGGCGATCTCGGCAGCAACCGCTCGTCGCTGCTCGGTCTGCTCGCGCGTCGTCGCACGCAGAAGCGCCTCGAGGCGGCATCCGCCGAGGCGGAGTCGACGGCATCCGGATCCACGTCGGTCTCGGCCGACGCTGCCGACTCGAAGGCCGCGGCCGACGCGGCCGATCGCGAGACGGCATCCCCGCGTCGCACCGCCGTCGGCGGCGGCGTGCACTGACTCATCCCTCCCACAAGAGAACACGCAACACCGCAGTACACAGCAACACAGCACCCATATATACGGAACGAGAGAGACACACACATGAAGAAGAAGTTCCTGACGATCGCGGCCATCGGAGCCGCAGCGACCCTGACCCTCGCCGGATGCAGCGGCGACGGCATGGGCGGCACCGGTGGAGGCACCGGCGGCGGAGACACCGGATCGGGCGACAAGGGTACGATCACCCTCGGGTTCCTGCCCTCGTGGACCGACGGACTCAGCACGGCGTACCTGCTGCAGGATCAGCTCGAGAAGATCGGCTACACCGTCGAGATGAAGACGCTGACCGAGGCGGGTCCGCTGTACACCGGCCTCGCCCAGGGCGACGTCGACATGTACCCGTCGGCGTGGCCCGAGCTGACGCACGCCGAGTACATGGACACCTACGGCGACGACATCGAAGACCTCGGCGCGTACTACGACAACGCGAAGCTGACCCTCGCGGTTCCGGAGTACTCCGACCTGAACTCGATCGAGGACCTCGCGGGCAAGGGCGCTGAGCTCGACGGCAAGATCTACGGCATCGAGCCGGGCGCCGGCCTCACCGCGCAGACCCAGAAGATGATGCCCGAGTACGGTCTCGACGGCGAGTACGAGCTCGTCACCTCGTCGACCGCGGCGATGCTCACCGAGCTGAAGTCCGCGACCGACAAGCAGGAGGACATCGTCGTCACGCTGTGGCGTCCGTTCTGGGCCAACGACGCCTTCCCCGTGAAGGACCTCGAAGACCCCAAGGGCGCCATGGGCGAGTCCGAGGCGCTGCACTTCCTCGGCACGAAGGGCTTCGCCGAGGAGTTCCCCGAGGCTGCCGAGCTGATCGAGCAGATCAAGCTCGATGACGAGCAGTACGGCTCGCTCGAGGACATGGTCGTGAACGAGTACGGCGAGGGCAAGGAAGCGGATGCCATCGACGCCTGGCTCGAGGAGCACGGCGACGAGTTCGACTGGGTCGTCAGCTGACCTGACCCTGCTCGCTCCACAGTGTGGGGCCGACGTCACTCCGATGGGCGGAGGATCCGATGCGATCCTCCGCCCATCGCTGTGTCGGCCGTGCGTCCGCGGGCGTGATCGTGGCCCTTCGTGCGGTTTGCTTCGTGATGACCTATCGCCCCGGGAGGAGAACTTCGTCTGGGGAGGAGGAGCAGTCGTGGTTCCTCCGCCCCAGGCGCAGATCTCCTCCCGAGGGGCGGGCGCCCGACCCGCGGCTATGTTGGGTTCTGTTGTATTCGACGGAGTCCCGACGGAGGAGAGATGCCCGCCGCAGCGCGTCACGATGCGATCCTTCGCGAACTCGAGCTGCGTGGCTCACTCTCGAGCGCGGCGATCGCCGCGCGACTCGGAGTGACGACGATGACGCTGTGGCGCGACCTCGTCGCACTCGAGGAGCGCGGGCTGCTCGTGAGGGTGCACGGTGGGGCGATCTCTCCGGCGGTCGCGCAGCAGCAGTCGCGCGACGGTGAGCACGGTGCCATCAGACCGCGGCCGGTGGCGACGATCGGAATGATCGTCCCGACCACCCGGTACTACTTCCCGGAAGTGATCCGTGGCGCGAGCCAGGCGGCTCACGAGTCGAACTGCCGCCTCGTGGTCGGCGCATCGAACTACTCCGAGAAGGAGGAGTTGCGGCAGGCGGAACGACTGATCGCCAGCGGGGTGGATGCGCTGATGATCACGCCCCAGGATTCGCTCACACAGAACTCCGCACTGCAGCGGCTGCTGTCAGGGGTCGACGTCCCCGTGGTGATGGTCGAGAGGTCGGTGGATGATCCGCTGGCGGGAAAGCTCGAATGGGTCCGCACTGACCATGCGCACGGCGCCGAGGTCGCAGTGCGCCATCTGGCCGAGCAGCGGCATCTCGGAATCGCGCTCGCCGCGCGCCCCGCAGCGACCGTGGCGGGGCTCGACGCAGGGTTCCGGCGCGCGATGAGCACTCTCGATCCGGGACCGGCTCATGCGCTGCGTCGTGATCTCTCGCATCCGCAGATCGGCGACAACGCGAACATCGTCGAACTGGGCGCACTCCTCGACGATTGCCTGGCGGAGGGGATCACGGCCGCGATCCTGCTCGGCGATGCCGACGCGATGGCGTTCCTCGACCTCGTGCTCGAGAGGGGACTGCGGGTGCCGGAGGACTTCGCGGTCGTGGCGTATGACGACGAGGTCGCCGGCTTCGCGACAGTTCCCCTCACCGCGGTGGCTCCGCCGAAGCATGAGCTCGGCCATGCGGCTCTCCGCCTCTGCGTGGACCGGCTGAGGCAGCCGTCGGGCGTCGCCCACACATCCGTGCGTATGGCTCTGCTGCCTGCGCTGGTGGTGCGCGAGTCGACTGTCCGCGTTCCCTGATTGTTAGGTTTTGTTGTAAATCGACCACTTCGGTTGGTGAATCGTGCCGCGTGACGAATGATCGAACTCGCACGGTCAACGATTCAAAGGAGAACCCGCGATGTCCCTGCATCGAACTTCCCTCTCGGTGGTGGCTCTGGCCGCCACTTCCGTCCTCGTCGCGGGATGCGCTGCCGGTGGTCCGGCAGCTGAGCCGGTGACGACAGAGACCCCGAAGGGTGAGGTCACCTTCTGGTCGTTCCTGAGCGGCATGTCCGATGTCGCCGCCGCCTTCAACGCGAGCCAGGACGACATCACTGTCACCTTCGAAGAGATCCCGAACGGGGCGAACGGCGGATACACGAAGCTCTCCGCGGCCATCGAATCGGGAAGCGGCCCCGACGTCGTCGGCATCGAGTACGACCGGCTTCCCGGATTCGTCGCGGCGGAGCAGCTCGCACCGGTCGACGAGCTGGTGTCGGGTGACGTGCTAGGTGAGTACGACGAGCAGGTGCGCAACCTCGTGTCGTTCGGCGACGCGGCCTACGCGCTCCCGTACGACGCCCCGCCGATGATCATCTGGTACCGACAGGACGTGCTCGAGGCCGCGGGGGTCGGAGTGCCCACGACGTGGGACGAATTCGAAGAGGCCGCACGCGCCGTCAAGGCCGCCAACCCCGACGCCTACCTCACGAGCTTCTTCACGAACGAGCCGCAGCTCGCACCGATGTCGTGGCAGGCGGGAGCCGAGTGGTTCAGCGTCGAGGAGGACAGCTGGAAGGTCGCCGTCGATGACGAGAGGTCGCAGGACGTCGCCGGCTACTGGCAGCGTCTGATCGACGAGGGACTGGTCAAGAAGCAGCTCGGGTTCAGCGACGAATGGACCGCCGATCTGAACAGCGGAGTGGTCAACGCGTGGGTCGGCGGATCATGGAGCGCATCTGCGCTGAAGACTCGCACCGAGGCGTCGGGCCAGGCAGGCAAGTGGATCGCCGCAGCCCCGCCGTCCTGGGATGGTGAGCCCAGCGGCGCGCTGAGCGGCGGCACGAGCTTCGCGATCCCCGAGAACTCCGACAACGCGGCAGCGGCAGCGGTCTTCCTGGAGTGGCTCGTCACGTCTCCCGAGGCGATCGAGGCGCGAGGTGCCGTGGGTACCGCGTACCTGGCCTATCCCGGGCTCAACGACGTCGCCGCATCCGTCGCGCCGACCGACTACTACGCGAACGACATCTACGAGGTGTTCGACGAGGCATCGGCTGACCTCGGCCCGTGGGCCTGGGGACCGAAGTACGACCTCACCGCGACGGCGCTCAAAGACTCCGTCACGGCCTCGCCGACGTTGAGCGATGCGCTGAGCTCGACCCAGAAGGCCACGGTCGGCGGGCTCGAGAAGCTCGGCCTCGACATCAAGGAATAGCCGATGCACCGTCGGGCGGCCGCGAAGACGCACCGCCCGACGGTCCGGATCGAAGGACACAGACCATGACGACTCAGGCACCCGCCACGAGGCGCGCCCGCAGAAAGACGATTCCGGGAACGGGCGGACGCACCGCATCCGTGTTCCTGATCCCCTTCTTCGTGCTGTTCGCTCTCACGATGATCGCCCCGGTGATCTACGCGATCGGAATGAGCCTCTTCGCAGAGCGACGCAGCGGACTCGGATTCGGCGGGGCGACGGTCGAGTTCGTCGGACTCGGCAACTACCTCGAGGTGCTGAGCGACACCACCTTCACCGACGGCTTCGGGCGGTTGGCGATCTACTGCCTGCTCTACGTGCCGACTCTGCTGGCGTTCGCCCTCGTGCTCGCGCTCCTGCTCGACTCGGCGGTCGCCTACGCCAAGCGCGCGTTCCAGCTGCTGCTGTTCCTGCCGCACGCCGTGCCGGGTGTGATCGCCGCGCTGATCTGGGCCTACCTCTACACCCCCGGCGTCAGCCCGATCGTCAAGGCGCTCGAATCCGGCGGCATCGGGATCGACTTCCTCTCGGTGCAGCTCGTGCTCCCCTCGATGGTCAACATCGCGGTGTGGGAGTGGGCCGGGTACAACGTCATCATCCTCTTCACGGCGCTGCAGGCGGTGCCGCGCGAGATCCTCGAAGCGGCGAAGGTCGACGGCGCGGGCGAGATCCGCACCGCACTCTCGATCAAGACGCCCCTCGTCTGGCCGGCCCTCGGCGTCGCGCTGCTCTTCACCGTGATCGGCTCGCTGCAGCTGTTCACCGAGCCGAAGATCCTGTCCTCCGCGACGACGGCGGTGACCAGCACCTGGGTGCCGAACATGTGGGCCTACGACGCGGCGTTCAACCGCAACAACCTGCCGCAGGCGGCCGCCGCCTCGATCATCCTCGCCCTGCTCGCCGGCCTGCTGTCGTGGGTCGTCACCCGATTCACCTCGAAGGAGCCGACGCGATGACCGCCGTGATCGATCGCCCGACGTCCCCGACGTCCGCCCCCGTGAAGTCGGTGCGCTCGCGCCCGCCGCGCAGTTCCCGCCGCACGGCCGCGAAGGTCGGCGTCAACGGACTCCTGGTGCTCGGCTCCGCCTACATGGTGCTGCCGCTGCTCTGGCTGGTGTTCGCCGCGACGAAGGATGCCGGCGACCTCTACTCGGGCAACGCGTTCGCCTTCGGCACCGACCTGTTCGTCAACCTGCAGCGCCTGCTCGCGCAGGACGACGGGATCTTCCTCCGGTGGCTCGGGAACAGCATCCTCTATGCGGGAATCGGAGCCGTCGTCGGCGGATTCGTCTCACTCATGGCCGGGTACGCGTTCGACAAGTTCGAGTTCCGCGGCAAACGAGGGCTGTACGCCTCGGTGCTCGTGGGAGTCCTGATCCCGAACACCGCCACCGTGATCCCGCTCTACCTGCTCGCGGCATCCATCGGACTCACCAACACGATCTGGGCGGTGCTCATCCCGACGCTCTGCAACCCCTTCAGCGTCTACTTGGCACGAGTGTTCTCGTCGGGCTATCTGCCGGCCGAGACCCTCGAGGCCGCAAGGGTCGACGGGGCCGGTCCCATCCGCAGCTTCCTGCAGGTCGGGCTGCCGATGCTCGTCCCCGGATTCGTCACGATCGCCCTCTTCCAGTTCGTCGGCATCTGGAACAACTTCATGCTCCCGCTGATCATGCTGCAGAACCGCGATCTGTTCCCCTCCAGCGTCGGCATCGCGCTCTGGCAGAGCCAGGTGCAGCAGAACCCCGAGTTCTCGACGCTGGTGATCGCCGGATCGTTCGTCTCGGTGCTCCCCCTGATCCTCGCGTTCGTGATGCTGCAGCGGTTCTGGCGATCGGGCCTGTCGGCGGGGAGCGTCAAGTGAGCGCGCGGCGCCCGGTGATCGCCTTCGCGATGTCCGACTCCGTGCGGGGGCGCGTGTTCCCCGAGAGGGTCATGCGCGAGTACGCCGCTGCGGCCGACATCGCCGGCATCCTCACCGAGTACACGTCTGACCATGCCCGCTCCGTGCTCGCTCGAGTCGAGGTGCTCGTGACGGGCTGGGGCGCACCACGCATCGACACCGCCGCGCTCGACGCGGCACCCCGACTCGAAGCGGTGCTGCACGCGGCGGGAACCGTGAAGCCCTACCTCGACCCCGCAGTTCTCGAGCGCGGGGTGCGGGTGAGCTCGGCCGCCGGTGCCAACGCCGTGCCCGTCGCCGAGTTCGCCGTCGCGATGATCGTGCTGGCGGGAAAGCAGGTGCTCCCGATCGCGCGCCACTATCGTCAGGTGCAGGACGAGTTCGACATCGAGGCATCGTTCCCCGGGCTCGGCAACTACGGTCAGCGCGTCGGGATCATCGGTGCGTCGAAGATCGGCCGCATCGTCATCGGGATGCTCAGGGCCTATGCGTTCGAGGTCGTGGTCTACGACCCGTATCTGACCGAGGCCGATGCCGCGGAGCTCGGTGTCATCTCGGTCGCCCTCGACGAGCTGCTGCGCACGAGCCGCGTCGTCTCGGTGCATGCGCCGTCGCTGCCCTCGACGATCGATCTGGTGGATGCCGCCGGCATCGCCTCCATGCCGCGTGGCGCGACTCTCGTGAACACCGCACGTGGCGAGATCGTCGATCAGGACGCTCTGACCCGCAGGGTGCTCGCGGGTGAGCTGTTCGCGATCCTCGACGTGACCGTGCCGTGGATCCTCGAGCCGGACCACCCGCTCTACACGTCCGAGCATGCGCTGCTCACCCCGCACATCGCAGGGTCGTACGGGGTCGAACTCGAGCGGCTGTCGGGAGTGATGCTCGACGAGCTGCTCCGGATCTCGCGGGGCGAGCCGCTCGCGCACGAGGTCGAGCCCGAGCTGCTCGCCATCACCGCCTGACCTGACGTTCTCCCCATCATTCGACGACGAAGCAAGGAGCCCTCATGTCCGAACCACTGAAGATGACCAGACGAACCGTCCTCCTTGCAGGGGCCGGTGGCCTGCTCGCGGCTGCGGCGGGAGTCGGATCCGGGCAGTCGGCGAGCGCCGCACCGTCACTCTTCCCGGCTGGTCGCACCGGCACCACGATCACCGAGATCGGGCCCGGCATCATGCAGTACTCGCTCATGAGCGGGGTGCTGCTCGACGGCATCTGCTACATCGGATCCCGCAACCTCGAGCCGACCGGCATCCTCGCCTTCGATGTCGCATCGGGCACTGTCACGCACTCGACCACGCTCGTGACCGGCCACAGTATCCAGGCGCTCGCGGTGGATCCCGTGCGCAAGGTGCTCTACGCCGGCATCCTGCAGAAGGCAGCGAGTGCCAACAACCTGTATCGCTGGGATCTGAGCGACCTCAGCTCACCCGCGGTGGCGATCGGACGCATCGGAGACCGCGACGTGCGCGACCTCGCCGTCTCGCCGGACGGCACCGTGTTCGCCGTCGGAGGTGGTGGCACGGGTGCCCCGGCGCTGTGGCAGTACGACCCTGCGTCCGGAGCGATCACGAGCCTCGGCGTGCCCGATGCGAAGGCGACGCTCGCCCGAGCCGTGGCCGCGACCGACCAGGCGGTGTTCTTCGGAGCCGGGAGCACGCTCGGCGGCGGAACAGGCACCAGCAGGGCGGCGCTCTATGCCTTCGATCGTGCGGCGGCGACCTTCTCCGACATCACTCCTGCCGAGATGGTGAACGACCCCAGCATCCGCGAGCTCACGGTCTCCGGCGACCGACTTCTCGTGTCGTCCGCGGGGTCGACCGAGCCGTCGAAGCTCGCAGCGATCTCGCTCGCCGATCACGCCTCGTACCGTGCAGTGACGTCGATCGGGACCACGGCCAAGAACTTCGCCGTCCTGGGTGATGACGTGTTCTGTGCGAATGATTCCGGCGTGCTGCGCTGGACGCCGGGTGAGGCTGCCGTGCAGCAACTCCCGCTGACGATCGACCTCGGAGAGGTCTGGGGGCTCGAGCCCCACGATGCCGGGTTGGTCGTGGTTTCGGGATACGGCTTTGTCGCAGCGCTCGACGCCGGGGGCGCGGTGCGCGGAGAATACGACCTCGGCAGGGCAGGTGCACCGGTGAGCGCGCAGACCTGCATGGGGATCGCGGTCGGAGCGGGCTTCGCCTATGTCGGCGGCAACGGGGGCATCGCGCGTCACGATCTACGGCGGGGCGGCGCGGTCAACCTCCGGGCGCCCGGCGAAGCGAAGGATGCCGAGGTGATCCGCGGTGTGCTCTATACCGGGCAGTACAACTCGCAGGGGATCTGGGCGTACGACCCGCGCTCCGGTGATCCGATCCGTCGCGTCGCGTCGTTCCCGTCGGCGCAGAATCGTCCGCTCGACACCCACTGGGACGACTGCCATCGCATGCTGCTCGTGGCCGCGCAGGCCGACACCGAGGGCGGTGGCTCACTGTGGACCTTCGATCCGCGCACCGGCGCAAGCACCCATGCGATCAATCCGATCGACGACGTGCAGCTGGTGCGCGCCGTGGTCGCGGTCGACGGCGTCGCGTATCTCGGCGGTGACAACGCGCAGAAGACCGGGCCTCGGGGAACGATCGTCGCGTGGGATCCGGTGGCGCATCGTGAGCTCTGGCGCGTCGAGACGGGCAAGCCCAACGGCATCGCTGCACTCGCCGCGCACGGACGATACCTGTTCGCGCTCACGATCAAGGGTGCGCTGGTCGTGATCGATCGCCCGCGCCGCGAGATCGTCCACACGGGCGACCTCACCGCCCTCGTTCCTGGTTTCGCCGCGATGAAGGCGGCCAGAGGTGCGATTTACGGGGTCTCCGACACGAACCTGTTCCGCATCCACCCCCGCACCTTCGAAGTGACGACGGTCGTGCCGGGCATCGACGGCGGCTGGTACAGCGGCCCGCACCTGAACGTCGACGAGGACGGTGCCGTGTTCACACTCCGCGGGCGCACTCTGGTCAAGGTCGACGATCACCCGCGACGCTGACGGCGCCGCATGTGCTCAGGGCGTTCGGGGCGTTCGGGAGGAGAACCGTCCTTCGGGAGGAGGCTCAGAGCAGGATCATCCTCCCGAGGCGCAGTTCTCCTCCCGAGGAGCAGTCACGAAGTCACGAGCCGTGCCGAAGGAGCCGACACCGAGCGCGGCGAAACGCCCCGGCCGGGCGCGGAGCCCGGACGGAGCGTTCCGTCTCACTGCAGACGTTCAACTGACCTTCTTGCGGTAGGCGATGATCGCGAAGACGTAGCCGACGATCAGGATGCCGACGCACCAGGCGAGAGCGACGCAGATGTCGGTGCCGACCGGCTTCTCGGCGAACAGCGCCTGGATGGTGTTCACGATCGACGTGACCGGCTGGTTCTCGGCGAACCACTGCACCGGACCCGGCATGGTGTCGGTCGGCACGAAGGCCGAGCTGATGAACGGCAGGAAGATCAGCGGATACGAGAACGCCGTCGCCCCGTCGATCGTCTTGGCGCTCAGGCCCGCGATGATCGCCAGCCAGGTGAGGGCCAGGGTGAACAGCAGCAGGATGCCGATGACGGCGAGCCAGGCGAGGGGGCCTGCTCCGGTGCGGAACCCCAACAGGAACCCGACGGCGAAGATGATCGCCAGCGTGATGCCGTTCGCGACGAGCGAGGTGAGCACGTGCGCCCACAGCACGCTCGATCGGGCGATCGGCATGGAGTGGAAGCGCTCGAAGATGCCGCTCTGCAGATCGTTGAACAGGCGGTACGCCGTGTAGGCGATGCCGGATGCGACTGCGATCAACAGGATGCCGGGGAGCAGGTAGTTGACGTAGTTCTCGGAGCCGATGCTCTGCTTGAGCGCCCCTCCGAAGACGAACACGAACAGCAGCATCAGCGCGATCGGGGTGACCGCCGTGGTGATGATGGTGTCGGTGCTGCGGAAGATGTGCCGCATCGAGCGGCCGGTGAGTGTCGCGGTGTCGGCGACGACGTGCGTGCTCATGCTGCGTTCTCCTTTCCGGATTCGGCGGTCGACGTGGTGCCGACGAGGGTGAGGAAGATCTCCTCGAGGGTGGGCTGCTTCTCGACGTACTCGACCTTCGCGGCCGGCAGCAGGCGCTTGAGCTCGGCGAGGGTGCCGTTGGCGATGATCCGGCCCTCGTGCAGGATCGCGATGCGGTCGGCGAGATGCTCGGCCTCATCGAGGTACTGGGTGGTGAGCAGCACGGTCGTGCCGGTGTTCGCGAGTTCCTTGACCACGGCCCACACCTCGATGCGGGCTTCGGGGTCGAGGCCGGTGGTCGGTTCGTCGAGGTAGATGACCTCGGGGTGTCCGACGAGGCTCATGGCGATGTCGAGACGACGGCGCATGCCTCCGGAGTAGGTGCCGACCTTGCGGCCGCCGGCATCCGTCAGTCGGAAGCGGGCGAGCAGGTCGTCGGCGATGATCCCCGGCTCCGGCAGATGCCGCAGCTTCGCGACCAGCACGAGGTTCTCACGACCGGTGAGGATCTCGTCGACCGCGGCGAACTGGCCGGTGAGACTGATCCGCTGGCGCACGGCGACCGGGTCGGCGGCGACATCGATTCCCTGCACGGTGGCGATGCCGGCATCCGAGGTCAGCAGCGTGGAGAGGATGCGGACGATCGTGGTCTTGCCGGCCCCGTTCGACCCGAGGAGGGCGAAGATCGATCCCTTCTCGACTTCGAAGTCGACGCCGCGCAGCACGTGGAGATCCTTGTAGGACTTCTCGATGCCGCGGACGGCGATGGCGGATGCGTTCATGATCGTGGACCCTTCTTCTTCGCGTCGGCGACCGCGCTGTTCAGGCGGGCGCGTTCCTTGTCGATCCAGTGGGTTCCGCCGTAGGCCTCGGCGTAGGTCTCGGCGAACGAGACGGCGTCGTCGCCCACGATGTCGTGGATCGGGGTGCCGTCGATGGCGGCGCGCTCCCACAGGTCGGCGAGGTCGAGGAAGATCTGCACGAGGATGTCGCCGTCGGTGATGCCCCCGTAGTACATCGTGTAGCGGTGCTGCGCGTTCGCGACCGTGCGGTACGGCTCGGGGAGGGCGTCGATGCGCTTCTTCGCATCGCGGTACTGCTTCTTCTGCTCGAGCGATCCGGTGAGCGCTTCGATCCACTTCGCGGCCATGGTCAGTTCTCCTTGTTCGTGCTGCTGTCGGTGTTGTTCGTGTTGAGGCGTTCGATGTGCTGCGCGAGGAAGCTCCAGGTCTTCCAGAACTCCTCGAGCTCCTGCGTGCCCGCCGCGTTCAGCGAGTACACCTTGCGGGGCGGTCCCTTCTCGCTCGGGACCTTCTCGACGTCGACGAGCTTCTTCTGCTCGATGCGCACGAGCAGGGCGTAGATCGTGCCCTCGGCGATCTCGGTGAATCCGTGATCGCGGATGCGGGTGGTGATCTCATACCCGTATGCCGGCTGCTCAGCGAGGAGGGTCAAGACGATGCCCTCCAGGGTGCCCTTGAGCATCTCGGTCATCTGCTTGCCCATGAGGACCTCCTTCCGTTGTGTTCGGTACTCAGTGTTGCTGGGTACCGGTACAAAGTAACACCGAGTACCGGTACTTAGCAACACCGAATACTGAACTCTCTCGGTGGGTGTCTGGGGTGGCGGGGTCTCCGGTCGCACTCTGTGCCGCGTGGACGCTGCGGCATCCGCGCCGGTCGCACTTTGTGCCGCGTGGGCGCTCCGGCATCCGTTCCGGTCGCACTTTACTTTGTGCCGGGTGGGCGCTGCGGCATCCGCTCCGGTCGCACTATGCGCCGCGCGGACGCGCATCGGACGGCACGAAGTGCGACCGGAGCGGGCCGGAGAACGACGAGCGAACCGCAGGCGGGCTCAGTCTCGCGGCCGACCGCCGCGCCGCCAGGGCAGCAGCCGGCCGAAGACTCGGCGCGGCTCGGCCTAGGGGTTCATGCCCTGCGCGAGTCCCAGGAGGAACTGGCGCAGGGCCGTACGGTCGAGGGCATCCGACATGTCAGCGGACGCTCACGTCACGAGAACAGGAAGGAGAGCACCACGCCCACGACGATCGCGACGCCGACGTAGACGAGGTTCGGCAGCTGGAACGAGTGGTCGAAGACGAACTTGCCCATCTTCGTCGTGCCGGTCTGGTCGAACGCCACGGTCGCGACCTGGCTGCCGTTGGCCGGCAGCGTGTAGATGCCCATCGTCGACGGCCAGAGCCCCACCAGCAGCGGCGCCGGCAGCCCGATCGTGATGCCGATCGGGACGATCGCGTTGGTCGCGCTGGACTGACTCGTCGTCAGCATCGCGACCGCGAACAGTGCCAGCGCGAACAGCAGCGCCCCGAGGAACGCCGACGATCCGGAGACCACCGAGCCCAGCCCGTCGACGATGAGCGTCTGGTTGGCCGCGACGAACGTGTTGGCGAGCCACGCGATTCCGAACAGGGCGATCGCCCCGACGATACCGGCGGGGAACGTCGGCTGCTTCGGCACATCTGCGGCCTTGACCTTGCAGAACACGAAGATGAGAGCGGCGATGATGCCCATCACGACCTCGATGATGACGGTCACGCTCAGACGAACGGGGTCGCCGGCGTCATCCGTTCCTATCACCGGGCGCAGCCCCTCGAAGAGCCCGAAGAACACGATGACGCCGACGCCGATCAGGAACAGCGTGGCCGACAGCACCGCGGTGCGCGGCAGCTTGGTGTCGTGCGCGTCGACGACGGGTGGCTGGATCTGGTGGCTCTCGAGGCGGCGCTGGAACTCCGGGTCGTCTTCGAGATCCTTGCCGTGCCGCATCATCACGAGCGCGGCGACGAAGAGTCCGGCGATCGACGCCGGCCACATGATCAGCAGCAGTCCGCCGAGGTCGACGCCCTGGGGCGCCAGCAGTACCACCATCGACGCGGTCGCGGCCGAGACGGGGGAGCAGAGGATGCCGACCTGCGAGGCCACGGCCGAGACCGACAGCGCCCGTTCGGGGCGGATCTTCTGCTGGTACGACACGTCGTAGATCACGGGCAGCAGCGGGTAGAAGATGTTTCCCGTGCCAGCGCCCACCGTGAAGAGGAACGACATCGCGGGCGCGAGGAACACCACAGACCTCGGTCGGCGCCTGATCACCTTGGCGGCGACCGAGACCATCCAGTCGATGCCTCCGGCGGCCTGCATGGTGGATGCGGCGGTGATCACCGTGATGACGATGAAGACCGCATCCACCGGGGCGTTGCCCGGGGCCTCTCCGAAGACGAAGATGAGCACGGCCACACCGACGAGACCCCACACTCCCAGACCGATCCCGCTGGTGCGGGTGCCCATGTAGATCGCGAGGATGACGACGATCAGCTGGGCGATGAGGATCCAGACGTTGTCGTTCACGTCGACGGCCCCTTCGTGATGGGGTCCGAGCCGGCGAGGATCTCGGTCGGGAGCTCGGTCTCGACGATCTTGCCGTCGATGGCTTCGACGCGCAGGGCCAGTGCGTTCTCGACCGGACTGATGGCGGTCACGAACTCCGAGTTCTCGAAGTGCAGCGACTGCAGGTTGCCGACCGCATACCCGGTGGCGAGCTCGCCGCTGAGCAGTGAGGCGTGGAACAGCGGCCGCCGCTGATCCTCGGCGTCGTAGTGCGGGCAGAAGCTGCCGTGCAGGAATCCGAGTCCTTCGGGGAGCACCTGCAGCGTGGGTCCGTAGCTGTCGGTCGTGCCGCCCTCGAACCAGCAGATGCCGCCGGCGCTGCCTCCGGTGAACACGACGTTCGAGTCGGGGTCCTCCCACATCTCGCGCATGATCTCATCGAGACCCTGTCGCTTCCAGACGTCGAGCATGTTCGCGGTGTTGCCGCCGCCGACATGGATGACGTCGAACCCCTTCACGAACCCCGAGAGGTCGTCGACCGACCGGTGGAAGAGGGGGAGGTGATGCGGCGCGCACCGGTCGGAGTCGTAGGTCGAGTAGAAGCTCACGATGTACGCCGCGTCGTCACCCGTCGCGGTACCGACGAACAGCACTCGCGGTCTCTTCTTTCGAGTGAGTCCGAGGATGTAGTCGTGCGTCGGGTCGTTCCGGCGCTCCATCATCGCTTTGCCTGCACCTGTTGCCACCACATGAGACATGGCGTCCCCCCTTCATCGCTCCCCCGCGGTACGACTTCGGATGCGGCTCAAGCTACTGGTATACGAACCGATGCGCCAGTGTGACTTGCGGAGGGGTGCGACGCGCGTGGTGCCGGGCGGCTCAGAGGCGAGCGGCCGCGACCCGCGCCTCGAGCAGCGGCAGCACACGGTCGTTGCCGGGCTGCGGGCAGATGTCGAGGGCGTTCGCGAGCTCGAGCGCGAGGGCTGCGTGACCGGCCGCGTTGGGGTGGAACGGATCGTTCATCATCCCCCACGGCACGCCGCCGTTGCCCAGCTCGGTGAAGCGCGCGTGCTGGTCGACGAGGATCACGTCCTCTGAGGCGGCGACCTCGCGGACGGCATCCGCGAAGGCGATGATCCGCTCGCGCCCCGGTGCGTTGGGGATGTCGATCGACGGGGGAGTCTGCAGCACGACGATCGTGCCCGCCGAGCGTGCACGGGTGACGAACTCCCGCAGCGAGGCGGCGAACTCGGCCGGCTCGGCCGTGACCTGCCCGGGCCCGGTCGCCATGTCGTTCGTGCCGATCATCAGCGTGACCACATCGGGGGTCCACGATGCGACGCGGCGATCCCAGTCGCCCAGGATGTCGGTGATGCGGTGCCCGCTGATCGCCGTGTTGATGACCGCGTCACGCGTGCGTCCCAGTTCGCCGCGGATCAGCTCGTGCAGGTGCTCGGCATAGCTGCGACCGCCCTGCGTGTGCACGAGTCCGTGCGTGATCGAGTCGCCGGTGATGACCCAGTTCAGCGGATCGGGGCCTGCGAGCGCGTCGTGGAGGCGGCGAAGATCGGATGCGGCGGATGCGGGGGACTCGGCGTTCGGCACGCCCTAAAGACTAGCGGCGGCGTCAGTGGAAGACTGGTCTCATGGCTTCTCCGCTGCTCGACGACTTCCTCGCCCGCATCATCGACAGTGGTCTGCTCGATGATCCGGTCGCCGAGAACGGTCTCGTCTATGGCCGCGCGACCATCGATGCCGCCGGCGCGGTGGTGACGGTGAACGTCGATCCCGAGCTCGAGGACGACGAGGAGACACTCGACGTCGACGCCCTGCTCGCGGCGATCACCCGCATCCTGTCGGTGTCGGAGACGCGGTGGCGTGCGGTGATCGACGAGGTCGCCGACGACATCGACGAGGCGGTCGACGACGAGCCGGTGATCGAGCAGACCGACCTGCGCGACGACCTCGAAGCCACCTCCGTCGTCGTGTTCGCCGACGCGGTGCTGATCGCCTTCGACGCGCCGAAGCAGTTCCCTGACTCGCGGATCCTCGTGCAGCTCGACGACGACCTCGAGGTCGCGAGCATCGAAGTGCGCGATCGTTGAGCCCGCCGGGCCTACAGCCACTTCTTGTACTTGAACACTCCGTAGAGGGCGACCGCGAAGGCGGCCATCGCGCCGATCGCCATCGGGTAGCCGTGCACCCAGTGCAGCTCGGGCATGACGTCGAAGTTCATGCCGTAGACGGTGCCGACGAGCGTCGGGGCGAAGATGATCGCCGCCCACGACGAGATCCGCTTGATCTCGTCGTTCTGCGCCAGCCCCGCCTCGGTCTGCCGACGTGCGACCAGGGCGGAATGCACGGTGAGGGCGTTCTCGAGGATCGCGCGGAAAGAGTCGACCCGCTCGTTGACGCGGATGACGTGGTCGAGCACGTCGCGCAGCGAGCGCTGCAGCTCCTCGTCGATGCGGTACTTCTCCGAGCCCCGGCGCAGCCATTCCAGCATCCCGGCGAGCGGGTGCACCGCCCGCTGGAAGTTGATGACCTCGCGAGAGAGCTCGTAGATGCGCCGCGAGAGGGCGTCGTCGTCGCTGTCGCCGAAGAGCTGGTCCTCGATCTCGTCGATGTCGTTGAGCAGACCGGTGACGATCGGCTCGTACCCGTCGACGACCTCGTCGAGGATCGCGTAGAAGACCGCCTCCGGTCCCATCGCGAGCAGTTCGGGGTGCGCTTCCATGCGGCGGCGGACACCGGCGAGGTCGGGCGACTCCGCGTGCCGGATCGTCACCACGAAGTCAGGACCGACGAACAGGTGCAGCTCGCCGAACTCGATCGACTCCTGCTCGTCGCGGTAACGCGCGGGGCGCAGCACGGCGAAGAGCGTGTCACCGTAGCGCTCGACCTTCGACCGCTGGTGTCCTGAGAGCGCGTCTTCGACGGCGAGCGGATGCAGGTCGAACTCGCGCGCGACCGAGGTGACCTCCTGGGGGCTCGGCCGGTAGAGGCCGATCCAGGCGATGCCGCCGTGCGCGTCGAGCGACCGGTAGGTCTCGTCGAGGTTCTTCGGGGTCTCCACGCGACGTCCGTGGACGTACACGCCGTTGTCGATGAGGGCCATGGCTGGCTCCGTTCTCGCAGGCGCACGCCGAGTCAGAGAGGGCGTGCGCAGAATTCGTCAGGGGGCGGAAGACGCCGCCGACGGCTGCGGAGCAGGACGTGCAGGTACGGAGCCGAAGCTCAACGCACGGATGCAGTCAGACGCGACGCAACGAAGGCGGCGTCGCAACTATCACCGGACATCGCCATCACCGCCTCTCGCGCTCTGAAAGGGTCACATGACCCGGTGTGCCAGCATACCTCTGCATGCTGGACGCAAGATCCATGCGGTTCGGATGCGGTCAGGCGTCGATTCCGACGAGCTCGGCGCTCTTGCGCCACAGGGCCTCGGCCAGCGCGGCATCCTCGATCCGGGGGTTGACCCGTCGGGTCAGCACCCGCTCGTCGTAGTACTCGCCCGAGATCCAGGTCTCGTCCGGCGTGCCCTCGACGAACCAGCTCAGCGTGCTGCCGCCCTTCTCGCTGCTGATCAGCAGCAGGCGCTTGAGCGGAGTGCGGTAGACGAAGCGCATGAGCGTGTTCGAGTCCGAGGCGAAGTTGGTCTGCACCGTGCCCGGGTGGAAGGCGACCGAGGTCAGCCCCTCGCCGTGGAACTTCGTGTGCAGGCTCTTCGTGAACAGCACGTTCGCGAGCTTCGCATCGCCGTAGGCCCTGTTCGCGCTGAAGTTCTTGCGATTGTCGAGGTCGTCGATGTCGATGCGCCCGAACAGGCGGTGGGCCACGCTCGAGGTGTTGATGATCGCCGCGCGGCCGGCGCGCAGCGGAGGGAGCAGCAGATTCGTCAGCAGGAACGGCGCGAGGTGGTTCACCTGCAGCGTCTTCTCGAAGCCGTCGACCGTCGGAGTCTGGTCGCCGAAGATCCCGCCCGCGTTGTTCGCGAGCACGTCGATGCCGCCGTCGCCCACGGCATCCGCGATCTTCGTCGCCAGCTCGCGCACGTCATCGAGGCGGGAGAAGTCGGCGGTGAACCATTCGGCTCCGGTGTCTGCGGCGACGGCGCGGGTCTTCTCGGGCGAGCGTCCGACCAGGATCAGCCGGTGACCGGATGCCGCGAGCTGGCGTGCGGATGCCGCGCCGATGCCGTCGGATGCACCGGTGAGCACGATCGTCTTCGGGGTCACGAGGTCGACCTCGGTGCGGCCCCGGTCGTCGCCTCGAGCCCACCGCGACTGCGCGCGACGTAGACGGTGTTCGATGACGTGCCGCCGGTGACGGCGTTCGAGAAGTCGACCACGTGGGCGGCGGCGCCATCGAACACGGCGTGCATCTCGACCATGAACTCGTCATCCGGCGGGTCGTCCGACCACAGTGCGAAGACCCCGCCGGCAGCGAGGTGCCGGTCGAGTGCGCGCAGGCCGGCCGCGGTGTAGAGGTCCGCGTGAGTCGGATCGAGCTGGTGACGCGGCGAGTGGTCGACGTCCAGCAGGATCGCGGAGTATCCGCGGTGGTCTTCCGAGGGTGCTGTCCGAACCAGGGCGAAGAAGTCGTCTTCGACCAGGCTCGTGCGCGGATCCTCGACGAGTTCCGCCGACACGGGCAGCAGCAGCCTCTGGTGCCAGCCGATCACCGCACCGAGCCGATCGACCACGGTGAGTGACGAGACACGTTCGTCGCGCAGCGCCGCGACCGCGGTGTATCCGAGTCCGAGACCACCGACCAGGACCGAGAGATCATCGCCGTCGACAGCGGCCAGGCCCAGGTTCGAGAGCTCCTCCTCCGCCACCGTGAACAGGCTCGACATGAGGTACTCGTCGCCGAGCTTGACCTCGTAGATCTCCTGGCCGACCGCAGGCTCGGTGCGCCGGCGCAACGTCAGCTCGCCGATCGGCGTCTCCTGCCAGTCGAGCTCCTCGAATCTCGTGATCACTGCCGGTCCTCCCGGTCGTCCGTCGTGTTCGCAGGCCCAGGCGCGGGCGCTGCTGTTGCGGTCGGCGGCGCGGGAGAACTCGTCGAAGAGGGCAGGAAGATCCGTTCGGGTTCCGGTTCGGGTGCGGCCGCAGGGGCTGCGGAAGGTGCGGCCTGCGTGGCCGCCGGGTGCGCGGGGAGCTCGCGGGCGACCTGCTTCTCGAGCACCTGCACGGCCTCGTCGCTGAGCAGGATCAGCCCTTCGAGCTCGTCGCGCACACGGCGGTAGGCGACGTTGCGCTCGGCCTGCGTGGCCGATTCGTCGACGGCGACCTTGAGCAGCTGCTGCGCCCGGTCGAGGCGCTTGCGCTCGGGTTCGGTGAAGGTCGAGTCGCGCAGGCGCCGGGCATCCTTTTCGGCGATCTCGAACGCGACGGCGTAGGCGCCCACCGCGTCGAGGTACTCCGACACCTGCTGCTCGGTCACGGTCGCCTCGGCCGATATCGGCCGCAGAGCATCCGCCGTCTTCTTCGCCCGCAGGAACGCGGCGACCAGAGGCTGGCGCCCGTCGCTCATCGCGGGGAAGGCGATCAGCTTCGCGACGTCGAGCTCGTAGTCGAGCCACCGCGCCGTGATCTCGTCGTGCTCGGCGAACAGGCGCTCGAGCAGGGCGTTCGGGGCGACGGATGCTCGGGTGTCGACGACGGCCGGGCCGATCCGCCGCGCGTGGCCTCCGCGGGCCTCGAGCTGGGCGGTCTTGATCTCGGCCTTGAGTCGCAGCGTCTCGAGGCGCCGTTCATGGCGGCGCTTCGCATTGCGCTCCCACGCCTTCGCCGCGCCGCCGGCGACACCCATGATGGGGAAGATGATCCACCAGGGCACAGTGCCGAGCCACGCGAAGAAGGGTTCCATGATGGACTCAGCCTACTTCTCGGGCTCGACGGCGTCGCGGCTTCCCGGCCGGGGCACAGCTTCGATGCCGGGGCTGCGCCCGATTCACCTCAGCCGCGCTGGGCACGCTCCACGAGTGCGACGAGTTCGGCCCGAGGCAGCGGGAATCCGTCGAGGCGGCCGACCGGGAAGTTGCCGAGCATCTTGAGCATCTCGTCGCCCTCCGATCCGAACTTCTCGGCGATGACCGCCGTGAACTCCGCACCCACGACGGGGTCGCCCAGCAGCTCGTCGAAGGATGATCCGAGGCTCACGGGCAGCACGACCTCGTCACCCGTGACAGAGACGGTCGTGCGCGCGTGCAGATCGCGGCTCGACGACCCGAGGTCGATGACGTAGTCGCCGCTCTCGACGATCCAGCGGTCGACGCGGGTGTCCCAGTACGCCAGTTCCGAGCGGCGAAGACGCAGCTCGACCTGGACGGTCTCTCCCGGCTCGATCAGCACCGACGCGAAGGCCTTGAGCTCGCGCGGTGCGCGCTGCACCGACGATCCGGAAAGGCTCGTGTACGCCTGCACGACCTCTCGGCCCGCGACCGCCCCGGTGTTCGTGACCGGCACCGTGACGACGACGTCGCCCGAGTCGATGACGGATGCCGTCGCCTCGCCGTACGAGAAGGTCGTGTACGACAGGCCGTGTCCGAACGGGAAGGCGACGGGCAGGTGCCGCGCGTCGTACCAGCGGTATCCGACCAGCAGGCCCTCGCCGTAGAGCGAGTGGCCGTGCTCGCCGGGGAAGGTCCCGAAGGCGGGGGTGTCCTCGATGCGCAGCGGGATGGTCTCGGCGAGCCGGCCCGAGGGGTTCACGACACCGAACAGCACGTCGGCGGTGCCGCCGCCGCCCGCCTGGCCGAGCAGCCAGGCCTCGACGATCGCGGGCACCCGGTCGGCGAACGGCAGAGCAACGACCCCGCCGTTCGAGAGCACGACGACGACGTTCGGGTTCGCGGCGAGCACCGCGTCGAGCAGCTCCAGCTGCGCGGCAGGCAGGTCGATGTGCTCGCGGTCGAAGCCCTCGGACTCCTCGTGGGCGGGAACGCCCAGGAACACGACGGCCACATCGGCGGCGGATGCGGCAGCGACGGCCTCATCGCGGAGCGCCGCAGCGTCGGCATCCGCATCCGAGGCGATCGTGTACCCGGCGGCGAACGAGACGTCGGCGCCGTTGAGCGCGCGGATCTCATCGAGAGCCGTATCGACGCGGGTCGGGTTGATCTGCGACGACCCCGCGCCCTGGAATCGTGGCGTGCGCGCGAACTCGCCGATCACGGCGAGGTTCGTCGACGGCTGCAGAGGCAGGATGCCGCCTTCGTTGCGCAGGAGCACGATCGAGCGTCCGGCGACCTCGCGGGCCAGAGCGTGATGGGCATCGACGTCGAGCGGACCGGATGCCGCCGGCCGTGACTGCGCCTTGCGCGCCAGGTCGACGAGGCGGTCGACGACGGTGTCGAGAGCGGCCTCGTCGAGGCTGCCGTCCTGCACGGCGGCGACGATCTCGGCATCCGTCCGTCCGCTGCTGCCCGGCATCTCAAGGTCCATGCCCGCGATCACGCCGGCGACGCGGCTGTTGACCGCGCCCCAGTCCGAGACGACGATGCCCTCGAAACCCCACTCGTCACGGAGGACGGTCGTGAGCAGCCACGGGTCTTCGGACGCGTAGACGCCGTTGATCCGGTTGTACGAGCACATGATCGTCCACGGCTGGGCGTCTTCGACGACCCGCTGGAATCCGCGCAGGTAGATCTCGCGCAGCGTGCGCGGGTCGACGTCGCTCGAGACCCGCAGGCGGTCGGTCTCCTGGTTGTTGGCCGCGAAGTGCTTGAGCGACGAGCCGACGCCCTGCGACTGGATGCCGCGCACGAGCCCGGCTCCCATCGCACCCGAGACGATCGGGTCTTCCGACATGTACTCGAAGTTGCGTCCGCACAGGGGCGAGCGCTTGATGTTGATGCCCGGGCCGAGGATCACCGCGACGTCTTCGATCGCCGACTCGACGCCGAGCGCGACTCCGACGCGCTCGGCGAGCTCGGGGTCGAAGCTCGCCGAGAGTCCGACGGCGGGCGGGAAGCAGGTCGCGGGGATGCTGCCGGCGAGGCCCAGGTGATCGGTGTCGCCTCCCTGCTTGCGCAGGCCATGGGGTCCGTCGGTCAGCATGAGCGAGGGGATGCCGACGCGATCGATGCTCTTGGTCGTCCAGAAGTCCGCGCCGCTGGTGAGCGCCGCCTTCTCTTCGAGGCTGAGGTCGTGGGCGCGTGCGCCGGTGGGCTCGGACATGTGATTCCCTCTCGCCGTTGAGTCGGATCGGGCCGCGTCGGGTGCGCGGCGTCCGCTCGATGTGAAAACTTTAGCTGTGAAGGTTTTGTTCCACAAGGCACGTTCGACATCTGCGAAAGAACCTCTTGCGCTGAAAACCTGAACGGTCTAGGTTTTCAGCCACGGGAGCGAAACCCCGGCATTTCGCAGTGTGGCGATGCCTTCCGACTCCCACCGGCCGAAGGAGGCAGGCATGAGCGGTTCCGCAGCGGGAATGCCGTCAGGAATGACGACGGCGACGGCAGTCGCCCGCGATCATCATTGGTTCAAGGAGCCGACAGAGCCGGCGAAGAAGAGTTACGTCGCCTGGCTGATCATCGCCCAGTTGGTCTTCTTCATCGCGCTGCTCGGCCCGGCGATCGTCGGAATCGGCATCAAGATCCAATCGCTCGTGGCGGCCGGGGTCATCCCCGAGAACGGTGCGACGGGGGCGGCTGCGGTGCTCGGAGGCGTCGGAGCGCTGTTCGCGACGATCGCGAACGTCGTGTTCGGGCGGGTCTCCGATCGCACGACCAGCAAGTGGGGGCGCCGCCGCATCTGGATCGTGCTCGGCACCGTGATCATGACCGTCGCGTTCGTCATCATGGCGCTCGCGCCGAGCCTGCTCGTGGCGACGGTCGGCTGGGCCCTCGCGCAGTTGGGCGCCAACATGGCGTTCGCCCCGTTCGTCGCGACGGTCGCCGATCAGGTGCCGAAGTTCCAACGCGGCACCATCACTGCGGCGCTCGGCATCGCTCAGAACGTCGGAATCCTCGGCGGCACCTATGTCGCCCAGTTCTTCGTCAATGACCTGGTCATCATGTTCGTCGCACCATCGATCCTCGCAATCATCGTGATGGTCATCTTCGTGATCGTCCTTCCCGACAAGGTGCTGCCGACCAAGCCGCCTCGCGCGACGTTCCGCGACTGGTGGGAGACGTTCTGGGTCAGCCCGCGGCAGCACCCCGATTACGCCCTGGCGTGGTGGTCTCGATTCCTCATCACCTTCGCGAGCTTCGGGTTCACGACCTTCCGCTACTTCTATCTGCTCAACCACGTGGGGGTCGAGGAGGTGGACATCCCTGCGGTGATCTCGACGAGCGTCCTGATCTATACCGTCGCGCTGGTCGTGGTCAGCATCGTGGCGGGGAGGCTCTCGGACAAACTCGGGCGTCGCAAGGTCTTCGTCTGGAGTTCGACGGTGTTGTTCGCCGCAGGAACGGTGGGCCTGATCTTCGTGCAGGACGTCACTGCCTTCTACATCCTCGAGGCCTTCATGGGTATCGCCTACGGAATGTACGTCGGTGTCGACCTCGCACTCGTCGTCGATGTGCTGCCCAACCCCGATGACGCCGGCAAGGATCTCGGTGTGTTCAACATCGCCAATGCGTTGCCGCAGACGTTCGCACCGCTGATCGGCGGGATCATCGTGTACATCGGCAGCGAGAACGGCAACAACTACGGGTTGTGGTTCTCGATATGCGGAGTCCTGGCGCTGATAGGCGCCGTGGCGATCTTCCCGATCAAGAGCGTGAAGTAGCGGGGAAGGGGAGTGGGGATCGGACGCCTCGGGGGGCGCATCCGATCTCCGCGGCCCCACTCGGACATTCATCGGATTCTCTTAGAATGACCTGATGGCACGACGGGGGCAGTACGCGAAGGGCGCGGCGAAGCGTGCCGAGATCCTCGCCGTCGCGCTCGAGGTCGTCGCCGAGCAGGGAACCCGCAAGGCGTCGAACCGTGAGATCGCCGCGCGTGTGGGGCTGACACAGCCAGGGCTGATGCACTACTTCAGCACTCGAGAAGAGCTCTTCCTCGAGGTCCTCCGAGCGCGCGACGAGCGCGACCACGAGCAGTTCTACTCTCCGCTCCAGGGTTTTCAGGGCTTCCTTCACGTGATCACGCACAACGCCAGCGTGCCCGGACTCGTGAGGCTCTACGTGGAGTACTCGGCGGAGGCGACTCTTGAAGGCCATCTCGCCCGAGCGTTCTTCGAGGAGCGCTTCACCTGGGTGCGCGGCCTCATGGTCGAGGCTGTCGAGATCGAGCAGGCCGCCGAGCTGATGGGCCCCGACGTCGACACCGCGTACGTCGCCGATCTCGTGATCGCCGCCGCCGACGGACTGCAGGTGCAATGGCTCCTGGATCCCTCGATCGACATGGCGGACCGTCTGTCCCGGCTCTGGCAGGGCATCCGCGCGGCATCCTGGCCTGTCGTCGTCGCCTGACGCGTCGTGCGCTCGGCCGGGCTGCGATCGTGTTCGGCGCTCGGTGCGTCGGCCTCAGAGGCCGAGTTTCTCGGCGCAGGCGACGCAGTGCGTGGCGAACGGGCGGACCTCGAGGCGCGCGGTGGGGATCGGTCGGCCGCAGTTCGCGCAGACGCCGTAGGTGCCGGCATCCAGGCGCGCGATCGCGTCGTCGACCTGCTGGAGCTCGGATGCCGCAGCCTCGGCGAGCCCCGTCAATCGTGACCACTCCGACGAGAGCGTGACGCCCTCGGGGTCGTGCTCGTCGTCGTCGTTCGAGCCCTCGCGGTCGTGCATGAGCTCGGCGAGGGTGGCCGCCGTCGTGGCGACCCGCTCGCTCGCCTCAGCGCGTCGTGATTCGAGGCGAGAGCGGGCATCCGACGTCATCCGCACACTCTAGGCCGACGTTCCGACATCGGGCACGGTGGCCGGGCGCGGTGCAGGTCACGCCGGCGACCGGGCGCGATGCAGGCCACCACACACACCCGCAGGCCCAGAACACACCTGCATGTCGAGAATCCGGTTTCTCGGCATGCATTCGTCATCTGGGCATGCGTCTGTGCGGTCTCCCGCTGGTTCCGGCTGGTGGATCCCCGGGCGGCGGGGGAATCGCCACAGGCCACTCAGTCATCCGGGATCCGCTCAGCCATCCGGGCGGTACCTCGCATCCGGCGGGCCGAACGCGAGCGACTACTCGAGCCACTCCGTGATGAAGCGGTCGCTCGCATGGATGTGGGTGGCCTCGTACGTGCCGCCGTCGAGCACCTCGAATCGGTGGTCGACGAGCGCCGGAACGACCAGCACCTGCCCGCCGGTCCCGACGACCTGTTGGTCGCCCACGGTGAAGAGCGCGCGGCCTCGATGGATCACGAAGGTCTCGACGTACGGATGCCGGTGCAACCGCGGCCCGCTTCCGACGGCTGAGGTGAACTCGCGGATGATGCTCACAGGCGAGCCGATGAGGTGGCCCTCGATGTTCGCGTCGAGGGCCACGTCGATGGGTGCGACGGTCATGGTGCCTCCTTGCGGCCGAGGCTACCGACGCCCGCCCGTGCGCGGAAGGGGCGCTTGCCGTGCCTGGGTCGAGCGCGCCGCCCCAGGCGGTCAGCGCGCCTCGGTCGCCCCCGAGCTCGGCACGACCTGAACCGTGTCGGTCCGCACACCGGGGTGGTCGTGCTCGAGGGCGGCGCCCTCCATGTCGACGTTCGGGAGGATGCGGTCGAGCCACCGCGGCAGCCACCAGGCCGAGCGACCGAGCAGGTGCATGAGCGCGGGCATGAGCAGCATCCGCACGACGAAGGCATCGAGCAGCACACCGAAGGCGAGGCCGAACCCGATCGAGCGGATGATGGTCGACTCCGAGAAGATGAACCCGCCGAACACCGACACCATGATGAGCGCGGCGGCGATGACGACCGATCGGCCGGCGCGGAAGCCCTGGGCGACGGCATCCCGTGCCGAGGCTCCGTGCACGTACGCTTCGCGCATCCCCGAGGCGAGGAAGAGCTGGTAGTCCATCGCGAGTCCGAACAGGATGCCGACGAGGATGACAGGCAGGAAGCTCAGGATCGGTCCCGTGCTGTGCAGGCCGATGAGGTCTGCCGCCCAGCCCCACTGGAACACGGCGACGATCAGGCCGTAGGTCGCGAACAGCGAGAGTACGAATCCGCCGGTGGCGATGATCGGCACGAGCAGCGAGCGGAACACGACGATCATGATGAGCAGCGAGAGTCCGACGACGACCACGAGGTAGAGCGGCAGGACGCCCGCGAGTGCCTCGGAGATGTCGATGTTGATCGCAGCCTGACCGGCGACGCCGAGCGTGATGCCGCCGTCGAGCTGGGGCAGGGCGCGGATGTCCTGCACGAGCTTCTCTGTCGACGAGCTGTTCGGGCCTTCGGCCGGAAGCACCTGGAACGCGAGCAGTGTGTTGTCGTCGGACGTCGCGATCGGAGCGACGGCCACGACGTCATCCTGGGCGGCGATCTTCTGGGCGATCTCGACCTGCGTGGCGAGCAGGTCGCCGTCGCTCACCGCGTCGTCGAGGGTGGCTGTGACGAGCAGCGGACCGTTCGCCCCTTCGCCGAACTGCTCGTCGACGGCGTGGAACGCGCGGTAGCTCGTGGAGTCCGAGGGCTCGCTGGCGCCGTCGGGGAGTCCGAGGCGCATCGACATCGATGGGATCGCGATGATCAACAGGGCGATGATGCTGACGAGGGCGGTGACGATCGCGCGCAGAGTCGACATCCGCTTCACGGGCTTGCCTGCCGCGTGCGGCTGACCGATCGTGGCGCGGGCCTTGCCGCTGAGCAGGCGGGTGCCGACGAGTCCGAGGATCGCAGGAGCGAGAGTGATCGCGACGAGCACCGCGACGGCGACGCAGACCGCGCCGACGGTTCCCATCAGCCCGAGGAACGGCACACCCGTCACATTGAGGGCGAGCAGCGCGACGATCACCGTGGTGCCGGCGAACACGACGGCGGTACCCGAGGTGCCCGTGGCGAGCCCGATGGATTCCCTCACGGGGACGCCGTTGAGCAGCTGCTTGCGGTGTCGGTTGACGATGAAGAGCGAGTAGTCGATGCCCACAGCGAGGCCCAGCATGACGCCGAGCACCGGAGTGACGGATGCCATGTCGACGACGCCGGAGAAGGCGAGGGATGCGGTCACGCCGACGCCCACGCCGACGATCGCCGTCACGATCGGCAGAGCCGCGCCGATGAGTGTGCCGAGCATCACGATCAGCACGACGGCCGCGAACGCGAGGCCGATCGCCTCTCCGACGCCGAAGATCTCGGGCACGCCCTGGGCGATGTCGGTGCCGAAGTTCACCTCGACGCCGTCGATCGGCGAGGACTCGAAGTGGTCGATCGTTCCCTGCTTGACCTCTTCGGAGAGCTCGAGGCGGGGGTCTTCGAACGAGACGTTGACGATCGCCGTGGAGCCGTCGTCGGACACGACGCCGATGCCGTTCGTGAGGTCGAGCAGCGTCGAGCCGAGTTCGACCTTCTCGGCGTTCTCCTCGAGTTCTGTGCGCGACTCGTCGATCTTCTTCTGCTGTGCGTCGAGGCCGGCGAGCTGGGCGTTGAGGTCGGCGATCTGAGCATCGAGCGCGGCGAGCTGCTCAGCCGGAGCGCCGCCCGCTTCGGACTGCGACCGGGCGGTCGTCAGCTGGTCGAGACCGGCGTCGAGCTGAGTGCGACCATCGTCGAGCTGCGCCTGACCGGCGTCGAGCTGTGCGCGGCCGCCCTCGATCTCGTCCTTCCCGTCGGCGAGATCCTGCGCCTGCGTGGCCTGCTGCTCCTGCGCATCGAACGGGTCGATGACCGAGGCGACGCCGTCGAGGTCTTCGGCGCTCGCCGCGAGCTTCGAGATCTCCTGCTTCTGCTGCTCGGTGAAGGCCGAGCCGTCGTCCGTCTGATAGACCACGGTTCCCGTGCCGCCGGCGGTGTCGGGCAGCTTCTCGGCGAGCTGATCGGTCACAGCGCCGGACGCGGTGCCGGGGATGTCGAAGCTGTTGCTCAGCGTGCCGCCGAGCGTGAGGAACGCGCCGACGCCCAGGCCGAGGATGATGACCCACGAGACGATCACCGTCCACGCCTTGCGCGCAGCGAAGGAACCCAGACGGTAGAGCAGTGATGCCAAGACGATCTCCTTCAGACGAACTGATCATACGGTGCGTCTCGTCTAGAGTTCTGTGGTTATCCTGAACGTGTGGTGAACGAGCATCGAAGCGGGCCCGTGCGCAGCACGGCTGCGCGTGAGGCGATTCTCGACGCGACCTCTCGCCTCTTCCACAATCAGGGGTACGACCGGCTCACGATCGAGGGGATCGCGAAGGAGGCCGGGGTCGGCAAGCAGACCATCTATCGCTGGTGGCCGTCGCGTGGTGCGCTGATCGGAGAGTGCCTCGCCGAGGGGCGCCTCATCCCTGTCGACTTCATCGTCCCGGACACCGGAGACCTCGCCGCCGACGTCGAGACGTGGCTGCGCAGCGTGCTCTCGATCCTCGAAGCGCCCGAGGGCGGAGCGCTGCTGCGATCACTCGTCGCGGCAGCCACCGAGGATGCCGGAGTCGGCGCGCACCTCGGAGACAGCCTCGGCGTCGAGAAGTACCTCACCGAGCGCATCCGCGGGGGTATCCGCGACGGACAGCTCGCCGAAGACGCGCCGGTCGACCAGCTCGGACGAGCCATCCTCGGCGCGATCATCGTCGAGTCGCTGGGGCGCGAGCACCACGACCCCGAGTCGATCGTGCAGCTGACCCGCTTCTTCTTCTCCCGCTAGCGCTCTGACTCACCGCGCCACCGCGGTCTGGCCGCCGGTCTGAGCATCGAGGCCCGATCGGTGCCCGTACGCGAACGACGCGGCATCCGCCCCTCGCCTCGGCCGTGCGGCTTTGGTCGCCATCTCGTCGACCGCAGCATCGACCCGGCTCCGCCGCGAGACGAGCACGAGTTCGGTTCCTGCGATGCTCTCGTCGACGACCACTCGCCGGCTCTCGGCGATGCGGTTCATGACGCCCACCGCGAATCCGCGGAGGAACCCGCTGCGCGCCCGTCGTCTGTCGCCCTCGCGATGCCTGGCGTACAGGTCGCGGTGCGTGAGCCACCAGTCGCGCATCGCGACCATGGCCTGCACCTCGAGGCTCGCGGTCAGTGTCTGCGCCTGGCGGACGTCGGATTCGTGCCCGACCAGATACAGCGCGGCCACGGGCGGGAACTCCCCGACGAGCGGCCGAACGGTCTCCAACGCCATGGCCACGCCGATGCCGATCTCGCGCAGATCCTTCGCATAGACGCCGCGGAACAGCATCCGCTCGGTGACGATCTGCTCCTGCGTCTGCCCGAGTCGCCCGCGTCTCTCGTCGATCTGCGCCTGTTCGATCCCGTACTTCAAGATCAGGCGCTCGGCGTGCTCGGTCAGAGCCTCGGCCTCTTCGGGCGTCGTGCTCTCGGCCTTGGCGAGCAGTTTCGCGATCAGGTCGAGCTTGGCTTCGGTCATGGCATCCCCCTTGGATTCGTGATGCCGTGATCCTCCGCGGGGGTGCCTACATTGCGAGGCCGAATTCCGGGGACTGTGGAGAAGCCCAGATCACGGATGCCGGTGCAGAAGAGGATGCCGTCACAGACGCAGGCTCAGATCACAGATGCATGCCGGAACCCGGGTTCTGGGCATGCCCGTGTGATCTGAGCCTGCAAGTGTGAAGCGGCAGTGTGAAGCGGCAGCGGCAGCCGAAGGACCCCGGAACTCAGCCGAGGATCAGCGTGAGGACGGTCGCGCCGCCGCCACCGAGGATCAGCGCGATGATGACGGTCCAGGCGACGATGCGCATGCGGCGGTTGCGCTTCTCGCCCAGGTCGCCGTAGTCGTCGTCGGGCCGGCTGAGCTCGCTCATGCGCTGACCGGCTCCGCGACCGTCGGGCCGAAGGCTGCGGGCAGGGTGGCCTGCGAGCGCTCGCGGATCTCGGCGATCGGAACGGTGAAGACGTCCTGCACCTCGAGCTTCGCGCCCTCGCTGTCGGTCACGCCGATGCGCATGACCGGGTAGTTCCGGCCTTCGCAGAGGCCGCGGAACTTCACGTCGTCCTCACGGGGGACGGTCACGATGACGCGACCGGTCGATTCCGAGAAGAGGGCGGATGCGGCATCCACGCCGTCGCGCTCGATGATCTCGTTCAGCCAGACGCGCGCGCCGACGCCGAAGCGCGAGACGCCCTCGGCGAGAGCCTGTGCGAGGCCACCCTCCGACACGTCGTGCGCCGACGAGATCAGCCACTCGTCACGGGCCGCGCCGAGCAGACCCGCGAGGCGCTTCTCGCCCGCGAGGTCGACCTTCGGGGGAAGTCCACCGAGGTGCTGGTGCACGGTCTCGGCCCACGCCGAACCCGACAGCTCGGTCGAGGTCGTGCCGAGCAGGTAGATGTTCTGACCCTCGTCCTGCCATCCGGAGGGGATGCGGCGCGAGACGTCGTCGATGATGCCGAGCACGCCGACGAGCGGGGTCGGGTGGATCGGCACGTCGCCGGTCTGGTTGTAGAACGAGACGTTTCCGCCGGTGACCGGGGTGCCGAGCTCGTAGCATCCGTCGGCGAGGCCGTCGACGGTCTGCCCGAACTGCCACATGACCTCGGGGTTCTCGGGAGAGCCGAAGTTCAGGCAGTCGGTGATCGCGGTCGGAACGGCGCCGGTGACGGCGACGTTGCGGTACGCCTCGGCGAGGGCGAGCTGCGCACCCGCGTACGGGTCGAGCTGGCAGTAGCGGCCGTTGGCGTCGGTCGAGATCGCGAAGCCCAGGCCCGACTCCTCGTCGACGCGGATCATGCCGGCGTCGTCGGGGAAGGAGAGGGCGGTGTTGCCGAGCACGTAGTAGTCGTACTGGTTGGTGATCCAGCGGGTGTCGGCGAGGTTCGGTGAGGCGACCAGGTCGAGGAACTGCTCGCGCAGCACCTCGGGGTCGTTCGAACGGGGCAGCTTCTCGGCGGCATCCGCCTGCAGTGCGTCGATCCACGTCGGGTAGGCGACGGGGCGGTCGTAGACCGGGCCGTCGACCGCGACGGTCGACGGGTCGACGTCGACGATGCGCTCGCCCTGCCAGTCGATGATGAGGCGGCCGTCGCCGGTGACCTCACCGAGCACCGACGTCTCGACGTCCCACTTCTTCACGACCGCGAGGAACGCGTCGAGCTTCTCGGGGGCGACGATCGCCATCATGCGCTCCTGCGACTCCGACATGAGGATCTCCTCAGCCGTGAGCGACGGGTCGCGCAGCAGCACGTTGTCGAGCGAGACCTTCATGCCGCTGTTGCCGTTGGCGGCGAGCTCGCTTGTCGCGCACGAGATGCCGGCGGCGCCCAGGTCTTGGATCGCCTCGACGAGCTCGTCGCGGTACAGCTCGAGGCAGCACTCGATGAGCACCTTCTCGGCGAACGGGTCGCCCACCTGCACCGCGGGGCGCTTGGTGGGTCCGCCGTCGGCGAAGGTGTCGGATGCCAGGATGCTGGCGCCGCCGATGCCGTCGCCACCCGTGCGGGCGCCGAACAGTACGACCTTGTTGCCGACGCCTGTCGCGTTGGCGAGCTTGAGGTCTTCGTGGCGGAGCACGCCGACCGCGAGCGCGTTGACGAGCGGGTTGGCCTGGTAGACGGAGTCGAAGACCGTCTCGCCGCCGATGTTCGGCAGGCCCAGGCAGTTGCCGTAGAAGCTGATGCCGCTGGTCACACCGTGCACGACGCGGGCGGTGTCGGGGTGGTCGATCGCGCCGAAGCGCAGGGCGTCCATGACCGCGACCGGGCGTGCGCCCATCGAGATGATGTCGCGGACGATGCCGCCGACGCCGGTCGCCGCACCCTGGAAAGGCTCGATGAACGACGGGTGGTTGTGCGACTCGGCCTTGAAGGTGACGGCCCAGCCCTCGCCGACGTCGATGACGCCCGCGTTCTGGCCCATGCCCACCATCAGGCGTTCCTTCATCTCGTCGGACACCTTCTGGCCGAAACGGCGCAGGTAGTTCTTCGACGACTTGTACGAGCAGTGCTCCGACCACATGACGGAGTACATGGCCAGCTCGCCGGAGGTGGGGCGGCGGCCCAGGATCTCCTTGATGCGGGCGTACTCGTCATCCTTGAGGCCCAGCGCTGCGTACGGCTGCTCCTTCTCGGGAGTCGCGGTGGCGTTCTCGACGGAGTCGGGGACGTGCTTGTGGGCAGGTGCAGGGGCGGTGGTCACGCGCACTCCTAGATGAGGGGCCGGCGGGGCATGGCCAGTCTACCGGGGGATGCCGTGGCTGATCGCCGGTCAGGATGCGGCGCCGAGGCGGGCTGCGAGGGCGCGGGCGGCGTCCGCCAGGGCGGGCGGGCCCTCGACGCGGAACGGGGCGTCGAAGCGGGCGACCGAGGCGAGGATGCCGGTCCACGACCAGGATCCGACCGTGACGCGGCATGAGGTGTCGTCGATCAGCTCGACGCTGCCGTCGCGTCCGATCCAGTGCGCGACCTCGCGGGCGGGCACTTCGAGCACGAGCTCGCCGATGCAGGGCCAGCGGTCGCCGGCATCCGACCCCTTCGCCCGCGCCGCGAGGTAAGTCTGTGCATCGGCGGCAGGCAGCTCGCGGGGCGTGAAGGCGGGGCCGGTCGGGATGCGCGGGGTCATCCGATCGAGCCGGAAGGTGCGCCAGTCGTCGGCCTCGAGATCCCACGCGAGCAGGTACCAGCGTCCTTCGCGGGCGACGACGGCGTGCGGCTCGGTGCGCCGGGGTGGGCGATCGTGGTCGCCGTAGTCGAAGCGCAGCACGCGCCGGTCGCGTACCGCGGCGCTGACGGCCTCGAGCACCGCGGGATCCACCCGGGTCTCGTTCTCGACGCCGGTGAAACGGATGCCGTCGACCCGATGCCGCAGACGCGACGGCATCACCTGGCGCACGGTGGCGAGCGCACGAGCGGCGCCCTCGTCGATGTCGATCCCCGTGGCGGGCACGCTCTGCAGGGCGACGGCGATCGCGACGGCCTGCTCGTCGTCGAACAGAAGAGGAGGAAGCTCGGAGCCCGCTGCCAGCCGGTATCCGCCGTCCGGGCCCTTGATCGCGCTGATCCGGTAGCCCAGTTCGCGCAGGCGGTCGACGTCTCGGCGCACCGTGCGCGGTGTGACGTCGAGGCGGTCGGCGAGCACCTGCCCCGGCCAGTCGCGCTGCGTCTGCAGCAGCGAGAGCAGGGCGAGCATGCGTGAGGAGCTGCCGGTCATGGCATCCATTCTGCGTCAGGTAGAGGACCGAATCTGTCCGCTTCTGCTGTGAATGTGGTTCTCGACGGCGAATCCGCCGCACGACGATCGAGGAGACATCATGAGCATCGCAACCACCACCCACCTCAACTTCCGCGGCACCGCTCGCCAGGCGCTCGAGTTCTACGGAGCCGTCTTCGGCGGCGAGGTGACCCTCGCGACCTACGGCGACTTCGGTATGCCGGCCGGGGTGCCCGGTGCCGACAAGGTCGTGTTCGGGCAGGTCGAGAACGCCGAGGGCTTCCGGCTCATGGCGTACGACATCCCGGGCGCATCCGAGGATCTGCAGGCGACCGCCGGCTCGACGACACGCGAGAATGGCGCGACCCTCAGCGACCGGACGTTCTTCCAGTCGCTGCGTGCCGACTCTCTCGACGAGCTCACCGGATACTGGGATGCTCTCGCACACGGCGCCTCGATCGTCGAGCCGCTCGCGGCATCGGCGTGGTCGCCCGGATTCGGGATGCTGACCGACCGCTTCGGCGTGACCTGGGTGCTCGACGTGCGGGTCGCGCACGCGGGCTGAGCCGCCGGTCGTCCACAACTCCGGATGAACGGCGTCGGATCGTCCGCACACCCCGGTTTCGGGTCGGACTCGTCGGTTTCATCCGGAGTTATGGACGGGATGGAGGGGTGACGGACTACTCGCCGTCGCTCTTGCCGGAGTTTTCGCCGTTGCCGGGATTGCCGTTGCCGGGATTGCCGCTTCCGGAGTTTCCGGAATTGCCGTTGCCGGGGTTGCCCGAGTTTCCGGGCTTGTCGTCCGTCCCGGAGTCATCCGGGTCGGCCGCGACCTCGACAGGTGTCGTGGCGCCGTCATCTGTCGGAGGGGCGATCGGGGTCACCTCCGCGCGCATGACCTGTGCCGAGACGACCCGGCCGAGGTCGGTGGCGGGTGCGGCCATCAGGGAGAAACCGGCGACGAGTGCTCCGGCCGCGACCGCGCCCGCAGCTCCTGCTACGACGCGGCGGCGAGTGTGGGCGTGCGATCGTGGCGACTCCGCCGGCGGCAGCACTGCCGTCTCGGCCGACGTCGCTCGTTGTGCTGAATCGGGGTCCGTGACATCGCCGCGGGCGTCGGGCGTGGCTCCATCGCGCGGCAGGCCGACGGCATCCGGCAGCTGAGTGCCCGGCGCATCGCCGGCATCCGAGATCTCCCCGCCACCCGCGCCCGGGTCCACGACCGACGCTGCTCCCGCCGCCGACGCCGCGACCGCCGCACGGTGCGAGCCCGTCGCATAGCCGCGCAGCAGCTGCCGCGCCTCTCGCGCCACGTCGATCGCGTCGGGCCGTTCTTCGGGTTCGAGCCGGGTCATTCGCTCGAGCAGATCGCGCCACTCGCGCGGAACCGTCTCGGAGATCGTCGGCGGATTCATCAGCCGCGCGATCGCCGCCGCACGTCCTGAGCCGAGCGATGCGTATCCGGGTGTTCCGCTGAGTGCCTCGATCAGGATGAGACCGAGCGAGAAGATGTCGACCGCTGTTCCCGGTTCAGCGTCGCGCAGCTGTTCCGGCGCCATATAGGTGAGTGTGCCGAGCACGATCCCCGGGGTCGTCAGCCGAGGGTCACCGAGCGTGCAGGCGATGCCGAAGTCGGCGAGCTTCGCGGCGAACGGTCGCCCCGCTCGGCCTCGGGCCAGAAGCACGTTCGAGGGTTTGACGTCGCGGTGCACGATCCCGGCTCCGTGCACGGCAGTCAGCCCCTCGGCGAGGTCGCGGGTGAGGCGGGCGACGTCCTGCGGGGGCAGGGGTCCAGCGGCCATCCGCTCGGCGAGCGTCGGCCCGTCGACGAACTCCATCACGAGGTACTGCGGTCGTCCTGGTGCGAGTTGGGCGTCGTGCAGCGTGACAAGCGACGGATGGCTCAGCGAGGCCAACAGCGCCTTCTCGGTGTGCGCACGTTCGATCGAGGCGACGGGGCCTTGGCTCTCATGGATCATCTTGATGGCGACGGTTCGGCCGAGATGCGTGTCGTCGGCGCGATAGACGGTCGCCATGCCGCCGCGTCCCACTCTGTCGTGCAGTAGATATCGTCCATCGAGCAGTGCCGCCGTCGGCGACATCACTTCCAGCGTCATCGCTTGCTCCTTGCGGGTACATCCGGGCCATGCATCTGACGACCCTAACCAGGGCGCCGGATGCTCGTCAGTGGGGTTGACGTTCGCGAGAGAAAGTGGATGCGGCATCGTGCCCTGGATCATGAGACGCCAGGTGAGTACCCTCTGGAGGAACCGTCATGTTCGTCTGTCGAGAGGATTCCCGCATGCGGATAACCACACTTTCGGTGCAAGCGGGCATCGTGGTCGCCGCCGTCATCCTTGTGCCGATGATCGGCGTCGTGCTGTTGGTCGCAGACGTCCCGTGGGGGTTCGCCTGGTCGATCGTCGCGATCACCGCGCTGGTCGTGTTCGCGGCGAGGACGTTCCGCGCCGTCGATGAGCCCCTGACCCCTCGGCCGTGGTGGCAGATGACCGCGCGGCCCTCGTCGAGCGGAGTGCTGTCGGCGCTGTTCCTGGCCCAGGCCGCGAGCACTTTCTTCATGTTGTGGACGTCTCCGCTGGTGGTGCCTTCGCGGCTGTCTGCGGCCGTGCTGCTCGTGATCGCCGCGGCGTACGCGAACTCGGCCTTCCAGCTCGCCCGACGGCGAAACGCGCGCGTCGCCGCGTAGCGCGGGCGCTGGTCGCCGGTCGCCGGTTGCCGGATGCCGGGTGCCGCATGCCGGTCCCCCTGCCTGCCCCTACTGGTTGCTTGCGAGGTCAAAAACGCACCGGAAACCGTGGTTTCCGATGCTTTTTCGACCCCGCAGGCGAAAGCCCAGAATGCTGTCAAGGGGCTCCTGCGATGTCCGAGGCTCCGACTAGAAGGAAGGAAGAACGAAAGGACGAAGCATGGCCGCAGGTGACATCGAGACGTTCCAACGAGACGGAATCTGGTTCAACCGCATCGAGGGCGAATCCCGCACATTGGGTTCCAGCTTCGAAACCCAAGACGACGCCGTTCGGGTCGGTCGCGGAGCAGCGGCAGCGCGCCAGGTGCAGCACGCGGTGCGTACCGAAGAGGGTCCGTCCGAGACGGGCAACCTCCACGACTGGCATCCGCGCGACCTCATGAACTGATGGTCGCGATTCGTGACGATGCACCGCCCGCCGACGGGCGCGACAACACCGACGAGTGGGACAGCGCCGACGGGCGCGACAACACCGGCGGGTGGGACAACACAGAGGTGCGCGACAACGCCAACGGGCCGGACAACGCCGAGCGGCCGGAGCAGGGCAGCGATCCTGAGCGTGACGGATCAGAACGACGGATGCTGTTGCAGGTGTGCCTGAACGGAGCACGACCCGCGGTCGAGCATCCGGGGCTCAGTGCCGACGTGACGCTCGCCGCTGCGGATGCCGCGAGGGCTGTGGCCGCCGGAGCGCAGGCGATCCACGTGCACCCGAAGGATGCTGCGGGCCGAGACAGCCTCGCCGCCGATGACGTCGAGCGGTGGGTTCGGGCCGTACGCGACGCATGTCCAGGCGTGCCGATCGGCGTCACCACCGGAGCCTGGATCGAGCCCGATGTCGACACACGCCGCGACGCGATCGCAGGCTGGACCGAACTCCCCGACTTCGTTTCGGTCAACTGGCATGAAGCTGGTGCTGACGACGTCGCCGGGCTGCTCGTGAGCCGCGGGGTCGGAGTCGAAGCGGGTATCTGGGACCCGACGGGTCTTGACGCCTGGCAGAGTTCGCCGGTGCGTGGAGAGTGTCTGCGTGTGCTGATCGAGCTTCCTGATGAGGCCGCCGATGTCGTGCGGTCTCACGCCGAGGGGCTGATCGCGCACGTGCGGCTCGATGAGCCGAGCATCCCGATCCTGCTGCACGGAGAGCAGCGCTCGGCCTGGCCGGCGTTCTCTCTGGCGGTCGAACTCGGGCTCGACTCACGCATCGGGCTCGAAGACACCCTGACGATGCCCGACGGACGAGTCGCGTCCGACAACGCGGCGCTCGTGCGAGCCGCAGCGGCCATGGCGCGTCCGCGCTGACGGCGCGCGGGAGGCCCGACGGCATGCATGAATCCGCGTCGCCCGATGCGCCGGCCCGCGTCGCGTCTGAACCGTCACGCACCGAAACCTGACTCGCCCGCAGAGCACCTCGTCTCTAGTGTGGAAGCTCCCGCTGTGAAGGAGAAGCCGTGTCTGAGATCGCGACCACGAGCGCCGGCATCCTGCCTCGCACGCAGCCGAGACTCGACGCCGACGCTTCTCGCTCGGTCGCGCCGATGGCTTCAGCTTCGAGTCCGGCTACGGTGATCGCGTGAGTATTCGTCGTGGGGTCGTCGTCGTTCGATGTCAGCGGGCGGCCTGAGAGCCGTATGTGATGACAGACGACCGCGTGCGCACCGACCCGCATCCCTTCGACTCCCGTACGAGGTTCGACCTCGATCGACCGGAGAGTCGTAAGTGGAGTCTGCACCCGGGGCGCATCGGCGCCTGGGTCGCGGAGATGGACTTCGGCGTCGCACCGGTGATCGCCGAGGCCATGCACCGCGCGATCGATGAGGAGAACCTCGGCTACCTGTCGCCTCCGGTTGCGGCCCGACTCGGCGAGGCGACGGCCGAGTGGATGAAGGGCGAATACGGCTGGGCGATCGACCCCGAACGCGTGCATCCGGTGTCTGATGTCATGGCGGCGTTGCGGGTGGCCGTCGAGGAGTACGCGCCGGCCGGATCGGCCGTCATCGTGCCGACTCCCGCATATATGCCGTTTCTGACATATCTGCCGACGATCGGGCATCCGGTCATCGAGGTGCCCGGCGTTGAGACAACCGATGCGAGCGGACGGGTGCGCTGGCACCACGACCTGCAGCGCATCGACGAGGCCTTCGCCGCAGGAGCTCGCACTCTCGTGCTCTGCAATCCGCACAACCCGACCGGAACCGTCGTCGACCGCGACGAGCTCGAGGCTCTTGCCGAGATCGTCGAGCGCCACGGCGGTCGCGTGTTCGCAGACGAGATCCACGCGCCATTGCGCTTCGGCGGCAGGCCGTTCATCCCCTATGCGTCGGTGTCCGAGGCCACGGCCGCGCACACCGTCACCGGTACGAGCGCGTCGAAGGCGTGGAACATCCCCGGCCTGAAGACCGCGCAGCTGATCACCTCGAACGACGCCGACCAAGAGCTGTACCGGCGCTTCGGGTTCTCAGTGCAGCACGGGGCCGCGACGCTCGGGGTGGTCGCCTCGACCGCGGCGTACCGCGAGGGCAAGCCCTGGCTCGACGGCGTCGTCTCGTATCTCGACGAGTCTCGTCGGGAGCTCGCGTCGCTCGTCGCCGAGCACCTGCCCGGCGCCGCGTACCGAGAGCCGGAGGCGACGTACATCGGCTGGATCGACACCACTGCGCTGAACATCGAGGGCCCGCCGGCGGTGTTCTTCCGCGAACACACCGGGGTCGTGCTCACCGAGGGTGCGCTCCTCGGGCGCGGGTACGAGAACTTCGTGCGGGTCGTATTCGCGACGCCGCGGCCGATCCTGCGCGAGGCACTCGCCGCGATGGGCGACGCCGTCCGCACTCGCTGAGCAGAGCACGCCGCGCTGCGTCGCATCACGTCGCGCTGCGTCGCATCACGTCGCGCTGTGTTGCATCACGTCGCGTCAGAGCGCAGCTGCGGCTGCGGGCCCAGTCTCCTCGCCCGTCGGGAGCGGGGGCACAGGGGCATCCGAACCGCTCTCGCCTCGCACGACGCAGGGGGAGACCAACCCCGACCCCGCCTGAAACAACCCCTAAGAGCGGACGCCCGCGACCTGCGGGGTCGATGTGCGCAGCACTGGGTATCCCTCGAGAACGACTGTCCGACCGGACGGCTCCGTCGACTCCGCGAGCCGGAATGCCTCTTCGGCGGCTTCCAGCCAGGGCAGGTGGATGGTCGTGAGCGGCGGGTCGATGTCTCGCAGTGCGGGCATGTCATCACATCCGGCGACAGCGATGTCCTGACCGATGACGAGGCCCTGTTCGCGCAGACGCACCGAGAGGCCGATCGCCATCGAGTCGTTCACACAGAAGACGACGTCGGGCAATGGCCGTCGGCGTAGGATCTCGCCTGCCGCTCGGTATCCGCCGTCATGGCTCGATGCCTGCTGCAGCACGCGGTCGAGTGGCACGGTCAGGCCGTTCTGCGCCCAGCCCTCGATGAACCCGTCGGTGCGCTCGCGTGAGATCTGCCCGAGGCCCACGCCGCCGACGATCATCGGATCGCGGTAGCCGATGCCGGCGAGTGACGTCGCGAGTTCGGCCGCGGCCCGTCGATCGTCGACGACGACCGAGTCGAAGGGCGTTCCCGAGACGCCGATGACCACGACGCGGCACCCTTCGTGCTCTGCATGCTTCAGCTCGGCCGCCAGTTCGGGCATGCCGTCGCTGGTCGAAGACTCGGTTCCGACGTAGATGATCACAGAGGGACGCTGGCCGCGGAGCAGGCGGATCGCGTTCGAGGTGGCGTCGATCGCGGCGGTCTGGGCGACCGCAGTGGTGACGAGCATTCCCCGCTTCGCCGCTGCGTGGAAGACGCCGGTCATGACCGGGTTCTGGTAGTCGTCGGGGATGTCGCCGACGACGAGCCCGACGGCTCGCGATCGCCCGAGGGCGACGGCCTGCGCTGCGAGGTTCGTCGCGTATCCGAGGCGCGCGGCCACCGCACGCACCCGAGCCTGCGTCGTCTCACTGACTCTCCCCGTGCGCCCGTTGAGGGTTCGCGACGCGGTCGAGACCGAGACGTCGGCCTCGCGAGCCACGTCTTCCAACGTGACGGCGCCGTTCTCTGTCATCGGATTCCTTCGAGTGCGTGCGGGGCGAGGATAGGTCACTTTATCGCGCCGAGCGTGACGCCCGTCTTCCAGTAGCGCTGCATCGAGATCATCATGATGGCCAGCGGGATCACCGAGATGAGCGCACCGGTGATGGTCAGTGCGGTGAGGTCGACGACCGAATTGGATCGGTTGACGAACCAGCTGTACAGGCCGACGGCGAGCGTCCACTTGTCGGAGCCCCGGAGCATGGTGAGGGGCAGGAAGAAGTTGTTCCAGTTCGCGACGAAAAGCAGGATGAACACGGTCGCTGCCCCTGTGCGCATCATCGGCAGCACGATCGTGAAGAAGATGCGCCACTCGCTGGCGCCGTCGATGCGCGCGGCTTCGAGGAGTTCGTCCGGCACTGCGCCGTCGACGTAGACCTTCGCGAGGTACGCCCCGAACGGGGAGACGAAGAACGGGATCAACACCGCCCACATCGTGTCGACGATGCCCAGCTGGGAGAAGAGCAGGAACAGCGGGAGGGTGATCAGCGTGCTCGGGATCAGGAACGAACCGACGACGATCCCGAGTCCGATCCCGCGTCCGCGATACGTGAACTTCGAGAGCGAGTAGCCCACGGCGATCGAGATCAGCGTGCAGACGGCGGCGCCGACGCCGGAGTACACCAGCGTGTTCAGCACCCATCGGAAGAAGATGCCGTCTTGGTAGGTCGCGAGCGACTCGAGGTTGGCCCAGAGGTTGAAGTCGGCGAACCACAGGCCGTTCGAGTTGTAGAGGTCGCGGCGGTCTTTCGTGGCGTTCACGATCAGCCACCAGATCGGTGCGACGGAGTAGATCGCGAAGAGGATGAGTCCGATCAGGGCGACGAGCTGTTCGGATCCGGCCCGGCGGCGAGGGCGAGGGATGCGTTCGAGAGGCGTCGTCCGTCCTCGCACCACGGATGCTCGGGCCGGCGCCTCGAGGTGGTCGACGGTCACGATGCGTCCTTCCGGGTGGTGAGCTTGTAGAAGCCGAACGAGAGCACGCCCAGCAAAGCGGCGAGCACGACCGAGAGCGCGGCGGCGTAGTTGTAGTTGTTGCTCGCGAAGGCCTGGAAGTAGATCGACATGATGGGTGTGAAGTCCTTGGTCACCGTCTCGGGCGAGGCGGCACGGAACAGTAGCGGCTCGTTGAAGATCTGCAGCATCCCGATGATCGAGAGCAGTCCGGTGAGCACGAGACTTCCGCGGATGGCGGGGATCTTGATTGACCAGGCGATGCGCAGCGCCCCTGCCCCGTCGACGCGTGCGGCCTCGAGTACCGACCGGTCGATCCCGCGCAGTGATCCGTAGAGGATCAGCATGTTGAATCCGAGGACCATCCAGACGATGAGGTTGCCGATCGAGAACCACAGCATCGAGGGTGAGAAGAGGTTCACGTCGATGCCGAAGAAGTCGCCGACGGAGGTGAAGGGCCCGACTCGCGGTGAGTACAGGTAGACCCAGATCAACGAGGCGACGATCGCCGGCACCATGTAGGGCACGAGCAGGGCGGTGCGGAATCCGCTGGCGCGCACTTCGGATGACAGGCTGTCGAGCAGCAGGGCGGCGGTCAGGCTCAGTCCGAGCGAGATCGGAATCTGGATGACGGCGAAGATCGCCACCCGCACCATCGACCCCCAGAATCCCTCGTCGGAGAACGCGCGCACGTAGTTGTCGATCCCGGAGAAGACGACCTCTGTGCCACCCAGCCCGAGCCCACCGCTGGACTTCACGGAGAAGAAGCTCTGCTGGATCGCGTACAGGATCGGCAGGACGAAGACGAACGCGAATCCGATGTAGAACGGGGCCGCGAAGGCCAGACCGGCGCGATTCTGCGAGGCTCGCCAGCCGCGTCGTGCGGTGGGCGGAGAGCCCACCGCACGACGCGTGGTGCGGGGTGACGGGGCAGAGGAGATGGTCATGGTGTGCGCTGCTACTCCGCGACCTGGATGTTCTTCGACGTCAGGTCATCGATGGTCCACTCCTGCATGTGCTCGAGGAGCTCCTGCATCGTGGCCTCTTTGGTGATCACCTTGGCCCACCAGTCGGTGAGCTCCTCGGTCGCGGACGCCTGGTTGGGGCCTTCGATCATCGAGCGTGCGGTGTTGGCGGCTTCGAGCACCACGGCGGGTGCGTCGGCGCGGGTGTCTCCGAGCAGTTCGTTCGGCAGCAGCTGGTCGATCACCGACTCGGGGTCGGCGACGACCGGGAAGGCCGCCGCGCCCTCGGTCGGGTCGGCGAGCAGGGCGATCGCGTCGGGGTCGGTGGCGGTCCACCGCGCGAACTCGACTGCCGTCTCGGGGTGATCGGTCGAGGGAGAAATCCCGTAGATGTTGTAGTAGCTCGGCGAGACGAGATCAGCCGAGGCGGACTCGGACGGATATGACGCCAGCTCCCAGTCGCCGACCGACGAAGCGAAGTTCTGCTCGTAGACCGGAAGCTGCCAGGTCGAGGTGGTGAACTGCGACAGCTGGCCCGATGCGAAGAACTGCATCAGAGCATCCCACTCGATGTAGGTGTTGTTCGAGACGATGTCGGCGTCGATCGCCTGCTGGATGATCTCGCCGGCCGCGAGAGACTCTTCTGACGTGAAGCCGATCTTCCAGGCGTCGTCCTCGGGCTGCCACCACTCGGCACCGAACTGCGTCGCCAGGTCGCGCAGGTACGAGGGATCCTCGCCCGGCAGGTTCATGCTCTTGATGTCGCCCTGCTGTTGCATCGTCGTCGCCTGCTCGAGGAACTCGGCCCAGTCGGCCGGAGCCTCGAACCCGAACTGGCCGAAGGTCGTGGTGTTGATCGCATTGAACGTGGGGTTCGTCGCGTACGGCACGCCGACCACGGTGTCGCCGACGCTCACGAAGTCGAAGGCGCCCTCGGCGATAGCCCCGTCGTCGTTGTCGAACCATTCGGCGATGTCTCGCGAGACGCCGTCGGCGAGGAATGACACCGAGTACGTGCGGGGGACCTCGAAGACATCGGGTGCGTTCCCTGCGGTCGTCGCGTTCTGCAGTGCCTGCGAAAGGTCGGAGTCTCCACCCTGTTCGACATAGGTGATCTGGGCCTCGGGGTGCTCTTCGTTCCAAAGGTCCACCTGAGCCTTCTGGCCCTGCGTCTTTCCCCAGAAGGTCAACTCGATCGGGTTCTCTGCCGACCCGGCATCCCCGGTGCCGCTCGTGCTTCCCGAACACGCAGCGAGGCTCAGAACCAGGCCTCCCGCTGCGATGGCCATCAACGCCTTTCGCGCTGTCATCTTCTTCTCCCTTGATGAAGCTGATCTGCTGCTCGATGCGAGCAAGCGCTATCAAAGTAGAACGCGAGAGCATGCTTGTCAACACCTATTTCAATGGATCATGGATGCGCTAACGCTTGCGCAACTTGCGCATGGTGCGGCAGAGTGGGTTCATTCGTTGCACATCGGAAAGGGACGTGGTGGCTGCAGTGACGCGCACACCGGTGGTGCTGGTGCACGGCTGGGCAGGATCGGCCGAGAGCTGGCGACCGATTCAGGATGCACTCCCCGCGAGTACGTGGGATGCCGTCGCGGTACGGCTTCCGGGCTCGCCTGGAGGAGGGCCTGGGCCCGCCACGATCGCCCAGGGTGTGCGCATGGTGGTCGATGTGCTCGAGGGTCTGGCTTCTCCGGCTGTGCTCGTCGGGCACTCGATGGGGGCGCAGGTCACGATGCTCGCCCATGGGCATGCGCCCGACCTCGTGCAGAGCGAGGTCGTGGTCGATGCGGCGTACGCGGGTGCCGCCGAGTCGCGCCAGAACATGGCGGACTGGGCGACGGCGATCGAACGTGAGGGGTTGCCACGCGTGTCGGAGTTCTTCGCCTCCGCCACGGTGGGGATGCTGCCGGGTGATGCTCGGCGGGTGCTGGCTGACCTGCACGACACCGCGCCGGCGGTGATCGCGTCGTATCTCCGCTCGGAGTATGTCGATCCGGATGCCATCGGCCTGAGCCCAGCGACCGAGGCTGCTGCGAGTGCCCGCCGCAGACCCGTGCTGTCGTTGCACTCGACGCTCGACAGCGTGCAGCGCGAGGCGTCGCTTCACACGCCTCCGGGGTCTGCTTCGCAACTGTGGGAGGGGTACGGTCACTACCTGCATCTCGAAGATCCGCAGCGGTTCGTTCGCGTCCTCGACGAGTGGCGGAACGCGCGGGAGGTCCAGCGCAGCGAGTCCCAGAGTCGGATCGTGCCGGCTGGGTCTGGCTGAGTTCCCGCGCCGCGTGCCGGCGGCGCCGGGCCTAAACCGAAACCTAGACCGACGCCGCCTCCCGCTCGCGCAGCGCCACGGCGATGCGCTCGACCGCTTCGACCATGACGGGCCGGGGCAGCGCGAACACGAACCGCGTGTACCCGATGGCGGCCACACCGCACGCGGCACCGTCCGTCATCGCGACGCGCGCATGCTCACGGAACCATGCCCCGAGGTCACCGCTCAACCCCGTCTCGCGGAAGTCGAGCAGGGCGATGTAGCTGCCTTCGGGCACGATCATCCGCACGCCGGGCAGCTTCTCGTCGACGAGCTGTGCCAGCATCCGCCGGTTGCCGTCGAGGTACTCGACGACCTGGTCGAGCCATTCGCTTCCTGCAGTGTAGGCGGCGGTGTTCGCGACGACGCCGATCGTCGAGGTTCCGTGGCCGGGCCAGAAGCCCAGGCGTTCCCAGAGTTCGGCATCGGCGTCGTTCGAGATGATGATCTGGGCGCACTTGAGACCCGCGAGGTTCCACGCCTTCGACGCCGAGGTCGCGGTGAGAGTGTGCGCGGCGGCGGCATTCGACACCGAGGCGTAGGGGATGTGCGTCGCCGGCGCGTAGACGATGGGCGCGTGGATCTCGTCCGCGAACACCCGACCGCCCGCCGCGGTCACGGTATCGGCGATGGCGAGCAGCTCGTCACGTGTCGCGACGGTGCCGAGGGGGTTGTGCGGGTTGCAGAGCACGAGCATCTCGCCGCCGTCGCGGAATGCCTGGGCCACGGCGTCTAGGTCCATGAGCCATCGCCCGTCGACCTCGATGCTCGGCACCTCGATCACCCTGCGGTCGCGCATCGGAGGCACCAGCAGGAACGGCATGTATGCGGGCGTCGGCACGATGATCGCCGACCCGGGCGTCGTGAAGTTGTCGATCGCCAACTCGAACGCGGCGATCACGTCGGGCACGTGGTGCACCCGCTCGGGCGCGACCTCCCACCCGTACGAGTTCGCGTACCAGCGCGCGGTCGCTGCGGAGAGGTCCTTCGCGAGCTTCTCGGGCAGATACCCGGTGACGCCCAGATCGAGAGCATCCTTCACCGCACCGGTGATGGCCGGCGCGAGTCCGAAGTCCATCTCGGCGACGAAGGCGCCGATCGTGTCGGGGAAGGTCGTCCATTTGACGCTGCCTGCGTTGCGCAGGTCGTCTTGCGTGATCTGGTCGAACGCGCCGGGGGTCATCCCGCCTCCTCTGTGTGGTCGCGACCTCTGTCTGGTCGCCGGGCCCGTCTCCTGCAGAAGGATCGGGTGTCTCAATCCTTTCACCAGGCAGCGAGCGCAGGGTCGCCCCGACCGCTGACGCACCCGTCGGTCCGGGTCGCCGACCGGATTAACACGAACGCCGAATCCTGTTCACGTGTCATTCATTAACCGGTCCCCTCGCCGCATCCGCGGTCACTAGGTTCGTCCTCGGCGCGGCGAGACCCTGATCGTCTGCGCTGTCGAAAGGATCCCCCTCCATGAGAACCGCTACTCGGCGTGCCCGCCGGCGTGCCATCGCGACCCTGGGCGTGGCCGCCCTCACGGCCGTCGCTCTTCTCCCCTCCGTCGCGCAGGCTGACGCAGCCGCAGACCCAGACCCCACGCTGCTCGGCGACCCGACGCCGTTGCTGATCGAGAGCCTGTCTGCCCCCGGCAAGGTCATCGAGATCGGCAATGCGGCGGCCCAGCCGACGATCCCCGACAGCACTCCGGCGGCGGCCGCCGTGTTCCCGTTCGCGAAGACGGCGGATGCTCTCACGGCGCAGGCCGTGCTCGCCTACCCGGTCGAGGCGTCGCCCGAGCGGTTCGTATTCGCGAACGCCGAAGGCGAGGTGCTCGCACGTCGCACGAACATCGATCCGAACTACCGGTACCTGACGATCCCCGGTCTCACCCTCGACGAGGCGGCGACCGACCCCAGCGCGCAGTGGACGATGAGCGACGCGGGCGGCGGGTACTCGTACCTCCGCAACGTGCAGACCTATGCGAGCGGCGCGACAGCCAATCTCGACATGTACAACTGGGCGACCGCGGCCGGGTCTGAGGTGCAGACCTACGACGCCGGCACCGCGAACGTGCAGAAGTGGCGCACGCACCGCCTGACCGCCGAGGTCGCCCCGGTCGAGCAGCGCGTCGACACCGGCAAGCCCCCGAAGCTCCCTACCGCGCTCACCGGCCGGTACAGCTGGGGCCTCACCACCCCGCTCGCGAACATCACCTGGAACGCGCCGAGCGCCGACGTCTGGACGGTCGACGGCACCGTGACCGTCGAGGGCACCGGCGTCGGATTCTTCGGCGAGACCGTGCCGGTGAAGGCCGAGTACCTCGTCGGCTCGCTCGGCGGCGCCACCGATGTGGCGATGACCGGCTACGTCGGCCAGACGCTCAAAGAGCTGCAGATGCACGCGCCCACCACGGTGCAGCGCACGATCTCGGGCTCGGGAACCACGGTCACAGCCCCCGTCACGTGGGACTGGTCGGCGCTCGCCGCCGATGCCACCGCGACGGCCGGCGTCATCGAGGTTCCCGCCGCGGCATCCACCGGGTTCGCCGCCCGCCTCACGATCACGATCGCCCCGGCGGCGAGCGTGAACATTCTGCGCGGTGCCGGCATCCACTGGGACTACACGCACCTGAACGGCTCAAACTTCAGGCTCACCGACGGTGTGCGCGACGTCGCCGGCTTCGACGACTGGAAGAGCGGCGGGGCCGCGAACCGCGTCAACCCGAACACCGTGTCGTTCTACTTCGACCAGCCGCGCCAGCTCACGGGTGCGGCCGTCTACGACATCGGCGGCCGCCAGAACGTCGGCGGCGTCACGGTGCAGTACCGCGACCTGATCGGCGGATGGATCGACATGCCCACCCAGGCGATGACCTGGCCGTACGTCAACGCGACGCCGAACCTGAGCCTCGAGTTCACCAGCACCCCCGTGCTCGCGACCGGTATGCGCGTCGTGATCACGAACAAGTCGAACGACAACTGGATGAGCCTGTCCGAGGTCGAGGCCTTCGGGCCCGCGCTCGCCGGCTGATCCGCTGACTGCCTTCTGAGACCCGAGGAAGACCGATGAACCCTCCTGCCCGTCGCCGTTCCTGGCGAGCTTTCACCGCGACAGCGATCGCGGCCGGACTGCTGGCGACCACCGCCGCGCCGGCTGCGGCAGCATCCACTCCCGAACCGGTCCTGCGCGGTGCGCTCGCCGCGGCTGCCGACACCGTCGCCACCGAGCTGCGGTCGAGCTTCGTGCTGCCGGTGATCCCCGACACGCAGTTCTATTCGCGCTACAGCGCGTCGCAGTTCTACCCGAAGTACGACACCAACCCGTTCGAGGTGCAGACCGACTGGATCGTCGAGAACAAAGACGAGCTCAACATCCCGTTCGCGGTGCATGTGGGCGACGTCGTCGACCAGGAGTGGGTGACGGGCGAGTGGGATGCCGCGGCCAAGGCCATGAAGATCCTCACCGACGGGGGTGTGCCGTACTCGGTCGTGCCCGGAAACCACGACGTCGCGAACATGAACGCCCGCTCGTCCGAGGCGAACTCGTGGCAGTACCTGCAGCGGTTCGACAAGGGACGGATGCAGACGCAGGGCGGATCGACGTTCGTCGACAGCTTCCAGAACGGACTCTCGACGGCGTACATCTTCGAGGCCGAGGGGCATCAGTGGATGTCGCTCGCGCTCGCCTGGAACGCCTCGGCCGACACGTTCGCGTGGGCGCAGGGCGTGCTCGACGCGCACCCAGGCATCCCGGTGGTGCTGTCGTCGCACGCGATCATCAACATCGATCTCGATCAGACGTCGCCCGCCGACTGGTGGTGGGGTGAGGAGCTGTGGAACCAGCTGATCCGCAAGAACGACGAGATCGTCGTCACGGTCAACGGGCACTTCCACGGCACCACGATGCGGCAGCGCACGAACGACTTCGGTCACCCCGTCTACCAGGTGCTGACGGACTATCAGATGGCTGCCGACGGCGGCAACGGCTACATGACGCTGTTCGAGTTCGACCTCACCAACGATCGCATCGACGTCGAGTCGGTGTCGCCGTGGGTGACGGTGAAAGACAAGGAGTCGCTCACCGCGAACGACACTCCCGTGCTCGACGGGCCGTGGCAGTCGTTCTCGATGGCCGTCGATTTCGAGGGCCGCTTCGGGTACAAGCCGGCGGAGGCGACGCAGGGCGACCTGTCGGAGCGCGCGAAGGAGATCGTCTCCGAGGGCTGGGACGGCGACGGTGTCGGCGAACACTGGGCTGCGGCCGGACGAGCGGATGACTACATCGACGTCGACGGCACCGTGGCGCACTGGCGCTTCGGGTCGGTCGCTGAGGGAGTCGTCGACGAGACCACGGTGATCCCGGATGTCGCGGGTGCGAGCCCCATGTATCGCAGCGCGATCGACAACACCGATGCTCCCGAGAAGCTCGAAGACGTGCAGGTCTCGCACAAGAACGTGCCGTTCTACTCGGCCGACCGCGGAGCCGTGTGCTTCTCTGACGTGCACCGCAACGCCACCGGGCCCGACAACATGTCGTACATCTCGACCGAGTACGGGGCACCGGCCACCTTCGCCGACCTCGACTCGTCGTCGGGCTACACGGTCGAGGCCTTCCTGCAGCTCGACGAGGACTGGACCGAGGCGGCCAACCGCTGGAGCGCGGCGCTCACCCGCGGCGGCGCCCGTCAGTGGATCGGCGTGAACGACTCGTCCGACCCCGGTGCGGGGGCTGCTTGGCTCGGCATCTCGAGCCTGCGCGAGTACCAGTTCTCGGCCGGCGACACCGACACCCGCAACTCGTACACGCTGTGGTCGGGCGAGATCATGCAGGGCTCGTGGCACCACGTCGCGATCGTCAACGACCCGGTCGCCGACACCGTGATCATGTATGTCGACGGTGTGCCGGTGCTGCGCAACGCGTCGAAGGTCGGCGGCATGATGGCCGCGGACTTCATGCCGTGGATCATCGGCGCCTCGACCTGGAACACCGAGGTCGAGCACGGCTGGCACGGCTGCGTGGGCGAGACGCGCGTCGTCGACCACGCTCTTGCGTCGTCGGAGTTCCTGTACCAGCGTGTCGACCTCGACGCCTCGCTGGCCGTGACGACCGATCTCGTGTCGGTTCGTCCGTCTGACGCGGTCGTCTCCTCGCTCGAGGGAACCGGGCATGCCGGAGCATCCGTCTCCGTCTCGGTCGACGGTGCGGCTGCCGGGTCGGTGGTCGTCGGTGCCGACGGATCGTGGTCGCTGCCGTTGACCTCTCCGATCGCAGGGTCGGGCTCGCACGAGCTGTCGTTCGTGCAGTCGATCGGCACGCGATCGGGTGAGGCTTTCGAGGGCGTGCTCGTGATCGGCGAGTCGACCGCGTGGACGCCCGATGAGGCCGACCTCGTGCCGTCGCTCGAGGGCGTGGTGACGGTCGATCCGTCTCGCTTCGCTCCCGGCGCGACCGTGAAGATCTCGATGCCGGAGGGGCGCGATGGCGAGTCGGTCTACGGGTTCCTGTTCTCGACGCCGACGGCTCTCGGATCGGCGTCTGTGTCGGGGACCACCGCCACGCTTACCGTCCCCGCGAGCGTGCCCTTCGGCGAGCACCGCTTCGCCCTCTACGCCGCTGACGGAACTCTGATCGGGTGGGACGCCGTGACCGTGTTCGACCCCGACGCCCTCACCCCGGGCGGATCGGGAGCCGGATCGGATGCCGGTGGCGACCCGCTCGCCACCACCGGCCTCGACGCGCAGTGGATGCTGCTGTGGGTCGCGCTCGGCGCCGGAGTGATCGCCCTCGGAATCACGCTCGTGCTGCGGAGGCGCAGGGCCTGACGTCGGGTCAGTCTCGCTTCGTTCGCTCGTTCGTCGAGCGGGCGGAGCGAGACGGCTCGCGTTCCCTAGCCGCCGACGCCTGGCGAGCTATATGGTGCAGGCATGGACGGCACACAGGATGCTCCGCGTGAGCGCATCACCGAGCAGGTTCGCGACGAGGCGGAGAGTGCCAGTTCGACACCACCACCTATGAGCCGCAAGACCGTTCGTCGTCTCTCGTGGGCTCTCGCGTGGGGCCTGCCCGTCATCGCACTGATCGTCGGCATCGCGCTGACGGCCACGGGGGCGGTCGAGCAGTGGGAGCCGTTGGGTGAAGGAGCGTACGACGTCACGCTGCTCGCCGTCTGGCCCGCCGGGCTCGTTCTCCTCGCCGTCGGCGCGCTCGGGCTCGCGGCCGCTGCGATCGCGACCGCGGTGGTGATGACCGAGCGCTGAGCCCTCCTGCACCCGGCATCCCGCGGAATCGCGTGGATACGATGAGGGCATGACCGATGCCTACAGCTGCGAAGAGCTCGTCTCACGACTTCCGGTGACGCTCGGGCGTCTGAGCGAGGTCGCTGAGTACGACGTCGAGCGGATGCGGGCGATCGCCCGTGAAGAGGGACTGGAGCACTTCCCTCGACCTCGCATCGATGATCAGCGGGCGCTCCGTCTTCAGCATTCCGACGGAGACGCCGCGAGCGTCGCCCGTAAGCTCCGCGCCGCGATCGCGAAGGTGCTCGGCAAGCCCACCGGAACCGACAAGGTCTACAGCTCAGGGCCGTTCATCTGCGAGCTGAGTGTGCGTGACGACCTCGTGCGCGTGCAGGTTCGGCCACAGCGATCCTTCGAATCGATCGGAGCCGCGGCGGCGGCCTGGATGTCGGGAACGCCGTTCTCCGAATGGGCTGAGCAGGGCGGTGCGGCGATCATGCATCCGAGCGATTCGCTGATCCGTGCACCCCGCGTCGACGAACGGTCGGGCCGCCTGTCGTTCGCTGTCGAGCTGGGGTCGGGTCTGCATCCTGCAGGGCTCGTCGTCAATGATCTTCCGGCGAGGCGCGAGGCGCTCGCCGCGTACATCACCGAGCAGGTGGGTGAGCCCGAGGCGCCGCCCTACTTGACCCAGCGCAAGGCGTGGCTGAGGGGGCAGCGCCAGCTCATGTTGGCCGGATACCGCGGCAGCGGCAACCACTCGCTCACCTTCACCCACGACGGCGGCGGTGCGGTGGCCTGGTAGCGGCGAGCATCCGCTTTTCGCGCGCGATCGAGCGCTCGCATCCGCATGACCATTGAGTGCCTCCCGCACCCGTGCCAGGATTGCCCCGACTCGGCTCGCGGCATCGCGGGTCGGCTGTGACGAAGGGATTCTCATGCAGCTGGCGATGATCGGACTCGGCCGGATGGGCGCCAACATCGTGCGCCGCCTCATGCGGGCGGGGCACGAATGCGTGGTCTACGACGTGAACGCGGATGCTGTGCAGGCGCTGGTCGCCGAGGGAGCCGTCGGCGCCGACAGCATGGCCGACCTCGCGTCGAAGCTCGAGGCGCCGCGGGCCGTGTGGATGATGGTGCCCGCATCGCTCACCGGATCCGTCGCCGACCAGGTCGCGGAGGTGCTCGACGAGGGCGACATCCTGATCGACGGCGGCAACTCGAACTACCGCGACGACGTGCGGCGCGCGAAGACGTTCCGCGAGCGCGGCATCCACTACGTCGATGTGGGCACGAGCGGTGGCGTCTTCGGGCTCGACCGCGGCTACTGCCTGATGGTCGGCGGACCGGACGAGGCCGTCGAGCGCATCGAGCCGGTGCTGAAGACGATCGCTCCGGGTGTCGGCGAGATCGAGCGCACGCCCGGTCGCACCGGTGAGCTCACCGCCGAGGAGCAGGGGTATCTGCACTGCGGTCCGTCGGGTGCCGGGCACTTCGTGAAGATGGTGCACAACGGCATCGAGTACGGCATCATGGCGTCGATCGCCGAGGGCCTCAACGTGCTGCACAACGCGGATGCCGGGGTGCGAGAGGCCGAGCACTCGGCCGAGATCGCCCCGCTGGAGGAGCCGGAGTTCTACCAGTTCCCGATCGACACCTCGAAGGTCGCGGAGCTGTGGCGTCGCGGATCCGTGATCTCGTCGTGGCTGCTCGACCTGACCGCCGCCGCGCTCGCCGAGAACCCGCAGCTCGACGGTCTCGCAGGCCGCGTGTCTGACTCGGGCGAGGGTCGCTGGACGGTCAAGGCCGCGGTCGACGTGGGCGTGCCCGTGCCGGTGCTCGCGGCATCCTTGTTCGAGCGCTTCGCCTCGCGGGATGAAGACCACTTCGCCAACCAGGTGCTGTCGGCGATGCGCCTGCAGTTCGGTGGGCATCAGGAGCTGCCCGCCGGAGATGTGCTGGAGGCGGGATCGCGCAAGGCGGAGTCGGACAGTGCCTGACCCCGACCCGGTCCTTGAGCGAGCGGAGCGAGACGAAACGCCTGTGCGCCGGGCCGAAGTCTCGGATGCTGTCACCGTCGCTGAACTCCTGCACGCGTTCAACACCGAGTTCGACACCGAGACTCCGGGCGTCGAGGTGCTCGCCGCTCGGCTGCGGATGCTGCTCGACGAACCGTTGACGTTCGCCGTGCTCGGCGGCTCACCTGCGACCGGCGTCGCGCTCGTGACCCTGCGTCCGAACGTGTGGTCAGACGGACCGGTCGCGCTGCTCGACGAGATGTACGTCGAGCCTGAGCAGCGGGGTAGCGGCATCGGCAGCGCGATCCTGCGGCGGATGGTCGAGATCTGCCGCGAGCTCGGAGTCGCAGCGATCGAGATCAACGTCGACGAGTCGGATGCCGCGGCGATGCGCTTCTACGAGCGGCACGGTTTCAGCGGCACCGACCCGGACTCGGGCGAGCGGGCGTTCTACTTCTACCGGGCGTTGGAGGGGGAGGGGTAGACGGGCGGACCCGTCCGCAGAATACTGCCTAGGACTCTTTCGTGTGCTTATGTACCTCATGTGACGTCATGTAGGACTGATGGCTCCTCCGCCCCTCAGCGTGGAGGGAAAAGCGAATGCTGACGTGTCTGGCCGTGATCGCACTGGCGTTGGGCGCGGGTCTGCTCTTCGGAGCGCGCATCGAGCCTCCGTTTCGCTGGGCTGGAAACGTCGGGGCACTGATGATCACGGGGTGTGTGATCGTCGCTGGTATCCATCTCGGTGATGCGGCCGAATGGCTCGGTCCACTCTTCTCCACCATCGCTGTCGTCACGGCAGTGCTGGTCGAGGCCGAGTCACGCAGGCGTGAACCACGGTTCGTCGGTGAGTCCTACTGGCAGCGAGTGCTCCTCGTGATCTCTCGCAGGTCGGGGCGCATCGATGCGAGCGACGAGTGAGACGTCGCGCACCACTGGGTCTGGTCCTCATGATCGCGTGTCCGTGGGATGCACTGCTCATCCGGCATCGAGCGTGTCGCCCAGCCCCGTCGCCGACTATCCACCGAGCCCGATCGACACGATCACCGATCCTTCGAGTGGCCTCTTCGTAGACTTCACCGTCGACGCCGTCCTTGATGAGACGGGGAGCGGGCCAGCCACCTTCGAGCTACCCGAGGTCGACGACAAGGTCGCGTTCTACGTGACATGCTCACCGACGGCCGAGTACCGCATCGACGTGTTCGACTCCTTCGTGAGCGGAGACTGCAGCGACGTACTCGCAGCGTTCGGGACGATCCCCGTGAGCGGAGAGTCGCGCACTGTGCGTCTGTCGGTTCCCGACGGGGCGATGTTTCACATCGTCGGCATTGAACAGGGCGAGTGATCGGCCGGCACCAGCAGTACTCTGATCCTCATCCGGCACCGCCCGCATCGAAGGAGATCGGCGAGATGAGACCACTGCGCTACGCGATCAACGTCACGCTCGACGGCTGCGTCCATCACGAGGCGGGCGTCGCTCCCGACGAGGAGCTGATGGGCTTCTGGACGGCGGAGATGCAGCGAGCGGATGCCGTGCTCTACGGCCGGACGACCTACGACATGATGGAGGGCGCCTGGCGGCGTCCGGCATCCGGGGTGTGGCCCGACTGGATGGATGAGTGGGAAGTCCCGTTCGCAGAGGCCCTCGACCGCATACCGAAGCATGTGGTGTCGAGCACGCTGGAGTCGGTCGACTGGAACGCCGAGCTCGTCCGAGGCGACGTGGGCGAGGCGGTTACGCAGCTAAAGGCGCAGCCGGGTGAGGGGCTGTCCGTCGGCGGCGTGACCTTGCCGCTCGCGCTCGCCGAGCTGGGTCTGATCGACGAGTTCACCTTCGTCGTGCATCCGATCATCGCCGGGCACGGGCCCAGGCTGCTCGACGGGCTGAACGAGCGTATCGAGCTCAAGGAGGTGGGCCGTCGGGTGTTCGATTCCGGTGCTGTGGCGGTCACATACCGTCCGCGGCGGTGATCACAGCTGCTGGCGTCTGAGGAGCCCATGATCTGCGACCGATCCACAGTGCGGTGAAACCCGCGTAGGCGCTGAATACCGCTGCGGACCCGAGCACCAGGATCCAGAGGCTCAGCCCATTCTGATAGAGCCAGCTCATGTAGATGAGGAACAACGCGCTCCCCAGCGCGCCTCCGATGCCGGCACCGACGCTGGTTCTCATCCGATCTGCCGGTGCGCCATCGATGCTCGTCGAGACGCGCTTTCCGATGTATGCGCCGAGGGCGGAGGTCAGCCCGGAGACGGCGCCCGTGACGACTGTGGGTGCCACGATGAGCATCGCGAGCCAGTACCAATCGGTCCATTGGCGGTCGTCCGCGGAGCCGAGCGAGTCGGTGAGGTACGGTGCGCCGTGGATGATCAGCATCGTCACGATGAAGAACACGAGTCCGAAGAGTGTGAGCGCGAGAGTCAATATGCCCATGCTGAGCGGCCCTCGTGTCTCCCTCATCCCGCGACTCTATCCAAGACCGTGTGGAGCCACACCGGTCACTGAGCGAGGCCCGCAAAGCGGCCCGAGACGAAACGCGCCGCCCGCAGCCTCGGTAGCCTGTTCTGGTGCCTCGTCCCCGAAGTGAAGCCGCGCGCCAGTCCGTGCTCGAGGCGATGCGCGCCGCCGTCGTGGCCGGTGAGTACGAGGCGGTGACGATCGAGGGTCTCGCGGAATCGGCGGGCGTCTCCAAGCAGACGATCTACCGCTGGTGGCCGTCGAAGGCAGCGATCCTCGGCGAGGCGCTGCTCGAGGGAGAGGTGCCCCTCGCGGATGCAACCGTCACGATGAGCGACGACATCCGGGCTGACCTGCACGCCTGGTTCTCCGCGATGTCCGCCGGTATGGAGCGGCCCGAGGGTGTCGCACTCGCCCGGGCTCTGATCGCGGTGACGGCCACGGATCACGAACTCGGGCTGGCCCTCAACGAGCGTCTCGCGGCGCCGATCCGCGCGTGGGTCGCCGAGCGGATTGCGCGCGGTCAGGCGGCAGGCGAGATCCGCGAAGACGTGGATGCTGCTGCCATCGCTGACCAGCTCATCGCCATGGCGTCGTACGCCGCGCTCATCGGTCAGCCGTTGAGCGCCGAGCGCGTTACGGCGACGGTGACGCGGCTGCTGCGAGGGATCGCTCGCTAGCTGGTCACGGCGTGCAGTAGGCGACCATCGCGTCGGTCGCCGTGCGCAGCTGGGTGGATGCCGCATCCATCCCCCGGCGTCCCCGGTGATGGCCTTCTCGCCCTCGGCGACGAACGCGTCGATGCTCGTCGTCCACGAGTCGCGGAGCGTGACGAATTCCTCGGGTCCGTCGACACCACGGATGTTCTCGGCGACCTTCTTGACCTCATCGAGCGCCGCCTGCGCAGCCTCGGGAGTCGGCGAGCTGACGCTCTCGATCACACCGGCGACCTGGGTGGCCTGGGCGGCGACCTGTCCGCAGGCGGCGATGGTCGCGGCCTGCGAGCATCCGGAGAGCAGCAGGATGCCGACGGCCAGCGACGCGAGCGCGGGGAGCTTCTTCATGACAGTCAGGGTAGGTGACGCAGATGTGAGATCTACTGCGAGCCCCACGCGACGCCGACGAAGGTCCCGGGCTTGCCTGCGGCTTCTGCGTAGGCGATCTCGCGGAGCGTCGATTCGCCGAAGTGCTCACCCCGGTTCACGACGACCACTCGATCGGCGAGGTCGATCCTGCGGAGGTGCAGTTCGCCCAGCGCGGTCTTCTGTTCCTCGGTGATCGGACCGTCGATCTCAGTCGGCATGAGGACGATGCAGCCAGCGAGCGACAGGCCCTGACTCACCACGCGCATATCCTCGACGAACCGCATGGAGCCGCAGATGCAGACGATCTCGGGACGCTCGGGCACGGTGTCAGTCTTTCATCCGCTCGGGAGGCGGTGGCCTACTTCGGCTGGGTGCCGCGGTCTAGGCTCGGCTCATGAGCGAGCCCAGTGCCGAGCCCTCCCTGATCCAGCAGCGCATGGCATTGCAGCGCCGCAAGAACTTCGCGCTCTACTCGATCGTGTTCTCCGCGGTCATGGTTGCAGGATGGGTCGTCACGCTCGTGCTCGATCCGAGCGCGCTGTACCGATGGTTCGGCCCTGCCATATTCGGCGTCGGAGTGTTCATCGGGATCTTCGAGCTACGCAAGGCGCGGCGAGCGATCGGAGAGTTCGGAGGCCGGCACGGCAGTCGTGCCGGCCTCCAAGAGTGAGGTAATTACTGGACTGACCATCCTCCGTCAGGCAGCTGGTCCGACGCCGCGAGCATATGGGGAGCCGGCAGAATCCCGGTGGCGGGTGCAGCGAGCGCAGAGCTCTCTCTCAGCGGGCGCCCGGGTGCATGGTGAAGATGCGCGATCACTGGCCCGGCCATCCTGGACGGGTGCCCCACCCCGTCAACTCGCTGCCGTGATCAACCCCCCGGAACGTCGCTGGAGCCGGCCGGAGCTCAGGCCAGTATCCAAGGCCTCGCTCAGGCGATCGCCGATGCCGGACGTCACGCGCTTACCGCCGAACAGCCCGAGCGACTCCCGCTTGATCTCCTCGTCCGTCATTCCGCCGCTCAGGTCCGCGACGACCGCCATGGCGTTGGCGATCTCCGCCAGAGGGACATGCTCGAGGGGGCGAGCAGTCCCGTTGACTGGCCGGCGGACCTCCCGCCAGGTGAGTGGATCGACACCTTGCGGCCACAGAACCGCACGATCATTCGGTCGAACGAAATCCGGTGGGACGCAGCGAAGGATTGCATCCGCCCGAGAGGCGTGGACCTTGCTCAGACCGAAAGCACCGGCCACGAGCTTCACCAGCCGCATTCGGTGGATAGGGCCTTCATGCGTGATCACTTCCTGGACCAGTTCGCGTATGCGCTGAGCGGCTCCCGGGGACGGGAGAGCGTCGAGAACCGCGACGCCGCCGGCCGCTCGTGGTGACCACTCAGAGAAATCCCGAAGACGGGGATGCTGCAGGTCGGTGACCCCGGGTGCTGATGCCGACCGAGCGAGGACGACGGGTTGCGACTCCGCCACGCCAGATCCGGTCTCGACGTGAGCGGCGGTCGCGACGGGGTCCGATGCTGTGTCGATTGCTCGCGCTTCGACGCCCGTCGAGACTGAACTGCGCTTCCCAGTTTCGTCGGCACGACGCGCAGCAGTTGTCGCCTCCGTAACGGCGCGACTGATTCGGTCGAGGGTCGTCTCCCGTTGCTGCAGCCACTCGGGAAGCCATACACGCTCCACGCCCGGCCAGTGCATGAGGCCCTTCAGGACGTCGGTGGGCAGCGCGTCTCGATCGGCCACAGTGCGCCGCTCGCGCCACGTTGGGCCGTCGAGCAGAACGGCGAGTACCGGTTGCTCAGGATCGTCTGCTGCCGAGATTGCTATATCGACGCGGAAATCAGAGAGACCGATGTCCGTCTGCACCACGTGCCCTCGGTCGCGAAGCGTGGCGGCGATCTCTTCTCGATGGCGATCGACGAACCCGGGCCGAGCCACCTCGTCTGCGTTCTCATCGATACCGTCCGCAGCAAGCTGCAGATAGGAGCGCAGGTGCTTGATTCCTACGGATGACGTCTGTTCAGCTCTCAGGTCAGACGGGTCGAAACTGGCGAACAGAATCACTTCTCGACGTGCTCTGGTGATGGCCACGTTGAGGCGGCGCTCTCCGCCCGCACGCGAGAGCGGTCCGAAGTTGAGTGGCAGGTCGCCACGTTCGTTCGCACTGAAAGCCACGGAGAAGAGAATCGTGTCTCGCTCGTCTCCCTGTACGTTCTCGAGGTTCTTGACGAACAGTCCGTCGCGCTGATCGAGAGCGGTGGCGATCCGGTCGTCCGCTTCGTCTCGCAGAAGTGATTCGATCAGCGAGCGTTGCTGCGCGTTGAAGGTCACGACGCCGAGCGATGGAGGAGTGTTGGACGTGGCGAAGCGCCGTGCGATGTCCCCGACGATTGCACGGGCCTCGACGATGTTGGTGCGAAGGTCTCGCCCCCGTCCGCTTCTGTTGAAGTGCCCGTCGACCCTGACCAGTGATACTCCATGACCGGACACCGAGGGCTGTGAAGAGGCGCTCGTCGGCCAAGGCGCAGGGAAGGATGCGAGTCGGCCGTCGTAGTATTTGTGATTGCTGAAAGCGATCAGCGCCTCGTCCTGACTCCGGTAGTGCCAGGACAACCAGCGCCGGGGCACCTGCGCTTGGACACATTCGCTCAGGATCGATTCCTCATCGGCGATCGCGGTGCTGTCCGCGCTGACCACCTCATCAGAGTCGGTCACGACGTCTGCGAAGCTTGTAGGTGGCATCTGTTTGCTGTCGCCCACCACCACCACCGAGTTCGATCGCCCCATCGCGCCGATCGCATCGGGAACTCTGATCTGCGACGCTTCATCGAAGACGACGACGTCGAACAGGTCGCCGGTTGCCGGGAAGAACCGCGAGACGGATTCCGGACTCGCCAGTACGCACGGGGTGATCTGCGTGATCAGCTCTGCGTAGCCGTCCATCAGCCCACGTACTGAGAGCCCCCCGCGCTGACGCCCGATCTGACGCTTGAGTTCGCCCAGGCGCCCGCCGTTGTATGCTGCGTCGATCTTCCTCCGGCCGAGTATTTCGGCGGGGATCCAGCGTGGAAGCTCGGCTCGGATCGCGGCTGTGCTCGAGGTGAATCTTTCGACGGATCGGCCGTGAGCCTGAGGGTCGAATATCTCGAGGCCCTGAGCTTGCTCGCGCTCCACCAACGATGAGGCCGCCACGCCTTTGTCGAAGGCGATCGACGCATCGTCTGCCAGAACGCGTCCCGAGATGAGTGCTGCGTGTGCCTCGGAGAGCCCGTAGCTTCGCAGAGGCTCGAGCGCCCGAGCGAACGCCACCCATCTCTGCAGGGACGTGGGAGTAGAGGTTTCGAGTGCCCGCGAACCGCGAGTGCTTCCCCACGCATCGACCACGGCGCGCGGCGAGGCCCAACTCTTCAACACCCCGGCTCCGACCTTCGGCGAAGCCATCACTTCGAGTGAACGCCAAGCGGTCCCGAGCTTTGCGAGCGCACCGGAGAGCGCCGGATCCGCAGGCGAGGTGCGATAGGTCTCTCGCAGAATCGTCGCGTCCAGATCATGAGGTCGCAACTCGAGAGCCCCGCTGAGCCAGACGAGCCAATCGAGCTGCGACGCGGCGCGAGCCGCGTCGGTCGCATCGAACGGGTTCCAACTCGCACCGACCACGGAGACGGGGAGCGAGAGGAGTCCGTTGCGCAGAGCAGTCGCCGACGCCGCTGTCGCTTCCACCTGTCCGGTCAACTGCGCGATGGATTTCGGAGGCACGCTCTTCAGAGGCACCAACAGGCTGTCGCCGAACATCTCGAGCGCCGATCGTTGACGCTTGCGTCGGCCGAAGAACCCAGAGGCATCGGCAGCCTGAGCTGCTACGTGAACGGCGCTCGGCGTCGGGTTCGCGCTCAGCGCGCCGAGGCCAACGGTGTTCACCCACTGTGGTGGTGTGGACGTGAGCGTTCGAAGGTGCTGTTGAAGAGCGCTGAGTTCACCGGATCGGACTCGGGGGAGCAGCTGATCGAGGGACTCAAGGGAGAAGCGTGGAGCTCCCGCGAGCTGGGACCAGCGTTCGATGAACTCAGGCGAGGTACTGTGCGAGAGTGCCGGCGACTCGCCGGTCGTGACGAAGACGTCTCCGATCGCCTGGTCGAAGTCCATCGCTGCTCGATGCAGGGCCCCGATGTCCGAAGGGTCATGAGACGTGACGTCGACGAAGCCCCACCCGTTGAGCTCCGCTGGGCGGACAAGGTCGGCAGTGTCAGGCAGGCGTCTCAGTGTCGTGCGGACGAAGTCGATCTGCGTGGTGGAACTCGTCGAGACGAAAGCGGTCGGGATGTCGAGCGTAGGAGCATCGGGCTCGAACGCCAGGAGGCGATCCCTCGAGGTGTAGAACGACATGCCCGCGGTGTTGCTCTCGTGGAGGCGGTCAGCGTACCGGCGCAGAGTGTTCCGGCTCGATACCGCATTCTCGTTCTGCGCGCTCAGGGCGGCACCGTCGGGGCGCGCCGTTGTTTCGAGTGCCTCTTTCAGCTGCGCGCGGACGGCATTCGGGCGAGCACCTTTGTCATGGAGATCGAGCGAGAAAGGCCCCAGTCCGACTGCATCGAGACGCTGCTTCACGACGTCCAGCGCCGCGCGCTTCTCAGCGACGAAAAGCACTCTTTTGCCGTTGACGATGGCATGAGCGAGCAGGTTCGTGATGGTCTGCGACTTCCCAGTGCCGGGAGGGCCCTCGAGTACGAACGTCCGGTCCGCGACCGCTTCCGAGACCGCGTCGAGCTGCGAGGAGTCCGCCGGGACGGGCAGGGACGTTCCGAGAGCATCCAGATCCACTGAGGTCGGCGACGGCGATGGGTCCTCGAACGCTGCGGTCGGCGTATGGACGAGATGCTTGACGAGCGGGTTGGAGGTGAATGTCTCCCAACTCTCGTCGAGGTCCTTCCACAGCCGATACTTGCCGAACTGAAGGATCGACAGATCTGCGGAGTCCTCAACGGTGAACGGCAAGCGCGCCTCCGCCAATCCCTGCCGCGCGGCCGCGAAGGCGGCTGCGAGGTTGATGCCGGCTTCATCCTTTGCCGGGTTCTCGAGACCGGGTATGCGGATGCCGTGCGTCACTCGCAGCTTCTCTAGCAGGCAGTAGTTCGGTGTGGATTCACCTGTGTCGTCGACGCGAACACGGAACACAGAGCCGCGGCCCGCAGGCTCGAGAGTCACAGGCACGAGGATGAGCGGCGACCTGAGGTCGCGATCGTTGAACCGCCAGCGCAGCATTCCGAACGCGACATAGAGATTGTTCGCGCCCGTTTCCTCGGCGATGGTGCGCGCTTTGTATGCCAGAGCGCGGAGTCGCGAGGTATAGGCGCCCTCCGTGATGTCGACATAGGCGGACTTTCGGGACATGAGCATGTCCGAGCGGGCAGCTTCAGGCAGGTCGCGTCCGAACTGAACGCCGCGGGTCTTGTCGACATCGGGGATGCGATCGCTGGGAAGGAGCGTGATCGCGGACCCACTGTTGATCAGATCCTCGAATGCGGCTAGAGCTGGCTGTGGCACGGCGATGGAGTGACCTGCTGACGGCGTGTAGTTGATGAGCCGATTGCGCAGGCTCAGGTCGAGCAGGGAGTTCTTCCACGAGCTCACGCGCGCAGGCAGCCTGCGCGCGTCATCGCCGGTGAGATCCGTGGCGGAGGGGTTGTACTGCAATGGATCCGGAGCTGCGGCCGCGCGGTACTCGTGCACCGTGACTTCGCCGTTCGAGCCGATCGAGCGACTCGGCAGGGGATAGATAGCTGCTTGTCGAGCCTGTAAGACATCGGTCACGCCGATGACCAGAGTGGGATCCACGTTGCCGTCGGTGAATGGCTGCCGTCGGGCGATCCCGAACGGCGCGGATTCCGCACCTCCGGTCATCTTCGTCGTTTCCACGAGCCCGATCTTGCCCAGTCCGACGAGGTTGACCGCCTCGCTGGCCTCTGCCTGCGCAGGGGCGTCGAGGCTCGACCATTCCCGCCAGTACCCGAGGAAGATGTGACCCTCGAGGAGCCACAGGGTTGAGTTGATTCCCGCTTCTTCCAGCGCGGCAGCGAGGGTGAGCGTCGTGTCCAGGCAAGTGCCCAGTCGCCCCTCGAGAACCTCGGCGGGAGTACGCACCTTCTGGCCCGAGATCCCCCAGCTCGCGGGCGGTTCCGCGTAGCGGATGTCGCGCGCGCGTACGGCGTCGTAAATCGCTTCGACCATCGAATCGACCCGATTCGGGTCGCCCTGCTGGTACCCGTCCAAGGCCGAGGAACCCGTCCGGTTACCCAGAAGCGTCGATGCCTCGACCAGAAGAGCACTGATGGCCGACGACTGAGGCTGGATGAAGGCGGCGAGCAGCTCGAGACTCAGCGGCATCGGTTTGGCGATCCATTGATTCGCGGCCAGCAGTTGAACGTCCGCGCGTTGACTGGCGATCTCGTCGCCGTTCGCGTCTCTCAACGTCGCGGTCACCGTGCCGGGCATGGGCGACTCGACCGCGAGCATGCGAGCTGGATCCAACCGCAGATCGACGTTGCGAAGAGTGGTGTCATGTTCTCCGTCGAGGTCGACGAGCAATACGCGAGGGTCTCCCAGTGATCCCAACTGACAGTCGACCTCGACCTCTACGGAGGCGCCTCGCAGCTCGGGGCCTCGGTAGGAGACCGTCAGCTGCGGCACGACCGAGATGCCCGTTCGCGCGACAGCGAAACTCAACGGACTGAGCACAGAAGCGTCGAGCGAGGCAGCCGATCCCGGTTCGGCGGTGATCGCCGTGGACTCGAGGGCTACAGAGGCCGCGCGAGTGGCGGTCGGTCCGTTGGGGTCTTGGTGTTTCAATTCGGACGTGTTCAGCGCCGTCAGGACCTCTGACTTCAGGAGTCCGATCGCGTCGGCGTCCTCGTCAGCAGCGATCGCTCGCAGGAGGATCTCGGTTGAATCGAGAGCCCGGAAAGTCTGGGCGACTGTGAACTCTTCGCTGTGAGCCCACTTGTTGCGGACGTCTCGGAGCTCACTCGCGCAGTTGCTCGCTTGCCGGTCGACAAGGTCTGTGAAGGGGAAACCGAGATTGCCGAGGCGCTCCGTCAGGACGCGCAGTTGCAATGAAAGATCACGGGGGTTGTAGCGGTCGACTCGACGGCCGGCCTGCCGGTCCTTCGCCGCGAGGATCTGCGTCCAGTCCGATACCTCCGGAGCGACCTCGGAGAGACGTCGAGTCACGAACGGCCCCAGCGCGCGTGCTGCCGCCGTCAATGCCTGCTCGATGTATTCAAGCGGACTGAAGTCGCTCATTGACCCTCTATTCATCCCCCGACGCCCTTGGTGGGTCGTCATCCCTCACTGAGCATATGAGAGAGCTAGGCGGCCCGCACTGAGTGGAAGCGCCAGTTCCGATGAGGTACAGCATCCGTAGCCACTGCGCGTTCGAGTTACGGCGACGTCGACCGGCGTGCTACCTGGATCGCGTGCTACGGCTGGCGTGCGCAGGTCCTAGCTTTGGACGTGTGAACACATCGTCAGTTGTGAAAGCGCCCAACGGGCTAACTCTTCCGCGCGTCTGGGACGAGTGGCTCGACCTTCGCGTGTCCGATAGGCCACCGGATCTTCAGAGCCTCTACCAGCGCGGGCTGGACGTCCTACCGGAGCGCCGGAATGTGTTTCGCGCTTTCGAACTGGCTGCCCCCACCGATGTGAGGGTCATGGTCCTGGGCCAGGATCCGTACGACACGTCAGGGCTCGCGGACGGGTTGGCATTCTCTCAACACGGAGAGGTGGACAAGCGCTCGGCGCTTCACCGAATCTTCCTCAATCTCGAGCGGGATCCCGACATCCCTTTCACCAGGCCAGCGACAGGTGACCTCACTGAGTGGGCAACGGGAGGTGTCCTGCTTCTCAACACAGCCTTAACTGTCGTCAGTAACAAGCCAAAATCTCATCTCCGACTTTGGAAGCCGTTCATCGAGACCGTGATCCGAAGCCTAGCGGCGTCAGGCTCGCCTATCGCGTTCGTCGTGCTCGGAGAGGACGCACGCAAGATCGCGATGCCGTTGCTGCGACAGGTTCCGCGTGACGCGATCATTCGGGCCGCGCATCCAATGGCGTCGAACACTGACCAACGGCCGTTCAAGGGCACGTACGTGTTCTCGGAAGCAAACCAGTTCCTGGGCGACAGGGCGATCAACTGGAGTGCCATCTCCCCCTCTACGTGATGATCGGATAGCCGAGACAAGATCGATCTGCCTCGGCTCAGTCTTCCCTACCGTAGGGGCTTCCTCAGGCGCCGACGTCGGCTTGAGAAAGAAGCACGCCCCTGCCGTTCGGGTCGGCAGGGGCGTAGTCATCGGGGTGCTTACTGCACCGACCATCCCCCATCGGATGCCAGCACCGCGCCGTTGATGTTCACGGCGTCGTCCGACAGCAGGAACGTGATCGACGCGGCGAGGTGCTCGGCGGTCGCGACCGTCGGGATCGCCTGCTGGAACGGTGCCAGGCGACCGGAGCCGTACTCCGACATGTTCGGGGGCATCGGGATGCCGGTGGCGACGCCGCCCGGAGCGACCGAGTTCACGCGAATGCCCTTGGGTCCATACATGAACGCCGCGGACTTCGTGACGCCGATGATGCCGTGCTTGCTGGCGGTGTAGGCGTTGCCCGACGCGTTGCCGCGCAGGCCCGCTTCGCTCGAGACGTTGAGGATCGAGCCGCGGCCGGCCTTCTCCATGATCGGCAGCACCGCACGCATGAGCTTGAACGGAGCGGTGAGGTTGATGGCGATGACGCGGTCCCAGACGGCATCCGTCGTCTCGCCCGCGGGGGAGAAGTCGTCGTTGATGCCGGCGACGTTCGCGAGGGCGTCGATGCGGTCGCCCGCGGCGGCGATGACGGCGTCGATCGCGTCCTGCTTGGTGAGGTCTCCAGCGACGGTGGTGATGTCGGCACCCGGCAGTTCGGCCTTCAGAGCGTCCAGCTTGTCGGCGGCGATGTCGGACGCGATGACGCGTCCGCCTTCACGGGCGATGCGGGATGCGGTGGCCTTGCCGATTCCGGAGGCTGCACCCGTGACGATCACGGTCTTGCCGGCGAAACGTCCGGCGGTGGGCTTCTCGTTCCAACCCTCGGACTCGTCGGCCTCGGGGATCTCACCGCCGTTGGCGGCGCGCACGAGATCGTCAACGACCGACTGAGGGAGTGCGCCCTGGCTCATCGCGACGAGCTGCTGCAGCGGCAGGCCGAGCACGGGGGTGAGGAGCTCGGGGTCGGCGCCCGTCTGCTCGAAGAGTGCGCGGATGAGTGGCCCGCCGGTCGGGTCGCTCAGCCAGTCGCCGATGGTGGAGTGTGCGGTGAGGGCCATGGTCGAGCTCCTTGAGGCTTGGGTTTCGCAACGGTGCGTCTACTTATCAATCAGTGTACGTCTCATGCGCCTAAATCAGGCAGTCGATCGCCGACTGCTGCCTCGGCGCGCCGTTTCGGGTGAGGGCCATGCGCGCGAACGAGGGGTCCCGCATGCTGGTTGACGAAGGCTCAACGATGACGGATTGAGTTGCAGCGTCTTTCCCGTACGGGCAGGGGATCGGCGCAGCAATCACTAGGATCGCACCGTGCAAAGTGCCGCGGAAATCTCAGCCCAGGTGTTCACTGCTCGGGACGCAATGCTTCGCGACAGTTTGGAAGACCTCCGAGTCGCCTTCCTGCTCTTCGACAGTGCGATAGAGACCCTCATGGTTAGAGAGATCCGGCATCTGTCGAACTACCTGCTTCGTGCTGAGTCTCCGTGGCGGTCGAACTCAGATGGCCGGATTCCTGCGGATCTCAACGACCCAGAACAGAGAGGAGAAGTTGAGACATCAAGCACCGGGTACGTCGACTGGGCGTTCTCGAAGTCGCAGGTCAGGGACATCGACCGCAACTTCGACGACAAGTTGCGCTTCTTTGCTTGGCACGGTGACATCCCTGTCGAGTATGTCCGCATCATCTCGCGGCTCCATGACTACCGAAACGAGATGTATCACCGCGAAGAATCGCGTCCGGAGGCTTTGCGTGTCGTCTGTCACCTCTACGCGTTTTTCGTTGCGGATTTTCTCGACCGGCTTGAGCCCCACGGGTTTAGTTGGCCCGGCGACGCCGGAGCTATGGAGCGTTTGTATGCACGGCTAGGCGAGCCGTATCTGGAGGAGGAGACGCGCCGGGTGGGCCTCGTGAGCAATCTTCAGCGGAAGATGGCCGCTGCGCTCCGGCGCGACCTGGACCTCGACGACGCACCGACGCTTATCGCGGCCTACATCGCAAATCGGGTTGATCAGGCGCATGATTTCCTCAGATACTCGGGAGAGGTCGCCGTGTCCGTGTTTGGTGGACGATTCACCGAGATGGACACGATCAGGTTCGCGTTTCAGCCGATCCCAAACACGAAAGCCGAGCATGCGAAGCTTCCCACCCGAGCCACGCTCATGCGCTGGGACGCTTGGCCCGAGGGCACAAGACAGCTTTCTGACCCGGTGGAGGCCTTTCGATCTCTTGCTGAATTCGAGGCCGAATTCGAGGAGTTCGAAGCGATTGTGCTGACTCTCATGACGCACGCGGAACTCGAGGTGGACCGTCAGATCGACGAAGAGAAGGAACGACGGCTATACGAGGAATAGCAATCGTCGGGGACTTGCAAGCCACTTCGTCGGGCCACGAGTGCGGTCGATAGCGCCATAGTTCTGAATGAGTACACGTGAAGCACGAACCTTCAGCACCGATGTCTCGTGCGTTCCCGAGTCCAGCGGATGCTCAAATACGACTGGGAGCGGGCCAAAATCGAGGCGAAGGTGTTCCCATACTTCGCTGACGCGGGTGCTGCCGCTGAGTTGAGAGGGCAGGATCGTCGGTATTGCAGCGGCGATGCGATGAAGCCCCGCTAGGGTTGAACTCGACCAGGCCTCCCCGGCGGGGTAGGCGCCAAGAACCAAGCGGCTCGATCAGCGGCCGAGCTGGGAGAGCAGGTGCCGTTTCCGATCCTGGTCGTGCCGATCGCCGCGGCCGCCGTGGCTGTGAGCGCGGCCATCTTCGCGGCTCTTCCGAGGCTCTGGAAGATCCTCGACCAGCGCACAGTGGCGATCTTGGGGGCTCCGCAGACGGGCAAGACTGCGCTGATCAGGCTGCTCCGTGACGTCAATGCCCCCGACGATGGACTGCCGAGCGCGAAACCCGGCGGTGATCGTGGGCGTTTTCGATTGGAGATCAAGGGCAAAGCGGTCGACTTCGCGGTCCCTCGGGATCTCCCCGGGAGCGAGGGCCTGAACGTGGCCGAGTGGAAGGATGCCTTCGCGGTCGCCGATCACGTCTGGTATCTGTTCCGCGCTGATCTCGTCGCCCAGGGCGATGCCGGGACCGTTCAACTGGTGCGCACCCACCTCGCGCTGTTGAGGAAATGGCTCAGCGAGAAGCCCGCCAGTGCTCCGAAGATCCTGCTCGTGGGCACGTGGGCCGACGAGCATCCGGACAACGCGCGTCACCCATCGCGTGTGGCCAAGCAAGTCCTGGAAGCCGATGTGATCAAGATCGGATCCATCCGACTCGGCGGCGCCGCTGTCGTCGTCGGAAGCCTCTCCACCTCGAAGGACGCCGATAGGCTGCTCCGAGGGATCAAGAGCCGGCTACAGTAGCCGGCCCTCCGGCACAGGGAGCGTGGGACTCGTGATGGACACCCTGAACAACAGATCGCCTCGATCAGTGCTGGTCGCCGACGACAGCCTCTACCTGGACATCACCGGCGACTCGGACTCCGTCTCATTGGTCGACGATCTCGATGCGATGGTCGTTCCTTACTCCGTGATGCCTGCAGGCAACGAGACCCAGGTGAACGCCGTCCGTGAGCTCCTCCGAGCAGCAGGTCAACTGATTCCCGGAGCTCTGTTGATCAAGAATCCTTACGAGTCCGAGGTTTTCGAGTTTTCCGAGTACGCCCTCGAGTCGTTCGCGAGTGCGAAGTATCATCACCTTGCCACCGTCGCGAAGCTGCTCGGTGCGACGGACGTGAGATTCGAGGACGCGAAGATCGAGCGTCAGACCGCTGCGACGAACGGCGGTGTGAGGGCGATGATTCCTGGACTCGGCGGTGGCGACACTGACGTGTCAAAGGAGGTGGCGCGCAAGCTCGACGCACGCCTCGAGGGGCAGCTGACCTTCGGTGGCGGCGAGCCCGATCCGGAAGCCGCCCTGGAGTTCCTGCGCCGCCACAACCTCGCAAACGATCAACAATTGAAGTCGCTCGTCGAGATGCGGACGGGGTCCAACCCGATTCAGGGATACCGGATGACCCTCAGTGGAACTCGAGAGTCCGACGCGAACCTCCGCGCTGCGCTGTCGATCGCTGAGTCCGTCTCTGGTAAGAAGGGGATCAACGTGGGCGCCACGTTCACGCGCGAGGTCAAGTCGATCCGGAGCATCGAGATCACGACGAGTATCAAGTTCTGATGCCGAAGGTTTTCATAATGACCCGGTCGCCATACGCCCAGGTGTCCGCTTAGGGGAACGGCTACGCCGACTGAGGCGGCGTGCAGAGCGAAGCTTGTCAAGTACTTTGATCCGTGCGCTCCGCGACGCACGCGTGAGCACCGCAAAGGCGCGGCGGGCCCGCCTGTGGCGGCACGCAGAATGCTGTCGAACAGTCTCCGCAAATCTGGCAAGTCGGTCAAAAGTACCTGTCAAAGTCGTTTGCTCGACATCCTGCTAGTCGTCACTCCCCGAGCAGCAACGCGCTCGGCGCCCCCTTCCACGTCACCACGAGCTCGTCACGTGCGCGGCTCGCCGCGACGTAGAGCAGCGAGCGGAAGCGCTTGTCGAGGTCCGGCTTCTCCTCGTCGGGCACGCCCTTGTACGCAACGGCTGGCGGGAAAGAACCGTCCGACACGTCGAACAACACCACGCGTGAGAACTCCATGCCCTTCGCGTTGTGCATCGTCATCGCGACAGGCTGTCCGCCTGTGATCCGAGGCGAGTTCAGCAGTGCCACCGCCACGTCACGCTGTCCGAGCCCCTGCTGCACCTTCTTCGATGAGGTGTTCGACGACGACAGGATGGCGATGGTCTCCGGCTTCACGCCTTCGGCGATCCATCGCTTCACGTCGTCCGCGATCGCGTCGAACTGTGAGGCATCCGACTTCGACGGGCGGGTGACCGGCTTCGGTCCGCTGCGTGACGAGCGATAGCCCGCGGTCGTCACGTCTTCCGCTTCGGCATCGGAGTACTCCACGCCCGACAGGATCTCCATCGCGTATCTCAGGTTCTCGAGAGTCGTGCGGTAGTTCAGTGTGAGGCGGCGGGATCTGCCCTGCACGGCGATGCCATACCGCTTCAGCACCGTGGGCTGCCCGTAGATCCGCTGATGCGTGTCGTCTGCGATGAAGAGGTCGTCAGGGCCTTCGGCCACGAGAGCACGCAGCAACTGCCACTTCGACGGGACGAGGTCCTGGGCTTCATCGATCAGCACATGGTCAGCGAGAGTCTGCCCGTTCGACTTCAGCCACTCTGCCGAGATCGCAGCCACCTCGGCGAATGAGAGCGCTCCGGCGATCCGGTGGTTCTTGCGCGCCTGCTCGATGACTGCCCAGACCGCGGCGCGTCGTCCGCGGTCGAGCGCGACGCCGCGTCCTGGCCGGCGCACCAGCAGGTAGTCGTCGAGCTCATGGATGCGGTGCGGAAGCACCACCTGGGTGTATTCGCCGTCGAGGAATGCTTCGGACCTCAGCGCGATCGGCAGGTCGCCGCCGACCTCCTGGATCGCCGACTTCCAGTCGATCTCTGCGGCGCTCGCCATGCTGTCGCGGGACGACCCGACTACCGCCAGTGACGCATCGCCGAAGGCCGAGCCCCCGGCGGTCGTGCGCACGTCAGAGGCGATCTGATCGACTCCGCGGACGAGAATGCCCGGTTCTCCCAGCTTCGCCGCGAACGGGAGGTCGGGATCGAGTCGCTCCAGGTCGCGTCGCAGATTCTCGGCCAGCGCTCGAGTGAACGTCGTCAGCACGATCCGTGCGTGAGGATCCTTCCGCGCCAGGTGCCGAGCGCGGTGCAAGAGCACCACGGTCTTACCGGTGCCGGCTCCTCCGGTGAGGCGGAACGAGCCGTTGCGGGGGCGCTCTGCGTACTCCCGCTGTTCCGGGTGCAGGAACACACGCCATGCGCCGAAGTCGCCGCCCTCGATGACACGGCGCAGCTCTTCGGTGTCGTCGATGAACGTGAACTGCATCTGCGCCGCGGGATGCCGCAGTGCTTCGACGAGCTTCGTGTCATCGTCCGCGCCCGCGTCGATGATGACAGGCTGGTCGAGCTTCAGCTCTTCCTTGATGAGGTGGAGTGCGGTTCCGGCGCCCATCGCGACGAGGACGTCCGCCTGCCAGGCGGTGTCGAGACCGGTCGCGAAGTCGAGAAGGGCTTCCTCGTCCGGAACGCGGAAGGCCGCCTCCGCCGTCTCCTGATCGAATCCGAACTCCTCGGTCAGGTCTGTGACGAAGAACCCGAGATCGGCGAGGAGTGCCGTCGTCTGCGCAGGGGCCTCATCGGCGATGGGCGCGGCCGCAGCAGGGGCCTGCGCCTCGATCTCATCGGCGGTGTCGAGCTCCTGCCGCAGGACGGCCAGGCCGTTGACCGGATTCATGCTCAGCGTCGTGGTCCGGGCCCGCTTGATGGCCTCGTCGTGGTGCCATGTCCCGGCGTACACGTATACGGGTTCGTCTCCGGCGGGCTCGAGCTTGAAGAGCACGGCGCGCCAGTGGATGTCGACCCGTCCCGTGCGCGCACGCGCATCGCGCGGCTTCTGCATCGGCTCGATGTGGAGTCCCGGCACGGTGTCGTCGTCGCTGAGCTTCCCCAGGAAGGTGTAGATCTTGGCCTTCACAGCCTGGTCATGCTTCGGGTCCTTCGCGGCCCCCCAGACGATCGTGGGCATGTCAGTTCCTTCCTGCATTGGCGAGGGCGCTCAAGACCGCATCCGCCTCGGGTTCCACTGCGGTCCATCCGAGTGACGCGAGGGACTCTCGATCGTCATCGTTCAGATCCCAGGCGGTCGCGACGCGCTCATCCTCCCAGACGAACGAGAACGGGATGCCGTCGCCCAACTCGAGTCCCATCTTCGGGATCGGGATGCCGGGGGCGGCGGCGAGCGCGGCGATCAGGATCTTCTCCGCGGATGTGGCGACCTCGGCGAGGGTCTTCCATTCGATGCTGACGTTCGCGAGCGGGAAGTCGACGTGCCCGAGCACGCCCGTCGAGGCAGCGTCCCCGCCCGCGTCGACGACCTGCGACAGCGCGAGGATCTCGACACCGCTGAGATCGTGTCGCCAACCGATCACGTTCGACAGATGCAACCAGAGTCGCCATGCGTCCGTGAAGCCCTCGGCGCCGACAGCAGCGTCTCGGTCGTCGATGATCAGGGCGAACTCCGATGCGCCCTGATCGCCCATCCGAGTCGCGTGGACGAGAGCACCGCGATCCACGACCCAGATCATCGAGTCGCCCGAAGCCGGATCGGTAGCCCCCCGCATCACCGCGGATGCCGCATTCACGGGCGTGACGGCGGGCGCCGGACCGCCGGCGCTCCTCGTCATCATGGGGAGAGCACGAGCGATCTTGTCGCGACGCTTTGCCTCCCCGACCGGGTCCTGCATCCACTCCATGAGCGTCGTCAAAGGATCGGCGTGGAGTCGGTCGAGCTGCACCAGGGGCAGCTGATACATCGGGGCGATCCGCTCGGCGAAGCCGGGGTCGATCCAGTCGTGGGGCAGCGCGTCGTCGTCCTGCAGATCGGCCCACGTGACCGCGAGCACCCGGTGTCCGCCGTTGCGTGCGAGCGCCCGCTTCCCGGCATCTTCGGCGAGCTTATTGTGCAGGATGCTGGCGTGGAATGCCTTCCCGTCGGTGTAGATCGCGATCGGCTCGGCGCCGCCTCCGTGCTGCTCGAGGACGAAGTCGGGCTTCGTGAATCCGAGCGACACCTGCGGGCTCAGCTTCCAGATACGCGCGTCGCCCGGGAAGCTGACCTGGACCTTGTTGCCCCAGTCGCCGGGCTTCTCCTTCACGGTTCCGCCGAGCTTCTGCGCCCGCTCGATGAAGCGCATCCTGAACAGCTGCTCGATCGTGGACTCGTCGAGCACGACTCCCGGGTCCTGTTCGACGGGCTCGAATGCGTGGGGCTCCCCGTCGGTGCCCACGCGCAGCAGCTTGGCGAGCGCCTGTTCAGCGCTCGCACGCGAGACGACGCTCGTGTTCCCGCTCGCATACGGCAACAGGCACCGATGGCAGGCGGCGCGCTGTTCGCCACGGCACTCGCAGTCGCGGACGATCCTCCACGCCGTCGACAGCAGCTCGAACATGCGGTCCGGATCGGCCAGTTCGGCGAGGTAGCCCGTGCCGCCCGGCACCGCGTCATGCACGAGCAGGGATTCCGCAGTGGTGTCGTCGCCCACGGGCTCGATCGTCGAGATCACGCGAAGATGATCGGGATCGCCGCCCATGACTTCACGCAGCCCGCGCATCATCGCGGCCGCCAGACTCGGTACGGCGAGCGAGTCGCCGAGCGTGATCCCGATGGGGAGACGCAGGAATGTCCCCTGCGTGACGAGCGTGCGGCTGAGCGCGAGCGCGATCGTGTGCTCTCGGGTCTCCCGGCGCCGAGCGCACCACGAACGATGATCGCTCGGGCGGTTTCCACCCGACTGCGAGTCCTGCTTGCCGCAAGTGTCACACACACGGAACAGCGGAGCGTGATGCTCCCGGCCGGCGATGATCCGTGCCTCGCCGCCGGCGCTCTGTCGTCCGAGGTTGAGCCACCGGATCGTCAGGTCGCGCGCGTAGGTGACACCGAAATGTGTCTCGTCGTCGAACCATCGACGGGCCACGCCTGCAGGGTCGAGATCGGCGGCGACCTGCACGGTGAAGCGAGTGCGGCGCCGCTCGTCGCTGCGGTCGCTGATCGATGCCTCGTCGCGGCGCGCGATGGCCGACACCGCGTCGAGTTCGACCACGCGAAGTCGCTGGGCGACGTCGTTCAGTCCCTTCGCCCCGCACCGTGGACAGATGTTCAGCCCGTCTCCTGCCACGAGGTTGCGCCCATGGCCGCATCGTGCGCAGAACGCCCACTCCTGCACGGCTTCGCCCCCGGGACCGAGATCGACGGCATCGATCTCGATCTCCAAGCCCTGAGCGTAGAAGTAGGCGCCAGGCGCGAGCTCCTGGATCGCGACCGAGGCGCCGCGCTGATAGCTCACCGGATCCTCCTGCCAGCTCCCGGTCTCGGGGTCGACCCACGAGATCGCGGCGTCGAGAGTCACCGAGTCGTCGAGCAGGGTGTAGTTCGGCAGAAGGCCGAATCGCTCGAGCGAAGCGACCCAATGGTCGGTGTGCAGCTCGTTCAGCTGGCGGCCCAGCATACGGTGGGTGATCCTCGCCGTGCGAAGATTCTCCTCGGCGTCCGGCTCGAGGCCGAGATCCTTGGCGGCTTCCAGATCAGGGATCGCGTCGGCGATCTCCTTACGACGGAATGCCAGGGCTTCGATCTGCTTGTTCCAGCGCTGCACGGCATCGCGCACGGTATCGGCGAGTGGCGAGGTGCCGTCATCGCTGACGGGTGTTGCGAACGCACGCAACCGCTCGGCCGTCGTGGGCGTGATCCCGGGCAGGGTCGCGAGGAACTCCTCGACGTGCTGCTCGTGATGGCCGTCCGCGTCGTCGATCAGGTCGCCGAGAAGTGTGCCGCGTTCGCTGGACGCCAACACGTCGTGCGTGTCGGTCTGCGTCAGCAGCCCGGCCCCGGTGCGTCGGTCGAGCAGAGACGCGATGTACTGCCGCTGGACTATCTCCTGTGCGTCGAGATAGGTGGCCGGCGGGCGGACGGCTCCGTTGATGACCGACAGTGGATCACCCATTCGGGGCAGCTGATCGCCGCGACCGGTGACGGTGGCGATCGAGAGAGCGTTGCCCGTGAGACGTCCGGCGCGGCCGACCCGCTGCAGGTATGAGGCCACGGTTCGCGGCAGACCTGCGAGCATCACGGTCGACAGGTCGCCGATGTCGATGCCCATCTCGAGTGTCGGGGTGGCCACCAACACGTTCGGTGCGGACGGGTCTTCGTCCGAGGACTTGAAGGCGTTCTCGTACTTCAGTCTCAGATCGTCGTCGAGAAGACCGGTGTGCTCGCGCGCGACGACGCGCCGCATCTGCCCCTCGTCGTACAAGCCACGGTAGTAGTTCTGACCTGTCTGAGCCGTGCGCAGCCTGCCGGGGCACCGCGCCGACATACATGGCCCGTCGCGCAGGGCCGCCACAGCGGAGGGAAGGCCCGTGATCGGGTTCTGGCAGACGTCGCAGACGAGACGGGTGCGGCCGTCGGAGAGCTCGGCGTCGGTCACAGGGGCGACGATCACGGATGCCGGGGGGATGGCGTAGACGGTGGCGGAGCCGGTCGCGATGTTCGTCGCGTGCAGCAGCCCGTCCTTTGCCAGAGAAGCTAGGAGCGCGGCAGTGAGCGTCGGCCCTTCGGCCGCCGTGACCGAGAGCGTCTTGCGCGCCCACGTGGCGAACCAGCTCTGCGACGACGACACGACGTCGAGGTGTGTGCGGTGCCCGTCCGTGCCCGTCGGCGCGTGCGGTCCGACGCGGGGGAATGCAGGTGCCTCGCGTCCGGGTGGGAACGCAGGCATGCCTGAGCCGCGGGGGCGCCCGCCCCACACGTTCCAGCGACGACCGTCTTCGGCGATGTACTTCGAGAACCACTCATGCTCGACGGCACCGCGCTCGCGCATGCGCTCCATCACGCCGCGCACCCAGCGCAGCACGATCGCCGGGTCTGCGTTAGCCGCCGACATCCCCTCGAGGGTCTCGGAACCTCCGTCGGCCAACACCTTGCGACCGAGGGCCTCGAGCTTCGCGTCGGACACGTCGACGCCTGCCGCCAGGCTGCCGGTGAGTTCGAGCGTGCGACCGACGCGGGAGTGAAGTCCGAACTCCATCGCGACGTCGAAGAGCAGGCGTCGGTTGATCCGTGTGCGCACCTGGGTCGGTACCTGGCGCAGGGTGTCGCTCGACCAGAACGGCGCGAAGTCCTCGCGCTCCACGAGCTCTGGAGCCACGAGGCGATACCGGGCGTCGGGGTCGTCGCCTGCCTGCTGCACCATGCGGGTGACGATCTCGTCGAGCGGAGCAGGCTGATCGCCCACCGCCTGCCGAATGGCGTTGCGCAGCGCGAACACGTGCGCGCGGCTCTGCACGAACCCGGCCCGGTGCGCGGCATCCTGCACGCTGTCGGTGAAGATGAGGGCCTTCTTCTCCGCACGGTCGAGCTGCGCGTCGCCGAAGAGCGTGGTCACGATCACGCTGAGCATCGTCGCCATGGCCGACCCGAGGAAGCGGATGCCGTCACGGCGCTGACATGCCGGACACACGTCGTCGCGCGAGTCGTCGCTCGCATCATCGCCGGTCAGAGTCAGGACGGGCAAGTGGACCGCCGTGCCGTCGCCATCCTGAGGGATCGTCGCCGAGACGCGACGCAGCTCGGGATCGAACCAGGCGAGGCCAGCGACGGGGGTACCGGCCTCGAAAGACTCGGCTTCGCCTGGAGCGTGCAGCAGTGCCCGGAAGCGACTGCGCGTCTCGCGTGAGGCGTGGTTGCGACGGATGCTCTCGTCATCGGCCGAAAGTTCGTTGCCGGTCGGTGCGAGCTCGACGCCCCAGCCGCTGCGGCCGCAGTGGCGGCAGTAGATCGCCGGGAAGACGGCGAACTCACCGTCCTCGAGCAGGGCATCGCTCGGCCCGTCATCCGACCACGAGAATCGCACGATGGGGGAGGCGGCCCGGTCGATGCGGGTCAATTCGCGAACCCAGAGATTGAGGTCGATCGACAATGTAGCCCGGCCGACTCGCGCGCGCACATGGCTGAGCATCGCGAAGACGCGGGTGAGGAAGGTGCGTCGCACATCGCGCCGTGACTCGAACGTCTCGTCGGTCCCGAGGCCGCGCGGCAGCAGTTGATCGGCGAGGTCGTCGATCGAGATCGCCTTGTCAGCGGCCTGCGCGATGGAGTGGATCAGGGGGTGGGCAGCGACGCTCGCCAGGAGGTCCTCGTCCGGTAGATCCGCCCACTCGACGTGTGTGTCCGCCACGTCAGGATCGGTGGATGCCGGGTACAGGCGGTCGAGCACTGTTGCGGCGATCTCAGACGAGGATGCGTCCTCCGCGATATCGGCCTCGGCGACAGCCGTGGCGAGCGCATTGTTGATGCCGGCCGCCGGGGTCGTCGGAACCCGGCCGGCAGCGCGGGCGTTCTGGATCCACAGGCGTGCCGACTGCCGGGTCTCGGTCACGACGCTTGCAGAGTCGAACGGACGGCCGAACACGGTCTCCGCGAACGCGAGCATGCCCGACGGGTCGCCGTCGTCACCGAGAGTCGCGCTGGTCGCGATCGGTGTCACGTCGCCCAGGGGGAAGGCCTCGAACTCGGTGTCGAGAGGTCGCGTGTCACCACGTGAGCGACGCAACGCGAGCCCGAGTCGCCGCAGCAACATCGCGACGTCGGTGCCCTGCGCGCCGTCGTAGGTGTGGAACTCGTCGAGCACCAGGTACTGCAGGCCCAGGCTCATCGCCTCGACGAGGGCTCGGTCGGCCGGGCGCAGCAGCACCTGGTCGAGCATCTTGTAGTTGGTGAGCAGGATGTCGGGCGGATCATCGCGAATCGTCTCGCGGTGGTTGATGAGGCCGTCGTCGGTGACTCGTGTGCGCTTCGCACCCGCCTGTTCACCGGTGTAGAGCGCTGCGCGCACGCCCTTTAGCGCGTCATGTCCGCGGATCATCTCAGCGATACGTCGCGACTGATCGTTCGCCAATGCGTTCATCGGATAGAGGATGAGGGCCTTCACGCCGTCTGCGCCCGCCGCTTTCGCCCGCAACACATGATCGAGGATCGGATACAGGAACGCCTCGGTCTTTCCCGAGCCCGTGCCGGTCACGACGAGCGTCGGAAGGGGGTGTTCTTTCACCGATCCGTCGGGCTGCTCCCCGAGGTTCGAACTGCTGAGACGACGGAACGCATCGGCCTGATGGCCGTATGGCGTGTGGCCCTCGTACCAGTCGAGTGTCTCCCGCCATCCGTCGTCTGCCGCACGGAACGGAATGCGCGCCCGGACGAACGGACCGCGAAAGATGCCGGCCGCGGGATCGGTGAGGAACTCAGTGAGCGACCGCTGCGCGTCGACATCCGACAGCGCGAAGGTCGTGGTGAGGAAGTCGGTCAGAGCCTCGCGGATCTGAACCGCCTCGCGCGAGGGAAGCAGTTCACTCATGAGCGCTCCTGCAGGATCTTCTCGAAGTGGGCGTAGGCCTGACGCATGTCGGCCTCACGGTCGAGCGTGACGAACGGCAGCTCGTACTCGTAGGTGTTCCCCGACGCGTTGGTCGAGGTGCGCTCGTCCTGCGAGATCGCGTCCCCCTTCTGGCGCCACACCTTCAGTACCTCGTTCGGGACGAGGCGCCCGTTGGCGTCGTAGAAGTAGGTGTTTCGGTCGTAGCCATAGAGCACGGCGAACTGGGTGCGGTAGATCGTGCAGAGTTCGTCGGCGGTGATACCGAGGGAGAGAGCGACGATGGCGTCGATCTCGACCTGCGCTTGGCGTCGATCAGATGCTCGGCGGAGCGGAAAGTCGGACGTCCACGAGGCAGTGTCGATAGAAAGGGACACGGCGCCTGTCTCCTCTGCGTCGGTTGACCATCGATCGGTCCGCCAGTCGTCATCAAATGCATCGGACACTAGCTCGGTGTACACCGAGGTGAGCATATTCAAACGGGCAACTCGCAGCGTTAGCGCTGGCGTCAACTCATTCTGGCGACCTGCCAGGTTTGCGACCGTCTGAAAGCGAATGTTGGCCTTGGGCGCAGCGCGAACCAACATGTCATTGCTAATCGATGACATGTATGCCTGCAAAACGAGCAGGTCACGAGCCGTAGCGTTTGGTGCACCGACCGTTAGCATGCCGTCAATGTGTGTGGTTCCAGGCGGTACGAGAGAGCTAATGAGAGTTCGCTCGCCTGTGTTCGCTGCCATCTTCCGCCATGCGACTCGATAGTGGTCGCGGGCAGGGACTCGGTCCGGGCCCCAGTGCGTGTATCCGGCGTCGTATTCGGCGCGCGGTTTGGCGGGCTTATAGGAGGTGATGGGCATCGCGTTCGGCGCGAGCGTCTCCAGGTCTACCGGCGACCAGTCCAGGTTGTGGAGCATCGTCGAGTTCGGGGACTTGTAGAAAGGGTTGCCGACGAAGAGGTGCGGACCCTGCAGGATCGCCTGATCCCACGACTCCACCTCGCCCCATTCCACGTCAAAGTAACCTTTCTTGCGATCGATGCTCTCATCCCACCCACGGGAAAATTCGAGCCCGAGCGAACCGAGTCGGGGAGCGTCGGCGAGTTTTGCCAGCACGGCCGCCGTGGCTCGGTTGACCGCGTAGACCATCCGCGTCCTTCGGATCGGCGTGGACTCGTCTTCAAGAAGTCCGTGCCATGACCGCAGCACATCGTCGTCGACGAGCGTGATGCGGCCGCTGTGGGCGCTGAGGTCCCACTTGCCGTCGACGTTCTTGATCCCTGGTTCTGGTCCATCCCCGTTGTGCCGAAGCGAGCCGACCACTGTTTCCGGGTGGTAGAGGTTCGTCGCCATTCTGAACCGCGGTCTCTGTGCAGCGCCGTACACATGCACGCCGTACGAGACGAGGTGGTGGATCTCGAACAATGAGAGCTCGTTAATGAATTGCCAGTGACGTCGCAGATGCTCATACGTCGCTTGGCGCAGGTAGCCCGCCTTCTCATCCGTGAAGTGACTCTCCGGGTGGATCAGAGCCACGGCCCCCGTCGGACTGAGATGAGACCAGGTCAACTCCATGAAGCATCTGTACAGATCCGGTTGCAGGCCGGCCAGGTGTGGATAGACGATCGGAGAACCGACGAATGCGGCGGTGCACGCGACGTCGGCGGTGCCGTCGACCACGAGGTCTCGGATCCCCTCGATCTCCAGAGTCTGCTCGCGCTTGGCCTTGACCTCGGTCTGAGTCGGCTTCACCGCCAACTGCCACCACGGGTCTCCCTCGGCCAAGAGCGCATCGACGTCCGACCTGGGCCGCACCCACGGTGGGTTCCCGACCTGCAGATCGAAACCACCGCGCGCGAACACTCCCGCGAAGTCGAGCTCCCAGTGGAAGAAACCGTTCGCGTCGGCGATGCGCTCGGTGACTCGAAGCCAAGGGTGGCTTGCCAGAGCGTCGTCGACGTCGAGTGCGCTCGACCAGTCGAGGTCGTCCTTCTCGGCCTCCTCGAGGTCGTCCCACCCTGTCGGCAGGCCGAACTGCTGGGCGCCCTCACCGGCTTTGCGTGCAGTCGCGCGCGAGTGGCCGCCGATCAGTGCGGTGACCCCGTCGAGCCATTCGTCGAGATTGGGTGGTGCTGCCCCCTGCGTGAGGTCGTCAGTGAGCGGCCAGAACCACAGGGCGCACCAGGCATCCATCACTCGTCTCAGCCGCCGGTATGCTCCGCTGTCGTCATTCAGGAACGCCTCGACCTTGAGGCGGCCGACTACGGCTTCGTCGCCTTCCTGTGGCGGTCGAGGATCGTTCCAGAGGGTCAGCTCGCGGGAGACCTGTCTCTCGGCGATCTCGAGGCGCCGCAGTGCGAACTGCCAGAGCGCCTCGACCCGATGACCGAGTCCGACGAGCCGCTCGAGCTGCTTCTTCGACGGCTTCACGCGGGTCGTCTTGCGCCACTCGCGAAGTGCGGTGTGCGCCTCGGGCGCGAGCTCCCTCGCCTCCTTCGCGTCCACGGCAGATCCCCAGCCCTCGGCGGGCACGAGAAAGTGATGGATCTTGCCCGATGTCGAGCTGCCGATTCGTCCCCCGCGCATGTCGTCAACGAGAGCCGAGACGGTCACGTCGGTCGGAGTGTCTTTCAGCCAAGCCTTGTCGTTGACCTGCTTCTGCGTGTAGACGGCCCGCTTCGCACCGATGAGCGAGTTGCCCCGACGCAAGCGCAGCCCGAACCAGGGCGCCTGCAGACCATCGACCATGGTGTCGAGCCACAGCGAGATCTCGGCGAGTTCTACGGCCGTGGCATTGAGGTCGACGCCGTACACCTGGTGCAGAGCGATCGCGGCTTTGGCCTTCTGCAGTTCGCGCGGACGCTCGTCGGGGTCGATGCGTTGACCGACCTCCTGTTCCCGTCGAGTGAGGTACTCGTCGGCGAGTTGGCGCACCGCCTCGATCGCGAACGCGCCCGAGCCGAGTGCGGGTTCACACACGCTCAGATCGAGGACCTCTTCGGCCGACGTGGTGTGACCGTCCTGGTCGAGCAGCTCTTCGAGTGCCTGGCCTACGACGAACTTCGTCAGGACTTCGGGAGAGTAATACGAGGCCGAGGTCTGGCGCTCACGGCCGGAGAGCCGGAAGACGAACTCGCCTCCTCGATACCGCCGCTGCACCCGCTCGTGGGTGATCGGGTCTTCGGCCATCACGAAGTGCTGCTTCGCGATGTCGTGCGCGCGTTCGACGGGCACGACCCACGAGCCCTTCGATGAGTCGCCGTCCTTCGCCACCTCGAAAAGATCGGTCTCGGCGAAGAAGCCGCTGTACGACATCAGGCCCTCGTACACGGCCCCGAGCTGGTTGATGCCCAGGTCGGCGTACGAGATGAAGCCGCGATCTCCGCCCTTCTTGGTCCGCTCCTCACGAGTGAGCAGGAGCAGCGAGAGCACGCGCTGCAGAGCTCCGTCGCCGAGTTTCGCCGCATCGATCAGCGCGACGGACTCTCGTCGGAACAGATCGGCGCTCAGCGGATGGAACTCGAGTCCCTCGGGGAGCTCAGCCTCATCGGTAATCGCCACCTTCTCATGGCCGGCGTCGACGAGGCGGAACAGGGTGTCGAGTGACTCGTGGAGGTGAGTGCGATGGCGGGATTCCTCGCCGAGCTCGACCAGCACCAGCTCGCGCAGCCGGTCTAGGCCGTATCCCAGGGCGTACTCGGGTGCGCCGACGGGAAGCACGCGCAGTTCTGGCGACGCTTCGGCGAACAGCAGGAACAGCACGCGGTAGAGGTATCTCAACGACTGCCGGGCCAGTGTGTTCGCTTCGCTCGCGGGCAACGGGTCCAGGCACTGCGCGGCACGGCGGCGCACGACCTCGTTGGCGATGATCTCGATCGATTCCCGCACGCCGTCACGGAGATCCTTCGAGACACCGACGGTGTGCTTGACCGAGTCTTCGAGCGTCTCGGCCCACCACGTGGTGCCGTCGACGTCGGGTGAGACCGACTCCGCGGCGAGCACGGCGACGGCACGATCGAACTCGCCACCCCGCTTCTTCACCTCGTTGCGGTCGAGCACGAGCTGCAGATCGACGGCGAGGTAGCGGCCTTCGGCCCAGCGCTCGCGTTCGACGACGAGTGCCTTCGCACCGCTGAGCACCACCGCGAACGCAGGCGCCTCGTCACTCGTGAACAGCCATGAGAGAGCTCGCGCCACCGACATGACCTCGCCGGTCTCGTCTTCCGGCAGGAACGGCTCGAGAAGTGTCGGCTTGTTCTTCGACAGGAGGTCGACCACGTCGGCGACGGGGCGAGCGAAGAGCATGGCGGCCGAGACGTCGGCGGCATCCTTCGGTGCGAGCAGCGTGATCGGCCCGCTCGTCTTGCGGCGCCAGCGAGCATCCTCGTAGCCGAGGGCGGTGGCGAGGGCAGCGAGGACCTCGCTGCGGTAGCGGTCCGCATCGATCTCGATCACCGCATCGTTGCCCGCGTCCGCGTCGACGGTGGAGAACAGCGATGTGAGTGTGGCTCCTGCCGCCGCGAGACGCGACCGCGGTGTCTTCTCTCCCGCGCTCTCGCGCTCGTCCCAGTCCTTGCGGCGGGCGGTGACTCGGCCCTGGAACGACTGCTTCGCGGACTCGGTGTTGAAGTAGTGCTCGCTGATCCAGTCCTCACCGACGATGAACGCATCAGATGGCATCTCAGGCCTCCTCAGGGACGACGACGAGCAGCGGGCGGGCGAGGTGTCGCGAGGGAAGCATCGAACGCGCTGTGCGTTCCTCGTCCTTCACGGCGGAGCGGCGACCTTTGAGATCCGCACGCTGGACGAGGTCACCCGACGTCTCGATCCACGACTCCACCCGCTGGGACCATTCGTCGACGCGTCGGCGAGCGTCCGCCGCCGCGGCCTCGGTCGTCACCTCGAGATGTGCCACGGCCCGGTCGACAGCCCGCGGGATGAGATCCTGCAGTGCCTCGACGCTCTCGACAGCACCCGGGTTCGTGTGCGCCGAGGTGATGCCGAGGTCGGCGAGCGCCTCTCCCGCACTCGCGTAGGGGCGGATCATCCCGCCGGCGACCGTCACGAAGCTCGTCGCGATCACCTGACCTCGGGCATTGCTGAGTGTGCCGAGCAGCAGCACGGTCGGCACCGACACGTCACCGCGCACGACGAAGACCTCGTTGCGACCCAGCTTCGCGAGGACGCGATCACCAGCCCAGTCGAGCACGGGATGCAGCGGCCCGAGGTAATGCGTGTCGGGCCACAGGCTCTGTCGTTCCGAGGCGTCGTCACGGGCGTCCTTGAGCGAGGCCTTGGCCCGGGTCTCCGTGGTCGCGAGCTTCATGTCGCCGAGAACCTTGCGCTCCTGCAGGTAACTCTGCGGCAGGACGGTCAGTCGTTGCTTCAGGTCGTCGGTCGGGCTGAGCTCGACCATCCCGTATCCGGAGTGGACCTTCCAGTCCACGCCGCCCGCACCGAGGTTCTCGGCCGGTGTCTCGAACACCTCGTGCAGGGCGGACTGCAGGTAGTCGGCATCCGACTCGAAGAGGCCGGTGGTGCCGCCGTCATCGACGGTGGCGGAGACCGCGGTGGGGGTCGACTCGGAATATCCCTGTAGGAAGGCTCGCCACGGATCATCGGAGTCCGCGATATCGGCGACTCCCGGAACGACCTCGTCGATCGGATTGCCCTTCATCAGCGCCTGCTCGATCGCCTTCTCCTCAGCCGTGACGCTGTAAGCGCCCATGAGCACCGCCGCATCGCCGAGCGCGCCATGTGCCTCGTTCTCGCGCACGACGAGTCTCTGCAGAACCCGCATGTCACCCGAGAACCGTTTGTTCGAAGGGCTGAGCAGCAGCGTCGTGATCTGCGGTGGGTGCTGCTGGCCGTAGCGGTCGATGCGGCCGTTGCGCTGCTCGATGCGGATGAGGCTCCACGGGATGTCGAAGTGGACCAGTTCATGGCACTGGGAGTGCAGGTTCACCCCCTCCGAGGCGATGTCGCCGGTGATCAGAACTCGGATAGGTGACGATGACTGCTTGAAAGACTCGACGACGGCCTGCTGCTCGACGTCGGACAGGCCGCCGTGCAGGATCTCGACCTGTTCGTCCTTCAGCTTGAGATGTTCACGAAGGCGAGACTGCAGCCAATGGAGGGTTGCCACCCGCTCCGAGAAGATGACCACGCGTTCGGCCGAGCCGCGAGCGATGCCGACCTGCCTGAGGTAGGCGACGAGCTTCGTCAGCTTGGCTGACTCACCCTCGGTGCTGTCCCGCGCCAGCGACTCCAGACGCCGGAGTGCTTCGAGCTCCCGGTCCTGCTCGAGGGTTCGCGTGTCGCCGAGGGTGCGGATGCGGTTGCGCACAGACTCCAACAGCGCCGGAGGGCTCGACAGATACGCCTTCGCGAGGGTCCAAGGGAACAGTCCCTTGTTGTCCCCCGAGTATGGGCTGCTCACCTGCGGGTAGAGCCAGACCTCGGCGAGTTCGTCGGCGACGGCATCCTCTGCCGGTGACGCGGCGACGACCAGATGCTGCAGCTCCTTGCGCTCCGCCCACTGATCTCCGACCTCACGCTTGACCTCATCCGAGTAACGGTGCCGCCGGATCACGAGGCGATCGAGGGCCTGCGGATCCACGTCACCGTTCGGGGAGACGGCGGTGGGCTCGAGAAGGCGGATGAGCTCGGCGAACGACTCCTTGCGTCCGTTGTGGGGAGTGGCCGACGCGAGGATCAGGGCTTCGGTGTTCGGGGCGAGCACGCGGGCGAGGGCGTTGTTCTTGGTGACGCCGGTGAGGTTGTGTGACTCGTCGATGACGACGGCATCCCACTGCTGCCGGCGCAGGTGGTTGAGATAGCGATCCTGCTTGAGCGTGTCGACCGAGATGATCACGCGCTTGTAGAGGCTGAAGGGATTGCGTGTGGCCGGCAGCTTCTGGCGTACGCGCTGGATGCCCACGGAGTCGAGGCGCACGAACGGAAGGGCGAACCGCGTCCACATCTCGAACTGCATCTGTTCGAGCACGTGCTTCGGGGTGACGATGAGGATGCGCTCGCCGCGTCCGCGACGGACGAGCTCGGAGAGGATCATCCCGATCTCGATCGTCTTGCCCAGCCCCACCGTGTCGGCGAGGAGCACGCGAGGGCGGAGCTGTTCCGAACTCAGAGCCTTGCGCACGGCGCTGCGCTGGTAGCCGAGGGTGTCGGTGAGCATCCGCGTCGAAACCGACAGGTCGCCCTCGCCGAGCGGAAGAGGCGTGCGGCGCAGCGTGGACTCCAACCACAGGCGAGTCTGCCGATGTCCTGGGGATGTGTCGGACCGAAGCCGCGCGGCGCGTGGATCGAGCGGCACGATGTCGTCGAGGCCCTCGTAGAAGGCAGCACGCGTGTCACGGACCAGCTCTGAGAGTCCGGTGACCTCGACCAACAGGCCATCACGCGTCGGGGACGCGTTGGTCACGAGCCAGTCGGCGTCGCGAACCGTGACGATCGAGCCCGGAGCCACATTGAGCGTGCTCGAAGCGGCATCCTGATGCGATGTCTGCACGACGTCGTACCTCCCCTGACCGGTCTGCGGTCGATCCGCTCTCCGCCATCGTATCGATCCGAGCAGAACCGAAGAATTTATCGATTCGTCGGACATTCAGCGCCTCGACTTCATGCGGACGGATGAATCCTCCTCCATAATGATCGCCAGGGGGTGGCGTTCGAAGCGGAATGTCTGAGGTCCTCCGTAACGTCACTCGGCTGAGCACTCGCCTCGGCGCGGACGAACGTTCCGCTGACAGGAGGAGAGGTTCGACATGAGCTGGCCGGAGCTGATGGATCCCGCGTTGCAGGATCACATCTCGGAGCGACAGTCCAAGGCGCTGCGCGTCTATGAGGAAGACCATGATCTGCTGGTCGAGCATGTCCGTCAGGAGGACAGCTTCAAGTCCGGCGGGTACGGGACGAGGCAGATTCCTGAGCTGCTGCAGAACGCCGTGGATGCGCTCGCCGCGGGGGGATCGTCCGGAATGGTCGAGTTTCGCCTCGCTGACGGAGCGCTGTACTGCGCCAATGAGGGCGCGGGTTTCGACGCCGACGGGTTGACGGCCGTCACCTATGCCTTTCTGAGTTCCAAGCGCGGCGACGAGATCGGCCGCTTCGGGCTGGGCTTCAAGTCGGTGCTGGGGGTCAGCGATCACCCGCAGATCTTCAGCCGTTCGGTCAGTTTCGGGTTCAATGCCCCCGAGACGTCTGAGCTCTTCGCAGGGATCCCGTCCGCAGGCGGACGCTACCCGCTGTTGCGAGTGCCCAGCATGATCGATGTCGAGTCGGCTCGGCGCGAGGATCAGAACCTCGCGGAGATGATGGGGTGGGCGACCACCATCGTCAAGCTCCCGCTCAGCCGCGAGGGGGCCCGACTGCGCGAAGAGCTCGACGATTTCAAGCCAGAGGCTCTGCTGTTCTTCAAGGGGCTCAGCCGGCTGCGCATCACCCTGCAGGGCAGGCCAGGAACCGCAGCGATCTCTAGAGATTTCCTGCGCGAAGGTCAGGAGAAGGACGGTGAGGTGGTCATCGTCGATCGTGATGGGACTCGGGCTCGCTGGCTGTTCGCCGAGCGAACCTACTCGCCGACGATCGATGTCTCGTCGACCCTCCCGGAGACGGCACTGCGTCAGTCGATGACAGTCTCCTATGCCGTGCAGCCGGGAGTGAGGGCGACCGGCCGACTCTGGGCATGGTTCCCCCTCCGCGACGAGACGACGGCCAGTGGCATCTTCAACGCTCCGTGGCAGGTGAATGACGACCGGACCTCGCTCGTCACCAACTCCCGACTCAATGCCGCGATGCTCGAGGTGGGAGCGCAACTGTTCCTGGATGTGGTGGCGAGGGCCGCGTCGGTCGACGATCCCGCAGCGCATCTCGATCTCTTCCCCGCTCGCGGGCGAGAGGTCAAAAGTGCCGCGGATGCCTATCTGTCGGCTGCGGTGCCCATTCTCGCCAAGTCACGACCACTCATTCCCGATGTCTCGGGCGCCCTGAAGGTCTCCACCTACTTCCGAGGCGTGCCCGACCTCGAGAAGTCTCCGATAAGCCACGAGGCGGCGCAGTTGTGGCAGTCACGCGCTCCGCGCTCGACGATGCCGCATGCCAAATGCTTCTCCACGCCGGCCCGACGCGCTCGACTCCGTTCGCTTCTGGGGGGCGGGGAAGGAGAACGGAGTCCTCAGGAATCCGGGGCGGCGGGGTGGCTTGCGGAACTCGCTGACGAACAGGATCCCGGAGGCTCGCTCGCTGCGCTCAGGATTCTCAGTGACCTTCGTCGCGGTGCATCTCCCACTTATCAAGCGGCCGTCGCCGCGAAGATCCTCCCGCTCGAAAGTGGGGAGTGGGCGCGCGCAGATCAGAACCAGACGGTTCTTCTCCCGGTGCCGGGCGCAGCTGTGCCCGACGGAGTCGAGCTCGTGCGTGCCGACCTGGCCGCCTTGGCCGCCGACGAGTTGCGGGCCTTCGGCTTCCGCGAGATATCCGCCGATGAAGCTGCCGCGGCTCTTGCCGCCGCTGCGACCGATCACTGGGAGGAGAGTGACTGGGTCCGCCTCTGGAAGGCTTTGGATGCCGCCACCCCACGCGTGGCGTTGAACGCCGTCGAGGGCGTGCGCCAGCGCGGGGTCACGATTCTCATGCGCACACAGGCAGGCACCTGGCGCGCGGCGCATGATCTCATCGCAGACGCCTCGATAGCGCGCGACATACCCAGCCGCCAGATCGATCCCTCGGTGGCTCCGAATGTCGCCGTCCGCGCTGCCGCCGGTGCGGTCACTGCGCCGGAGCGTGACAGGCCTATCTGGCGCGATGGTCTCCGGAGCGAGTATGTCTCGACGATAGAAAACCTCGCCCGGCGCTACCTGGCAGCGAACCAGGCGAAAGCCAGTCGGATCGATGTTCCGGAGTATCTGGGAGTCGGTCCGCTTGACCTGCTGCTGGACGACCTTGAGGAACAGGACCGAGTCGCCTGGACGCAGGCCGTGCTAACTCGGATGGGTGCGTCGGAGTTCATCCTGGTGGTTCCGCTCGGAGGGCGTAAAGCCGAGATCCGGATGCCGACCATGGAGTGGTGGGCCGTTCGCCGACTCGGGTTGATCCAGACTTCCGTCGGAGCTCGAAGAATCGATGAAGCAGTGTCCGGGTCATTGAGGCGATTCGCGCCGTTCCTGCCGGTCGCTAGCACCGACGTCGTCGCGGGGCTGCCACTGCCGAAGACCGTCGAATCGATTCCCGAGGAGATGCTTGCCGCCTTCCTGGCTGCGGAAGACTACCCGGCGACGCGACCCGAAGAGTTCTCGGAGTTGATCGTCGAATGTGCTCGCAGGTCCGACATGGCGATCCCCGATCGTATTCCGGCGATCTCAAACGGGAGGATTCTGCTCACGGCTCGCGAAGAGGTCGCCGTCGCGGTCCGCGAAGACGGCATCGCCGATCTCGACGAGTCGGGAGTCGCGTACATACCCGTCGAGGATCACGATACGGATCTCACGACCAGATGGGGGCTGATCTCCGCCGAGGACGCTCTCCACCAGTCGATCGAGATCAGCGGTGCTGCTGAGGCCGTCCCGCTGCGCGACATCCACCCGAGTCTCCAGAACCACGTCGTCATGCCGCTCGCGAAGGTCACAGTGACGCGCGCCGAAAGCATTCAGCGGGTGCTCCAGAGCGCAAGAGGTGTGAAGAAGAAGCGGCTCCGAGCCACACGCCAGGAGAACGCGGTGACTGTCGACGCCGCCCTCGACCTGGAGAGCGCGCTCGCCGCGGTGTCGGTCGCCCTCGAACTCGGGCTCTCGCCGGACGACGTTCGAAGCGTCCTTCGCGGTGACGAGGAGATGCGCCACAGCGAACTGATCGCGTCAGCTCGTTCTGCGCGGAATGACGAGCGGCGTCTGTTGATCCTGGTCGATGCCGACGACCTCCGAGCAGCCCTGCCGGCGGGTTTGCTCGACGCGGTGGAGGCCAACACCGGAACTCTGGACGATCGCAACGTCGCCGAGCTCTTCCTGCGGGTGTACGGGCAGGACTCGGTGCGCGAACTGCGCGAGGTGCTTCGGCGTCGGGGCATCGCTGTCCCCGATCGATGGGACGGCTCGCCCGCGGCGCAGGCAGCAGTGAAGAACCTCGGGTTCGATACCTCGTACGCGGGAACGCGCGAGAAGCGGCCGTCGGCGGTTAGCCATATCCAGGGACAGCTCACACTCAATCCCCTCCACCCGTACCAGCGCGCAGTGGCCGACAAGATCCGCGACCTCGTCACCGCCGAAGATCCCGCGGGAAAGCGAGGCCTTCTCTATCTGCCGACCGGCGCGGGAAAGACACGTGTGACGGTGGAGGCGCTCGTCCATCTCATGAAGTCGGGTGAGATTCCGTCGCCGGTGCTGTGGATCGCACAGAGCGAGGAGTTGTGCGAACAGGCGATCCACTCCTTCACCGAGGTCTGGCGCGCGTTCGGGGACGAGCGGGCCCTCGACGTCAGCCGGTTCTGGGGCGGATACGAGTTGGATGAGTCGGACGAGGAGCTCCACGTGGTCGTCGCCATCGATGCCACCTTGGTCCGGCGACTCGGAGAGCCGCAATACGAGTGGTTGACGAACCCCGGAATCGTCGTCATCGACGAAGCTCACACAGCACTCTCGAAGTCGTACACGGAGATCCTCCGGAACCTCGGGCTCACGGCGGCACGGACCGAGCGGCCGTTGCTCGGATTGACGGCGACGCCCTTCCGGGGTCGCAACGATGAGATCAACCAGCGTTTCGCCCAGCGTTTCGGTGAGAACCGACTCGAGTCGCTCGACGCAGACGATCCGATCGCGCAATTGAGGTCGTGGGAAGTCCTGTCGGAGGTCGATTACGAGATCCTCAACGGCGTCGAGGTCGCCTTGGGTGACCAGGACGCCGAGTTCCAGCGAATGAAAGAGGTCACGCCGGGGATGCTCGCGGCGATCGGCCAGGACATGCAGCGGACTTTGACCGTCGTGGAGCACATCAAACGACAGAACAGCGAGTGGCCGATCCTCGTCTTCGCGGCGTCGGTGGCATCCGCGCACACAATCGCAGCGCTTCTGCGATTGAACGATGTGAATGCGGATTCCGTGGATGGCGGCATGCGAAGGCAGCAACGCCGGCGCGTGATCGAACAGTTCAAATCCGGAGAGACGCAGGTACTGGTGAACTGCGACCTACTCACTCAGGGGTTCGACGCCCCCAAGGTACGTGCGCTCTACATCGCCCGCCCGACGTTCAGCCCGAACCGCTATCTGCAGATGGTGGGGCGAGGCCTTCGGGGCCCGAAGAACGGTGGTACCGAACGGTGCCTCATCGTGAACGTCGAGGACACCTTCGAACAGTTCGGCGAGGAACTGGCCTACAACGAATTCGACTACCTCTGGAGCAAGGCATGACCGACATCGAGACGACCACTCCGACAGAACCCGCTCAGCCGATCACTGATCCGCGCGAAGGAAGGGCTGCAGTCGTCGCCGAAGTGCGGCGTCGGTGGCTGGGGCCGCTCGATGGAGAGCACGAGGTGCTGCAGCGCAGCCCCGTGTACGCGTACCTGGTGGGCACGCTCTACCCGGTCGAGCAGGGAACAGCGGTTCCTGCCGAACTGGACGAGGTCGAGGACTCGGCCGGAGCGGTCGCCGAAGAGGAGGAGATCGAGTGGGAGTCGGCGGCCGACGACGGCGAGGGCGGTGACGCCGAGATCGAGGACCTCGGCGTGAACCTGACCGGTGCGTTCGGGTGGGCGCCGGCCTCCCTGGGAATGTCCTTCGTTCATGGTGGGTCGTCGCTGAGCATCGACCTTTCGGCCGGGGTGTACGAGAAGGGCGGTGACGAGCAGTGGACGCGACGGCCCGTGGGCGGCCGCGAGTTCATCGAGGTCGGTTCGAACGGTGAGATGTCGGTGCTCGAAGGGCGAGCGAAGCTGTCGTGGCGCTCGCGCCATCACAGGGGCCGCTGGCTGACCACAGTGGCGCTGTCCAACGACGCGAATGTCGCGGCAGGCGAAGCCAAGCGCTATCCGGAGCTGTGCCTCTTCCAGGTGGAGATGTCGTGCTCGGACGAGACCGGGCTGCTTCCCTACCCGCAGACGAGCGTTCACGTCTCCGCAGATGATCGCGAGCTGGCGTTCCGCTATCGGGACAAGCCGTCGTTCGCGATCGGCCATGGCGTTGCCGTCGAGTGCGTGCCGGCGTCGTCTCCGATCACCGTCCGAACGTCTGTGATTCCGCAGACCGAGGTGAGTGCGATCCGCGCGAAGCGAGGGGCCGGCGATGCCGTCAGGATGCGATGGCTGTCGGATGAGACGGTGCCCGTCCCCGACCTCGTCGAGGGGCTGTCGTCCGTCGCTCGGGATTACGCGGGTTGGATCTCAGAGCAGGAGGCCGAGGCTGCGAAGCTGGATGACACCGACGGCGCTATCGCAGCAAGTATCGTCGAGCGGCAGCACCGCGCACTCGAACGTATCGAAGAGGGCATCCGAGTCCTCAGCGAGGATGCACAAGTACTGCAGGCGTTCCGGATGGCCAACACCGCGATGCGATGGCAGATGCTGCGGCAGCGCAAGGTCGTCGACAAAGAGACGCGTTACGGTCGGAAGCTCTTCGACGACAAAGGAGCAGACGAACCGACGTGGCGCCCGTTCCAGCTGGGGTTCATCCTCAGCGCGCTGGCGTCGACTGTGGATGATGCGCACGATGATCGCGATCTCGTCGATCTGATCTGGTTCCCCACGGGCGGAGGTAAGACCGAGGCGTACCTCGGCCTCGCCGCGATCGAGATGATCCGACGCAGGCTGGCCCGTGGACACAAGGGTGGCGGGATGGCTGTGCTGACGCGCTACACGATGCGCCTCCTCACCGCACAGCAGTTCCAGCGCGCGGCGACACTCATATGCGCGCTCGAACTGATGCGCGCGGACGATGAGCGGCTGGATGAAGCTCCCGATTTCTCGATCGGTCTCTGGTTGGGCAACTCCACCACTCCAGGCACGTACAAGCAGGCCGAGAAGCAGTTGCGCGAAGTGAGACAGCAAAGCCGCCCGGACAACCCTTTCCAGCTGCTCGAGTGCCCGTGGTGCGCCGAGTCGATCATGCCGCCACGCAAGACGTCGAAGGATCGCCGATACGGGGTGAAGGCGAGCGCCTATGGGTTCGAGTTCTTCTGCCCGGATGACGCTTGTCCCTTCTCCGACACGCTTCCGGTTCAAGTCGTCGATGAGGGCATCTACGCGAACCCCCCGACGATGTTGGTGGCCACAGTCGACAAACTCGCACGTCTGGCCTGGATATCGGATGGATCCAGGATGTTCGGGATCGACAGCATCTGCGACGCTCCTTCGCTCGTGATCCAGGATGAGCTCCATCTCCTGTCCGGGCCGCTGGGCACCATCGTGGGTGCCTACGAGGCCGCGATCGGAGCCCTGCTCCGATGGAACGGCACAGGACCCAAGACGGTCGCTTCGACGGCGACCACCCGCGCGTCGGCGGACCAGGTTCAGGGGCTGATGGCGAAGAAGGTCGAGGCGTTCCCGCCTGCTGGGCTGCACGCCGAGGACAATCACTTCTCTGAACCCGACCCCGATGCTGCGGGAAGGCTCTATCTGGGAATCATGCCGCAGGCTCACACGCCTTCGTGGTCGATCGGTCAGATCGCGACCGAACTCCTCGACGCCCCGGTCGCCACCGGTTTGGCGGGGGAGGCGAAGGACCGGTACTGGACGCTTGCGGTTTACCACAACAGCCTTCGCGAACTCGGGCGCACGGTCACGATCCTTCGGGATGACGTTCAGAGCAACCTCGCGCGTCGGTCCGGCGGCGAGAAGCCGACTCGCGCTCTGGGCGCCGAAGGGGTGGAGGAGCTCAACGGCAACGTCCCCTCGGACGAGCTCATACGCCTCTTGCAGCGACTCGAGCGAGGGCCCGAGAACGCGGATGTGATCGATGCCCTGGCGACGACGAACATCATGTCGGTCGGGATCGACGTCCAACGGCTCGGAATGATGCTCGTGAACGGCCACACGAAGACGACCGCCGAGTACATCCAGGCGACCTCCCGTGTCGGACGTGGGACGACGCCGGGGCTGGTCGTCACGATGTTCCGCTCGGGAAAGCCGAGAGACAGGTCGGTGTTCGAATCGTTCGACGCGTATCACAGCGCCTATTACCGGTTCGTCGAACCGTCGAGCGTCACGCCCTGGTCTCTGCAGGCGCGGCGTCGGGCTCTGCGCGCAGCGCTGGTCATCCTCGTGAGGCATGGCGTCGGGAGGAATGGAAACGCTGATGCTGCGTACTTCGACCCTGATTCAGCGGGCGTCGAGAAGGCGGTTTCGTTGTTGAAGGAGCACATCGCATGCGCTGACCAACGCGAGGCGGAACAGGTCGGCCGCGAGATCGACGAGGCCGTCCTCGACTGGGTGGAGGTACGCGAGCGGGCTTCGCGTGCGGGCAAGTCGCTCGTGTACCAGTCGAAGGACCCGGAGGAGCGGCTGCTCCGCCAGTTCACCGAGCCAGGAGCGGGCTGGCCGGTGATGAACTCGATGAGGAATGTGGACAGGGTCGTGAAGGTGCGAGCGAAGGGAGAGAGAAATGGTTGAGTCGACGGTGAAGACGATCCGAGCCTCCGAGACGGTCGCCCCCTACGGTCCGGGAGCGATCGTGGACATCCTCGGTCAGTCGTTCATGGTGCCGACCGGGGACAAGTGGCCTTCGCAGAAGGTGCGAGAGAGGGTGGATTCGTCCCGACTCGCCGATGCCCTCCATGTTCAGGAACTGTGGGCGGCCCCGACGACCCACGAACCTGAGAAGGGCACGGTGCCGGGACTCGAGTTCGTCCGGTTCCCCGGGTGGCTCTTCTGCCAGGTGTGCCGCCGGTTGGTCAAGTGGAGCCCCAAGCTCGAGACCGGTCGCGCTCCACACTGCGCCGAGACCGGGTGCGACGGACGGCTCGTCCCGATGAGGTTCGTCCTCGTCTGCACGGAGAACAGCCACCTCGGTGACGTCCCATGGGGTGACTGGGCACATCGTGGATCTGAGGGCGATTGCAGATCATCCGAGAGGTTGCGCTTCCGCACGCTTGAAGGAGTCGGTGACGGTCTGAGCAGTCTCCAGGTCTCCTGCGATGCCTGCGGAGCGAAGAGGTCGCTGGGCGAACTCCGCCGCGATGCGTTGGCCAAGGACGGATTCTCCTGTAGGGGTACCCAGCCCTGGGAAAACGAGTGGACCGGCTGCGGAAAGCCCGTGGATGCGCAGCAGCGGGGCGCGACCAGCCTCCACTTCAGCGACTCCGTGAGTGCCATCGACATCCCGCCCGTTCCCAGTCGTGGATCCGACAAAGAGGACGCGATCCGTGGCCACGGGCTGTTCGACAGCCTCGGCGCCGCTGTCCCCGCGTTGCGCGACGGCATGGTCGCCCAGATGGTTACGGATCTCGGGGTATCGGTGGAGGAGATCGAGGCGCTGGTGGATGACGCCGGACCAGTCGAGCGCCGCGAGATCATGAGTACCCTTCAGAGCGACGAGTTCGAAGCATTCGTCAGGGCGGTTTCCGGAACCGCGCCCATGCAGGACTTCGTGACGAGGCCGATCAAGCTGCACCCGACGGGCGAGGATGCCAGCGATGGCGTGGCCGCGAGGATCCAGGACGTGGTGCTGGTCGACAGGCTCCGCGACGTCCGAGCGGTGCGAGGCTTCCGCAGGTACTCCCCGGAGGCGACTGCAGTCCCGGCTGTGTCGACACAGTCCTTCGAGAAGTCCTGGCTGCCGGCGGCCGAGGGATACGGCGAGGGGATCTTCATCCGTTTCGACGCTGCTGCCGTCGAGGAATGGGCAGCGCAGCCGGCGGTCAGAACTCTCGAGGAGACGCTCCTGGAGCATCAGAATCACTCCACTCTCGGACTTCGCCTGCACGTCGTGTCCGCTGAGTACGTGTTGCTCCACTCATTCGCTCACCTGCTGATGCGAGAGTTGGCTTTCAGTAGCGGGTACACCGCGTCCTCCCTGAGGGAGCGGGTCTACTGCGAGGCCGCCGGAGACTACGGCGTGTTCATCTACACGACCACGGCGGACGTCGAAGGGACGCTCGGCGGCCTCGTCCGCCAGGGGGAGCCGGACCTGCTGGTGCCGGCGATCGTGGCAGCCCTGGAGCAGGCCGCCTGGTGCCCGAACGATCCCGTATGCGCCGAGTCGGAACCACAGAGCATCGACGGGCTGAATCTCGCCGCGTGCCACGCGTGTAGCCTCGCCCCTGAGACGTCGTGTGAATCGTCGAACCTACTGCTCGACAGGACGTTCGTGGTCGGAGGGGAGAAGGTCGTCGGTTTCTTCGGTCCGGTCCTCGACGCGATGCTCGGACAGCGCATCGGCTGATCGCGATCGAACCTCGTCGATGATCCGGGCGGCGACAGGACCTACGTCCGCCCGGATCTCGTGCTCCCAGAAGCGCAGCACGAGCCATCCGCGTCGGGTGAGGAACTCGGTCGTCTGTGAGTCGCGCGCCCGATTGGTCGCGATCTTGTCCGACCAGAACGTGGCGTTCGATTTCGGAGCCTGATGATGTTTCGGACACCCATGCCAGAAGCAGCCGTCGATCAGAACAGCCACCCGAGTTCGACGGAAGAGCATGTCGACCGTCCGGCGCAGATCTTGCTCAGGGCGTGCGTTGACTCGGTAGCGAAGCCCTGCCGCATGGACGATTCGTCTGACCTGCATCTCCGGTCCGGTGTCGCGCCCGCGGTTCGCTCGCATGGTCGCTCGCGCCGCGGGGCTGCTGGCCCATGAGGCGGATTCTGCGGATGCCGGCGACGCTTCCATTCGTCCATCCTGCAACGTCGTAGGATCAGATCAACCCGTTTGCTCTGCGGGTTTTCGACCGCCCGGGAGGCGCCGATGGGGAACGCCATCTCAGTGCTCGACCTGTTCGCGGGAGCCGGCGGACTCACCCAGGGGATGCATGAGGCATCACCTCGTTTCGAAGTTGTTCGCGCGGTGGAGAAGGACCGCGATGCGGCGGCGACCTTCGCGCTCAATCACGGTGAGGGCGTCACCTACCAGGGCGGCATCGAAGAGTGGCTGCGCGAGGAGACGGTGCCCTCTGTCGATGTGATCGTCGGGGGACCGCCCTGCCAGGGGTTCTCCACTCTCGGTAAGCAGAACGCCGAGGACGAGCGCAACACGTTGTGGCGTGAGTACGCCGAGACGATCATCCGTGCTCAGCCGAAGTACTTCGTCCTCGAGAACGTCGCGGTCTTCGCGAAGTCGCCCCAGTTCCGGGATCTCACTCAGGCGACAGAGCCGGGCGGGATCCTCAGCGACTATGCGTTCGAGTGGGACGTGCTCAACGCGGCGGACTTCGGTGCGCCACAGGCGCGCAAGCGCGCGATCCTCATCGGCCGGCACCGCGACATGCCGGACATCGGTCTACCGGCGGCGACTCACCGACGTGAAGAACACGTCAGTGTCGGCCAGGTCTTCGCAGGCATCCCGCTCGAGGTGGATCCAGCTCTTGTGGACCGCCGGGTGGAGATCGACGGTCGTGCGCATCGCGGCCCGTGGAGCTCGAGAGAGCTTCATATCGGTCGTGACTATGCGGAGATCTCTCTGAAGCGTTTCGCCAGCATCCCGCCGGGCGGAAACAGGTTCAACCTCCCTGATGAGCTGCTCGCGCCGTGCTGGCGTAAGCACAAGTCGGGTTCCGGCGATGTCATGGGGAGGCTGTACGTGGACAAGCCATCGGTGACGATCCGCACGGAGTTCTTCAAGCCGGAGAAGGGGCGATACCTCCACCCTTCGGCCGACCGGGCGATCACTCACTACGAGGCGGCGGTTCTCCAGGGTTTTCCGGTCGACTACCGCTTCGCGGGGTCTCGGACCGCAATCGCTCGCCAGATCGGCAACGCTGTCCCGATTCCCCTCGGAAGGGCGATCGGGCGACACCTCGTGCGGGCGTTCGACTGACCGGAGCTCTCGATGCCCCGCAGTGCTGGCGAGGTGATGGAGGGCTGTACTCAGGCCCGAGGGGGATGCACCGTATAGGCGATGCCGAGATCTTCCAGCAGAGTGACGACTGGCCCGCTCGGTCCGATGGAGTTCGATTCAGAGCTGGCGAAGAAGTGCCAATGTGCTCCTTCGATCAGCCCTTCATCGACGAGGTATGCGTCTGATCTGAGCTGGGCCTCGATCGATTCGGTCAGGTAGACACGTCCTGACTTGGATTCGTGTGCGATGCCCGCAGCCATGGCATCGACACGTCGTGCGACCGCATTGCAGACGACAGCGCATGCTGCGGTCGAGAACACGACCTGGGTGTCTGCTTTCGTTCGAGAGGACTGCAGGGATGCGGTCAGCCAGGCCTCGGCGTCGGGGCCTGTGGCGAAGAACCGAGCACGTGTGCCGCTGACATGCCCCGGCCCGCTCATCGCCGACGCCAGGGTGTTGATACCTGTCTTGCCCTTCTGAAGCTTCAGCAACGCTTTGTCGCTGAACCCTGCCTCGCCCAAAGCGCTCCATCCTTCCGGGGTGGCTGACTTCAACGCCGTCAGCTTGACGCGGTCAGGCAGCCAATCCAGCGCGACGACGGCAGCGGCGGCGGCTGGAGCGAGGCCGGGATGATCGATCATGAAGCGCGCGACTTTTCCCGAGAAAGCCGTCAGATCACCGGTCACGGGCACAAGGCCGATCATGCTGAAGCCGGCGCCCACCCAATCCGCACGAATCGCTGAGCCGACGGCGTCGCGCAGATCGACGACACTTCCGGCTACCCAGCCCACCCCGGGAATGAAGCTGGTACCGCCGGCCGCGAGGTTGCCGGCCAGCCAGGCCAGTGTGTCGCCGGGGGCGAGCTCTCCGAGCACGGCGCCCTGCGCGAACTCTGTGGCGAAGGTCAGTGCGTCGACCCTCTGATCCGGCCAGAGTGGGTCCAATCCCTGGTCCGCGCGATGCGAGACCTCGTACCCGTCTTCCAACCCGTCATCGTCCGTGTCGGCGGAATCCGCGGCGGTCCCCAGCTCGTCGACCTCATAGCGATCATCGAGCCCGTCCAGGTCGGTATCGGTGTGGAACGGATCGAGCGAGAGATCCGCTTCAGCGCTGTCGTTCAGGCCGTCTGCGTCGGTATCAGAATCGAGGGGATCCGCGAAGATGGCGAATGCCCGGTCCGGTGCCCGAGAAGCACCGGCTTCGATACCGTCGTCCAGGCCGTCGGAATCGGAGTCTGCCCGCAGCGGATCCGTCCGATACGTGATCTCAGCTGTGCTCTGCCATCCGAGCACCTCGAGCTGGTCTCCGAGCCCGTCACCGTCAGAATCCGAACGCGTCGGATCGGAGACGCCCACATACCCAACTCCCTCGGCGTCGCCGGCTTCTTGAGAGTCGGTGAGACCATCACCGTCCGTGTCCGCAGACCACGGATCGGTGACGAAGGTCGCGCCTCGCACAGTTACCCATCCTGAACTCTCGACGTGGTCCGGAAGTCCGTCGCCGTCGCTGTCCTTCAAGCGATCGACGAAGACGTACAACCCGGCGCCCACCAGTCCGGCAACCGCCACCATGGCCGCGGCGGATATCAGTCGTGTGGCTCTCCGCCGCGGCGGCGTGCGGGTCGAAGGATCTTCGGACGCCGAAGCTTGAGACATGTCTCGACTCTGTTTCTCTGTCTGGTTCGGCTGTCGGACGGCCGAATCAATCGGCCCGCCGTGCCCTCACAGAACTATAGGACTGGACATCTTCTCGTCGGCAGCAGAGATCGATGGGAGCGCCGGGATCAAGGTCTGAATGGGCCTTGATCCCAGTCGGCGGCATGGTGAAAGAAATCCGTCGCGGACACGGGGGTGCTGTGGTGCAGTCCGAAACGGGGTGGGGGTGACGAATTGTCGATGGGCAGAATCGTCCACCCGAATTCCGAGTCTGCGGGACTGAACACGACGAGGAGCCTCTCCTCGTCCGGCTCGGGGGGCAGGACGTCATCGAGGAAATCGCTGATGCCTGACATCAGCTCGGCCCAGCGTGAGGCGAGAGAGACGTCCGGGCGGGCGGGGTCGTGCGCGGGGAGAACGGCGACGATCGCGACATCGCCAGCGACCGCCAGGTAGGTCCACCGTTCCACGCCGCTGCCCGAGAGGCTGCGGCCGAATGCGAGACCAGGTGTCCAGCCACCGCGAGCGAGCTGCGACACCAGCGAGTGGAGCGCATCGGCGAGCGGGATCGGCCAGTTTCGCCCCTCGGTGGCGAAGCTTCCGCCCTCGAGCGTCCGGAGCCCGACACCGGAGTCCCGCGGGATGTGCGGGAGCCGAAGCCCCTGTTCTGTGAATTCGGCGAGGATGGTGAGCGCGGTCGCCTCGTCGGGCCCGGATCGCCGGAACGGGTGCACCGCCTCCCACCCCTGGCCGCTGAACTCTCCTCCGCGCAGCGTGGCATCGATGAGGTTCAACCCGTCGACCTTCGCACCCCAGAAGTCGAAGCCTCGGAGGTCCGCGCCGGTCAGGTTTGCCCAGGTCATGTCGGAATGATCGAACCGGATGTTGCGCAGCTGTCCCGCGTTGAGGGATCCGATCAGGTCGGCGCGCGCTTGCCGTTCCTCTCGATCGTCGATGAAGAATCCGGGATGGCTCCGCATCCCCTCGTCGACGAGGCGGTCATCCACCGGCTGGAAGCTCGCGCGGGCCAGTGTGCAGTCGGAGAAGACGACATCATCCAGTCGGCTGCCGTCGAATCGGGCCCGCGTGAGCTCAGTGTGTTCGAAGGAGCTCTCGCTGATCGACCCCGACGTGACCTCTGCGCCGTCGAAGACGGAGCGATGGAACCGACATCCGTTCACCTGGGCATGCGAGGCGAGGAGATGCTCGATCCGAGTCCCCTCCCCTCGGACGGCGTTCAACTGCGAGTTGAACAGGACGGTCTGGCCCCAGCGGATGTCATCCAGACGTGATTCGCTGATCTTCGACCAGGCCAGATCGATGAATGACGCGGACGATCGATCGAACACCACTCGCTCCAGCGTGGCGTTCCGGAAGCTCGCGCCGTCGAGGACCGCGTCGGACATGTCAGCGTCGACCAACGTACTCCCGTCGAAGATCGCGCGGGTCAGGTCGCAGCCGTGAAGGTTCGCCTCGAGGATAAGTGTCGACCGGAGGTCGAGATGACGGGTGTTCAGCGCTTCGAGATCGCGAGAAGGGACGGGGAGGAGTGCGAAGGAACCGGGGAAGTCGGTGGCGAACACATCGGAGAGAGGGAGCCACGTTCCCGACTCCTCGTCACGCACATGGGGTGCCGTTCCCGGGGTCATTTCGACAAGGGCCAGGAGCTCGATGATCGCGTACGCGATCGCACCGGTCGAGGTCGTGTGAGGTAACTCTCTCGATACGAGTGCCGGCTCGGTGCCAGGCGTCCATCCGAGCATGGACCAGTCGGCGCGGGACTCATCCGCACTGCTCCCAGGATGTCTACGCTGCGCTCGGCGGTTCTCCATGTGCCCGAGGACATCGATCTTGATCGCATCGCGCATGCGGAGGACGGCTACGCGGAAGCCGTCGTCGAGCTCCGGCCCGGTCTGCAGGACCAGACGCTGCAACGCAGCATCCTCGATCGCTGCGCCCAGTGAGTCGATGACGGGGAACCACTCCGATTCCAGAACGAGGCTGATTCGCTGACCGCGGAGCCGCGATGGAACAGTATGCCCTTCGTGGCTGACCTCCAGATCGGCGGGGAGGATTCCGAGGAACCGAGCGACGTCGGTCACATCATCCGCCGCCCACCGGAACGAGGTCTGTTCCGTGTAGAACGGCCAGGCGACGGCATCTGCGGGGCGGGCGATGAACGAGGAAGTCATGCGGTTTCCTCGGAATCGGCGTCGGTGGGATCAATCCTGTACAGCCGCGCTTCGAGTCCCGTGTCCGGTTCGATGCCCGACGCGTACATCGGCGGATCTCCCCACGTCTCCCCGGTGTCGTATCGCCGCTCCATTTCGCCGACTCGGACCGCCACCGTCACGGTCTCATCTTCGTGGGTGATGTCCCACTCGCCGACTGCGATGAGCTCATCGGCGGAAGTCGCGAGTTCCTCCTCGAACGTCCCGTCCTCGAACAAGAAGATCCGTGTGTCTGCGAGTTTCCCGTTCGGGTAATGCTTGAGGTAGACGGCGCGGGATGGCGACGGTGTCATTGGTTCAGAGTATCGACTCGGGTCGACACAAGGCATTACGAGATGCCAGCGGAGAAAATATTCACCTCGCGCCGCGAGGAGGTACCTACCGGGGGTCGATGCTGTCATCGATCGCCAAGTCTCTCCGTATGCGTTCGACCATTTCGCGATGATGGCGGACGAGCTGCTCGTCGCTCCAACCTTGTTCGCGAGTGGTCTCAGCCATCAGGTGGAGCTTCGCGCTCTGGGCTTCGATCGTCGAACGGAAGTTCTCGGCCTTCGCTCTCGGAAGAGAGTTGCTGAACTTCGAGTTCGCTCCGACGCTCACAAGGGCGAGATTGCCGATCAGATTGAGATTCTCGGGGGACACCACCGCACCGCTCTGATGCTCATCGGGGCGCTGCGGGTAGAAGTGTTCGATCGAGTTGCGGAACGAGAATCGGAAGTCCCGCTGAGGTGCATCACGTAGTAGGAGGTAGTCCAGATATGTGAAGACGATTCGGGGGATGTCGAAGCCTTGCGGTTGCGCGGACACGGGAAAAGCCTCCCGGACCCTTGCGCGGGCATAGTCCTGCAGAAGCCCCGCGAGGTCGCTCCCGGCGAGGGGCGAGCCAGCGGCCGCTGCCGATCGCAGTACGCGCGTGATCCAATGCATCGTGCGTGGCGACGTGTAAGTCACGCGAAGCATCGATTCCAGCAGCACGATGCCGCTCGTCGTCTCGTCGACATCTCCACTCGCCTCGGCGTCTGAGGCGCCCTTCGAGAAGGAATTGATGTAGCCAGCCAGATGGCGCCCTTTGGAACTCCGGCGTATCAAGCGCTGCACCGACCAGTCTCCGTCGTCGTTCGCGGTCGCCGTGAATTGCCGCTTCAGCACGAGATTGTCGAAGATGTTCCTGCAGATGAGCAGAGTGACCGCGAACTTTCGTACCCACTGTTCTGCCGCGGCGCCGGGGACAGCCTCCTCGAATCGTCCGATCAGCCTTTTGTCGTCGAGTTGGCCCTCGAGCTCGTCCTCGCCGCCCTCCATGACCTTGAGTGCATGGAGCAGGAAGGCGGGGAAATCGATCGTCGAACGGAAGCGGACGTTGTCGACGTCCTCGCCGTGGTCCTGTTGTCCCCTCATCGAGTATGCGTGCAGCGCTTCGTCGAGGGACATCTGGGACGGGCTAGGGGGTGGCGCCTCGGCGGAGGTTCCCATGGAGGAAGCACGTGCGTCGCACAGCTCAGCAAAAGTCCGCTTCGACAACCACGACCAGTCATCCCCGAAGATCACCGTGCGCAGGTCGGGTTTGCCGCGGGTGAGAGACATCTGAACATATGAGTCCATGTCGGCGCACGCATCCCAGATCCACGCGAAGCACGACTGCTCGGACGGCTCCGGCAGTCGGCTCATCAGTCGAGCCTTGACGATATCAACCTGCTGGAGCTGCTGCCCACGCGTGTTCATGACTTCGAAGTAACGGTTCAGATCCGTCTCCTTCGGCAGCTCGGCCCGTACAAGCGTGACCTTCCGGCACAGGTAGTCGGCGAATGCGGTCAACGCATCGGGGGAGCGAAGCGTCGGATGCTGCTTGATGAACTGCTGGATGACGTTGAAGCCCTCGTGGATGCCAGTGTCTTCGCGAGCTGCGAAGTCGTGTGTCGAGATCGTGGCGGCGTTGCGGGCTACCCGACGCAGCGCTTCCGCGGCGCGGGGGCGTGACTCATACCGCAGTCGATCCGTGTGTGTGTCAGAAGTCAACGCCCGACTCTCCGTCAGGAAGCTGAGAAGGAGGTGGAGGGTGGTGAGACGTTGTTGGCCATCTATCACTTCGAAGTCGGGTGAGATCGAGGGACGGGCTGTGACGATGAGGTTCCCAAGGAAGTAGCCGGCGTCAGGGTCCGAGTCGACCTCGGAAGCCGCGTCTTGGATGTCACTGATCAGCTGTTCGATCTGCGGCGCGCGCCAGGCGTAGTTTCGCTGGTAGACGGGCACGGTGTAGACGGTGTCGTCGGTGAATAGCTCCCCCACAGTCAAGAGACGCGCGTTGAGTTCACCTGTGCTCATGTGCGAGGTACTCCGTTCACGATCGTGGTCAGCGTGCTCTCGTGATCGGGCTGGTAGGCGTCCGCTTCGACGACGATGCCCGCGATCGATGCGGGGGACGCGCCGCTTCGAAGCTGAATGAATGGCGCCTCGAACGACCGGGCGTGGTTGTCGATGGATCGGAATTGCACGCGGAGGTGCTTGACTCGCAGCGAATACGCCCAGGAGAACAGGCTGGCGCCAACAGCCTCCAACTCTGTATCTCCGTACCTGTTCGAGTAGTAGAGCAACGCTGCCAGGTAGAGCTCGGCCACATAGCGGTATCGGCTGCGAGATGGGAGTTCAGAGAGAGCACGCCGACCGTCGAGCTCTTCCTGGAGCAGCGCCCGGTCGTACAGCGCGTAATCTGACAGGTCGCCGATGTGCGCGACGACCGCGAGATCCTTCAGCTCTTCCAGCATGAACGTCACCATCTCGAAGAACGGCTTTCCGGCGACGATCGGTGCATCGAGTTGAAAGCGCGTGCGAGCGATGTCCCGCCTTATCGCGTGGCTGTTCACGTCGCTCAGTGCCGTCAGCAGCGGGATCGCGGCTTGCGCGGCGAGATGGTAACGCTCGCTCGGTGAAGCTGAGCCGCGCGCCGAAATCCCCTTGAACAAGCCTATGTCGCGGGCTGTAAACGTGGTTGCACTCTGGCCGCGCGACCACCGGGCGATTCGGTAGAGGTATGTCGAAAAGAGCCTGTCGAGCTCTTCGGACGCCACCGATTCCCATGTTTCGACGACTGCGGCTTTCATCGCGTCGGACTCGGCGCGCATCTCGCGAAGGTGGTGCGCCTTGAGGAGGTCGTGCGGTGCGAGCGGCTTGCCGCGGTAATTCTGCGAGTCGAAGACTCGAAATGCCTCGTCGGGGTCGTCGGTCTCGACTCGCACGATCTGGCAAAGATCTTGGACGAAGGCAGCGAAGCCCGGCGGAGTCGAACCGAGCCGCTTCTGCAGTGCCCGCCATACCCGCGACACTGCGGTGTCACCTTCTTCGATCGTCAACTTCGCGCATGGGGCCGTGATCGCGAGCATCATCCGAATCGTGAGCAGTCGTTGCTGACCATCCACGACCATGAGCGTGCCATCGTCATCGTGGAGGATGATCGAGCCGAGAACGTACGGGATCTCGGCGCGTTGTGGGTCATGGAGTGCCTCCATCACATCATCGACCAGCTGCAGCGCAGTTGAGGGTTCCCAGCTGTAGGGGCGCTGATACTCGGGGATGAAGAGCTTTTCTGCGAGGAGTTCACCCACCGAAGAGACACGAACGTTGTCGACTTTGATTGCCATGTGATTCTCCCTCGACCGCACGCACACGTTCAGGACTATTTGCGTGTCACATAATGCTCACGCACGCCGCCTTCGGAGCCAGCCAGCGAGGTCGGTGTCGCGGCGACTTCGGTTTCCGAATTCTTGGGTCAGCATAGGGGATCGGTGGATGCCGTCATGCGATGAAGGCCACGACGATGCTGTCGCCGTCACATGCGCTATTCGACGCGTGAGCGGCAGGATCGGGTCGCTATGCTCAGGTTGATATATCGGGAACCGCTGGGGTCAGGAGCCTGTATGGAGGAGCGCACAATGTGGCGCACATGGAAGCCCTACGCGGTGTTGGCGGTCCTCGCGATTGGCGGTATCTGGTGGTGGAACGCGCAATCGCCATTCGCGACGCTGCAGGACGGCTCTTACAGCTGCACGGGCGTCTACGTGAACGAAGACAGCAAGTACGAGATCCTCGTCGATTCGGCGGGCCAGCGTTACTCGGGCACAGCACGAGTCGAGGGTGGCGAGCTCGTCGAACTCGCTGGTGCCACCCCTCTGACGACAACGCAGATCTCCAGGCTGATGCTGAAGTCGACGGGCACGACGAAGTTCCATGTCACCGACGACCCGGCCACCAAAATGTACAACGCTATCGCCTGCGAACTCGCGGGCTGATCATGGCCGAGTCGGAGAAGAACTGGACGCCGTGGATCGTCATAGGCGCGCTCGCCATCGGCGGCGTGTGGTGGTGGAATGCTCAGGCAGACGACCGGCAACCGTCTCACGCAGCACCGGACAGCTGCCAGGAGGTGTTCGACGCCGCGCTCAGCCAGGAACGCGCGGGAGATACGGCGGGGAGCATCGGCGAGAAGATCGACTGGCTCAACAGCTCGTGCCCTGAGGAGTACGACGCTCTTGTCGGATACATCTCGTCGAAGGGATCGATCGCTCAGTTCGGCGCTGACGCATGTGACGTCTGGGTCGATCGGGTCGGTGAAGCCGCGACCGCGTTGCTCAGGGCAGATCAACTTTGCAGCGCGTCCGCTGCGGCGTCCGCGCAAGCTCCGTCCGACGGCAGCATCAGTTGGGACCAAGCCATCGCTCACGTGGGCGAGAGTCAGTATGTGTGCGGGCCGCTCGCCAGCATCCGCGGTTCCGACGACGACGTCTTCCTGAACCTCGGCCGCGACTATCCGGACGTCGCGCGCTTCACGATCGTCCTCTGGGACGTCGGAGGAGTCGAGTCGATTCCCTCCGGCACGGAGGTGTGCACCTCTGGAACGATCACAAACTACGACGGCGCCGCTCAGATCGAACTCAACGATGTCAGCGCAGTCAAAGTCCGTGCCGACTGACGATAGCCGCCCTTTCCTTCGTTGGCGTCACACGAGGAGGTCAAGTCAACGCGGGTTGATTCGACCCCTCACGCATCGAAGGCTCAGTGCGCCTGCAGCACAGCCCAAGCGATCAGGCTGTCGATCCTCCTGACATCCGCGCCCTTCGAGAGCCTGACCTTGATGTGGCCGGCACGCGTCCAGAGCTCGATCTCGGAGTTCCAGTCGAGGGTGCCGGCGTTCTCAGACGACCACATGTTGATGGCGCTGTAGGGCAGGGAGTAGATCTCAACTTTCTTGCCGGTGATCCGCTGCGCATCGCGGACGATCAGTCGCTTCGTAGTGAACGTCGCGGAGTCGCGGAACGTCTTGAAAGATGTGATCGGCTGTTCACCCTCAACGAGAAGCGAGTACACGTCGGGCGGAACGGGGATCTCCTGCTGAAGGGTCCAGACGAGGATTGGCGATGCTTCCATGCTCCGATCATGGCGCAAGCGTCCCGCTCTCCTCGTCATGGTGCCCGCTATCGTGATCCGATGCCTCCCATCCGCGCCGTGCTCTTCGACCTCGATGGTGTCGTCCGTCATTTCGACCCGGAGAACGTCACGGCGATCGAACGCTCTCACGACCTCGGCCCTGGGGCGATCGAAGCCATCGCTTTCGCCCCGCAACTCCTCGACCAGGTGACGACCGGGGCGATCTCCCGCCGCGAGTGGGTGCAACGTATCGGCGGCGCGCTGGGCAACGCTCAAGCCGCCGAGGCATGGGGAACTCAGCCGTTCCAGGCCGATGAGCAGGTCATCGATCTCGTCGACGATCTGCGGACTTTCGGCATCCGCACGGCGATCCTCACCAACGGCACTGACACGATCCCCGCCGAGATCGCATCCATGAATCTGGCCCCGCACTTCGAGGCGGTCTTCAACTCTGCCGAGATCGGCTGGACGAAGCCTGACGTGCGAGCGTTCCAGTACGTTCTCGACACCATGCAGCTCGCACCCGCCGAGGTCTTCTTTACCGATGACTCCGCCAGCAAGCTCGTTGGCGCACGTGCGCTCGGCATGCCGACGCATCATTTCACTGGAGTGGAGAGCCTTCGCGATGCCCTGCGTCAGGCCGGGGTCCTGCGCTGACAAGCGGGCCAGACCGGAAGGCCGCTTCGCTAGGGTGGCCGGACACACCATGACCTGGAGGGATCACGATGTCAGCTGAAGCGACCACCACATTCCACTCGAACGCCGATGCGGCGACCACCGCAGCGGCCGTGCAGCGAGTTCTCGCTGAGAACAAGGCCAAGGTTCTCCACGAGAGCCCCGATGGCATGCAGATCGACTTCCAGACCCGCAAGACGATGCTCAACTGGGAGCTCCTCGGCCGCGCGATCACGACCCCCGCGGAATCCGGGTCTGATGTGCAGCTCACACTCAACGTGCACCACAATCGTCCGCCGGCACTGCTCGACGGCAAGAAGAACAAGAAGGCTGTCGAGAAGCTCGCGGCGCAGATCCAGGCAGCCATCGGCTGACGGATGGCGTGAGTCGATCGCCGTTTGATGGATGCCGATGTACTGCTTCACGCAGCGGCGCGTCCGGGCTGGGGGCGGCTGTTGGGTGGGTACGGTCATCCCGTGCAACTCAGATCCCTCGCAGACGTCCTCACCGCCCTCACCACATACGCCTGGGAGTTCGCGTCGCGGCTCCGCTCGTTCGACGACGAGATTCGACCCGTCACCAAGTCGAAGAAGCGCACGATCGCCGGGATGCGGTTCCGCGACAGCTCGAACCTCACCTGGGCGCGCGACGAGACCGGCATCCTTGTGACGGCAGCGAGCTGATGGTCCACGAGGCGAGGCTGCACGCAATCCCCAAGCTGTCGTCGGGGACTGTCATGATTGACGCCATGACCACCTCGATGCTCGACAGGGCGATCTACTCCTATTCGGACGTCGATCGTCTCGTTGGCCTGCATGGCGGTACTGCCCGGCGCTGGCTCGATGGGTACTCGAGGGCGGGGAAGTTCTACGAGCCGATCCTTCGCGAAGCCTCGACGGGAACCGAGGTCGTCACCTGGGGCGAGATGGTCGAGGCTCGACTCCTTGCCGAGTTCCGAAGCCGCGACGTCACCGTTCAGAAACTGCGTCCGGCGATCGAGCAGCTTCGAGAGCGGTTCGGACGTTACCCACTCGCGCTCGCACAGCCGTTCCTCGAAGTCGAAGGCAGAGAGCTCGTGCAGATCGTCCAGGAAGAGGTCGGACTGGACCGGTCCCTTCAGCTCGTCGTGGTGCGCAACGGACAGAGCATGCTCACCGCTGCGACCGAGCGATTCAGCGGCGCTGTGAAGTACGTGGACGGCGCCGCAGGCAGCATCCAGCCCGATCCGCGCACCCCGTTCGTCGTCATGGATCCTGCGCGCACTTTCGGTCAGCCCGCGGTCCGCAACGTGCGTACCGAAGTCCTCGCCGGCGATTACAAAGCCGGCAGCTCGCGCGATGAGCTCGCCGACCTCTACGAACTGACTCTCGACCAGGTCGACGAGGCGTTGCGCTTCGAACTCATCGTCGGCAGCGACCGAGCAGCCTGATGACTCCGTTCTCGCCGGTGTACTTCGCGGACGAGAACACGCTGGGCCTGGCGAAGGTGCTACGACGCTCCGGGCGCAGCGACTTCCTGTCTCCCGGGCATCCGGATCTGCCCGAGGTGCCGCTCGGTGCTCTCGATCTCGAGTGGATGCCGATCGTCGGGGCGCGAGGCTTTGTCGTCGTCACACGCGACCGACGCATCCGAACTCGTCCCGCCGAGCTTGCCGCCTACCGTGAGCACGGAATCCGATCGGTGTGGATCGGCGCCAAGAGGGACATGCGACCGGAGGAGCAGGCCGCTCTGTTCCTGCGCCACGAGGAGCGGATCGTGAAGGAGATCATCAAACGAGGTGCCGGGCCCTGGGCGCTCTCGCTGAACGTGACGGGACCGCGTCCGATGCACCTGGGCGAAGCTTGATCTACCTGGGTAGATCACTGGACTGCGATCTACCCGGGTAGATCGCTCACTCGAACCCGCCGGTCAACCGCCCCCGCATCCGCTGACTGCTCTCGTTCATCCCGATGATCTCGACGCTCTTCCCGAGCGCGGTGTACTTCGTCTCGATCGCATCCAGCGCGGCGACGGTCGACGCATCCCAGATGTGCGATCCCGACAGATCGACCACGACAGAGTCCGGATCCACCGAGTACGAGAACAACGTCGTCAGGTCGTTGCTCGACGCGAAGAACAGCTCCCCGTTCACGACATACGTGACGGAATCCCCGGCGGGAGAAACAGTCCGAGACACAGACACGAAGTGCGCGACCCTCCGCACGAACAGCACCGACGCGACGAGCACCCCACCGACAACGCCGATCGCGAGGTTGTGCGTCAACAGCACGAGAACGACAGTCGCCACCATCACGAACGTCTCGCTCTTCGGCATCCGCTTCAGGGTCGACGGCTTGACGCTGTGCCAGTCGAACGCCCCGATCGCGACCATGATCATCACCGCGACGAGGGCCGCCATGGGGATCGTGCTGACGAAGTCGCCGAACACGACGACCAGCAGGAACAGGAAGATGCCGGCGCAGAACGTCGAGATGCGGGTCCGGGCGCCCGAGGCCTTGACGCCGATCATGGTCTGTCCGATGACGGCGCATCCGCCCATGCCGCCGAAAGTTCCGGAGAGGATGTTCGCGACGCCCTGAGCCCACGACTCACGCGTCTTGTTCGAGTGGGTGTCGGTGATCTCGTCGACGAGCTTCGCAGTGAGCAGCGACTCCATGAGTCCGACCAGCGCGACCCCGAGCGCGAACGGCGCGATGATCGTGAACGTCTCCCACGTCAGCGGCACATTCGGGATGAACAGCTCGGGCAGGCTCTTCGGCAGCTCGCCCTGATCGCCGACCGTCGGCACGGTGATCGCGAACGTCAGCACCACGGCCGTCACGATGACCACCGACACCAGCGGCGCCGGCACGACCTTGGTGATCTTCGGCATCACGATCATCACGACGATTCCCAGCGCGACCAGCGGATACACCATCCACGGCTTATCGATCAGCTGCGGGAACTGTGAGCTGAACACGAAGATCGCCAGTGCGTTCACGAACCCGACCATGACGCTGCGCGGAATGAACCGCATCAGCTTCGCGACGCCCAACACCCCGAGGATCACCTGGAAGATGCCCGCGAGAATGACCGTCGCGATGAAGTAGTCCATCCCATACGTCGGCGCGACCGGTGCGATCACGAGCGCGACGGCTCCGGTCGCCGCGGTCACCATCGCCGGACGCCCACCGAGGAACGCGATCGACACCGCCATGATGAACGACGAGAACAGGCCCACCTTCGGGTCGACCCCCGCGATCACCGAGAACGCGATTGCCTCGGGAATCAGCGCGAGCCCCACGACCAGACCCGCGAGCACCTCGCGCGTCAGCATCCGCGGACTCTTCAGCGCTTGAAGGACGGTGGGATTCGCCCGATAGCGGGCACGATCGTCGACCGCAGTTGCAGACATGGGGATGCTCCAGAGAAGGTGCCCGGGGATGGGGCAGAACAGTTAAGGGTACGGCGGATGCTGAGCGTCCGTGTCATCGTCGAGCGTCGTCGGACTTCGCCGATATGTTGGCGATCATGAGTGTGATCCCCACCCCGTCCTCCGGCTTCGCGACGATCGACTTCGAGACGACCGGGTTCCATGCCGAGGGCACGGACCGCGCGATCGAGATCTCGGTCGTGCACTCCGAGCCCGACGGCACGATCACCGGGCAGTGGGAGACCTTGATCAACCCGGGTCGCGATCTCGGGCGGCAGGACATCCACGGCATCAGTGCTCGCGAGATCCTGCGCGCACCGCAGTTCTCGCACATCACGGCGGATCTCGTCGACCTTCTCTCGCAACGCGTGGTCGTCGCCCACAACGCCTCGTTCGACATGCGATTCCTGCAGGCCGAGCTCGGGCGCGCGGCGTACTGGGGTGGTGTGCCATTCGTCAGCCTCTGCACCATGCGTCTCGCGCGCACTCATCTCGGAGGCAGCACGACCCTCGCCGACTGCTGCGCCGCTTTCGACATCGACCTGAACGGCGGACACCGTGCCGCGGTCGACGCGCGAGCGACCGCGGAGTTGCTCGGAGCTTTCGTCGCCAGCACGGGGCTGTCGTCATGGACGGAGCTTCTCGGCAGCGCCGAGCGGCTCGCTCCGCACCCGGGCGAGCGCCACCCCTGGCTGGCCCGCACCGGCGTGGAAGAGTACTCGCCGAGCTTCCTCGAACGCATTGTCGACAGGGTCCCTGACATCAGCGACTCGGACGAGCAGGCCGAATACGTCGCGCTCGTCGAGCGGTGCCTGCTCGACCGCTACCTGTCAGAGCACGAGAAGAATGCGCTGGTGGCACACGCCGATCGCACAGGCCTCGGCCGCGCCACCGTCGAACGACTTCACCGCGACTACCTCTCCGCTCTGGTGCGTATCGCGTGGTCGGACGGCGTGGTCACCGAAGACGAGCGTGCCGATCTTCTCGCAGTCGCCCATCTGCTCGAAGTCCCCGCGGAGGTCGTGCTCGACGCCCTCGCGCGACCGGTGGAGGTCGCCGAGGCCGCACCCGCAGAGGCGTTCGCGCTGACCCCCGGCGACATCGTCGTGCTGACTGGCGACATGGCCAGGCCGCGGTCGGAGTGGGAGAAGCGGCTGCGCGAGCACGGCTTCACTCCGAAGCCCGCCGTGACGAAGGCGGCGAGGCTCGTGATCGCGGCTGACCCAGATTCCCTGTCAGGTAAGGCTCGGAAGGCCCGTGATTACGGGATCCCGATCGTCGGCGAAGCCTGGCTGGCCGAGCGCTACGCGTGACGGACGCTTCGCCTCCTGAGTTCAGCTCCCCGTCACGCTCCAGATCTGGATGACTGGCGTAGAGCACGCGTCCTCGAGGTTGGGGAATGCGCCCTCGATGATCTCTCCGCCCGATGCTTCGAGAGTCTCTCCGAGCGCCAAGACGTCGGGCAAGCTTGCTGTGCGGACACCGTCTTCGTCGAGTGTCGTTCCGGCCGGCCACACGATCGTGTAAGTCTCGTCGTCTGTCTCGACGCCCCAGCATCCATGCTCGTCTTGGATGAGTCGGCCGACGAACTGAGCGTCACTGCCTTCGTTCGAGTCGCTGCTCACGGCGATTCTGGTTCCTCCGACGTTGAGGACAGTCACGGATTCGTCCGCCGAGGAGCACGCCGTGAGCATGGCGAGCGCGCTCGCCGCGATGACAGCTCCGCCGAGTATTTGGAGAGTGTTCATGGTGTCTCCTCTATGAGACAGCCCTGCTAGTTGAGAGCGAGGTCGAGTGGCCCGCGACCCAGAGTGGCAGCGCATCGTGTCGCGAGCAAGCGCGGCGCCGCAGAACATCGGCATGCCGGGCGATCTCAATCGTCGAGGTCGGCAAGGACGCAAACCTCCACAACTGATCGCGGGACTCCGGGAATCGATAAGCCCGATATATGCTCAAGCTAGTGCGCATAAAAGTAACGATGCGCGCTCTTTTGGTTGCCACTCTGCTCTCAGATTTTGCGCGCACCCCATCCCGGGCGGATACTCATCCCATCCGCGCCGACCGTCTCGGCCGGGGAATCGACATGCACAGCACCCCTGTTCTCGCCCCCGAAACGACCATCGCCATCGTCGGCGCCGGCCGTCTCGGCGGCGTACTCGCGCGGGCCCTGCGCGCAGCGGGCTTTGTCGTCATCGGACCCCTGCGCCGCGAAGACCGAGCCCCGGATGCCGACATCGCACTGCTCTGCGTTCCGGATTCCGCCATCCCGGCAGTAGCCTTCGCCGTTCGATCCCACGCGCGGCTCGTCGCCCACGTCTCGGGGGCGACGCCGCTGACCGACGTCGACTTCAGCCTTCACCCGCTGCAGACCTTCACGGGCAAGGAGTCAGCCGAGGTCTTCCACGGCATCGGCGTCGCCATCGACGGCCGCACCCCCGAGGCGCTCGAGGTGGCCGAGCAGCTCGCCAGGGCGCTCGGCGCGAACCCGTTCCACGTCGACGACGCCCACCGCGCGGAGTACCATGCCTCCGCATCCTTCGCCTCGAACTTCGTGCTCACCGTGCTCGATGCGGCCGAACACCTCGCGAAGGACGCGGGCGTCGACCGCGCACACCTCGCACCGCTCGTGCGACAGACGGTCGACAACTGGGTGGCGTCCGGCGCAGCATCCGCTCTCACTGGGCCGATCGTGCGGGGCGATGAAGACACCGTGGCGCGGCAGCGCGCAGCATCCGCCGAGTACCAAGACCTCTTCGACGCGCTCGCCACCGCCACCCGCGCGGTCGCCGGGCGCGCGCCACATGCGACCACCGCCGATCACGCCGCCACCACCGAGGAGCCCGAGGCATGAGAATCCTCCGCACGATCGCCGAGGTGCGAGCCTCGGTCCGCGACGCCAAGGCGGCGGGCAAGTCCGTCGGACTAGTGCCGACCATGGGCGCCTTCCACGAGGGGCACCTCTCGCTCATGCGCGCCGCTCGCGAGCAGAACGGACTCGTCGTCGTCTCGCTCTTCGTCAACCCGACCCAGTTCGCCGCGAACGAAGACCTCAGCACCTACCCGCGCGACGAGGCCCGCGACGCTGCGCTCGCCGAGTCCGAGGGCGTCGACATCCTGTTCGCCCCCGAGCCCGCCGAGATCTACCCCGACGGTTTCGCCACGACCATCCACGTCGCGGGCATCACCGAGGTGCTCGACGGCGCCAGCCGCGGACCCCACCACTTCGATGGCGTCGCCACCGTCGTCACCAAGCTGTTCGGCATCGTGCAGCCCGACGTCGCCTACTTCGGTCAGAAGGATGCACAGCAGGTGCTCGTCGTCCGCCGGGTCGTGCGCGACCTCGACCTCGACGTGCGGATCGAGGCCTGCCCCATCGTGCGCGAACCCGACGGTCTCGCCATGAGCTCGCGCAACGTCTACCTCGACGCGGATGCTCGCGCCCAGGCGACCGCGCTCAACCGCGCCCTCGACGCCGCCGACGCGGCGCACCGGTCGGGGGAGAGCATCCTTCCTGCTGCTCAGGCTGTTCTCGACGAGGCGGGAATTGACGCCGAGTACCTGGAACTCCGGGATGCCGAGACCCTTCAGCCCGTGACGGCCGTCGAACGAGACGCACTGCTTCTCGTCGCCGCCCGCGTCGGCGCCGCCCGACTGATCGACAACCACCTGCTGAGAGGGGTCGCCCGATGAGCGCCCACGCTGCCCCGTCGAAGCGCCTGACCCTGGGCGATCTGGCCACGAAGAAGCAGGCGGGTGAGCCGATCGTCATGGTCACCGCGTACGACTTTCCGAGTGCGCAGATCGTCGAGGAGGCCGGCGTCGACATGGTGCTCGTCGGCGACTCGGCCGCGATGACCGTGCTCGGCTACGACAGCACGGTGCCGGTCACGATCGACGAGATGCTCATGCTCACGAAGGCCGTGCGACGGGGCCTGACGAAGCCGCTGCTCGTCGGCGACCTGCCCTTCGGCTCGTATGAGGCGTCGGACGAGCTCGCCCTCGCGACCGCGCAGCGCTTCATCAAGGAGGCGGGCGTCGACCTCATCAAGATCGAGCGCGGCGGCACGACGGTCGACCGCGCCCGCGCGCTGGTGAATGCCGGCATCCCCGTGGTCGGACACGTCGGGCTGACCCCGCAGACCGCGACATCCCTCGGTGGATACCGCGCCCAGGGACGCACCGCCGACGCCGCGCTCGCCGTGATCGACGACGCCCTCGCGCTGCAGGATGCCGGAGTCTCGGTGCTCGTCATCGAAGCCGTGCCGTCAGAGGTCACCGCGGCGCTCGCGCCCCTCCTGCGCATTCCGCTGATCGGTATCGGAGCAGGAGCGGATGCCGACGGCCAGGTGCTCGTCTTCCACGACCTGCTCGGCATCTACGCCGGCGGCGTCGCCAAGTTCGTCAAGCGCTATGCCGATGTGCGGGGAGTGTCGGTCGCCGGAGTCCAGGCCTATGCCGACGAGGTGCGCGACGGTGTGTACCCCGCGCCCGAGCACGGGTACGGGATGCCCGAGGCGGAGGTCGCACGGCTGCGGGAGCTGCTCGCGGGGCGGTAGGTCGGGGCGGCGTCCGCGGTCCGGCAGCCGGCATCCGGCATCCGGCTTTGAGCCCAGGCAATTCCGGGATGCCGGACGGAGCACGCCAGACGGGTTTACGGTTCTCGGTGGGCTTGTGACTTCCGATGCCTGCAAAGGGGGATCCGTGATGCCGGGAGTGTCAGTCGGGACCCGGTCGCGTATAACGCGTTGCGTCATTAACGCAACGCGTTATAGAGTTCTTCAATGATCCGGTCGTTCGCGGATCCGACGACCGGGCGGCTATGGCGGCGGGAGTCGGTGAAGCGTATCGATCCCCGGATTCTGAGAGTGGCGTTGCGAAAGCTCGTGATGATCGATGCGGCAGTCGTGATCGACGATCTTCGTGCACCACCCGGAAATCGGCTCGAGCAGCTGCGTGGCGACAGGATCGGTCAGCACAGCATCCGCATCAATGATCAGTGGCGCATCTGCTTCCGCTGGACCGACGGCGGCGCTGAAGACGTCGAGATCATCGACTATCACTGAAGACAAGGGGCGACCATGAACGAACTCCCGCCGATCCATCCCGGCGAAGTGCTCATGCACGAGTTCATCGAGCCGCTCGAACTCACGCAGAATCGTGTCGCGGTCGCGCTGGGTGTGCCTCCGCGACGGATCAACGAGATCGTCCTCGGAAAGCGCCGAATCACCGCTGACACGGCGCTGCGACTGGCGCGCTACTTCAGCACGACCGCACAATTCTGGATCAACCTTCAGACGCAGTTCGATCTCGAAGTGGAGCGGGATGCGATCGCGGATGCTCTTGCGGTGATCCAGCCGTTGAAGACCGCCTGACATGCCTGACGCGGCGCATCGACCGCGGGAATCCGTGCGCTGACGAAGTCAATGTTCACTGGGAAGTCCGGAATCAGGGAGCCCGGACTTGTGAAGTGCGAATCTGCTTCCGAGGCGCATGCAGCCGCGAAGCCCACACCGGAATCGCCGCGCGCCGGCTCCGACCCTTACTCCGTGCGGCGCACCCGCAGCGCCAGCGCGACCAACGCGAGCACGATGACCACGACCCCGTATCCGACGCACACGGTTCCGAGCCCGAACACCCCGACCAGCGTCCCGGCGACGACCGCGGGCACCCCGAACGCGAGGTAGGCGAGCAGGTAGATCACCGCGAACGTGTCGGCGCGGTCGGTGGCGGGAATGCGGGGTGCGAGTGAGGCGACGACTCCCGAGAAGGCGGTGCCGAAGCCCATGCCGGTGATGGCGGTCGCGGCGAGGTAGAAGGGGAGTGACTCGGCCGAGAGGGCCCAGAGTGACAGGGCGGTTCCTGTCGCGAGCGCGGCGGTGCCGAAGATGACGGAGGTGCGCGGCATCCGGTTGCGGAAGATGAACGCGGTGATCGCGCCGATTCCTGCGAGCATCGCGACCGCGAGCCCCTGCCAGACGTGCGCCTCCCCGCCGAGCTCGGTGCGCACGATGTTCGCGCCGAGCGACAGGAAGAGTCCACCGGTCGCCCACCCGGCGATGATCGCGGGCGCGCCCCGCCAGAAGTCCGAGCGGATGCCGGCCGGCACCGACAGGCGGAGACTCAGCGACGCCAGTGCTCCGGGTCGAAGCGGTGCGGTCTCGGGCGCGAGGAAGAAGAGCGCGGCGAGCGCGAGGTAGACGACGGTCAGCGGAGCGAACACGTCGAGCAGCGGCTGGCCGGTCACGTCGAGGGCGATGCCCGAGATCAGAGCGCCGAGGGCGAGGCCGATGCCGGGGCTGAGGGCGTTCCACAGGGCGGCGACCCGTGAGCGTCCGCCGGGAGCCAGGTCGAGGGCGGCGGCCGAGAGGGAGGCGATCAGCACGCCACTCGCGGCACCCTGCAGGATGCGCGCGAGCATGAGCGTCGCGACGCTGTCGGCATGCCAGAACAGCAGCATGCTCGCGGCGAGCAGGAGGAGTCCGCCGATCGCGACGGGGCGGCGTCCGACGTGGTCGGAGAGCGACCCGGCGGTGAGCAGCGCGAGCAGCAGGGCGATCGCGTAGACGGCGAACACGGCGCTGATGACGATCGCGTCGAACCCGATCTCGGCCGCGAGTACCGGGTAGAACGGCGACGGTGCGCTCGCCCCCATCATCATCGCGATCTGCGTGACGATCGCCAGCGCGAAGCCGAAGCGCGGGCGGCGGATCGGCGCGGTCGTCGTCGTGGCGATCGGTGACGTGATGGTCATCTGTGCTCCCGCGGGTGAGGTCTCGAACTCGTTAGGTTCGAGAATCATCGAACTATCGGAGCGTACTCGCCTCCCCGTGATTGTTCAACTATTCTCGAACTATGCCAGGCGACCTTCCGCACCCGGAGCGTTCCGAGATTCAGCTCACGGACGTGCTCTTCGCGCTCAGCGACCCCGAGCGCCTGGCGATCGCGCGGCAGCTCGCCGACGGTCCGCTCGACATGGCCGAGTGCCACGCGACCGACCCGAACCTGCCCAAGTCGACCAAGTCGCACTTCATGAAGGTTCTGCGCGAAGCGGGGGTCATCCGCAACGAACCCAACGGACGGCGACGGATGCTGACGCTCCGCCGCGACGAGCTCGACTCGCTGTTCCCGGGGCTGTTGGACTCGGTGCTGCGGGGCTGACGCGCAAGAGCGCGGTGGCCCGGAGCGCGCAGCCCCGAGCGACATCGCCGCCCGGGAGGAGATGTGCCTCTCGGGAGGAGAGATTCGCGGGAAATCTCCTCCCCAGGCGCAGTTCTCCTCCCGAGGGTGCGTGCGGTGCGGGGTGCGCAGCGTGAGGGTGTGCGGGTGTGGGGACGGAAGCGCGAGCGTCGTGGCCGCCGCCCGGGAGGAGATCTGCCTCTCGGGAGGAGAGATTCGCGGAGAATCTCCTCCCGAGGCGCAGTTCTCCTCCTGAAGGGTGGCTCCCGTGACAGGACGCTGCCCGAGGGCTCAGCGGAAGTACGACGCCCCGTTGAGGTCGAGCACGGTCCCCGACGCCCATACCGCGCCGGGCGACGTCAGGTACGCAACGGCATCCGCCACCTCTTCGGGAGTGCCCACGCGACCGAACGGACTCTGCCCGCGGATGCTGTCGCCCTGCTCTCCGTCGAGCTTCGCCGACTGGCGCTCGGTCGCGATCATCCCCGGCGCGACCGACGTGACCGAGATGCCATGGGGCGCGAGCACCAGCGCCATCGACTGACCGAACGCCTGCAGCCCCGCCTTCGTTGCGGCGTATGCGGGGTGATCGGCCTCGCCTCGGAAGGCGCCGCGCGAGCCGACGTTGACGATCGCTCCGCCGGATCCGCGCTCGATCATGTGCTGCGCCACGAGCATCGTCACGTTCGACGCTCCGAGCAGGTTCACCGAGACCATCGCAGACCACGCGGCCTGCCACTCGGCGTACGACGTCGAGTCGACGCGATGCTCATTCGCCGCACTCGGCGCGACGGCTGCGTTGTTCACCAGGATGTCGAGCGAGCCCAGCGCGGCGACGGCCTCCTCGACCACGCGCTGCGCCTCAGCGGGATCCCCCAGGTCGCCGCCCACGAGAGCATGCCCCGAACCCTCGAGCGAGGCGAGCGTCTCCTCAGCGGCGGCGCGATCTCGACCGAAGTGCACGACGACCCGGTCGCCGCGTCGAGCGAAGGCCTGGGCGACGGCGCGCCCGATGCCGCGAGAGCTGCCCGTGATCAGTGCATGCGCCATCTCAGGATGCGACCTGCACGCGCCCGATCGTGCGCACCGGCGGTTCGATCTCCGCCCACACCGAGTCGAGCGAGAGATGCAGCACGCCCGCGATCGCCGCGATGGTCGAGAAGGCGGGAGTCGCCACGCGACCCGACTCGATCTTGCGCAGAGTCTCGGGCGAGACCCCCGCATCGAGGGCGACGCTCAGCATCGACCGTTCGCCGCGCGCTCGCCGCAGCAGGGCGCCCAGGCGCTCGCCGCGTTCGACCTCGGCAGGGGTGAGGGGCATGCGAACCATCATGTGCCGATTCTAATACCGGGATAGTATTACCGGGATAGTTATTGGAACGGCAGTACGCCGGATGCGGAGAGCACCATGATCGAGATCCTCACGAGCGACGAACTGGCCAGGGCGAGGGATGCCGGGGCGCTCGTCGGCAGCATCCTGCAGTCACTGAAAGAGCGCACGACCGTCGGGGTGAACCTGCTCGACCTCGACCGCTGGACGAAGAAGATGATCGAGGATGCCGGAGCCGAGTCCTGCTATGTCGACTACGCCCCGTCGTTCGGCCGCGGGCCCTTCGGTCACTATGTCTGCACAGCCGTGAACGACGCGGTGCTGCACGGGATGCCGCACGACTACGCCCTCGCCGACGGGGACCTGCTGACGCTCGACCTCGCCGTCACGCTGCGCGGGATCTCCGCCGATGCGGCGATCAGCTTCGTGGTCGGGGAGAGCGCGGCATCCGCCGATCTCGCGATGATCGACGCGACCGAACGTGCGCTCGCCGCGGCCATCGCCGTCGCCCGTCCTGGAGCCCGCATCGGTGACATCTCACATGCGATCGGCGCCGTGCTGACCGCCGCGGGTTACCCGATCAATCTCGAGTTCGGTGGCCACGGCATCGGCTCGACGATGCATCAGGATCCGCACGTCGCCAACGACGGACGCCCCGGCCGTGGCTACACACTGCGCCCCGGCCTGCTCCTCGCCCTCGAACCGTGGGTCATGGCCGACACCGACGAGCTCATCACCGACGACGACGGATGGACCCTGCGCAGTGCGACCGGGTGCCGCACGGCCCACACCGAGCATACGATCGCGATCACGGAGGACGGCGCGGAGGTGCTCACGCTCGCACGCTGAGGACGAGCCGGCATCGGGCGACGTCGAGCGCACGCTGAAGACGAGCCGGCGCAGCCTACTTCTTGCGCGACCCGCTCCGCATCCGACGAACCGCGCGACCGGCCACGTCTTTCAACCGCCCGCCGGGCCACTGGCGACGCAGCTCGACCGCGCCGCCGCGCCCCGCGACAGGCGTGCAGGTGCGGCCGGCGAGCAGCGGCGAGCGACCGGCGGCGGCGAGCGTCGCGGCATCCGCGGTGAGGGGAACGTCGAACGTCCACCCCGCGCGCCGCACGGTGACGAACAGCGTCGCGCCGCGCGATTCGTCGTCGGGACCGAACACCTTCAGCGGGTCGATCGCGACGGGAATCGCCCCGAGGTTGCGCGGATGCACGCTCGCCACCCGGCGTTCGACCCCCGCGGCCTTGTCTCGCAGCACCAGCTCGACCCGGTCGTTCGTCAGTTCGCGCCCGGCCTCGAGCAGCCCCGTGGGCAGGCCGTCCATCGCCACGGGCAGCGAGGTCAGGATCCCCGTTCCCGGTTCGATGACCAGAGCATCCTTGCCATCGCGTGTGATCGAGACGGCGACCGTCAGATACAGCCCACCGCCGCGCGACCACCGCGCCGACGTGACCGTCGCGCGACAGGTGGTCTCGAGCTCGAACCGCGCGAACGTGACCAGGTCGGTGCGCCGGTCGGCACGCAGGAGCGCTGCGCGGATCCGGTTCGGGAAAGAGAGGCCGCCGTCGACACCGGGCCCGAAGCGTCGCCGAGCGAGCGGGCCGACCACTCCGAGCAGGCGCTCGCGATACTCGTCGGGGTATCCGACGAACTTCTTGCCCGTCAGGCGCTTGAGGATCTTGCCGCGGAACCAGTGCCGCAGCAGTCGATCGCGCAGTCGCCCCGGCTCGGTGTATCGCTCGACGAGGTCGAGCACCGCTTCGAGATGCGGGAAGTACGACTCGGGGTCGATCCGCGACGAGCTCGCGCTGCCGGCGTGCTTGACCCACGCGTAGCAGGGCTGGCTGGCGAGGATCGAGATCGTCGAGGCTTCGAAGTACGCCCTCATGACGAACAGGTGATCCTCGAGGCGCACCTTTCCGTCGGGGAAGCGGATGCGGTTCTCGCGCAGGAACGACGTGCGGAACATCTTGTGCGGCGTGAGCATCTCGAGCAGGGGATCCTCGCCGAGCACGGCGCGGGGCACGTCACGGCGGAAGATCCGCTTCGGCAGCGGGCGTCCGATGCCCACCTCCTTGCCCACCACGACGTCGGAGCCGTTCCTGTCGGCATAGTCGCACAGCGCTTCGAGCGCGCCGTCATACAGCCAGTCATCCTGGTCGACGAACTGGATGTACGTTCCCCGCGCCTCATCGATCCCGTGGTTGCGGGGCGTGCCCGGCCAGCCCGAGTGCGGCAGGTACGCCACGCGGATGTAGTCGCGATCGCGCGCGACCTCGACCAGCCGTGCGGCCGTCTCCTCACCGGATCCGTCATCGCACAGCAGGACCTCGAAGCGCGAGTGATCCAGCGTCTGAGAGTCGAGCGACGCGATGAGCTCGTCGAATGCCGGCCCCGGTCTGAACACGGGAACGACCACGCTCACCCGAATGGAGGTGGACGCAGGCTGAACGGCAGACGAATTCGACATCACCGGCAGTCAAACACTGCGACCTGTGTGGCGCACGGGGCTTGCGCTCAGGAATGGGGCGTGCAATCCGAACGAGAACTCCCACCCGCCACCCAGCCTTAACGATATATCGTTGAGTATCGCTCACCACTTCCGGGAGGTCATCATGAACAACGCATTCCCCTCGAACCCGTTCGGCGGATCCGGCTTCGGCTCGGGTCAGGGCGGACCCGCATCCGCGATCTTCGACGCCATGGATCAGCTCCGCAAGTCCTTCGAGAAGTCGTTCGAGCAGCGCCCCAGCGGCGGCTCTCGCATGGCCAAGGGCGACGTCCGCGCCGCGGTGCTCTCGCTCCTCGCTGAGAAGCCGATGCACGGCTATCAGATCATCAACGAAATCGCCGATCGCAGCGGCGGCTCGTGGAAGCCGAGCGCCGGCTCGGTCTACCCGACGCTGCAGCTCCTCGCCGACGAGGGCCTGATCGAGGCCGAGGAGCAGGGCGGTCGCAAGACCTACTCGCTCACCGAGGCGGGTCGCGCGGTCGCATCCGAGCACACCGAGAATCCGGCACCCTGGGAGTCGCAGTCGAAGGGTGAGGGCTCGCACGACAACCCCCGCTACAGCGCACTGCCCAAGGCCGGAGTCGACCTGGCGTCGGCAGCCGCGGCCGTCGGTCGCAGCGGCAGCACCGAGCAGGTGCAGCAGGCGGTCGAGATCCTCGACGACGCCCGCCGTAGGCTGTACTCGATCCTCGCTCAGGACTGATCGCACACGACCCAGGGACGACACATGACGGATGCTGCGGCGCAGGGCGCCCATCGTGCCCGGTACCGCCGCATCCTCTCTTTCGCGGCGCGTGAATTCCTCAAGATCTGGTGGTTCGAGCTCGTCCTGCCGAAGTTCGGTCTGAGCTCGGTCTCGGAGCGCACCCGCGCCCCTCGGATGCAGCGCTTCGCGAAGCGGTTCCACGTGCTCGCCGTCGAGCTCGGCGGGCTCATGATCAAGGTCGGGCAGTTCATGTCGTCGCGCCTCGACGTGCTCCCGCCCGAGATCACGAAAGAGCTCGAGGGGCTGCAGGATGAGGTGCCGGCGGTGCCGTTCGCCGGCATCCGCGCCGCCGCCGAGGCCGAACTGGGGATGCCGCTGGAGCAGGCGTATGCCTGGTTCGACGAGTCGCCGGTCGCGGCCGCATCCCTGGGTCAGGCGCACCGCGCCCGTCTCTCGGCCCAGGATGCCGTCGACACCGGACTCGCGAACGTCGTCGTCAAGGTGCAGCGCCCCGGCATCGACGAGATCGTCGCGGTCGACCTCGCGGCCCTCCGCCGCGTGGCTCGCTGGCTGACGCGTGTGCGCCTGGTCGCCGACCGCGTCGACGCCCCTGGGCTCGTCGAGGAGTTCGCGCAGACGAGCCTCGAAGAGATCGACTACCTGCACGAGGCAGCCAGCGCCGAGCGGTTCCGCGAGAACTTCGCCGGCGACGCCCGCGTCGACGCCCCCGAGATCGTCTGGGAGCGCTCGACCCGCCGCGTGCTCACGCTGTCGGATGTCACGGCGATCAAGATCAACGACACGGATGCTCTGCGCGCAGCGGGCATCGATCCGGCCGAGGTCGCCGACGTGTTCGCCGAGGTCATGTTCGACCAGGTGTTCACGCACAGCTTCGTGCATGCCGACCCGCACCCCGGCAACATCTTCGTGACGCCGGAGCCGGCATCCACCACCGGCCGGAACTTCCGCCTCACGTTCATCGACTTCGGCATGATGGCCGAGGTCCCGGCGAACCTCCGTGACGGTCTGCGCATGCTGCTCATCGCGGTCGCCGGTCGTGACAGCAAAGGACTCGTGGCCGCCGCGCAGGAGATCGGCGTGCTGCTGCCCTCGGCGGATACGGCCGAGCTCGAACGCGCGCTGCGGGCGCTGTTCGCCCGCTTCGGCGGCATGGGCTTCGCCGAGCTGAGCAAGGTCGATCCGCGGGAGTTCGCCGACTTCGCCGACGAGTTCGGCGACATGGTGCGCTCGCTGCCGCTGCAGCTCCCCGAGAACATGCTGCTGCTGATCCGTGCGGTCTCGCTGACCTCGGGCATGTGCTCGAGCCTCGACCCGACCTTCAACGTGTGGGATGCCGCCGAGCCCTACGCCGGACGCCTGCTGCGTGACGAGTCGGGCAACCTCATGCAGGAGATGGCCCAGCAGGCCATGGAGACCGCGGCCGTCACGTACCGCCTTCCCAAGCGGATCGATGCGATCATCACGCGCGTCGACGACGGCAACGTCACGTTCGACACGTCGCGTCTCGAGCGTCGCCTCGACCGGCTCGAGGGCATCGCCCGTCGTATCGGCTCCGGCGTGCTGTTCGCCGCGATGCTCGTCGGCGGAGCGCTGCTCGTGCCCTCCCTGCCGCCGCTCGGCATCACCCTCCTCTGCGTCTCGGCGCTGCCTCTCTTGCACGCGGTCTTCGGCGGGCGTCGCCAGCGCTGACGCACCCGCTCCGCCGTGCGCGGGACCGGCCGCGACTCCGGCTGCAGTATGCCGGCATGGGAGAATGGGTTCTCATGGACACTCCGGACGATAAGACGCCCCCGAGGAACGACGCTCCGAAGACCACCACCGCCGCTGTCCGGCAGGCCGCGAAGGCCACCGAGACCGCCCAGAAGATCGTCCGTGACATTGCCGCCGTGCCGCCGCGCGGCGTGCATCCGGCGCTCGTTCCCGGTGTCGCGGTCGAAGAGACGGGCCGCACCTACCGCACCGACCCGCTCGTCTTCGGCATCGCCGTCGCACTGACCGTCGCGTTCATCGCGTGGGGCGTGTTCGCGGGCGACAACCTCTCGGGCACCACCTCGACGGTGCTCGCATGGGTCGTGGAGTACTTCGGCTTCTTCTTCACGACGATCGCCACCGTCATCCTCGTCTTCATGCTGTTCATCGGTTTCAGCCGCTACGGACGCATCCCTCTCGGCCGTGACGACGAAGAGCCCGAGTTCTCGATGTTCTCGTGGATCTCGATGCTGTTCGCTGCCGGCATGGGCATCGGTCTCGTCTTCTGGGGTGCCGCCGAGCCGCTCACCTTCTTCGAGAACCCGCCGCCGGGCACGGTCGAGGCCGACACGCTCGACGCGATGCACACCGCGCAGGCGCAGGTGCTCTACCACTGGGGCCCGCAGGCCTGGGCGTTCTACGCGCTCGTCGGTGGCGCGATCGCCTACGGCGCATTCCGCCGCGGTCGCACCCCGCTCATCTCGTCGATCTTCGCGCCGCTGCTCGGCGAGGGCCGCACGACCGGACCCCTCGGCCGCACGATCGACGTCTTCTCGATCATCGTGACCCTCTTCGGTACCGCGGCCTCGCTCGGCCTGGGCGCCCTGCAGATCGGCCACGGCGTCGAGATCGTCAGCGGCATCGGCGAGCTCGGCAACGGCGTGCTCATCGCCGCGATCGCCGTGCTCACCGCCTGCTTCATCGCCTCCGCCGTGTCGGGTGTCTCGAAGGGCATCCGCGCACTGTCGAACATCAACGCGGTCGTGGCCCTGCTGCTCGCGTTCTTCGTGTTCTTCGTGGGTCCGACGCTGCTGATCCTGAACGTCATCCCCTCGGTCGCCGTGCAGTTCCTCGGCGACCTGCCCGAGATGGTCGCCCGCTCGGCCTCGCAGGGCGACGAGGCGCAGATGTTCCTCTCGAGCTGGACGATCTTCTACTGGGCCTGGTGGATCTCGTGGTCGCCGTTCGTCGGCATGTTCATCGCCAAGATCTCGCGCGGCCGGACGCTCCGCCAGTTCGTGTCGGTCGTCATCGTCGTGCCCGCCGTCATCTCGCTCATCTGGTTCGCGATCTTCGGCACCACGGCGATCCAGCAGCAGATGGACGGCGCGAACCTCACGGTCGATCCGCCCGAAGAGGTGCTCTTCGGGGTACTCGAGAACCTGCCGTTCCCGCTGATCACCAGCATCGTGCTGATCCTGCTGATCGCGATCTTCTTCATCACCGGAGCGGACTCCGCATCGCTCGTCATGGGCACGCTGTCGCAGCAGGGGCGCCCAGAGCCGTCTCGGTGGGTCGCGGTCGTCTGGGGTGTGCTGGTCGGTGTCATCGCTGCGGTGCTGCTGGTGACCGGTGAAGAGGGCAGCGGTCTCAAGTCGCTGCAGAACGTCACGATCATCGCCGCGCTGCCGTTCGCGGTGATCATGACGTTCATGACGATCGCGTTCATGAAGGACCTCCGCCGCGATCCCCTGATCCTGCGCGACCGGTATGCCCGCATGGCCGTGCGCCACAGCGTCATGGCGGGCCTCGAGGAGTACGGCGACGACTTCGCGCTCGTGCCCGTCGAGTACGACCACTCCGAGGACGACCTCGCCTGGATCGACGAGGCCGACGTCGACGACAGCCTCGCCGAGGTCTACGCGACCGCGACCGAGGCCATCGACATCATCCCGGATGCCGGGGCGACCGACGGGGCGGATGCCGGGGCCGGTGCCGATGCCGGCGCCGCTGCCGGCGCGGATACGGACGCGGACGCATCCGACCTCGCCGAGCGGCCCTCCTGACGGTGTCAGGCGACCGCGTCAGGCGACCGCGGCCGCCTCGGAATCCGCACCCGGCGCACCCGCAGCGGGCGCGACGGTCTCGACAGGAACAGCAGCCGCGTCGGTGATCCGCGCGGCCATGCCCGCGAAGATGAACCCGTGGAACGGCAGCACGCCCAGCCAGTACAGGCGTCCGAGCAGTCCGCGGGGGAAGAACACGGCGCGCTGCTCGTAGCGTGAGCCGTCGCCGTCGGGCAGCGCCCTCAGCTCGAGCCAGGCCTCGCCCGGCACCTTCATCTCGGCGCGCAGGCGCAGCAGTCCACCGCTCGCAGGGGAGGAGTCGGTCGCCCGCCCCGGCTCTTCGACGGCCTCGACGCGCCAGAAGTCGATCGCGTCACCGACGCGGGCCTCGACCTTGCTGCGACGTCCGCGGCGCAGACCCACCCCTCCGACGAGGCGGTCCATCCACCCGCGCACGGCCCAGAGGAACTTCGACGAGTACCAGCCGTTGGATCCGCCGATGCCGATGATCACGCGCCACAGCCCGTCGACCGGTGCGGCGGTCTTCAGCTTGCGGGTGTCGGTGAACACGGTGCGTCCGGCCCAGTCGGGGTCGCTCGGAAGGGGATCGCTCGGGGCGCCCGAGACCTCGGCATCCTGCCAGCTCGTCTCGATCGTGTCGGCATCGACGCGACCCAGCGCCATCGCCACGGCCTTGCGGTAGGGCGTCAGCCCGCCCTCGGGCTTCGGGATCAGGTCGTCGATCGCGTGGTCCTTCACGATGCACTCGTTCTGCAGCGACGCCACGAGCGGACGTGCGATCGAGCGAGGGACCGGCGTCACGAGGTTCACCCAGTGCGATGCCAGCCCGGGGGTCAGCACGGGCAGTGCGGCGATCGCACGCTGACGCAGGCCCGCCTCGAGCGCGTACCCGTTCATCATCTGGCCGTAGCGCAGCACGTCAGGACCGCCGATGTCGACCGCGCGGTTGACGTCGGCATCCACCCGCGCGGCGCCGAGCAGGTAGTGCAGCACGTCGCGCACGGCGATCGGCTGGATGCGGTTTCGCACCCACTTCGGCGCCGGCATGTACGGCAGCACATCGGTGAGGTGGCGGATCATCTCGAAGGATGCCGAGCCCGAGCCGATCACGACCCCGGCCTGCAGCACCAGCGACGGCACGCCGGATTCGAGGAAGATCTCGCCCACGCGCACCCGGGAGCGCAGATGCGGCGAGAGCTTCGCGTCTTCTGGATGCAGCCCGCCCAGATAGACGATGCGGCGCACGCCGGCCTTGGCCGCGGCATCCGCCACCGTCGTCGCCGCGCGCTCGTCGCTCTCTTCGAAGCCCTTGCCAGCGGTCATCGAGTGGATCAGGTAGTAGACGACGTCGGCGTCGGCCATGGCCTCGGCCACGGCATCCGCGTCATCCGCCGAGCCCTCGACGATCTCGCACTCCGCACCCCAGGGAAAGGATGCCGCCCGTGCGGCGTCTCGGGCGAGAGCGCGCACCCGGTACCCGGCGTTGAGGAGCCGCGGGGTGAGGCGGCCGCCGATGTATCCGGTGGCTCCGAGGACGAGCGCGCGCGGCGCGGATCCGTCTTCGCGGGGGAGGGCGCGCAGGGCCTCTTCGTGCCCGGTGGGCTGGGTGAGCTCGGTCATGGGTGAAGCGTAGGCCGCATACCTGACTATTTCATCAGGCTGGCTATTCACTAGTTCACCTAGTAATCTTTACCGCGAGGAAGGTGATCATGTCCCGAGCAACGAGTTCCCCCGCACGCGTCTCCCCAGATTCTTTCGACGCGACGTCTGCGCTCCCGACGGCGGTCAGTCTCGCACCGCTCCCCGCCAGCGAGGCCGTGGGGCGCGCGACCGGTATCGGCCGCGCGCCCCTGGTCACCAAGAAATCGCCGCCCTGGCAGGCCGCAGGGATCGTCGGGATCATCGCCCTGATCGCCGCCGCGATGCTGCCGCTGATCGCTCAGATCCTCTCGCTCCCGCTGTGAGCGCAGAGCAGACGCCCAGACCAACTGAAGACCACCGCTGATAAGAGAAAGGATCCCCCATGGGACTCGATGACAAGATCAAGAACGCCGCTCAGGACCTCGCCGGCAAGGCGAAGGAGGCCGCCGGCAAGGTGACCGACAACGAGAAGCTGGAGGCGGAGGGCCGCGCCGACCAGGCGAAGGCCGACGTCAAGAAGGCCGGCGAGAACGTCAAGGACGCTTTCAACAGCTGAGACCAGCCACACAGTGCGGGGGAGGCGGCGACAGCCGCCTCCCCGTCGTCTGTCCGGCCCGGCCTACGAGGCTGATCCGGCACGAGAGAGAAGATGACTGCATGTCCGATCCAATGAAGACCGAGAATCTGACCCTGTGGCAGCGACTGCTCCGTCGCCTGCGACCGGCCAAGCAGGAGGAACTGCGGCGCCTCACCGTCGAGGACGTCACGGTGGTCGACCGTCCGATGCTCCGCCGCGCCGTCGCGGGCACCGTGGTCGGCAACCTCATGGAGTGGTACGACATCGGCGTCTACGGCTACCTCGCCGTCATCATCGGACGAGCGTTCCTGCCCGATGCGTCGGCCGGGGCGCAGTCGTTGTTCTCGCTCGGCGTCTTCGCCGTGACGTTCGTCGCGCGTCCGCTCGGCGGCATCGTGCTCGGCCAGCTCGGCGACCGGATGGGCCGCCAACGCGTCCTCGCATTCACGCTCATCATGATGGCCGCCGCGACGTTCCTGATCGGTGTCCTCCCCGACTTCTCGGTGATCGGCGTCTGGGCGCCGATCCTGCTGATCGTCCTCAAGCTCGCGCAGGGCTTCTCGACCGGTGGCGAGTATGCCGGCGCCACGACGTTCATCACCGAATACGCTCCCGACAAGCGCCGCGGCTTCTACGCCTCGCTGCTCGACCTCGGCTCGTACATGGGCTTCGCGATCGGTGCCGCGTTCGTGTCGATCCTGCAGCTCACGCTCTCGGCAGAGGTCATGCAGGGCTTCGCCTGGCGCATCCCGTTCCTCGTCGCGCTGCCGCTCGGACTCATCGCGATCTACTTCCGACTCAAGATCGAAGACACCCCCGCCTTCCAGGAGGCGCAGGACTCGGCGAAGCGCGCGGCGGACGACGCCAAGGAATCCGCGGATGCTCCGAAGGGCGTCATCGCGCTGATCCGCGCATACTGGCGCGAGCTGCTCACCGCGTTCGTGCTCGTCGCCGCAGCGAACACGGTCGGCTACGCGCTCACGTCGTACATGCCGACCTACCTGACCGGCACCCTCGGCTACGACGAGGTGCACGGCACGCTGCTCACGCTCCCCGTGCTCGTGGCGATGGCGCTCTGCATCCCTCTCACAGGCAAGCTCTCCGACCGCATCGGACGCAAGAGGGTGCTGTTCATCGGCTCGATCTCGGCGATCGTCCTGGCCGTGCCGTCGTTCCTGTTCATGATGCACGGCGAGATCTGGTCGACCCTTCTCGGCCTCGTGCTGCTCGCGTTCCCGGTGACGTTCTACGTCGCGAACCTCGCGTCGTCGCTGCCTGCCCTCTTCCCGACGTCCTCTCGCTACGGCGGCATGGGCATCTCGTACAACCTCGCCGTCGCGCTGTTCGCGGGTACGGCTCCGGTGGTGATGGAGGCGCTCGTGCAGATGACCGGGTCGTCGCTCGCACCGGCGTTCTACGTGATCGGCACCTCGATCGCCGGCTTCATCGCCGTGGTCGTGCTCAAGGAGTCGGCACGCAGGCCGCTGCCGGGTGCCATGCCGAGCGTGCAGACCGTCGAGGAGGCCGTCGAGCTCGTCGAGACCCAAGAGGAGAACCCCGACCTCGACCTCGACGAGCTCTTCCCCGAGCGCCTCGAGAACGCGGAGTACGTCGCGGAGCTGGCTGAGCAGGCCGAGCAGGCGGAAAAGGCAGAGCAGACCGAGGGGCAGACGGAAGGTCAGGCCGAAAAGGCCTGATCGACCCGTCGGGCGGCCGGCCGATTCTCGGCTGGCCCTCGGCGATCAGTCGTCGGAGGACTCGGACTCTTCGTGCGAGCGGATGACGTCGCGCAGCTCCTGATCGAGATCGGATGCCTCTTCGATCGCCGAGGTCATCCCGGCGAGGAAGTGGGTGACGATGCCGCGCTCTTCGTCGCTCATCTCGTCGACGAGCGCGAGCATCCGTCGATGCATCGCCCCGAGGGTCTCGCGCACCTCGTCGTCGCTGCTGACGGTCGGAACGACCACGCCGGCGCGGCGATCGGTCGGGTGCGGCTCGCGGCGGGCGTGGCCGCCCTTCTCGAGTCGATCGATCAGAGTGGTCGTCGATGCGGTCGAGATGTCGAGCATGCGGGCGATGTCGATCGGGCGCACGATGCGACCGGCCCGCTGCTCGCGCAGCAGGAAGCGCAGGGCCACCAGGTCGGTCTCGTTCATGCCCATCGACACGCGGGTGCGGGCGCGCATCGCCGTCTCGGCCGCGCGGTAGCGACGCAGCATGTTCAGGACGTCGACCGTGCTGGCGGTGCTCGATTCGGGGTACCAGTAGCCCGAGCGGCCGAACTCCTCAGGCTTCTCCATCACGCCACCTCGCCGTCGTCGCTCAGAGAGTCCTGCTGCTCGCGCTCGTCGGCCTCGCGGGAGAGCATCTCAGCTGCACCGGACTCGACCTCGGCGGGAACGATCTGCAGGATGCCGCCGGTGATGGCGTCGTGCTCGGCGGTGACGATCTGGTCGAGTCGCCACGCGGGAACGGATGGAAAGCGTGCCCGGAGGCGATCGAGCATGTCGGTGTACGCGATGTACCCCGCATCCTCGAGTGTGAATCGCTCGACCATGTCTTCCCTTCCCGCAGGTATCCATCTTCGCATCCGAAGAGAGTGCCTGGTCGCATTGGATTTCACTAGCTCACCTGCTTACCTGATTGTCGAGTAGCATGGAGCTAGGGGGTGACACATGGCAAGCAGGACACAGCTGCAGACCACGGCGACCGAACTCGTCGCGAGAGTCGATGAGCTTCGTCGCGCCGAGGCGCAGCTGGGGCGTCGCCTCGCGGCCATGCGCGCGCCCAGCGACACCGATCGCGAAGCCATGCGGTTCATCACGGATGCTCCCACCGACGCTCCGGCGACACCGGGCAGTCTGGCGGCTCACCTGAACGTGAGCACGGCGGCGATCACGAGCCTGCTGCGTCGTCTGCAGGAGCGCGGGCAGGTCGTCATCGCCCCGCATCCGGCCGACGCCCGATCGAAGGTGCTGCGACCGTCTCTGCGCGATCTGCACTCGCCGGCAGACGAGCTCACGCAGCGCGTCGAGTCGCTCGCGAGCGAATTCACGCCCGGGCAGATCGACACCGTGACGCGCTTCCTGCGCCGCCTTTCGGAAGAGATCAACGACCTTCCTTGAGTCTCGACTGTCATTTAGCTAGGTAACCTAGTAATCTATCTATCAAGCGAAGTCTGGCTTGAGGAGAGATCATGGGTCACCTGACGTACGGCAACACCGCAGCACCGATCGAGGTCGATGACGAGCTGCTGACGCATCTGCGTCTGGTGATCGTCACCAAGCTCCGGCGGAACGAGGCGTTCCCGCTCACGCTCCCCCTGGGTGACGGCGTGTCCGAGACGCTCTGGCTGCACGCATCCATTCCCCTGCGATTCGCGATCGAGGAGGAGGCGCCGATCGATCGCCCCCTGGTCGTCGCGATGATGAACGCCGCAAGCTCATCGGGCGGACTCGACGTCACGCGCGAGGAGTTCGCGCGATCGGCCGGTGGCTCTCGCCGGCTGCATGCGATGAGTGCGTGACCCATGTCGACTCGGATCAGAAACGCGGCCAAGGCCGTCACCAGCGCGCGCGTGCGTGCGGCATCGAGACCTCGGGGCCTCTGGGTCGAGGTCGAGCCCGGCTTCCACGTCGGCAATGATCGACGCCAGTTCCTCGGCTCGATCACCGGGACGCCCCTCGAGGGCTTCCGCGCGTTCGGCCCGCAGTCGGACTTCCTCGGGCAGTTCGACGACCTCGACGTGGCGAAGGCGGCCGTGGCCACGGCTGCGTCGGGCGCGGTGGCTGCTCCGGAGGCGGAGCCGCAGCTGGGCTGAGTCTCGGAGCAGGCGAGCGAACCTCTCCGGCTGGCGCTCGGCGCGAGTTTCCGACGGCCCGATTGGCGTGTACGGTCGTTGCTATGACTTCGATCGAATCGATTCGACGACCGGCGCCGGATCGGGCCTCCCGACGTGCGCGCATCGCCGTCTCGGCGCTGTTCCTCACGAACGGCGCGCTGTTCGCCAACATCCTTCCGCGATACCCCGAGATCAAATCCGCGCTCGGTCTCGACAACGTCGGATACGGTCTCGCGATCGCGGCCTTCCCCGCCGGAGCGATCGCCGCCGGCCTCCTCGCCGCGGTGCTGATCCGTCGGTTCGGCTCGGCCCGCATCGCCGTGTTCGGCACGATCGCCACAGGTCTCGGTCTGCTCGCCGCCGCCGTCGCCCCCTCCGGCATCCTGTTCGCCGTCGCGCTCCTGCTCGGCGGAGCATCCGATGCGATCACCGACGTCGCGCAGAACGCGCACGGGCTGCGCGTGCAGCGCCGCTACGGACGCTCGATCATCAACTCGTTCCACGCGATCTGGTCGATCGGCGCGGTGCTCGGCGGCGGAATGGCCGCCGCTGCGATCGCGCTGCAGCTGCCCCTCGGCGTGCACCTCGGCATCTCGACCGCGGTCTTCGCAGCGGTGGCGTTCACCGCCCTCTGGTTCTGCCTTCCCGGCCGCGACGAAGAGGCGGATGCCGAGGCCACCGCCGAGCCCGTCGAGCTGCAGTCCGCGGTGCGCCGCGGCGTGAGCCCGCGCATCGTGATGATGGTCATCGCCCTCACGCTCATCGCGATGGCGGGTGCGATCGCCGAGGATGCCGGCAACTCGTGGGCCACGCTGTATCTCAGTGAGTCGCTCGGTGCTGCGGCCGCGATCGCACCGCTCGGTTTCATCGCCCTGGTCGGCGCGCAGTTCATCGGACGGATGCTCGGCGACGGCATGACCGACCGCTTCGGCCAGCGCGCGGTCGCCAGGGTCGGCGGTCTGATCGCCGCGGGCGGTATGACCCTCGCCCTGATCTTCCCGAGCGTGCCCGGAACCATCGCGGGCTTCGCGGCGGTCGGCTTCGGCATCGCGACGCTCATCCCCGCGGCCATGCATGCCGCCGACGAGCTGCCGGGGCTGAAGCCGGGCGTGGGCCTCACGATCGTGTCGTGGCTGCTGCGACTCGGCTTCCTGCTCTCGCCGCCCTTCGTCGGCTTCATCGCCGATACCCAGAGCCTGCGCGCCGGGCTGATCGTGGCTCCCGCGGCGGCGTTGGTGGCGGTGGTGCTCGCCGGAGTGCTCGAGAAGCGCAAGGTTCGGGAGTAGGAATCACCGGCCTCTACAGTGGTGTGGAGGGGGTCTTCCCGCACCCTGCCGCGAGTTTTCGCAGTATACGTATTCAATCCTTGGATTTTCCTGGAATATAGGCTTCCCTAAGTCCGTTGCATACGTATACCATCAGCGTCATGGGACACATCAAGCATCGAGCACTGCCGGTACTCGCCCTCGCAGCCGTGGGCATGATCGCCCTCTCCAGCTGCGGCGCCGGGACCCGCACCGACAATGAGAACGCGACAACGGTGTCGTGCGACTACACCGCTCCGGAGGGCAAGACCACGGTCAACGTCCTCGCCTACAACTCCTCCGCCATCGACCCCTTCACCGACACCATGGTCAAGAGCTGTTCGACCGACGATGTCACGTTGAAGCACGACCCGATCGACTTCGGCGGGCAGGTGACCAAGACCACGGCCACCCTCGCCGGTGACACCGGCACGTACGACATCATCGAGACCTACGGATTCGTCATCCCCGGCTTCGGTGAGGAAGAGAAGCTCGTTCCGCTGAATGACCTCTGGGACAAGTACGCCGACGACTACGGCCTCGGCGAGATCAGCGAGTCGATGGTCGAAGGCATGTCGTACGACGGCGACATCTACGCGATCCCGATGCAGGCGCAGATGTTCGTGATGGCCTACCGCACCGACATCTTCGACGACCTCGGGCTCGAGGTGCCGACCACCTTCGACGAGATGATCAGCGCCGCAGAGGCGATCAAGGCCGAAGGGCTCATGGACTACCCGATCGCACTGCCCTGGCTCGCCACGGCTGATGTGACGACCGGCTTCGAGGGCGCGATGAACTCCCTCGGCGCCGACTTCGTCACCGCAGACGGCGACGTCACGCTCGACGGGCCCGAAGCCAAGCAGGCCGTCGAGGCGATGCTCGCACTCAAGCCCTACATGGACCCGCAGGTCACCACCTTCGACCAGCCCAAGGTGCAGCAGCAGATGTTCAACGGCACCGCGGCCATGTCGATCATGTTCTCCGGTCGCATGTTCGACCTGACGCTCCCCGCCAACTCCAAGCTGTCGGACTCGTTCGGCTTCGCCGGCGCACCGAAGGTCTCGGACGACGCCCAGTACTCCTACAACCGCCTGTCGATCGACGGCTGGTCGATCCCCTTCAACACCAAGCTCGACCACGACATGCTCTTCCAGATGATGGCCTCGGCCGTCAGCGAAGACGCCTCGACCGCATCCGTCCCCGCCGCCTACCCGGCGCGTGAGGGAATGGTGACGGAGAAGAACTCTCCCTACGGTGCCGCGGCGAACGACTCGATCGCCAGCGCCATGCCGCCGATCGTGTCTCCGGTCATCGCCGACATCACGAACGAGATCCGGCCGATCCTCGTCTCGATCCTCAACGGACAGGTTTCCGTCGACGACGGGCTCGCCCAGATGCAGGCCGCCGGCGAGAAGATCGCCGGCTGACCGACGACCAACGTCCATGACTGTGGCCTGAGCGCGAGTTCAGGCCACAGTCCGTCCAAGGGAGGACGCATATGAAGGCACGCGAATTCTGGCTGCTCTTCGCTCCGAGCCTGCTGGTGATGGGTGCACTCCTCGTGCTTCCCCTGGTGCGCACGGTGCAGTGGAGCTTCGAGCAGGTCCGTTACGGCACACCCGGCACGTTCATCGGGCTCGAGAACTTCACCGACGCGCTGACCGATCCGCGCTTCCACAAGGCGGTGCTCTTCACCGTCGCCGTCACGGTCGTCACGACGGCGATCCTGCTCGTGTTCGGCTACATCATCGCCACCGGCATCAACCGCATCACCACGTCGCGACCGCTCGTGCTCGGCATCATGCTCGTCTCGTACGTGCTGCCGAACCTCGTCGGCGCTGTCGCCTTCTCGTGGCTCTTCGACGACAACTTCGGCGGCGTCGTGAACCGCCTGATCGGCTTCTTCGGCGGGTCGCAGGTGCTCTGGTTCACCGACCAGGTGCCCAACGCGATCCTCGTGATCGCGAACACCGTCTGGCACATGCTCCCGTTCGCGATGCTCATCATCCTCGCCGGGCTCCAGGGCGTGCCGAACGAGTTGAAGGAAGCGGCCAAGATCGACGGCGCCAACGGCTTCCAGACGCACATCAACGTGATCATCCCGACCATTCGCGGCGTGCTCGGCTTCGTGACGCTGATCACGATCATGGATGTGCTGCGAATGTTCGACAACCTGATCCCGCTGTCGCCACAGGCGCAGAACATCGGCAACGAGTCGATCATGCTCTACGTCTACTCCGTCGCCTTCGCCGACGGCGCCGAGAACCTCGGCCTCGGCAGCGCGATCAACGTGCTCACCATCCTCCTGATCCTCATCATGCTGATCCCGTTCATCCGGGGCATCTTCAAGGAAGCGAAGGCCGAACGATGAGTCTCACCTCCGCAGAACTCTCGACGAAGGCCATCGTCACCAAGGGCGTGCCGAAGCGCCGTCGCCGTGGGCCCAACCGTCCGCCGGTGATCACGGGGCTGCTGCTCGGCATCCTCTGCGTCGTCGTGCTGAGTCCCTTCATCTGGATGACGCTCTCGGTGACCAAGCCGACCGACGTCGCCTTCTCGAACCCGCCGGTGCTCTGGGACTACCAGCCCACGCTGCAGGCGTTCGTCGACCTCTGGCAGACCACCTACTTCGCCGACTACCTGGTCAACACCCTGGTCGTCGCCGTCGTATCGACCGTGATCGCGCTCGCGATCGGCATCCCCGCGGCCTACGCGCTCTCGCGGTTCCCGAGTTACGTCTCGGCGCTGCTGCTCGTGCTCGCGCTGATCTTCCGCGCACTTCCTCGTTTCGCCGTGGTACTGCCGATGTACGACATCAGCCGGGCGCTCGGCATCTACGACACCACGTTCGCGCTGGCGATCGCCCTGGTCGCGATCAACCAGCCGTTCACGATCTGGCTGCTGCGCAACTTCTTCGCCGAGATCCCCAAGGAGCTCGACGAGGCGGCGATGATCGACGGCTGCACCAGGATCGGGATGCTGCGCCGGGTCATGATCCCGCTGATGGGGCCCGGCATCCTGACCGCCGGCATCTTCGTCTTCCTGTTCGCGTTCCAGGAGTACCTCACGGCGCTCGTGCTCACCGACACCTCGTCGAAGACCGTGCCGGTCTTCATCGCCACCCAGCTCGGGCAGACCCTGCCGATGCTGCAACAGGCGGGCGCCGCATCCATGCTGCTCACGATCCCGGTGTTCGTGATCGCGTTCATCGCGCAGAAGTACCTCGTCGCCGGTCTCAGCGACGGCGCCGTGAAGGGCTGACGTGTCGGTCGCGGCCGCGCCCCTCGTGCTGCTCGCGGGTATGAACTGCACGGCCGACCTGTGGGCGGATGCGCGGTTCGACGGGGCGGGGTTCGAGGGCGCGATCCGGCCCGTGCTGGATCGACCCTCGATCGCCGAGCAGGTCGCGGCGCTGCTCGACGGGCTTCCCGAGAAGTTCGTGCTCGTCGGTCACTCGCTCGGCGGCATCGTCGGCATGGCACTCGCTCTCGCCGCGCCCGAGCGTGTGGCGGGGCTCGTGCTCGTATCCACGAACGCCAAGGCGCCGACGGAGGCGCAGCGGTCCGGATGGGGCGACTGGCTGACCCGAGTGGATGCCGGCACTGACGCCCGAGCGCTGCAGCAGAGCATCCTGTCCCCGCTTCTGGGGGAGCGCCTCGTGCGAGACCGACCCGATCTGGTGCAGCGGACTCTGCGCATGGGGGAGGAGACGGGCGCGGAACGGCTGAGGGCTCAACTCGCGATGCAGCTCACCCGCACCGACCTGCTCGCCCGCCTGCCCGAGCTGACGATGCCGACGTTCGTCGTATCGGGGCTCGACGACGTGATCTGCCCACCGCACTTCCACACCGAGATCGTGTCGGCGATGGCCGACGCACGGCTCGTGAGTCTGGATGCCGGGCACCTTCTGCCGCTCGAGCGGCCGCGGGAGTTCGGGCGCCTCGTGCGGTCGTGGATGTCGCAGCAGCGATTGTTGGGTGCCGTCGCCTGACGGCGCGCGCGCGTGGACGGCGCGCCCAGTTGAGCGGCGTCTCCTCCTGAGGAGACGTGCGGGTCAGCGCTCGGGCGCCGCCAGTCCGCGCAGATGCGCCATGAGCGACGAGGCGAGGTTGTAGACGACGAGGTCGGCGCCGTCGGAGAACGCCGCGCTCGCCGCATCCCGTGTGCCGACAATGTCCATGCGCAGTGAGCCGGCGCGCGCGAGCGCCGAATGCACCGCCGTGATCGCCTCGGGCACCGGCTGATCGTCGGGACCGGAGCTGGCCGCGAGATCGGCGGGCCCCACCATGATGCCGTCGAGCCGCGTCGTCGAGACGATCGAGTCGACGTTCGCGACCCCTCCCGGCGACTCGATCATGCCGAGCACGAGCGTGTGCTCGAGCCACCAGTCGCGGTGGTCCGGCGGCGCGACGAGGCCGAATCGCCCCGCCCGGCTGTAGGTCGCGAAGCCCCGGTTGCCGACGGGCGGGTACATCGCCGCGTCGACCAGCGCCGCTGCATCCGCCGCCGTGTCGAGATGGGGAGCGAGGATGCCCTCCGCACCCTGGTCGAGCACCCGAAGGATCTGCCCGCGATCGCCCTCGCCGACCCGCACGATCACCGGCACTCCGTGCACCTGGGCCAGCGCGATGTGCTGGCGCAGGGCGACGAGGTCGGCCGGTCCGTGCTCGCAGTCGATCAGCACGAAGTCGAACTCGGCGACCGCGAGCATCTCGACGAGCTCCTCCGACGGCATCCGCAGCAAGGCGCCGATCAGCTTGTCGCCGGCGAGCGCGCGAGCACGCACAGAGGCCATCACGCCACCATCCCGGCCGAGAGATCGACGTCGGCTCCGCACATGCCCGGCATCGCCAGCATCGCGATGACCGCGGCGCCGACCTCGTCCTCCGTCACCATGCGCCCGAGCGCCGCGCGAGAGACGAACGCCTGCTCGGCCTCGTCGATGCTCGTGCCCGATCTCGCGGCCTCGAGGCGGAAGTTGCGCTCCATGCGCGGACCCTGCACCGGCCCCGGCGAGAGCGAGTTCACCCGGATCCCGGCCGCCCCGACCTCGAACGCGAGGGTCGAGGTGAGCCCGATCACGGCCATCTTCGACGCGCAGTACGGCGTGCGGTGCGCGAGGGGACGCTTGCCCGAGACGGATGCGACGTTGATCACGTCACCGTCGCCGCGCGCGACCATGCCCGGCAGCAGCGCCTTGCAGAGCAGGTAGGTGCCTCGCACGTTCACGGCGAACACCTCGTCCCAGTCGGCGACGTCGATGTCGGTGAGGGCCGCGACGGGGCCGGGGATGCCGGCGTTGTTCACGAGGATCGACACCTCGGTGCCGGCGAGCTGCTCGCGCAGCGCATCGACGGATGCCGCGTCAGACACGTCGCACGTGAGCGCGCGCGCCCGTGGACCGAGCTCATCGACGACGCGACCGAGCTTCTCGGCATCCCTCCCGACGACGACCACCTGCGCACCGGCGGCGTGCAGCGCCCGGGCGATGGCCGCCCCGAGTCCGCTGCCGCCTCCGGTGACCACCGCAGTGCGACCGGTGAGGTCGGTCATCGCGCGTCCGCGCCGACCGCCGCGTGGCTCTCGTCGATCCAGGCGAACTCGGTGCCGGCGTGCCGCCAGGCGCGGGCGTCACCCGAGCGGGCGTGGCCTTCGAACAGCTCGACACGGGCGGCGCGACCGCACACGGCGCCGAGCTCGGCCGAAGACTGGGTGTTCTGCACCTCCTGATAGGTGACGGTGCGCAGGTACTTGCCCACCCAGAGTCCGCCCGTGTAGCGAGCGGCACCGAGGGTCGGAAGCACGTGGTTGGTGCCGATGACCTTGTCGCCGTAGGAGACGCAGGTGTTCTCACCGAGGAACAGGGCGCCGTAGTCGTGCATCCGCGTCAGGGCCTCGCGCGGGTTCTGCGTGAAGATCTGCACGTGCTCGAAGGCGAAGTCATCGGCGATCCGGTAGGCCTCGTCGAGGTCGTCGGCGACGATCACCTGACCCCAGTCGCGCCAGGCGGGCCCGGCGTAGTCGCGCGTGGGCATACCGGGAAGGATCTTCTCGATCCAGTCCATGACCTCTTCGGCGAGAGCCTGCGACGTGGTCACCAGCACCGCGGGGGAGTCGGGACCGTGCTCGGCCTGCGAGAGCAGATCGACCGCGGTGAAGAACGGATCGGCGTGCTCGTCGGCGACGATGAGGATCTCGGTGGGGCCGGCGAACAGGTCGATGCCGACCTCTCCGAACAGCTGGCGCTTTGCCTCGGCGACGTAGGCGTTGCCGGGGCCGGCGATCATGTTGACGGGGTCGATCGAATCGGTGCCGACGGCCATCGCCGCGACGGCCTGCACGCCACCGAGGATGTAGATCTCGTCGGCGCCGGCCATCTTCATCGCGGCGACGGTCGCGGCGGGGATCTCTCCGCGGATGGGAGGGGTGCACGCGACGACGCGGGGCACGCCCGCGACCTTCGCGGTGATGATCGTCATGTGGGCCGAGGCGGTCAGCGGGTACTTGCCGCCGGGGATGTAGGCCCCGGCCGCCTGCACGGGAACGTGCTTCTGTCCGAGGAAGACCCCGGGCAGCGTCTCGACCTCGATGTCGACGAGCGAATCCCGCTGCGCCTGCGCGAAGCGGCGCACCTGGCTCTGCACGAACTCGATGTCGGTGATGACCTGCGGGTCGAGGGTGGCGATGATCTCGGTGATCTCGTCATCGGACAGTCGGTAGGAGTCGCGACTCCAGTTGTCGAACTGTTCCGCGTACCGCCGCACTGCGGTGTCGCCGTTCTCCCGGATGTCGCCGATGATCCCCCTCACGCGCTCGGCGACATCCTGCTGAGCGGTGTCCGCGAACGTCTTCGTCGGCGCTGTCTTCAGATGCAGGGGCATGGCCCTTCCTTTCATTGCATACGTATGTGCTGATTATGACCGCGTATGCATCGGGGCGTCAAGGGCGGTAGAATCCGTGAGATCGAGGGGGAGGCGCCAGATGGTCGTCACAAGTCGCGATGTGGCTCGCTTGGCGGGTGTCTCGCAGCCGACGGTCTCTCGGGCACTGCGCGACGATGCGCGGGTGTCCGAGGCGACCAAGCTCCGGGTGCGCGAGGCCGCGCAGCTGCTGGGCTACGTGCCGAGCGAGGCCGGCAGGGCGCTGTCATCCGGTCGCACCCGCCGCATCGGCCTGCTGCTCACCGATCTCGACAACCAGTTCTATTCGCACATCATCGCCCCGGTGCACCGGGAGCTCGAGGCGCTCGGGTATCAGCTGATGCTGCACACCGAGTCGGCCGACAACGACACGATCGTCGAACGTCTGCTCGCGAACGGCCTCGACGGCGTCATCCTGGCGACCACCACGGTCGAGTCCGTCGCTCCCCTGCGTCTCAAGGATCGCGGCCTGCCGTTCGTCTACTTCAACCGCACCGGATCCTTCGTCGAGGCGGATGCCACGGTGGTCGACCCCGCTCCCGGGTACCGCGAGGTGGTCAGACGTGCGGTCGAGCTGGGGCACGCGAGAGTCGGGGCCGTGCTCGGGCCGAGCAACACCAGCACCGCGCAGAGCCGCGAGGCCGCGCTGCGCGAGGCGCTCGTGGCGGAGGGTGTGGTGCTGCACGAGGCGGATGTCCGGCGTGTCCCGTACGGTGCCGCCGAAGGAGAGGCCGCCGCGACCGAGATCCTCGCGGTGCCGGATCGGCCGACGCTGCTGTTCTGCGGCAACGATGTCGTCGCCTACGGAGCCCTGAACGCCGCGCATCGAGCCGGGCTCCGCGTGCCTGAGGATCTCTCGATCGTGGGCTTCGACGACCTGCCCGAAGCGGCGTGGCCGATCATCGACCTGGCCACCATCGGCTACGACATCGCCGGAATGGCGCGTGCCGCGGCTGACCTGATCGTGCGCCGCATCGAGGATCCGGACGCCGCCCTCGAGAACACGCGCTTCGAATCCGCCTTCGTGCCGCGGCGCACCCTGGCTGCCGCGCGCACCGCCTGACGCCTCCACCGCGGAATGATCACCGTGTGCGCAAAATCTTCTCTTGCGCTGGTTTGTGCATACGCATACACTGACGAAGACGGAGCCAGCGATCACCGATGAACCGCAGCTTCGCATCCTGAAGGAGTGAAAAGCGTGTCTCTCGACCCGGTTGCCTATCTGCCGTACCAAGACCCCGACGACTTCATCCGCGAGGTCACCGATCTGATCTGGGTCGATCGGTCGATCAGCTTCATCCGCGAAAACTACGAACCCGACTCGATCGTGCACGGCGCCTACGGCACCTCCACGACGCGTCAGGAGGTCATCGAGGGCACGCTCATGCGCATCTCGGCGACGCCCGATCGCACCGGCCAGGCCGAGGACGTGATCTGGGAGGCCCGTGGAGACGACGCGTTCCTCAGTTCGCACCTCGTGCTCTCCGGACACCTGCAGACCTCCTCCCACAGCCGCACGATCGCCAACTGCCTCTACCGCAAGGGCCGCATGGTCGAGGAGTGGGTGGTGCGCGACTCGCTCGCCGGTGCGCTCGAGAGCGGCCTCGACCTCGACGAGCTGGCCCGTGCGCAGGCGTTCCGCGGGTACACGGGCTCGTGGACCGAGCCGGCGCCGTCCGATCCGATCGCGAAGGGTGACTCGGGCGTCCGCCCCGACGACTACCGCTCCGAGGTCGAGACCGTGATCGACATGATCCAGACGGTGTGGAACGACCGCGATCTGCAGAAGGTCGAGAAGTTCTTCCACCGCGACCTCGTGCTGGTGACGGTCGGCAACCGCATCGTCATCCGACCCGAGGGCTATCGCCGCGCGCTGCTGCGGTTCCTCGAGTCTTTCCCCGCTGGGCAGTTCGAGATCCGCGACATCCAGACCAACTACGACGTGCGGTACGCGGGCCTTCGGGTCGCCGTCACGTGGAAGTTCGTCGGCGACTACAACGGCGTCCCCAACTACGGCAGCCTCACCGGCAAGCCCGTCGACGTGCTCGGCATCTCGCAGTTCACGTTCCACCAGGGAGCGCTCGTCAAAGAGGTGCGGCTGTGGGACGACATCGCCCTGCGCGCCCAGATCGCGGGTCTCCGCGGCGACGAGCCCGCGGCCTTCAGCAACATCTACTGATCAGCGACTGATCGACAGGAGAAGAAGAAATGAGCAACGCCATCGTCGACCAGGTCGACGTCATCGTGGATGCGGACGAGATCGCACGCCGCACCATCCGCCGTTCCGACTGGGTGCCGTGCAACTCGGCCTTCATCGACTGCCGGACCCCGGGTTCCGACCGCAAGGAGAACTACTCCTTCATCGGGGCGGGTGTCTCGCAGAACGCGAGCCAGTACGTGAACCTCGAGGTGAACCACGGCTTCAACACCGGCGCCGCCGGCATGCCGAACGGCATCTCGAACAACCTGCACCTGCACTTCACTGCCGAGGTCTTCATCAACCTCGGTGGCGAGTTCCGGCTCCGCTGGGGTGTCGACGGCAAGCAGGGCGAGTACATCAGCCATGATGGCGACATCGTCACGATCCCCACCTGGATCTTCCGCGGCTTCACCAACGAGGGTCCGGATGACGGCATCCTCTACACGGTGCTCGGTCGCGACGACAACGGCGGCATCATCTGGGGCCCGTCGGTGCTGCGCGAGGCGGAGTCGTACGGGCTGCACCTCACGGCTGACAACAAGCTCATCGACACGGTCGCGGGCGATGTGCTGCCCGACGATGTGCCGCTGATCACGCCGATGAAGCAGCACTACATCGACGAGCTGACGACCTACACGGTCGAGGACATGCGTTCGCGCGTGATCCAGCCGGGCGACCGGAAGTACTCGGCGGCGGCGCTGCTGTGCGCCGCGGTCGACGGGGGCCGCGTCGAGCTCGCCACCGCCATCGGCTACGGCATGAGCGAGAACCGTCGCCAGGTGCCGAACGTCACCGAGCCTCACTCGTTCAACCTCGCATGGGTGCGTGCCGAGGCCGGCCAGGGTGTGCTGCGCCACCGCCACGACAAGACGCAGGCGCTGCTGTTCAAGACCGGACGCTGGGAGGTCACCCTCAACGGCGACCCGTCGACCGCGGTCACGCTCGGCGCGGGCGACACGTTCTCGGTGCCCGAGGGCAGCTGGCGCTCGTACGTGTGCGTCGAAGGCGACGAGTCCGGCACCGGAACCGTGCTCGTGATCAACGGCGGCGACGACCGCGTCTACCTCGAGTGGGCTCCGGAGGTCATCGAGGCCGCCGCGGCCGCCGACTGGACCATCGACCCCAACGGCTACCTGGCCCCGCTCGGGGTGATGGTCACCGCCACCGAAGATGACTGAGACTGACGGGGCGCGAGGGGCTTCCGGCTCCTCGCGCCCCGGCGTCTCCGCCGGACAGCCGGATGCTGAGCGGCTGCGCGTCGCGGCGGTGTCGCCCGAGGTCGTCATCGGCGATCTCGACGGCAACCTCGACCGCATCCGCTCGGCGATCTCGGCGGCCGCTCGTCGCGGGGCGCAGCTGATCGTGCTGCCGGAGCTCGCCACGAGCGGCTATGTGTTCGCGGATCGAGAGGAGGCGCGGGGCGCGGCGATGAGCGCCGCTGATCCGCGCTGGGCATCGGTGCAGGGTGCGATTCCCGCGGATGCCGTCGTTGTGGTCGGGTACGCCGAGACCGCCGGCGACCTGCTGTTCAACACGGCCGCCGTGCTCACCCGCGACGCGCGCCTGGCCGATTACCGCAAGGCTCACCTGTGGGGAGCCGAGAAGCTGGTCTTCGACAGCGGGGCGGAGGCGGGCCTCGTGGTCGATGCGCCGTTCGGTCGACTCGGCGTGGCGCTCTGCTACGACAACGAGTTCCCCGAGGTGCCCCGCCGTCTCGCGCTCGCGGGCGCCGACGTGCTCGCGCTTCCGGTCAACTGGCCGCTCGTGTCTCGCCCTGAGGGTGAGCATGCGCCTGAGCTCATCCAGGCGATGGCGGCGGCCCGGTCATCCCGGCTGCCGGTGGTGATCGCCGACCGGTGGGGATCTGAGCGCGGGGTGGATTGGACCGACGGCACGGCGATCATCGACGAGCAGGGCTGGATCGTCGCGTTCCGGGCCGTGATGGGGGCGACCGCTGTGCTGTCGCTCGATGCCGTCCGCAGCAAGGCGCTCCCGCCGCACAACGACCTGTTCGCCGACCGTCGGGCCGACCTGTACTGAGCGGGTCCCGGGGCCCCGGGGCGTGGTCAGCCGAGAGCCGTGCGCCCCTCGTGCTCGGGCAGGCGTTCGCGCAGCATCCGCTCCGCCAGCTCGGCGAGCTTCTGGGTGGCCGGTGAGAGCAGCACGCCTTGGCGCTGCACGAGGGCGATCGTGTCGTGCATCGGTTCGGCGAACGGAAACGTGCGGATGCCGGTGGGAAAAGCCTCGGACTCCGCGATGGACCGAGACACGATCGTGTCGGCCGTGCCCGCGGCGACCAGGCTGAGCGCCGTCTCGACGTGCTCGACTTCGACGGCGGGGTCGATCGTGAGGCCCCGGAGTCGGGCGCGTTCGAGAAGCTGGCGCCGCGTCGGGTCGTCCCATCCGGCGAACGCGTCGTAGAGCACGAGCTTGGCGTCGGCGACCTCATCGATCGTGACCGCCGGGGCATCGGGCTCGCGGGTGGCCGAGGCGTAGAGCACCTCGTCGCGGAACAGCGGACGGACGTCGAGGCCGTCCTCGTCGACGGGCAGCACGAGCAGGCCGGCCTCGAGCTCGCCCGCGGCGATCGAACGCGCGACGTGCGCGGAGTTGATGCCGACCAGGCGCAGCCGCACGTTCGGATGCCGGTGGTGGAAGGTCTCGGCGAGATCGGCGAGCGCGTAGTACGCCGCGTTGCGCAGCACGCCGAAGGTGCAGGTGCCGCGCTCGAGCGACGCCAGCGCTTGGATCGTGTCGATGCCGTTCTGCACCGCGCTCACCGCCTGCGCGGCGTGCGGTCGCAGTTCGAGCGCTGCCGCCGTCGGCACGAGACGCCTGCTGCCGCGGGCGAAGAGCGTGGTGCCGAGTTCGCGCTCGAGGCGCGCGACCAGCTCGGAGACGGATGCCTGTGTCATCCCGAGGCTCTTCGCCGCCGCCGTGAACGAACCGTCATCGAGTGCGGCGAGGAAGGCGGTCAACTGCGTGATGGTCACACCCAATGGTAAACCCTATGGCTATCTCAGGATCATCAGGGTTGTCTCGTGGATGCCGCGGATCTAGCCTTCCTGCATGCGTTACTCCTCAGCAGTGCTCGCCCGCTTCGACGGCGATTTCCACCACCTCAAGACCCCGCTCATCGATGCACCGGCTGCGCAGCGCGACCCCGCGGTGATCGAGACCGTGACGAGCATGCTCGCCGATATCCGCGAGCGTGGCCTCGATGCCGTGCTCGACTACGCCAGGAAGCTCGACAACTACCAGGGCGCCGACATCGAGCTCACCGCCGAGCAGATCGCGAGCAGCGGAGACCGGCTCGACCCGGATCTGCGTGCGGCGATCGAACTGGGCGCCGCGCGGACGCAGGCGTTCGCTCGCGCCTCCCGCGAGCACCTGACCGACTTCGAGACCGAGTTCGTTCCCGGCATCGTGACCGGCGCCAAGTACATCCCCGTCTCGCGCGTCGGTGCGTACCTGCCCGCCGGGCGCTTCCCGCTCACGGCCAGCGCCTTCATGACGGTGGGTGTGGCCAAGGCCGCCGGTGTGCCGACCGTGATCGCCTGCACGCCTCCGCAGCCCGACGGCGGAGCGAATGATGCCGTCGTCTACGCCGCGCACCTGTCGGGCGTCGACCGTGTGTTCGTGATCGGCGGAGTGCAGGCGCTCGCTGCGATGGCCTACGGGCTGCTCGGAGACCTGCCCGTCGACATGCTCGTCGGAGCCGGCAACGCCTTCGTCGCCGAGGCCAAGCGCCAGCTCTTCGGCACGGTCGCGATCGACCTGCTCGCGGGCCCGAGCGAGGTGGCCGTCATCTCGGACGAGACCGCAGACCCGGTGCTCGTCGCCGCCGACCTTCTGGGTCAGGCCGAACACGGGCCGAACTCTCCCGCGGCGCTCATCACGACGTCCGAAGAGCACGGTCACGCCGTGATCGCCGAGATCGAGCGGCAGCTCGAGACACTGGCGACCGTCGACATCGCGGGCGCCGCCTGGCGCGACTACGGCGTCGTCACGGTCGCGAAGGACCGCGAGACCGCTGCGGCGCTCATGGACGATCTCGCCCCCGAGCACCTCGAACTGCTCACCGCCGACGACGACTGGTACCACGAGAATCTGCGCAACTACGGCTCGATCTTCCTCGGGCCGTGGAGCACCGTCGCGTACTCCGACAAGGGCATGGCCGGCACGAACCACGTGCTGCCGACGGCCGGTGGCGCCAAGCACAGCGCGGGCCTCTCGGTCTCGCGCTTCCTCAAGCCGCTCACCTATCAGCGCATCAGCCGCGAGGCGACGCCCGAGCTCGCGAACGCCGTGCAGGTGATCTCCGATTCCGAGGGGATGGCCGCGCACAGCGCGACCGCCACGCTGCGGTTGGAGCGCCTCGCCTGACTCCTGGGGGATCCACCTCGGGGCCTGTTCCGACGCCGACGGGTAGGTCGGTGCCGGATGCAGGGCCGAATGACAGATGCAGGGCGAGATCACCGATCTCGCCCTGCATCCGTTCTTTCGCCCTGCAGGTGTTCCGCCCGCTGACAGCTGCGAGCGGCCACCGATCCTCAGAGGGCGGTGTAGCCGCCGTCGACGAGGTGGTAGCTGCCGGTGATGAAGCTGGCGGCGTCGCTGGCGAGGAAGGCGATGAGGTTCGCGACCTCGTCGGCCTGGCCGAGGCGGCCGATCGGGTGCTTGCTGACGAGGAACTCCTTGGCTTCGTCACCCATGGTGGCGAGCAGCGGGGTGTCGATGAAGCCGGGGCCGACGGAGTTCACGCGCACGCCCTGTGCGGAGTACTCGAGGGCGGCCGACTTGGTCATGCCGACGACCGCGTGCTTGGCGGCGACGTAGGCGGGCGAGTTCGCGAAGCCGACGCTGCCGAGGATCGACGCGATGTTGACGACCGAGCCGCCGCCGTTCGCGAGGATCGAGGGGATCTGCGCCTTCATGTTGCGGAAGACGGCGTTGAGGTTGATCGAGATGACCTTGTCCCAGGCCTCGTCGTCGTACTCGGCGGTGGGGGCGGATGCTCCGCCGATGCCGGCGTTGTTCACACCGATGCGCAGGGGGGCGAGCGTGTTCGCGAGTTCGATCGAGCTGGCGATCCAGGCGGTGTCGGTCGCATCTCCGACGGATGCCTCGGCGGTGCCGCCGGCGGCGCGAATCTCGTCGACGACCGCGTTCGCGTTGTCCGCGTTGAGGTCGTTGACGACGACGGATGCGCCGTTCTGGGCGAGCAGCAGAGCGGTCGAGCGTCCGATTCCGCTGCCTGCTCCCGTCACGATCGCCGAGCGGTTCGAGACGTCGTACTGAGCCACGAGTGACTCCTCTTCCGGACGGTCGCGGTGCCGGGAGATCTTCTCGGACGGTCCGTCCTTCTCTTCAGCCTACGCCTGCGAGAGTGAGGTGGATGCGTGTGAATGGAATTTCTCGGTCAGCCCGCGGAGCGTATCGAGGCCCGCTCGATGACCGGCATCGGGATCAGCACCGCGCCGAGCGGGCGCTCGCCGAGCAGCATCTCGACGGCCGTGCGACCCATGACGTCGTAGGGGAGCCGTGCAGTCGTCAGGCCCGGTCGCTGGAAGCTCGCGAGCTCTTCATCGTCGAACGATGCGACCGAGATATCGTCGGGAACCCGCAGCCCGCGCTCCGCGATCGCCTGGTACGTGCCGAATGCCACGCCGTCGTTGCCGGCCAGGATCGCCGTGAGGTCGGGGTGCGCGTCGAGCATCTGCAGCGTCCGCGTGTATCCGATGTCGGGGTTCCACTCGGGGACGTCGATGATGAGCGGGTCGACGCCCGCCTCGGCGAATGCGGCGCGAATGCCGTCGAACCGCGGCCCGATGGTGACCGAGTGCAACGGCGACGAGACCGCGCGGGGGTTGTTGCCGATCACTCCGACACGACGATGTCCGGCTTCCGTGAGCAGGCGCGCCATCGCATGGCCAGCGGTGCGTTCGTCGGGGAGCACGGAGGGGTGCCCCGTCGTCGAGGTGCCGTTGACGATCACGACGGGAACGTCGGCGGGTGTCTCAGGTACCTCGATCATGCGGGCTCCGAGGAGTCCGATCAGGATGCCGTCGACTCGGCGATCGATCATCGCCTGGATCTCGTCCGAGATCGTCGCGTCGTCACCCTCCGTCTCGGCGATGAGGACGGTGTGGCCGTGCTCCTTCGCCGCGGAGAGCAGGCCGCGGATCATCTCGGATGCGTAGCGGGTCACCGTGATCTGGTCGGAGATGAACCCGAGGGTCTTCGTCTTGCCGAGCCGCAGGCTCTGTGCAGCCGGGTTCGGGCGGTAGCCGAGCTCCTCGGCGGCGGCGCGGACCCGGCGTGCGGCATCGGCCGAGAGGCGTGAACCGGGCCGGTCGTTCAGGATCATGCTGACGGCGGTCTTCGACATTCCCGAGAGCGCGGCGACATCGGCGAGCGTCGGCCTGCGATCGACGTTCTTCGGCACCGGCTTCCTCCTGTCGTGACATCTCCAGCTTAGGCAGTGCGCGAGATGCCCCGAAACCACCTGAGTTGAATTGATTTAGCAAAATGCTTGCAGCCCCCCATCCGCGATGCTAATCTCGGCGTGCTGAATCAATTCAGCACCTCCGCGCGGAGACTGCATCCCGCCTGCGGAGTCACTCACTCAGGAGAGAACATCGTGGTTGATCTCACTCGCAGGGCTCTGCTCGGCGCGATCGGTCTGGGCATCGTGGGCACCGTCGTCTCGTGGCCGAGACTCACCGGAGCCGACATCCCCGGCCGCGGCACAGACACTCTGACCGTCGCCCTCTTCGGCACTGCCCAGGACGCCGTGGCGCGTCAGGCGCTGGTCGACGGCTTCCAGCGCAAGCACCCCGGCATCGAGGTGCGCATCGTCGCCATCCAGGGTCAGGACTGGAGCGAGTACTTCGCGAAGATCCTCACGATGATCGCCGCGGGCACGCCGCCCGACGTCGTCACGGTCGCGACCGAGGGGGCGCAGCTCTTCGCATCGCGCCTCGCGCATCCTCTCGACGAGTATGTGCGCCGCGACGCGTCGGAGATGCAGGAGTACTTCGACGACGTGAACCCGACCCTCATCGAGGCGTTCATGTACCAGGGCAGCCTGTTCCAGATGCCCGACAACTTCAACGCGGCGAACGTCTTCTACAGCACCCAGGCCATGGAGCGCGCAGGGCTCGAACGCCCCGCCGACAACTGGACGCTCGAGGAGTTCCTCGGCACCGCCCGTGCGATGAAGAAGAGCGCGCCGGGTCAGTTCCTGCCCTACTTCTGGAACAACCGGCTGTGGGGCGGCGTCGTCCCCTGGCTGTACGTGAACAACACGAGCTTCCTCCGAGAGGAGAAGTCCGGAGGCGGTGACTGGTTCTGGGACCGCTTCTATCCGGACCAGCCTGCCCGCAGCGGAGGCTATGTGTGGAAGCAGGCCGACGCGCTCAACGAGCATGCCGTCGAGAGCTTCTCGGTTCTCGAACGCATGGTCTCGGAGGGTCTTGCGGCGAACCCTGCACAGGGAGGCGGAAACGAGCTGGTCTCGCTGTTCTCCACCGGCGCGGTCGGAATGACTCCCGCGGGCGGATTCTGGGTGCGCGGCCTCGAAGAGGCGGGCGTCGCGAACGACGCCTATGACGTCACCTACTTCCCTCGAATGTCGGGGCAGCGGCACCAGTTCGGCGCGGGCGGGTACGCGATCATGGAGACCTCTCCGCGCAAGGACGAGGCGTGGGAATGGCTCAAGTACTGCGTTTCGGTCGAGGGCATGAAGATCGCCCACCCGAAGCCGGACTCATCACTTCCTCGCCGCTCGCTCAACGCCGAACTGTACGGAGCCGGAGTCGGCCCCGCGCACTGGGAAGTCTTCTACGACACGCTCGACAAGTTCCCCGACACCGGCCCGATGCCGGCGCCTCCCCAGCAGGCCGCCGTCGAGTCGGCGCTGCTCAAGAACGTGGTGTCGACCATCACCAACGGCCCGTCCGGTGTGCGCCGGGGCCTGGAGACGATGCAGCGAGATCTCGAGATCGCGCTGGGAGGACGATGATGTCGGAAAGCACTCGAACCCTCACGGTCCCGCCGGGAGCACGCGGCGAGACCGGCACCGTCGCCCGCTCGGGCCGGTCCGTCATCTGGGTCTTCCTGGCCCCCACGGTGATCGGCCTCGGGCTGTTCAACCTGGTCCCGATCGTCGGATCGTTCGTCCTGGCGTTCTTCCGCTGGGACATCATCTCGGACCCCGTGTTCGTCGGGCTCGACAACTTCGTCGACCTCGCGACCAATCCCACGGTGCGCGTGTCATTCCTGAACACCATCGGCTTCGTCATCGTGGCGGTCATCCTGCAGCTCACGGTCGCGCTGGTGCTCGCCATCCTCGTCCAATCGAAGATGCCGACGTGGCTGCGCACCTTCTTCCGGTCGTCGCTGTTCTTCCCGCTGATCCTCTCGGCCGCATCCGTCTCGCTCATCATGGCGTACCTGTTCAACCAGGAGTTCGGGCTCGTGAACCAGACGCTCAACCTGATCGGCATCGCTGATGTCGGGTGGCTGACGACCGGGTTCGGGGCGAAGGTCGTGGTGCTGTTGGTCTACGTGTGGCAGAACTTCGGCTTCACGTTCCTGCTCTTCATCGGAGGGCTCGCGGCGATCCCGAGCGAGGTCTACGAGGCATCCTCTCTCGACGGCGCGGCCGGGTGGACGCAGTTCCGCATGATCACGCTGCCCCTCGTGAGCCCGACCCTGCTTGTCGCGTCGGTCATGGCCATCATCAACGCGCTGCAGATCTTCGATCAGCCGTGGGTGCTCACCCGCGGCGGTCCCGGTGATGAGACCCGAACCGCGGTGATGGTGATCTACGAGTCCGCCTTCCGGGAGCTCGACTTCGGGGGCGCCTCCGCCATCGGAATCGTGTTGACGCTTCTCATCATGCTCGTCACGGCCATCCAGTTCCGGCTGAGCCGCCGATTCGTCTTCTACGGGTGAGGTCATCATGACTACGACAATCATCACCAAGCGCTCGTGGGCCCACAGCCTCGGCACAGGCGGAAAGTTCGTCATCCTCGGGCTGGCGGCCTTCCTCACTCTCGGACCGGTCGTCTGGACCCTCGTCACGGCGCTCTCGCCCACCGACAGCGTCACTCAGGAGGTCACCGTCGGCTTCGGAGCGTTCGCCGATGTCTTCACCAAGATCCCGCTCTGGCTGTACGCCTGGAACAGCGCGCTCGTGGTGATGCTCGTCGCGGCGGGGCAGATGCTCTCGGCGGCGATGGCGGGCTACGTCTTCGCCAAGTTCGAGTTCCGCAGCAAGAAGATCCTCTTCGCTCTGATCCTCGCGACCATGATGGTGCCGCTGCAGGTCACGATCGTGCCCGTGTTCATGCTCGTGAGGGGCATGGGGCTCGCCGACACGCTCCTGGCGCTCATCGTGCCCGCCCTGCCCACCGCGTTCGGCACGTTCCTGATGCGGCAGTACTTCATGGGGATCCCGACGGAACTGGGCGAAGCCGCGCAGCTCGACGGCGCAGGGCCCTGGCGCACGTTCTTCGGCGTCTACCTGCCGCTGGCGACGCCGGCACTCGCGATCGTCGGCATCCTCGCCTTCAACTATCACTGGAACGAGTTCTTCAGGCCGCTCATCATGACGATCAGCGACCAGAACTTCACCCTGCCATTGGGACTCGTGACGCTGCAGGGCAACCTCGGCACCGGCAGCATCTCGACGGTGCTCGCCGGAGTGATCCTCTCGATGATCCCTGCGCTCCTGGTGTTCTTCTTCGGGCAGAAGCCGCTGCGCGAAGGACTCACAGCGGGCGTCGGCAAGTGACGCACGCCCCCATCAAGGAGAAAGACGACTGCCCGGTGACCCCCACTGACCTTCCCCCGGTCCGCACCACGAGCCCGCGCATGCACTTCGCCCCGCGCAACAACTGGATGAACGATCCGAACGGTCTCGTCTTCCACGACGGCCTGTACCACCTGTACTTCCAGTACAACCCGCAGGGCATCGAACACGCCAACCTCAGCTGGGGTCATGCGACGAGCACCGATCTGCTGCGATGGACCGAGCGCGACCCGGCGATCCTCTGCGATGACGATGCGCAGATCTATTCGGGCTCCGTCGTGGTCGATCACGGCAACACGTCCGGATTCGGCACCGACGAGAATCCGGCGCTGGTGGCGCTCTACACGGCCGCTGCGGCCGGACGACAGGCGCAGGCACTCGCGTACAGCACGGACGGCGGGTACGCCTGGACGAAGTACGACGGCAATCCGGTGCTCGACCGCGGCACGAGCGACTTCCGTGACCCGAAGGTGTTCCGCTACGACGACGGAGGAGACGGGTACTGGGTGATGGTCGCGGTCGAGGCCGAAGACCGCCAGGTGCTGTTCCACCGCTCCGACGACCTCAAGACCTGGACCCTCCTGTCGTCCTATGGTCCGGCGGGCCCGGTCGGCGGTGTGTGGGAGTGCCCCGACATGTTCCCGCTCGCGGTCGACGGCGATGACGACGACGTGCGCTGGGTGCTGCTGATCAGCCTCAACCCCGGGGGTATCGCGGGTGGTTCAGGAACGCATTACATCGTGGGCGATTTCGACGGCACGACGTTCCGCGCATCCGTTCCCCACCCCACTCCGACGCGTGCGCTGCTGAGAGACGGGAGTCAGTCGCGCGACGAGTTGGAACGCTACGGCTGGATCGACTTCGGACCCGACTGCTATGCCGGGGTCACGTTCGACAGCCTCTCGCGCAACGAGCGGACGCTCATCGCCTGGATGGACAACTGGAAGTATGCCGGTCGCATCCCGACCGACGATTCCGATGAACACCGCAGCGCGATGACTCTTCCCCGACGCCTCTCGCTCGTACGCGATCGGGACGGTGACGTGCGACTGCGGCAGCATCCGGTGATGGATCTCGAGGCGCCGGAGACATCGGACCTGGGCTCGCTCACTGAGGGTGCCGCGCTCGTCGCGGACGCGTCGGATGCCGTGCGGATCCGCGTCTCCGCCCTCTTCGGAGACGCGCAGAGTGTCGAACTGCGCATCGGATCCGAGACGGACGCGGACGCGGTCGTGATCCGCCAGGACCGTGCGAGTGCCCGCATCGAACTCGATCGTCCGGACGCGGGGATGCCGGAGGGCTTCCGGGGATCGTCCTCGGCGCCCCTCGCCCGGGCGGATGAGATCGAGTGGGAGATCTTGATCGATGCGCTCAACGAGCAGGTGTCGTCGCTCGAGCTGTTCGCCGAGCACGGAGAGAGGGTGCTCACCGCACTGATCCCCGCGTCGTCGTGCACCTTCGCGCTCGCCGCGGTCGGCGGCCGGCTCCTCCAGGCACGAGCGGACGTCGTGGAGATGCGGTGGTGACCGCTCCGCGCTGTCTCGTGGTCGGCGAGGCTCTCGTCGACGTCGTCGACGGCATGGCGCACCCGGGCGGCTCGCCGCTGAACATCGCCGTCGGCCTCGCCAGACTCGGACTCTCGACGAGCCTTCTCACCCGGATCGGAGACGACGCGCACGGACGGCTGCTCGAAGAGCATCTGGTCCGAGAGGGAGTCGGGGTGCCGCTGGTGAGCATCCGACCAGGGACGAGGACTTCCCGTGCGATCGCCGTGATAGGAGCTGACGGCTCGGCCGCCTACGACTTCGACATCGAGTGGGAGCTGTCCGCGCGCGCCGCGATCGTCGAGGCTGCTGATGCCGAGATCGTTCACGTCGGGTCGATCGGTGCGGCACTCGAGCCGGGAGCCACGGCCGTGCGGGCGATGCTCGCCACTATCCCTCGCGGGATCCTGCGCACATACGACCCGAACATCCGGCCGGCGCTGCTCGGACCGCGAGACGCCGCCGTGTCGCGCATCGAGTCGATCATGGCCGCATCGCACATCGTGAAGCTGAGCGATGAGGATGCCGACTGGCTCTACCCCGGTCGCGCGATCGGTGAGGTGCTCGAGCATGTGCTCGACCTCGGAGCCAGGCTGGCCGTCGTCACGAGAGGAGGCGAGGGCTGCGTCACCGCGATCGCCGGCGCGGGAGAACCGGTGACGAGGCGTGCGTCGCCTGCGACGGTGGTCGACACGATCGGTGCCGGTGACGCGTTCATGTCCGGTCTCGTCTATGGGATCGTCTCGTCCGGCCTCGTCCCGGCGCTCACGGCCGCGATCTTCGCTCCCGATGCCGATGCTTCGAGCATGCTGGATCAGGCGACGGGAACTGCCCTCGCCAGTGCGGCGATCGCGGTGTCTCGTGCCGGGGCGGCGCCTCCACGCGCCGAGGACCTGGCGCGCTGGCCGAAGTCAGCAGGAAGCGCACCCCGTCTCGACTCTGCGCCCGCATCGGAGCGCATTCGCGTCGGGTGATCGCGATCGCAGGCGACACGCGTCGCTCGACTCCGGGATACTCGGCGAAGTGCGGGGTGCCGTCACGGAGCAGGGGTGCGACAATCGATGCAATCCGGGATGCCGTCGGCGTCGAACAACTCTCGGACATCGAGCCCGTCGACGATGCGGATGCTCACGGAGTCGAGAGGATGCCATGGGACTCGCCACGACACTCAAGCGGATCGAACTCGAGACGCGACCGATACATCCCGAGACCAGACGTGCTCTCGCCATCCGCTGGTCCGAGTTGCCCGAGCACGCGAAGACACCGAATCAGCTGCTCGGTCGTTGTGCGGTGGGATGTGAGGGAACCCATGGTGTCTTCCCGAAGTGCAACCTCACGTGCTCGCCCTGCTACCACTCGGCGGACGCCAACAAGGTGCGCATCGACGGTGACCACACGATCGAGAACGTCGAGCGTCAGATGTCGTATCTGCGTCAGGTGCGGGGGCCGCGAGCGCATGCGCAGCTGATCGGCGGTGAGGTCAGTCTGCTCTCGGCGGAGGATCATGCCCAGGCGCTTCTCGCCATGCGCGCGGTCGGCCGCGAGCCGATGTCGATGACCCACGGCGACTTCGAGTACGACTATCTGCTCGATGTCGTGCTCGACCAGGATCGCAAGCCGAGGTTCGACAAGGTGTCCTTCGCCGCACACTTCGACTCGCTGATGCGAGGTCGCAAGGGTGCGGTCCGCCCACACAGTGAAGCCGAGCTCAATCCGTTCCGCGAGAAGTTCGCGCAGATGTTCATCGACCTCAAGCGCGATCACGGAGTCGACAGCTACCTCGCGCACAACATGACCGTGACGCCGTCCAATGTCGACGAGGTCGAGCAGGTCACCCGCGACGTGCTCGACATGCCGTTCGACATGATGTCCTTCCAGCCGGCCGCGTTCATCGGCGACGACCGGCGCTGGCGCGAGGACTTCGGCGAGGTCACCATCGACGCCGTGTGGGAGCGGATCGAGGCGGGTGCCGGCCACAAGCTGCCCTGGCAGGCGACCCAGTTCGGCGACCCGCGATGCAACCGCTCCACGGTCGGCGTGCGGGTCGGCGGCGGGTTCGCGGCGTTGCTCGACCCCGACGATCCGAAGGACATCGCGGCACGCGACCGGTTCCTCGATCACTTCGGTGGAATGATCTTCGGCGGCATTCCGAAGCCTGTGCTCGTCGTGAAGGTGGTCCGTGCCGTCGCCGGCCACCCGGGTGACATCCCTCCTCTCATCGGCCTCGCCCGACGCGTACTCCGCCGGGCGGGCGGACTGCGTCGCGTGCTGCGCGAGGCGCGTCGGGGCAAGGTGTCTTTCAAGACCTTCGTGGTGCACAACTTCATGGACGCCGAGCAGGTCGACCCGGCGTGGAAGCTCATGGAACAGGGCATCGTCGCCGATGATCCGCTGCTGAAGGAGACTCAGGAGCGCCTCGGTTCGTGCATGTACGCGATGGCGCATCCGGAGGACGGACGCCTGGTTCCGGCGTGCGTGCAGCACTCCGTGCTCGACCCGATCGAGAACGTCGAACTGCGGCGTCTGCTGCCGATCCCCTCGGTGCGTGACGGCGCCGCACCGCAGGTCGTCTCGAGGCCCGCGGGCCTCACGGGCGTCCGCGAGACGGGCTCGGCGCGGGCCGCCGCTCGCTGACCCATGCCGGCGCCCCGACGCCGCCCCCGGCCGGATCAGCCGGTGACGACGTGCACGGCCGACGTCGGCAGCATCAGCCGGACCCGGTCGCCGAGCTGACACCGCTGCGTCGGAGGCGCCTCGGCGTGCAGCAGGGCGTCGCCGCAGCGGACGGCGATCTCGGAGCGCGCACCGGTGACCCGGACCGCTTCGACGACACCGGCGATCGCGCCGGCATCCGTAGATCCCGTGCTGTCGTCGAGCACGGCCACGTCCTCCTGCCGGATCACGAGCGTCCCCCACCCCGCCGGCGTCTGCGGCGGCACCGGAACCGAGCCGAGCGCGCTGTGATGGTTGCCGTCGCGCACCTCGCCGGCGACCTCGTTGCGTCCGCCCATGATCTGCGCCGCCCGCAGGTTCCGCGGGCGGCGGTAGGCCTCGAGCACGGTCCCCTCGTGCAGGAGCACCCCGTGCTCGAGAAGGGCGATGCGATCCGAGGCTCGAGCCGCCTCGTCTCGGTCGTGGGTGACGAGCACGATCGTGGGCGAGACCGCCTGCCGCACGGAGTCGAGCAGGTCGTGCATGTCGCTGCGGAGAGCGGGGTCGAGTGCGCTGAACGGTTCGTCGAGCAGGAGCACCGACGGTTCGGCAGCGAGGGCCCTGGCGATCGCGACCCGCTGCTCCTGTCCGCCGGACAGCTCGCCGACCCGCCGATCCCCGAAGCCCTGCAGCTGCACCATCTCGAGGTACTCGCTGGCGCGAGAGCGCGCGGCCCGGCGGTTCATCCCGGAGACCCGGTCGGAGAACGCGACGTTGTCGAGGATCGTGAGGTGGGGGAACAGCAGCGAACGCTGGAAGACCATCCCGACTCCGCGGTGTTCTGCCACGACGTCCGCGACATCCGTTCCGCCGATGCGGACTGCTCCGGCATCCGGCGACTCCAGCCCCGCGATGACCCGCAGCAGGGTGCTCTTTCCCGAGCCGCTGGGGCCGAGAACCGCCGTGCATGTCCCTGCGGCCACGGTGAGCGAGAACCCGCGCAGCGCCGGGGTGGGCGAGCCGGGGAATCTCTTGTCGAGTCCGTCGAGGACGAGGTCGGCGCTCACGCGGATGCTCCTGAGGTCGTGGGGTGGGAAGCGGGGGTGGCGGCACCGGAGCGCGACCGAGTGGACGACCGCCGATGCCCTTCGGTGACAGGGCTGCGAGACCCGCGCAGCGTCAGCACGGAGACGAGGAGCAGGACCGGGGGGATGACCGCTCCGAGCGACATGACGGCGACGGCGGCATCGTTGCCGAGGCCGGCGGCGGCTCCTGCCACGATCAGCGGAAGGGTGACGAGTTCGCCTCCGCCGACGATGACCGTCACGATGTAGTCGCTCCAGGCGACGAGGAACGCGAGGAACGCGGCGCGAGCGAGAGCCGGAGCGATCATCGGCAGGTGCACGCGTCTGAGCACCTGGGCTCGAGAAGCGCCGAGCAGTCGCGCCTCCTCCTCGTACGACGGATCGTAGGCGCCGTAGGCCGTGCGCATCACGAAGGTCGTATAGGGCAGGGCCAGCACGACGAGTACGAGCACCACACCGAGGACCGGTGGGACGTGGGCGCGCAGCAGCAGCACGTTCACGCCGAGCACTGCGGCGAACGGCGGCAGGGCGATGGGCGCGAGCAGCAGTGCCGAGACGGTTCGGGGGAACGGCACGGCCCCGAAGGTCAGCGCCCGAGCGGCGAGAGCGCCGAGCGGCGTGGCGATCGCGGCGACCGCGAGTCCGAGAAACACAGACCGTGCGAGTCCGGGCAGCAGGCCGAAGCCGAGCGCGTCCTCGACGCCCTGCAATCCCCAGGCCGTGGGCAGGGGCGAGGGGAAGGACCAGCCGTCGGCGAACGCCCAGAGCACGAGGGGCAGGAACGGCAGGGCGAACCAGACCACCAGCAGCGCGGTGAGAGCGAGGCGGATGACGCGGCCGGCGCCGCGCGGAGTCGTCAGGGTGCTCGACATCGCCCGGTCACCGCCAGATCGCAGTACGCCGAAGCGCCGCGAAGGTGAGGGCCACGACGGCCAGCGAGATCGTGCAGGTGGCGAGGGCGACCGCGGCCGCTTCAGGACGAGAGGCCAGCGAGACGCCCTGGAACAGTCGCACGGCGAGCACGGGCAGCGGCTCCGGATAGGTGCGTCCGAGCAGCCAGGTGACCTCGTACGATCCCAGGGCGTAGACGAAGCTGATCGCGGCGCAGATGACGATGGTCGGCGCTGTCAGGGGCAGCAGCACATGGCGGAAGCGGCGCCACCGACCCGCGCCGAGCAGTGCAGCGGTCTCGTCGTAGGTGGCGATGCGGGTGGCGAGAGTGCCGGTCACCACGAGCGCGACGAATGCCGATTCCTTCCACGCGAACTCCGCGATCGCCGCTCCCCACAGTGGGCCGCCGACCCAGGGTGCCCACTCCTCGGGCTGTATGCCGAGAATGCGCGGCAGCACACCGGCATCCGAGAGCAGCAGTCCGATCGTCGCGGCGCCGATGAGGTGCGGCACGGTCACGGTCGTGGCGCCGAGCGCGGCGAGCAGACGACTGCCCGCGCGGCCCGAGGCGATGACGACTGCGGCGGAGGTTCCCACGACGACGGCGATCACTGTCGACACGGCCGCGACGGCGATCGACACCCCTGTCGCGGCGGCGAGGTCGTCAGGATGCGCGAGAAAGGCGTCGATCCCGGGGTTCACCGGGCCCGCGATGGGCATGAGGCCGAGAGCCTGGAGCAGCGTCGCCCCGATCCCGCCACCCACGACGAGCAGCGTCACGACGGCGGCGGGAAGCACCAGCAGCGCGCCGCTCAGGAGCTGACGAGCGCTCCCGCGGCGGCGCGCCACCGGCGCGAAGCTCATCGGCCGAGCACGCCGGTTCGCCAGCCCTCGTCGAGGGCGGGGACCCACTCTGCGGAGAGTTCGCCGTGCGCGTTCTCCGACAGCACCTCGTACCCGGGAACGACAGGCGATTCCGGGAGCGTGTCGAACAGGGCGCGGTCGGCATCCGAGAGGCCATCGATGTCGAGAACCGTGAACTGCCCCCACACATCGGGCTGCGCCTTCGCCACCTGCTGCTCGACCGAGAGCGCGACGTTCGCGACGACCATCGCGCCCGCGACCGAGTCGGAGTTCGCGGGCAGTCCGAGGAAGCTCGCGTTGCCCACGGTGCCGTCCTCGAGAGGCAGCACAGTGGTTCCCGGCGGGTAGGTGCCATCGGCCACGAGATCGGTGAGCGTCGCCGGCCCGTACGTCATCGTGATGTCGATCTGCCGGTCGGCGAAGAGCTGTCCGAGCTCGGCCTCGTTCGCCGGGTAGGTGTCGCCGCCACGCCACAGACTCGGGGCCAGGTCATCGAGCCGCTTGTAGAGGGCAGGGCTCAGTTCGTCGAATGCCTCGTCCGAGTACGCCGCGGGCACCTCGTCGGCGCCGCCCGAGACGCTCGCCAGCACCTCGCGAACGAACACCGATCCGGTGAAGTCCGGGGGAGCGGGATACGTGAAGCGGCCGGGATTGGCTTCGGCCCACTCGAGCACTTCCTCGAGAGTCGTGGGAGGGTCGGGGATCGCTTCGGCGTTGTAGGCGAGCGTGAACTGCGCCTTGTGCCAGGGGGCCTCGCAGCCGTCGACGGGGGTTCCGAAGTCGGACTGCAGCAGCGGGTCGTCGGGGTCGGTGGCCGCCATCGACGGCAGCAGATCGGTCCAGCCGCACAGCCAGGCGTCGGCCTCCTTGCCGGTGCGGAAGTTGTCGCCGTTGACCCAGATGAGGTCGACCGTGCCGTCTTCGCGGCCGGCCTGGATCTCGGTGAACACCCGGTTCAGCGCATCGCCGGTGTCGGTCACGGGCACCCTCTCGAGCGTCACGCCGTACTCCGCGACCGCAGGAGCGAGGATGTCGTCGACGTAGGCGTTGCCCTGATCGTCGCCGCCGTACATCCACAGCTGCACGGTCTGCCCCTCGGCATCCTCGAGCACCGCATCCCAGTCGTCGTAGGTCGTCGAGGCGCTGCTCTGGGGAGCCGCGCACGCGGTGAGGGCGATCAGCGGCACGGCGAGCGCGAGAGCCGCGCTCCTCCGATGCCATCGTGCGGTGCTGCTCATCGGGGTTCCTCGCTTCGGAATCGGTGTATCGGCATATCGCCGGGCTAGGGTATAGGAGTCGGGGAGGATGCCTGTGGATGCTGGTGATTCGCGTGTCAGAGTCGCCCCCTCGAAGCGGTCGGCGATCGTCCGCCTGCTGCTTCTCCTTCTGTTCGTCGCCCTCGTCGGAACGGTTGGGTATTTCTTCGCCCCGACGGACCTCGAGGCGATACGCGACTGGGCGGCGGGTCTCGGACCGGGCGGCGCGCTGCTGTTCGTCGTCGGATATGCCGCACTCACGCTGACCCCGGTGCCCAAGAACCTGCTGACCATCGCAGCAGGTCTCGTGTGGGGCTTCTGGCTCGCTCTCGTGCTCGTCTACGTCGGAGCCCTGCTCGGTGCCGCGGCGTCATTCGTGATCGGTCGAGCACTCGGCAGGGAGGCCGTCGAACGGCTCACCGGAGCCCGGGTCGCGCGCCTCGACGCCGCCCTCGCCGACCGCGGATTCCTCGCGGTGCTCGGAGCGCGACTGGTGCCGATCATCCCGTTCACCCTGATCAACTACGGGGCAGGGCTCACGGCCGTGAGACGCAGGGACTATGCACTGGGCACGGCCATCGGCATCCTGCCCGGGTCTGCCGCCTATGTGGCACTCGGCGCGTTCGGGCTCGAGCTCGGGCCGCCCTTCTGGGTGGCGGTGGCCGTGCTGGGTGTGCTCATCCTCGGCGGCGTCGTGACCGCGGCGATCCTGCGCCGCCGGAACGGCGACCGCTCGTCGTCGGCGCGGAAGGCCGAAGGCGGTCTCGATGCTTGACCGTTCTCTGCGGGCCGTGCTCGTCAGACCGCTGGAGGCGACAGCGGCGGCCCTGGACCGACCCGGGATCACGCCCGATCGGCTGACGGTGCTCGGGCTCGTGCTCGGCGTCGCTTCCGCTGTGACGGCAGGATTCCAGCTGTGGGGGGTCGCTCTCGGGCTGTGGCTCGTCTCGCGCATCGCCGACGGGCTCGACGGGACCCTCGCCCGACGTCGCAGACGGTTGGCGGAGTCGCAGGGGCGGGAGTCCGCGCCCTCGCATGCGGGCGGATTCCTCGACATCACCGCCGACTTCGTCGTCTACGGCGCCACGGTCGTCGGCGTCGCCTTCGGCGCCACGTCGCAGTTCGACGCCCCGTGGTGGCCGTTCCTCGTCGTGCTCCTGGTCTATTACGTGAACGGCACGGCCTTCCTCGCCTTCTCCTCGATCGCCGAGCGCACTGGGCGCACGATCGACGACGGACGCTCACTGTCGTTCCTCGGCCGGATCGCCGAGGGCACCGAGACCATCGCGGTGCACGCGCTGTGGCTCATCCTGCCGTTCTGGGCCTGGCAGATCGCGCTCGTCTGGTCGCTCTTCGTCGCGGTGAGCGCTGTGCAGCGCGTCGTCGTCGGCTATCGCAGCCTGCGCTGAGTCGGGCCGGGCACGCTCAGGACCTGCGGCGGTGGAGACGGGCCAGCAGTCCGATCGCGAATGCGATCGCCCCGCCCCGCAGACCACGTTGTGCCTCTTTCACGACCGCGTTCCATCCCGCGTCGGAGTATGTCGGGTACGCGTGCATCGTCGTCGCGAGGGTGCGTACGTTCATCCTCGTCTTCACCGCCACGGTGTACTCGGCCAAGGACTCGCCTGCTCGCGGCCCGACGATCACCGCCCCCGTGACGCGGCCGCGGCGATCGACGACGATGTTCGTGAATCCGTCGGTGTGGCCGTCGGCGATCGCCCGATCGAGATGCGAGTGCTGCTGCGTGATCACATGCATCCCGCGCGCGGACGCGTCGGCGGGCGAGACCCCGACTGCGCCCACCTCGGGTGAGGTGAACGTGACGCGAGGAACGACGTCGGCGTCGATCTTGCGGGAGAGCCCGAGCACGGCGTTCGTCGCGGCGACGCTGCCGTACATGCCGGCCGTGTGCGTGAACCGCGGCAGCGGGGTGACATCGCCGGCGGCACGGATGCGCGGGTTCGACGTGCGCAGCGAGGCGTCGACGTCGACCGCTCCTCGGCGATCGAGGGTCACACCGGCTGCCGGCAGCCCGAGGTCGGAGACCTCGACCCGGCGTCCCAGTGCCGCGAGGGCGCGATCGAACACGACCTGCGTGCCGTCGCTCAGCCGGGCGGTGCCCGATGGTGACGGAGCGTCGTCGGACCCGGCTGAGTCGAAAGAGCGCACGGTCGTGCCGAGGCGCACGTCGACGCCTTCTGCACGGAGAGCAGCGAGGACGACGGCGCTCGCCGCGGCATCCTCCTTCGGCAGCACCCGATCGCCTCGGTGGATCAGCGTGACCTGACTGCCCAGTCGCACCATCGCCTGTGCGATCTCGCAGCCGATCGCGCCACCGCCCTGCACGAGCAGGCGTGCCGGCAGCGCATCCAGATCCCAGAAGGTCTCGTTCGTGAGCACGTCGATCGATGCCTCGCCCTCGACCGACGTGCGCACCGGCGAACTCCCCGCGGCGATGAGCGCGTCACGGAACGCGATGCGCTCGCCGTCGACCACGACGGAGCGGGGACCGTCGAACCGCGCGCGGCCGGTGAGCGTGTGGATGCCGTCTCGGTTGAGCGTCTCAGGGGAGTCGACCGGCTCGATGTCATGGATCGCGGCGTGCACGTGCTGCATCACGGCGGGGAAGTCGACGTGCACCTCGCTCGCGGTCACACCCAGCCCCGCGCTGCTGCGCGCGGCGTGCGCGGCGGCGGCCGACGCGATGAGAGCCTTCGACGGCACGCAGCCGGTGTGCAGGCATTCGCCTCCGAACCGGTGCGCCTCGATCAGCAGCACGTGCGCGCCGAGCGCGGCCGCCGTGCGTGCCCCGACGAGTCCGGCGCTTCCGGCCCCGATCACGACCAGGTCCCACGTGCGTCCGCCTGCCTCGCGCGCGGTCAGTGCGCGCGCCGATCTGCGAGAAGGAGTGCTCATCCCTGAAGCCTAGAGTGGACCCGGAAGCGGGAGGGCGGATGGCGGCACTGATGCGGCGATACGGCGTGGGCGCGCGCTGGTACGACGTGCTCTCGGGCGAGCGCCTGGTCTATCGGGCCGGTCGGCAGGCGGGGATCGCCTTGCTCGACCCGGGACCCGGCGATGTCGTCATCGATCTCGGATGCGGGACCGGGCTGAACTTCGCGCTGCTGCTCGCGGCGACGGCGCCGTCAGGGGTCGTGATCGGCATCGATCGCAGCTCCGAGATGCTGGCCGTGGCCCAGCGGCGGATCGATCGGCAGGGCTGGCGTGACAGGGTCCGTCTGATCCGGGCGGATGCCGCAGAGCTGCGGTCGGACGAGGTGGCCCGGGCCGTGATCGACCTGCGTGGCGGCGGCGACGGCCGAGCCGACGCTCTGCTCGCGACCTACTCGCTCAGCGTGATCACCGAGCGCGAGGAGGCGTGGCAACGAGCGCGAGCGTGCCTGCGCCCCGACGCGAGGGCGTGCATCGTCGACATGCAGCCGCCGCACGGCTTCTGGCGTGTGCTCTCACCGCTCGCCCGCCTCGCCTGCGCGACGGGCGGAGCCGACATCGCGGCGCGACCCTGGCGGATGCTCGAGCGTGATGCCGTCGACCCGTCGTCGGTACGACGTGCCGAGCGCAAGGGCGGCCACATCGTCGCGGTGGCTGCGACGCTCGCGGCTACGCGTCCCTGAGCGGTTCGAGCGCGTCGAGGATGAGATCGAGCCCGAAGAGGAACTCCTCGGCAGGGTCGTAGCCCGCGGCCAGAAGGCCCGCGGCGGACTCATTGAGATAGGGGAAGTCGGCAGGAGGAAGCTGCGGCATGTAGACGTCCTGCGTCATGTCCGCGAGCTCGTCGGCGGTGTCGAACGGCAGGCTGGCCGCCTGCAGGGCGTAGCCGTAGACGTAGCTGTTGATCAGCCAGTTGGCATGGGTCGCCATCAGGATCGAGAACCCGGCACGTCGCAGACAGGCGGTGACCGCTTCGCGGTGGCGGAGGTTCGCAGGGCCGGGCGAGGTCCTCGACTCCATCAGGCCGATCGCCCACGGATGCCGAGCGAGAGCCTGCTGGGTGGAGATCGCTTCCGCCCTCATCGCCGACCGCCAGTCCGTGTCGAGTGGCGGTGCGTCGGCCTCGTCGAAGACGACGTCGATCATGGCATCCAGCAGCTCGTCCTTGTTCGCCACGTAGTGGTAGAGCGACATCGCGCCCGCGCCGAGCGCTCCGGCGAGGCGGCGCATGCTGAGTCCGTCGACCCCCTCGCGGTCGGCGAGCCGGATCGCCTCGGCCACCACCCGCTCCGTGCTCAGGCCTGCGTCTGAGTCGACTCGGTTCTGTTCCTTCGCGGACACGTCTTCCCTCGCTCGCTCCCGCGGCGTGAAAGTCATCACCCGCACGCCCATAGTACGGTGTACGCTCGGTCGTACAGCGTACGCGTACAGTGTACGAAACAACGTTCAACGAGAGAGAAGAACCGATGACCACTCAAGCGAAGACCCAGCCTCTGCTCGATTCCGCACCCGCTTCGGTGCGCGCCAAGATCGCCGCCGCATGGACGAGCTTCATGTTCCTGTACGTCTACGTCGACGTGTTCAACTTCTACAAGCCCGACGTCGTCGACGGCATCCTGAACGGCCGCATCTGGCAGTTCGACATCAGCTCGGGGCTGTTGGCGGTCTTCCTCGTGTCGGTCTCGATCCCTGCACTGATGGTGGCGCTCTCCATGGCGCTGCCGGCCCGGGCGAACCGCGTCGCGAACCTCGTCGTCGCATCGCTGCTCATTCCGTACTCGCTCTTCAATGCGGCGGGGGCGACCTGGGAGTGGGCCGCCTTCTATGGCATCTCCATCGCGATCGAGGTCCTGCTCCTGGCCTTCATCCTCCGCTCCGCGTGGAGATGGCCGCGCGTGGGCTCCGCCGCGGTGGGTGGCGATCGTGCTGAGACGCAGAGGAGTGTTCGTTCGTAGGGATCTCGCTCGACCTCTTGACATCCGCTTCGCTCAGACATAACGTACAACCAAATGGTTGCACAAAGAGAACTGAGCGAAGCGGAGGTCGACCGTGTGTTCCACGCACTGGCGACGTCGACCCGGCGTGACATCCTGCGCCGGACGATCGAGCGGGAGCAGTCCGTCTCGACCCTCGCCTCCGAATACGAGATGTCCTTCGCCGCGGTGCAGAAGCACGTGGCCGTGCTCGAAGCGGCGGATCTCATCGTCAAGCGCGCCGAGGGACGCGAGCGGCTCGTCCGCGCGAACCCCGAGATGATCGCCCGCGCCAGGGCGCTCCTCGCCCGATACGAAGAGCTGTGGCGGTCGCGCATCGCCCGACTCGATGACCTGCTGGCCGAGACGCCGGCATCTCCTGCAGACACGACCGAAGCCACCGAAGATCCACGAACCGAAGAAGGAGACTGACATGCCCGTCACGGATGTCACCACCGATGCCGACAACCTCACCATGACCGTCGTCGCCGATTTCGCGGCGCCGATCGAGCGGGTCTGGGCCGCGTACAGCGACCCGCGCCAGCTCGAGCGCTTCTGGGGTCCTCCCGGATGGCCGGCGACCTTCACCGCCTGGGACCACACGGTCGGCGGCAAGGCGAACTACACGATGAACGGACCCCGCGGTGAGAAGGCCTCGGGCACGTGGGAGTTCCTGCGCATCGAGGCCCCGCACGGCTTCGAGGTGCTCGACTCTTTCGCCGACGACGAGGGCACCCCTGACCCGAACCTGCCCTCGATGCGGATGGTCTTCTCGTTCGAGTCGACCGCCGAGGGCGCCCGCATGGTCACCACGAGCCACTTCGCGTCTGCCGATGCGCTGGAGCAGGTCGTCTCGATGGGGATGGTCGAGGGCACGAAGCTCGCGATGAGTCAGATCGACGCCGTGCTGCAGGACCTCCGCGACTACGCGCAGGGCAAGGGCACGCGGGTCGAGCTGCTCGACGACGTGCACGTGCGCATCACGCGCCTCGTCGAGGGACCCCGTGATCTGGTCTGGCGTGCGCACAACGAACCCGAGCTCATGAAGCAGTGGCTGCTCGGACCCGACGGGTGGGAGATGACCGAGTGCATCGTCGCCACGGAGGTCGGCCAGACCTACCGCAACTCGTGGGCGCCGGTCGGCGACACCGAGGGGCAGCCGTTCGGCTTCGAGGGGGAGGCGCTGCTGATCGACGCGCCTCGCCGGTCGGTCAACACCGAGCGGATGATCGGGATGCCGGTCGAGACGCTGAACGACCTGAACCTCTACGAGGAGGACGGCGCGACGCTGATCACCCTGCTGATCGAGTACCCCGACAAGGAGACGCGCGACATGATCCTCGCCACCGGCATGGCCGACGGCATGGAGACGTCGTACGACCGTCTCGAGCGGGAGCTGCTCGCGGTCTGACCTTTACGACCGTTGCGATGCCGGGATGCGGGGTCAAAAACGCATCCCGGCTCCGTTGCGGGGTCAATAGTGCACGGCATCCGCCGGTTTCCGGTGCGAAACTGGCCACGCACGGGCAGGTCAGGCGTGAGGGGGTCGGCCCTGCACCGTGCCCGTGGCTACGAGTCGGACGAGCCCGCGGATGTGCGGCGCGGAGTGCGCGTCGACCAGATCGCCAGGGCGATCAGCACCGGCTGGAAGAAGAGCCGGACGAAGCGCTTGGTGTCGGTGTCGAGACCGAACGCATCGCGGTGCTCGAGCCACTGCGCGATGTTGCCGGGGAAGACGGCGACGAAGAACAGCGCCGCGAGCACACCGACGAATCCCCGGCGCTTGCGAGCGACGAGGAGCGCTGCGCCCAGCCCGACCTCCACGACTCCGGAGGCGAGCACGGTCACGTCAGGATCCAGCGGCACCCAGTCCGGCACCTGCGCCTGGAACTCCTCGCGCGCGAACGTCAGATGCGAGACGCCCGCGAAGACGAGGAAGGAACCGAGGAAGATCCGACCGACGGTGCGTGCGACATTCTTCTTCGACATGGTGCGAGTGTACGCGGGGTCTCGGGGTGCGCGGCGCGTCAGATCAGGCGGCGGAGCGCCTCTTCGAGCGTGACGCCCTGGGCCTCGGCGCGGTCGCGCAGCCGGGCATGCTCATCGCTCGACAGCGCCAGGCTCACGACGATCGGGTCGTCGACCGGAGCATCGAGCCCGTCGAGCAGATCGGACGCCTCGGCCCAGAGCGGCTCGGCGACGGCCGTCGAGGCAGCGGGGCGGGAAGAGGGGGCAGGGGCGGAAGAGGCCGCGGATGCCGGTGCCGCGGCGGCGATCGGTGCGGAGGCTGCCGCAGCTGCGCCGGCATCCGTCGCCAGGGTGAATCCGGGCCCTCGGCGCGGCTCCTGCTTCGCCTGGTACGCCTTGGCCGCGGCATTCGCGCGCTCGTCGGCCGCCTCGTTGAGGGGGTGGCCGGCGTGCCCCTTGACCCACGAGAACTCGACGTCGCGTCCGCGGATCGCCTCGTCGATGCCCTCGAGCAGGTCGCGGTTGAGCACGGGTCCGCCGTCGGACTTGCGCCAGCCCTTGCGCTTCCACCCCGGCATCCACTTGGTCACCGAATCGATCACGTAGCGGCTGTCGCACTCGATCATGAGCTTCTCGGAGATGCCCGCCGTCGCCTGCAGCAGCTCGAGCACAGCCCGCAGCTCACCCTGGTTGTTGGTGCCGTGGGGGGATCCGCCCGCAGCCCAGTTGTCGTCGTCGATGTACCAGGCCCAGCCGTTGGGGCCGGGATTGCCCAGGGCGGAGCCGTCTGCGGCGGCGGTGATCGTCATCCCTCAACCGTAGCCGCGACCGGCGACACCGCCCGTCGTGCTGTCAGGCGGCCGCGCGTCAGTCGTCGTTCTCGGGGTCGCGGTTCTCGATCGAGACCGCGGACGGTGCGGGAGGCGCCACGGGGAAGGCGACCGAGCTCACGGAGGCGCCGGGGCCCAGCCCCAGACCGATCGACAGCGGGTCGACGGAGGGGGCGTCGTCGAGCACCTCGGACTCCGAGCGTTCGAGCGGCTCGGAGGGCAGAGTCCACTGGTTCTCTTCTTCGTCGGAGCGTTGCTGGAAAAGTCCCATGGGTCCCATTCTGATCCCGCCCATCGGCGGAAGCACCCGATTCACACCGGATTGATCGGTTCAGGCAGACGGGGTGATGCGGCGGAAGGTGAAGTACCCCGCGACGTGGCCGTGGTTGACGACGCCGGTTCCGCTGCTCAGCATGCGCGCCGAGGTCGTCGCGCCCGACTCCACGAAGGTGTAGCCGGTGTGCTCGAGGCGCCAGCCGATGCGCTCGACGTCGCTGAGGAAGTACCCGACGTGGTCATCGCTCACGAAGTCGTTCTCTGCGGAGCCCCACGACGACGCCTGGCCGGTGAGTCGGCTGACCTCGGCCTGCAGGTGCAGCACCACGTCGCCTCGGTCGTACGCCTCGCGTGACAGCTGCATCAGGCGCTCGGCCTCTTCGCTCGTCGGCATGGTGTTCCCCCTCGTGTCGTCGTCCCATCATCCGCCGTGGCGGTGATTCCTCGTGGTCGGCTCGCCCGCGGCGTGCGCTCTCAGTCGTGCATGCCTCAGTCGGATGCCGCGCGCACCGCATCGACGAGGTCCCGCCACGGACCGTCGAGTTCGGAGTCGGGCAGCTCCCGCTCGCGCTTCTCCGACGGAGTGCGCACCCGGATCAGCCACACGAACCGGTCGGCACCCCTGGTGCCGTCGGCGTCGGCATCCCACGGGCAGCTCTCGATCATCGCGATCCAGTCGTGCGTGTCGGCCGGATCCGGTTCGACCCGCCATTGACGACGGATGCCGCCGATGCCGCCCGTGCGCACCACCGCGATGACGACCTGCGCGTCAGTCGGTGGAGGGGACTCGCTCATCTCCATAGACTCCCACGGTCGTCCACGCACGTCGAGCGGCTGCGCCGGTGGCGGCGTCGATGGCGGATGCCGCGGCGACCGTCGCATCGGCGAACTGGGTGAAGTTCGCGGTGCTCGACAGGCCTCCGGTGAGCGCCCGGTACCAGACGGTGCCCGCGGTCTCCCAGGCATTGCCGCCGAGGTCGATCGCGAACAGGGCGAACGCCCGGTTCGGGATGCCGGAGTTGATGTGCACCCCGCCGTTGTCCTCGGTCGTGCGCACGAACCCGCTCATGTGGGCGGGCTGCGGATCCTTGCCGAGCTCGTCGTCGTCGTAGGCGGTGCCCGGTTCGATCATCGACCGCAGCGCCGTGCCCTGCACGGCATCCGTGAAGATCTCCGCACCGATCAGCCACGTCGCGTCCGCCGCGCTCTGCTCGAGCAGGTACTGCTCGGTGAGAGCGCCGAAGACGTCGGCGATCGACTCGTTCAGCGCGCCGGGCTGCCCCTGGTACTCGAGGTTCGCGGTGTACTGCACGACGCCGTGAGCGAGCTCGTGCCCGATGACCGTGGTCGACGAGGTGAAGCCCACGAACACCTCGCCGTCTCCGTCGCCGAAGACCATGCGCTCGCCGTCCCAGAAGGCGTTGTCGTAGTCGACGCCGTAGTGCACGGTGGCGTCGAGCGGTGCCCCGGCGTCGTTCAGGGAGTTGCGGCCGAAGGCAGCGAGCAGCATCTCGAAGGTGGCCCCGAGGCCGTCGAACGCCTCGTTGACGGAGGCATCGGCCACCGGTTCGTCGTCTTCACCGCGGACGATCGCGCCCGGCAGGTTCTGCGTGTTTCCCGCATCGCTGATCGTGCGGTTGGGGGCGTCGGAGAGCTGCGCGACGAGGTCGCCGTTCTCGTCGATCGACAGGTCGATGCGCGCACGGAAGGGCGGTCTGCCGGCCGTCAGCGTCTGCCTCGCGGCCGCGGCGGCACGAGGATAGCGGCCCGACTCGGCAAGGCGGGCGAGCAGGTACGACGGGACGACTCCGGGGGTTTCGGTGTGGCTGCTCATGTTCAGACCCTACGCCGGGGGTCCGACGTCGGGGCAAGTCGCCTGCGAGTTTCGACGACACCTGAATGGTCTTGAACTTGAGATTGAGAATCGTTCTCAATAGGGTGATCTCTCGTGACCTCCTCTCCTCGCGCCGGCCGCACACTTCTGCTCGCTTCGCTCCTCGTGGGCGCTCTGGGCGCCACCTCCTGTGCGGCGTCCGGCGCTCCCGCCCCTGCATCGAGCCCGAGTCTCCCTCCGAATGACGGCGTCGACGGCGGCGGCGCGGCCGAGGTCGCATCCCCGGCGCTCGCGCTGATCGTCGCGGGGGAGAACGGCGAGCTCGCCTTGCTCGACCTCGAGACCGAAGAGCGCTCGCCACTCACGGACGCAGAAGCGGGAGAGGATGCCGCGGATGCTGCGGTGACCGGTGGCGGCCGCTTCCTGCACGTCACCCGCGAGACGGTCGACGGAACGTCCGTCGACGTCATCGACTCCGGACGCTGGACCGTGCCGCACGGCGACCACTCCCACTCGTTCGTCGGCGATGCGGGCGTGCTCGGCGCGGTGGAGGGGGACGGGCCCGCCGACATCCGCATCGGCGACACTGCCACCGCCATCCGATTCGGCGCCGATGTCACCCTCATCGATCACGAGCAGCTCGCCGAGATCGAGGATGCGCAGCGCCTCACCCTCGCGGACACCCCGAGCGGACCCGTCCTGCCGTTCTCGGGGCACCTGCTCGCTGCCACCGGCGACGCGGTCGAGATCCTCGACTCCGACGGCACCGCGACCGGCATCACCGCACCCTGTGCCGACGCGACGGATGCCGACATCACCCGCGTCGGCGCCGTCTTCGCCTGCGAGACCGGGGCCGTGCTGGTCACGCGGGAGATCGGCGGAGCGCTCGCCGCGGAAGTCATCCCGTACCCCGCCGGGGTGGCGCCGGCATCCGACCTCGCCGGCCGCGCCGACCGACCCGACCTCGCCGGTGTCGCCGGAGACCAGGGGGCCTGGCTGCTCGACTCCCGAACCCGCGAATGGATGCTGCTCGCCACCGACACCTCGCTCGTCCGCGCCGCAGCGATCGGCGATGACGACAGCCGCACGGTCGTCATCGCGTCCGACGGCACAGTGCGAGTGCTCGCGGCCGACGGCTCGGAGCTCGCCCGGACGCAACCGCTGCTCGCCGCATCCGTCGCCGACCCCGCGCCGCGCGACCGGGTGCAGCTCCTCGTCGACGCCCAGCACGCCTACGTCTCCGACCCGGACACCGGGGCCGTGCACGAGATCGACCACCGCGACGGCTCCGTCACCCGCACCTTCGGCGACCTCGACTCCCGATACGTGCAGCTCGTCGGCTGATCCGCTCTCACGCCCATCGACGGCATCCGCCGTCTCGCGCACCCGCGCACCACCCACAAGAAGGAGAAACCCCATGCACCGACCTGCCCGCAGCCGCCTCGCGGCCGGCGCGCTCGCCACGCTCGCCGTGGTCGCGCTCGCCGGATGCGCGACCGCCGCGCCGTCGGCATCCGGCGAACCCGATGCCTCCGACGCCGCACACGAGGGCGACACCCGCGTCGCGATCGCCTACGACGGCGGCATCGTCGTGCTCGACGGCGAGACCCTCGACACGGTCGACTCGGCCGACCTCGACGGGTTCCTGCGCGTCAACCCGGCCGGCGACCACGACGGACACGTCTTCGTCACCGCCGCCGACGGATTCCACGTGCTCGACACGGGCCTCGCCTCAGACACGGTCGAGTTCACGGGCGAGGTGTTCGACGCCGTGACCCCCGGGCACGCCACCCCGCACGCCGGGCGCACGGCTCTGTTCGACGACGGCACGGGAGATGTGACGCTGTTCGACACCGATGCGGTCGGCACGGGATCGCTGCCCGAGGCCGAGACGCTGACCTCGGAGGAGGCCCACCACGGCGTCGCGATCGAGCTGTCCGACGGCACCGTGCTGTCGACCATCGGCACCTCCGAGTCGCGCAGCGGAGTCCGCCTGCTCGCCGAAGACGGCAGCGAGCTCGCCCGCAACGAGCAGTGCCCGGGCGTGCACGGCGAGGGAGCGCTGAAGGGCGAGGCCGTCGTGTTCGGCTGCGAAGACGGCGCGCTGCTGTTCGCAGCCGGGGCGTTCACCAAGCTCGACGCCCCCGACGCCTTCGGCCGCTCGGGCAACGCCTACGTGACCGACACCAGCGCGATCGCGGCGATGGACTACAAGATCGACCCCGACCAGGAGGGGTACCTCCTCTCGAAGCTCGCGCTCGTCGACACCGAGGCGCAGGAGCTCTCGGTCGTCGACCTGCCCGAGGGCGTCGAGTACACGTGGCGCGGAGTGGGCCGCGACGGGCACGACAACATCATCGTGCTCGCCTCCGACGGCACGCTGAACGTGCTCGACGAGACCGGCGAGGTGATCGACTCGTGGAGCGTCATCGAGCCGTGGGAGAGCCCCGAAGAGTGGCAGCAGCCGCACCCGGGCCTGCGCGTCGTGGGAGACATCGCCTACGTGACGGAGCCGGCGGCCAACCGCATCCTCGCCATCGATCTGCACACCGGCGAGGTCTCGGCCGAGGCGACGCTCGACGTCGTACCCGGCGAGTTCGTGGTGGTCGGCGCCGCCGGACACTGACCCGGTCGGAACCACCGGAACCATCGGATGCCGAGGGGCGGGGCCGTGCGCGGTCTCGCCCCGAGGCTCCCAGGAACGCAGCCCGCGATCTCGCGTAAAATCGGCACAATGACCGATGCCTCCTCCGACGCTGCACCCGACCTCGGACCCGGCATCGACCCCGAAGACCTGGCCACGACGCTGCGGGTGCTCTCGGAACTGCACCAGATCGACAACGAGCACCCCGACTTCGTCGCCGTCCGTCACGCGACCGCCGCGATGTTCAAGGCCGTCAAGCGCGTGCGTCGCAAAGAGATCCGCGATGCCATCGCCGAAGCCGACAAGGCCGTCGTCGCCCGCACCGCCACCGGTGCCCCCGACCGCATCGATGACGAGACCCGCGGACACGATCTGGCGACCAGCGTCGTCGACGCCCCGATCGCGGGCGAGCTGCTCAAGCCGCGCAACTGCTACATCTGCAAGCAGCCGTACACGGTGGTCGACGCGTTCTATCACCAGCTCTGCCCCGACTGCGCGCGTTTCAGTCACGGCAAGCGCAACGCCCGCACCGACCTCACCGGCAAGCGCGCGCTGCTCACCGGGGGCCGCGCCAAGATCGGTATGCACATCGCGCTGCGGCTGCTGCGCGACGGTGCCCACACGACGATCACGACCCGCTTCCCGCGCGACGCTGTGCGTCGGTTCTCGGCGCTGCCTGACTCGGCCGACTGGCTGCACCGCCTGCGGGTCGTCGGCATCGACCTGCGCGATCCGGCCCAGGTCATCGGGCTCGCCGACTCCGTCGCGGCGCAGGGCCCACTCGACATCCTGATCAACAACGCCGCGCAGACCGTGCGCCGCTCGCCCGGTTCGTACTCGCTGCTGGCGGATGCCGAGCTGCAGCCTCTTCCCGACGGACCGCTGCCCGAGATGGAGACCTTCGGGCACACCGCCGATCCACATCCGCAGGCGCTGCAGGCATCCGTCGATGCGCACCCGCTGCTCTCGGTCGCAGCCCTCGGCGGCACCGTCGCCGAGCAGGGCGGCCAGGCGCTGACCGCCGAAGACCTCGCCCGGCTCGCGATGGCGCCCGGATCATCGTCGTTGGAGAAGCACGCCGACGGCACCGCGATCGACGCCGGCGGACTCGTGCCCGACGTGAACACGTCGAACAGCTGGGTGCAGTCGATCGATCAGGTCGATCCGCTCGAGATGCTCGAGGTGCAGCTCGCGAACACGACAGCGCCGTTCCTGCTGATCAGCCGTCTGCGCGCCTCGATGGCCGCGTCGTCGGCGCATCGCAAGTACGTGGTCAACGTCTCGGCCATGGAGGGTCAGTTCTCGCGCCGGTACAAGGGCCCGGGGCATCCGCACACGAACATGGCGAAGGCCGCCCTCAACATGCTGACGCGCACCAGCGCGGGCGAGATGCTCGAGACCGACGGCATCCTGATGACCGCCGTCGACACCGGCTGGATCACCGACGAGCGTCCCCACTTCACGAAGGTGCGTCTCGCCGAGGAGGGCTTCCATGCCCCGCTCGACCTCGTCGACGGAGCGGCCCGCGTGTACGACCCGATCGTTCGCGGCGAGGCCGGCGACGACATCCACGGTGTCTTCCTGAAGGACTACGAGCCCAGCCCCTGGTGAGTCGGCTGCCGCCCCTGGGTTTCGAATCGCGCACTTTGCAGGATTCGCGATCGAAGAACGGCAAAGTGCGCGATTCGAAACCCTGCATCCGCCGGTGAACTCGACGGATCGGAGACGAGGCGTGACCTACGGGCGCCGTGCCTGCACAGCCCCGACGATCGCGCCGGCGATCACCAGAAGGATGCCGGGGATCGCGAGCAGCACGGCTCCGATGACCGTGAAGAACGTCATCACCGGTCCGACCGTGAACCGACCGTCGGCGACCGGGCCGTCGCACGTGATCGTTCCGGGGGAGGGGGTGCCCACGGAGAAGCTCCCCTGCGCATCCCAAGCCTCCGGAATGAGCAGACCCTGCTGCGTCATGTCCGGCCGCAGCTGCAGTACGCCGCCCCCGGGGAACGTGCCGGTGCACTCGATCTCACTCCACTGATCCGACGGGGTGACGTAGATCGCGTGATCGCCCTCGCTGAGGTCGACCGTGAGCTCCTCGCCGAAGGCGGCGGGCGGTGCGAGACGGAAACCGGGGCTGAACGCCAGTGCGGCGGCGCCCGCGAGGATGAGCGCGCCGAGCAGCAGCAGGATCCACCAGGCGCGGCGGGGTCGTCGTGCCTGAGGGATCGTCATCGGGCCCGAATCTCGAGATTCTCGGACGCCCAGGTGCCGAGCTGGTCGAGGATCGGCAGGAGTCCGCGGCCGCTGTCGGTGAGGGCGTAGGAGACGGCGACGGGAGGACCGGCGTCGACGGCGCGGGAGACCAGTCCGGCCTCGGCGAGTTCGGCGAGCCGGTCGGAGAGCACCGTGTCGCTGATGCCGACGACCGCTCGCCGCAGTGAGACGAAGGTCGAAGGGCCGCCGCCGAGGGAGGAGACGATCATGCCGTTCCACCGTTTGCCGAGCACGCTGAAGGCCAGGGTGACGGCGGCGTCGCAGACGTGACGCTCCTCGTCGATCTCGGCCATGCGCCCATCATACCTGTGCTACGTTAACGCGAGTCGCTAAGAAAAACAGAGTGACTACGTAAACGAAAGGCACCCCATGTCCCTGTTCCGTCTCGACGCCAGCATCCTTCCCGCGTCGTCCGCCAGCCGTTCGCTCGCCGACCTCGTCGAGGCCGAGTGGACCGCATCCCACCCCGACTCCACGGTCACGCGCCGCGATCTGGCCGCCGACCCCGTGCCTGCGACGGCCTGGGCGGATGCCGTCACCGGCGGATTCGTCGACGAAGCGCAGCGCACCGACGCCCAGCGTGCCGCGCGTGCCCTCGGCACCACCTTCGCCGACGAGCTGATCGGCGCCGATGCGCTGCTCTTCGCCGTGCCGCTCTACAACTACGGCGTCTCGCAGCACTTCAAGACCTGGTTCGACCTGGCGTACACCGACCCGCGCATCGATCCGCAGGGCACCGCGCTGCGCGGCAAGCCGGCGACCCTCGTCACCGTTCTCGGCGGCAACTACGCCCCCGGTACCCCCAAGGAGGGCTGGGACCACTCCACCGGATGGCTGCGCCGCGTGCTCGAAGACGTCTGGGGTCTCGACCTGCGCATCGTCGAGCGCCCGTTCACCCTCGTGGGAGTGAACCCGGCACTGGATGCCTTCGCCGACACCGCCCGCGAGCTCAAGGAGAATGCCGAGACGGATGCTCGCACCTACGGTCGCGAGCTCGCCGCACTCCGGGGCGACAAGGTCGCCTGACCCGGCATCCGGCCCGGCCCGTCGGCCCCACCCCAACAGATGCATGCCCAGATCACGGATGCACGCCGAGAACAGGTTTCCTCGGCCTGCATCCGTGATTCGAGCATGCAGGTGTCGGGGCGGGACCGACCCCGACCATCCCCGGTCCGGCCTCAGGCCAACGGCCGGGGGAACGGATGCGGCAGCCACACCGTCACGTTCAACCCGCCGCTCTCGCGCGCGGTGAGTACCAGCGATCCGTCATGCGCCTGGGCGATGCGCTGGACGATCGCCAGCCCGAGCCCGACGCCCACGTGGTCGTCGCCGCGCGTGCGCTCGGCTCCCCGCTGGAAGGGCTCGGCCAGAGTCGCGACGCGATGAGCGGGGAGCACCTCGCCGGTGTTCTCGACCACCAGCGCGACGGCCTCGGGAAGAACGTGGGTGCGCACCGTGACGGTGCCGCCCTCGGCGAGATTGTGCACGATCGCGTTGTGCACGAGGTTGGTGATCAGCTGCTGAAGGAGTGCGGGAGACCCGAGCACGTTCGCGGTGTCGCCGCCGACGTCGATCGCCACGCCACGCCGCTCGGCGAGGGGGAGCAGGGTCTCGGCGGACTCCTCGGTCAGCAGTGAGAGGTCGATCGGCTCGCGCGTGAACGTACGGCGCTCGGCGCGGCTCAGCATGAGCAGCGCCTCGGTCAGTTCGATCGCCCGCGCATTGACCTCGTGCAGTCGGTCGATCAGCGCGTCGACGTCGCGATCGGGGTCGTTGCGGGCGACCTCGAGCATGGTCTGCGAGATCGCGAGCGGGGTGCGCAGCTCGTGCGAGGCGTTGGCGGCGAACCGCTGCTGCTCGGCGATGTGCGCCTCGAGCTGCTCGAGCATCGAGTCGAAGACGTCGGCCAGGTCTCGGAACTCGTCACGGGGACCCTCGAGGGCGACGCGGTGTGACAGCGACCCCTGAGCTGCGAGCTGTGCGGCTTTGCCGATGCGGTCGAGGGGCGCCAGCATCCGTCCGGCGATGAGCCATCCGCCGCCGAGTCCGATCGCAAGCAGTACGAGCATCATGACGATCGCGACCGGGACGAATGCGCGGATGAGGTCGGAGCGGTTCGGCACGAAACGGTCGGCGATGATCGCCACGTCGGGCACATACCGCAGCAAGTACAGGGCGACAGCCGCGAGCAGACCGATGCCCGACACGACGACGACGCCCGCATAGCTCAGGGTGAGCTTCCAGCGGGCGCTCATGCCGCGGCGCCGGGGCTTGCGCACCGGATCAGTCATCGGCATCCGTCCCGATGCGGTATCCGACGCCCGGCACCGTGAGGATCAGCCAGGGCTCCCCGAGTCGCTTGCGCAGCGACGAGACGGTGATGCGCACGGCGTTCGTGAACGGATCGGCGTTCTCATCCCACGCGCGCTCGAGCAGCTGCTCGGCGCTCACGACCCCGCCGCCCGCGTCGATCAGCACCTCGAGCACCGCGAACTGCTTGCGGGTGAGCGCGACGTACCGGCCGTCGCGGAAGACCTCGCGGCGGAACGGATCGAGCCGCAGGCCGGCGACCTCGAGAACCGGAGGCCGCACCCGCTGACGGCGGCGATCGAGGGCACGCAGGCGCAGCACGAGCTCGCGCAGCTCGAACGGCTTGGTCAGGTAGTCGTCGGCACCGATCTCGAAGCCCGTCTCCTTGTCGTCGAGACGGTCGGCCGCGGTGAGCATGAGGATCGGGATGCCGCTGCCCGACGCCACGATCGACCGGGCGACGTCATCGCCCGACGGACCGGGGATGTCGCGGTCGAGCACGGCCAGGTCGTAGGAGTTGACGCTCAGGAGCTCGAGCGCCGTGTCGCCGTCTCCCGCGATGTCGGCGGCGATCGCCTCGAGCCGCAGCCCATCGCGCACGGCCTCGGCGAGATACGGTTCGTCCTCGACGATCAGCACACGCACGGCACAGCTCTCATGCGCTCAGAGCTTACGCACCCGGGCATATCGGGAGCGTATGCAAAAGCGCATACGCCCTCGCAACACGCGCCTGCATTGACTGAGGACATGAACACACGCACCACCCTCAGGCGGCGACGCCTCACCGCGCTGATCGGCGCCGCGCTGCTCGCTGCGGCCATCACCGGATCGGTCGTGCTGATCGGCCAGCAGTCGCTGGCGTCGGCATCCGTTCCTCCGACCTTCTCCGCATCGTCGCTCACCGAGGCCGACGGCGTCATCCGTGACGAGGGTGCGGTGTCGGTGTTCGACGAGACTCCGGCCGTGACCAACCTCGACTCCGATCTGCTCGCCGCGGTGCGATCCGCGGCCACGGCGGCAACAGCCGACGGCGTGCGGGTGCACGTGAACAGCGGGTGGCGCTCGGCCGCGTACCAGCAGGTGCTGCGGCAGGACGCGGTCGCCGAGTACGGCTCCGAGGAGGAAGCAGCGCGCTGGGTCGCGACTCCCGAGAACTCCGAGCACGTGTCGGGAGACGCCGTCGACCTCGGACCGGTCGCCGCTCAGGACTGGCTGTCGCGCAACGGCGCCGAGTTCGGGCTCTGCCAGATCTACGCGAACGAGCGGTGGCACTTCGAGCTGCGCCCGGCCGCCGTCGCCAACGGCTGCCCCCTCATGTACGACGACCCGACTGCCGATCCGAGGACCCAGCGATGACCACGACACTGAGCGCCCCGCGCCTCACGCTCTCGCGCATGCACGCGCCCACTCTGCACACGATCCCCGCCGCCGTCTCGGCGAACGTCGAGCGGATGCGGTCGGCGACCGACGCACGCATCATGGCCGTCGTGAAGGCCGACGGCTACGGTCTCGGAGCCGTCGCGGTCGCTCGCGCGGCGGTCGATGCGGGCGCGGAATGGCTGGGCGTGACGGATGCGGAGGATGCTGCCGAGCTGCGGTCCGCGAGCATCGAGGTGCCGATCCTCGCGTGGCTCAACCCCTCGGGGGTCGACGTCGCGCGGGCTGTCGCCGATCGCGTCGACATCGCCGTCGGATCGGTGGAGGAGCTGCGACAGCTCCTCGCGGATGTGACTGCTCTCGCTGCCGGTCCGGTCCGCGTGCACCTGCACATGGATACCGGCATGGCGCGGGGCGGTGTGCCACTCGACGACTGGGCAGAGCTGCTGCGGGTGGCGCGCTCGGGCCGAGGGCGCATCGACGTGGTCGGGGTCATGGGGCATCTTCCGTGCGCCGATGCGGCAGACCCGTCGGTCAACGCACCCTCCGTGCTGCGGATGCGGCAGGCGCGGGATGCCGTGCTGCGCGCCGGCTTCGGCCCGCTCCTCGTGCACCTCGCCGCGACCTCGGGCACCCTGACGGATTCGGCGACCCACTTCGACCTGGTTCGCGTCGGCGCAGGGCTCGTCGGCATCGATCCGTCCGAGACGGTGGCGCTGCACGGGGCGGCGCGGCTGACGGCATCCGTCGTGCACAGCAGCGTCGTGCCCGCCGGGACTCCCGTGGGCTACGGCGGTGCGTTCGTGACCGAGCGCGCGACCCGTCTCAGCGTGGTCGGGGTCGGGTACGCCGACGGCATTCCTCGCGAACTCGCCGCGGGGGCGGCGGTGGCGATCGACGGCATCCGCTGCCCGATCGTGGGACGCGTGTCGATGGATCAGATCGTCGTCGACACGGGGGATGGGATCGTGCCGCGGGGCGCGACCGCCGTCGTGTTCGGTCCCGAGGGCGGGGCGGTGCCGAGCGTGCAGGAGTGGGCGCGGTGGGCGGGAAGCATTCCGCACACGATCGTCACAGGTATCGGCGCGCGGGTCGAGAGGGCGATCGCGTGAGGGTGCTGGTCGTCGGAGGAGGGCAGAACGCCGAGCACGAGGTCTCTCTCGCGTCGGCGGCGGCGGTCGCCGAGGCGCTGCGTGTCGGGGGACACGAGGTGCGCGCGGTGACCATCTCACGCGAGGGCATCTGGGAGGTGGCGGGCGTCTCGGAGGGTGCCACCGTCGCCGACTCCCTGGCTCTCGCGATGCCCCTCATCGCGCGCGGAGGTCATATTCCCCGCGGTGCATGGAGCGCTCGGGGAAGACGGCGCTCTCGCGGCGCTGTGCGCACTGGCGGGCGTGCGGGTGGTCGGGTCAGGGCCTCGGGCGGGGGCGATCGGCATGGACAAGTGGGCGACCAAGCTCGTGGCCGAGGCCGCAGGGTTGCGCACGGCTCGGGGGCGCCTGATCGCATCCGCCGACTGCGGGGATGCCGAGTTCGACGGCCCCGTGGTCGTGAAGCCGGTGTCGGCTGGGTCGAGCTACGGGGTCTCGCTCGTGCGCGACGAGGGTGAGCTCGGGCCGGCGCTGCGCGAGGCGGCGCGGTTCGACCGCCGCATCCTCGTCGAGGAGGTCGTGCAGGGACGCGAGATCGACGTCGCGGTGATCCGGGAGGCCGGCGGGGTGCGCTGGGCGGCTCCGCCACTCGAGATCCATGCGGCCGGGCTCTTCGACACCGCCATGAAGTACGACGGCAGTGCACGGTTCACGGTGCCTGCACAGCTCTCGGATGCCGAGGCGACCGCGCTCAGCCGGGCCGCCCTGACGATGTTCGACGCGCTCGGCTGCGCGGGCGTCGCCCGGATGGACTTCTTCCTCACGGCAGAGGGGCCCGTGCTGAACGAGGTCAACACGATGCCCGGTCTGACTGCGGCCTCGCAGGTGCCCCGGATGTTCGCGGCGGCCGACGTGTCGTACGTCGACCTGGTGTCGCGCCTGGTGCGTGCCGCCGAGGTGCCGGGGCGGTGAGGGCTCGCGTCGGCTGGCCCGATGTCGCGAAGGGCGTCTGCATCATCCTGGTGGTGCTGTGGCATGTGGTCACCAAGCACGCGATCGAGGTCGAGGGGGCGGGGCCGATCACCGACGCGTGGGCGACCCTCAACGCGCAGCTGCTGCCGCTGCGGATGCCCCTGTTCTTCCTCATCTCGGGGATGTTCGCGGGAAGCGCCGTGAGTGCGCCGGCCGGGTCGTCGTGGCGGCGTCGCGCAGGGCGCCTCGCCGCGGTCTACGTCATCTGGGTCGTGATCCAGACGTTCGTGCTCGCGCTGACGCCGGGCTTCGACACGGCGAGGGCCGAGGACGGATGGCAGCTGCTCCCGCAGCTCACCATCAGCCCGACCAACCTCTGGTACCTGCTCGCGCTCGCGGTGTACCTGGTCGTCGCTCGTCTGCTGCGTGATGTGCCGACTGGGGTGGTGTTGCCGGCCGCCTTCGTGATCGCGGCGGTCGCCGCTGCGGGGCTCATTCCCGACCTCGGCAACCTGTGGCAGCTCGTGCAGAACCTGTTCTTCTTCCTCGCAGGCCTCCGGCTGCGACCGATGATCGAGCACTTCGCGGCCGCATCCGGGCCTCTGCGAACCCTCATGCTGGGAGCGGCATGTGTCGCCGCGGTCGGTGCCGTCGGGGTGCTCGGTATGCGGCAGTGGCCCGGGGTCTGGCCGTTGCTCGCGGTCGTCGCTGTCACGTTCGGCGTCGCAGCCTGCGCGGTGCTCGACCGTCATGCGGGGGCGATCGCGCGCCCCCTGCGCTGGATCGGGCAACGAACTCTGCCGATCTACGTGATCCACATGATCCCGCTCGCGCTGATCGACGGAGCGCTTCGCGGGGCGGGGTGGGTCACGACCCCGGCACTCGAGGTCGTCTGGCCGATCGTGCTCACGGGTGTCGTCATCGCGATCTGCCTCGCGGTGCACGCGGCGCTCGTGCGGATCGGGCTCGGGGTACTGTTCGACCCGCTGCTTCTCGTCGACCGTGTGGCTGCCGCCCGGATGCCGGGCTGAGGCCCTGGGCGGCTGCGGTCGGGGCGGCTGCAGGTCCGGGCGGCCGCGGCCCGGCGGCTGCGGTCCGGGCGGCTGCAGGTCCGGACGGCTGGCTGAGCCCCGCCCGGCTGACTCCGCAGGCGCCAACCGTCAGCCGTCCGGGCGACGATCAGCCATCCGAGCGCGTCAGAGTCGGTCGACGCCCGTCACGGTGACGACGGCGGCGCCCTCCTCGTCGGAGGCGGCGAGGTCGACCGTGGCCGAGATGCCCCAGTCATGGTCGCCCGCCGGGTCGTCGAGGATCTGACGCACGGTCCACTCGCTGACGCCCTCGGTGAGGAGCAGCAGCTGGGAGCTGCGGGCGTTCGCGCCGGTGAGGATCTCGTCGTGATCGGCGAAGTAGCCGTCGAGCGCGTCGGACCAGGCATCCGCGCCGAACGACGGGTCGAGCTCGGCGAGAGCCGAGACATCCTCACGGGCCGCGAGCTGCACACGGCGGAACAGCTCGTTGCGCACGAGGGTGCGGAAAGCGCGCACGTTCGAGGAGAGACGCTTCGGCGCAGGTGGGACGATCGGCTCGTCATCCGGGCCCTGGAGAACGCCGTTGACGAGCTCCTCCCACTCGTCGAGCAGGCTCGAGTCGACCTGGCGGACGAGCTCGCCGAGCCACTCGATGAGGTCGCGGAGGTCCTCGTCCTTGAGCTCTTCGGGAATCGTCTGCGAGGCCGCGCGATACGCATCGGAGAGGTAGCGCAGCACCACGCCCTCAGAGCGCGCGATCTTGTAGAAGGCGACATATTCTCCGAACGACATGGCTCGCTCGTACATGTCGCGCACGACCGACTTCGGATGCAGTTCGAAGTCGCGGATCCACGGCTGGGCGGCGCTGAAGGTCTCGAATGCCGCGCTCAGGAGCTCGTCGAGCGGCTTCGGGTAGGTGATCTCCTCGAGCAGTTCCATGCGCTCGTCGTACTCGATGCCCTCGCGCTTCATGACGGCGACCGCCTCGCCGCGCGCCTGGAACTCCTGCTGGCCGAGGATGGCGCGCGGGTCGTCGAGCGTCGATTCGACGATCGAGATCATGTCAAGGGCGTACGACCCGGTGCCGGTGCCGGCCGAGGGATCGGGGTCGAGCAGCTCGAACGCCGCGAGGGCGAACGGCGACAGCGGCTGGTTCAGCGCGAAGTTCGGCTGCAGGTCGACCGTCAGGCGGATCTCGCCGTCTGCGGTCTGTTCGACGACGCCCGACTCGAGCAGCGTCCGGTAGATGCCGATCGCGCGCAGTGCGAGCTCACGCTGCCTCTTGCGGGGCTCGTGGTTGTCGTAGACCAGCGCGCGCATGTTGCCGAAGACGTCGCCGCCGCGGCCGATCACGTTGAGCATCATGGCGCTCGTGATCTGCATGTGCGAGGTCAGGGTCTCGGGTTCGGCGTCGATCAGCTTGCGGAACGACGGCTCTCCCCACGAGACGAAGCCATCAGGTGCCTTCTTGCGGACGATCTTGCGCTTCTTCTTCGGATCGTCGCCGGCCTTCTTGATCGCGGCGACGTTCTCGCTCTCGTGCTCCGGAGCCTGCGCGACGACCGTGCCCGCGGTGTCGAAGCCCGCCCGACCTGCGCGTCCCGCGATCTGGTGGAACTCGCGGGCGCTGAGCTGCCGCATCCGGGTGCCGTCGAACTTCGTCAACGCCGTGAGCAGCACCGTGCGGATCGGCACGTTGATGCCGACGCCGAGGGTGTCGGTGCCGCAGATCACCCGCAGCAGGCCGCGCTGCGCGAGCTGTTCGACGAGCCGGCGGTACTTGGGCAGCATCCCGGCATGGTGAACGCCGATGCCCGCCCGGAGGAACCGCGAAAGGGTCTTGCCGAACGCGGTCGTGAAACGGAAACCGCCGATCAGCGCCGCGATCTCGTCTCGCTGCTCCCGCGTGGCGACCTTGGTGCTCGACAGCGCCTGCGCCCGCTCCATCGCCGCCGCCTGCGAGAAGTGCACGACGTAGATCGGCGACTGACCGGTGCCGAGCAGGTCGTCGATCGTCTCGTGGATCGGCGTCGTCTCATAGAAGTAGTGCAGCGGCACGGGGCGTTCGACTCCCGTGACGGATGCCGTGTCGCGGCCGGTCCTGCGGGTGAGGTCGCTCGACAGCTGCGACACATCGCCGAGGGTCGCCGACATGAGGATGAACTGCGCCTGCGGCAGCTCGAGCAGCGGCACCTGCCACGCCCACCCGCGGTCGGGGTCGGCGTAGAAGTGGAACTCGTCCATCACGACCTGGTGCACCGCGGCATCCGTGCCCTGGCGCAGAGCGAGGTTGGCGAGGATCTCGGCCGTGCAGCAGATGATCGGCGCATCCGGGTTCACCGACGAGTCGCCCGTGATCATGCCGACGTTGGAGGCGCCGAACACGTCGACGAGGGCGAAGAACTTCTCACTCACCAGGGCCTTGATCGGGGCCGTGTAATACGAACGGCGGCCCTCGACGAGCGCGGCGAAGTGCGCGCCGACCGCGACGAGCGACTTTCCGGTGCCGGTGGGCGTCGACAGGATCAGGTTGTTGCCCGAGACGATCTCGATGACCGCTTCGTCCTGCGCGGGGTAGAGGCGGATGCCGGTCGACTCCGCCCACTCGACGAACGCCGTGTAGACGGCATCCGCATCGGATCCGTCGGTCAGTGTGGTCGGGTCGAGGATCGCAGGCATGGTCTGTCGATCATCCCACCTCGTCCCGCCTTCGAATCGCGTGAATGACCCGATATGCGGTGAAGATGCGGTCAGGTGAGCGATTCGAAAGGGAACGGGGAGGTCAGACCGAGGTCGCGGCGCGCAGCGCGATGCGGATCATGTCGCCGAACGTCTGCTCGCGCTCCTGCGCGGTCGTCTCCTCGCCGGTGACGATGTGATCCGACACCGTGCAGATGGCCAGGGCGCGGCGCTCGTAGTAGGCGGCCAGGGTGTACAGGCCCGCGGCCTCCATCTCGACGCCGAGAACCCCGTGCTTCACGAACGGCTCGGTGAGCTCGGGGCGCGTGCTGTAGAACTGGTCGCTCGAGAAGAGCAGCCCCACGTGCACGGCCGAGTCCAGGGGCTCCGCCTCGCTCGCCTCGACCGCCGCGCGCAGCAGGCCGAAGTCGGCGACAGGGGCGTAGTCGAGACCGTGGAAGCGCACGCGGTTGATGCCCGAGTCGGTGCAGGCGCCGTTGGCGATGATGATGTCTCGGACCTTCAGGTTCTCGGTCAGAGCGCCGCACGATCCGACGCGCACGATTGTCTGCACGTCGTACTCCTCGAACAGCTCGTTCGCATAGATCGCCATCGACGGCTGGCCCATGCCCGAGCCCTGCACCGAGACACGGTGACCCTCCCAGGTGCCGGTGTACCCCAGCATCCCGCGGGTCTCGGAGTACAGCTCGGCGTCCTCCAGGAACGTCTCCGCGATCCACTTCGCGCGCAGCGGGTCACCGGGGAACAGGACGATGGGGGCGATCTGACCGGGCTCTGCGGCGATGTGCGTGCTCATGGAATCAGCGTAGTGACGACACTGATGAGGATGCTCAGCCCTCGCGTCGCCGCACGATCTCGCCGATCCATGCCGGAGCGAAGGGCGAGGTGCAGCCCGGAGCGGTGGGGTAGTCGGCCAGCACCTGCAGGCGCTCACCGATCTCCAGCGCCCTGGCGCGCAGCTCGGGGTGGAAGATGCCGATGTTCGCGAGGGTCTCGTTCATCGACCACTGCAGGCGCTTCGGTGCATCCTTCAGGTCGCGCTCGATCAGGTCGAGCAGGTGCTCCAGATCGAGGCCTTCCGCGTCCTTGGCGACGCGGACGGTCGTGAGCGACCACGCCGCGGCGGCGACCGTCGGGTCGGAGTCGTCGAACCAGCGCAGACGCAGCTCTTCGGCGAGGGGCGTCTTCTTGGCGACATAGTTCACGAACCAGTCGTTGACCTTCGGGGGCCGAGTCTCGCGGAGCATCGCATCGAGCTCGTCGGCGGTGAACTGCTTCGGCGTGCAGATGAGCAGGGCGAGCAGCCGAGGGCCGGTCTCGCCGGTCGCCCACAGCTCCTTCGCCAGGGGGTGATCCGTCTTGATGCGCTTGGCGACCCCGCGCAGCCGGCTGAGGTTCATGCCATGGTCGTCGCCGCGCTTCTCGTTCGCCGCGCGCATCTTCGGATCCTCGATCGCGGCCAGCTCGGCCAGCGCGTCGGCGACGGTCATGTCAGACATGCCTCCAGGGTAGGCCTCGAGCCGCGCTCAGTCCTCGTCGACGAGCTCTCCGCGGATGCGACGGAGGTCTTCCATCAGCGACCCGATGAGGATCCAGTGCGTCGAGGCGGGGGGACGGATCACGAGCGGTGCCGTCAGCGCGGGGATCGCGGACGTGAGGGTCTCGGGCTCAGGCGCCACATCCGCGATCTGCACCGCGAGGCGCACATCGTGGCCCGCTCGACGCAACTGCTCGGCGATCGCCGTGACTGCGGGCTCCTGGCCGATCGAGTCGTCGTAGTGATCGAAGTAGGCGCGGGTCATGCCGATCGTCTGCGTCACGATCGGCGAGAGCCGCTCGAGCAGCGCGCGCATCTCGACGAGTTCCTCGCGGTGGGTGGAACGGCGCGGGTTGAGCGTGAGGGACTCCTCGCCGGCCTCGATCGACGCCTCTGCGGCATCCTTCATCGGGCGCAGCAGCCGTGCCTCGAGCATGAGCTCCTGCAGTCCCGCGGGCGTCTGCGGCTCGGGCAGGGCGTCGGCCAGACGGTCGAGGCTCGCGGCGAGCTCGCTGCCGAGCAGGCCGAGGTCGCGCCGAGCGGGGGCGACGAGCACGGGCGGCACGATCAGCGCGTTGACGACGATGCCGATCACGACCCCGATCAGGGTCTCGACGATGCGGGCGAGGGCGTAGTCGGGGGTCGACCCGAGGGCGAGCACGAGCATCGCCGAGATCGCGACCTGGTTGCCGGTACCCGGCGTCGCCCGCAACGCCCACGCGACGAGCATGGCCACGACGATCGCGAGCAGCACGATCCAGCTCGGCGATCCGAGCAGCAGCCCGAGCAGGACGGCGATGATCACGCCGGCGATCACGCCGATGCTGCGCTCGAGCGCCTTCGACAGAGACTGGTTGACGCTGGGCTGCACGACGAGCAGGGCCGCGATCGCGGCGAAGACCGGCAGTTGACCCGGCACGACCCAGCCCGCGAGCATCCACGCGGCGATCGTCGCCGCCGCGGACTTCACCACCTGCAGCAGGGGTGAGCGCTTGGAGGCGCGGATCGCGGCATGGATGCGCATGCGACCAACGCTACTCGGAAGCGCCCCCGCTCGACCGAGAAGTCAACCCCATCGCGCATGTGCGGCGACCGGCGCTGAATGGGACGACACGAACGACGAGCAGTGAGGAGCATCACATGGTGCAGATCATCGAGACCATCGACGTCCACGTTCCGATCGACGTCGCCTACAACCAGTGGACGCAGTTCGAGAGCTTCCCGGAGTTCCTCGACGAGGTCGAGTCCATCCGCCAGATCGACGACACCCACAACCGGTGGATCGTGAAGGTCGGCGGCGCGACGCGCGAGTTCGACGCCGAGATCACCGAGCAGCACCCTGACGAACGGGTCGCCTGGAAGAGCGTCGGCGGCGACACGGAGCATGCGGGCGTCGTGACGTTCCACAAGATCGAGGACCTCACGACCCGCGTGACGGTGCAGATCGACTGGGAGCCCGAAGGGTTGCTCGAGAAGGTCGGAGCGCTCGTCGGTGCGGGGTCGCACGCGGTGAAGAAGGACCTGAAGAACTTCAAGGAGTTCATGGAGAAGCGCGGTGCCGAGACCGGCGCGTGGCGCGGCGACGTGAAGGCCTGACAGACCCCAGGTGAGGGGCTCGAACGGCGGTAGTCCCCGCTGTCGTTCGGGCCCCGTTCTGTGCGCCCGAGCGATCGGACTCGCAAAGATAGGGCATCCTCCCGATGTCGGCGTGGCACCTCAGAGCGGAGTGTAGGGACATCCCGACCGAGGAGATGTCATGTACGAGCACCCCTATCTCGCCTACACGGTGACCGAGTACGAGCAGGAGCGGATCCAGAGAGCGGCCGAGCGGCGTCGCTTCCTCGCGGAGCACGCCGACCAGATCGTCCCTCGGGCCGCTGGCCCGTTCCGGAGAGCAGGACAGCGGATGCTGCGCGCGATCATCGGTGCACGCGCCGCTGCCCCGGATGCCGCCGCACCGGCCGACCGGCGGGCTGACGTGCCTGCCGACCGGCAGGCTGCCGCATCCGCCGACTGTGATGCCGCCTTGCGGTGCGAACCCGTCGCGGCGAGGTGAGTTCCACTCTGCCGACGGCAGACGCGCACAGACCCCTGAATGTCGGACGGGGGTGGGACGATGAATCCATGCCCCCATCCGCCCCGAGCGCCACGATGGTCGGCCGCGAGGTCGAGCTGGCGATCGTGCGCGGGTTCTTCGACCAGGTGGTCGAAGGGGTCCCGATCGCGGTGCTCGTCGAGGGCGAGGCGGGCATCGGCAAGTCGCGTCTGCTGCGCGAGTTCGGTGCCGAGGTCGCGAACCGGGCCGACGTCCACGTCGGCTGGTGTCTCGACCTCGGGGCATCGCGCACCCCGTTCGGACCGTTGACCGGCATCCTGCGCTCGATCGTCGCGCGAATGGGTGCGGATCGTGTGCGTGACGAGCTCGGCGTCGGCGTCGAGGCGCTGGGCATGCTGCTGCCCGAGCTCAACCCCACCGAGCGCTCGCAGACCAGTCCCGACCGGTTGCGCGACGCGATCGCATCGCTCATCGAGGCCGCCGCAGAACTGGCTCCGCAGGTGCTGGTGGTCGAAGACCTGCACTGGGCCGACGAGTCGACTCTCGCGCTCCTCTCCTTCCTGCTGCGCACGCTCGCCCGAGGGCGCATTCTGCTCGTGCTCACCTGCCGTTCCGACGACGTGCGCCGCGGCGACGCGGTGAGCCGGTTCATCGGCGAGTCGACCCGCGCGCGCCTCCTCGAGCGGGTCGCCGTCGAGAGGCTCGCGACGGCATCGGTGCGGCAGCTCGCCGAAGCGATCACCGGAGAGCCGCTCAGCGACACCGCGCTCGAACGGATCCAGGAGCGCGCAGAGGGCGTGCCGTTCTTCGTCGAGGAGATCGCCGGATGCTCGGCCGGTCCCCTTCCCGGCAGTCTGCGCGATCTGCTGCTCGCCCGGTTCGACCGGCTCGGCGACGATGCGAGAGGCGTCGTGCAGGTCGTGTCCGGGGCAGAGCGTCCTCTGACGCATCCGCTGGTCACGCAGCTCGCCGGCCTGCCCGAGGCGCGGCTCGATGAGGCGATCCGCGAGGCGACGATGAGCGGCATCCTCGTCGTGGTCGACGATGACTATCGATTCCGGCACGCGCTGCTGCGCGAGGCCGTGCACGACGACCTGCTCCCCGGTGAGCGGGCACGCCTGCATCGCGCCTACGCCGAGACCCTCGAAGAGAACTGCACCGGCACCGACAGCGGCGACCCCGCAGCCCTCGCGTATCACTGGCAGCTCGCGCAAGACGACCGGCGTGCGCTCGCCGCAGCCGTCACCGCGATGCTCGACGCCAAGTCACGGTTCGCCTTCGCCAGTGCCGCGCGATTCGGCGAACTCGCCCTCGACCTGTGGATCCGGGTACCCGACGCGGCGAGCGTCGTCGAGGTCGAGCGGTTCGAACTGCTTCGCACTCTCGGCTCGGTGCTGCGCAACGCCGGCGACGGCGAGCGTGCGCTCGCGGTGGTCAACGTCGCCCTCGGCGAGGTCGACCCCGAGACGGTCGACCCGCGCACGCACGCGAGGCTGCTGCGCGACAAGGCGTACTACATGATGAACCTCGGGCGGGAGGGATCGATCCCCCTGTTGCAGCAGGCGCTCGCCGCCCTCGACGGCAGAGTCAACGACGATCGGCTGCGCGCGTCGATCCTCAATCAGCTGGCGAGCAGATACATGATCGCGGGGCGGCTCGACGAGGCGATCACGCTGGCGATCGAGGCCGGAGACCGTGCGGCGAGGGCGGGATCCGATGACGAGGCGTCCATCGCTGCGAACGTCCGCGGCGGTGCCCGTGCGCACCTCGGCGATCTCGAGGCAGGGCACCGCGAGTACGCGCTCGCCCTGCAGCTGGCGAAGGGCACGAACGCCGAGATGCGATACCGGGTCAACTACTCCGATCTGCTGGGGCTGCTCGGGCGCTACCGCGATGCGGTGCAGGTCGCCGAAGACGGCCTCGCTCCGGCGCGCGCATTCGGCGTCGAGCGGACGACCGGCGCCCTGATGACCCAGAACATGGCGGTGCCGCTTCTCGAGATGGGCGAGATCGACCGCGTCGAGGGGATGCTGGCGCGCGAGCTCTCCCAGCGGACGCTGCGCATCTCGCACATGTACTCCACGATGACGCGCGTCCGCGTGCTGTCGTGGCGGGGCAGGCACGAGCAGGCGGCCGAGATCGTACGCGAGTGGCATCCGTCGTTCGAGGAGACCGGACGCGTCGAACGGCAGATCTGGTACGACGAGGTGATGATGCGGGTCGCCGTCGCCGAGGGGCGCAACGATCACGCGCGCGCTCTCGCCGAGGTCAGGGCGATGCTCGCCGATGACGGGCCGGTGTTCCTCCACCAGCGACGGCTTCTCCTCGAGGCGGGGTGGATGATCGCCGAACTCCGCGCATCCGGCGTCGATGTCGGTGAAGCCGTCGGTGAGGTGCGATCAGCCTGGTCGGCGCAGCCGACCCAGCTGCTCGATGACACCTGGTGGTCGATCCTCGACGCGCTGCTCTCTCCGTCGATCCCCGCACTGCGTGCGGCTGTCGATCTCGCCGACGGCGACGATGTGCCGGTGACGGTCCGGGTGACGACCCGGCTCGAGCTCGCGCGTCTGCTCGTCGACACGGGAGAGCGCACCGAGGCAGCCTCCGTTCTGGCCCACGCGCTCGCCGAGGCGGAGCGGCTCGGGCACGTGCCGTTGACTCAGGCCGTCGGGGCATTCTCGGTCGCGGCCGGCCTCGCCGCAGCATCCGATCCCTCCCGTGCCGTCGCGGAATCCGACCCCCTCACCTCGCGTGAGGGGCAGGTTCTCGCGCTGATCGCCGAGGGCCTGAGCAACCGGCAGATCGGCGAGCGGCTGTTCATCAGTGCGAAGACGGTGAGCGTGCACGTGTCGGCCGTGCTGCGCAAGCTCGGTGTCAGCACACGCACAGAAGCGGCGGTTCTGCAGCAGAAGTCGGCGTTCGCGGCATTCGGTCAGCCTGTCGTGGTACGTTGAGCGAGCGCGTGTGTCGGACGTTCCGTCACGGCGCAGGCCGCGAAAGCGGCCGTTGAAAACAGAAAGTAGAAAACACATGGCCACTGGCACTGTGAAATGGTTCAACGCGGAAAAGGGCTTCGGCTTCATCGCTCCCGATGACGGCACGGACGACCTTTTCGCCCACTACTCGGCAATCGCCGGCTCCGGTTTCAAGGAGCTCCGCGAGAACCAGAAGGTCGAATTCGACGCTGAGCGTGGCCCCAAGGGCATGCAGGCGGCGAACATCCGCGCTCTCTGAGCGCGCGCTGACTTCCTGAAGCCGGCCGGATCCTCACGGATCCGGCCGGCTTTCTGCATGCCCTGGGGTCTTCGCGCGGATGCCGGTGCGGGGCCGTTCTGCATCCGAACCCGGTGCGGGGCCAGTTCTGCATCCGATTCGCCTGTCCGCGATGCGCAACTGGCCCCGCCCAAACGCGCGATGCGCAACTGGCCCCGCCCAAACGCGCGATGCACAGCTTCCCAGGGGCACCCCGAGATGAGGCTTGCCTAACTTTCTGTTAGATTAGGCCAGGCTTACCAAAGCCCAGGCGCCTCTCTGCGCCGCACCCCCAATCCCAACCCGAAGGGAATGCCTGTGCGCACCTCTCGTCTCATCGCCGCCGGTGTCGCCGCGGCCCTCGCCATCGGCCTCACCGCCTGCGCGACGCCCGCCGCCGACAACGGATCCGACTCGGCCGGCGGCAACCCGGCCGACGACAGCGCCTTCCCCGTCACGATCGAGCACGTGTTCGGCGAGACGACCATCGAGACCAAGCCCGAGCGCGTCGCGACGATCGCGTGGGCCAACCACGAGGTTCCCCTCGCCCTCGGCATCGTGCCGGTCGGCATGAGCAAGGCGACGTGGGGCGACGACGACGACAACGGCATCCTGCCCTGGGTCGAGGAGAAGCTCGACGAGCTCGGCGGCGACGAGCCCGTGCTCTTCGACGAGTCCGACGGCATCGACTACGAGGCCGTCGCCGACACGAACCCCGACGTCATCCTCGCCTCGTACTCCGGCCTGACGCAGGAGGAGTACGACACCCTCTCCAAGATCGCACCGGTCGTCGCCTACCCCGAGGTCGCCTGGGGCACCCCGGTCGACGAGATGATCGAGATGAACTCGAAGGCACTCGGCCTCGAGGCTCAGGGCGAGGCCCTGATCGAGGACCTGCACGCCGATGCCGAGGCCGCCCTCGAAGAGAACAGCGTCCTCAAGGACAAGAAGGTCCTGTTCGCCTACGTCGACCCGAGCGACCTGAGCCAGGTCGGCTACTACACCGCGATCGACACGCGTCCCGGATACCTGCACGACGACCTCGGCCTTCCGCTGCCGTCGATCGTCGAGGAGAACGCCGACAGCGACCAGTTCTACCTGACGGTCAGCGCTGAAGAGGCCGACAAGTTCGACGACGTCGACGTGTTCGTGACCTACGGCGACGAGTCGCTCATCGCGACGCTGCAGGCCGACCCGCTGCTGTCGAAGATCCCGGCCATCGCCGAGGGCCGCATCGCGATCCTCCCGGATGCCACTCCCATCGCCGCGTCGGCGAACCCGTCGCCGCTGTCGATCCCGTGGGGTCTCTCCGACTACCTCGCTCTGCTGGCAGCACCGCTCGCCGCGAAGTGACCTTCGGCGTCACCCTCGCGCACTGAATTCCCGTGACCGCTGTCACCATCCCCACGCCGGGCACCGCAGACCTGCGGCGCCCGGCGTGGGCGCGCTCGCTCTGGCTGCTCGTCGGAGTGGGTGTGCTGCTCGTGCTCTGCATCCTGTCCATCTGCTTCGGCGTGCGCGCTGTGAGCATCGACGACATCTTCGCCGCACTCGCGGGGCAGGATGACACGCTCGCTCAGGCGGCGATCATCAAGCGGCTCCCGCGCACCGTGCTCGCGATCCTCGTCGGTGCCGCTCTCGCGCTCTCGGGCGCGACGATGCAGGCGGTCACCCGCAACCCGATCGCCGACCCCGGCATCCTCGGCGTCTCGAACGGCGCCTCGCTCGCGGTGGTGCTCGGTCTCGCCTTCCTCGGTCTGACCGATGCGTACAGCCAGATGGCCCTCGCGATCATCGGCGCCGCCCTCGCCGCCGCCTTCGTCTACACGGTCGGCTCGCTCGGACGCGGTGGCGCGACCCCCCTCAAGCTCGCGTTGGCGGGTGCCGCCACCTCGGCGGCGTTCGCCTCGCTCATCAGCGCGGTCATGCTGCCGCGCGTCGACCTGCTGCAGGCCTTCCAGTCCTGGCAGATCGGCGGAGTCGGCGGTGCCGAATGGCCGCGCATCGCGATCACCGCTCCCGTGCTCGCGCTCGGCGCACTCATCTGCTTCGTGAGCGCCCGCGGTATGAACTCCCTCGCGCTCGGCGACGACATGGCCAAGGGGCTGGGGGAGCACGTGTTCCGCACGCGCCTCGTCTCAGCGGTCGGCGCGGTGATCCTCGCCGGTGCCGCCACTGCGATCGCCGGGCCCATCGGCTTCGTCGGTCTCGTGATCCCACACGTGTGCCGGATGCTGATCGGCACCGACCACCGCTGGCTGCTGCCGTTCTCAGCTCTGGCCGGCTCCGCCCTGCTGCTCGCGAGCGACATCGTCGGCCGTGTCATCGCTCCGTCGTCGGAGGAGATCCAGGTCGGCATCATCACCGCGATCATCGGCGCCCCGTTCTTCATCTGGATCGTCCGTCGTCAGAAGGTGCGTGAACTGTGAGCACCATCGACCGGGCTGCGGCCCAGACCCCGTCGGCATCCGACAGTCGAGGCGACCAGGTCGCGGCGATCATCGCCGGCCGTCGTTCCCGCCATCGTCGCCACGCGGTCGCCACGATCGTGCTCGGCGTGCTGCTGGTGGTCCTGTTCGCCGTGGCACTGATGATCGGCAACACGTTCTACCCGCTCGACGAGGTCATCCGCGTCATCCTGGGCCAGACGGTGCCCGGAGCATCCTTCACGGTCGGCGAGCTGCGGCTCCCGCGGGCGGTGCTCGCGATCCTCTCGGGCTTCGCGTTCGGCATCGCCGGCGTCTCGTTCCAGACCCTGCTGCGCAATCCGCTCGCGTCGCCCGACATCATCGGCATCTCGAACGGCGCCGGGGCTGCGGCCGTCGTGGGGATCGTCGTGCTCTCGCTCAACGGACCCGTCGTCTCGCTGATGGCCCTCGGCGGCGCGATCCTCACCGCAGGGATCATCTATCTGCTGTCGATCAAGAACGGCTTCGCCGGCACCCGGCTGATCCTGATCGGCATCGGCGTCGCGGCGATGCTGCAGAGCATCATCTCGTACATGCTGTCGCGCGCGGCGAGCTGGGACATCCAGACGGCGATGCAGTGGCTCACCGGCAGCCTGAACAACGCCTCGTGGGAGCGCGTGCTCCCTCTCGCGATCGCCGCTGCCGTCATCCTGCCGCTCATGCTCTCGAACGGCAGGGCGCTCGGAGCGCTGCAGCTGGGCGACGACTCGGCATCCGGACTGGGCGTGCGGGTGAACCGCACCCGCCTGCTGTTCATCCTCGGGGCGGTCGCGCTGCTCGCCTTCGCGACCGCCGCCACCGGACCCATCGCGTTCGTCGCCTTCATGGCGGGCCCGATCGCCGCGCGCATCACCGGCCCCGGCGCGAACCTGCTCGTCCCGAGCGCGTTCATCGGCGCCGTCCTGGTGCTCGGCGGTGACCTGATCGGCCAGTTCGCGTTCGGAGAGCGCTACCCGGTCGGCGTCATCACGGGTGTGCTCGGCGCTCCGTACCTGATCTATCTGCTCATCCGCACCAACCGCTCGGGAGGCTCCCTGTGACCGAGGCGCACACTCTGACGGCCGACGCCGTCACCCTCGCCTACGGCGACCGCACGATCATCGAGAACCTCGATCTCGAGATCGCCCCCGGCAAGATCACGACGATCGTCGGAGCGAACGGATGCGGCAAGTCGACGCTGCTGCGCTCGCTCGCTCGCCTGCTCTCGCCGACCGCCGGTCAGGTCGTGCTCGACGGCAAGTCGGTGCACGCGCGCCCGACCAAGGAGGTCGCGCGCATCCTCGGCCTGCTGCCGCAGTCGCCGGTGGCTCCCGAGGGCATCGCCGTCGCCGACCTCGTCGGGCGCGGCCGGCATCCGCATCAGAAGATGCTCGCCCGCTGGAGCGCGCACGACTACGAGGTCGTGGCGGATGCTCTCGCGGCGACCGGCACCACCGAGCTCGCCGACCGCAGTGTCGACGAGCTGTCGGGCGGCCAGCGTCAGCGCGTGTGGATCGCGATGGCGCTCGCGCAGGAGACCGACATCCTGCTGCTCGACGAGCCGACCACGTTCCTCGACGTCGCTCATCAGGTCGAGGTGCTCGACCTGCTCACCGACCTGAGCGTCTCGCGCGGCACCACGATCGTCATGGTGCTGCACGACCTCAATCTCGCGGCGCGCTACTCCGACGAGCTCGTCGCGATGAAGGACGGCCGTGTGCACGTCACCGGCACCCCGCAGGATGTCGTGACCGCGCAGCACGTCGAAGAGGTCTTCGGCCTCGCGAACCAGATCACCATCGACCCCGTCTCGGGTAAGCCGATGGTCACCCCGATCGGAAGGCATCATGTCCGCTGAGACCACGACCGAACGCCCCACCTACGTGCTGGCTCGCGCCGAGGTGCGCGGCGTCGAACGCGTCTCGCCGAACTTCGTGCGCGTGACGTTCGGCGGTGAAGACCTGTTCGAGTTCGGCACGCCGGGCGACGTCTTCGACTCGCGCATCAAGATCGTCTTCCCGCCGGCATCCGGCATCCTCCCCGATCTCGACCGCTCGACCGGCGACTGGTGGGGCTCGTTCCTCGCCGTGCCCGAAGACGAGCGCGGCTCGATGCGCACGTACTCGGTGCGCGAGCTGCGGGTCACGGATGCCGGGACCGAGCTCGACGTCGACTTCGTCCTGCATCTCGCCCCCGGTCTCACCGGACCGGCGTCGCGCTGGGCCGATGCGGCCGCCGTCGGCCAGGAGCTGTTCATCGTCGGCCCGCGCCGCGGTGTGCCCGCATCCGCTCATGGCGGTGCAGAGTACGAGCCGGGGACGGCCACCTCGGTGGTGCTCGCCGGTGACGAGACGGCGGCTCCCGCGATCGCGCGCATCCTCGAGGACGCCCCGCGCGACCTGCGTGGGGTGGCGTTCCTCGAGGTGCCGTCACCCGCCGACATCCTGCGCATTGACGCTCCGTCGGGCGTCGAGGTGCACTGGCTGCCTCGCGACATCGGCGAGCCCCACGGCGTGCGGCTCATTCCCGGCGTGCTCGCGTACCTCGGCGATGCGGATGCCGGTGACGAGATCGACGTGAAGGACATCGAGTCCGAGGATCTGCTCTGGGAGACACCCGACTACTCGGGTCTCGGTGAGGAGATCGCGGCAGCGGATGCTCCGGCCGAGCGCTACTTCTGGATCGCCGGCGAGAGTGGCGTCGTCACGACGCTGCGCCGCCACCTCGTGAAGGATCTCGGCATCGATCGCGGTCAAGTGGCCTTCATGGGCTACTGGCGACGCGGCGTCGCCATGCGCGGCTGAGGCGGCTTCCGCGCGGTCGGCCACGCTCGGGCTTCGCTCGCCACGAAGGAGATCTCACGCAACGAAGGACTGCATCCGGCGTTCGACCCTTCGTCGCGTGAGATCTCCTTCGTGGCATGCGCTCGCGCCGACGCGGACGACGACCGAACCGGTGGCGCACGCGGAGGCGGCGCCGTAGCATCCCAGTGGAATCGTTCGCCGGCGAGGAGGCCCCTGATGACGCAGCACACACTCGAGCTCCCCGAGGTCGACCTCGTCTACGACGTGCACGGGCCGCTGCCGACGGCGGATGGTCGCCCTCCGCTGATGATGATCGGCCAGCCGATGGACGCGAGCGGATTCCAGGCCCAGGTGAAGCTGTTCGACGACCGCACCGTCGTGACCTACGACCCGCGCGGACTGGGTCGGAGCGCCCGCAAGGACGGCGGTGTCACGAACGAACCCGAGGTCCAGGCCGAGGACGTGCACGCGATCATCGAGGCTCTCGAGGCGGGACCCGTCGACATGCTCGCGAGCAGCGGTGGCGCGGTGACCGCGCTCGCCCTGGTCACGGAGCATCCGCACGACGTGGCGACGCTCGTCGCGCACGAGCCGCCGATCGACAGCGTGCTTCCGGATGCCGACGCGGTGCATCGAGCCCGGGTGGCCTACACGCAGGCGTATCAGGACCACGGATGGGGCGCCGGGATGGCCGCCTTCGTCGCGATGACGGCGTGGGAGGGCGAGGTCACCGACGAGTTCCTCTCTCGGCCAGCGCCCGACCCTGCAGCATTCGGGATGCCGACCGAGGATGACGGCAGCCGGGACGACCCGTTGCTGTCCGAGCTCTCGTGGGCGGTGCCCCTCTACGTTCCGGACATCGAGGCGCTGAAGGCGTCGCCGACCAGGATCGTCGTGGCCGTCGGCGAGGAGTCGGTGAAGGTCTACACCGGACGCACGTCGATCGCCCTTGCGGAGGCACTCGGCCAGCAGGTGACGGTCTTCCCCAGTCATCACGGCGGCTTCATGGGTGGCGAGTTCGGCTACGCCGGCCAGCCCGAGGCGTTCGCCGCCACGCTCCGCGAGGTCCTCGACCGGTCGTAGAGCCCGACAGCGGACTACGCGCTCGCGCGCACCACGAGCTCGGTGTCGAGGACGACGGAGCGAGGTGATGCCCCCGCGATGACCTCGAGCAGCACGGCGACCATCTGCGCACTGATCTGATCCCACGGCTGGCGCATGGTCGTGATCGGCGGCTCGTGGGTGGCGGCGAGGCCCGAGTCGTCGAAGCCGGCGATCGCGATGTCCTCGGGCACGCGGCGTCCTGCTCGGCGGGCGGCGGCGATGGCTCCTGCGGCCATCCGGTCGGAGGCGGCGAACACGGCGTCGACGTCGTGCTCGAGCATCCGGGTCATGGCGGCCTGCCCTGAGTCGTACGAGTAGTCGCCGACCTCGACCAGAGATTCGTCGAACAGCTCGCCGAGCTCTTCGCGGAATCCGACCAGGCGGTAGCGCCCGCCGGGGGTGTCGTCGGGGCCGGTGATCATGCCGATGCGACGGTGTCCCTGCGCCACGAGGTGCGCGGCCATCGTGCGCGCGGAGGCGACTTCGTCGACCGAGATCGTCGAGAGCTCTCGTTCGTGTCCGAGGGGCAGGCCGCAGCACACGGTGGGGATTCCGACCTCGATCAGCTGGTCGAGCAGGGGATCCGACTCGTGCGACGAGATCAGCATGACGCCGTCGACGTGCCCGGCGCTGAGGAACTGTGCGACGCTCTCGCGCTCGGCGGGCGTTCCGGCCACGAGCAACACCAGCGTCATCGCGCGCTGGGCGAGAGCTTCGGCGGCGCCGCGCAGCAGCAGCGCGAAGGTCGGGTCGTCGAACAGCAGCTGCTGCGGCTCGGTGAGCAGGAAGGCGAGCGAACCGGCGCGACCGGTGGCGAGGCTGCGGGCGTGATGGTTCGCGGTGTACCCGGTGGCGAGGATCGCCTCTTCGACGGCCTGTCTGGCGTCGGGCGACACCCAGTGCCCGCCGTTGATCACGCGCGAGACCGTGCTGCGGGACACCCCCGCCTGCGCCGCGATCTGGCGGATCGTCGGCTTGCGCTTCGCGCTGACATCACTCATCGCTGTGACTCTACCCACAGCATCCCGTCCAGCGGTAGTCGAAACTGGGACCGGTCTCAGTTCGGTAACGGCGGTTGTGATCACGAGTGCACCTGGGGTAGAACTGAGACCGGTCCCAGTCATGTCTCATGAGTCAGGCTGAGACCGGTCCCAGTCGAATGAGCGACAGCATGTCGGGACCGCACCACGACCGCACCGACCCGATGGAGTGCCGATGACCTCCCCCCACGCCTGGCCCGACCTGCGCGGAATCGCCTATGGCGGCGACTACAACCCCGAGCAGTGGTCGCCCGAGACGTGGCGTGAAGACGTCATCCTGATGCGCGAGGCCGGCGTCAACCTGGTCAGCGTGGGCATCTTCTCGTGGGCGCTCATCGAGGTCGCCGAGGGCGAGTTCGACTTCACCTGGCTCGACGAGCTGCTCGATCTGCTGCACGAGAACGGCATCGCGGTCGACCTCGGCACCCCGACGGCATCGCCGCCGGCCTGGTTCTTCGCGAAGAACCCCGACGCTCACGTCATCGACCGCGAGGGGCGCACGATGGGCTTCGGCTCCCGCGGCATGGCCTCGCACTCGTCGCCCGCCTACCGCGAGGCGATCGTGCGGATCGCGGATGCTCTCGCGGCGCGCTACGCGCAGCATCCGTCCGTCGTGCTGTGGCACGTGCACAACGAGTACGGTGTTCCCGTCGGCGAGGACTACTCGCCGAACGCGGTCGCCGCCTTCCGGCTCTGGCTCCAGGAGAAATACGGTTCGCTCGACGCGCTGAACAGCGCGTGGGGCACCGCCTTCTGGGGTCAGCACTACTCGGCCTGGGAGCACGTGGGTGCCCCGGCCATCGCCCCGAGCGTCGTGAACCCCGCGCAGCGCCTCGACTTCGCGCGCTTCACGGATCACCAGCTGCGCGCGTGCTTCATCGCCGAGCGCGACGCGATCCGCGTCCACGCCGACCAGCCGGTCACGACCAACTTCATGGCCAACCAGAGCTGGACGACCGACCTGTGGGCATGGGGCCGCGAGGTCGACATCGTCTCGGACGACCACTACCTGTGGGCGGCCGATGAGGACGCGCACATCGGTCTGGCGATCGCCGCCGACCTCAGCCGCTCGGTCGGCGGCGGCAAGCCGTGGATCCTCATGGAGCACTCCACCTCGGCCGTCAACTGGCAGCCGCGCAACATCGCCAAGCGCCGCGGCGAGATGACGCGCAACTCGCTGACCCACCTCGGCCGCGGTGCCGACGGCATCCTGTTCTTCCAGTGGCGGGCCGGTCGTTCGGGCGCCGAGAAGTTCCACTCCGCGATGCTGCCGCACGCCGGAGCCGAGTCCCGTGTGTTCCGCGAGGTCGTCGACCTCGGCGCGGCGCTGGGCCGCCTCGACGAGGTGCAAGGCACCACCGTGAAGGCCGACGTCGCGATCCTCTGGGACTTCGAGTCGTTCTGGGCGCAGGATCTCGAATGGCGGCCCTCCGAAGACGTCACGCACGCGGCCCAGGTGCGCCGCTTCTACGAGCAGCTCTGGCGCGACGGCATCACGGTCGACTTCGCGCTCCCCGGACAGGACCTCTCTGGCTACCGCCTCGTCGTCGCCCCGGCGCAGTACCTGCTGAGCACCGCGGACGCCGCGAACCTCACCTCGTATGTCAGCGACGGCGGCACGCTGCTGGTGTCGTTCTTCTCCGCGATCGTCGACGAGAACGACGCCGTGCACGCCGGGGGCTTCGTCGCCCCGTTGCGCGATGCGCTCGGTCTCACGGTCGAGGAGTTCCTGCCGCTGCGCGAGGGCGAGAGCCACGGGCTCGACTGGGTCGACCACGAGGGCGTCGTCGCCGACGTCTGGCAGGAGGACATCGCGCTCGAAGGAGCCGAGGTCGTCGCCAACTTCGCCGGCGGTCCCGGCGAGGGCGAACCGGCGATCACCCGGAACGTGCACGGCTCGGGCACCGGCTGGTATGTCGGCACCCGGCTGGATGCCGCGGGCATGCGCGCGCTCCTCCACGAGGTCTACGCGGATGCCGACATCGCACCGTCCGGCATCGCGGAAGGCCTCGAGGTCATCACGCGCCACGGCGCCGACGCGGTCTACCGCATCGCCGTGAACCACCGCGACGACGACGTCGAGCTCGAGGCCTCAGGTGTCGATCTGCTCACCGGCGCCGAGATCTCGGGCGCCCTGACGATCGCGGCGGGCGGCGTCGCCGTCATCCGCACCACCACCCCCTGACCGCACCACTCAGCACCACCCGCACCACTCAGCATTACCCGAACACCAGCACCACCCACTCACCCGGTCGCGATGACGCGAAGCGCATCGTCGGCCACAACAGATAGGAAAACGCATGCGCAAGCACATCGGAGTCGGCGCACTCGCTCTGTCGGCCGTCGTCCTCCTGGCAGGCTGCTCGGCCGGCGCACCGGAGGGCGGCGACGACGCCGTCTCGGGCGACGGCGCTGAGCTCGTCATCTGGACGGACGCGGAGCGCGAAGCCGCGATCACGGCCGCCGCCGAGGCCTTCGAGGAGGAGACCGGAGCGAAGGTCACCCTCGTGCAGAAGAACTTCGAGGACCTCCGCAACGATTTCATCGCTCAGGTCCCGACAGGAGAGGGCCCCGACATCACCGTCGGCGCCCACGACTGGCTCGGCGCGCTCGTCGCTGCCGGTGTCGTCGACACGATCGACCTCGGTGACAAGTCGTCGGAGTTCGAGCAGGTCGCCCTCGACGCCATGACCTACGACGGCCAGCTCTACGCGCTGCCGTACTCGCTCGAGACGATCGCGCTCGTGCAGAACGTCGACCTCGTCGGCGCCGAGGCTCCGGCGACCTGGGACGACATGATCGCCAAGGGCATCGCGGCAGGCACCGAGCGTCCGTTCGTCATCAACACCGGTGGCGAGACCGGCGACGGCTACACGATGTACGGACTGCAGACCTCGTTCGGCGCCCCGGTCTTCGTGCAGGACGACACCGGCTCGTACACGAGCGAGGTCGGCATGGGCGGTGCCCCCGGTGAGGCCTTCGCGAGCTGGCTCGGCGCCAACGGCTCCCAGGGCACCGGCTACATCTCGACCACCGTCGACTACGACATCAACAACGAGCTCTTCGCGTCGGGCAAGGCTCCGTACACGATCCAGGGACCGTGGGCGATCAGCGCGTTCGAGGGCATCGACGTCGCCGTGAACCCGATCCCGTCGGCCGGCGGCGAGACCGCCGCGCCGTTCGTCGGTGTGCAGGGCTTCTACCTCTCGAGCAAGAGCAAGAACGCGCTTCTGGCCCAGGAGTTCCTCGTGAACTACCTCGGCACCGAAGACGCGCAGCGTGCGCTGTACGAGGCCGACCCCCGCATCCCCGCGTGGAGCACCCTCGCCGACGAGGTCTCGTCCGACCCGATCACGGCCGGCTTCGTGGCCTCCGCGCAGAGCGGCGTCCCGATGCCGTCGATCCCTGAGATGGGCTCGGTGTGGGATCTCTGGAACGCCGCGCAGGCGCAGATCATCAACGGCGCCGACCCGGTGTCGACGTGGAACGCCATGGTCACCGACCTCGAGACGACTCTCGCCGGTTGATCCTGCCGGATGGGGAGGGCCCGAATCCCTCCCCATCCTGCGATCCGCAGACAGGACGCACACATGACGATCCAGGCACCGCCCACGCAGGCTCCCACCCCCGTGGTGAAGCCCTCGCGCGAATCCCACGCCCGCCGTTTCCGCGGCCTCGGCTGGGGCTTCCTCCTCAAGCTCGCCCTCATGGCGCTCGTCAACGCCTTCGGCATCATGACGGCGATCTCGGCCTGGAGCGCCGAGTCGTGGATCGTCCTCGGCGTGGTCGTGCTGCTCGTCATCATCGCCGACTGGGTGTACTTCACTCGCAAGGCTCTGCCGCTGAAGTACCTGCTCCCCGGGCTGATCTTCCTGCTCGTCTTCCAGGTCTTCATCTTCGGGTACACGGCCTACATCGCCTTCACGAACTACGGCACGGGCCACGTCGGCACGCAGGAGCAGGCGGTCGAGGCCGCGCTGATCCAGGGTGAGCGCCGCGTCGACGGGTCGGCCGACTATCCGCTGTCGATCGTCGAGCGTGGCGGCGAGCTCGGCTTCGCGATCGTCGACGACGACGGCGACGTGCAGGTCGGGTCGGCCACGGTGCCGCTCTCCGATGTCTCCGGAGCCGAGGTCGGCACCACCGGCGCCCCGAGCGAGGTTCCGGGCTGGACCGTCATCCCGCGGGCGACCGTGCTGACGGATCCGACGCTCGGTGCGGCCATCAAGGACCTCCGGGTCCCGGTCTCGGACGACCCGAACGACGGCTCGATCCGCACTCGCGAAGGATCCACCGGCTCGGTCTACGAGCCGACGCTGGTGTGGGATGCCGAGGCGCAGACCATCACCGACACGCAGTCGGGCACGGTCTACACCGCCACCGATCTCGGAGCGTTCGTCGCCGAAGACGGCACGGCGCTGCCGACCGGGTGGTCGGTGAACGTCGGCTTCGCGAACTTCCTGAAGCTCTTGACGGATGCGAACCTCGCCGGCACCCTGCTGAGCGTCACGGTCTGGACCTTCGCGTTCGCGATCCTCTCGGTCGTGCTGAGCTTCGCCGTCGGGCTCGGACTCGCGATCGTCTACAACGACCCGCGCGTCAAGGGGCGACGGTTCCTGCGGGCGCTGTTCATCCTTCCCTACGCGTTCCCCGCCTTCATGGCCGCGCTGCTGTTCCGCGGCATGTTCAACGCCGAGTTCGGCGTGATCAACGACCTGCTCTTCTTCGGAGCCCACATCAACTGGCTCGGGGACCCGTGGCTCACCCGCGCTGCGGTGATCTTCGTGAACGTCTGGCTGAGCTATCCGTACTGGTTCCTCGTCTGCACCGGTGCCCTGCAGTCGCTGCCGGGCGAGACGATGGAAGCCGCCGAGATCGACGGCGCGAACAAGATCCAGCGCTTCCGCGCGATCGTGCTCCCGCTGCTGCTCGTCTCGACCGCCCCACTGCTGATCGCCTCGTTCGCCGTCGCGTTCAACAACTTCACCGTGATCTACACGTTCAACAACGGCGGGCCGGCCATCGCCGGCGCTCCGTACGCACTGGGCTCGACCGACATCCTGGTCTCGGCCATCTACGACGTCTCGGGCGTCTCGGGTGGTGCGGCCGACTACGGCCTCGCGAGCGCGCTGTCGATCATCGCCTTCATCGTGGTCGGTCTCATCTCAGCGCTGAGCTTCCGACAGACCCGCAAGCTCGAGGAGTACCAGTGATGAGTGAGACCAGAGTCATCGTGACCGGTTCGTCGAAGGATGCGCAGGCCGCCCGCGCCGGTGCACGTCGGCGTCGGTGGTGGAGCGAGGTCGGCTGGAAGTACATCCTGGCCGTCGGCGTCCTCTTCTTCGCCGCGTTCCCGCTCGTGTACGTGCTGTCGGCGTCACTCAACCCGAACGGCAGCCTCGCGGCATCCAGCGCTTTGTTCAGTGCGTTCGACCCCGCCAACTACATCGCCCTCGGCGAATCGCGCTACTGGGTGTGGTTCGGCAACACGCTGCTGATCGGCGGCGTGACCGCGGTCGGCTCGGTGCTCATGGGCGCCTGCGGTGCGTACGCGTTCTCGCGCTTCCGCTTCAGCGGGCGACGGGCCAGCCTCACCACGCTACTCGTGCTGCAGATGTTCCCGCAGGCGCTCGCGTTCATCGCGATCTTCCTGATGCTGCAGACGATCGGCGATGTCGTGCCGGCCCTCGGCATCAACTCGAAGATCGCCCTGATCTGCGTGTACCTCGGCGGCGCTCTCGGCGCGAACACGTTCCTCATGTACGGCTTCTTCAACACGATCCCCGTCGAGATCGACGAGTCGGCGAAGATCGACGGAGCCAGCCACGCGCAGATCTTCTGGCGGCTCATCATGCCGCTGGTCGTGCCGATCCTCGCGGTCGTCGCGCTGCTCGCGTTCCTCGCGGCCTTCGGCGACTTCATCCTGTCGAAGATCATCCTCACCTCCGAGGACAACTGGACGCTCGCCGTCGGCATGTACCAGTGGGTCTCGAACCAGCTGACCTCGCGCTGGGGGCTGTTCGCCGCCGGTGTCGTGGTCGCCGCCGTGCCCGTGCTCGCGCTGTTCTTCTCGCTGCAGAAGTACATCGTGGGCGGGCTCACCCAGGGATCCGTCAAGGGCTGATCCCCTCTTCCGCACTGCTCGAAAGGCCGTCATGCACCGTCGCACGCGTTCCCTTCTCTCCACCGCCCTGGCCGCGGTCACCGCCGTCGCCCTGATCGGGGTGGCGCTGCCCGCCTCGGCCGCCTCGCTCACGGCCTCCGTGTCGACGGCGGTCGCGCCCGCCGACCCGGCGGATGCCACCGTCACCGTCCCCCGGGTCGAGAACCTGCCCGATGACTTCATCGGCGGCGTCGACGTGTCCTCGGTGCTGTCGCTCGAGGAGTCGGGGGTCGTGTTCCGCGACGCCGAGGGCGCGCCGGGCGACCTGTTCGAGATCCTCGCCGACGCCGGTGTCACCGACGTGCGCGTGCGCGTCTGGAACGACCCGTTCGACGCGAACGGCAACGGCTACGGCGGCGGTGATGTCGACGTCGACCGGGCGATCGAGATCTCGCAGCGCGCGACGGATGCCGGACTCGGCGTGCTCGTCGACTTCCACTACTCGGACTTCTGGGCCGACCCCGCCAAGCAGCAGGTGCCCAAGGCATGGGAGGGCATGACGGCCGACCAGGTCGCCGCCGAGGTCGGCGTCTTCACCCGCGACGCGGTGCGACGCCTGGTCGACGCGGGGGTGGATCTGCGCATGGTGCAGGTCGGCAACGAGACCAACGGCGGGGTCGCCGGAGTGCGCGGCTGGGACGACATGGCGAAGGTGTTCTCGGCCGGTTCCGCCGCTGTGCGCGCCGAGGCGCCCGACACGCTCGTCGCCCTGCACTTCACGAATCCCGAGCGAGCCGGCTTCTACGCCGACGTCGCCGCGCAGCTCGATCGCCGCGACGTCGATTACGACGTGTTCGCGTCGTCGTACTACCCGTTCTGGCACGGCACCCCGGCGAACCTCACGGCGGTGCTCTCGCACGTCGCCGACACGTACGACAAGAAGGTCATGGTCGCCGAGACCTCGTGGGCGTTCACCCTCGACGACGGAGACGGCCACGGCAACGTGATCGACCTGCCCTCCGAGGCGACGCAGTATCCGGTGAGCGTGCAGGGTCAGGCCGATGCGGTGCGCGCGGTCGTGCAGGCCGTCGCCGACGTGGGTGAGGCCGGGATCGGCGTCTACTACTGGGAGCCCGCGTGGCTGCCGGTCGGTCCGCCCGCTCAGCTCGAGCAGAACAAGGTGCTGTGGGAGCGCGACGGATCCGGATGGGCGTCGAGCTTCGCCGGCGAGTACGAGCCCGAAGACGCCGGGCACTGGTTCGGCGGATCCGCGTGGGACAACCAGGCACTGTTCGGCTTCGACGGCACCGCATCCGATGCGCTGAACATCTTCTCGTACGTGCGCACCGGTGCTCAGGCTCCTCGAGCCGTCGAGTCGGTGCAGCCCGCTGCCCTGTCTCTCGTCGAGGGCGATGCGGTCGAGCTGCCGAGCGAGGTCACGGTGCTCTACAACGACGGATCATCGGAGCAGCAGGCGGTCACCTGGTCGCCGGGTGCGGAGTTCATCGAGGGCGTCGGCGAGTACACGATCACGGGGACGACGGATGCCGGTCTCGCAGCCACTGCCACTGTCACCGTCTCGGCACGCAACTACCTGCAGAACCCCGGTTTCGAGGACGCCGACACGAGCATGTGGCGGGCGACCGGCTCCGGTCTGAGCCTGCGTGCGTGGGACGACCCCCACAGCGGCACGCACTCGGCGCACTTCTACTCGGCATCCGCGTACTCGTTCGATCTGACTCAGACCGTGACGGGGCTTCCCGCCGGGAGGTATGTGGCTCGGGCATCACTGCAGGGTGACGGCGAAGGCACCGAGGGAAAGGTCGCCCTGTCTCTGTCGTCTTCCGCCGTGACGGGTGCGCCGTCGGCCTTCGCGCTCGACGGCTGGCGCGTGTGGTCGACGCCGACGACTCAGGCGCTGCAGGTCGGAGCCGGCGGCACAGCCGTGGTGCGGGTCGCGGCTACTCTGCCTGCCGGGGCGTGGGGCACGATCGACGACCTCGAGCTCGTACGCGAACCCGCGGTCGGTGCCGACACCTCGGTGCTGCGGGAGCGGCGGAAGGCTGCCGCAGCCCTCGATCTGGCGGCCTACATCGAGTCGTCGACGGTCGCGGTGCCCGGAGCGATCGGCCGCGCCGACATCGTGTTGTCCGCGGCGAGCCCGAGTGCGTCCGCTGTCGCCGGGGCGCTGGGCGCGCTGGATGCCGCGGTCGATGCCCTCGTGCGGAAGGACGCGGCGACGGCCGCGCCGGCTCGCGGCGTGCTGTCGCACGACAACGGCCACGACACCGGACTCCTCGACGGCGACTTCACCGTCACCATGAACCTGTGGTGGGGGTCGAACGCCACGAAGCTGCGACTGTTCGAGGACGGGGTGCTGATCAAGACCGTGCCGCTCACGTTCGGGGGCACCGCCGCGCAGGTGGCTCGGGTCGCCGTGGCCGGCAAGAAGAACGGCACATACGTCTACACCGGTGAGCTCGTGAACTCACGCGGGACGACCGCAGTGCAGCCCGTCACGGTGAAGGTGAAGGATGCCGCGCCGGGCACTCCCGTGCTGTCAGCCGACAACGGGGACGGTGACGGCTCGTACACGCTCACCGCCGACATGTGGTGGGGGACGAACGCGATGTCCTACCGCCTCTTCGAGGACGGTGTGCTGCTGAAGGAAGGGTCCATCACCGCGAAGAGCCCCGCCGCGCAGCGGGTCTCGGTGGCGGTCGACGGGCGGTCAGTGGGGAAGCACACCTATCGCGTCGAGTTCGTGAACGCCGCCGGCAGCAGCGAGAGCAAGCCGCTCACGGTGACCGTCAAGCGCTGACGGCGCCTGGCGCTGGCATCCGCCTGACCTGCGGAGAACAGGACGACCGCCCCGAATCAGGAGAATCTGCGTGATTCTGTCCTGATCCGGGGCGGTCGTCCTGTTCTCGGACGGTGCTGAGCGGTGCGCTTGTCGCTCAACGACCGGGGCCGATTACTTGCTGAGGAAGTCCTTGAGCGCGGCGTTGACCTCGTCGGCGTGGGTCCAGAGCAGGCCGTGCGGGGCGCCCTCGACCTCGACGTAGGTCGCGGCGGGCACGGCCTGGTGGAACCGGCGGGCGGTCGCGTCGATCGGCAGGATGTTGTCCTTCGTGCCGTGCAGGATCAGCGTGGGCTTGCCGGCGTCGCGCACGGCGTCGACGTCACCGCGGAAGTCCTCGATCCACGACGACACCACGGCGTAGGCGGCGACGGGCGCGCTGCCGATCGCGACGTTCCAGCTGCCGGTGACGGCCTCCTGGCTGATGCGCGATCCGAGGTTCTCGTCGAGGTTGTAGAAGTTCTTGTAGAAGTCGGTGAACCACGCGAAGCGATCGCCCTTGGCTGCGGCCTCGATGCCGTCGAAGACATCCTGCGGCACGCCTTCGGGGTTGTCGTCCCGCTGCACGAGGAAGGGCTCGAGCGAGGCGAGGAAAGCGAGCTTCGCGACGCGCTCGTGGCCGTAAGTGCCGACGTAACGGGCGAGCTCGCCGGTGCCCATCGAGAATCCGACGAGCACGACGTCGCGCAGGTCGAGGGTCTCGAGCACGGTGTTGAGGTCGGCGGCGAAGGTGTCGTAGTCGTAGCCGGCGTTCACCTTCGACGATCCGCCGAAGCCGCGGCGGTCGTACGTGATGACGCGGTAGCCCTGGGCGAGGAGCTCGCGGGTCTGGCGCTCCCAGCTGTGTCCGTCGAGCGGGTAACCGTGGATCAGGACGACGGGCTGACCCGATCCCTGGTCTTCGTAGTAGAGCTCGATCGGGGTGCTGTTCTCGTTTCCGACGGTGATGTAACCCATGATCCTGATCCTTTCGGTTCGGTGAGAACGATCGTTCTCACCTGATGTCTCCCACTGTAGAGAACGGTCGTTCTCATGTCAAGTACACTGGGATCATGACCGATGGAACAGTGCGTGAACAGATCCTTGCGGCGGCCGATGAGCTGTATTACCGCAAGGGCTACGCGGCTGTCGGCATGGATGAGCTGCGGGCAGCGGCCGGAGTCTCGCTGCGCAAGCTCTACGCCCTCTTCCCCTCGAAGACCGACATCGTCACCGCTGTCCTCGCGCGCAAGCATGCCGAGTGGGAGGCCGGGTTGACCGGCGCGGTGGCGGATGCCGGTGCAGACCCGCGCGACCGCCTGCTCGCCGTGTACGGATACCTCGAGGACTGGTTCTGCACCGACGACTTCCGCGGGTGCGCGTTCATCAACGCATTCGGGGAGCTCGGCGGGACGAACCCCGAAGTCGCGGCCATCGTCCGTGACCACAAGGCGTCGTTCCAGCAGTACATGTCGGGCCTCGTGGTGGATGCCGGGGCGCCGGCATCCCTTGCCGCGCAGCTGTCGATCCTCGCCGAGGGCGCCCAGAGTACCGCAGCAATCGCCGCCGATCCGCAGGTCGCCGTGCAGGCGCGCAACGCCGCCGAGGTGCTGATCGACGCGGCCGTTGCTGCCTGATTGTCGGAGATTTAGCTAGCCTGGCTAGCGTTTTCGAATGCCGGTGTCAAGGCTCCTGCGCACCCGCCCGCTCGCGCGTAACGTGCGGAGCATGGAATCCCGGACGCAGGACATCGCCCGCCAGTCAGTGATCATCGCCTCGGCCACGTTCATGCTGATAGCCGCGGCTGTCGGCTCCGGCGCGTTCGGCGGCACCTCGGTCAGCGAGCTGCAAGACGGGGCGCTGTCGGCGCAGGGGTCGTACCTCGCTCCGGCCGGCCCCGCGTTCTCGATCTGGTCGCTGATCTACATCGGCCTGATCGCCTACACGGTGTGGCAGGCGCTGCCGGCGCAGCGGGCCGATGAGCGCCAGCGCGCGGTCGGGGGATGGATCGCCGCGTCGATGATCCTCAACGGACTGTGGCTCGTCATGGCGCAGTTCCTGACTCTTCCCCTGACGGTCCTGATGATCGCGCTGTTGCTCGCGACCCTCGCCCGGGTCATCGTGATCCTCGGGCGCAGCCGTGCCCGTACCTGGCCCGAGCGCATCGTCGTCGATGGGGCGAACGGACTGCACTTCGGATGGGTGACGATCGCGACCGTGGCCAATGTCACCGCCTGGCTCACGCAGATCGCACCCGAGAGCTGGGCCGACCAGGCTGAGATCTGGGCGGTCGCCGTGCTCGCCGTCGTGCTCGTGATCGGTGTCGCCAGTGCCCTCGTCACCAAGCGCATCGCGCCCGCCCTCGCGACGGCGTGGGGTCTCGGCTGGCTCGCGGTCGGCCGCTTCACCGGAGAGCCCGAGAGCACCGTCACCGGCATCGCCGGGATCATCGTCGCCATCGCGCTCGTCGCGGCCGGCGCGTTCGGCGTGCTGCGCCGGTCGCGTTCAGGGGTCGCGGCGTAAGTGGCTCACCCCACGCCCGGATCAGGACGACCGGTCGAGATCAGGAACATCCGGCGCAGATCGTCCTGATCTCAGACGGTCCTCCTGATCTCAGGCGAAGTGCGAGGGCGAAGGGCCGGGCTCAGTCCGCAGGAGTCAGGGCTCCGGGCTCAGAGGACGAGCCGGTAGCCCATTCCCGACTCGGTGAGCAGGTGCACCGGCGCGCTGGGCTCGGCCTCGAGCTTCTTGCGCAGCTGCGACATGTAGAGGCGCAGGTAGCCCGAGTCCGACACCTGTTCGCTGCCCCAGATCTCCTTCAGCAGATCCTGTCGGGTGACCAGGGCTCCGGGATGCCGGGCGAGGTGCTCGAGCATGCGCCACTCCGTCGGGGTGAGATGCACCCGCGATCCCGCACGGGTGACGGTCTTCGTCGCGAGGTCGACCACGACGTCGCCGAACCCGACGGTCGATTCGCCGCCGGCCGGCACCGAGCGACGAGACAGGGCACGCAGCCGCGCGAGCAGCTCGTCGACCTGGAACGGCTTGGTGACGAAGTCGTCGGCTCCGGCATCCAGCGCCTCGACCTTGTCGGCGGATCCGGTGCGACCCGACACCACGATGATCGGCACGTTCGTCCAGCCGCGCAGCGCCTGGATCACCTCGATGCCGTCGAGCCGCGGCATCCCGAGGTCGAGCATGATGATGTCGGGATGGGCCTGCGCGGCGGCGGCGACGGCGGCGGCACCGTCGGGGGCGACGACCACCTCGTACCCGTGGGCGGCGAGAGTGATGCGCAGTGCGCGCACCATCTGCGGGTCGTCGTCGGCGATGAGGAGCTTCACTCCGTCTCCTCCTGATCGAAGTCGGGGTCGGCCGCCAGTGGCAGCGAGATGACCATGGTGAGCCCACCGCCGGGGGTGTCCTCGGGTGTCAGGGTACCGCCCATGCCCTCGGTGAATCCGCGCGACAGTGCGAGCCCGAGTCCCAGGCCGGCCGTGTTGTCGGTGTCTCCGAGGCGCTGGAACGGCTGGAAGATCTGGTCGCGCTTCTCGACGGGAACGCCCTTGCCCCGGTCGATGACCCGGATCTCGGCCCGGTCGCCGAGGGTGCTCGTCGACACGATCACACGGTCGTCGGTCGGCGAGTGCCGATTCGCGTTGGCGACGACGTTCACGAGAACCCGTTGCAGCAGCACGGGATCGGCCGAGACCGCGGGCAGGCCGGCGTCGAGAGCCAGCTCGACATCGGACGGACCGAGGCCGAGCTCGTCCACGGCGGCGAGCACGGGGCCGGCGACATCGAGGCGCATGCGCGAGACGGCGAGCACACCGGCCTGCACGCGACTGACGTCGAGCAGGTCGGTGACGAGCGACGACAGGGTGGCGAGGCTCTCGTCGGCGGTCGCGAGCAGCTCCTCCCGGTCGGATGCCGACAGGCGGTGCGCACCGCGGAGTCCGCCGATCGCGGCGACCGCTGAGGCGAGGGGCCGGCGCAGATCGTGGCTCACCGCCGAGAGCAGAGCGCTGCGCACCTGGTCGGTCTCGGCGAGGGCCGCCACCTCACGGGCCGTCGCGCGCAGATCCGTGTGCTCGATCGCGGCGGCCAGCTGCGCGACGATCGCGTCGAGCAGGCGGCGTGCGGGGGTGTCGAGGGGTTCGCCGTGGAGCTCGAGCACGGCGGGCGACGCGCCGCCCGTGCCGACGGGCACGGAGGTGGCGCGGTCATCGGCCACGGGTTCGCCGTCGCTCGCGAGCACCTCGCCGTCGGCGGAGAGCAGGCGCACTCCGCTCAGCCCGAACGCCTCGCGGGTGCGGCTGACGAGGGCGAGCACGGCGTTGTCTCCGCGCAGCACGTTGCCGGCGACCGCGGCGAGCAGCTCCGCTTCAGCGGCGGCGCGCTGAGCCGTGCGCGCCCGCCGGGCCGCCTGATCGACGATGATGCTGACGAGGATGGCGATGATCACGTAGAGCGCGAGGGCGAGCACGTGCAGCGGGTGCGCGATCGTGATGGTGAATATCGGCGCGACGAAAAGGAAGTCGAGGGTGATACCCGACAGCACGGCGGCGAAGACCGCCGGACGGAGCCCTCCTACGAGCGCCACGATCACGACGAGCAGCTGGAACGCCAGCACCTCGACCGTGATCGACTCGGGGCTGCGGAACGCGAACATCGCCCACGACAGCAGAGGCCCGAAGACGAGGGCGACCGCGAAACCGAGCACCTGCCGCCGCCAGCCGAGAGCACCGCCGGTGATGCGGGGGAGTGCGACGCGTCCACCTGCGGCGGCATGGGTGACGATGTGCACGTCGATGTCGCCGGAGCGACGGATGACCTCGGAGCCGATGCCGGGTCCCGTCATCGCGGCGGCGAGTCGACCGCGACGGCTGACCCCGATGACGAGCTGGGTCGCATCCGCCCCCTGTGCGAACTCGACGAGGGTTCCGGGGATGTCGTCGCCGATGATCTGGTGGAAGCTGCCGCCGAGCGACTCGACCAGGGAGCGCTGGGCTGCGAGAGCGCCGGGGGTCTCGTCGCGGAGTCCGTCCTGCGCCGCGACGTGCACCGCGAGCAGCTCGCCACCGGCGGAGCGGGCGGCGATCCGAGCGCCGCGGCGCAGCAGCGTCTCACCCTCGGGACCACCCGTGAGTGCCACGACCACGCGCTCGCGTGCCTGCCACGTGCCCTCGATGCCGTGGTCGGCGCGGTAGCTGCGCAGCGCGCTGTCGACCTCGTCGGCGAGCCACAGCAGGGCGAGCTCGCGCAGCGCGGTGAGGTTGCCGAGCCGGAAGTAGTTCGACAGGGCGGCGTCGATCCGCTCGGCGGGGTACACGAGCCCTGCCGACAGCCGGTCTCGAAGCGACTGCGGTGCGAGGTCGACGACCTCGATCTCGTCGGCGGCCCGCACCACGGCATCCGGGATCGTCTCCTGCTGCGCGATGCCGGTGATCTTCTCCACCACGGCGTTCAGCGAGTCGATGTGCTGCACGTTGACCGTCGTCACGACGTCGATGCCCGCCGCCAGCAGCGCCTCGACGTCCTGCCAGCGCTTCGGGTTCTGCGAACCGGGGGTGTTCGTGTGGGCGAGCTCGTCGACGAGGGCGATCTCGGGATGCCGTGCCAGCACCGCATCCAGATCCATCTCGCTCAGCGGCACGCCCCGATGCAGATCGACACGTCGCGGGACCTCGGGGATGCCGATGGTCTGTGCTGCCGTCGCCGCCCGCTCGTGGGTCTCGACGATCGCGATCACGACGTCGCGTCCCTCGTCGAGCAGCCGCTTGCCCTCGGCGAGCATCTCGAAGGTCTTGCCGACGCCGGGGGCCGCGCCGAGCAGGACGCGGAGGCGGCCGCGCTTGCCGTGGCGCTCTGCCGTCATTCGCCCTCCCGCTCATCGAGCGCGAGATTGAGTTCGGCGACGTTGATGCGTTCTTCGCCGAGGAATCCCAGATCCCGCCCTTGAATTCTAGACTCCACGAGGTCGCGCACCTCCTCCTCGGGCACGCCGCGCTCGGCTGCCACGCGCGGCACCTGCAGCAGGGCGTAGGCGACGCTGATGTGCGGGTCGAGACCGGATCCGGATGCCGTGACGGCATCGGCCGGCACGGCATCCGGGCTCACCCCTTCGCGCTTCGCGATCGCGGCCTTGCGCTCGTCGATCGCCGCGACCAGATCGGGGTTCTCCGGGCCGAGGTTGCTGCCGCTCGAGCCGGCACCGTCGTAGCCGTCCCCGGCGGCCGACGGACGCGACTGGAAGTACTCGGGGAGAGCCTCGCCGTCGGCATCCGTGAAGGACTGCCCGATCAGCGCGCTGCCCCTGTCGTCGGGCAGCGGCGACCCGTTCGCCTGGAAGGGCAGCAGCAGTTGGCCGATGCCGGTGACGACGAGCGTGTAGCCGACGCCGAGCACGAGGGTGAGCACGAGCATCGCGCGGACGGCGACACCGGCGGTGCGAGCGGCGGTGCGGGAGGAGGACATGGGATGCCTTTCGAAGCGAGAGGGAAGCGAGGTGGATGCCGGTCAGAAACCGGGGATGAGGGTGATGACGAGGTCGATCAGCTTGATGCCGATGAACGGCGCGATCACGCCTCCCAGGCCGTAGATCAGCAGGTTGCGCTGCAGGATCTGCGAGGCGCTCGCCGGCCGGTACTTCACACCCCGCAGCGCGAGCGGGATGAGGAAGACGATCACGATCGCGTTGAAGATGATCGCGCTGGTCACGGCGGATGCCGGCGAGTGCAGCTGCATGATGTTGAGCGCCGCAAGCCCGGGGAACACGCCCATGAACATCGCGGGGATGATGGCGAAGTACTTGGCGATGTCGTTCGCGAGCGAGAACGTCGTGAGCGCTCCGCGGGTGATGAGCAGCTGCTTGCCGATGCGCACGATGTCGATGAGCTTGGTCGGATCGGAGTCGAGGTCGACCATGTTGCCGGCCTCCTTCGCGGCCGACGTGCCCGTGTTCATCGCGACGCCGACGTCGGCCTGGGCGAGCGCCGGGGCGTCGTTCGTGCCGTCGCCGGTCATGGCGACGAGTCGGCCGCCCTCCTGCTCGCGCTTGATCAGCTCGAGCTTCTGCTCGGGGGTCGCCTCGGCGAGGAAGTCGTCGACCCCCGCCTCCTTCGCGATCGCGGCGGCGGTCAGGGGGTTGTCGCCCGTGATCATGACCGTGCGGATGCCCATGCTCCGCAGCTCCTCGAACCGCTCGCGCAGACCGTCCTTCACGATGTCCTTCAGATGCACGACGCCGAGCACCTGACCGGCACCGGTGGCGTGCTTCACGGCGACGACCAGCGGGGTGCCGCCGCTGGACGCGACGCCGTCGGTGAGCGACGTCAGCTCGGCATCCGTCTCGAGTCCGAGCCAGGCGCTGACGGCCGAACCGGCGCCCTTGCGGATCTGCGTGCCGTCGGCCAGGTCGAGACCCGACATGCGGGTCTGCGCGGTGAACGGCACGACGACGGCATCCGCCGGCTCGTCGACCCGGATGCCGCGGCTCAGGGCCAACTCGACGATCGATGCGCCCTCGGGTGTCGGGTCGGCGAGCGACGAGAGAGCGGCCACACGCAGCAGCTCGTCGGCGTCGACGCCTCCGAGCCGCAGCACCTCGTGCGCGCGGCGGTTGCCGTAGGTGATGGTGCCGGTCTTGTCGAGCAGCAGGGTCGTGACGTCTCCCGCGGCCTCGACCGCGCGGCCCGACATCGCGAGCACGTTGCGCTGCACGAGCCGGTCCATGCCGGCGATGCCGATGGCCGAGAGCAGGGCGCCGATCGTGGTCGGGATGAGGCACACCAGCAGGGCGATCAGCACCGGGATGCTGACGGGCGACGCCGCGTACGACGCGATCGGGTTGAGCGCGAGCACCACGACGACGAACACGATCGACAGGCTCGCGAGCAGGATGTTGAGCGCGATCTCGTTGGGTGTGCGCTGACGGCTCGCGCCCTCGACGAGCGCGATCATGCGGTCGACGAACGTCTCGCCGGGCTTCGAGGTGATGCGCACGACGATGCGATCCGACAGCACGCGGGTGCCGCCCGTGACGGCACTGCGGTCGCCGCCGGATTCGCGGATGACCGGGGCGCTCTCACCCGTGATGGCCGATTCGTCGACGGTCGCGATGCCCGCGACGATGTCGCCGTCGCCCGGGATCAGCTCGCCCGCCGTGACGATCACGATGTCGTCGCGCTGCAGCTCGGCCGAGGAGACGTCGACCGTCTCGGTGCGCTCTGCCGTGGCATCCGAGGTCGCCTCGTAGCGCACGACCTTGCGGGCCATCGTGCTGGTGCGGGTCTTTCGCAGGCTCGCGGCCTGGGCCTTGCCGCGGCCCTCCGCCACCGACTCGGCGACGTTGGCGAACAGCACGGTCAGCCACAGCCAGATCGCGATGCCCCACGTGAACGGCGCGGGCACCGGGGTACCGCCCGAGTCGGCGGGGCCCCCGAGGAAGGGTTCTGCGATCGCGAGCACGGTGGTGAACGCGGCGCCGACCCAGACGAGCAGCATCACGGGGTTGCGCACGAGAGATGCGGGGTTGAGCTTGCGCAGTGCGCCCGGCAGGGCCTGGGTCAGCTGCGCCCAGCCGAACGAGCGCGGCGGTTCGGTGGTGGCGGGGGCGGATGCCGACGCATCCTGCTGTTCCGACGGCGTGGTGATGAGTGTCATGTCAGACGAGTCCTTCAGCGAGGGGTCCCAGTGCGAGCACGGGGAAGTAGGTGAGTGCCGTGATGATGACCGCGACGGCGGTGAGGAGCCCGACGAACTGCGGTCGGTGCGTGGGCAGGGTTCCGGTGGTCTCCGGCACGCGCTGCTGGGCGGCGAAAGAACCAGCCAGGGCCAGCACGAGGACGATCGGGATGAACCGGCCGAGCAGCATCGCGACTCCCAGTGCGGTGTTGAACCACGGAGTGTTCGCGGTGAGCCCCGCGAAGGCCGAGCCGTTGTTGTTCGCGGCCGAGGTGAAGGCGTAGAGCACCTCGCTCATGCCGTGCACGCCGGGGTTCAGGATGCTGGTCGACTCGACGTCGGAGCGGATGCCCGGGATCGCGAAGCTCAGCGCGGTGCCTGCCAGCACGAGGGTGGGCGTCACGAGGATGTAGAGGCTCGCGAGCTTGATCTCCTTCGGGCCGATGCGCTTGCCGAGGTACTCGGGGGTGCGGCCGACGAGCAGCCCGCCTACGAACACCGCGATGACAGCGAGCACGAGCATGCCGTAGAGGCCCGTGCCGACGCCACCGGGGGCGACCTCGCCGAGCATCATGTTGAGCATCGGCATCATGCCGCCGAGTGCCGTGTACGAGTCGTGCATCGAGTTCACGGCGCCGGTCGAGGTCAGCGTGCTGGCGCTTCCGAACAGGGTCGAGCCGAGTATGCCGAAGCGCACCTCCTTGCCCTCCATCGCCGCGCCCGCGAGCTCGGGGGCGCTGCCGCGGCCGGCGAGTTCGAGGGCCGAGAGGGCGAAGGTCGAGATCAGGAAGATCGTGCCCATCACTGCGGCGATCGCATAGCCCTGCCGGTCGTCACCGATCATCCGGCCGAACGTGCGGGGCAGCGCGAACGGGATCACGAGGATCAGCAGGATCTGCAGCAGGTTGGTCCAGCCGGTCGGGTTCTCGAACGGATGCGCCGAGTTGGCGTTGAAGAAGCCGCCGCCATTCGTGCCGAGCAGCTTGATGGCCTCCTGCGAGGCGACCGGGCCGCCGGGGATGGTCTGCGTGCCACCCGAGACGGTGGTCACATCGGTGAAGCCGGCGAAGTTCTGCACCACACCGCCCGCGATCAGGGCGATGGCGCCGATCAGGGCGATCGGCAGCAGGATGCGTCCGAGCCCGCGGATCAGGTCGACCCAGAAGTTGCCGATCGTCGTCGAGCCCCGACGGGCGAGGCCGCGGATCAGAGCGACCGCGACCGCCAGGCCGACGGCGGCCGAGACGAAGTTCTGCACGGTGAGGCCCGCGAGCTGCACGGTGTAGCCCATGGTCTGCTCGGGCGAGTACGACTGCCAGTTCGTGTTCGCGACGAACGAGGCGGCGGTGTTGAACGCCAGGCCCTCGGGAACCGCGGGGAGTCCGAGCGACTCGGGCAGGAAGCCCTGCAGACGCTGCAGGCCGTAGACGAGCAGGAGCCCGGCGACCGAGAACGCGAGCACGCCGCGTGCGTAGGCCCGCCAGGTCTGCTCGGATGCCGGGTCGACGCCGATCAGGCGGTAGATGCCTCTCTCGGCCTTCAGATCACGGGGCGTGCTGAAGACGTGGGCCATGTAGTCGCCCACCGGCCGGTACAGCAGCACGATCGCGACGATGAGGACGGCGGCCTGCAGGATGCCGAACCACAGGTTCGCACCGGCGCCCATCAGAACTTCTCCGGGGCGACGAGAGCCACCACGAGGTAGACGACGGCGGCCACGGCGAGGGCGGCGGCGATGATCTCGAAGACGATCACAGTCGTTCCACCCCCTTCGCGACCAGGGACACGAGGGCGAACAGCGCGAGAGTCAGCGCGATGTAGATGATGTCGAGCACGAGACTCGATACAACTCCTGTGCAGACCGGAATATGACGATCCTCACGCTTTGCCTACGCGGCTGTGCGGGATGCATGCGGGATGCTCACATCTCGGGCTCGCGCGAACTTTTCTCGGGCCTCGTTGTCGCATCCGGGCGTCGGCGTTCGTTGTTCGGGTAGGAGGCCACCGATCCCCGGTGACTCGTCGACAAGAGAGACCCGGTGACGGCTGTGTACAACGACCCGATGGTGGCGAACCTGGTCTACCGACTCGAGGCGGAGGAAGCCGAAGAGCGGATCGTTCGGCGGCGCGCAGCGCTCGAGCATCCGGGTCTGATCCGGCGTCCGTCTCTTCTGACCCGCGCTCGCCGCGTGTGGGCGCGCTCTTTCCGCAGCGACGGGGAACCGGGATGATCGTCGGGAGGGCCGGCTCGGCGCAGAGCCTGCTCGATCGTGCGGATGGAGAGAGCCCGAGTGATGCAGCGCCGGAATCGGATCGAGGAGGCTCGGTGAACGCCGACGTCGCGGCGCGCGTCACGCAGGTGTACCGCGACGAGTGGGCGCGCATCGTCGGCGGTCTCACCCGGAGGTGCGGGGACCTCGACCTGGCCGAGGAGATGGCCGCGGAGGCCTTCGCCGCAGCCTCTGAGCTCTGGTCAGAAGAGGGTATTCCACCGAACCCCGCCGGCTGGATCACCACCACGGCCTATCGCAAGGCCATCGATCGGCTCCGCCGGGAGTCGTTCCGCGACGCCAAGCAGCGGGAGGCTCTCATGCTGCAGGATCCCGAACCACCGGAGCCCACAGGAGTCATCGACGACGACCGTCTTCGACTGCTGTTCACCTGCTGCCATCCGGCGCTGTCGCTCGAGGCGCGCGTCGCCCTGACTCTGCGGATCGTCGGTGGTCTCACCGTCGAGGAGATCGCCAGGGCGTTCCTCATCTCGGAGTCCACGGTGCGGCAGCGCATCACCCGGGCCAAGGCGAAGATCAAGACCGAGCGGATCCCGTATCGGATGCCCGCAGCCGACGACCTCCGGATTCGGATCGACGGGGTGCTCGCGGTGCTCTATCTCGTTTTCAACGAGGGGTATTTCGCGTCGGGAGCCGGCGTGCCCGCTCTGCGTCGGGAGCTGACCTGCGACGCGATCAGGCTCACCGGGCTGCTTCGCGAGCTGCTGCCCGACGACTGCGAGGTCGCGGGTCTGCTGGCGCTGATGCTGCTCAGTGAGGCGCGCGCCGCAGCGAGGGTCACCGCCGAGGGTGAGCTGGTGCGGCTGGACGAACAGGACCGCCAAGCGTGGAACCACGAGCTCATCGGGCAGGGGCTCGCGCTTCTCGACGGGCCTCTCCCTGGGGTGCCCGGTCGACATCGTCTGCTCGCCGAGATCAACGCGGTGCACGTGCGAGCGACGGATGCCGCCGACACCGATTGGGCGCGCATCGTCGAGCTCTACGAACAGCTCGAGCGGATCGACCCCAGCCCGGTCGTCGTGCTCGGCAAGGCGGTCGCCCTCGCAGAGCGGGACTCACCCGAGCGGGCGCTGCCGCTCGTCGAGCAGCTGAACGATGCCCTCGACCACTTCCACGGGTTCCACGTGACGCGCGCCGAACTGCTGCGAGCCACGGGCCGCGATTCCGAGGCCCGCGACGCGTACGCACGTGCGATCGCCCTGGCCGACAACACCGCCGAGATCATCCATCTGACCCGGCGCCGCGACGAACTCGCGACGCCGTCCGCGCCCGGAACGCCCGGGACCGCATCGAACGGAGAGAGCACATGAGCAACAAGTACCTCGTGATCCACATGACCGATCCGACCGGCGGCACGATGGCTCAGGGAGAGGATCAACGACTGCTCGAAGACTGGGCGCAGGAGGGCGACGCGGCGGGACGACTCGGTGAAGGCGCTCCCGTCGCCGGCCGCGAGGAGGCGAAGTCGGTCGCCGTACGAGGCGGCAAGGTGCTCGTCACCGATGGCCCGTTCCCCGAGTTCAAGGAGTGGTTCGCGGGCTACGACATCGTCACCGCGGAGTCGATCGACGAGGCAGCGACCTTCATGGCGAAGCACCCGACGGCGGTGATGGGCCGGGTCTACATCCTGCCGGTCGTCAAGCTTCCCTGGGACGAGGACTGAACGTCACAGGCTGACGGATCTACACTCAGCGAGTGAGTGCAACGCGACGGCGACTGGGAGCAGGGACGATCATCGTCCTGGCGCTCATCGTCGTCGCGGTGGTCTGCATCGTCACCGGCATCCTTCCGCGCTCGGATGCCGGGGCGCTCGGCGCGCGCATCGCCCCTGTGCTCGGGTTCGTCGTGGCGATCACGATCGTCGCCGAGCTGGCGCGGGATGCGGCCGTGTTCGACGTCGTGGCGCAGCGCCTCGCGCGCTGGGGCCACGGACGGGTCATCCTGCTGTGGGTGTCGGTGGTGGTGCTCGCGGTCATCAGCACCGTGTTCCTCTCGCTCGACACCACGGCCGTGATCGTCACGCCGGTCGTCGTCGTGCTGGCGCAGAGTGTCGGCATCCCGCCCCTGCCCTTCGCGCTCGTGACCGTGTGGCTCGCGAACACGGCGTCCCTCGCCCTGCCCGTCTCGAACCTCACGAACCTGCTGGCAGCGCGGGCGATCGGCGACGACCCGCTCTCGTTCCTCGCTCTCAGCTGGGCGCCGACCCTCGTCGGCGTTCTGATCCCCGCGCTGATCCTCACCCTGCGCCATCGGCGCACGCTCTTCGGCGGATACCGGGTGCCGTCAGGGGGACAGCCGTCTGATCGGGTGCTCTTCTGGGGAGCCTCCGCGGTGCTGCTCCTGCTGATGCCACTGCTCGCACTGACGCACGACGTCTGGATCCCGGCAACGGTCGCTGCCGTGGTCCTCGTCGTGCTCTTCGGCATCCGTCGCCGGCATGTGCTGCGACCGTCGCTCGTGCCGTGGCAGGCGATCGCTCTCGCGGCGGCGCTGTTCGTCGTGGTCGAGGCCGCGCACGCGAACGGCATCCTCGACTTCCTGTCGGTGCTGGCCACCAGCGGCCACGCACCCGCCGAGCTGCTGCGCCTCTCGGCCGCGGGCGCGCTCGCCGCGAACGGGGTGAACAACCTGCCGGCCTACCTGATCCTCGAACCCGCAGCCGGCGACCCGGTCGCGCTGATGGCGCTGTTGATCGGCGTGAACCTCGGGCCGCTCATCACACCCTGGGCCTCGCTCGCGACGCTGCTGTGGCACCACCGGGTGGTGTCGCTCGGCGTCGAGATCCGCTGGGGCAGCCTCATGCTCTGGGGCGCGATCGTGGCGGTGCCGACCGTGCTCGTCGCGACGCTCGTCCTCGCGCTGGTCTCGGGCTGACAGGTCCCATGTGAAAGGTGGCATGCTGCAATACTGCAAAGCAGCTTCCCCGCTTGCCTGCACGGCAGTACCATGGAGACATGTCCACCGCAGAGTTCCACGGATACGTCGGCGTGCAGAGCCGAGGTCTCATCGCCCTGCCAGCGAGCGTGCGTGAGCGCCTGCGCCTGAACGAGCCCGGAACCCAGCTCGAGGTGACCGAGCGTGCGGATGGGGTAGTCGAGCTGCGTGCCGCCGTGCCTGTGCCCGCCGAGCAAGCGTGGTTCTGGACCGAGAGGTGGCAGCAGCGAGAGCGCGAGGTCGATGCGCATGTGGCGGCTGGGCGCGTGGCTACGTTCGACAGCGGAGAGGCCTTCCTCGAGAGCCTCGATGCCGTCGAGCCCGAACAGTGAAGTTCGAGACGACCCCGAGCTTCGACGCTGATGTCCGCAGGCTGAAGTCGTCCCATCTCGCGGAGTTCCGGAAGATCCTGCGTGAGAAGTTCATCCCGGCCTGCGATGCTTTCGCAGAAGATCCGTCCACGCCCTGGCCGGCGTCGCTCAGGGTCAAGACCATGCGCGCCGCGCCAGGCATCCTCGAGATGACGTGGTCATTCTCCTCACCCGACGGCCGCGCCACGTTCGAGATCGTCACCGTCGACGACGAACCCCGGATCCGGTGGCGCCGCATCGGAGACCACGACGTGTTCAGGAATCCGTGACCGCCCACTCCTCCGCGAGGATGCCGTAGTTCATGCCGTCGAGCCACTGGCCCGAGCGGTGCAGCGCGGTCTTGCGACTGAGCTCCTCACGTCGCATCCCGAGCCGCTCCATGAGGCGCCACGAGGGCTCGTTGTCGGCGAAGCATCCGGCGTGCACCCGACGCAGCCCCAGCGCGCCGAAGCAGACGTCGATCACCGCGCGGATCGCCTCGGTCGCATACCCGCGTCCCGTGTATCCCGGATCGAGCACCCAGCCGAGCTCCGCCTCGACACCCTTCGCCTGGTCGGTGACCTCGAGCTGCGCCCACGCGTCGCCGATCCTGATCATGAGGTCGCCGATCGGCGCGGCGGGCTCGCCACCGTGCGGAAGCAGTTCGACGAGGTACATCGCGGCGAGGCGCTCAGGGTCGAGGTAGCGCTCGCGGAAGGCCTCGATCGTGTCGGGCGCGAGTCCCAGCCAGCGGTTCACATCGGGCAGCTGCCGCCACTCCCACATCGCATCGATGTCGGGCGCCGTCATCGGCCGGATCTGCAGGCGCTCGGTGCGGACGGGCCAGACATCGGCGTGCGGCGTAGGGGTCATCGCCCCAGCCTATTGAGCCTGTCGCCGCCAGCATCCGTCTCCCGCGCGTTCCGGTCGCAGTCTGTGACGCCGAGATCGCTCAGGAGCGGCACGAAGTGCGACCGGAACCGAAGTCGAAGCTCAGGAGCGGCACGAACTGCGCTCGGAATCGGAGACGAAGCTCAGGAGCGGCCCGAAGTGCGACCGGAACCGAAGACGAAGCTCAGGAGCGGCCCGAAGTGCGACCGGAACCGAAGACGGAGCTCAGAGGCGCCGCCCGCCTCACTCCTCGGGCGGGCCCTCGGGCCGGTGTGCGCGGCGTCCGTTCACGACGACCGGGCGGCCTGCGCGCTCCTGCCCGGGCAGCGGGCGCGACCGTCGACCGTAGATCAGCTCCGACGAGTCGAGCAGCCACGGCACGAGCGTGATCGACACTCCGTGCACGAGCATCAGTTGGTTGGCGAGGCGGCGCGAGCGGCGGTTGTGCAGGAACGTCTCCCACCAGTGCCCCACGATGTACTGCGGCAGGTAGACGGTGACGACCGATGAGCCGTGCTTCGCGCGGTACTGCTTGATGAACTGCGACACGGGCTGGGCGAACGATCGGTACGGCGACTCGACGATCACCAGCGGGATGGGCACGAGGTGGTCGGCCCAGTCCTTCTGCAGCTGTGCGGCATCATCGGATGCCACGGCGACGTGCACCGCGAGGGTCTTGCCGTGCTTGGCGGCGATCGCATAGTCGACGGCCTTCACGACCGGCTTCTGCAGTCGGTTCACGAGCACGATCGCGAGGTCGCCGGTCGCACCGAACTTGGTGGTGTCGTCGATCGCGATCTCGTGCTCGACGTCGCGGTAGTACCTCTTGACGCCCATCATCAGGAACGCGAGCACGGGGATCGCGAAGAACACGAGATACGCGCCGTGGGTGAACTTGGTGATCGTCACGATCAGCAGCACGGCGACGGTCATCGCGGCGCCCAGAGAGTTGATGACGAGGCCCACCTTGGCCGAGCGGCGATCGGATGCCGAGGCGCCGTCGACGCCCGAGTCCTCTCTGTCTTCGACGGGGCCGCGCAGCACACGTCTCCAGTGCCGCACCATGCCGATCTGCCCCAGCGAGAACGACACGAAGACACCGATGATGTACAGCTGGATCAGCGTCGTGAGCTTGGCCTGGAAGATGACGAGCACGGCGATGGCGGCGATGCCGAGCACGATCATGCCGTTCGAGAAGACGAGGCGGTCACCGCGGGTGTTCAGCGACTTCGGTGCGTAGCCGTCGCGGGCGAGCACCGAGCCGAGCAGCGGGAATCCGTTGAAGGCGGTGTTGGCCGCGAGGAGCAGCACGCACGCGGTCGCCGCCTGGATGATGAAGAACATGATGCTGCCGCCGCCGAACGTCGCCGAGGCGATCTGCGCCATGAGGCTCGGCTGCGGGTTGGAGCAGTCGAAGCCGATCAGGTCGCACGGATTCTCGGCATAGTGCACGCCGGTGATCAGGGCGAGCGCCGTGAGGCCGGCGAACAGGCAGGCGGCGATCGAGCCCATGAGCACCAGCGTCGACTGCGCGTTGCGCACCTTCGGCGTGCGGAAGGCCGGCACGCCGTTCGAGACGGCCTCGACGCCGGTGAGCGCGGAGCATCCGCTCGAGAACGCGCGGAGGATCAGCAGGATGACCGCGGCCTGGCCCAGGTTCTCGGCGTTCACCGCGAACTCGGCGCTCGATGCGACCGGCGCATCGCCGAGGAACGTGCGGATGAGACCCGTCACGATCATGAAGCCGACCGACGCGATGAAGACGTAGGTGGGGATCGCGAACACGAGCGACGCCTCGCGCACACCGCGCAGGTTCACGAGGATGATCAGGATCACGAAGCCGACGGCGAGTTCGACCCGCAGAGGATCGAGCCCGGGCACGGCCGAGATGATGTTGTCGACACCGGATGCCACAGACACGGCGACCGTGAGCACGTAGTCGACCAGCAGAGCGGCGGCCACGATGACGCCCGGGATCTCGCCCAGGTTCTTGGAGGCGACCTCGTAGTCGCCACCACCCGAGGGGTACGCCTTGATGAGCTGGCGGTAGCTGAGCACCACCACGACCAGCAGCACCACGACCGCGATCGCCACGAGCGGGGTGAACGAGAGGAACGTGAGTCCGCCGATGAGCAGGATCATCACGAGCTCCTGCGGCGCATAGGCCACCGAGCTCAGCGCGTCCGACGCGAAGATCGGCAGGGCCATCTTCTTCGGGAGCAGCTGATCTTCGACCTGCTCGCTCGTCAGGGGGTCGCCGATCAGGATGCGCTTGGCGCGGGGAGGAGCATCGGTGTTGTCCCGAGTTTCATCTGACACGTCGGGCGACTCTACGCCCGCGAACGCTTCCCTCACGAGATCCTCACGGAATCCCTACGGCGTGTCGAACGTCCCTAACGGAATCCTCACGGCCTCCGCGCGGTCGGTGCTGCGCTCAGTCCTGATGCGGGCGGGGCATGTACCACTCGGTGAAGGCGGTCGCCCGGCCCTCGGCATCCAGTCGGACGATCCAGAGGTTGACGTAGTCGCGCTCGGCCGGATACTTCGTGCGCCCTTCGACCACGACGAACTCATCGTCTTCGCGCACGATCCACCAGTCGAACGACCATGTGCCCGGTTCGTCGAGATCCTCGAGCCACCCTGCGACGATGTCGGCCCTGCCGATGCGCGGCTCGGAGTCGGGGCTGGTGAGGTAGATCGCGTCGTCGCTGAAGAGCGCCGCTATCTGCTGAGGGTCGTTCGATTTCCAGGCCTCGACGTACGCTTCAGTCCACTTCTCTCCTGCGCTGGTCATGTCCTCCGTTCTAGACCCGGGTTCCGACATCGTCAACGGGATGCGACTCGATTTCTCATCGACGATGCACAGCCACTTCCGATCACGGACGCGTAACGTCGGATGCATGACGTCCCTTCAGGTCACCGATGACGCCATCCAGCAGACTCGTGAGCTCCGCGATGAGTTCCAGCGCTTCCTGCGCGAGTACGAGTTCGGGATGCGGGAGGTCGAGACGAAGATCTCGATCCTTCGTGACGAGTTCACCCACCACCACGCGTACAACCCGATCGAGCACGTCAAGAGCCGGCTGAAGACGCCCGACAGCATCGTCGAGAAGATCGCCCGGAAGGGCATCGCCGAGCCGGACTTCGAGCGCATCCGCACCGAGATCACCGACATCGCGGGAGTTCGGGTGACCTGCAGCTTCGTCGCGGACGTCTACCGCCTGTTCGATCTGCTCACCGCGCAGGACGACGTGACCGTCGTCACGGTCAAGGACTACATCGCCACTCCGAAGGCCAACGGCTACAAGAGCCTGCACGCGATCATCGAGGTGCCGGTGTTCCTGTCGACCGGGGCGCTGTCGGTGCCGGTCGAGGTGCAGTTCCGCACCATCGCGATGGACTTCTGGGCCAGCCTCGAGCACAAGATCTACTACAAGTTCTCGAACCAGGTGCCGTCGCACCTCGTCGAGAGCCTGACGGATGCCGCCGAGGCCGCAGCCGAGCTCGACAGCCGCATGGAGCGTCTGCACCGCGAGGCGCATGGCGTGCCGCAGCGCCAGCTCGCGCCGCCGCCCCCGCCGCACGTCGTGCAGGTCTGACCCGCCCCCCGACGACCCGCCACCCCGCGCGGTGTTGCGCGGGGCCGCACGGCCCTGGGAGCATCGACAGGTGGTGAAGACGCAGCTGCCCCCGGTCTCGGATGTCGAGCGCACCCTCGTGGAGCTCCCCGGACTCGACCGCGGTCGTCAGCTGTGCGAGTGCGACCACGGCGATGACGAGGCGTACGCCGCGTGCGGACGCAAGGCGAAGTGGCGGGTGTCGGTCGACTGCGTGTGCGGAGAGAACCACCCGCGTCGCGTCGAGATCCTCTGCTCGAGGTGCCTGCGCACACTGCGCGAACTGCAGGACCGCGACACCATCACCGCACGTCGCCTCTGACCCCGCCGCGTCCCGAGCCGCTCGAATCCGATGCCGCGACCATCCGTTCTCGCCTCCGCTCCGAACAACCCGAGACCACACCGTCCTCGGTGCGAAGGAGCAGACCATGGCACAGCGCAGCACGGCAGAGAAGCGCGACACGAGCGAACGGCCGAGCAGGGGTAAGAGGTTCTTCTTCTGGGCTGCCCTCTCGGGTGTGATCAGTGGACTCGTCTTCCTCGCGACGGCCGAGCTGTTCGCGCTGATCTTCGCGCGCTCGGCCAGCCCCATCCTCGCCGTCGGCGGATTCGTGATCGACATCGTGCCTCAGCCGTTCAAGGAGTTCGCGATCGCGACCTTCGGCGAGTACGACAAGATCGCGCTGCTGGTCGGTCTCGGTCTCGCGGTGGTGATCGCGTCGGCGATCGCCGGCATCCTGCAGCTGCTCCGTCCCCCGCTCGGCGTCATCGCCCTGGTGGTCGCGGGCGCGCTCTCCACCGCGGCGATCGTGACCAGGGCCGGTGTCACGGCCCTCGCCTTCCTGCCCCCCGTGCTCGGAACCATCGCGGGATCCATCATCATCGTGCTGCTGATCCGTCGGCTCAGGGCGTGGAAGGCATCCGTGGTTCCGGTCGCGATGGTCGACCGCAAGGGCGAGACCGCGGATGCCGAGATCGCGGATGCCGAGGCATCGGACGCGAAGCCCGCCAAGGCGATGGGTCGCAGGCAGTTCTTCATCCTCGCCGGCATCGCCAGCGTCTCGGCAGTCGTGGTCGGCATCGCCTCCCGCACCGTGAGCATGACGGTCGCATCGGTCGCGTCGATCCGTGATGCCCTCAAGCTTCCCGCCCCGAAATCGACCGTGACCGTGCCGAAGGGCGCTGAGCTCGACATCCCTGGGCTGACCAAGCTGATCACCCCGAACAAGGACTTCTACCGGGTCGACACCGCATTGACCGTGCCGACCATCGATCCCGAGTCCTGGCGTCTCGTGATCGACGGCATGGTCGACCAGCGCGTCGAGATGAGCTTCCAGGACCTCCTCGACATGGGGCTCGACGAGTATGCGGTGACGCTCACGTGCGTCTCGAACGAGGTCGGCGGAGGCCTGGTCGGCAACGCCGTGTGGCTGGGTGTTCCGCTGCGCGACGTGCTGAAGAAGGCCGGAGTGAAGTCCGGCGCCGACATGGTGCTGTCGAAGAGCGTCGACGGCTACACGGCGAGCACGCCGCTGTCGGCCCTCACCGATGACAATCTCGACGCGATCCTCGCGGTGGGCATGAACGGCGAGCCGCTGCCGCTCGAGCACGGCTTCCCCGTGCGCATGGTCGTCCCGGGGCTCTATGGCTACGTCTCGGCGACGAAGTGGCTCACCGAGCTCAAGGTCACCACGTTCGACAAGGACGAGGCCTACTGGACTCCGCGTGGATACAGCGCCGAGGCTCCGATCAAGTTCGCCTCGCGCGTCGACACCCCGAAGGTCGGCCAGGCCGTCGAGGCCGGTCGCATCCCGATCGCGGGCGTCGCGTGGGCGCAGACCGTGGGCATCGAGCGGGTCGAGGTGCGCATCGACGAGGGCGACTGGATGCCTGCGACGCTGTCGGCCCCGATCAACGAGAACACCTGGGTGCAGTGGTTCATGGAGTGGGATGCCACACCGGGGACGCACTACGTGGCGGTGCGAGCGATCAACAAGAACGGCGATATGCAGATCGAGGAGCGCGCACCGATCGCGCCGAACGGATCGTCGGGCTGGCAGCGGTCGCTCATCCGCGTCGCATGATGCCCGTGCGTCTGTGTGGGGCAGGACCTAGGGTGGAGCCATGACGTCGCTCCCCGCCTGCGTGATCACCGTCTCGGATCGCTCGTTCGCCGGAGAACGCGAAGACAGAGGCGGCCCGATCGCGGTCGGTCTGCTGAGGGATGCGGGGTGGCACTGCCCCGACGCCGAGGTGATCCCCGACGGTGCGGCCTCCGTCGCCGACGCGCTGCGCCGAGCTGTCGCGCGCGGCGTGCGACTGATCGTGACCACCGGCGGAACCGGCGTCAGCCCGCGGGACGAGACCCCCGAGGGCACCCGCAAGGTCATCACGCGCGAGGTGCCGGGCATCGCCGAAGAGCTGCGTCGCAGCGGCCTCGCCGACACCCCGCTGTCGGTGCTGTCCCGCGGCCTCGCCGGTGTCGTCGACCCGGCCGGAGCGCTCGTCGTGAACCTCCCGGGCTCCACGCGTGCCGTGGCATCGGGAGTCCCCGTGGTGCTGACCGTCGCGAGACACGTCGTCGACCAGGTCGAGGGCGGTGACCACGCATGAACGAGGTGCGGATCGCCGCGATCTCCGACCAGAGTCTCGACCTCGACGCGCACCTCGCCGCCGTCGAGGATCCGGCGCTCGGCGGTGTGACGACCTTCATCGGACGGGTGCGCGACAACGACCCGGATGCCACGACCCCGGTGGTCGGGCTCGAGTACAGCTCTCACCCCGACGCCGAGGCCACGCTGCGGCGCATCGCCGAGCAGGCGGCCGCGGATGCCGTGGGCGAGGCTCGCGTCGCGGTGGCCGTGAGTCACCGCATCGGACGACTCGACGTGGGCGATGCGGCCGTCGTGATCGCGGTCGCCGCCGAGCACCGCGCCGAGGCGTTCGAGGTGTGCCGCGCGGTCATCGAGGACATCAAGACCTCGCTGCCCGTGTGGAAGCGTCAGGTCGAGTCCGACGGATCGACGTCGTGGAAGGGAATCGGCGGCTGAGCTGAGCCGGCGAGCTGCTGCTCAGCCCCCGGCGAACGGGGGGAGCACGTCGATCAGCTGTGCGCCGGCGAGCGACCGGTCGTCGTCGCTGCGCACGCCGTCGACCATGACCGCGCAGCGCGGCAGGATGTCGGCGAGAGCCGGGTGCTCGGCGATCACGGCCGCACGGAGCTCCTCGAGCGAGCTCTCGCCACGCTCCTCTGCGTCGACTCCTGCGGCCTCGGCTGCGGCGGCGAAGTAGCGCACGCGGACGGCCGTGGTCAGCGGCGTGGTCATCGGGTCTCTCCCTCGCGCACCCAGTCGCCCGAGCGTCCGCCCGACTTCGCGACGATGCGCACGTCTTCGATGACGACAGAGCGGTCGATGCCCTTGATCATGTCGACGATCGCGAGCGCGCTCACCGAGACGGCCGTGAGCGCCTCCATCTCGACGCCCGTGCGATCGGCGGTGCCGACGGTCGCCTCGACGTGCACACCGTCGTCGACGATGTCGAGCTCGACGCTCGCTCGGTGCACGCCGATCACGTGGGCGAGGGGCAGCAGCGTGGGGGTCGACTTGGCGGCCTGGATGCCGGCGATGCGGGCGACCGCGAGCACGTCGCCCTTCGGCGCCGTGCCGTCACGCAGCGCCGCGATGGTCTCGGGGCTGCAGCGCACGAAGCCCCGAGCGGTCGCGGTGCGGACGGTCGGCTGCTTGGCGGTCACGTCGACCATGCGCGCGTGGCCGGCCGAGTCGAGGTGCGTGAAACTCATTCGACCAGCATGACATCGATCGCATCGCCCACGGCGACGGCCTCGACCTCGGCGGGGACGATCGCGAACGCGCGTGCCCGCGCGAGACCACCGGCCAGATGCGACCCCGAGCCTCCGGCCGTCGCGGGGCGCACCGTGCCGGCCGTGAGGTCGACGACGGCGGGGAGGTACTGGCGGCGTCCGGGCGGGGTCGTCCACGCAGCATCCGCCGTGAAGGATGCACGAGCGCGGTGGATCTCGGAGCGACCCTGCAGGGCAAGCAGCGCCGGCCGCACGAAGACCTCGAACGAGACCGCGACGCTGACCGGGTTTCCCGGCAGCCCGAACACGAGGGCGCCGGAGTCGAGAGCGCCGAACGCCTGAGGTTTGCCGGGCTGCATCGCGACGCTCGCGAACTCGACGGCTCCTCGCCCGTCGAACGCGCCACGGACCGGCTCATAGGCCCCCGCGCTGACGCCACCCGTGAACACGATCACATCGGCGCCGCGCTCGACCGCGGTCGCGGTGACGGTGCGCACGGCCTCGGCATCGTCCGTGACGCGCGCCACGAGAACGACCTCGGCATCGGCATCCGCGACGAGGAGTTCGAGCAGCGGACCGTTCGAGTCGGGGATGCGGCCACGCGCGGCCGGCTCACCCGGTGACAGCAGCTCGCTGCCCGTCGAGACCACGGCGACGCGCGGCGCACGGGTCACCGAGACGGTCTCCACACCCGCGGCGACGGCGGCCGCGAGCTGGAACGCGCCGAGGCGTTCGCCGGCGTGCACGACGGCATCCCCCGCATGCAGGTCGGCGCCGCGACGGCGGACGAATGCTCCCGGTGTCGCCGGGGCCCGCAGTACCTGCACCTCGCCGAGCGAGTCGGCGAGGCCGCCCGCGGTGTCTTCGAAGGGCACGATCGCATCTGCATCCGTCGGGGCCGGTGAACCGGTCATGATGCGGGCCGCTTCGCCGGGGGCGAGGGGAGGGTCGTCCGACACTCCGGCGGGCAGGTCGGCGACCACGCGCAGCACCACCGGGTCGTCTGCGGATGCCGCAGCGACATCGGCGAATCGCACCGCGAAGCCGTCCATCGCGGAGTTGTCGAAGAGCGGGATGTCGTGGGCTGCCGCCGCGGGCTCCGCGAGGGTGCGGTGGGCGGCGTCGCGGATCGCGCGGCTCTCGGCCGGGAGGGTGCGCACGGCGTCGAGGACGAGCGCGAGCTGCTCCTCGACCGTCCGGCGGTTCGCGCCCGCGCCGCTCATGCCGCCACCGCCGATCGGATCGCGATCTCGTGCTGTCGCGCGGAGAGCCCGTCGATCATGGCGAGGCGACCGAGCAGCGGATCTCCGGCGCCGGTGATGAGCTTCACGACCTCGCCCGCCAGCATCCCGCCGACCTGCACGCACAGCGCACCCAGGACCCCGACCTGCGCGCAGCTCGGCGGCTCGCCCTCGGTGCCGAGGGGGAACAGGTCTGCCAGCACGACCGGGGCGTGGCCCTGGGGCGGATTCGACCAGAACACGGTCGCCTGCGCGTGCCATTCCTGCACGGCGCCCCAGACCAGAGGAATGCCGAGCGCCTCCGCTGCGTCGGCGACATCTCGACGGGTCGCGAAGGAGTCGCTGGTGTCGACCACGATGTCGGCGCCCGCGAACAGGCGCTCGGCGTTCTCGGAGTCGAGTCGCTCGGCCGCCGTCACGACGTTTGCTCCGGGCGACAGCGCCAGGATCGCGCGCTCTGCCGACGCCGTCTTGGGCCTGCCGATGTCTTCGACGCGATGCGCGAGCTGACGCTGCAGGTTCGTCAGCTCGACGATGTCGTCGTCGATCACGGTGATGCTGCCGACTCCTGCCGCGGCCAGTGCGAGCAGCGCGGGCGAGCCGAGGCCGCCGGCGCCGACGACGGCGACGTGGGCCGCCGCCAGGCGACGCTGCCCCTCCTCGCCGATGCCGGCGAGCACCGCGTGCCTGGCGGTACGGACGAGTTCGGCCGGGTCGAGAGCGGGTATGGGAGCGACGAGCGGCTGCATGGCACCAGGCTATGCCCCGGGCTCGCCGTTACGGCGGACGCACGGAGATTCGCTGGGAGTTCGGAGGCGGCGGATGCTCGGCGAGCATCGCACTTCCGCTGATGCGGTTTTTTCCTGTTCGAGCATCCGCATCTGCGGTAATGTTCCCTCATGCAGAGCTTTCGGATCTCCCGCGCCGCTCAGTTGCTCGGGGTGAGCGACGACACCGTGCGGCGATGGATCGATCAGGGGCTGCTGCCCACGACCGACGCCGTGCCCGCTGAGATCCCCGGCGACGCGCTCGCCGCCCGTGCTGTGGAACTCGCCGAGGAGGCGCAGGAGTCGAATCACGCGCTCTCGAGCGCCCGCAACCGTTTCGTCGGCATCGTCACCCGCGTGCAGATCGACGGAGTGATGGCGCAGGTCGACCTGCAGTCCGGCCCCCACCGCGTCGTCTCGCTGATGTCGGCCGAAGCCGCCCGTGAGCTGCAGCTCGAGGTGGGCTCGCTCGCCAGCGCATCCGTCAAGGCGACCAACGTCGTGGTCGAAGTACCGAAGGACTGACACATGAACCGCACCCTCCGCCGCACCGTCACGATCGCTCTGACCGCCGCAGCGCTCGCCCTCACCGGGTGCGCTGCCGGCGCGGAGTCCCCGGCGCCGACCGCCACCGACGATGCGGCCGAGAGCTCTCTGAGCGGTGAGCTCACGGTCTACGCGGCCGCCTCGCTCTCCACGGCCTTCGACGAGATCGGCGCGGCCTTCACCGAGGCGAACCCCGACGTGGAGGTCAGCGGCGTGTACGACGGATCGTCGACGCTGGTCACCCAGCTGCTCGAGGGCGCCCCGGCTGACGTGTTCGCCTCAGCCGACGAGGCCAACATGGACAAGCTCGAGGATGCCGCGGTCGATCCGACTCTGTTCGCCTCCAACACTCTCGTGATCGCCGTGCCGACGGGCAACCCCGGCGGCGTGAAGACCCTCGACGACCTGGCCGACGTCACCACGGTGCTGTGCGCCCCCGAGGTGCCGTGCGGTGCGGCATCCGCCACGCTGCTCTCGAACGCGGGCGTCACGGTCGAGGCGGCCAGCCTCGAGCAGAACGTGACCGCGGTGCTGACCAAGGTCGCCGCCTCCGAGGCGGACGCCGGACTGGTGTACGCCACCGATGTGATCGGTCGGGACGACGTCGAGGTGATCGTCCCCGATGGTGCCGACGAGGTCGTGAACCACTATCCGATCGCGGCCCTGTCGGAGGCTCCGAACTCGGCGGCCGCCGCGGCGTTCGTCGCGTTCGTGCTCTCAGACGAGGGCCAGAGCATCCTGGCCGACTTCGGGTTCGGAGCACCGTGAGTGCGGCCGGAGCGCGCGGATACGCGCCGCGCGCACTGGCCATCCCCGCCCTGATCGGTCTCGCGTTCCTCATCCTTCCGTTGGCGGCTCTGGTCGCCCGTGTCGAGTGGTCGACGTTCATCGCCGATGTGACGTCGGAGGCCGCACGATCGGCGCTGCTGCTCTCGCTCGGCACGGGTCTCATCGCCACGCTGCTGTGCATCGTGATCGGCGTGCCCCTGGCGCTGACGATCGCCCGCTCAGGGCCGCGGCTGGCAGCCGTGCTGCGCGCGGCGGTCACGGTTCCGCTGGTGCTGCCGCCCATGGTCGGCGGCGTCGCCCTGCTCTACCTGTTCGGGCGGGCGGGGTGGTTCGGCGGACTCGGGCTCTCGTTCAGCACTCCGGCGGTCATCCTCGCGCAGACCTTCGTGGCGCTGCCGTTCCTGGTGCTGGCGGTCGAGGGTGCCGTGCGCACCTCGGGGGTCGAGTACGAGCGCACCGCCGCCGCACTCGGCGCCGGCCGCTGGACGATCCTGCGCCGCATCACCCTGCCATTGGCCGCCCCGGGGATCGTGGCCGGCGTGGTGCTGTGCTTCGCGCGGGCGATCGGTGAATTCGGGGCCACGGCACTCTTCGCCGGTAACCGCCCCGGCGTCACGCAGACCATGCCGCTGGCGATCTACACCGCGTTCAACGGTGCAGGCGTCACGCAGGGCGCCGCGGTCGCCCTCGCACTGCTGCTGCTGGCCACGGCGATCCTCGTGCTGCTGCTCGTGCGCGGATGGCGGCCGGGGGCTGCTCGATGAGCGCCGTCGAGGGCCTGCGCGCCCACGTGGTCGTGCCTCGGGAGCACTTCACGGTCGATGTCTCGCTGCAGGTGCAGGCGGGGGAGACGGTCGCGGTGATGGGGCCGAGCGGTGCGGGCAAGTCGACGCTGCTGCAGGCGCTCGCCGGGCTCGAGCCGCTGGGCGGGGGAGAGATCTCGGTCGAAGGTCGAGTCGTCGACCGCGTCGCGAAGCCACGGGTGCGCACCGAACCGATGCGCCGCGGTGTCGTGCTGCTGGGGCAGAAGCCGCGGCTGTTCCCCCACCTGTCGGCGCGCGAGAACGTGGCGTTCGGGCCGCGAGCGGCCGGCGTCGAGGCTCGCACGGCGCGAGCTGGCGCCGACGACTGGCTCGCGCGGGTCGGGCTCCCGGGCTCGGGAGGGCGGATGCCGCACGAGCTGTCCGGAGGTGAGCAGCAGCGTGTCGCGGTCGCTCGTGCGCTCGCCGCATCCCCTCGCGTCGTGCTGCTCGACGAGCCGCTCGTGGCCCTCGACCCCGAGACGACCGGAGACATCAGGCGGATGCTGCGCGACCAGCTCGTCTCGACCACCACCGTCGCGGTCACGCACGATGCCGCGGATGCCGTCGCGCTCGCCGATCGGTTGATCGTCGTCGAGGCTGGCCGCGTGACGCAGGAGGGGCCGGTGCGCGACGTGCTCGCCGCACCGGCATCCGGTTTCGTGGCCTCGATCGCCGGGGTGAATCGGCTGGTGGGTGTGGCGAGCGGAGGCGCGTGGCGCAGCGGTGAGGTGCTGCTGACCAGCGCCGATCCGGCGTCGCGTGCGCTCGCAGCGACGGACGGGGCAGCGCTTGCCGCAGTCTTCCGGCCGGGCGATGCGCGGCTCGATGCGTCGGGGGCCGCCGCGGACACATGGGGAGCCGTGGTGACGCGCATCGAGCCCACCCTCGTCGGTGTGCGCGTGCACACTGACGCAGGGGTGGTCGACCTGTCGCTGGCCGCTGCGCGGGGGCTCGCGGTCGGCGACAGGATCCGATTGCGAGTGGACCCGGCGCTGGTGCGGTTCGTCGGGGTCGGCTAGTCCACCCTCCGTACCGGATGGCTGGCGGGATCCCGGATGGCTGATCGGATGCGGCGGAGGATGCCGCCAGGCGGGGGAATCTCAGCCAACCGGTCCCGCCGGAGCCGACCGGCTCAGTGACCTGGCAATATGCCGGTCGTCGTGCCTGCATGAGCCTCGGTGCCGGAGGCGCGGGTAGTCTCGGAACATGTCGGGGAGAGGGAACGAGCGATGACGGCTGTGCCGGTCGTGATCGGGATGCGAGCGCCGAGCGCCGCAGTCCTCGAAGCCGCCGCGCCCGCGTCGCAGGGACTCGTCGACACCCACGGTCGCGTGCACCGCGACCTGCGCATCTCGCTGACCGACCGCTGCTCGCTGCGCTGCACCTACTGCATGCCCGAGCAGGGCAACGAATGGCTCGCTCGCACGAGCATCCTGTCGACCGACGAGATCGTCGAAGTGGCACAGGCCGCCGCATCGCTCGGCATCCGCACCTTCCGTCTCACGGGTGGGGAGCCGCTGCTGCGCGCCGACATCGTCGACGTCGTGCGCCGTGTCTCGGCGATCGAGGGTGACGAGGGCCCCGTCGAGGTCGCGATGACGACGAACGGCATCACGCTCGCGAAGCATCTGCCCGCGCTGATCGACGCGGGCCTCACCCGACTGAACATCAGCATCGACACGGTCGACCGTCAGCGCTTCGCCGACCTCACCCGCCGCGACCGCATCGACGACGTGTTCGAGGGCATCGCGGCAGCGGCGGCATCCGAACTGCGCCCGCTCAAGCTGAACACCGTCGCCATGCGCGGCGTGAACGACGACGAGCTGCCCGACCTGGTCGCCTTCGCGATGGAGGTCGGCGCACAGCTGCGCTTCATCGAGCAGATGCCGCTCGACGCCGGCCACACGTGGGACCGCGCCTCGATGGTCACGCGCGAGGAGATCCTCGAGAAGCTCAGCGCGCGGTGGAGCCTCGAGCCCGTTCCCGGTCGCGGCGGTGCGCCGGCCGAGAAGTGGCGCATCGACGGCGGGCCCCACGAGGTCGGCGTCATCGCCTCGGTCACCGCCCCCTTCTGCGGCGCGTGCGACCGACTGCGCCTGACCGCCGACGGACAGCTGCGCAACTGCCTGTTCTCCAACGCCGAATATGACCTGATCGACGTGCTTCGCGGCGACGAGGCATCCGATGCTGATCAGCGTGCCGAGGGGATCGGTGCCATGCTGCGCTCATGCGTGCACGGCAAGCTGCCGGGCCACGCCATCAACGACCCGTCGTTCCTGCAGCCCGCCCGCGGCATGAACGCCATCGGCGGCTGAGGCTCAGCCGAGGAACTCCCGCGCGGCCGACGACAGCGCGGTGACGCCGACCTCGATGGTCGGGTGGATCACGGGCGCGAAGAACGGCGAGTGGTTCGTGGGGATGTCCTTGTCGAGCGTCCCCGCGGCGGCCGATGCCGCGAAGGTCGCCGCGTCCACCCCGCCCCAGAACCAGAAGACGAGCGGCGCTCCGGTGTCGCGCGCGAACCACGAGACGTCCTCACTGCCGGTGAACATGCCGGGGTCGATCACCGACGCCTCGCCCAATGCACGCTGCAGCGCCGACGTGACGCGTGCCGTGGCATCCGCGTCGTTGATCGTGGGCGGCAGGGTGTGGTCGGTGCGGATCTCGGGCTCGCGCTCGGCGCCGGACGCCGCGGCCTCGGCGCGCACGATGCGCTCGACGCTCGCGAGCACCTTGTCGCGCATCTCGTCGTTCGGGTAGCGCAGGCTCAGCTCGAGCTTCGCCTCGGCGGGGATGATGTTGTTCTTGAGGCCGGCGTGGATCGAGCCGACGGTCACGACCGCGACGTCGCGGGGGTCGACCTCGCGGGAGGCGATGGTCTGCAGGCGCATGACGGTCGCCGCGGCCATGACCACCGGGTCGATCGTCGAGTGCGGGCGCGAGCCGTGTCCGCCGCGGCCGTGAAGGGTGACGGTCAGGCCGTCGGATGCCGCCATCTGCGTGCCGGGTCGGACGCCGATCGTGCCGGCGGGAAGAGGGGTGACGTGCTGTCCGAGCACGATGTCGGGGTGCGGCACGAGGTCGCGAAGTCCGTCGTCGAGCATCGCGCGGGATCCGGCGCCGTACTCCTCGGCCGGCTGGATCAGCACGACCACGGTGCCCGACCAGTCCGCCTTCTCGGCGACGAGCTTCTCCACGGCGCCGATCATCGCGGTGACGTGCATGTCGTGACCGCACGCGTGCATGACGGGAACCGTGTTGCCTGCGGGGTCGATGCCGGTCGCGGTGCTCGCATAGGCGAGGCCGGTCTCCTCGCCGACGGGCAGCGCATCCATGTCCGCGCGTACCCATACGACGGGTCCGTCGCCGTTCTTCAGAACTCCGACCACGCCGGTGACTCCGACGCCCTCGTGCACCTCGAGGCCGAGGTCACGCAGGTGGCCGGCGGCGATGCCGGCGGTGCGCGTCTCCTGGAACGAGAGCTCCGGGTGCTGGTGCAGGTCGATGTAGAGCGCTTCGAGGTCGATCGTCATGGCCCCGAGCCTAGTCGCGGCGGTACGACTCCAGCGCGGGGCCCGGGTTCAGGACGCTGTTCACGATCGCGCGGATCGCGAACTCGCTCGCCTCGCCCAGGTCGAAGACGTCGCGGTGCAGCAGCCACTGCAGCTGCAGGCCGTCCATCACGGCGAGGATGCTGGCCGCGGCCATCGCGATCGTGCCGGTGTCCGTCACGCCCTCCTGCGCGCACAGCAGGGTGAATGCATCCGTGACCTCTCGGCGCAGCGTCGTGTAGCGCTCCTCGAAGTACTCCCGCCCGGGGTGGTTGTCGGTCACGGACTCGGATGACAGCACGGTGTACGCCTGCACGATGCCGGGGCGCCGCTCGTTCGCGATCGCCGTGCGCACGAGGTGCAGGAAGAGCTCTGGCCCGCCGGGGATGTGCTTCTCGGCGAGCTCGGCCACGTCGGCCTGGTCGCGGTAGGCGAGCACCTCGAGCAGCAGCTTCTGCTTCGAGCCGAAATGGTGGAGCACGCCCGCGTGCGTGATGCCGACCTGCTCGGCGACATCGGCGAGGGTGCCGTTGGTCGAGCCCTTGTTGCCGAAGATCTCGACGGCGGCCTTGAGGATCTGCTCCCGCTTCTCACGTGTCGCGGGGCGGACGGTCGCGTGCGCGACGGCATCCTTCGCCATGGTCCCTCCTCTCCTGCACGGAATCCTGCACTGGATCGTACTTGCCAACTCTACTTACCAACGAGTAACCTCGCACCAGCTTACTTTCTCGCCAGTAAGTTAAAACAGGTCGGATGCCCGAGCAGCCGACGACCACACAGCACAATGACCCGTGCCCAAGGAGAAGCAATGAAGCTCAGAAAGTCTTTGATCGCTGTCGCGGCGATCTCCGCCCTCAGCATCTCGGCCCTCGCCGGCTGCGCCGCCGGTGGATCCGATGAGGGTGACGGCGGAGGCAGCGGTGCAGCCCTGACCATCGCCAAGCCCGACGGTGCGATCACCACCGAGTCGAACAACCCGTATGTCGGCGACTCGTCGGCGTCGAAGTACGGCTACGGCAAGGTCATCTTCGAGACGCTCGGCCTCGTGAACCAGACCGGCGACCGCGAGGTCACGCCCTGGCTCGCCGAGAGCATCGAGTGGAACGACGATTACACCGCCGTCACCGTCGTGCCCCGCAAGGACGTCACCTGGAGCGACGGAGAGCCGTTCACCGCCGACGACATCGTCTTCACCTACGAGCTGGTCTCCACGCCCGAGCTCGACACCGCCGGCCTCAAGTTCGAGGGCGCGACGGTCGACGGCGACGCGGTCACCCTCACCTTCGGTGAGTCGAAGTACGTCAACCAGGCCCGCGTGCTGCACGTGCCGATCGTGCCGAAGCACATCTGGGAGAAGTTCGACTCGCCCGCGACCGACCCCGTCAAGGGCGACGACCTGGTCGGCACCGGCCCCTACGCGCTCTCGAACTGGTCGACCGAGTCGGTCACGCTCGAAGCCCGCGACGACTACTGGGGCGGCGACCTCGCAGTCCCCGAGCTGCACTACGTCTCGTACGGCGACAACACGGCTCTCACCACCGCTCTCGCCCAGGGCGAGGCGGACTGGGCGCAGGCGTTCATCCCGCAGATCCAGGAGCAGTTCCTCGACGCCGACCCCGAGCACAACAAGTTCTTCGTCGCGCCGACCACCGGCTCTGCCACGCTGTTCATGAACCTGCAGCAGAAGCCGTTCGACGACGTCGCGTTCCGCAAGGCTCTCTCCTGGGTGATCGACCGCGACGCCTACGTCGACATCGCGCGTGAGGGTGCCAGCGAGCCCGTCTGGTCGGTGACAGGTCTGTCGTCGATCCTCGAGGACGAGATCCAGCCCGAGTTCGAGGGCGAGGACTACTCGGTCGATGCCGAGAAGGCCCGCGGCATCCTCGAAGACGCCGGCTACACCTGGAAGGACGACGCGCTGGTCGACCCCGACGGCACTCCGGTCTCCTTCACGCTCTCGGTGCCCTCGGGCTGGAGCGACTGGAACACCGCGCAGGAGCTCATCGCCGAGGACATCACCGAGTCGATCGGCGCCGAGGTCAAGATCGACATGCCCGACTGGGGCGGCTGGGCAGGGCCCCGCGATGACGGCAGCTTCTCGGCCATCATCCACTGGCTCGAGGACAGCGGCACGGCCTACGGCCTCTACACCTCGACGATGGACCCCCGCTGGATCTCGCCCGAGGGCATCGCCGGGTTCAACTTCGGACGCTTCGAAGACCCTGCTGCCACCGAGGCGCTGAACGCCTACGCGAACGCGTCGTCCGACGACGTGCGCACCGAGGCGATCACGACGCTGGAGCAGATCTTCGTCGACCAGGTGCCGGCGATCCCGCTCGGCGCCCACCCGCTGCTCGGCGAGTACAACACCCGCAACTACGTGGGATGGCCGTCCGAGGACGACCCCTACGCCTCGGGTGACCCGACGCAGCAGAACATCGTGATGATCCTCACGAAGCTGAAGCCGGCCGAGTAAGCAGTCCACGGAGGGGCGGATGCGACCGCATCCGCCCCTCCCACCGACCTCCCGACCGACGAAGGACCCCTCATGTCAGAACCCCTGCTCAGCGTGCGCGACTTCTCCGTCGTGTACGACGTCGATCCGCCCGTCGAGGCGGTGAAGAACGTGACGCTCGAACTGCAGCGAGGCGAGATCCTCGGCCTCGCCGGAGAGAGCGGATGCGGCAAGACCACACTCGCCTACGGAGTGCAGCGCCTGCTTCGAGCACCCGCCGTGATCGCCGGCGGCAGCGTGACGTTCCACGATGCATCCGGTGTCGACGTCGACATCAACGCCCTCGACGTCGATGCGATGCAGAAGTTCCGCTGGGACAAGGTCTCGATGGTGTTCCAGGGGGCGATGAACGCGCTCAACCCGGTCGCCACGATCGGCTCGCAGCTCGAGGACGTCTTCGAGATCCACCGCCCGGACATGACTCGGCGGCAGCGTCGCGCCGAGGCCGAGGAGCTGCTCGAGATCGTCAAGGTGGGGCGTCAGCGCACCCGCTCCTTCCCGCACGAGCTGTCGGGCGGCATGCGCCAGCGCGTCATGATCGCGATGGCGCTGGCCCTGCGCCCGCAGCTGATGGTCATGGACGAGCCCACCACGGCGCTCGACGTGCTCGTGCAGCGCGAGATCCTCAAGCAGATCTCGCAACTGCGGCATGAGTTCGGCTTCTCAGTGATCTTCATCACCCATGACCTCCCCCTGCTGCTCGAGATCAGCGACCGCATCGCGATCATGCGCGAGGGCGAGATCGTCGAGCTCGCGTCGGCCGAGCAGATCTGGACGAATCCGCAGAACGACTACACGAAGACGCTGCTGTCGTCGTTCCCCCGTCTCACCGGCGCGCGAGGAGTGCTGACCCGATGACCACTCTCGAGTTCTCCCACGTCAGCAAGGTCTACAACGTCCGCGGAGCCGGCCAGCTCAAGGCGCTCGACGACGTCAGCTTCACCCTGAACTCAGGCCAGACCATCGGCCTCGTCGGACAGTCGGGCAGCGGCAAGTCGACCATCGCGAAGATCCTCACCCAACTCGAGACGCCGACGACCGGAGAGGTGCTGCTCGACGGCAAGCCCATCCCGCGCCGGGGCAGAGGCCTGCGCAGGTATCGCCAGCAGCTGCGGATGGTGTTCCAGGACCCGTTCGCCTCGCTCAACCCGTACCACTCGATCAGGTACCACCTCGAGCGTCCGATCCGTCTCGACGACGTCGTGCCGAAGAAGGAGACCGAGGCCGAGGTGCGCCGCCTGCTCGCGCGCGTGCGGCTCGACGCGGATGCCGTCATCGACCGCCGCCCGCACGAGCTCTCCGGCGGTCAGCGTCAGCGCGTGGCCATCGCCCGTGCTCTCGCCTCGCGCCCGTCTCTGCTCGTCGCCGACGAGCCGGTGTCGATGCTCGACGTGTCGATCCGCCTGGGCGTGCTGAACCTGCTCGCCGATCTGCAGCGCGAAGAGGGCCTCGGCGTGCTCTACATCACCCACGATCTCGCCACCGCTCGCCACTTCAGCGACAAGATCATGGTGCTCAACCAGGGGCGGGTCGTCGAGTACGGCGACGCCGACGACGTCATCCTCAACCCTCAGGACCCCTACACGCGCGAACTGCGGGCGGCTTCTCCCGACCCCGACAAGCACTTCGCGACGGCCGGCTCGCACGGAGGTGCACAGTGACCACCGCATCCCCCGATCTGGGTCAGATCGACCAGGAGAACCACGACGCGCTCGAGGTCGGTACCACGGCGACCGCCGCGCAGAAGGGCCGCGCGATCGTGCCGTGGCGCTTCTTCGCCGGGCGGGCGGGCTTCTACCTGTTCACCCTGTGGGCCGCCATCACGATCAACTTCTTCCTGCCGCGCTTCTTGAAGGGCGATGCGGTCAGTTCGTACCTCGCCCGCAACCGCAACATCAGCCCGGAGGCGGCCGATTCGCTGCGCATCCTGCTCGGCATCGACACCGACAAGTCGATGTGGCAGCAGTACATCGACTACTGGGCGATGCTGTTCCGCGGTGACCTCGGCATCTCGACCCTGCACGGCCTGCGCCCGGTCGCCGAGGTGCTGGCATCCGCCCTCCCGTGGACGCTCGGTCTCGTCGGCCTCGCGACGATCATCTCGTTCGCCCTCGGCACGGTCGGCGGCGCGATCGTCGGTTGGAAGCGCGGCAGCCGGCTCGACGCGCTGATCCCGATCACGACGTTCTTCAACACCATCCCGTACTTCTGGCTCGGGCTCATCGCGATCGCGATCTTCTCGTCGACGCTCAAGTGGTTCCCGTCGTCGCACGCCTACGACAAGGGCCAGTCGCCCGAGTGGAGCTTCGACTTCATCGGCCAGGTGATCGTCCACGGCACGCTACCGGCGCTGACGATCATCATCGCCTCGCTCGGCGGCTGGATGCTGGGTATGCGCAACATGATGCTCACGGTGCTCGACGAGGACTACATCACCGTCGCACAGGCCAAGGGCATGCCGAACAAGCGGGTGCTCTGGGCGTACGCCGCCCGCAATGCCGTGCTGCCGCAGATCCAGAGCTTCGCGCTCTCGATCGGCTTCATCGTCGGCGGCACGATCGTCATGGAGATGGTCTTCAGCTACCCGGGCGTCGGCAAGCTGCTGCTCGACGCCACCAACGCGAAGGACTTCGCCCTGATGCAGGGAGTGTTCCTGGTGATCACCCTGTCAGTGCTGGTCGCCAACATCCTGGCGGACATCGTCTACGCATACCTCGACCCGCGCACGCGCCAGACGGAGGCCTGACATGAGCGTTCCCACCTCGACCGACACCACGGCACCCGACGGCAGCACGATCCCCACCGGGATGCAGAGGACCGCGACGTTCCGCACCGCCGGCGACGCGACGCCTGCGCGCAAGACCTTCTGGTCGCAGCTCGCGCAGTCCTTCGCGATGTTCCGCAACCCCAAGTCGATCGCCGGCCTGATCATCCTCGGGGTGTTCGTGCTGATCGCGATCTTCGCGCCGCTGCTCGCGCCGTACGGAGCCACGCAGAAGGACCGCACGGCTCTGCGGCAGCCGCCGTCGTTCGATCACTGGCTCGGCACCACCCACATGGGTGAGGACGTGCTGAGCCAGCTGATCTTCGGCACCCGCGGCGTGGTCGTCGTCGGATTCCTCTCGGCGATCATCGCCACGGTCATCGCCATCACGATCGGCGTCATCGCCGGCTACGTGCGCGGGTGGAAGAGCGAGTCTCTGTCGGCTCTCACGAACGTATTCCTCGTGATCCCCGGTATCCCGTTGATCATCATCGTGGCCTCGCAGTTCGAGAACCCGCCGCTCATCGTGATCGCCGCGGTGCTGGGTCTCACCGGCTGGGCGTGGGGTGCGCGCGTGCTGCGGGCGCAGACCATGTCGTTGCGCAACCGCGACTTCATCCAGGCCGCCCGAGCCAACGGTGAACCGCTGCACCGCATCATCACGGTCGAGATGCTGCCGAACCTCATGGCGCTGATCGCGTCGAGCTTCGTCGGCACCGTCACCGCGGCGATCCTCGGTCTCACGACCCTCGCCTTCATCGGCGTGATCCCGGTGAGCAACCTCAACTGGGGCACGATCCTGTTCTGGGCGCAGCAGAACGGCGCGTTCCCTCGGCTCTGGTGGTGGTACGTGCCCGCAGGTCTCTGCATCGCGATCATCGGCGTCGCCCTGTCGCTCATCAACTTCGGCATCGACGAGTACGTCAACCCGAGGCTTCGATCGGCGGGGGAGCGCGCCCGCGCGATGAAGAAGAAGGGCCTCAACGTGAACGACCCGGTGACGGCGGTGCGCAGCGTGCCGACAACCGACTCGGGTACCGTGCAGAGCGCGGCGACAGCGACGACGACCCAGACGAAGACCGATACGAAGACACAGAACGCCGAGTGATGACCTCTCAGACCCTGACCGAATCCCTGCCCTACCTCGACCCCGAACTGCCGATCGCGGCACGCGTCGCCGACCTCCTCGATCGCATGACGGTCGAGGAGAAGGTCGGGCAGATGCTGCAGCTCGACGCCCGCGACGACCTCGACGACCACGTCCTGGGAAAGCACGTCGGCTCGATCCTGCACACCTCGCCCGAGCGCATCATCCGGGCGAACGAGCTGACCTCCCAGACTCGGCTGCGCATCCCGCTGCTCGTCGGCGAGGACTGCATCCACGGCCACTCGTTCTGGCCGGGCGCGACGATCTATCCGACCCAGCTCGGCATGGCCGCGACGTGGGACGCCGAGCTGGTCGAGAAGGTGGCGAGGGCCACCGCGGTCGAGGTCGCGGCGACCGGCATCCACTGGACCTTCTCACCGGTGCTGTGCATCGCGCGCGACCTGCGCTGGGGCCGCATCGACGAGACGTTCGGCGAAGACCCGTTCCTCATCGGTGAACTCGCCGCGGCCATGGTGCGCGGTTACCAGGGCGAGGGGCTCGATGACCCGACCGCGATCCTCGCGACGGCCAAGCACTTCGCCGGGTACTCCGAGACGCAGGGCGGGCGCGACGCGAGCGAGGCTGACATCTCGCGGCGCAAGCTACGCAGCTGGTTCCTTCCGCCGTTCGAGCGCGTGGCTCGCGAAGGGTGCCGCACGTTCATGCTCGGCTACCAGACCACCGACGGTGTGCCGATCACGGTCAACGACTGGCTGCTCAGCGACGTGCTTCGGGGCGAGTGGGGCTACACCGGCACGCTCATCACGGACTGGGACAACGTCGGCCGCATGGTGTGGGAACAGCACGTGCAGCCCGACTACGCGCACGCCTCGGCCGCGGCCGTGACGGCCGGTAACGACATGGTCATGAACACCCCGGGCTTCTTCGCAGGAGCGCTCGAGGCCGTATCGAACGGGCTGCTCGCCGAGGACGCCTTCGACGACGCTGTCGCGCGCATCCTGACCCTGAAGTTCGAGCTGGGCCTGTTCGAGAACCCCCGTCTGCCGCAGGACGAGCTGGATGCCGTGGTCGGCAGCGCCGCGCACGCGGAGCTCAACCTCGAGACCGCTCGCCGCTCGATCGTGCTGCTCGAGAACGACGGTGTGCTGCCGCTCGACGCCGCGGCTCCCCTGAAGGTCGCCGTGGTGGGCCCGCTCGCCGACGACGCCCAGACGCAGCTCGGTGACTGGGCGGGTGGCTCGGGTCAGGCCGGCTGGCTCGACGGACAGCCGCGCGAGATGATCACGACCGTGCTCGACGGCCTCGCGGGCGTCGACGGATGGTCGGTCACCCATGCCCGCGGCGCCGAGATCCTCACACTGGAAGACGACCCCCGCGGCGCGAAGTTCCCCGACGGACAGCCGCGGCCCTCGGTCGTCGTGCCGGCGCCGGTTGACGACGCGCTCATCGCCGAAGCGGTGGCGGCTGCTGCGGCATCCGATGTCGTCGTCGCCGTGGTCGGAGACCGCATCGAGCTCGTCGGCGAGGGGCGCTCGACCGCGACGCTCGAGCTGATCGGCGGGCAGAACGCTCTGCTCGATGCGCTGATCGCGACGGGCAAGCCTGTGGTCGTCGTGCTGCTGGCCTCGAAGCCGCTCGTGCTCCCGGCATCGGCCTCGCAGGCCGCCGCCGTCATCTGGGCGGCGAACCCGGGCATGCAGGGAGGCCGCGCACTCGCCGAGATCATCTCGGGGGCCGTCGAGCCCTCAGGGCGCCTGCCGATCTCGTTCGCCCGCCACGTCGGCCAGCAGCCGACCTACTACAACCAGATCCGCGGACAGCACGGCGACCGCTATGCCGACCTCACCCAGTCTCCGGCCTGGGCGTTCGGCGAGGGTCTGTCGTACTCGACGGTCTCGTACTCGGACCTGTCGCTGGTGACCGAGGTGCTCGGTCACGGCGACACGATCGTCGCCGAGGTGACTGTCACGAACACCGGCTCGCGCCCTGCGCGCGAGACCGTGCAGGTCTACGTGCGCGACTCCGTCACCAGCGTGAGTTGGGCAGACAAGGAGCTCAAGACCTACCACCAGGTCGACGTCGCACCGGGCGAGTCGGTGCGTGTGCGCCTCGAGCTGCCGGTCGCAGAGTGCTCGATCGTCGATGCCGCCGGCATCCGCCTCGTGGAGTCGGGTGCGTTCGAGCTGCTCGTCGGCCCGAGCTCGCGGGATGACGCGCTGCTGAGCGCCGCGTTCACCGTCGCCTGACCGCTCGCCCGCGAAGTACCGTGACGAGGGCGCTCAGGCGTCCTCGTCACGGAGGCGTTGAGGCCCTGCTCCCTGACTGCCGACGCCCGCTGCCGGATATGCCGCCATCCATGCGCCTCCTTTCTGCCGCTGCGCTTCTCGCATCGAGTGCCGGCGTAGTGCACCTCATCAGGCGGAAGCCGGGAAACCCAGAACGCCGAGGACCCGTGAGGGCCCCCGGCGTTCTGTGCTCTACGTCCGGTGACGACGCCCGGGTCGCACCTGTCGTTCAATGACCCCGGTTCTGTGCGGCAATTTCTCAACGCGTCATAAAGTCGAGTAGTCCTCTAACCGCACTGGAGCTTGTAATCGCCTGAGCTGAGCTGAGCTTCCGCAGCGATGACATCCTTCGCCCCGGAGGCTTTGAAGTACGAGACAACGCGGAACGTATGCTGACCCGTCCCATTGCATGCATAAAGGACACTTTTCTGCTCCATGTTCCAGGTGCCAAAACTCTCGAAAGCATTGGTCACGGGAACCCAAAGCCACCCATTATGCATGAACACGATTGACCTGATGTACGTCTTGGTGACCGCTCCCCAACAACTAGAAATAGCTGGCTTCGCGCCCGCTCCGCCGTAGGGCAGCCCCTTTGCGGAGGATCGTTTCCACATATTTCCCACCGCGAAATGGCAGTTTCCCACGACCGTCGCTTTCGCAGTCGCGCCTGGCGTCGAATCAGGAGTGCTGATCTTCGTGTCTGATCCGAGCGCATCCATCTCCGCGTCCGTCATTACCGAAGCATCAGCCGGAAGTGGCGTTCCATCTGGGTAAACGAGATACTCGTCCGGGACGTCCTCCGAACTTGTCGCTGTGAGCGACGGGAGATCGAGCTTATCGCTCCCCGAGGAGTCCGCGTAGGCCGGGTTGCCCGCCGCTATGATCCCGAGGATCAGCGATCCGGTGATAAGCAGACCGACTTTGCGGTCGTGAAGGTACCTCATCTTTGAATACCTTATTCTGATCAGTCGAAATTGTTTCAAGATAGTCGATCCGATTGAATCGCGTTGCACTCTTGGCGTCTACTGTGAGTAGAGAGTTGCATTTGTTCCTGCGGCCCGATAGGGCACTGTGACAGGGGTGAGCAGAACTGAGAGGCCGCTGTCAGCTGCGTACTTCTCTTGGAATTCGTACGCGTCATCCTCAACGTCGAACACGCCGATGAAACCAGGAGTATTTTCCAAGTACACGATCCACACCATCATAAATGGAATGTATCACTTCCGGCTCGGTCATCGGGATTGGGCGGTGCTGCGTGATCTGGGGTTCGATGCTTCTGATGATCGCCCTGGCCCACCACCGCCATAGCCCCGCCTGAGAATGCCGTCAAGAACTTCTTTGTCATTATTTATCTCCTTGAAGAACCGGAAGCCTCAGCATCTCGGATTCGTTCGCTCCGTGTCTGTAGGGCGTCTGGCCGACAGACAAAATCCTGGCGACCGATTAGGATCTCCGGCCGCTCCGTCCACTGACCGATCTCCTCGTAGCGAAGCCCGTCAACATGCGTTGATGTACGCCTCAGTCGTCGTCTTCGGGGCGCAGGCGCTGCGGGCCCGCGCCCTGACTGCCGAGGGCGTCGTCGGGGTTGAGCAACCCGCACGCCTTCATCGACAGGCACCCGCAGCCTATGCATCCGGTGAGTTCGCGTTCGAGACGTTCGATCCCCTCGCGGCGCTTCTCGAGCTCGCGCTTCCAGCGCCTCGACGCCCGCTGCCAGTCGGCATGGCTCGGCGTCTGGGTCAGGGGCACGTCGGAGAACGCGTGCTGCACGTCGGCGAGGGGGATGCCGAGGCGCTTCGCCACCGTGATGAGCGAAACCCGTCGCAGCATGTGGCGGGCGTAACGACGCTGATTGCCGGCGGTGCGCGTCGAGGCGATGAGTCCGAGGCTCTCGTAGAAGTGCAGGGCCGAGGGCGCGACGCCGGTGCGCCTGCTCATCTCACCGATCGTCAGTGGTTCGTCGGGTCCGTGCACGGCTCGTTCGGAATCTGCCTCTGCGGTCACGGAGATCTCCCCTCGATTTGACCTCAAGCGTACTTGAGGTCTTACCGTGGAACATGTGACTGCGACAGGAACTGACAGATGACCTACGTGATCGCTCTTCCGTGCGTCGATGTCAAGGACCGTGCGTGCATCGATGAGTGCCCGGTTGACTGCATCTATGAGGGTGAACGCTCGCTGTACATCCACCCGGACGAATGCGTCGACTGCGGCGCGTGCGAACCGGTGTGCCCCGTCGAGGCGATCTACTACGAAGACGACCTGCCCGACGAGTGGCGGGACTACTACAAGGCCAATGTCGAGTTCTTCGACGAGCTCGGCTCGCCCGGTGGCGCGGCGAAGCTCGGCATCATCGAACGCGACCACCCGATCATCACCGCACTTCCGCCCCAGGAGACACCCGAATGAGCAGTGAGCAGCATCCCGCAGCGCCGGTCCCCTCCGAGGTCGGTGAGGGGCTCAAGGCCGCCTTCCGCGCGCATCCGGCCGGAGTCGCGATCATCACCGCGATGACGCCCGCCGGCCCCGTCGGCCTCACGGCGTCGAGCGTCGCATCCGTCGCGGTCGACCCGGCAGCGATCGTGTTCTCGGTGACCAGGGCCACCGGCAGCGCGGGCTCGATCCTCAACGCCGAGTCGTTCGTCGTGCACCTGATCGACGACGAGCATTCGGCTCTGGCGCAGAGCTTCGCGGTGAGCGGGGCCGACCGCTTCACCCCCGAACAGGGGTGGAGCACCCTTCCGACAGGTGAGCCGTACCTCGCCGAGGCGCGCGCGGCGATGCGCGGCCACACGATGTCGACGGTCGCGGTCGGCTCATCGACGGTCGTGGTCGCCGAGATCGACGAGGTGCTGCTCGGGCGGCCGGGTCGACCGCTCGTCTACCTCGACCGCCGATTCCACACGCTGCCGCACGACGAGAATTGAACGCACCCAGAACTGAAGTCCGATGAAAGGAACACGCATGACCTCTCCGTACACCCTCCCCGAGCTGCCCTACGACTACTCGGCTCTCGCCCCCCACATCTCCGGCAAGATCATGGAGCTGCACCACTCGAAGCACCACCAGGCCTACGTGACCGGCGCCAACACGGCCCTCGAGCAGCTGGCCGCGGCCCGCGACTCCGGTGACTTCGCCGCGGTGAACAAGCTCGAGAAGGACCTCGCCTTCAACCTCGGCGGGCACATCAACCACTCGGTGTTCTGGGAGAACCTGTCGCCCGACGGCGGCGGAAACCCCGAAGGAGAGCTCGAGGCGGCGCTGACCGACGCGTTCGGCTCGATCGACGCCTTCCGCGCGCACTTCACGGCGACCGCGCTCGGTGTGCAGGGCTCCGGCTGGGCCGTGCTCGCCTGGGACAGCGTCGGTGCCCGCCCGGTGATCTTCCAGCTGTTCGACCAGCAGGGCAACGCGCCGCTCGGTGTCACGCCGCTGCTGCAGCTCGACGTCTGGGAGCACGCGTACTACCTCGACTACCTCAACGTGCGCGCCGACTACGTCAAGGCGTTCTGGGAGCTGGTCAACTGGTCCGACGTGCAGCGCCGCTTCCAGGCCGTGCAGGAGAAGACCGCAGGGCTCATCGTCGCCCGCTGATCCTCTCGCGCCCGGTCGGCTGTTCATGCGGCTGACGGAATCCCGCTGGGCCGGCGGATGCCACGGCATCGACCGGCCCAGCGGGGAATCCCCAGCCATTCGTGCCGTGTATGCCGGCGCCGGCGCCGGCCGCGTCAGGCGAGAAGCTCGCCCGCGAGTGCTTCGATGCGGCGGCGGATGTCGTCGCGGATCGGGCGCACGGCGTCGATGCCCTGCCCGGCAGGGTCGTCGAGCTCCCAGTCCTCGTACCGCTTGCCGGGGAAGAACGGGCAGGCGTCGCCGCATCCCATCGTGATCACGACATCGGATGCCTGCACGGCCTCGGTCGTCAGCACCTTGGGCGCCTCGGCGGTGATGTCGATGCCGAGCTCGCTCATCGCCTCGACCGCGATCGGGTTGATCTGATCGGCGGGCATGGAACCGGCCGATCGCACCTCGATGCGGTCGCCCGCGAACTCGCGCAGGAAGCCTGCGGCCATCTGCGAGCGCCCCGCGTTGTGCACGCACACGAACAGGACGGAGGGGATGCTGTCGGTCATGATCTCCAGGGTAAGCGAGCGAGCGGGGTCGAGCGCGGTGGGTGTCCTGCTGATCTGCAGGGCCGACGGTGCCGCGCAGCATCCTGCGCCGGAGGATGCCGTGTCGAAGTCGCCCGACCCGCCGCAGACCCCCGTCTCGGGCAGGACGAGTTCGTTGCGTGAGGCGGCTTCGTGATCGCCGGCGAGATGCGCGACGACGCTGCGCACCTGCTCGAATCCGGTCAACGCGAGGAACGTCGGCGCGCGTCCGTACGACTTCACTCCGACGATGAAGAATCCCTGCTCGGGCTGGGAGAGCTGTCGCGCACCCGTCGCGCCGACGGATCCGCACGAGTGGATGTTCGGGTCGATCTCGGACGCGATCCCGGCGACCGCCTCCAGCGTCGCGTCGAGGTCGATGCGCAGTTCACGCAGGATCTCGGTGTCGGGGCGGAATCCTGTCAGTGCGAACACGCGCGATACGCCGTCGATCTCGCGCCCGTCCTCCGCGATGACCACCAGGCTGTCAGGGTCGCGTCGGAACTCCGACACACGGAACCCCGTGACCACGTCGACACTCCCGGCATCGATCGCTCGCCGTGCCCGTGTGCCGAGTGCTGCGCGCTCCGGCAGTCCGTCTCCGGCTCCGCCGCCGAGCGCCGAGGCCGCACTGCCGCGGCGCAGCAACCAGGTCACCCGGGTGCCGGGAGAGCGTCGGGCCAGATCCGTGAGCCGAAGCACGGCGTGCGTCGCGGAGTGCCCGGCGCCGACGACCACGACGTGCGACCCGGCGAGGGACGAGACGTCGTCCGGCACCCGGTACGAGATGAGGTCGGATGCCGTGCTCTCGCCGACCGCGGGGTAGCCGTCGGCGCCGGCCGGGTTCGGTGTTCCCCAGGTGCCGCTGGCATCGATGACGGCACTCGCGAGGACCCGCCCTTCGGCTCCGTGGCGGTCGCGTGTGTGTACGACGAAGGGTCGGCCTCGCCGACCGCTGTCGACGACCTTGTCTCGGCCCTGCCTCGCCACCCCCGTCACCGTGGTGTCGAACCGCACCCGACCGCCGAGAGCCTCGGCGAGTGGGGCGAGGTAGCCCGACACCCAGGCGCTCCCGGTCGGATAGCCGGTGGATGGGGCGGCCCACCCGGTCGGTTCGAGGAGGCGCCGGGAGGCGGAGTCGATCAGCTCGGGCCACGCGGAGAAGAGTCGGATGTGTCCCCATTCCGAGACAGCCGTACCTGCAGCGGCGCCCCGTTCGACCACGACGACATCCATGTCGCGTTCGACCAGGTGAGCTGCTGCCGCGAGACCTTGGGGCCCCGCTCCGATGACGACGACAGGAAGGTCTGGCATCATTTCTCCTCGAATCGATGAACGTCAATATGAAGCATCTGATACGTATCGAAGATTGTCAATACGTGAGAGGATGTCGGCATGACGCTTCCGGTGACCCTCGCAGACACGGCCTGCTGCGCGCCGCGCACGGCATCCGCTCTGCCCCTCGCCGAGGCTGAGCGCATCGCCCGGCTGTTCAAAGCTCTCGGTGACCCGACGCGCATCCGCCTGCTCTCGCTGATCTCGTCGGCCGACGGCGGCGAGGCCTGCATCTGCGATCTCACCGACCCGGTCGGTCTCTCGCAGGGAACCGTGTCTCACCACATGAAGCTGCTGGCCGACGCCGGCCTCGTCACTCGCGAGCAGCGCGGCAAGTGGGCCTACTTCGCCCTGGCGGACGGCGCGCTCGACGCGGCAGGAGAGGCGTTGCGCGGCGTCTGAATTCCTCAGGTGGTGCCGGATACGCTGGTCCCATGGCCCTCCTCTCGATCGCCGGTTCGGCGCGCGCTCCGCATGAGCTGCGCTCGGCGACGCCGATGAAGGAATGGATGCGCGTCGTGATGCACCCGGGCACGAACGGCTGGACCAGTGTGTGGGGCACCCTCTCGCACGGCGAGATCGCGGGCTGCCCGCCGCCACGCGGCTAGACCACGCCTCACTCGGGGCGGTGGTCTCCTGCGCCATCCACCCCTTCTTCCGCGTGAGGTCTTGCCGTGTCCACTTCTCCTACCCGTCCCCGCCTCCGTCTGGCTCCGCACGAGCTGTGGCGGGGCATCCGCTCCAACGCCCGCAGTGATGTCCTCGGCGGATCGCTCCTGCTCGCCGCCACCGTCGCGGCCCTGATCCTCGCCAACACCCCCGCGGTGTCCTGGTACGAGTCCGTGCGCGACTTCATCTTCGGGATTCCCGAGCTGCACCTCGAACTCAGCGTCGGAGCCTGGGCGGCCGACGGCCTATTGGCGATCTTCTTCTTCGTCGTCGGCCTCGAGCTGAAAGAGGAGTTCGTCACCGGCCGCTTGCGCGATCCGCGTCAGGCGGCGCTGCCGATCGCTGCGGCTGTCGGCGGTGTCATCGTGCCCGCCGTCATCTTCGCGGTGATCAACATGGGCGACGGCGACGCACTGCGCGGATGGGCGATTCCGACGGCGACGGACATCGCCTTCGCCGTCGCCGTGATCGCCGTCGTCGGCAAGTTCCTGCCTCCCGCCCTCCGTGTCTTCCTGCTGACGCTGGCGATCATCGATGATCTGATCGCGATCACCATCATCGCGACGTTCTACACCGATTCGATCAGCTTTCCGTGGCTCGCTCTCGCGCTGTTGCCGCTCGCCGGGTTCGCGTTCCTCGTCCAGAAGGGCGTGCGCGCGTGGTGGATCCTGCTGCCACTCGCCGTTGCCGTGTGGGTGTGCATCCATGCCGCCGGCATCCACGCCACCGTCGCGGGTGTGCTGCTCGGCTTCGTCGTTCCCGTCGTGCCCACGGAGCGCGCGCGCGTGCCCGCCGGAGAGGATGCCGAGGGCCAGCCGCTGTACGACGGCCTCGCACCGCACTTCGCCGATCGGTGGGGTGTCGTCGCGACGCTGTTCGCGGTTCCGGTGTTCGCCTTCTTCGCCGCCGGCGTGACGATCGGCGGGCTGGAGGGGCTGGGATCCGCCCTGACCGACCCGATCGCGATCGGGATCATCGTCGGACTCGTCGCCGGCAAGCCGATCGGGATCCTGGCGACGACCTTCGTGCTGAGCCGAGTGCCCGCCCTTCGACTCGACGAGACTCTGCGGTGGCCCGACCTGACGGGCATGGCCTTCGTCGCCGGAATCGGGTTCACCGTCTCGCTGCTGGTCGGAGAACTCGCCTACGGGTCGAGTTCCGTCGCCGATGAGCACGTCAAGATCGGCGTGCTCCTGGGATCCCTCATCGCGGCGGTGATCGGCGGAGCGATGCTCGCGAGGCGCAGTTCCCGTTCTCGTCGCTCGTAACGCAGCCCGCGCGGACGCAGCATCTGATCGTCGAGGGTCAGGGAACCAGCCGCGCGGTCGTTCCTCGCACGTTCAGTTCGTAGGGGAGTGCCGCGGGGATGCCGGCGGCGTCACCCTCGGCGAGCTTGGCGAGCACGGCATCCGCTGCCCGCTCGCCCTGCCCGAGAGGGAACTGGTCGACGGTCGTGAGGCGGAAGAACTCACCGAGCTCATGGCCGTCGATGCCGACGATCGAAAGGTCTTCGGGCACAGCGAAGCCGAGGTCGCGCGCGGCGAGCAGGGCGCCGATGGCCATCTCGTCGGATGCGGCGAACACGGCGGTGGGCCGAGGGCCGGGGCGGCCGAGCAGCTGTTTCGCGGCGCGGTAGCCGCCCTCGACCGTGAAGTCGGCGGGTTCGAGGAAGGCGGGATTCAGCGGGATGCCGGCCTTCGCCAGCGCCTTCTCGAAACCCAGACGACGGTTCGTCGGGATGTGGAAGTCGATGTCGAACTCGGGGTTCGCCCCGATGTGCGCGATGTCGTGGTGGCCCAGGCTGATCAGGTGCTCCGTGGCGAGCTGGGCGACGGCGACGTCGTCGACCGTGAGGGTGTCGAGCTTCGGGTTCGGTCCGCCGATCGCGATCACCGGCAGGCCCAGGTCGAGCAGGTACTGCGTCTCGTCGTCGTCGAGCTCGATCGACACCGCGATCACGGCGTCCACCCGCTGGCGACGGAGGAAGGTGTCGAACACGTGCCGGCGCACGTCTTTGTCGGCGGTGATGTTGTAGAGCGTGATGTCGTAGCCCTCGCGCATCAGCGCGGCCGACACCCCCGACAGCACGGTGCTGAAGAACCAGCGGTCGAGGAAGGGCACCACCACGCCGATGTTGCGCGTGCGGCCGGATGCCAGGCTCGAGGCCCGAGACGACACCACGTAGCCGAGCGCCGTTGCGGCCTCCTGCACTCGCAGGCGCGCGGACTCCGACACATGGCCTCGTCCGCTCAGCGCGCGCGAGACCGTGGCCGTCGACACCCCGGCGAGCCGGGCGACCTCGTCGATGCTCGCCATGCGATTCCTCTCTGGGTCGCTCCGGTCGCAGTTCGTGCCGTCTGGCTGTGCCGTGGGCGGGGCGAACTGCGACCGGAACGGGGTGCGACGTTACGCCGTGGTGTACCAGACAGCGGTGTCGACGGGAACGGCGCCGCCGTCGAACGCTTGGCTCTGCAGGATCACGAACGCGTTGGCCGGCAGCGGCAGCGGCTCGGTGCCCAGGTTCGCGAGCACGTGCACGTCGCCTCGGCGGAATGCCACCGCATCCGCTCCCGCGTCTTCCCACACCAGCGATCCGCTGCCGAAGCCGTATTCGCGGCGTCCGGCGAGCAGGCGCTTGTAGAGCGCGAGCGTCGACGCGGGGTCGACCTCCTCGACGTCACGCGAGTACGACGCCCAGTCGGCCGGCTGCGGCAGCCACGAAGCGCCGGTCTCGTTGAAGCCGAACGCCGGAGCGTCGGCCTCCCAGGGCAGCGGCACGCGGCATCCGTCGCGCCCGTAGCGCTCGCCGTTGGTGCGGAACCAGGTCGGGTCCTGACGGAACGCGTCGGGGATCTCCATCGCCTCGGGCAGGCCCAGCTCCTCACCCTGGTACAGGTACGCGGATCCGGGGAGCGCGAGCATCACTGTCGTCGCCGCGCGGGCGCGGGCGAGGCCGATCGCAGTGTCGGGCTTGTGCGGGGTGTTCGGGCCGATGCCCTCACCCTGCGGGTTGTCGTCGGTCAGCGCGAGGCGGGAGGCGTGACGCACGACATCGTGGTTCGACAGCACCCAGGTGCTGGGAGCGCCGACGGCACCGAACGCGTCGAGCGACTCGCGGATGACGTCGCCCAGGGCCTTCGCATCCCACTCCGTCATCAGGTACGGGAAGTTGAAGGTCTGGTGCATCTCGTCGGGGCGCACCCAGAGGGCGGTCTGCTTCAGCGTCGGCATCCACGCCTCGCCGCACAGGGCGCGATCGCCGTCGTACTCGGCGAGCACCCGGTGCCAGTCGCGGTAGATCTCGTGCACGCCGTCCTGGCCCCAGTACGGCACGTTCGCCTCGCCGCCACCCATCGAGTCGGCGTCTGCCGGCGGGGTGTAGTCGGGCAGGCCGTCGGCCTTGATCATGCCGTGCGCCACGTCGACGCGGAAGCCGTCGACACCGCGGTCGAGCCAGAAGCGCAGGATCGAGCGGAACTCCTCGCGGACCTCTTCGTTGTTCCAGTCGAAGTCGGGCTGCGTGGGGTCGAAGATGTGCAGGTACCACTGGCCGGGGGTGCCGTCGGCCTCCGTGATGCGCTCCCACATGCCGCCGCCGAAGACAGACTCCCAGTTGTTCGGGGGCAGCTCTCCGTTCTTCCCCTTGCCGTCGCGGAAGATGTACCGCGCGCGCTCAGGGCTGCCGGGGGCTGCCTTCAGGGCCTCCTGGAACCAGGCGTGCTGCGCCGACGAGTGGTTCGGGACCAGGTCGACCACGACGCGGATGCCGCGCGTGTGCGCCTCGTTCAGCATCGTGTCGAAGTCGTCGAGCGTGCCGAAGAGCGGGTCGACGTCGCGGTAGTCGGCCACGTCGTAGCCGGCGTCGCGCTGCGGGCTCGTCATGAACGGGCTCAGCCAGATCGCATCGACGCCGAGCTCCTTGAGGGAGTCGAGTCGGCTGGTGATGCCGGGCAGGTCGCCGATGCCGTCGCCCGAGGCGTCGGCGAACGAACGGGGGTAGATCTGGTAGATGACCGCGCTGCGCCACCACTCGGAACCGGGGGCTGCGATCTGCTCAAGCTGTGCCATGGCAACAGATTAGTGCAAACGCTTACATGATTGCCAGGGCCGGAATCGAATCGATTCGGGGAAGCGATATTCCGCGGCGCTTCAGGCCGCCTTGCAGCCCGGGAGTATGCTTCGGGCATCCGAGCACTGGAGGCTGTCATGGTTCCCGAGATCAACTACTGGGCGGTCCTCATCGCCACGGCGTCGAGCATGATCGTCGGCACGGTCTGGTACTCGCCGAAGGTGTTCGGCACACGCTGGTCGAAGCTCGCGAACGTCGACATGGATCGCCCGGGTTCGAGCGCGACCATGGCGATCATCACGACCGTGATCGTGAGCTTCATCACGTCGTGGGTGCTCGCCGGGGCATCCGCCATCGCCTGGCACTTCTACGAGGGCTCGTTCTTCTGGGCGGCGGTGGTGACGGGCGTGCTGCTGTGGGCAGGGTTCACGGCGGCCCGTTTCATCACGCACGACGCGTTCGAGGGGCGCCCGACGGCACTGACCACGATGAACATCGCGCACGAGCTCGTCACGATCGTGGTCATGGCGGTGCTCATCGGGGTGTGGCCGCCGGCACTCGGCTAGATCCCCGGGTTCTTCGTCAGATCCTGCGCGAGCATCACGAGGATGCCGCTGGGTCCGCGCAGGTACGTGAGCTTGTAGACGCCCTGGTAGTTCGCGACGCCGCGGAGGGGACGGCAGCCGTGCCGGGCGGCGATGGCGAGCGACTCGTCGATGTCGTCGACCGAGAACGCGACCCGGTGCATCCCGATCTCGTTCGGCAGCGTCGGCTCGGTCTCGATCGCCTCGGGGTGGATGTACTCGAAGAGCTCGAGCTGACCGTGCCCGTCGGGGGTCTGCAGCACGGCGATCCTGGCGTGGTTGCCGTCGAGCCCGACGGCGGTGTCGGCCCACTCGCCGCTCACCTCGTCGCGCCCCATGACCGTGAGGCCGAGGTCGGTGAAGAAGGCGATGGTCGCCTCGAGGTCGCGCACGGCGATGCCGACGTTCTCCAGTGTGATGGGCATGGCCGGATGCTACCCGCGATGCCGGACATCGCAGAAGCGGCAAGATCTAGACCTTTGCCACTTCCGAAGAGACTTCCTGGTATGCCAGCATTTTGCTCGTGACCTCCTGGTCGCCTGCGGGGCCCGCACTCGGACCGCTGTTCAGACCGAGGGGGTCAGCATGTCGGGTTCCACGCGCCGTTCGGCTCCGTGGGTGATCGCTGCCGCACTCGTCGCAGCGGCGCTGGTCGCCGGCGCTGCATCCGCTGCATCCGGCGATGCGACGCCGGACGACCCGACCGCGGCAGGTGCCGCCCCCGATCCCACGCTGTCGGTCTCGCTGGCCTACGAGTTCCTCGACGCGCGTGTCGACGAGTTCTGCGACGGCGCGGGCCACTGCCTGCCTCGCAGCTACCAGGGCGGGTTCTTCACCGACCTGCCGACCTGGGACTTCACGCCCTCCTTCGTCTACGACGACGCTCTCGTCGTCATCGCGTACACGGCTCGGGGCCTTCCCGACGACATCCGCCGCGCGCAGGCGGTCGGCGACACCCTGCTGTTCGTGCAGGACGAGGACCCGATCGGCGACGGGCGCGTGCGCACCTCGTACGAACCGCACGGCATCCGGCAGGGGCGGGTCGAGATCACCGGCCCCGGCACCTTCACCGGCAACCAGGCCTGGGTGGGCATGGCACTCACGCGGCTCTTCCACGCGACGGGAGAGCAGAAGTACCTCGACGGCGCGGTGCGGATCGCGCAGTGGATCCAGAGGAACACCGCCGACATGAGCCGTGCCCCCTACGGCTACACGGGCGGGCAGCTCGAAGACGGCACCTCGCTCGTGTGGAAGTCGACCGAGCACAACAGCGACATCTCCGGATTCTTCACCCAGCTCGCGCAGCTCACCGGTGACCCCGTCTGGGCTGACCGTGCTGCGGTCGCCACCGACTTCGTCGCCGCGATGCAGAGCGCGGACGGCCACGTCGACACGGGGACGCTCCTGGACGGCTCCACCGTGAACACCCACCCGGTGCCCCTGGACTCGCAGACCTGGACCTCGCTCGCGACCGGCGACGCCCGATACGACGCGGCACTCGACTGGACCCTCGCGAACCTCATCGCCACCGACGGTCAGTACCAGGGGCCGTCGATCAGCGACACCGACGTGTCGAAGGTGTGGTTCGAGGGCAGTGGCCACCTGGCGCTGGCCCTCAAGCTGCGGAATGGTGCGGGCGACGCGGATCGCGCCGAGGCGTTGCTCGACAGCATCCGCCTCGGGCAGCGCGATGCGGCGAACGGTGACGGCAAGGGCATCGTCGCGACCTCGACCGACGGCCTCGACTCGGGTTTCGGTGACCTCTACTACGCGAGCCTGCACACCGGTGCGACGGCCTGGTACCTGCTCGCCGCCGCCGGCGACAACCCGTTCAGCCTTCCGGTCGACTGACCGGCGCTCCGCGCCCGCGGTATCTCGGGAGGAGAACTCGTCTTCGGGAGGAGAGATCTCGAGGATCCCCCCTCCCGAGGGTCGGAGTTCCTCCCGTGGGCGAGGGTTTCGCCCGAACAGGTGCGGAGAGCGATCAGCCGATGTTCGCGGTGATCCGGGCCAGATGCGCAGCCGCCTCCTCGGCCGACCGGGTGCGTCCGCTTACTCCCGGGCGCTCCTGCCAGGGCAGCGGGCCGTCTGCACGCCGGTACTCGACACCGGCCGCATCCAGGCGGGCCAGGTGCTCGGTCAACCGTGGAGCGAACTCGGCGTAGTCGCGGTCACCCGTGGTCCACAGCGCTTCGGCCACGGCTGACAGACGCGGGAACGCGCGGTAGTCGAGACCCCGCATCGAGTCGATGTGCTCGGTCCAGAGGTTCGCCTGGCCGCCGAGCACGTGTCGCGCCTCGGCGGCGTCGAGCTCCGCGGGCACGGGATCGAAGGAGTACGCCTTCTCGACCGTCGTCACGGTGCCGGTCGGGATCGGCTCCGAGTCGAGATCGGACTCGCGATAGTCGAGGTACACCGTGTCTTCCGGGCAGGCGACCACGTCGTGCCCCGAGCGGGCAGCGGTGAGAGCGCCGACATTGCCGCGCCAGGAGAGCACGGTCGCACCGTCGGCGAGCCCTCCCTCGAGGATCTCGTCCCAGCCGAGCAGCTTGCGCCCGCGCGACGCCAGGTGCTGGCCGATACGGCTGACGAACCAGCTCTGCAGCTCCTCCTCGTCGTGCAGGCCGAGCTCCCGCATCCGATCCTGGGTCCGCTCGTCCTCGACCCACTGGATCTTGGGGCACTCGTCTCCGCCGATGCAGATGTACTCCGAGGGGAACAGGTCGACGATCTCGTCGAGCACGTCCGACAGGAACCGGATGGTCGACTCCTCGACGTTGAAGATCACCGGATTGATGCCCCAGCGGGTCCATGGGGTGGTCGGTGCGCCGTCGGCGTCGCCGACACCCAGCTCGGGATACGCGGCCACGGCCGCCTGCGCATGGCCCGGGAGCTCGATCTCGGGCACCACGGTGATCCCGCGTGCGGTCGCGTACGCCACGATCTCGCGGATGTCGTCCTGCGTGTAGAAGCCGCCGTGCGGTCGCCCGTCGGTGTCGGATCCGTGCTCTGCTCCGAGCTGGGTCTCGGGGCGCCAGCCGCCCACCTCGGTGAGGCGGGGGTACCTGGTGATCTCGACCCGCCAGCCCTGGTCGTCGGTGAGGTGCAGATGCAGGGTGTTGAGGCGGTGCATCGCCAGCAGGTCGATGAACCGCAGGACGTCACGTGTCGGTGCGAAGTGGCGGACGACGTCGAGCATGGCTCCACGCCAGGGGAACTTCGGGGCGTCCTGCACGCGCGTGGCGGGGGTGGTCCAGCGCACGGTCGTGCCCGGGGACCGCCGATACACGGCAGCCGGGAACAGCTGCAGCAGGGCCTGGACGGCCCAGTGTCCGCCTCGCTCGGTCGACGCGGCGAGCCGGACCGACGCCGGTGTGGTCTCGAGATCGAAGGCCTCGTCGGCGAGCGACCGATCGACATCCAGACGGATGCTCACGGCGTCGCGCGCTGCGGTGTCGGACACGCTCAGCGGAAGCACGAACCCGGTCGCCGCCCGCAGTCGCTCCTGCAGTCTCAGGGCCGGCTGGGCGAGGTCGGGGTGGCTCGAGATCGCGGCATCCGCGGTGAGCTCGAACTCGCCGGGCGACGTGATCTGGGTCGTGGGTCGAGGAAGAAGGGTCGACATTCGGGCGAACTCCCTGATTGTTTCGGGTGGGCAGGAATTAGTTGGTTACATGCCCTAATAGTTAGTAAATAAAGTGACCTAATTCAACGGCCAAGATTGTCGCCGGAAGCGAAACAATGCCGTCATAACGCTGAAACCTAACAGATCTATAAATGCCAACATAATGATTGACAACGGATATGCAACAGATGTGTACTAACTTTCACGAACGAAACATCGACGTATCCGTTCGCGGTATCCCACCCACCAAGGAGAATTCAGTGGCAATCAAGAAGTTGGCGACGTTCGGTGCCATCGGCATCGTCTCCGCTCTCGCCCTCAGCGCATGTTCCGGTTCGGCCGGTGCCGGCAACGCCGGTGCCCCCAGCGACGGAAAGGTCCCCGAGGTCGACGGATCGGGCGAGACGCTCACGGTCTGGGTCATGGACGGCGACTACACGCCCGACACGCTCGACGAGATCAACAAGCGCTTCACCGAGGAGACCGGCGCGGAGGTGAACCTCCAGAAGCAGACCTGGGACGGCATCACCACGAAGGTCACGACGGCGCTCGCCACCGACACCCCGCCCGATGTGATCGACATGGGCAATACGCAGATCGCGAGCTACGCCGCGAACGGCGGACTGCTCGACCTCACGGCGTACAAGGATGACCTGGCCCAGGGCCAGACCTGGCTCGACGGACTCGTCGACCCCGCGACGATCGATGGCAGCCTCTACGGGGTACCCGGATTCGCCGGTGCTCGCGCCGTGATCTACAACAAGAAGATGTGGGCGGAAGCGGGCGTCACCGAGGTCCCGACCACGTATGACGAGCTGACGGCGGCCCTCGACAAGGTCGCGGCAGCCAACGCGCAGACGCCCGACTTCTCACCGTTCTACCTGCCTGGTCAGTACTTCTACGCGGGAATGCAGTTCGTCTGGGACGCCGGTGGGGACATCGCATCCGAGAAGGGCGGCGAGTGGACCTCGGGCTTCGGCTCGGACGAGGCCCTCGAGGGCCTCGAGGCGTTCAAGGAGTTCCAGAACATGTACTCCACCGCGGCATCCGCGACTCTCGACACCTTCGAGCCGAATCAGGGTCAGATCTTCGCTGACGGCAAGACCTCGGCGATCCTCAACACGAACACCGGTGCGATCCTGAAGATCAACCCGGATCTCGAGCCGGACCTCGGGTCCTTCCCGTTCCCCGGCCTCTCGGGCGAGGCTCAGCCGGTCATGCTCGGAGGCTCCGACTGGGCGATCCCGGTGAAGTCGCAGAACTCTGATCTCGCCCTGAACTGGGTCAAGATCGCCGCCAGCCCCGAGGTTCAGAAGGACTTCGTGTTCGGCGTCGACGGGTGGATCCCGAACAGCACGGAGGGCATCGAGTTCGCGCAGGAGACGCTGGATGACGTCAAGGTGAGCTTCTTCACCGCCGCACTCCGGTCGAAGGCCACGCCGGCCAACGCCAACTGGACCACGATCGAGAGCAACAAGGACATCAACAACCTGTTCTCCTCGATCGCCTCGGGCTCGAAGTCCGTCGACGAGGCGGCGACCGCCTTCGACGACGCGGCCGACAAGACGCTCAACACCAAGTAGCACCTCGGATGCCGCGCGCCCGCGCATCGCGGACGTGCGGCATCCTCCCACCCAGTACTTCCTCGGCCCCGTGAACCGGCGGTGCCCCGACCACCGAAAGGCGAACCCGTGGTCACCACACCCGTCGTGTCACCGCCGTCAGTGAAGACGCGAACACCTCGTCCCCCGTCGCCCCGCGCTCGGCGCACGGCGAGCAGCCGCCGGAGCACGGCCCCGTTCTGGCTCTTGACGCCGGCGGGCCTGATGATCCTGTTCGTCACCCTGCTGCCGATCGGCTTCCTCGTCTTCACGTCCTTCACGAACTACAACCAGCGGACGCTTTTCACGGGAGCCTTCGACTTCGTCGGTCTGGATCAGTACGCCGCGGTGCTGGCCGACCGGGAGTTCTGGCTGTCCCTCACGCGCACGATCGTCTTCACGGCGGCTCTGGTCGTGGGCAGTGTGGCGATCGGCGCGGGGATGTCGCATCTCATGACGCGCCTGCCCTCCGGCATCCGTTATCTCACCACCGTCGTGCTGATCCTGGCCTGGGCCATGCCGAACGTCGCCTCGTCGATCGTCTGGTCGTGGCTCTTCCAGCCGCAGTACGGCGTGATCAACTGGATGCTCACGCAGCTCGGCATCTTCGGCGACATGACCAGCAAGGACTGGTCGTCCGATCCGGTGCTCGCGTGGGTCTGCATCTGGATGCTCGTCGTCTGGCAGGCCGTCCCCTTCATCGCGCTGACCCTGTACGCCGCCGAGACGCAGGTCGCGGTCGAGCTGAAGGAGGCCGCCCGGCTCGACGGAGCATCCGAATGGCGCATCTATCGCGTCGTCGTGCTGCCCTCGATCGCACCGACGATCCTGCTCGTGACGATGCTCTCGATCATCTGGGACTTCAACGTCTTCAACCAGATCTGGCTCATCTCCGAGGGCGGTCCCGACGGGGCGACCTCGACACTCGGCGTCTTCACCTACACGACGGCGTTCTCCGGCAACCTGCAGATCGGGGCGGGGTCGGCGATCGCCGTGGCCTCGACCGTCATCCTCGCGGCGCTCAGCGCCGTGTACATCCGACACCTCGTGCGGTCGGGAGAGGACCTCTGATGACCACGACGACCACCGCCCCGGCTCCCGCGGCGACCACGACCACGACGACCGCCACCGGACGCAGGCGACGCCGACGCCGCACCCCCTGGGTCAGCAGCAGCATCGCGATCCTCTTCTGCATCGTGTGGGCGTTCCCGGTGTACTGGATGATCAACACCGCGTTCAAGCCGCGGTCGGAGATGCTCAGCAGCACGCCGCACTTCCTCCCCGAATCGCCCACGCTCGACAACTTCTTCACGGCGATCGGCAAGGGCCAGTTCCACATCTATCTGCAGAACTCCGTGATCGTCGTCACCGGTGCGGTGGTGTTCGCGATCGTGCTCGGCCTGTTCGCGGCGGCCGCGCTGTCGCGGTTCCGGTTCCGCGGCCGTCGGCCCATCCTGGTGCTCATCCTCATCGTCCAGATGCTGCCGGGCACAGCGCTGCTCATCCCGCAGTTCCTGATCTTCAACTCGATGGGACTCCTGGGGACCTACTGGGGCCTGATCCTCTCGTACGTCGCGAGCGTGCTCCCGTTCTCGATCTGGGTGATGCGCGGGTTCTTCCTCGCCATCCCGATCGAGCTCGACGAGGCCGCCCGCATCGACGGCGCCACGACGTGGCAGGTGCTCACCCGGGTGCTGTTCCCGCTCGTGATGCCCGGCATCATCTCGAGCAGCGTGTTCGCGTTCATCGCCGCCTGGAACGACTACATCGTCGCGTTCACGTTCATGAAGGATCAGGCGAATTACACGCTGCCCGTGTGGTTGAACTCCTTCACCGTCTCGGTCGGCGGCGAGATGGGCACGGACTACGGCGGGCAGATGGCCGCAGCGACGCTGTTCGCTCTCCCTGTCGTCGTCTTCTTCATGATCATCCAACGCAACCTGGTGACCGGCATGTCCGCCGGCGCCGTGAAGGGCTGACCGATGTCTGCGACGAACGGCCGCGATCGGCCGAAGACGAAGGCGGTCGTCCTGACCACCGCAGCGACCCTGATGATCCTGGCGACGATCGGCGCCGGTGTGCAGCCGGCACTCGCCGCACCCTCCTCGGCGGGAACCGCGGCGGCCGGGGCTGCGGGGACCGTGGACTGGTACGTCGCGCCCGACGGAACGGTCGACTACGAGCACTCGGCGGCGCTGGCCTACGAGTTCCTCGACGACCGGGTCGACGAGTACTGCAGCGCAGACGGCATGTGCCTGCCGCGGAGCTACCAGGGCGGGTTCTTCTCGACCCCCGACTGGGAGTTCACGTCGTCGTTCGTGTACGACGACGCGCTGATCGTCATGGCCTATGCGGCGAGGGGGCTTCCCGACGACATCCGTCGGGCGCAGTCGATCGGCGACGCGCTGCTGTTCGTGCAGCAGAACGACCCGGACTTCTCCGACGGGCGCACCAGGGCGTCGTATCAGCCTGCGAGCCTCCGTGCCGGCGCTGTCGAGATCGGATCCTCGGCGTCGAACACCGGCAATCAGGCGTGGGTGGGGATGGCGCTCGCCCGTCTCTTCGACGTCACCGGCGAACGGAAGTACCTCGACGGAGCCCTGCGGTTGGCCGACTGGATCCAGCAGAACACGGCCGACACCGAGCAGGCGCCCTTCGGCTACACCGGCGGACAGGATGCCGACGGCAACCCGTTCACGTTCAAGTCGACCGAGCACAACATCGATGTCGCCGCCTTCTTCACGCAGATGTCTGCGCTCACCGGCGATGCGGTGTGGGCGGATCGGGCGGCCGTCGCCGCGGGCTTCGTCGCCGCGATGCAGACCGAGGACGGCCACCTGTGGACGGGGACCCATCCGGATGGCGTCTCGACGAACTATTACCCGATCCCCGAGGACCCTCAGACCTGGAGCTACCTCGCGACGCTCGACGACCGATATGCGTCCGCGCTGGCATGGACGGTCGAGAACCTGCATGCGACCGACGGTCCGTACGCGGGGCCCGCGTTCAGCAGCGCCGATGTGTCGAAGGTCTGGTTCGAGGGGTCGGGGCAGCTGGCTCTCGCCCTGCGCACCCGCGACTCCGCCGGTGACGCGGACTACACGCAGTCGATCCTCGCTTCGGCGGAGCTCGCTCAGCGGCAGGCCGCGAACGGCGACGGCCGAGGGATCGTCGCGTCGTCGAGCGACGGACTCGACACCGGGTTCGGCGACCTCTACTACTCGAGCCTCCACACCGGAGCGACCGCGTGGTACCTCCTCGCGGTCACGGGGTACAACCCGTTCCGCCTCGCGGTGGATCCCGAGACGCCGACGGTCCCGAGTCCCGAGGGCGAGGGCGAAGGCGTCGCGCCGATCGCCGACGCATCCGACGATGTCCTGGCCGAGAGCGGCTCCGAGGCCCCTGTCGTCGCGATCGGCATCGGCGGGTTCGCGCTCCTCGTCGGGGTGACCCTGCTGCGACGTCGTCATGCCGCGAGGTGATGCCGATCCCGGGTCGGGCGGGAGACAATGGGCTGTGGCCGATCTCCGCATCACGACCAAGGCGCTCCCCGAGCACAATCGCGTGCGCAATCGCGCGATGCTGCTGCAGACGCTGTTCCACGAGGGGCCGCGCAGTCGGGCGGACATCGCCCGCGGATCGGGGCTCAACAAGGTCACCGTCTCGACCATCGTCGGCGAGCTGATCGATCAGGGCATCCTCGTCGAGGCGGGGCATGCGGCGGAGGGCCGCGTGGGAAAGCCGGCGACGCTGGTCGCCCTCGACGACGACTCCCGCTCGATCATCAGCCTCGACCTCTCCGACGCGCAGTCGTTCCGGGGCGCGGTCATGAATCTGCGCGGGGAGGTGTCGCACGAGCGCCGAGTCGATGCGCTCACCGAGCGCGGCGACGACGCGATCGCGCGCGTCATCGCGATGATCGAGGAGCTGCTCGCCGAGGCATCCGCTCCCGTCCTCGGGATCGGCGTCGGCAGCCCCGGCGTGGTCGACCGTGACGGCGTCGTGCGCTTCGCGCCCCATCTCGGCTGGTTCGGCGCTGACCTGCGTGGGTCTCTGAAGGAGCGCTTCGGTCTGCCGGTGCACATCGTCAACGACGCCAACGGCATGGCTCTCGCGGTGCACACCTTCCGCGAGAACGACGACGGCCGCAGCATCCTGATCCTGACCATCCAGCGTGGAGCGGGGGCGGGGCTGATCATCGGCGAGACGCTGATCGACGGCGTCGACTTCATGGCGGGCGAGATCGGCCACGTGGTGGTGGATCCGACACGCGACACCACCTGTCTGTGCGGACGCCCCGGATGCCTCGACGCGATCGTCGCGGTACCGGCGCTGCGCGCGCGCCTCGACGCCGGTGAGAACCGCGACGAGGTCATGGACGACGCGGCGGACGCGCTCGCCGCTGCCGTGGCTCCGATCATCTCGATGCTGGGTGCGACCCGCATCGTGCTCGTCGGCCCGGAGGACATCCTCGACGAGACGTTCGCGCAGCGGACCCAGCGGTGTCTGACCGACCGCACGCTTCCGTCGACGACCAGCACGATCGGCGTCGAGATCGGCTCGGACGGCGGACTGCTCGCGCTGCAGGGCCCCCTGGTCGCGGTGCTCTCGGCGGAATTGGGCATCTCGTGACGAACCGCGGCACCGAGAAGGCCCTGCCGGAGCACACCCGGCAGGTCAACCGCTCCCTGATCCTGCGCACGCTCTTCCGCAGTGATGCGATGAGTCGAGCGGACCTCGCCAGAGCGACCGGACTCACCAGGGTGAGCGTGTCGCGCATCGTCGATCACCTCGCGGCCGAAGGGGTCGTGCGCGAGAGCGGGCCGAGCCCCGAGGGGAGGGTCGGCAAGCCGAGCACCCTCATCGCGTTGAACCCCGATTCCTATCACGTGGTCACACTCGACCTCTCGGCCTACGCGGAGCTGAGCGGGGCGATCATGAACCTCGACGGCGAGGTGGTGCATTCGACGAGCGTGCCCACCGACGGCGCTCGGGGCGCCGCGCTGGTCGACAAGGTCTGCGCGCTGGCCTCGGTGCTGGTCAAGCGGTCGACCGTGCGGGTCCTCGGTGTGGGCATCGGCTCTCCCGGTGTCGTCAACACCGAGGGTGTCGTCCTCGAGGCCGTGGCCTTCGACTGGCACGGGCTCGATCTCGGTGCGGCGCTCTCGGCCGCGGTCTCCGTGCCCGTTCACATCGCGAACGACGCCAATGCCGCCGCTCTCGCCGCGCGAACCTACGGTCAGCCGGGCGTCGACAACCTGGCGCTCGTGCGGATCGGCCAGGGGATCGGCAGCGGCGTGATCGTGGGTGGCGCGCTCGTCACCGGCGACCGCTTCACGGCCGGCGAGATCGGCCACGTGCTCGTCGACGAGGGCGGCGAGGTGTGCCGATGCGGCCGACGCGGCTGCCTCGAGGTCGTGGCCGCGGTGCCCTACGTGCGTCGCCTGCTCGCGGAGCCCGACGCATCCGCCGACGAGATCCTGACTCGCGCAGGGCGAGCTCTCGGGCGTGTGCTCACCCCGGTCGTCGCCGCTCTCGGCCTCGAGCAGGTCGTGCTGTCCGGACCCCTCGACATCGTCGGCGGGGTCTTCCTCGACGAGACGCGCGCGGCGATCGAGCACGAGGCGCTGGCGATCGTGACCGACGACTTCGAGATCCGTGTGGCGGTGCGCGGCGACGACATCGTCCTGCTCGGCGGTACCGCGCTGGTGGTCGCCGAGGAGCTCGGCATCCGCTGATCGCGGCCCGATGCGGATGCTCTCCGCAGACCGCCGGTTCTCTCGCTGTGCCGCGGCCTACGCGGCGACGCGTGCGACCGCGGCGATCGCGCTGGTGAAGAAGTCGAGTCCGTCGATGCCCGAGCGCATGGCCGCGGCGGTGTCGGGGCCGAAGCCCGCCTCGGTGGCGTGCTCGGGGTGCGGCATGAGCCCCACGACGTTGCCCGCCTCGTTGGTGAGTCCGGCGATGTCGCGCAGCGACCCGTTCGGGTTCACGCCCGCATAGCGGAACGCGACGAGGCCCTCGCCCTCGAGACGGTCGAGGGTCTCTTCGTCGGCGATGTATCCGCCGTCGGCGTTCTTCAGCGGGATCGTGATCTCCTGGCCGGTGCGGAACCTGTTGGTCCACGCCGTGTCGGAGTTCTCGACGATGAGCTTCTGGTCGCGACGCACGAAGTGCTGGTGGTCGTTGCGGATCAGGCCGCCGGGCAGCAGGTGCGCCTCGACGAGCATCTGGAAGCCGTTGCAGATGCCGAGGATCGGCATGCCCTTGGCCGCTGCGTCCTTGACCTCGGCCATGATCGGCGAGAGCGCGGCGATCGCACCGGCGCGCAGGTAGTCGCCGTAGCTGAAGCCACCGGGGAGGACGAGGGCGTCGACGCCTTCGAGATCGTGCGAGCCGTGCCACAGGGCGACGGGCTCGGCGCCGGCGATGCGCACGGCGCGCTGCGCGTCGCGGTCGTCGAGCGAGCCGGGGAAGGTGATGACCCCGATGCGCGTGGTCACTCGGCGACCTCGATGCCGACGACGTCCTCGATCACGGAGTTGGAGAGCACCTCGTCGGCGATGCGGCGGGCCTCGGCGAGGATCTCGTCGGTGACCTCGCCCTCGACGGTGAGCTCGAAGCGCTTGCCGATGCGGACATCGGAGAAGCCCTCGACGCCCAGACGCGCGAATGCGCCGGACACGGCCTTCCCCTGCGGGTCGAGCAGTTCGGGCTTGGGCATGACGTCGACGACGATGGTGGGCATGAACGGCTCCGGAAGTCGCGGGCGGACGGGCGTGCTCAGTCTACCGGCTCGGGACTGACTCGAATCCCGGAGCGCGAGCGTCAGGCGTGGAAGACGGTGTGCAGGTCTCCGATGGCGTCGCGGCCGCCGAGTCCGTCGATCTCGAAGAGCACCGAGATCCCGACGACGTGGCTGCCGAGGCGCTCGACCAGCTCGCGTCCGGCGGCCAGGGTTCCGCCCGTGGCGAGGACGTCGTCGATCAGCAGCACGCGGGATCCGGCGGGCAGGTCGTCGTGCATCTCGATCGTCGCAGTGCCGTACTCGAGGGCGTAGTCGACGGATGCTGCGGGGCGAGGCAGCTTGCCCGCTTTGCGGATCGGGATCAGGCCCACGCCCGCGGCGATCGCGGCCGCCCCGGCCAGGATGAAGCCGCGTGCCTCGATGCCTGCGACGACGTCGAACTGGCCCGCGAACGGCGCGATGATCGCCTCAGTGGTGGCCTGGAGGGCCTCGGCGTCGGCGAGCAGCGGGGTGATGTCGCGGAAGATGATCCCCGCCTCGGGGTAGTCCGGGATGCTGCGGATCAGCGATTCGGCGCGGACGAGGGCGGGGGAGAGTTCGGTGTCGGGCACCGGTCAAGGGTACGCCACCGGTGGGGCTTGACTTTCGTGGGAGCGCTCCCATAGAGTCACTCTTCAGTGCATGGGAGCGCTCCCACGAGCATCCCTGCATCCCCCGAAAGCACCAGCACCACCGCACGACCCACCACAAAGGAGTGAACTGTGAACACACGTGCCCGCACCCGGATCCTCACGGCAGCAGCCGCGGCATCCGTCTCCGTCCTGGCCCTCGCCGGCTGCGCCTCCACCGGCGCGGACGGCGGCGACGGCGCCGCCGGCGACGAGGACGTCACGCTGACCGTCACGACCTTCGGAACCTTCGGTTACGAAGACCTCTACGACGAATACGAGAAGGCGCACCCGAACGTCACGATCGAGGCGACCAACATCGACACCGGCGGCAACGCCCGCACCGACGCCTTCACGAAGATCGCCGCAGGCTCGGGCCTGAGCGACGTCGTCGCGATCGAAGAGGGCTGGCTCGGAGCCATCATGGACGTCTCCGACACCTTCGTCGACCTGCGCGACTACGGCATCGAAGACCGCAAGGGCGACTGGGTCGACTGGAAGTACGGCCAGGCGACGGATGCCGACGGCCGCGTGATCGGCTACGGCACCGACATCGGCCCGAGCGGCATCTGCTACAACGGCGCAGCCTTCGAGGCTGCGGGGCTGCCCAGCGACCGCGAGTCGGTCGCCGAACTCCTCAACGGCGACTGGGAGAACTACTTCACCGTCGGCGCCGAGTACACCGAGAAGACCGGCAAGGCCTGGTACGACCACTCCGGCTTCGTCTGGAACGCCATGGTCAACCAGCTCGACGAGGGCTACTACACCTCTGACGGCGAGCTGAACGTCGAGGACAACGCCGAGCTCAAGGAGCGCTTCGAACTGCTCGGAGCAGCCACCGAGGGCGGCCAGTCTGCCGCACAGACGGCCTGGGACTGGAACGGCGGCAAGTCGTTCGTCGACGGCACCTTCGCGACCTTCGTCTGCCCCGGCTGGATGCTGGGCGTCGTCCAGGGTCAGGTCGAGGCCGGCGGCGGCGACGCATCCACCGGTTGGGACTTCGCCGACGTGTTCCCCGGCGGAGCAGCCAACTGGGGCGGCGCGTTCCTCTCGATCCCCGAGAGCTCGCAGCACAAGGAAGCCGCGGCGGAGCTCGCCGACTGGCTGACGCAGCCCGAGCAGCAGGTCAAGCAGTCCGCTGCGGCCGGCAACTTCCCGTCGACGATCAAGGCGCAGGAGACCCTGTCATCCGAGGCGACGCCGAACGCGTTCTTCAACGACGCGCCGACCGGAGCGATCCTCGCCGAGCGCGCGAAGGGTGTCGTCGCCCAGTTCAAGGGTGCCGATGACTCGGTCATCCAGGAGAACGTCTTCGGTCCGGCCCTCAGCGGGCTCGACCGCGGCGAGACCGACACCCAGGGCGCCTGGGATGCCGCGATCAAGCTCCTGAACGAGCTGGTCGACTGACCCAGCCACTGCCTCCACTCCGGTCGCAGTTCGTGCCGCGCCTCCTCTGCGGGGGCGGCACGGACTGCGACCGGAACCGGACGAGCCGACACGCGACTCAGACGAAAGAACCCTCATGACCCTCACAGCGGAACGCCGCGAGACGGCATCCGAACAGCCGAAGCCGGATGCCGCCGGAAGGCGCCCCTGGCGACACCGCCTCTCGCGGTTCGACCAGAACGCGTCGCCGTACTTCTACATCTCGCCGTTCTTCCTGCTGTTCGGCCTGGTCGGTCTGTTCCCCCTGATCTACACGGTGTGGGTGGCCGTGCACGAGTGGGACCTGCTCAAGGGGCAGGGGGAGTTCGTCGGAGCGGGTAACTTCATCGAGATCCTCGGTGATGCCATGTTCTGGAACTCGATCTTCAACACCCTGAGCATCTTCCTGCTCTCGGCGATCCCGCAGCTGGCCGTCGCCCTGGTGATCGCCTATCTCCTCGACCGAGGCCTTCGCGCTCCGACGTTCTGGCGCATGAGCGTGCTCATCCCGTTCGTCGTGACGCCCGTGGCCGTCGCCATCATCTTCTCGAGCATCTTCAACGAGGCCGACGGCCTCGCCAACAACCTGCTGAACCTGATCGGCATCGCCGACCAGGAGTGGAAGCACAACACGGCTCTCTCGCACCTCGCGATCGCCGTCATGGTCAACTTCCGCTGGACCGGGTACAACGCCCTCATCCTGCTCGCCGCGATGCAGGCGGTGCCGCGCGACCTCTACGAGTCGGCCGCGCTCGACGGTGCCGGTGCCGCGCGTCGCTTCTTCTCGATCACGATCCCCACGATCCGTCCCACGCTGATCTTCGTCATCATCACCGCGACGATCGGCGGTCTGCAGATCTTCGCCGAGCCTCGCCTGTTCGACGTGTCGACCGCCGGCGGCATCGGCGGCAGCGACCGGCAGTTCCAGACGACGGTGCTGTTCCTGTGGGAGCTCGCGTTCTTCCGTCGAGACCTCGGTGAGGCATCCGCCGTCGCGATCCTGCTCTTCCTGCTCATCGTCGGCATCGGCGTCATCAACTTCCTCATCTCGAGACGGATCTCGACCGGGGATGCTCCCAAGAACCGCGCCGCTCGCCGGCGTGCACGCACGGCCATGGCTGCGGCAGCCGCCGGCACGACGATCGCCACCACGACCGAGGAGAACGCGCGATGACCGCCACCCAGGCACTCAGCGTGCCCGAGAAGATCCGTCGGCGTCGCGGAGTCGTCGGCGGAAACGCCGGAATCGGCAGTCGCCCCGGCTTCCTCACCTACGGCCTGCTCGCCGCGTTCATCATCGGCAGCGTCTACCCGCTGTGGTGGTCGGTGGTCGTGGCGAGCGGCACCAACGCGACCCGCGGTGAGACCCTGCCGCTGATCCCCGGCGGCAACTTCTTCGCCAACGCCGCCAAGGTGTTCGACGCGATCCCCTTCTGGCTCGCTCTCGGAAACTCGTTCCTCATCTCGGCGATCATCACGCTCTCGGTCGTGACGTTCTCGACGCTCGCCGGCTACGCGTTCGCGAAGCTGCGCTTCAAGGGTCGCGACGGTCTGATGATCTTCGTGATCGCGACCATGGCGATCCCGACGCAGCTCGGCATCATCCCGTTGTTCATGCTGATGCGCGAACTCGGCTGGACCGGCTCGATCGGTGCGGTCATCGTGCCGACGCTGGTCACGGCGTTCGGCGTCTTCTTCATGCGGCAGTATCTCGTCGACGTGATCCCCGATGAGCTCATCGAGGCCGCGCGCATGGACGGTGCGAATCAGTTCCGCACGTTCCTCACCGTCGGCATCCCGGCCGCCCGGCCCGCGATGGCCATCCTCGGGCTCTTCACCTTCATGACGGCCTGGACCGACTACCTCTGGCCGCTGATCGTGCTCTCCCCGCAGAACCCGACCCTGCAGACGGCGCTGAGCCAGCTGCAGTCGGGTTACTACATCGACTACTCGATCGTGCTCGCCGGAGCCGTGCTCGCCACCCTCCCGCTGCTCGTCCTGTTCGTCGTGGCCGGACGCCAGCTCGTCAGTGGCATCATGGCGGGCGCGGTGAAAGGATGACCCGTATGACCCGCGCCTTCCCCGAGAACTTCCTCTTCGGAGCCGCGACAGCGGCGTATCAGATCGAGGGGGCGGCTTTCGAAGACGGGCGCACCGCATCGATCTGGGACGCCTTCAGCCGCGAGCCGGGAGCGGTGATCCTGGGCGACAACGGCGACGTGGCGTGCGACCACTACCACCGCTACCCGCAGGACGTGGCCCTCATGAAGGAGCTCGGCCTGCAGACCTACCGCTTCTCGACGTCGTGGTCGCGGGTGCGACCCGACGGCGGAGCGGTCAACGCGAAGGGCGTCGACTTCTACGAGCGCCTCGTCGACGAGCTGCTCGCGAACGACATCCTGCCCTGGCTGACGCTGTACCACTGGGACATGCCGCAGGCGCTGCAGGAGACCGGTGGGTGGACGAACCGCGACACCGTCGGACGCTTCCTCGAATACGCGGGCACGATGCACGACGCGCTGGGCGACCGGGTGAACGTGTGGACGACGCTGAACGAGCCGTGGTGCTCGTCTTTCCTCTCCTACACGGGAGGCGAGCACGCCCCCGGGCATACGAGCGTCGCCGAGGGCCTGCTCGCAGCGCACCACCTGCTGCTCGCGCACGGCGAGACGGTGCGCGAGCTGCGTGGACGCGACGCGAGCCTGAACCTCGGCATCACCCTGAACCACACGGTCGCCGACCCGGCAGACCCCACGAACTCCGCCGACGTCGACGCCGCTCGCCGCGTCGACGGCCAGTTCAACCGCTGGTTCCTCGATCCGATCTACCGCGCCGAGTATCCCGCCGACATCGTCGAGGACATCAGGGCGGTGGATGCCGAGGCCGTGGCCCGCTTCGAGGACGCGGTGCACGACGGAGACCTCGCGACGATCGCGCAGCACATCGACACGCAGGGCGTGAACTACTACCACGGTGACTTCGTGTCGGGCACGGCGCCCGAGGTCGCACCGGTCAGCGGCGGACCCGCGACGGATCGTCCCGGTCGCAGTCCGTACCCGTCGAGCGACGGCATCCACTCGGTCGAGCGCGGCCTCCCGCGCACCGCGCAGAACTGGGAGGTGCAGCCCGAGGGGCTCACCCGCCTACTGCAGCGCGTGTGGACCGAGTACGCCGAACCGGCGGGCACCGTGCTGTACATGACCGAGAACGGCGCCGCCTACGAGGACGTCGCGGTCGTCGAAGACGGTGAGACCCGCGTGCACGACGAGGATCGCACCGAGTTCCTGCGCCTGCACCTCGGCGCTGTGCTCGACGCAGCGGACGCGGGAGTCGACGTGCGCGGCTACTTCTACTGGTCGATGTTCGACAACTTCGAGTGGGCCTGGGGCTACGACAAGCGCTTCGGCATCGTGCGCGTCGACTACGACACCCAGGAGCGGAGTCTGAAGGACTCCGGTCGGGAGTACGCTCGCATCATCGCCGCTCGCGCTCTCTGACGCCGGACGGCGGCACATGGGAGCATCCGACTTCGCTGTCGGACGGAGGGAGAGTCGTGTCGATACGAGCGACCATCGAAGAGGTGGCGTCCGCCGCCGGAGTCTCGCGATCGACGGTGTCGCGCGTCGTGAACGGATCGACGGCGGTGAGTCCGGAGGCGCTCGTCGCGGTGCAGCGGGCCATCGAGGAGCTCAGCTACGTGCCCAACCGCGCGGCGCGATCGCTGGCCTCGAAGCAGACTCACGCGATCGCCCTGATCGTGCCCGAAGACACCACCCGCTTCTTCGGCGACCCGTTCTTCGCGGCGATCGTGGCGGGCATCACGGGGGCGCTCCGCGGCTCCGACTACCTCCTCAACCTGCTCATCGCGAGTGACGACCCCGGCGACAAGATGACCAGCTTCGTCCGCAACGGCGGAGTCGACGGTGCGCTCATCGTGTCGCACCACACCAGTGACGCCTTCATCGAGCGTGTCGCCGACGCGGTCCCCGTCGTGTGGGGTGGCCGTCCGGTGCGCCTGCGCGAGGGCGACTACGTGGTCGATGTCGACAACGTCGCCGGCGCGCGCACGGCGACCGAGCACCTGATCGAGACCGGACGCACCCGCATCGCGACGATCTCGGGGCCCATGACCATGGTGTCGTCGGTCGACCGTGTGCAGGGCTTCCGGGCGGCGTTGGCGGATGCGGGGCTGACGCCGTTCGCGGCGGAGGCCGGCGACTACAGCGAGGCGAGCGGAGCGGATGCCGCACGTCGCATCCTCGCGGCGGGGCGCCCCGACGCGATCTTCGTCGCCAGCGACCTCATGGCGCGAGGAGCGTTGACGGCGCTGCGCGCTGCCGGCATCCGGGTGCCGGAAGACGTGGCGCTGGTCGGGTTCGACGACTCGTCGGTCGCGCTGAGCACCGATCCGCAGCTCACGACCATGCGGCAGCCGATGTACGCGCAGGGCGAGGCGATGGCAGGGGTGCTGCTGTCGCGGCTGGCCGGACGCGACCCCGAGCACACCACGATCCTGCCGACCGAGCTCGTGGTGCGCGCCTCGTCGTAGCCTCGCCCTCACCCCTGCATCTGACGGGGAAGGGCGACACGGATGCGGACCCGACGCCCCTCCAGGTGGGTCCGCATCCGTGATCCTGTGCGGTCAGCCGATGCGTTGGGCCGACCTGAGTTCGATCGGCGCCGGCCAGGGCAGCATCGCCCACGGTCCGTTGCGCTTCGTCGACGTCGCTTCCTTGAAGTCGCTCCACCCGTCTCCGAACTTCGCGAACGATTCGTCGTCGAGAGCGCCGTCGCTCCAGTGCATGATGCGTCCTGCGAGGTAGCTGAGCCCGAAGTCCGCCCACGACACGAACGACGGTCGGGCTTTGATGCTGATGCGGTGGATGATCAGGCGGGCCTCGGCGACGTCGGCATACCCGAGCGCGACACCCCACGTCGTCAACGCCACGGCCTGGCCGAGGGCATAGGCGTCGAGCGTGCGGACGAAGAGGTCGGGCGTGACGACCTCCCTGCCGACGCGCTTGCGCACCTCCCGCTCGATGTGCTCGATGCCGACGACGAACGGATGCGCGTCGTGCTCGTCACCGCCGTCCGCAGCGATGGCGTCGAGCCACTCCCGCGTCGTCGGCACGCGTCCCAGCGCGGTGGCAAGATCGTTGCGGACGCCCAGGTGGAGCATCCACGCATGGCGGCGACGTCGCACGGTGCACAGGTGATCGATCATGCCGAGCCAGTCCGTTCGGGAGTGGATCCCCCACTGCTCGGCGAGCATCCGACCCTCGTCCTCGCCGAGTTCCGGCGCGGTCGGATCGTTCCACGGGCCCGACGGCATGGTGCGGATCTGGAGGTATCCCAGAGCGATCTCACTCGCTGCGGCATCGTCCGTGGAGTGGCTGCTCGACGTCGTGACCCTTGGTGCAGGCAGGACCCACGAGAGGGGATGCATCGCACTCCTTCCGACGCGGCATCGACGACACGCAAAGCTTGAATAGCTGTTCAGTCAGTAATATATAGGTTTCGGAGCCTTTTTCCGAGTCGTCCAATCCTGGGGAGGTGGACATGCATGACGCGTAACGATGAATTGAATCGCGTCGCGCGGGAGCGCTCCCGCCAGGTCATCCTGCAGGCTGCGATCGACCTCTTCGCAGAGCGTGGTGTCTCGGGTGCGAGCATCGCCGAGATCACGCGTCGGGCGGGGGTGGCGCAGGGTTTGGCGAACTACCACTTCGGCGGCAAGGAGCAGCTGATCGCAGCCGTCCTCGACAGCTGGTTCGATGTCCTGTTCGGCATCCCCCAGGTCGAGGGGCCCGCCGACGCGCGTCTGGCCGGCATCATCGACGGCGCACTCACCGCCACCGGGTACGCGCTGCCGGTGCAGCGAGCGGTGTTCGCGATGCAGCAGCAGCCCGGTACACACCGCCTGTACGCCGAGGCGGAGGAGCGGCATGCCGAGCAGGCGAGACTCTCGGAGAACATCGTGCGCGAGATCTTCCGGGAGCGTGGGGCTGCCGACCCGCCGCTCGAGGAGATCATGCTCCGCAGCACGCTCGAGGGGATCTTCATGAAGTTCGCGGTGTACGGCGACACGTTCCCGCTCGAGGATGCGCGTCGCTGGGTGCACCGGCTCTACGGCCTGCCTGAGCCGGTGACGCCGCTGCCGTTGCAGCTCGCCCCGCGCGATCCGGACGCCAGGACCAGGGCGTCCGGAGCGCTCCGCCCCGAGCTCTGAATCACTGCACGCGAAGATCCCGGATGCCGCCGCTGCAGCATCCGGGATCTGTCTCAGATTCTGGAGTTACGCGGGGTCGCCGCCCAGCGGACCGACAGGCTCGAGCGGCTTCGGGTCGTCGGCGCCGGTCTTGCGCGCGCGGGCGATGAGGTTGCCCAGGTGGTAGATCAGCAGTGCCGCGACCGTGCCGAGCACGATGCCGCCGAAGGCGAAGTCGCCGAGCTGCATCGAGAAGCCGGCGATGCCGATCACGAGCGAGACGGCTGCGGTGTACTGGTTCACCGGACGCGAGAAGTCGACCTTGCTGTCGACCCAGATCTTGATGCCGATGATGCCGATCAGGCCGTACAGCGCGGTGGTCGCGCCACCGAGCACGCCGGCGGGGATCGAGTTGAAGACCTCGCCGACCTTGGGTGAGAACGCCAGCAGGATCGCGAACAGGCCGGCGACCCAGTACACCGCGGTCGAGTAGACGCGGGTGGCGGCCATGACGCCGATGTTCTCGCCGTATGTGGTGGTGCCGGATCCGCCGAAGCCACCGGCGATCGTCGTGGCGACACCGTCGGCGATGAGCGCGCGACCCGTGTGCTTGTTGATCGCGGGGTCTTCGGTCATGGTCGCGACGCCGCGCACGTGTCCGACGTTCTCGGCGACGAGCACCAGGACGACGGGGAGGAACATCGCGATCGTCGACCAGGTGCCCGGCGCGACGAAGTCGGGGAGCTGGAACTCGGGCAGGCCGACCCAGGGAGCGTCCGCGATGAGCTCGGCGGGGGTCTTGCCTCCGCGCAGGGCGTTGGGCACCTCGAACGAGCCGGTGAAGGCGGCGTAGATGAAGCCCACCGCGACGCCGAGGAAGATCGAGATGCGGCCGAGGAAGCCGCGGAACAGCACCGCGAACAGGATGATCGCGACGAGCGTGATGGTCGCGGTGACCGGGTCGAGCTGGAAGTTGTTCCACGCGGTCGGCGCGAGGTTGAAGCCGATCAGCGCGACGATCGCTCCGGCGACGACCGGGGGCATGAGCGCGTCGACCCAGCGGAGGCCGGCGAACTGCACGACCAGACCGACCACGGTGAGCAGGATGCCGACCGCGACGACTCCGGCCAGAGCCGAGCCGGTGCCACCCGCCGCGACGGCAGCCGTGATCGGCGCGATGAACGCGAACGACGAGCCCAGGTAGCTCGGCAGCTGGTTCTTGGTGATCAGCAGGAAGATCAGGGTGCCGAGACCGCTGAAGAGCAGGGTGGTCGAGACCGGGAAGCCGGTCAGCGTCGGCACGAGGAACGTGGCGCCGAACATCGCAACCACGTGCTGGGCACCGATCGCGATCGTGGCCGGCCAGTTCAGGCGCTCATCGGGCTTGACGACGGCGCCGGGTTCGACCGTGCGGCCGTTTCCGTGGGTCTTCCACAGGGGCATGCGGGCTCCTCAGTATCGGGGGAGGGGGAGTGCTGGAGCAACACTACCGATTCCTGAGTGTTCCCTGGGTGCGGGGCCGGCCCGACGCCTGGGGCGGACTTCTGCGCTTCGGGAGGAGGAATCTGGAGGATCTCTCCTCCCGAGAAGCAGTTCTCCTCCCGAGAGCGCGCGGGGTCAGGCCCCGAGGCGCTCGATCAACTCGCGGTAGCGGGCGGCGGTGCGCTCGACGATGTCTGCGGGCAGCACGGGCGGCTCGCCCTGCTTGTCCCAGTTGGCGGCGAGCCAGTCGCGCACGATCTGCTTGTCGAAGCTCGCCATGCGCTCGCTCGGCGTCGAGCCGGTGCGCCACGCTTCGGCATCCCAGTACCGCGACGAGTCACTCGTGAGCACCTCGTCGGCCAGGTGCAGGATGCCCTCGGCATCCGTTCCGAACTCGAACTTGGTGTCGGCGAGGATCAGGCCCTTCTCCTCGGCGATCGCGGCGGCGCGCGTGTAGAGCGCCAGCGAGACGTCGCGCAGCTCGGTGGCGCGCTCGGCGCCGACCAGCTCGACCGTCTGCTCGAAGGTGATGTTCTCGTCGTGCTCGCCCATCGGCGCCTTGTAGGCGGGGGTGAACAGCGGCTCGGGCAGGCGGTCGCCGTTCTGCAGGCCGGCGGGCAGCGGGATGCCGCAGACGGTGCCGCTCTCGGTGTACTCGGCCCAGCCGGAGCCGGTGATGTATCCGCGCACGACGCATTCGACCGGGAGCATCTCGAGCGACTGCGCGAGCATGGCACGATCGGCGACGCTCGCGGGGATCTCGCCCTCAGCAAGGTGGTTCGGGACGTCGGCGAGCTCGCTGAACCACCAGCGGCTCAGGCGCGTCAGCAGTGCACCCTTCTCGGGGATGCCCGGCGAGAGCACGAAGTCGAACGCGCTCACGCGGTCGGAGGCGACCACGAGGATGCGGGTGTCGGCGGCGTCATCCGAGGCGTACAGGTCGCGGACCTTGCCCGAGTAGATGTGGCGCCAGCCGGGGATGGTCTGCGCGTTGCTGTCCGAAGGTGTGCTCACCCGCCCATTATCCCGGTTCGCCGCGCCGGGTGTCGGCGGGGGTGCCTAGCCTGGACCCGTGAACGACGATCTCCTCACCGACCGGCTGCGACTGACGCGGGCTGTCCCCTCCGACCTCGATGAGGTCTTCGCGATCCAGAGCGATCCGCGGGTGTGGACGCACTACCCGAGCCTCCGGCACACCGACCCCGCCCAGACCGTCGAGATGATGGAGCGGTGGGGTCGCAGCTGGACGGAGGCCGGTCTCGGATCCTGGGTCGCCCGTCTGCGGGACACCGGCGCGGTCGTCGGCAACGGTGGCTGCACCCTGCTCGGCGGCGAGGTATGGAACATCGGCTACCGGATCTCGGCTGAGCACCACGGCCGCGGGCTCGCCACCGAGCTGGCGCGAGCGGGTGTCGCGCGGGCGCGGGAGATCGCGCCGGAGCGCCCCGTGATCGCCTACCTCGTGGAGCACAACAGCGCCTCCGCTCGCGTCGCCGAGAAGCTGGGCCTCGAACTCGTGCATCGTGCGCCGGATGCCGGCAATCCCGACCCTTCGGTGATCAGGCTCGTCTACGCGGATCGGCCGCTCACGTCGGCTCAGCTCGGGGCTGCTCTGCAGTAGAGCGATCTGCCGTCCTCGGCGTTGTCGAGCCGTCAGAAGAGGCGTATAGTCCACATGGACTAATTGAGGTGGAGCACGTGTCGAAGGATCCTGTGGAGCGGTTGACCCCGATGGGCGTCATGGTGCTCGCGCTGCTGCGCGAGGGCGACATGCATCCCTACGAGATGGTGCGTCTGATGCGCTCGCGCCGCGACGAGCGCCTGTTGGCCATCACCAACGGCACGCTCTATCACACGGTCGGTCGACTGCAGCGGGAGGGCCTGATCGACGAGGTCGGCATCGACCGCGACGGCAACCGCCCGGAGCGCACCACCTACACGCTCACGGATGCGGGAACGGATGCCTTGATCGACTGGCTGCGACGCGAGCTGTCGACCATCGATCATCCGGCCGAGTTCCGCATCGCGCTCGCCGAGGCGCACAACCTCGAGCGCCCCGACGTGATCGACTGCCTCCGCTCTCGGCGTGCGGCTCTCGACGAGGGCCATGTGCAGCATCGCGATGGACTGATCGGCGCGCGCGCCAGGGCCGTTCCCGAGCAGGTGCTCGTCGAGTTCGAGCGCCAGGAGGTGCTGCTCGAGGCCGAGCTGCGCTGGCTCGACTCTCTGCTCGCTCGCCTCGAAGCCGAGGAGTTCGGCTGGGGTCCCACTGCTTTCGAGAACACAGACCGCTACCTCGCTCAGCGAAAGGCTGCACAGCAATGACCGATTCCTCCTCGACAGGACGCCCGCCCGTGGCATCCTCGTCGTCCGGTCCCTCGACCGGAACATTCGCCGCAGGGCACCGCCCCGCGAGCCCCTGGCCCGCCCTCTGGGCGCTGGTCATCGGCTTCTTCATGATCCTCGTCGACACCACGATCGTCTCGGTCGCGAACCCCGCGATCAAGGCGGCCCTCGACCCGACGACCAACAACCTCGACAACGTCGTGTGGGTCACGAGCGCCTATCTGCTCGCCTACGCGGTGCCGCTGCTGATCACCGGCCGCCTCGGCGACCGCTTCGGCCCCAAGAACATCTACCTCATCGGCCTCGCGATCTTCACGCTCGCCTCGCTGTGGTGCGGCCTGTCGAACTCGCTCGAGATGCTGATCGTCGCCCGCGCCGTGCAGGGTCTCGGTGCCGCGTTCATGACGCCGCAGACGATGGCCGTGATCACCCGCACCTTCCCGCCCGAGCGCCGCGGCGCAGCCATGGGCCTGTGGGGCGCGACGGCCGGTGTCGCGACGCTCGTCGGCCCGCTCGTCGGAGGCCTGCTCGTCGACGGCTTCGGCTGGGAGTGGATCTTCTTCGTCAACATCCCGGTCGGCATCGTCGCGTTCGTGCTCGCCTGGCGTCTCGTGCCGAAGCTGCAGACCAGCCCGCACCGCTTCGACATCCTCGGCGTGATCCTCAGTGCCGTCGCGCTGTTCCTCATCGTCTTCGGGCTGCAGGAGGGCGAGAAGTTCGACTGGGGCGTCATCTGGGGGCCGATCTCGGTGTGGAGCCTGATCATCACCGGACTGGTCGTGCTCGCGCTGTTCATCGTGCAGCAGGCGCGCACCCGCAGCGAGGCGCTGGTGCCGCTCGCGCTGTTCCGCGACCGCAACTTCTCGGGAGCCAACGTCGCGATCGCAGCGGTCGGCTTCACGGTGACGAGCATGTCGCTGCCGATGATGTTCTTCCTGCAGACGGCGCGCGGGCTCACCCCGACCGAGGCGGCGCTGCTGCTCATCCCGATGGCGGTGCTCTCGGGCGTGCTCGCCCCGTTCGCGGGCAAGCTGCTCGACCGCGTCGACCCGCGCATCATCCTCATCCCGGGCCTGCTCTGCGTGGTCGTCGCCCTGATCTGGTACTCGGCGCTGATCAACATGGACACCCCGATCTGGATGTTCCTGCTGCCCTCGGCCCTCATGGGCATCGGCAACGCGGGCATGTGGGGTCCGCTCGCGACCACCGCGACCCGCAAGCTGCCGCCGCGTCAGGCCGGCGCCGGTGCGGGCATCTACAACACGACCCGCACCATCGGATCGGTCATCGGCTCGGCATCCATCGCCGCCTTCATGCAGTCGCGTCTCGAGGCGAACCTTCCGGGTCTCGCCGATGCTCCGTCGGGCATCAGCGGCGGAAGCCTTCCTCCGCAGGTCGCGGAGGGGTTCGCTGCCGGCATGTCGCAGGCGATCCTGCTGCCCGCGTGCGTGATGGTCGTCGCACTCGTCGCCTCCCTGTTCCTCGGGCGGTACGACAAGGCGGATGCCACGGCATCCGCGCCGGCGGAGGCGCCCGCTCCCGCGGCGTGACCCACGCCTGACCACGAGCCGGGTCTTCTGCACAATCGTGCGGAGGGCCCGGCTTTCACCACTCCCCGGGAGGCCGTCACCAACCCGACTCGATCGGGGCATGACGCTGGCTACCGTCGGTCCGTGCCGACGGTCATGCGCATTCGCGGATACCGATTCTTCTTCTACAGCAACGAAGGATCGGAGCCTCCGCATGTGCACGTAGAGCATTCCGGAATGACTGCCAAGTTCTGGCTTTCGCCCGTAAGCTCGGCGTCAAGATCGAGGTTCAGTGATGATGAACTGCGCGCTCTGCAGCGTCTCATCGAGCGTCATGAAGTCCGTTTCGAGGAGGCGTGGCATGAGCATTTCGGTGGATGACGCGGTCGCGGTCGACGTGACGATCGACGACCACGAGATGCACGTGCGCATCAGGGATGGGCGGACGATCAGTGCTTCCCTCGAGCGGTTCCCTCGTCTTGCGCGGGCGAGCGTCGAAGATCGGGCGGAGTGGCGACTGATCGGGTCCGGGGAGGGCATCCACTGGAACCGGCTCGACGAGGACGTCTCGATCGCAGGACTCCTGCAGCTCCGCTGAGCGGTTTGCGGAGGCCGCGTCGGTGTGATGTCATCGGGCGATGACGATCGAGCTCACGAGGCCCACCACCGACCTGTTCGACTCCTGGGCGGCAGCCGTCGCCGAATTCGGCGAGAGCCACATCGACGGGTCGGGTCTCCAGGCGCCCGTCACCCCGGATCACGCGACGCTCGATGCCCTGATCGAGAAGTCAGAGCTGCTCTCCGACACCACCGCGCAGTTGCCCGAGGATGCCGTGCACAACGACCTGTACTGGGTCGTCGACGACGGAGAGGTCGTCGGCTTCCTCTCGTTCCGGCACGAGCTCAACGACTACCTGCGTGAGGTCGGCGGCCACATCGGCTACGCCGTGCGGGAATCACGTCGTCGTCGGGGCTATGCCTCGGCTGCCCTGCGTCTCGGCCTCGACCGTGCGCGCGAGATCGGACTCGATCGGATCATGGTGAGCTGCGACGACGACAACGTCGGCTCCTTCCGGACGATCGAGGGGGCGGGAGGCGTGCTGCAGGACGTCCGTGTGCGGCCCGAGCACGGAGACGCACCGGTGCGCCGCTACTGGATCACGCTGTAGCGGGGAGCCTGCGCAGCGCCCTCGGAACACGGCGACACGCCGTCGCCGGTTAGGGTGGATTCTCGACGACCATCCCGGTGGCAGCATCCTGTCGCCCATCCGATCCGAGGAGAATCCGTCGTGATCCCACATCCTTCTTCCGCGTCTGCGCGTCTGCGCACGCTCGGACGCACCGTCGGGGCGATGGCGCTCACGGCGTTCATCGCGGCCGGCGCGCTGCTCGGCGGAGCCTCCGCCGCGACCGCCGCCGACGACACCGAGAAGTACGTCATCGGCACCGACACGACGTTCGCGCCGTTCGAGTTCACCGATGAGAGCGGCGAGCTCGTCGGCATCGACATGGATCTGCTCCGAGCGATCGCGAAGGACCAGGGCTTCGAGGTCGAGATCCGACAGCTCGGATTCGACGCCGCGGTGCAGGCCCTTCAGGCCAACCAGGTCGACGCCGTCATGGCGGGCATGTCGATCACCGACGAGCGCGAGAAGACGTTCGACTTCAGCGACCCGTACTTCACCAGCGGCATCCAGCTGGGCGTGCTCGACTCGAGCGACATCCAGTCGCTCGACGACCTCGACGGTGAGGCGGTGGCGGTCAAGACCGGCACGCAGGGCCAGACCTTCGCCGAGGAGAACAAGGACGAGTACGGCTTCCGCATCACGCCGTACCAGGACACCACCGACATGGTGGATGCCGTGAAGGCCGGCCAGGCCGTCGGCTACTTCGAGGACTTCCCGGTGCTCGCCTACGGCATCCAGCAGGGATCGGGCTTCCGCCTGATCGGAGAGCCGGAGCTCGGCGGCGAGTACGGCTTCGCGGTCAACAAGGGGCAGAACCCCGAGCTCATCGAGATGTTCAACGAGGGACTGAAGAACCTCCAGGCGTCCGGCGAGTACGACAAGATCGTCGACAGCTACCTCTCCGGCGGTGAGGAGACCACGCAGGCCACCGACATCTTCTCCGTCGCCGTGAAGTACTGGCCCGCTCTCATGGAGGGGCTCTGGCTCACGATCCTCGCGACCCTCGTCGCGATCGTCGCCGCCTTCATCCTCGGCCTCATCTTCGGCTTCGGTCGCGTCTCGGCCTTCGCGCCGTTCCGCTGGGTCGCTACGGCGTACGTCTACGTCTTCCGTGGCACACCGATCCTCGTGCAGGCGTTCTTCGTGTTCTTCGCCATCCCGCAGCTGTTCCCCGGGCTCACGTTCAACCCGTTCGTCGCGGGTGCGATCACGCTCTCGCTGAACACGGGTGCGTACATGACCGAGATCATCCGCGGAGGCATCCAGGCCGTCGACCCCGGCCAATCCGAGGCGTCGCGCTCGCTGGGCCTCGGCCACTGGAAGACCATGCAGAAGGTCGTGCTGCCGCAGGCGTTCCGCATCATGATCCCGTCGTTCGTGAACCAGGGCATCATCACCCTCAAGGACACGTCGCTGATCAGCGTGATCGGTCTCGCCGAGCTCACGTTCGTGTCGCGCCAGATCATCGCTTCGACGTACCTGTCGGCGCAGGTGCTGACGATCGTCGCCATCATCTACTTCGTCGTGATCACGCTTCTCACGCTGCTCGCGAACCGCCTGGAGAGGAAGTTCAACGCATGAGCAAGATCGAGGTCAAAGGCCTGCACAAGTCGTTCGCCGACAACCACGTGCTCAAGGGGATCGACCTGACGGTCGACGACGGCGAGGTCATCGCGGTCATCGGTCCGTCCGGTTCGGGCAAGTCGACTCTGCTGCGCTGCCTCAACAAGCTCGAGGAGCCGACGTCGGGTCACGTCATCGTCGACGGCGTCGACCTGACCGACAAGAGCGTCAAGCTCGACGAGGTGCGCCAGCGCATCGGCATGGTGTTCCAGCACTTCAACCTGTTCCCGCACATGACCGTGCTCGAGAACATCACGCTGGCGCCGATCGAGCTCGGCAAGCTGTCGAAAGCCGAGGCGAAGGAGCGGGCGCTCGCGCTGCTCGATCGCGTGGGCCTGGCCGAGAAGGCGGATGCGAAGCCGGCATCGCTCTCGGGCGGTCAGAAGCAGCGCGTGGCGATCGCCCGCGCGCTCGCGATGGACCCGGAGATCATGCTCTTCGACGAGGCGACCAGCGCTCTCGACCCCGAGATGGTCGGCGAGGTGCTGCAGGTCATCCGCGACCTGGCATCCGGCGGCATGACGATGGTGCTCGTGACGCACGAGATGGGCTTCGCTCGCGAGGTCTCGGGCCGCACGGTGTTCATGGACGGCGGAGTCGTCGTCGAGGAGGCGCCGCCGGCCGAGCTGTTCGGTGCTCCGAAGAACGAGCGACTGAAGGACTTCCTGTCGAAGGTGCTCTGAGCGGTCACCCCGTGTCGAAGGCCCCCATCCGGTATCGGGTGGGGGCCTTCGTCGTGCAGCGGGTCAGTCGGGTACGACCGAGGCCGGATGCCGACGGATCGTCGCGCTGACGAGAGCGGCGACCGCGCAGAGGCCGGCGGCCGCGAACCAGGCCACCGTGTACTGCCCGGTGTGGTCGCGCACCAGTCCGGCGAGGACCGACGCGATGCCGGCACCGATCTGGTGCGACGCGAACACCCAGCCGAACACGAGTGGCCCGCGGTCGCCGAAGACCTCACGGCAGAGCGCGATGGTCGGCGGCACGGTGGCGACCCAGTCGAGGCCGTAGATCACGATGAAGACGACGATGCTCGGCTGCACCTCGGCTGACAGGAGGCTCGGCAGGAACAGCAGGCTCACCCCGCGCAGCGCGTAGTACGCGGCGAGCAGGATGCGGGGATTCACCCGGTCGGTCAGCCAGCCCGAGACCAGGCCTCGCCGCGTCGCGAACCACGTGTCGGTGATGGTCGCCGCGAACACCAGTGCCATCGACCCGGTGCCGAGACCGATCAGCACGCCCCACGTCAGGATGAGCTGTGCCGGGGTGGCGACGAAGACGCTCAGCGCGGCACCGGCTCCGATCACGAACAGTGCGGTGACGGTGACGGACCGGATGCCGAAGCGCTGCATCAGGGCGGCTGCGAACGGTGCGGTGAGCCCAAACAGCAGCAGGTTGACGGTCACGGCGAGGGAGAGCTCGGCGGTGGTCCAGCCGAACTCGTCCTGCAGGGGCAGCATGAGCACGCCCGGTGCGGCACGGAATCCGGCGGCACCGATCAGGGCGATCAGGGCGACGAGAGCGACGATCCAGGCCGGGTGGATTCGGCGCGGTCGCTGTCCGGGAGCTGTTGCGGACAACTCCGCAGGCTCGTCGACCGATTCGGCGGTCATGCCGCGCTGCCGGTGATGAGGTCGAACGGCTCGCCGCCCATGCTTCGCCGCGACCAGCGGGTGCTGTCGGCATCGAGGGGTGCGGCGCACTGCGAGCACCAGTCGGAGGATGCCGCGACCTCGCCGCAGCGTGCGCAGCTGACCGTGAGTCCCCAGGGCCCGTCGGGGTCGGTCATGCGCGAGAACCGCGCGTGGGCGTGCAGGATCGGCAGGGTCTCGCGGCCGGCGTGGGTGAGACGGTAACCGGGGTCGCCCTGCGCGACGAGGCCGGCCTCGGTCATCGACGCGAGGCGTCGAGCGAGCACGGAGTCGGCGGCTCCGGTGGCATCCCGCAGCTGATCGAAGCGCGTGCGGCCCGAGAACATCTCGCGCAGGATCAGCAGCACCCACGGGTCGGCGAGCACATCGGCGGCGCGGGCGATCGGACACGTGGCGGTCGACCAGTCTGAGCGGAGCGGCATCCGTCAACTTTCTTGAAGAAAGTCGGCAGAGTCAAGAGTTGTCGAAGGGTATGGCGGAATCCCTGCTCGAATCGGCAGGAATGCGACGAGCCTGAGGGCTCCGACGACCAGGACTACTCCGCGACGCGGGCCGCGATGTCGGTGCGGAAGTGCGAACCGTCGAGGCGGATGCGGCCGATCGCCTCGTAGGCGCGGTCGCGAGCGGTGCGGAAATCGGATGCCACGGCGACGACGTTCAGTACACGGCCGCCCGTCGCGACGAGGGATCCACCGGGGGCGTCAGGGCTCGCGGTCGCGGCGTGCACGAGACGGACGCCCTCGACCGCCGCGGCGTCGGCGAGGCCCTCGATGGGACGACCGGTCTGCGGGGCCTCGGGGTACCCCTCGCTCGCAAGCACGACGGTGATCGCGACGTCGTCGCTGAAGACCGGCTCCGGCTGATCTTCGAGAGTGCCGGATGCCGCGGCGAGCAGCAGCTCCGAGAGCGGCGTCACGAGACGCGGCAGCACGATCTGGGTCTCGGGGTCGCCGAAGCGAGCGTTGAACTCGATCACGCGCACGCCGGCGGGCGTGAGGATGAGGCCGGCGTAGAGCAGGCCGATGAACGGCGTGCCCTCGCTGTCGAGCTGGCGGATGACGGGGAGCGCCACGTCGCGCGTGACCTCCTCGACGAAGGCCTGCTCGCTGCCGAACTGGTCTGCGAGCCAGGGCAGCGGCGAGTACGCGCCCATGCCGCCGGTGTTCGGACCCTCGTCGCCGTCGAGTGCGCGCTTGAAGTCCTGCGCGGGGCTGAGGGCGCGCACGGTGTCGCCGTCGCTGAGGAAGAACAGCGACACCTCGGGGCCCGAGAGGAACTCCTCGATCAGCACCGGGCCGGACGGCAGGTAGTGCGCGGCGTGGGCGAGGGCGTCGCTGCGCTCGGACGTCACGATGACGCCCTTGCCCGCTGCGAGCCCGTCGGCCTTGACCACGTACGGCGCACCGAGGTCGTCGAACGCGGCCTCGACCTCGGCGGTGGTGGTGGCGCGCACCGCGCGACCGGTGGGCACGCCCGCGGCATCCATGATCCGCTTCGCGAACGACTTGGATCCCTCGAGCTGCGCGGCGGCCTTGCCGGGGCCGAATACCGGGATGCCGTGCGCACGCAGCACATCGGCGACTCCCGCGACCAGCGGCGCCTCGGGGCCGACGACCACGAGGTCGATGGCGTGCTCGTTCGCGAACGCGGTCACCGCGGCGCCGTCGAGCATGTCGACCGAGACGGGGGTCGCATCCTGCGCGATACCGGCGTTGCCGGGGGCGACGAAGATCTCGTGCTCCGCCTTCTCTGCTCGCAGAGCGAGGATGATCGCGTGCTCACGGGCACCGGAACCGAGGACGAGAATCTTCACCCGTCCAGACTACCGAGGCGGGCGCGCGGGTTTCGGCGGGTTGCGTTCCGCCCGCACAGGCTCAGAGTTCGATCGGGCGCTCGATCGACGGATCCCAGTCCGAGGTCCAGCCGGTCGCGTCGAACAGGGCGTCGAGCACCATCGCGGTGAACCCCCACACGATCGTGCCGTCGACGTCGAACGCGGGGCCGCGCCAGGTGCGCCCCATGCGGTGGATCGTCGAGGTGAACCGGGTCTCCGGGTCGAGCAGCTGCGCGACCGGAACCCGGAACACGTCGACCGTCTCGGCGTGGTCGACGGCCGCGACGCGCGAGGGGGAGCGCCACCAGGCGAGCACCGGGGTGACCAGGTGGTTGCTCGCGGCGAGGGGGATCTCGGGCAGGGTGGCCAAGACCTCGACACCTGAGGGGTCGAGTCCGGTCTCCTCCTCGGCTTCGCGCAGGGCGGTGGCGACGGAGTCGTCGTCCGCGGGCTCCACTCGGCCGCCGGGGAACGACACCTGTCCCGGATGCGACGACAGGGTCGCTGCGCGGCGCTGCAGCAGCACATCGAGGTCGGCCGCGACGGTCGCCTCGTCGCTCTGAGCCGGAATGCTGTCGAGCCGGCCGAACAGCACGAGCACGGATGCCGGATGGGCGGTGCCCACGACGGGCGGGAACGGCCTCGCCCAGGCCTCGTGCCGCTGCGTCGCCGCGAGCAGCTCGGCTCTCGCGCCGTGCAGGGTATCGGGATTCTGGCTCATCGCCTCGAGCCTATGCCCGTGCAGAGTCGTGAGGGCGGACGGCTCGGGGCGGTGCCTTCCGATGAGCCGGGCGTAGCCTGATCCCATGCCCTCCAGGAAGATCGACATCATCGACGGACGCGCGGCCCTCGATGCGGTGCGGCGAGCGGATGCCGCCGGCGAGAAGCCGCAGCGCACCGATCTCGCGACCGCCGTGCGGTACCTGCTGCAGCTGCTCGACGAGAAGGCCCCGGGCAACAGCGTCGAGGTGCGGGTGCCGCCGTTCGGCGCGGTGCAGGTGATCCAGGGGCCTCGGCACACGCGGGGGACCCCGCCGAACGTCGTCGAGATGGACGCAGCGACCTGGATCGCCGTCTCCACGGGCACGGAGCACTGGTCGGATGCCGCGGCATCCGGTCGTATCAGTGCCTCGGGCACGCGCGCCGACCTCTCCGACGTGCTGCCGCTGCGCCCCTGACCGGCCTTCGAGTCGCGCACTTTGCAACTTCCGACGTCTGGAAATTGCAAAGTGCGCGATTCGAAAGCGGCAGCAACGGCGGCTGCGGCAGCGACGGCGTCAGAGTCCGCGGCGAGCGACCACCAGCCGCACACCCGTCACCGGATGCGGGAACACGTCGACCGGCTGTCCGTAGACGGCCTCGATCCGCTCGGCCGTGAGCACGTCGGCGGCCGACCCCGTCGCGGCGACCCGGCCCTCCGACAGCAGCGTGACCCGGTCGGCATGGGCGAGCGCCGCGTTGAGGTCGTGCAGCACGATCGCGACGGCGATGCCCGCATCCGCTTGCCCGCGGATCAGCCGCATGACGTCTTCGTGGTGCTTCAGGTCGAGCGCGGCGGTCGGCTCGTCGAGCAGCAGGATGCCGGTGCTCTGCGCGATGACGCGGGCCAGTGCGACACGGGCGCGCTCTCCGCCGGACAGTGACGTCACCGCACGCGACGACAGTGACAGCACCTCGGTCGACGCCATCGCCGCGGACACGATCTCGTCGTCGTCATCGGCCGCGCCCGTGCGCGCCCACGGTGCCCGACCCATGCGCACGACCTGTTCGGCGCTGAACGGGAACGACACCGCATTCTCCTGCAGCAGCACCGCTCGGGCTCTCGCCATGTCCTGCGCGCGGATGCCGCCGATCGGCGCCCCATCGAGTGCGACCTCGCCGGATGACGGGCTCACCTCGCCCGCGAGCACGCCGAACAGCGTCGACTTGCCTGCGCCGTTGGGGCCGACCAGCGCGTGGATCTCGCCCGCCCTGACCTCGATCGATGCGTCGTCGAGGATCGCGCGCTCGCCGCCGACGAGCACGGTGACGCCGGTCGCCTGCAGTCGGACGGCGGTGTCGGCGACGCTCATGCCCATCCTCCCGACCGACGCCGCGTGCGCACGAGCAGCCAGAGGAAGAACGGTCCGCCGACGAGCGAGGTGATCATGCCGATGGGTAGATCGGCCAGCGGAACCGCCGTGCGGGCGACGAGGTCGGCGACCGCGATCAGCAGCGCGCCGCCGAACGCCGAGGCGATCATGAGCGGCAGATGCGCGGGGCCGATGATCATGCGCATCAGGTGCGGCACGACGAGACCCGCGAAGCCGATGATGCCGGCGAAGGCGACGGCGGCGCAGACCAGCACCGCGACCGTGACGATCACGACCATGCGCAGCAGCTCTACGTTGACGCCGAGATGACGAGCGGTGCGCTCGCCGAGGGCGAAGAGGTCGAGCTGGGGCGACACGACCAGCGCCACGACGATGCCGATCGCCACGAGCGGAGCGACCAGGGCGACGTTCGACCACAGCGCCCCGTTGAGCGAGCCGAGCTGCCAGAAGACGATCTGCTCGCGCGTCGACGTCGTGCCGAGAAAGGTGAGGAAGGCCATGCCGGCGCCCGCGATCGCGTTGATCGCGATGCCCGTGAGGAGCAGGGTGACGACCTCCGTTCGGCCACCCGAGCGACTGATGAAGTAGACCGCGAGCACGGCCACGAGCCCTCCGAGGAACGCGAATGCCGGGGTGGTCCACATACCGAATGAGGCGAGGCCGAGCGTGATGCTCGCGGCGGCGCCGAGCGCCGCGCCCGACGAGACACCCACGACACCGGCATCCGCCAGCGGGTTGCCGAAGATCGCCTGCATGAGCACACCCGACACGGCGAGGGCCGCGCCGACGAGCAGTCCGAGTACGAGGCGGGGCAGGCGCAGGTTGTAGATCACGCCGTAGTCGGTCGCCTCGGTCGGGGCCCAGGCGGTGTCGATGCTGATGCCGCGCAGCAGCACCCCGATGAGGTCGGTCGGGGAGAGCGAATACTGTCCGCTCGTGATCGACACGATGCAGGTGACGAGGAGAGCGGCGAGCAGCCCGATGATGACGAGTGTGAAGCGCAACCCGCGGTGTCCCGAAGGCGTGCGGGTGACGACCTCGCCGCTCACTTCGCGGACTCGGATGTCGCGGACTCGGGGGCGTAGAGCGCGCGGGCGATCGCTCCGATCACGTCGGCCGAGCGGGGGCCGAAGCTGAGGATCTCACTGTCGGCCATGTCGATCACGCGACGGTTGGCGCCTGCCGGAGTCTCGGCGATCGCGGGGATGCGCTCGATCAGGCCGTCGATGCCGTCGACCGACTCGAGCCCGTCGGTCATCATCACGAGCACGTCGGGCTTCGCGGCGACGAGCGCCTCGGCGGTCATCGGCTTCATCCCCTCCCAGCCGATCTCGGCCGCGACGTCGACCCCTCCGACCGCGTCGATCAGAGAGTCGGCTCCCGAGTCCTCGCCGAAGATGTAGTAGATGTTCGCGTTGCCTCGCACGTAGAGGAACAGCATCCGTGCCCGGTCTGCGACATCCGTCGGCACGACCGCGGCGATCTCTGCCAGCGCGTCGTCGAGATCGGCGTCCAGGCGCTCGATCAGGGCGGCACCGCGCGAGGGCACGCCGAGGGCCGTGGCGATCTCGGTGACCAGCTCGTCGGTGGTGTCGAGGCGTCGGTCGCTCGAGATCACGACGATCGCGATGCCGGCATCGCGCAGCTGCTGACGGATCTCCTTGGGGCCGATCGTGGTGTCGGTGAGGATGACGGTGGGGGCGAGTTCGAGGATCGCTTCCGCGTTCAGTGTGTGGCCCGACTTCGTGACCACAGGCAGGTCTTCGGTGCCGGCGAACATCGTCGACGAGTCGCGCCCGACGACCTGGTCGCCGAGGCCGAGCGCGAAGACGGTCGAGGCGATGGTGCCCGAGATGTCGATCGGCAGGATGCGGTCGACATCGGTGATCTCCACCTCGCGACCCTCGCTGTCGGTGACGGTCACGGGGAGCTCCGGCGCTGTGTCGTCGGTGACGGGCTCGATCGCATGGCTCGAGAGGCAGGCCGTGGATCCGCCGGTCGCGCCGCGTACGTCGTCGACGAGGTCCAGATCGGCGAGGGGGACGGATGCCTGGGGGCAGGCGTCGACGGCGTCGGTCCGCTGTGGTGCGGCGGACGCCCCGGGGTCTGCGCACGCGGAGAGTCCGACGGCCAGAGCGGCAGCGAGAAGGAGGGCTGAAACGCGTCGCATTAGGCAAGGCTATCCTAAAACTTGACTGGACCTTGCGGCCGCCTCTAATCTCAGGAATGGAGCTTACTTAGCTAAGCCTAACCAACAATCACCCTCTCGCCCGACTGCATAGCGGCACCGCCGGCGCGCGCTCGTTCGCGTGCCCGCAGCCGTCTGGAGAATCGTGAACGCCACAGCCACAGCATCCACGGGGAGCAGCCGCATACGCGTGCTGGTCGCCGCCCTCGTCTCCTTCCTCCTGATCGCGGCGGGCGCGGTGATCGTCCCGCCCGCGCACGCGGCGGGCGGATCCGTCGCCGCCTCCGTGACCTCTGCGAGCACCACCGGCGTCACGGTGCAGGTCGACGCCTCGGGTCTTCCCGAGGTCGCGAGCGTCTACGCCGCGCTGATCGTGAAGGGCACCGAGAGCGGACTCTCCGGCCCCGGTGGTGGCTACGCCGCGTTCGCGCAGCCGTTCCCGGCGGTCGCCGCGGGGGCGAGCTCGTTCACGCTGACCGCTCCGGCCGGATCCCTCGACCGCACCGAGGTCTACGAGGTGCTCATCTGGCAGCAGCACTCGGTGCCCAACGCCGACACGATCTACGCCCGCGGCGACGTCGCCATCTCGGGCGCGCAGTGGGATGCCGTGTTCGGCGCCGAGACGACGGACCCGGGAACCGACCCGGGAACCGACCCGGGCACGGACCCGGGAACCGACCCCGGTACGGACCCGGGAACCGACCCGGGCACGGACCCGGGAACCGACCCCGGCACTGACCCGGGCACGGACCCCGGCACCGATCCCGGCACTGACCCCGGCACGGACCCGGGCACGGATCCGGGTACCGACCCGGGCGAGGTCGAGCCCGCGGCTCCCTCGATCCAGGTCTTCCTCGCGGATGGCACGACGCCTGCGGCGACGACCGCTCTGAAGGCGGGCGACAAGGTCGTGGTGAAGGGGGCCGGCTACGACCCGACGGCGAACGTGGGCGGACGCGGAGTGCCGATCCCGGCGAACCTTCCGCAGGGCACGTATGTCGTGTTCGGCAACTTCGCCTCGACGTGGCAGCCCTCGACGGGAGCCGCCGGTTCGACGCGTTCGGTGGGCTCGCAGATGTGGGCGCTCTCGGAGGAAGTCCTGAACCAGGTGCCGTCGCAGTACCAGGCCGCGATCCGCTCGCAGTGGGTCGACATCGCCGCCGACGGCACGTTCCAGGCGACGCTGACGCTGAAGGATTCCGCCGCGACCCCCGGCTCGTACGGCGTCTACACCTACGGCGCCGGTGGCGTGACCAACGCGGCCCAGGAGCAGAGCGTCGCGCTCAACTACGGACTCACGGCCGCGGTGACTTCGGCGGTCAAGAGCGCCACCGCGACCGAGGGCCTGACGGTCACCGCTGCGGGGTCGAAGCTCGGTGACATCACCGGTGCGTACGTCGCGCTGATCGAGAAGGGCACCGAGGTCGACGTCACGGCCGGTGGCGGCTTCCTCGCCATGGAGTTCGTGCGGGGTATCAAGGGTGGCTCGTTCACCGTCGATCTGAACACGCCCGCGGCGACGCTCGACCGCACCAAGACCTACGAGGTCATCGTGTGGCAGCAGCACACCCTGCCGACGGCGACCACGATCTACGCCCGCTCGACCGTGAAGATCACGGACGGACAGTGGACCGCCCTGCTCGGATCCCCGGATGCTCCGACCGTGAAGACCACGGTCAAGACGGCGACCGCCGCTGACGGTCTGACGGTCACTGCTGCCGGCTCGAAGCTCGGCGAGATCACGGGTGCGTATGTGGCTCTGATCGAGAAGGGCACCGAGGCCGACGTCACGGCCGGAGGCGGCTTCCTCGCGATGCAGTACGTCCGTGACATCACGTGGGGGGCCTTCACGGTCGACCTCAACACGGCGGCGGCGACGCTCGATCGCACGAAGACCTACGAGGTCATCGCGTGGCAGCAGCACACGCTGCCCACGGCCGACACGATCCAGGCACGCTCGACCGTCGCCATCACCGATGCGCAGTGGGACGCGCTGTTCGGCACGAAGCCTCCGACGCCGAAGCCCCCGGTGACCACTCCGACCAAGCCTGCGGCCACCGTGCCCGGTGGCTCGCTGCGCTGGGCGATCTCGTCGTCGTTCACGAAGTACGTCGTCGGCGACATCGCGAAGGGCGCGATCGACGTGTCGGGTGGAGCGACGCGCTCGGGCGGGCTCTTCCAGTTCGGCCAGACCGTCGGCGGCGACTACAACGCGTCGACCGGTCTCGGCAGCGTCGTCTACCGCGGTTCTGTGCGCTTCACCGGTCATGCCGGCGTGCTCGACGTCACGGTCTCGAACCCGCAGATCAGCGTCACGTCCACGAGTGCGGCGACGCTGTACGTCACCCACGCCGGATCGCGGGTCGCGTTCGCGACGCTCGACCTCTCCCGTGCGACGGTGACGAAGGCGAACGGCGCGGTCACCTACTCGGGTGCTCCCGCCGCTCTCACGGCGGAAGGCCGCAGCACGGTGCTGTCGGGCTTCTCGACGAACCTCGATCCGGTGTCCTTCACGATCGGCTCGGTGGCGGCAGCGCCCTCGGGCACGACCGGAACCGTCGCCGCGGCCGTGGTGAAGGCCAAGGCGACGCTCCCGTCGACTCCGCCGGCGACCACCGGCATCGAGATCGCCGAGAGCGAGCTCGAGGCACTGCAGTCCGGCAAGACCGCGACATTCTCGGCATCCGGGTTCCAGCCGAACGAGACGGGCATCAAGGTCGTCGTCTACTCGACCCCCGTGCTGCTCGACACTGTCTCGGCGGATGCCGCCGGCGTCGCGACCTGGACGGGAACGCTGCCCGCGAGCCTGGAGGACGGCGCGCACACGCTGACCCTGCAGGGCTCGGTCACTCGGGGACTCGAATTCACCCTGGCCCGGGAGACCGCGGCGATCGGTGCGTGCACCGTCGACGGCGCCACGCTCCACTGGGGCTACAAGGAGTCGTTCCGCACCTACATCGAGGGCATCGCCGCAGGCGGCTGGACGCTCACCGATGTCGCGTACCAGTACCCGGACTACGTCTGGGAGAGCGGCACCGGCTCGTTCGACGACGAGACCCTCACCGGGCTCGTCACGTTCGGAGGCAGCATCACCTTCACCGGTCACGGCGGCGCGCTGAACACGACCCTGGCGAACGCACGGGTCGAGCTCGCCGGCGACACGGGATACCTCGTGTTCGACGTGCTCGGCACCACGCAGGACGGCCAGAGCGTCGATCAGAAGGCGGTCCGCCTGGCCGAGTTCGCTCTCGGAGACGCGGCCGTCGTCGACGGAGCGCTCTCGCTCGACGCGATCCCGACGACCCTCACCGAGGCGGGTGCTGCCGCATTCGGCACCTACGCCGCCGGCGAGGAGCTCGATCCTGTCACCGCGCAGGTCCCGGTCGCCGAGGACTGCGGCGTCGCGGCGCCCGAGGAGGACGAGCCCGCCGAGTCCGAGGGCACGGCAGCTGCGGCATCCGTCACGGCTGTCACCGACTCGGAGGGCGCACCGGTGTGGCCCTGGATCGTCGGAGGCCTCGTGATCGTGGTGCTCGCCGTCGGCGGGGGTGTCCTGATCGGACGCCGCACCAGGGCGACGCCCGAGAGCGCCGAGGTCACGACCACCGAGGTCTGATCCGCTTCAGAACTGCATCGCCCTCCCCGCAGCGGACGCGGGGAGGGCGATGCTCTGCGCAGACGGGGGAGCGACCCACAGCCAACGGTGGGACAATGGATGCATGTCCTCTCATGATTCCTCCCAGACGGTCGAGGCGACCGTCCGACGCGTGCCTCGGTTCGGCGTGTTCATGGGCATCGGAGTCGTGCTCGGGATCATCGCCGCAGGCATCCTCACCATGGTGGGCAGCTACGAGCCGTCCGACGCCGTCAACGTCGTCTACCCTCCCGGCCAGGTCTTCGGATTCCTGCTGCTGTGGACGGTGCCGATCGGCTTCGCGCTCGCGAGCATCGTCGCCCTCATCCTCGAGCGCACCGCACGGCGCCACGACCGCGTCGTGCACGTCGAGCATGAGACGATCATCGAGAACGACTGACCGCGACGCTCCGTCGCTACGCCAGTTCGGCGATGATCGGCCGGATGGCCGCGTCGAACGACACGACGTCGCGTCGCAGGCCGTCGGTGACCGCCACCGTCAAGGCGCCGATCCACCAGATGCCGCGCTGCGAGAACGGCAGCACCTGCACGTTGAGTTCGAACGAGTGCGCGCGGCGTCCGATGTCGCGCTCGAACTCGGCGATCGCCGACGCGTAGGCGCGATACGCCTCGCCACCGATCGTGCCGTTGCCCGACCGGCTCGCCATCGAACTGCGGATCGATGACACGTAGCGGTCGTGCGCGACGCGGGCGTAGTGCAGGGTGGATGCCGCGTGCGGTGTGATCGCCTCGGTCAGCTGCTCCGACCCGGATGCCGGCAGCGCGACGAGCGTGTCGAAGCCCTCGACGAGCTCGAGCGGAACGTCCGACGGGTGGGCGCGGGGCTCGACCGTCATGTCCCAGTACTCCCGCCACTGCTTCTCGAGGTCGGGAGTGACCTCGGTGGCGTCGGGCGCTCTGACGGGCAGATCCCGCAGGCTCGGCAGGTCTTCGGGGGCCCGGATGCCGAGCGATTGCCGCAGCGCGAGCGCGACGAGCACCGGAACGCTCGCGTCCTCGCGGATCAACCACTGCGGCTTGTCGGCCATGGCCCCATCGTAGGAGATCGAGGGAGGGGAGAGGAGGGCTCGGCGGGCGGTAGGCTTGACGGGTGGCTGCCTCCCCCACCAATCCCTATTCCGAAGCCGGCGTCGATACCGCTGCAGGCGATCTCGCCGTCGAGCTGATGAAGTCCTCCGTGCGCGCGACGCACGGCCCTGAAGTGCTGGGCGGTGTCGGCGGATTCGCCGGGCTGTTCGACGCGAGTGCACTGCGCGACTTCCGTCGCCCACTGCTCGCGACCAGCACAGACGGTGTCGGCACGAAGGTCGCCATCGCGCAGGCCATCGACAAGCACGACACGATCGGCCAGGACCTGGTCGGCATGGTCGTCGACGACATCGTCGTGGTGGGCGCCAAGCCGCTCTTCATGACCGACTACATCGCGTGCGGCAAGGTCTTCCCGCAGCGCATCGCCGACATCGTGCGCGGCATCGCCGAGGCGTGCACCGCCACCGGCACCGCGCTCATCGGCGGCGAGACCGCCGAGCACCCCGGACTCCTCGGCCCGCGCGACTACGACGTGGCAGGGGCCGCGACCGGTGTCGTCGAGGCCGACGGCATCCTCGGTGCCGACCGCGTGCAGGACGGCGACGTCGTGATCGCCGTCGAGTCCAGCGGACTGCACTCCAACGGCTACTCGCTCGTGCGTCACATCGTCACGAACGCCGGAATCGGCTACGGCGACAACGCCGCCGACTTCGGCAAGACCTGGGGCGAGGCTCTTCTCGAGCCGACGCGCCTCTACACGCTGCCGCTGCTGCGCCTGATCGAGCAGCTCGGCGGGGGAGTGCACTCGCTCAGCCACGTGACCGGCGGTGGCATCGCGGCCAACCTCGCGCGCGTGCTTCCGCAGGGCAGCTGGGCCGAGGTCGACCGCAGCACCTGGTCGCCGAGCCCGGTCTTCCGCGTGCTCAGCGACATCGCAGGCTCCACGCTGGAGTCGGCCGAGGGCACCTGGAACCTCGGCATCGGATTCCTCGCGATCATCGCGGCCGACAAGAAGGATGCCGCGATCGCGGCCCTCGCGGCCGAGGGCATGCCCGCGTGGCAGGTCGGAACCGTGGGCTTGGGCGCGCGCCCGTCCGGAGAGTTCGAACAGGGCGCCAAGGGCGTCGACGGTGGAGCAGTGCGCCTGGTCGGCGCCTACGCGGACGGAGCGAAGTAAGAGCCCATGTGCGGCATCGTCGGAATGGTGGGCTCTGCCCCGGTCAATCAGGACATCTACGACGCCCTCCTGCTGCTGCAGCACCGCGGCCAGGATGCGACGGGAATCGCCACAGCTGAGGCGAACGGCGTCATGCACAACGCCAAGGCGCAGGGCATGGTCCGCGAGGCGTTCCGCACCCGCGACATGCGGGGACTGCTCGGCAACGTCGGGCTCGGTCATGTGCGCTACGCGACGAAGGGCACGGCCTCGAACGAAGAGGAGATGCAGCCGTTCTACGTGAACGCGCCGTACGGCATCATCCTCATCCACAACGGCAACCTCACGAACACGCGTGAGCTCACCGCCGACATGGCCAAGCGCGACCGCCGTCACCTCAACTCCTCGAGTGACACCGAGCTGCTGCTCAACGTGCTCGCCGGTGAGCTGCAGAACACGACCTCGACGGTCGACCTCGACGCGGAGCGCATCTTCGAAGCCGTCGAGCGCACGCACGAGCGCATCGAAGGCGCCTACGCGGTCATCGCGGTGATCGCCGGATACGGTCTGCTCGCGTTCCGCGACCCGTTCGGCATCCGCCCCCTGATCCTCGGTCGCCGTCCCTCGACGGTCGCCGGCGCCGAAGGCCGTGATGAGTGGGTCGTGGCCAGCGAGTCGCTCGTGCTCGAGAACGCCGACTACGAGGTCGTGCGCGAGGTCGAGCCCGGCGAGGCGATCTTCATCACGAGCGAGGGCGAGCTGCACGCCAAGCAGTGCGCCACCGAGACCACGCTCGCGCCGTGCGCGTTCGAGTACGTGTACCTCGCGCGTCCTGACTCGGTCATGAACGGCGTCTCGGTCTACGAGTCGCGTCTGCGCATGGGCGACAGGCTCGCCGACACGATCGCGAAGCACGTGCCGATGGACAAGATCGACGTCGTCATGCCGATCCCCGACTCCGCGCGCCCCGCCGCCATGGAGGTCGCCCGCAAGCTCGGCATCGAGTACCGCGAGGGCTTCTACAAGAACCGTTACGTCGGTCGCACCTTCATCATGCCCGGCCAGGCCGTGCGCAAGAAGAGCGTGCGTCAGAAGCTCAACGCGATGTCCACCGAGTTCCAGGGCAAGAACGTGCTGCTGATCGACGACTCGATCGTCCGAGGCACGACGTCGAAGCAGATCATCCAGATGGCACGGGATGCCGGAGCCACCTCGGTCACGTTCGCCTCGGCGGCGCCGCCCGTGCGGCATCCGCATGTCTACGGCATCAACATGCCGTCGCGTCACGAGCTCATCGCCCACGGCAGGACGATCCCCGAGATCGCCGAGGAACTGGGCTGTGACCACCTCGTCTACCAGGAGGTCGAAGACCTCAAGGCGGCGATCATCGAGGGATCCGTGCTCAGCGACCTCGACATGAGCTGCTTCGACGGCCGGTACGTCACCGGCACCGTCTCCGACGAGTACCTCGCGTGGGTGGAGGGGTCGCAGACCTCGTGACCTCAGCTGCGCAGCCGCTCTGGCGCGGACGCGCGCTCGCGTTGGTCGGCATCGTGCTGGTCGCGTTCTCGCTGCGATCCGCCGTCGCTTCGCTGTCTCCGGTGATCGACCACATCGCCGAGGACTTCCCCGTCTCGTCGGTCGTCGTCGGCCTCATCGGCGCAGCACCTCCCGTGTGCTTCGCCGTGTTCGGCCTGCTGACGCCGCTGTTCGAGCGGCGGTTCGGCCTCGAACGGGTGGCCGTCGTCGCGATCGCCCTGATCGCCGCCGGTCTGCTGCTGCGCAGCCTCGCCGTCGATTCGACGTCGCTGCTCGCCGCGACCGCCGTGGTGTTCGGGGGCGTCGGCTCGGGCAACGTGCTGCTGCCCCCACTGGTCAAGAAGTACTTCCCCGATCGCCTCGGTCTGATGATGACCGTCTACTCGACCACGATGGCAGTGTCGACCTTCGTGCCGCCGCTGGTCGCCGTGCCGATCGCCGACACGGCGGGATGGCGCGTGTCGCTCGGCCTGTGGGGCGTCTTCGCCGCGATCGCTCTCATTCCCTGGGTGGCGATGCTCGTCGCGCATCGGACGGATGCCGTCGCGGCTGCGCCTTCGCGAGCCGAGCAGGCGTCATCTGAGGCGGCGGCCGAGGAGTACGACGCCGCGTCCATGGCGACCGGCCCGATCGTCACGACGCCGGCGAACCCTCGTGTCTTCGGGCGGCTGTGGCGTCTGCCGATGGCCTGGTCGATCGCTCTCGTGTTCGGTGCGTCGTCGACCATGGCCTACGTGTCGTTCTCGTGGCTGCCGACGATCATGATCGATGTGGGCGGGGTCTCGCCGTCGAACGCCGGACTGCTGCTGTCGCTGTTCGGCCTCATGGGTCTGCCGTGCTCGCTGCTGGTGCCGATCCTCATCGTGCGGTTCCAGGCGACACGCCCCGTCTTCTTCATCGCGATCGCTGCGGGACTCGTCGGCCTGGCCGGCATCCTGTTCCTGCCCACTGTGGCACTGCCGCTGTGGGTCGCGCTGTTCGGCCTCGCGCCGGCGCTGTTCCCGCTCGCTCTGGTGCTGCTCAGCATCCGCGCTCGCACGCCCGAGAGCGCCGTCGCGCTCAGCGGGTTCGTGCAGAGCATCGGCTATGCGGTCGCCGCCGTCTTCCCGCTGCTGATCGGTCTGCTGCACGACGCGACCGACAGCTGGCTGATCCCGCTGTGGCTGCTCGTCGGAGTGTTGGTCGCGGTGATCCCCGCCGGATGGATTGCCGGGCGGCGCCGCACGATCGAAGAGGACTGGGAGCGCCGGTACGGCCGCTGGTGACGCGTGCGCGGTGCCGGCCTGACGAGTCAGCGGCTGCGGACCTCGTCGCCGATACGGATGCTGCCGCCGGCCCACGGGCCGGATGCGTCGGCCGGTGAGGCGCCGGGAAGAAGCAACCGGCCGAGGGTGGGCTCGTCCTGCGCGAACGAGGCGGTGAGCGTCTTCAACACCTTGGCGTCGCGCACCCCGGTGTCGGGATTCGCGTGCGTCGCCAGGCAACGCACGATCGGACCCGCGGTGTCGAACGCGATGTCTCCGACGGTCACCTCTCCGGTCCAGTCGAGTTCCGACCAGGCGTCGGCGTCGCCGACGACGATGTTCGAGCGGAACCGGCGGTCGTCGACGTCCATGCCGAGAGCATGGCCCAGGGCGTTCACGCTGCTGCGGGTGTGCACGGAGACATAACCGCGTTCCCGATCCTGGAACCGCGACGTCACCCCGTCGCCGACGAGGGTGAGCGGCAGCCGTCCGGGTCGCTGGATGCGGCGGCCTTCGGCGGTACCGAGGACGAAGTCGGTCACGGCGTCGGCCAGTTCGATCCGTCCGGCGTCGTCGAGTCCCGCTTCCACGAGGATCGAGCCGGCGTGCTCGATGCGCACACGGAGTCGCTCGTCGTCGTAGTCGGTGCGGAGCGCCGCGAGGGCCGGGAAATCCTGCAGCGAGAGCCCCTTCGCCTTGGGCCAGTAGTCGAGGCCGTCACGGTCTTCCGGGGTCGTCGCATCCGCGAAGCGGAACGCCAGGACGCGATCACCCGCGATCCTCCCGTCGGCCTGCACGGTGAGCGAGTCGACGGACTCGGCCGTGAAGCCCTTGATCGGATGACGGTAGAGCGAGACGACGTGAGCCATGGGGTGATTCTCTCAACTGGGTCGCGAACGGAGCGGCGGTCGGTGGGAGATGACGTCGCGGTGTTCCAGGATTCTGGGCACGACGAAACCCCCGTGCGTCACACGGGGGAGTCGACGACGAACGAAAGGGCGGTCAGGCCTTTTCGAGTTCGTCCTCGTCTTCGTCCGCATACTCGTCGGCCCACTTGTCGACGTATGCGTCTTCAGAGTCGCTCGGGTGCGCGAGTTCGCGCTCGAGCGCCGAGTAGTTCACCGACGGACTGAACGACTTCAGTTCGCGGGCGATCTTGGTGTGTTTCGCCTTTTGACGGCCACGGCCCATGCCTGAGACCCCCTCACGAGTTAAGCTGCGGGCGACCAGCGCCCGAGTCATTCACGACACCGGCTGAAGGCCGGTAAGAGTAGCATTCAGAATAGCACGCGGCTAGACCGCACTGGCCCGTTGCCCGCTGGTGAAGGGAGCGATCATCATGACCGACAACACCTCCACGCCCTCCGATGAGGCCGCGCAGAACGCGACACTGCAGAAAGCAGTCATCGTCGGGATGCAGCCGGGGCAGGCCAGACGAGTGATCGACGAAGCGGCGCGTTTCGCCCGGCTCCTTCGCGTGCCGCTCGTCGTGGCGCACGTCGACGTCACGCGCTTCGTGACGTATGAGGATCCGGACGGGTACGTGCACTCGGCGCCCATCGACATCAACTTCGAGGCCGGTACTGCCGAGTTCGAGGCTGTGCAGTCCGAAGCGGCCGCTGCTCTCGACGGCACGGGGTTGACGTGGACGGCGCGTCAGCTGGTCGGCGATCCGGCGCTCGCCATCAAGGCGCTCGCCAACAAGCTCGATGCCCAGCTGATCGTGGTCGGCACGCGCAAGCGCGGCATCGGCGAGTCCATCCGGGAGTTCTTCACCGGATCCGTCGCGGCTCGGCTCGCGCACCGTCAGCATCGCTCGGTCCTGGTCGTGCCGCTCGAAGAGCCGGTACCCGACTCGCAGCCCGAGATCTGGACCGAGTAGGTTCCGCGCGTCGTCGGTGCGGATGGCTGGTCGATTCCCGTTCGGCTGATCACGTCGATCGGACGGCCCCGCCCGCCGGGGAATCATCAGCCACCTGAAACGCCGAAGTCCCTCTCGTCGCGTGACGGGAGGGACTTCGGATCGCGTGAGGGGTGACGTCAGCGCCCGAGTGACGCCAGTGCGGTCGTGATGCCGCGGGCTGCGGCATCCAGTCCGTCCTCCAGCTGCGAGACCACGGATGCCGGCAGAGTGCCGCCCTTCGCGATGTGAGTACGCAGGTCGGTGCGCACGCGTGCGCGGAAGGCGTTGATGACGGCATCCGCCCTGTGCATCTCTTCGCGCGTGATGATGCGCTCGTCGTCGCCCGCGGTGCGGGGGCGGGACTTGGATGCCGCGCGGTCGTCCTTCTCGGCGGTGGCGAGGTCGGCGCGGAGGCTCTTCATCGCCTCCTGCACGCTCTGGCGAACCTCGTTGGCGATCAGGCGCACCGAGTCGGTGAGCCCTGCCTCGATGCCGGCCAGGTCGCCCTCGCGTGATGCGAGCTCGGCGCGTCCGGCATCCGTGATCGCATAGATCGTGGTGCGGCCGTCGACTGTCTTCGTGACCAGTCCCTCTTCCTCGAGCTTGGCGAGTCGGGGGTAGATGGTGCCGGCGCTCGGCGTGTACGTGCCGCCGGTGCGGTCGGTCAGCGCCTGGATGATCCCATATCCGTGCTGCGGGGCCTCGGCGAGCAGCGAGAGCAGGTAGAGCCTCAGGTCGCCGTGCGAGAAGACTGCGGGACTCATGCTTCCCACTCCGCATCATTCGTGATCGACTCGGGCGAGCGGCGCAGAACGGTCACGCCACCCGAGACCGAGTTGGCGCGCAGGTCGACGAAGCGTCCGGCGAGCTCGCCGGTCGAGCCGGTGTAGTTGTTGATGCCGGACGAGCCGCGCTCGATGCCGTCGATCAGCAGGCGGCCGCTGAGTGAACGGATGACGTAGTTCGCGGCAAGCGACTCATCGAGGCGCACGGTCGTGCCGCCCGAGACCGAGTTGACGTTGATGGTGTTGACGTCGCCCGCGGCGTCGACGAGCGTCGAGCCCGACACGATGTCGACGGTCGCGCGGCGGATCGTGCCGGTGACGGCGACGTCGCCCGAGACGCTGTTCGCGCTGATCGATCCGGTGAGCCCGCGCACCTGCACGTCACCCGAGACCGAGTTGACGGTCAGGTCGCCGATGAGGGTGTCGACGATGAGGTCGCCCGAGACGGTGTTGAGGCGGGCGTCGTTGCGGATGCCCGAGATGAGCGCGCCGGCGCTGACGACGCCGAGGTTGAGGGCGATCGAACGGGGGACGGCGACGCTGACCTCGGCCTTAGGACCGCCCGAGCCGAAGTTGCGGAACACTTCGAGGAAGTTGTCCCAGCCGAGCTGCGGGTGGTCGATCTCGACCTCGCCGTCGTTCGACTCGATACGGAGGTCTTTCGTGGTGACGCCGTGCACTTCGATGCGGATGCCGGGTTCGTCGTGCGCGATGACGTCGACCTGGCCGCCGACCAGACCGATCTTCAGCCGGGTGACGTTCTCGATGTCGATCACACGTTCTTCACCGGGGGCGATGAGCCACTTCTCGGTCATGTCTGCTTCTCCTGTGTTGAGTGAACACGATATATCGTGTTCCGACAGAGTAACACGATATATCTCGACTTTGTCAAGAGGGTGGGCTCGCGGTCGCAGTTGTGGCCCCTCGATCCGGCTCCGGTCGCAGTTGCGGCCGTCTGAACCTCTGATGGGCGGCACGAACTGCGACCGGAACGCCGTGGATGGTTGGGTGGGCGGCACGAACTGCGACCGGAACGCCGCCGGTGCGCCTCAGACGAGGGGCGGGGTGTGCCAGATGCGGTCGATGTAGTCGCGGATCGAGCGGTCCGACGAGAAGAAGCCGGTACGGGCGACGTTGAGGATCGCGGATCGGGTCCACGCCTCCTGGTCGGCGTAGGCGGCATCCACTCGTTCCTGTGCCGCGACATACGACGCGTAGTCGGCGAGCACCATGAAACGGTCCTCGTAGAGCAGGTTCGAGACGACGGGCTCGAACACCGAGCGGTCGCCGCGCGAGAAGGCTCCGGATGCGATCAGGTCGATCGCCCGGCGCAGACCCTCATCGGCCTGGTAGAAGTCCTGCGGGCGGTAACCACGGGCCGACAGCTCCGACACCTCGGGCTCGCTCATGCCGAAGAGGTAGAAGTGGTCGTCCCCCACGAGTTCGCGGATCTCGACGTTCGCCCCGTCATCCGTGCCGATCGTGAGCGCCCCGTTCAGGGCGAACTTCATATTGCCGGTGCCTGAGGCCTCCTTGCCGGCGAGCGAGATCTGCTCCGACAGGTCGGCGGCGGGGATCACGCGCTCGGCAAGGGTCACGTTGTAGTTCGGCGGGAAGACGACCTTCAGCCGACCCTCGAGACGAGGGTCGGTGTTGACGACTTCGCCGACGGCGTTGATGAGGTGGATGATGCGCTTCGCCATCGCATAGCCGGGGGCCGCCTTCGCCCCGAAGATCGCGGTGCGGGGAACGACATCCGACACGGCGATGCGCCCCGAGATGACGCCCTCGTAAGTCGTGACGATGTGCAGCACCTTGAGCAGCTGCCGCTTGTATTCGTGCAGGCGCTTGACCATGACGTCGAGCATGTGGCCGTCGCTGATCTCGACGCCGTCGCGTTCGCGCAGCACCTCGCTCAGGCGGCGCTTGTTCACCGCCTTCACGCCGGCGAACGCGGTGCGGAACTCGGCATCCTCGGCGAAGGGTTCGAGCTCGCGCAGGCGTTCGAGGTCGGTGGCCCAGCCGTCTCCGATGGCCGCGGTGATGAGCGACGAGAGCTCGGGGTTCGCCAGGCGCAGGAACCTGCGAGGTGTGACGCCGTTCGTGACGTTGGTGAACTTGCCGGGGAAGAACGCGTCGAAGTCGTGGAGCACCTTGTCGCGCAGCAGCTGCGAGTGCAGCTCGGCGACGCCGTTGACCTTCGCTCCTGCGACGGTCGCGAGGTACGCCATGCGCACGGAGCGCACCGGATGCTCGGCGATGATCGACATGTTGCGCACGAGCATCTCGTCGTCGCCGAAGCGCTCGCGCACCGCCACGAGGAACTCGTCGTTGATGCGGTAGATGATCTCGAGGTGGCGGGGCAGCAGGCGCCCGAGCAGTTCGACCGGCCACACCTCGAGGGCTTCGGGGAGCAGCGTGTGGCACGTGTACGCGAAGCACTGCCGGGTGATCGCCCACGCGGCATCCCACTCGAGGTGCCTCTCGTCGATGAGCACGCGCATGAACTCGGGCACCGCGATCACCGGATGGGTGTCGTTGAGCTGGAAGATCACGCGCTCGGGCAGGTTCGCGAGGTCGAAGCCGTCGGCGAGCATGTTGTCGAGGAAGTCGTGGATGGATGCCGCGACGAAGAAGTACTGCTGCTGGAGGCGCAGCTCCTTGCCCTGCGGGGTGGAGTCTTCGGGGTACAGCACCTTCGAGATGTTCTCGGCGTAGGTCTGCGCGCGCACGGCTTCTTCATAGTCGCCCGAGTTGAAGATGCGCAGGTCGAAGGCGCTCGTCGCCACGGCGCTCCACAGGCGCAGTGTGTTGACGCGGCCGTTCTGGAATCCGGGGACCATGTAGTTGTAGGGCACGGCCTGCACGTTCCACGCGGGCACCCATCGGCTGCGGGTGACGCCCTCGTCGTCGTACTTCTCGGTGTGGCCGCCGAACGCGATCGTCTGCGCGTCTTCGGGTCGGGCGAACTCCCACGGCGAGCCGAGCGCGAGCCAGGCGTCGGGCTGCTCGACCTGCTGGCCGTCGACGAACGTCTGCCGGAAGATCCCGTATTCGTAGCGGATGCCGTAGCCGATGCTCGGCACCGCCATCGTGGCGAGCGAGTCGATGAAGCAGGCCGCGAGGCGTCCGAGTCCGCCGTTGCCGAGGCCCGGTTCGACCTCGTGCGCGCGCAGCTCATCGAGGTCGATGCCACACGATGCCAGGGCCTCGGTCGCGACCTCGGTGAGGTCGGCCGCGAGCAGGTTGTTGTCGAGCTGGCGTCCCAGCAGATACTCGGCCGAGAGGTAGCAGACGCCCTTCGCCTGCACCTCCTTCTGGTGCCGCACATCTTCGAGCCATCGCGCCATCAGGTAGTCCCGCACGGTGTGGGCGAGGGCGAGGTAGCGATCATTCGCGCTGGATGCCGACAGCGCGACGCCGCGGTCGAAGTTGAGGTTGTGCAGGAAGCGCTCCACGAACTCATCCGCGGTGCTCGGCGGAGCGATCACGGGAGCGAGGGCGAGCGGATGCAGGGAGGAGTGTGATTCGGGCACGTGACGACCGTAGCGAGCGCCGGGCCGATTCGTGTGACGGGCGGATGAAGAATATCGGTTGGGATGACAGCTTGACCTTGACGCAGCGTCAACTTCTACCGTGGAGTTATCGAAGAACGGATCCACGGAAGGAGGACGCGATGACCGGTCGTGATTGGTCGATCCAGGAGATCGCCCGACTCGCGGGCACCACCAGCAGAACGCTGCGTCACTACGACGACGTCGGCCTGCTGGCGCCGTCGCGCATCGCGCACAACGGCTATCGCCACTACGACGAGGCCGCGCTCGTGCGTCTGCAGCGCATCCTGCTGCTGCGCGAGCTCGGACTCGGTCTGCCGCAGATCGCCGAGGTGCTGAACCCGGTGACCCCGCGGCAGAGCGAGGAGTCCGCTCTCGAGACACACCTTGCGCTTCTGCGCGAGGAGCAGAACCGGCTGGCGCGGCAGATCGCGTCGGTCGAGAACACCATCAACGCATTGAGAGGAGGTGAAGAACTCATGGCAGAGAACATGTTCGACGGTTTCGACCACACCCAGTACAAGGAGGAGGTCGAAGAGCGTTGGGGTCGCAAGACCTACGCCGACAGCGACCGCTGGTGGCGCGGGATGACCGACACCGAGCGCGCCGACTGGCAGCAGCGTGTCTCCGACCTCGGTCGCGACTGGATCGCCGCCGCCGAGAGCGGCATCGACCCGGCATCCGCCGAGGCTCAGGACGTCGCTCGTCGCCACGTCGAGTGGCTCACCGGCATCCCGGGGACCCCCGCGGCCGTTCCGGGCGGTGACGTGAAGGGATACGTGATCGGACTCGGTGAGATGTACGTCGCAGACCCGCGCTTCGGCGCGAACTACGCGACGTCGGCCGGCGGCACGGAGGGCGCGGAGTTCGTCCGCGACGCGCTCCGCATCTACGCGGACGGCAACCTGTAGCCGGCATCCGCGTCCGCATCCACATCCGCGTTCGCCCACCGCCACTGCGGGGTCAATAACGCACCCGAACCGCTCGTTTCAGGTGCGCTTTTGACCCCGCACGGTGTGGGAGGTGCGCTTTTGACCCCGCACGGTGCGGGAGGTGCCGGGGCGCGACGACTCGCCCCGCTTTGCACAGATCGAGACACCACGGCAAGACCGAGATCGGATGCCGGGGGTGGGCGTAGGGTCGGGTCATGGCCCCCCGCCGCAGACGCACCGACGCCGCGCCGCTCTTCGCGACAGCCGCCGTCGCCTACGGTGCGAACGTCGCCCTCGGCACGGCCGTCGCGACCAGGCTCATCGACACGAGCAACTTCCGATGGCTGCACCACGCGATCTACATCGCCACATGCGTGAGCTCGGCCGCCGCGTTCTCGGCCATCCTCTGGGGCCGGCCGAAACATGCCAGCCGTCGCGCCGCCTTCGCGATCGCACCGGCCGCCGCCCCTCTCGCCGCCATCCCGTACCTCGGCACGCACGGCCGACGGCATCCGCTCGTCGCGCTCGCCGCGGCCCCCTTCATCGTCGCGGGCCTCATCTGCTCGCGCCTCTCCACCGACCGGAAGTGAACGCATGGAACTGCTCGACGCCATCCGCCGCCGCAAGACCACGAACGGGCCGTTCCTGCCCGACCCGGTGTCGGAGGAGCATCAGCGCATCCTGCTCGAGGCGGCCGGCCGTGCGCCGTCGCAGCTGAACAGTCAGCCGTGGCGGTTCGTGGTCATCGAGAACCGCGACACGATCGACAGGATCGCGCGGATCTCGGGCGAGAGCATGACCGAGGCGATGTCGAACGGCACGTTCTTCGAGCGCTACAAGCCGTACTTCCGCTTCAGTCAGGCCGAGATGGAGGAGAAGCGCAGCGGGATGCTGTTCGACAAGCTCCCCGCGGCTCTCCGCCCGTTCACCAGCCAGGTGTTCACGAAGCGCGGTCAGAAGCTGATGAACACGTTCGGTGTGCCCAAGACGCTGGGCGAGGAGAACCACAAGCTCGTCGGCGGCTCGCCGCTGCTGCTCGGCGTGATGCTCGATCGCAGCGAGTACCGACCGGGCCAGCTCTCGTCGTTCTACTCGGTGTTCAGCATGGGCGCGGCGATGGAGAACGTCTGGCTGACGACGGTCGAGCTCGGCATGGGCATCCAGTTCATCTCGTTCCCGATGGAGGTCCCCGGGCGGTGGGAGGAGATCATCGACCTGCTCCATGTGCCCGACGACCTCGAGCTCATGGCCGTGTATCGCCTCGGCTACCTGCCGCCCGAGCAGCGCCGCCCCGCCATCGACTGGTCGAGCCACCAGCGCAAGCTCGCGTCGCAGTACGTGTTCCGCGAGAACTGCGACCAGCCCCAGCAGGGGTGGGATGCGCCGCCGGCGGCTTCTCACGAATAGGATCGGCCGCATCTCCGCTCCATGTGGAGCATCCTTGCGACACCTGTAGCATCCTCGCTACCATTTGGGCATGGACATCCCTGCTCTCCTCGATGCACTCGGCAGCACCCCGAGTGCATCGGCGCGCGCGACGGGACTCGCACGCTCGACCATCCAGCGCGTGCGCGACGGGAAGTCGTCGCCGACGATGGAGACCCTGCGCGAGCTCGCGCTGGCGGCCGGATACGACATCGATCTGACCCTGGTACCTGCGAGCGATCCGGCGGCTGCGGTCGCGGCTCGGGTGATCCTCGATCCTGCGACGCCGAGGATCGAGGATCTCGAGGGGTGGGAGATGGTCGACTCGAACGAGGTCCCGGCCATCGCGCAGTGGGTCTCCCGTCTCGAGCGCCAAGCGCCGGATGACCGGAGGAGGCTGCTGGAACTCGCCGGCCGCTCTTCGGCGCCGCAGCATCGAAAGGGTGCACGGTTCTTCGCACCGAGGCCGGGGATCAGTCAGGAGCAGCTCGTAGAGGTGGCCGACGGCGCGATCGGACGAGCTGGCGGAGCTCTCTCGGGTGTCGCCGCTGCGGGGGTCTACCTCGGCCACGCACCGGATCCGGGACCGATCGTCGTGTGGTCGATCGAGACGGATGCTGTGGCGGATCGGTTGGCCGCGACACTGCGCGAGACCGGTGAGTATCAACCGGCGGGCGTGCTCCTGGCTCCGACGATGCGTCCGTACCTGGTCGACATGACGATGCCTCCGGCCTGGCGCCACCGGATCGTCTCGCCGATTCAGGCGGCGATCGACTTCTACGGTCTGGGGTACACCGAATTGGCTGACGAGATCACGGAAGGGTGGTGACTCAGGATGATCGAGCCGGCTGAGGATCAGGGTCCCGACGAGAAGTGGGGCATGACGTCGTCGGAATTCGCCGCGCGTGCAGCCGCGAACAGGGCGCGTCACCGGACGGCGCCGAGCACCCGTGACCCCTTCGGTGGCGACTCTCTGCGTCAACTCCGCACGTGGAGGATCACCTGGCGGCCGGGGGCAGTCGACTTCGACCTCATCAGGCCGTCCACCGTGGAGCGCGCACTCTTCCGGCTGGAGAAGTCGCTGCCGGAACTGGTGTGGAACGCTGCGGCTCTCGAAGGGAACACTTTCACGCTGCCCCAGGTGCAGACGCTGCTCGACGGCGTGACCGTCGGCGGGAAGAGAATCGAGGAAGCGGAGCAGATCCTCGCCCTGAGCGAAGGCATGGGTCTGATGATCCGAGCCGTGCGCGATCGGTCGTTCTCGCTGAACAAGGAGATGAGCGACCGGGTCCACGGAGCGGTGGCAAAGCACGAGGCGATCGAGTCGGGGAGCTTCCGAGGTGAAGGCGCCGTCAACGGTGGCGGCTCTGTGCGCCTCGCCGCCGGTGGCACTGTGGACGGCGATCCGACCGGACCGGGAGGCGAACAGCTGCAGGCGGACTACAGCAACCTGCTCGCCGCGCTCGGCTCGCTCGACGACCAGCGAGCCCGCGCGCTGCTGTATTTCGCCTCGGCGACTCGTTCGCAGTTCTACTTCGACGGGAACAAGCGCACAGCGCGCATCATGATGACGGGCGCACTGATCCGGTCAGGCTTCGAGCCGGTGAACATCCCGTTCGCGCGACAGGAGGAGTTCAACGTCGCGCTCGACGAGCTCTTCCGCACCGATGACGGCACCCGCCTCGTGGCCTTCCTCACGACCTGCACGATGCTCGACGTGGACTGACACAGCCCGCCCTCGGCGCAGACACGGCGCTGACGCTCAGCCGCCGCTCTTGCGGGGCAGCACCTTCAGATCCTCGACCGCCGGGCCCTCGATCCGGGTGCCGTCGGCCTCGAAGCGCGAGGCGTGCAGCGGGCAGTCCCACGTGCAATCGGCGTCGTTCCAGGCGAGCACGCCGCCGAGATGCGGGCACACGGCCGACACGGCACGCGTGACCCCGCCAACGGTCGAGATGGCCACGGGGCGACCGCTGCGGTTCGCGACGACGCCTTCGCCCTCGGTCGGCTTCGGTACGGGAACCGGCGTCCGCTCGGCCTCCACCCATCCGCTCGTCGCAGCAGCGGCGACCTTCGCGCCCTCGACGGCGCCTCGGGCGAGATCGGCGGGCACGGTCAGTCTGGTGCCGATCTTGACCATCCACGACGGTCGATCGTGCCAGCTCGCGCCGAGGATCTCGGCGGTCAGACGCAGCGCGGCGGCGGGAGCGTTCGAGAGCCCCCACTTCGCATAACCGGTCGCGAAGCGGATGCTGCCGAGTCCGCGCGGCATCGCCCCGACGAACGGGATCTGGTTGTGCGACTCGTAGTCCTGGGCTGACCAGCGGTGGGTCTCTTCGGCATCGGGGAAGTACTGCCTCGTCCACTCGATGAGATCGTCGACCGCGGCCGCCTCACTGTCGGAGCGCCCGACCGGATGCCCGTTGCCGCCCACGACGAGCCGTGCATCGCCGCCCGGTCCGTCGGCGTCGGAGACGGGGCGGATCGACCGTGTGGATCCATCGACCGAGATGAACGTCGACGTGGGGAGGTCGCCGCTGACGCGGAACGAGACGCAGTACGAGCGGAAGGCCCGCATCTTGGCGAAGTACAGCCCTCGGTCGAGGATCGGAGAGCCTGTCGCGATGACGATGTGCTCGGCGAACAGGGGGCCGACCGGGGTCTCGACGCGAGGCTCCGGGAGCACATGGGTCGCCGTCACCCGCACGCCGGTGTGCAGGGTGCCGCCCTCGGCGAGCAGTTCGGCGGCGAGCGCGTGCGTCACCAGCGCCGGGTCGATCGTCACCTGTTCGTCGAGCGCGACGGCGCCGAAGACGGGGAACGCCATCGACGACAGCTCGTCGCGCGAGAGCATCCTGGTCGGCAGCCCGGCCTCCTGTGCCGCGTCATGCACCTCGCGGACCATGTCGAGACCGCCCGGATCCTGCGCGTACGAGTGGTCGACGCGCCGCTCGTACGAGACGCCCGCATGGTCGGCGAAGGCGAGCAGCCAGTCCATGCCCTCGCGGTTGCCCTCGACGTATGCCTGCACGAGCGCCGCGGGGTGATGCTTGCGGATCTCGGCCAGCCGCTTGCCCTGCAGCAGTGTCAGCTTGCCGGTGTTGGCGCCGGTCGCGAGCTCGGCGACCTCACCCGACTCGATCACCGCGACGTCGAGCCCGGCTCGGGTGAGCATGACCGCGGTGCTCAGACCGGTGAGGCCCGCCCCGACGATGATGACGTCGTGTCGTGCTCCCGGGTCGAACGGCGTGCCGGTCGGCGGGGTCCGGTCGAGCTTCCACAGTGGCTTCATGGCGACAGTCTTCGCCTCGGAGCGGCCGACTCACACCGGGTTGACAATCGACGGTTGCACAGCGACGGCGCGGATAGAGTGGCGGCGTGACCGCTCGCCGCCTGCTCCTCGTCTTCGCGGGCGGCAGCATCGGCACGGCAGTGCGACTCGCGGTCGGACTCTGGATGCCGGATGCCGGGGGCTTCCCGTTCGCGACCCTCGCGGTCAACGTGCTCGGGGCACTGCTGATCGGCATCCTCGCCGCGAGGCTGCCGCAGACCACGGGTCTGCGCGTGTTCCTCGGCACGGGCGTGCTCGGCGGGTTCACGACCTACAGCGCCTTCATGACGGGTACTGTCGCACTCTGGGCGGATGCTCCGCTGCTCGCGTTCGTCTACGCGGCAGGCAGTCTCGTGCTCGGCCTCGGTGCCGCGGCGCTGGGCCTGCGGCTCGGCCGACCGCGGGCGACGCATCCTGTCGCGGAGGCCGCCTCGTGACCCCGCTGCTGTTCGTGGGTGCCGCGCTCGCCGGAGGACTGGGCGCCGTGCTGCGCTACCTGGTCGACCTCGGAGTCGCGAGATTCGCCGGCCGTCGCTTCCCGTGGGGCATTCTCGTCGTCAACCTCAGTGGCTCGTTCGCACTGGGCCTCGTGACCACCGCCCTGCCCGCCGAGGCATTCCTGCTGGGGGCGGGCCTCCTCGGCGGATACACGACCTTCAGCACCGCCATGCTCGACGCCGTCGCTCTGTGGCGAGACGGCGAGCGCGCGGCATCCGCGTTCGATGCGGTCGGGATGCTGCTGCTTGGTCTGCTCGCCGCCGGCCTCGGGCTGGCGCTCGGTTCCGCGCTCTGATCCGGCGCTGAGCTCGGATCGCGCACTCGCGCAGATCGGTGCGCACGCACTCGCGCAGATCGGTGCTTGCGCAGCGTGCATCCAGCGGGTTAGTCTCCTTGCTAATCGTTTAACTGCTAATCGTTTAACACCACGATTCCGCCCGATCCGATCCCCTGCACCCGTCAAAGGAGACACCGATGCCCCGTACTTCCCGCCGCGCCCTCGGCGCCCTCGCCACCTCGGCGGCAGCCGTCCTCGCGCTGAGCGCCTGTTCGTCATCGACCGGGGGCGAGAGCTCGTCCGGAGGCGACGTCACCCTCAGCTATGCCATCTGGGACGAGAACCAGAAACCGGCCATGGAGGAGATCGCCGCGGCGTTCGAGAAGGAGAACCCGAACGTCACGATCGACATCCAGGTGACGCCCTACAAGGAGTACTTCACCAAGCTGCAGACCGCCGCCATCGGAGGGTCCGCCGCGGACGTGTTCTGGATGAACGGCCCGAACTTCCAGCTGTATGCCTCGAACGGCCAGCTCGCGCCGCTCGACGACGCCGGTGTGGATGCCGCCGACTACCCGCAGGGTCTCATCGATCTGTACACGTTCGACGGGAAGCTCTACGGCGCTCCCAAGGACTTCGACACGGTCGCCCTCTGGTACAACAAGGCGCTCTTCGACGAGGCCGGTGTCGACTACCCGACCGCCGGCTGGACGTGGGATGACTTCACCGCCGCGGCCGCGGCTCTCACCGACCCGGCGAAGGGCCAGTTCGGCGTCGCCGCCAGCCAGTACGGCCAGGAGAACTTCTACAACTCGATCGCGCAGGCCGGCGGCGAGGTCATCTCGGCCGACGGCACCGAGAGTGGCTACGGTTCGCCCGAGGCGCTCGCCGGCATCGAGCTGTGGACGGATCTCATCGAGGCCGGTTCGTCGCCGACGGCGCAGCAGATGACCGACACCAACCCCGAGGACTTCTTCCTCTCGGGCAAGGTCGCGATGTTCCAGAACGGCTCGTGGGCGGCCATCGCCTACGGAGACAACGCCGACATCGCCGACACGGTGAACGTGGCACCTCTTCCCGAGGGGCCCGAGGGCAACCAGAGCGTCATCCACGGTGTCGGCAACGTCGCCAACGCGAAGAGTCCTCATGTCGCCGAGGCGAAGGCGTTCGCCGCCTTCGCGAGCGGCAAGCAGGCCGCAGAGATCCAGGCCGAGACCGGCACCGTGATCCCCGCGTTCAACGGCACCCAGCAGGCGTGGGTCGATGCCCTTCCGCAGTACGACCTGCAGGTCTACATCGACGCCCTCGACACCGCCGTGCCGTACCCGGTCTCGAAGAACACGTCGGCGTGGACGAGCATCGAGAGCGAGGTGCTCTCGCAGGTCTGGTCGGGTGCCGTCGCCCCCGAGGCGGGGCTCGAGGACCTCGCCGAGCAGATGCAGACCGCGCTGGATGCCGAGCAGGAGTAGTCACTCATGACCGTCACCGCGTCACCCACGCGCGTGCAGGCAGAGCGGATGCCGGCGGCGCCCAGCCCCGGCATCCGCCGCCGCCGGCGCAACCCGGGGGCTTCCCCCTGGTGGGCTCTCGTCTTCATCGGCCCCACAGCCCTCGGCATCGCCGTCTTCTACCTGTGGCCGACCGTGCGCACGCTCATCATCTCGTTCACCAAGTCGGGGCCCTTCGGAGGCTCCGAGTGGGTGGGCATCGAGAACTATGCTCGCCTGTTCCAGGATCCCGAGCTGATCGGAGCGCTGCGCAACACCGCGATCTACACGGTCATCGCCCTCATCGGCATCCCGCTCGCCGTCGGCATCGCCGCTCTGCTGAACACCGCAGGGCTCAAAGGGCGCAGCGCCTACCGCACGCTCTACTTCATCCCCGTCGTCACGATGCCCGCCGCGATCGCGCTGGTCTGGCGCATGATCTACAACGGCGACTACGGCGTGCTCAACGCCGCCCTCGGCACGATCGGCATCGAGGGCCGCAGCTGGCTCACCGATCCGAACACGGCGCTCGTGGCCATCGCGGTCGTGGGCATCTGGGCGGGGCTCGGCACCAACATCGTCATCTTCCTCGCCGGGCTCCAGGGCATCCCCGACACGATCATGGAGGCGGCCGACCTCGACGGAGCCGGGCCCGTACGCAAGTTCTTCTCCATCACGATCCCGCTGCTGTCGCCGTCGATCTTCTTCGTCAGCGTGATCAGCGTGATCGGCGCCCTGCAGGTGTTCGACCTCATCTACATGATGCTCGGACGCAGCAACCCCGCCATGCCCAACACCCGCACGGTCGTCTACCTGTTCTACGAAGCGGGGTTCCTCGACAACGACCGGGGCTACGCCGCCGCCGTCGCCTTCCTGCTGCTCGTGATCATCCTCGTGCTCACGGTCGTGCAGTTCCGTCTGCAGAAGAAGTGGGTGCACTATGAGTGACGTCTCGCTCGACACGCGCGCCATCGTCGGCGCCCCGACCGGCCGCTCGACCGGCGCACCCGGCAAGCCCCGCAACCGGGCGATCTGGATCGTCCACGCCGTGCTGCTCGTCGGCGCGATCCTCATGGTCTTCCCGTTCATCTGGCAGCTGCTGACGTCGTTCAAGACGCTGTCCGACTCGGTGCAGGTGCCGCCGAGCCTGTTGCCGCGCGAGTGGGTGTTCACGAACTTCGCCGAGGTGTTCGACTCGATGCCGTTCGCGCAGATGTTCGCCAACTCGGTGCTGCTCACGGTCGGACGCACGGTCGGTCAGGTCGTGCTGTGCACCATGGCCGGCTACGCCTTCGCCCGCATCCCGTTCCCCGGCCGCAACGCGCTGTTCGTCGTCTTCCTCTCGGTGCTGATGGTGCCGTCGCAGCTGTACCTGCTGCCGCAGTACGAGATCATCCAGTCGCTGGGCTGGCTGAACACCCTGCAGGCCCTGATCGTGCCCGGCATCTTCAGCGCGTTCGGCACGTTCCTGATGCGTCAGTTCTTCATGTCGATGCCCGCCGAACTCGAAGAGGCGGCCCGCATCGACGGTGCGAATCCGTGGCAGACCTTCTGGCGGATCATGGTTCCGCTCGCGAAGCCTGGCATCATCGCTCTCGTGGTGTTCACTGTGCTGTGGTCCTGGAACGATCTGCTCTGGCCGTTGATCGTGACGACCGACCCCGCCAAGATGCCGCTGTCGGTCGGGCTTTCGCAGCTCGTCGGCATCCACGGCACCGACTACCCGGTGCTGATGGCCGGAGCGCTGCTCGCGACCCTGCCGATGCTGGTGACCTTCATGATCCTGCAGCGGCAGTTCATCCAGGGCATCGCCTTCAGCGGATCGAAGGGCTGAACCATGGCAGAGCGCAGGCAGCAGTCGACGACCTCACGGCGCCCGACCCTGAGGATGGTCGCAGAGCGCGCGGGCGTCTCGACCGCCACGGTGTCGTACGTGTTCTCGGGTCGCTCGGGTGCGGCGTCGGGGGCGGGCGTCGCCGAGGCCACCGCCGCCCGAGTGCTCGCCGCCGCCGACGAGCTCAACTATCGGCCCAACATCGCGGCGCGGACGATCCGCACCGGTCGCAGCGGCATGGTGCAGCTCTCTCTGCACATGCTCAGCGACCCGTGGTCGCTCGCCGTGGCGGATGCCGTGAACGTCGAGGCCAACAGGCACGGCCTCACGACGCTCATCCTCGCCGACGGAGACTGGCACGCGGCCCTCGACCGGGTCGAGAGCGATGTCGCCTACCTCGACGGCGTGGGGATCGACGAGGATGCCGAGCGCAAGCTCGCCGACCTCGTGCAGCGCGGCCAGCGGCTCGTGGTGTTCTCGGAGCACCTCGAACCCGCCGGATTCGACGTCGTGCGCTCGGACGCGATCCCCGGGTGCGAGCTCGCGATGGACCACCTGCTCGAACGGCACGTGCGCATCGGATGCCTGGCGGCCGAGGGCGCCGTGCGTCTCGCGCCGACCCAGGTCACCCGCTACACGCCGTACCTCGAGAAGATGGCTGATGCCGGACTCGAGGTCGACCCCGAGTGGACGGTCACGTACACCGAGGGCCAGGCGAGCGCCTTCGCCGCGGCCGTGCAGCTGCTCTCACGCGACGACCGGCCGGATGCGATCTACGCGACGACGGACTTCGCGGCCATCGCGGCGATCAATGCGGCGCACATGCTCGGGCTCCGTGTGCCCCACGACGTCGCGGTGATCGGCGTCGGCAACACCCCGGACGCGCAGCTCATCGCACCCACCCTGACCACGGTCGGCCCGACCGACTTCTACGACCGGCAGGCGCGCATCATCATCGACCGCGCGCTCGCCGCAGACGACTCCCCTGGTCGCCTGCACGAGTTCGCCTGGTCGCTGTTCCCCGGTGCGTCGACCGACCTCGACGCACCCACCACTCACGCACGCTGACGCAGGCGTCCGCGCACACACGATTCGACTCTCAGAAGGACACCCGTGGACCTCACCATCGGAATCATCGGCTTCGGCGCGCGCGCCACACTGCGCGAGGAGGTGCATCGACCCGGTCACGGCTCGCGCATCACGGCGATCTGCGACCCGTCGGAGCGGGCGCGAGACGACGCCCGGCGTCTGCTCCCTGACGCCTTCGTCACCGACTCCCTCGACGAGCTGCTGGCCTCGGGCATCGACGCCGTCATGGTGCTGACGCCCGATGACACGCACGCCGCGCTCAGCATCCGCGCCCTCGAGGCGGGGGTCGCGGTGTTCTGCGAGAAGCCCCTCGCCATCGACCTCGCCGACGCCGACGCCATGCTCGAGACGGCCCGCCGCACCGGCAGCCGCCTCTACATCGGCCACAACATGCGCCACATGCCGGTGATCACCCTGATGCGCCAGCTGATCCAGGACGGTCGGATCGGCGACGTCAAAGCCGTGTGGGTGCGCCATTTCGTCGGGCACGGAGGCGACTACTACTTCAAGGACTGGCACGCCGACCGGCGCCGCACGACCGGGCTGCTCCTGCAGAAGGGCGCGCACGACATCGACATCATCCACTGGCTCGCGGGCGCCTACACCGAGCAGGTCGCGGCGATGGGCGAGCTCAGCGTCTACGGCGACATCACCGACCGCCGTGATCGCACGGGCGAGCGGATGCCCGACTGGTTCAGCGTCGACAACTGGCCGCCCACGTCGCTCACGGGGCTGAATCCCGTGATCGACGTCGAGGACATCTCGATGGTCAACATGCGCCTGTCTGGTGGCATCCTCGCGTCGTACCAGCAGTGCCACTTCACGCCCGACTACTGGCGCAACTACACGGTGATCGGCACCGAGGGGCGCATCGAGAACGTCGGCGACACCGCCGGCAGCGAGGTCAGACTGTGGAACCGCCGTCACCGCGGCGCGGCCGACGCCGACGAGACGTTCATCGTCCCCGAGGCGGAGGGTGCGGGCCACGACGGGGCTGATGCGCTCCTCGTCGCGGAGTTCCTGCGGTTCGTGCGCGACGGGGGAGTCACCGAGACGTCTCCCGTGGCCGCTCGTGAGGCGGTCGCCGCCGGCATCCTCGCGACCGAATCGCTGCGCGGAGACGGTTCGGCCATCACCATCCCCGAACTGGATGCCGATCTCGTCGCCTATTTCGAGCGCGGCCAGGTCGAGGTCGCATCGGTGTGACTCCCTCGCGGGTCGCCGCGGTCTCGGTCGCGTCGGGGATGGGCGGCGTGCGGCTCGTAGGGGAATCGCTCGCGCTCGTGGTGCTGCTCGCCGCGACCTGGGTGATCGCAGGAATCGCCGTGCAGGGTGCAGGTGTCGGCGTAGTGTCGGCCGGGCGCGCGGGCTTCGCCGCGCTCGGACTCCTCCTCCTGGTGCTGCTTTCGAGCCGGGGCGGAGGACGATCCGATCCGCCCGCCTCGGTCCGCCGCCTTCCCCGGTGGCAGCTGGCCGTGCTGTCGGTCACCGGAGTCGCGGGATACACCTTGCTCTCGACCGTAGCGATCGCGCTCGCGGGTCCTGCCGTCCCGAGCCTGATCCTCGCGCTCTCTCCGGTCGTGGTCCTGGTGCTCGAGAGCGCCCTGACGAAGGCTCGCGTGCGACCCGTCGTGCTCGTCGCGACGGTCGTGGCGATCGTCGGCGCCGTGCTCTACGTCGTTCCCCGCCCAGTCGGGGCGCCCGGGTCGAGCACCGCCTGGGGTGTTCTCGCGGCGGTCGGCGCGATGCTGTCGATGGCGGCGTACGGACTGCTCTTCGCTCACGGCAACAGGGGCCGCCGCGGACCGATGGCACCGCGGATCCTGCCGATCTTCGCCCTGGGGAGCGCCCCGCTGATGCTATGGGCCGTCGTCGAGGTCAGCGCCGGCGAAGGGGTCGAACTCGTCACCATCGGGGTCCTCGCTCTGCTCGGCCTCGGCATCTACGTGCCCGCCTACCTGGTGCAGCACCGCATCATCCTGTCCGCCGGACCCTCCTTTGCGGCACTCCTGGGACTGGCGGTCCCTCCGCTCGTCGGTGTCGCATCTGCCGCAGTCGGTCTCTCGGCGTTGCCCGGGCCGCTGCAGGTCGTGGGCATCACGCTCACCCTCGCGGGGATGCTCGCCGTGATCCGGATGAAGCTCCAGGTCGCGCCGGCGGAGAGCTGAGTGACGGCCTCCCAGCATCCTCACAATCCGAAAATGTACAAACGTACATGTACGGATGTTCGAGGGGTGTATGCATGGCCGAAGGATCGCGTCGCCGCCGCGACCCTGAGGCGCGCCGTCGCGAGATCGTCGCCGCGGCCGCCGAGCTGATCGTCGAGATCGGCGTCGACGCGCTCACCCACCGCAAGGTGGCCGCCCGCGCGGGCGTGCCGCTCGGGGCGACCACGCAGTACTTCGCCACACTCGACGACCTCCGAGACGCCGCCATCGGCGCGCTCGCAGCCGAGGTCGAGGCCCGCATCGACGAGACCCGGCGCGCTGTCGTGGTCGAGGGTGTGACCCCCGCGGGCCTGGCGAAGCTCGTGCATCAGGGACTCACGGACGCCCGCGCGATCCAGGCCGACCGTGCCGTGGTCACCGCAGCCGTGCACGACCCCCGGGTGCGCGCCTTCGCCCGGCAGTGGTCCGACGAGATCGTCGGGTTCATCGCCCCCGTGCACGGACTCGACAGGGCCAGAGCGGCCGCCGTCTTCATCGACGGCGTACTCTGGCACTCTCAGATCCACGACGAGCCGCTCGACGAAGAGCTCATCCGCGACGCCCTCGCCGGGATCCTCACTCCCTCTCCGGCGTCCCCTTCCGCATCCACCGCCGCAGCATCCGCCTGATCCGACCGAGAGAGAACCCGCCTTGTCGAACCTCGCCGTCCTGAGTCTCAAGAACCGCGCACTGATCGCGCTGATCACGATCGTCGCCGCCGTGTTCGGCGGACTCGCGCTGACGAACCTCAAGCAGGAGCTCATCCCGTCGCTCGAGCTGCCCAACCTCATGGTCATGACGACGTACCCCGGTGCGTCGCCCGAGGTCGTCGAGAACGACGTCTCGACGCCCATCGAGTCGGCGATCCAGGGCGTTCCGGGGCTCGAGGGCACCACGGCCACCAGCACGACCAACGCCTCGATCGTGCAGGCGACCTTCGCGTACGGCACGAACCTGGCGACCGCCGAGCAGAAGATCCAGCAGGCGATCAACCGCATCTCAGGCCAGCTGCCCGACGACGTCAGCCCTCAGGTGCTGACCGTATCGATCGACGATTTCCCGGTGATCCAGGTCGCGGTGACCGGCTTCGATGACGCCGAGAACGCGCAGGCCGAACTGCAGAGCGTGGCCATCCCCGAGCTCGAGGACGTCGACGGGGTCAACGCCGCCGAGATCATCGGTGGCGTCGGCCAGCGCATCACGATCACGCCCGACAACGGCAAGCTCGCGGCAGCCGGACAGAGCTCTCAGGCGATCAAGACCGCACTGCAGCAGAACGGCACGCTGTTCCCCGGTGGCGACATCACCGAGGATGGCCAGACGCTCACGGTGCAGACCGGCGCGAAGATCACCTCGGTCGAGGAGATCGCCGCGCTCCCGCTCGTCGGCACGAACGAGACGGTCGGCGACGTCGCCACCGTCGTGCAGGAGGCCGACCCGATCTCGTCGATCTCCCGCGTCGACGGCAAGGACGCGCTCTCGATCTCGATCACCAAGCTGCCGGCCGCCAACACCGTCGAGGTGTCGCAGGGCGTGATCGCCGCGCTCGACACGATCGGCGAGGCCTTCCCCGACGCGAAGTTCACCATTGTGTTCGATCAGGCGCCGTTCATCCAGCAGTCGATCGAGACGCTCGCGACCGAGGGGCTGCTCGGCCTCGCCTTCGCCGTGATCGTCATCCTCATCTTCCTGCTGTCGATCCGCTCGACGCTGGTGACCGCCATCTCGATCCCGACGAGCGTGCTCATCACCTTCATCGGCCTGCAGGCATTCGGGTACTCGCTCAACATCCTCACCCTCGGCGCGCTCACGATCGCGATCGGTCGCGTGGTCGACGACTCGATCGTCGTGATCGAGAACATCAAGAGGCACTACGTCGGCGACGCCGACAAGGGAGACGCGATCCGTCTCGCCGTGCGCGAGGTGGCGATGGCGGTCACCTCGTCGACCATCACCACGGTCGCGGTGTTCCTGCCGATCGTGTTCGTCGGCGACATGGTCGGCGAGCTGTTCCGGCCGTTCGCGATGACGGTGTCGATCGCCATGGTGGCCTCACTGCTCGTGTCGCTGACCATCGTGCCCGTGCTCGCGTACTGGTTCCTCCGACCGGGCAAGCCGCTGCTCGACGAGAACGGCGTGCAGATCGATCCCGAAGACCCGGCGGCTCCGCCGACGCCGCTGCAGCGCGCCTACCGTCCGATCCTCGGCTGGACGCTCAAGCACTCGGGTGTGACCGTCATCCTCGCGGTCGTCGTGCTCGGTGCCACGCTCGCCGCGGCTCCGCTGATGAAGATCAACTTCCTCAGCGACTCGGGTCAGAACACCATGACGGTCACCCAGGACCTCGGTCCGACCGCGAGCCTCGAGACCAAGTCGGAGGCGGCGGTCGCCGTCGAGGACGCACTTCTCGACATCGACGGCGTCACCACTGTGCAGGCCTCGATCGGATCGAGCGGGTCGGCCCTGCGCGATGCGTTCTCGGGCGGAGCCGGCGTGACCTACTCGGTGCTCACCGACGCCGACGCCGACCAGGAGAAGCTCCGGGCCGATGTGCAGAAGGCGATCGAAGACCTCACCGACGTGGGCGAGGTGTCGGTCGCGGCATCCGCCGGCCTCGGCTCGAGCGACATCGAGATCACGATCACGGCGTCGAACGCCGATGACCTCCAGACCGCCACCACCGCCGTGGTCGATGAGCTCGACGGCCGCGACGGCGTCGGCCAGGTCACCGACAACCTCGCGGCGGCTCTGCCCTACCTCGCGGTGGTCGTCGACCGTGACGCCGCGGCGCAGCGCGGGCTCTCCGAGGTCGCCGTCGGATCCATCGTGTCGAACACGATGCGACCCGAGCAGGTCGGCACCGTCGAGATCGACGACACGGCGCTGACCGTGTACCTCGCGGCACCCGAGCCGCCGACCACCGCGCAGGCGCTGCGCGAGCTGGCGATCCCGACCGCGGCCGGCGTCGTGCAGCTGCAGGACATCGCCACCGTCGAGGAGCGCAACGGTCCGACCTCGATCACCACCGAGCAGGGGCGACGCACCGCGACGGTCACCGTGCCGCCGGCATCCGACAACCTCGCCGTGGCGACCCAGTCGGTCACCGACGCTCTCGCAGCCGTCGATCTGCCCGACGGTGCGTCCGCCGAGGTCGGCGGCGTCGCCTCGCAGCAGGCCGACTCGTTCTCGCAGCTCGGGCTCGCGATGCTCGCCGCGATCCTGATCGTGTACGTCGTGATGGTGGCGACGTTCAAGTCGCTGCGTCAGCCGCTGCTGCTGCTCGTGTCGGTGCCGTTCGCGGCGACCGGTGCGATCCTCCTCCAGATCGTCACGGGTGTGCCGCTCGGTGTCGCCTCGCTGATCGGTGTGCTGATGCTCATCGGCATCGTGGTCACGAACGCCATCGTGCTGATCGACCTCGTGAACCAGTACCGCGAGAAGGGGCTGTCGACCATCGACGCAGTGAAGGCCGGTGGCGAGAAGCGTCTGCGGCCGATCCTCATGACGGCGCTCGCGACGATCTTCGCGCTGACGCCGATGGCGCTCGGCATCACCGGACACGGCGGGTTCATCTCGCAGCCGCTCGCGATCGTCGTGATCGGCGGACTCATCTCGTCGACCGTGCTGACGCTGATCGTGCTGCCGACGCTCTACAACCTCGTCGAGGGTGCGAAGGAGCGGCGCCGGGCCCGCAAGGCGGGCTCGGGCGACGACGGATCCGCGCCGGTCGACGGGTCTGACCCGTCGGACGGGCCTGCGCCCGCGGACGGGCTGGTGCTCGCCGGAGCGGGTACGGGTGCGGGTGCCGGCGGTGCCGGTTCCGACCTGCCGCACGCCCCGCAGCTGACCCGCCGCGAGCTGCGCGAGCGCGGCGAGTAGCCTCAGCCGACGTTCACGATTCAGCAGCGCTGAGCCCGATGCCCGCCCGGAATCTCTTCCCGGGCGGGCATCGGTCGTCTCGTGCGGAGTCGCGTACGCGACCGTCGCGGCCGAGTGGCGTCGGGATCAGTCGAGCGTGATGCCCCACTGCAGCGTCCAGGTCTCGCCGGGGGCGAGGCGACGGATGCCGAGGCCGCTGTTCAGGGCGTCGGCCGGCGCGGTCATGGGTTCGATCGCGACGGCGAGCGACTGTCCGGGGTATTTGTCGGTCGTGTAGACCTGCACGACGTCGAAGCCGGCGCTCTGCCAGAGTGTGAGGCGGCGTCCGTCCGGCGCGGTGAGCGAGTGCCGCACGAGTCCGTCGGCATCGCGATCGAGGTCGGTGAAACCGGTGTCGAGGCTCACGTCGCCCAGGCGCACTCCGTCGCGAAGAACGGCATCGGCGGGGCGAGTGCCCGTGGGTAGCATCCGCTCGTCCGTGTCGAAGGCGGTGCGAGCCGGCACGGTCAGGACGAGGTCGTGCGGGTCGACATCTCCGATCGTGACGAAGGGGTGGGTGCCGAGCGCGACCGGCGCTGCGGTCGCCGAACGATTGGTCAGCGCGTGCGTGACGTCGATGCCGTCGGCGCGCAGGGCGTAGGTCACGCTCGTCTCGATCAGGTACGGATACCCGGTCTGCGGGAAGATCGTCGCGCTCAGCGTCGTCGCCGAGGCCGACTCCTTGACGTCGTAGGCCGTGAAGCGAAGCAGTCCGTGGCTCGCATTGGCGAACTTCGGCTCGGTGATCGCGAGCTGTCGCGCCGTGCCCTCGTCGTCCCATCGGCCGTCGCGGACCCGGTTGGGCCAGGGCGCGAGCACGACCCCCGAGCACGAGGGCGTCGGGGACTCCAGCGGGTAGGGCGCGATCAGGTCGACGGAGCCGATGCGAAGCGAGCGGAGCGAAGCGCCGACCTGAGCGATCTGTGCGCTGACGTCGCCGAGCTGGAGGTGCACCTGGGTGCCGGTGGGGGATGCGGAGTTCACCCCGCAATCGTATGGGGAGCGATGAGTGCGAGGGGGACTGGGCGGTTTTTCAGGAGCGACCGCTACACTTGAGGGGTCGGCTTCGGACACCCGCGCAGTGCGCGGACGTTTTTGTGTAAGAAGTGTGAGTCCAGGGGCCGATGGTGAGCGTCGCTCGACGCTTGATCAACCATCACATGAATGGCCCCGGCCGCTGACAGTCCGGAACCCTGCTCGATCGCATCCGATCGGGCGCAGGGTGCACGCGCGTGTGCGCGGCGCTGTTCTCGTGCGAGAACTCAGAAGGACACACCCATGCCCAAGAACAAGAAGCCCCGCGGCGGACGCCCCGCCGCCAACTTCGAGCCGCGCTACGGCGCGAACAAGACCTCGTTCCACGACCGCCACGCCGGCGGCCGCGACGCAGGTCGCGACACGCGTGATTCCCGCGATGCTCGCGGCGGACGCGCGGATGCCGGCGACCGCCGCACCGCATCGGCCGGTTTCGACCGCCGCCCCGGCAGCCGCAGCGCCGGTCACCGTGGATACCGTCCGGCCGAAGAGGGCGCTCCCAAGCAGCGCTGGAGCGCGCAGGAGCGCGCGGGTCGCGACGAGTCGCGCGGCATCCGCAACCGTGCAGAGTCGGGTCGCCGCGAGGCGCCGCACAACCGCGACGACCGTCCGCGCTACAACGACCGCTCCTCCGCGGGCTTCGATCGTCCGCGCTACAACGACCGCGCCGGCCAGCGTCCGACCGGTCCCGGCACCTACCGCGATGAGCGCGGCGGCCAGCGTGACGAGCGTCCGCGCCGCGACGACCGCGGTGCGGGCACGCAGCGCCAGGGCTTCCGCGACAACGATCACCGCGATGGCGGACGTCCGGGTCGTGACGACCGCCGTGACCAGCGTTCCGGAGGCTTCCGCGACGATCGCGGTGGCCAGCGCTTCTCGCGCGACGACCGCCCGCAGCGTGACGACCGCGGCGCGTCCGAGCGTCCGCGCTTCAACCGCGACGACCGTCCTGCTCGCTCGGGCGACCGCTTCGAGCGTCCGCGCTTCGATCGCGCAGCATCCGAGCGTCCGCGCTTCGACCGTGACGAGCGTCCTCGTCGCGACGACCGTGGCGCAGGCCCCCGTCGTGATGACCGTGGCGGCGCCGAGCGCTCCTACGACGCCGACCGTGCGCGTCGTGCCTTCGACCGTGACCGCACTCAGCGTTCGATCGAGGGTGGCCGCGACGAGCGTTCGCGTCCCTCGACCGGTGGCGCGTACCGCACCGAGCGTCCGCGCCCGCTGACGTCGGACACCCGCGGGCGGCCGTCGCGCAACGAGCGCCCCAGCCGTAACGACTGGAACGCCACGTCGAGCGCGGCACCCGCCAAGAAGTTCGAGCCGACGGATGACGTCGTGCACGAGCGCCTCGAGGCCAAGTCCGTCGCTGCCGTCGAGGTCGATGGTGTGACCTTCGGCGACCTCGGTCTCGGATCCAACATCGTCGAAACCCTCGTCGGCATGGGCGCGGCGACGCCGTTCCCGATTCAGGCGGCCAGCATCCCGGCAGTTCTCGAGGGACGCGATGTCCTCGCCCGTGGCCGCACCGGCTCCGGCAAGACCATCGCCTTCGGCGCTCCGCTCGTCGAGCGCGTGCTGCAGTCGCAGGCCGGCAAGCGTCGTGAGTTCGGTCGGTCGCCGCGCGCGATCATCCTCGCCCCGACCCGCGAGCTCGCACTGCAGATCGACCGCACGATCCAGCCGATCGCGCGCAGCGTCGGTCTCTTCACCACGCAGATCTACGGTGGCGTGCCCCAGGGCCGTCAGGTGGGTGCGCTCAAGAAGGGCGTCGACATCGTCATCGGCACGCCCGGACGCATCGAAGACCTCATCAACCAGGGCAAGCTCGACCTCTCGGACTGCCGCATCGCGGTGCTCGACGAGGCCGACCACATGTGCGAGCTCGGCTTCGTCGAGCCCGTGCAGCGCATCCTGCGTCACACCGCCGACGGCAGCCAGAAGCTGCTCTTCTCGGCGACGCTCGACCGCGAGGTCGCGGCTCTCGTCGACGAGTTCCTCGTCGACCCGGCCGTCTACGAGGTCGCCGGTGAAGACCAGGACTCGAGCACGATCGAGCACCGCGTGCTCGTGATCGAGCACCGTGACAAGGCCGACATCCTCACCTCGCTCGTCGACCGCGAGGGCAAGACGCTCGTCTTCGCCCGCACCCGCGCGTACGCCGACATGCTCGCCGAGCAGTTCGACGACGCCGGCATCCCTGCCGTCTCGCTGCACGGTGACCTCAACCAGGCCAAGCGCACGCGCAACCTCGAGCGTCTGACCTCTGGTCGCGTCAACGTGCTCGTCGCGACGGACGTCGCCGCCCGCGGCATCCACGTCGACGACATCGACCTGGTCGTCCAGGCCGATGCCCCCGACGAGTACAAGACGTACCTGCACCGCTCGGGCCGCACGGGCCGCGCCGGTCGTTCGGGCCGCGTCGTCACGCTGATCACGCGTCAGCGTCAGCGCCGCATGACCGAGCTGCTGGAGCGCGCCGAGATCGATGCCCCGTTCGAGAACGCCCGCATCGACGACGACCTGATCGAGGAGATCGCGGGTCGCGTGCCGACCGCGGCAGACCTCACGGCCTGATCCGTCACGCTCGAAGGCCCTGTCCCTGCATCGCGGGGGCGGGGCCTTCGGCGTTCTGGCGTGGGATGGTGTGGCGTCGGATGGGCTTGGTGCGGTGCGAAGGAGATCTCTCGCTCCGAAGGACGGATGCATCCGATTGCTTCTTCGGAGCGTGAGATCTCCATCAGAGCGCGCGCGGAGTGCGACACCTCCCGGGAGGAGATCTGCTCTTCAGGAGGAGAATTCGGGGTGGAATCTCCTCCCGAGGCGCAGTCCTCCTCCCGCAGCGATGCGGGGAGCGCTCAATGAGCGACCGTGGGGCGCGGATGCAGCAAGGCAGTGGATGCTGCGGCGCCGCGGCTGTGGACGCGGCGGATGCCGCCGGGCTGTGGGCCGTGGATGTGGATGCCGCCACGCGGCGGATGCTGCGGTGCTCCGGATGCCGCCGGGGTGCGGGGTGCGGGGCTGCGGATGCTGCGGATGCTGCGGTGCTCCGGATGCCGCCGGGGTGCGGGGTGCGGGGCTGCCGATGCTGCCGATGCTGCGGGGCTGCGGATGCCGCCGGGCGGCGTGCTCGATTCAGCCGAGCTCGTGCTCGTGGATCGCCGTCGTCAGGGTTGTGCCGTTGAGGTCGAGGTACAGCACCTGCTCGGTCACGGTCAGGGTCATGGTGTTGCGGCGCTCGATGAGAGGAGCGGCCGAGTCGATGAAGCCGGCGTCGAAACTGTAGACGCGGAGGTCCTCGGAGCGGTGGATGCGCTTGTCGGCCCAGGGCGCCATGACCTTCACCGGATCGCGGTGCGTGTAGACGACCGTGCGCTCGGCGAGCCTGCTGCCGTAGTGCAGACGCTCGGCGTCGGGGGCTCCGACCTCGATCCACGCGGTGGTCTGACCGGTGAGGTCGCGCACGAGCACGGCGGGCTCATCGGTCTGCGAGATGCCGCCGCCGAACGTGATCCCCTCGGTGAACTCCAACCCGTAGGCGAGCACCCGGGTCAGCATGTACGCGTCGGTCTCGGACGGATGCCGTGCGACGCGCAGCGAGAAGTCGTCGTAGACGCCGCGATCCATATCGGCGAGCTGGACGTCGAAGGTGTGCATCGTGGAGCCGGTAGCCATAGCTTCCGAGCCTACGCGCCCTGGCCGGGGCGCCGTGACGGTCAGCGCCCGGCGTCGGACCTCGCCCGCGCCTGCTTCAGATCCTGCTCGCCCTCGCGCAGCAGGACGATCCCGATCAGCACGAGTGATGCGCCCAGGGATGCTGCGCCCACCATCGCCAGCGTCGTGCCACCGCCCCCGGGCAGCAGGGTGCCGTAGACAGCGGCGGCGAGACCGGCGAGGAACAACAGGGCGACGTATCCGCGGAACATGCTGTCCAACCTAATGCGGGTCCTCAGCAGGCGCGGGGAACGTGCGGTCGTGGTGGCTCAGCTGTCGTCAGACGGCAAGTCGTCCCCCGGCCCAGTCTCAGAACAGCATCGGCTGCGCAGCGGCGGGCGAGGGGGTGAACGCGGGTGCCGGCCGCCCGTGCGGCGCGGACGATCGCATGCCGCGCACGGGGTAGTCGTCTTCGTGCTGCCCGTCGAGGCCGTGCAGCCGGATCAGCGGCCGTGCGCGCTTCGCGAGCCATTGGCGGTACCCCTTCGGGGCCTCGGCCGAGACGCCCGGGTAGAGCCCCCGATACGACGAGACGAGGTCCGGGCGGAACTCGCCGAGCCACTGCATGAACCACGGCTTCACGCCGGCCCGCAGGTGCAGGGCGCCGTAGATCACGCGATTCGCCCCGGCCTCTTTGATGCGCCGCAGTGCGGTGTCGATCGCGTCGACCGAGTCGGTCATGTGAGGCATGATCGGCATCAGGAACACCGTGACCCGGAACCCGGCGTCTCGCAGCGCGCGCACGGTGTCGAGCCGGGCCTGGGTCGTCGGCGTTCCCGGCTCGATCGCCTTCTGCAGCTCGTCGTCGTACATCGCGATCGACATCTGGATGTCGACGGGCACTCGCTGCGCGGCCTTCACCAGCAGGGGGATGTCGCGCCTGATCAGCGTGCCCTTCGTGAGGATCGACATCGGCGTGCCCGATGCGGCGAGGGCGTCGATGATGCCCGGCATCAGCTTGTAGCGCCCCTCTGCGCGCTGATACGGATCCGTGTTCGTGCCGAGCGCGACGGTCTCGTGCTCCCAGCTGCCCTTGCGCAGCTCCTTCTGCAGCACCTCGACGACGTTGACCTTCACGACGATCTGCGAGTCGAAGTCCGCTCCGCCGTCGAGGTCGAGATACTCGTGGGTTCCACGAGCGAAGCAGTTGTGGCTGATGACCCCGTTGGCGATGAAGTCTCCTGTGCCGGTCGTGATGTCGAGCAGATCCTGCTCTTCAGGGATCGGCGTGATCTCGGTGACCCTCAGATCGGCGATGCTCTTCACCGCGGTCCCATCGATGGAGAGCTTGCGGGTGATCGCCGGTGAGCAGATCGCGAAGAATCGCTGGCGGCTGGGGAGGCCGCCGACGACACGGACGCTCCGAACGCCGTTGGGGCGCGGGTCCTCGACGACATGCGGAAGCCCGAAAAGCCGCAAGCCCCGTTCGATCAACGCGATGATCTCTGCGTCCTTGTTCGAGATCCGCAGGACGCCCCGCGAGCAGCTTCCCTCCGCGTCGAAGATGCCGGCGAGGAACCCCGCGTACCAGTCAGCGTCCGGAGCATCGGGCGTGTCGACGAGCGACTCGATGGTCTCGACATGACGCCTGGCCGCAGTATGGATCGCGTCCGCGGCGCTGCGCGTATCGGTGGCGACCGCGAAGGGGCGGGTCCTGGTCGGCACGCCTTCAACTTCGAGGAATCGCCGAGTTCGCTCGAGGGCTTCGTCATCGATCAGTGCAAGGCGGAAGCTGTGTATCTCGCGGGTTCGGGTCTCGCTCGGGTACGTGCCGTGGAAGATCATCGCATCGCCGCGGATCATCCCCGCGAGGTAACCCCGACGGTATCCGGCGGATAGCGCATCGATCGATGACCCGGCGGATCCGATTCCGAACCCCATGAGCCGATTGTTCGTCGTGAGATGTGGGCGCTGCCCGGAATCGGCATCCGCGACATGCTTCCACCCGCGCTCAGTGAGGAACCGATGGTCCCCGCTCGCGACGAGTTCGGTCCCGTCGGCGAGCGTGACCCGGTGCGCCTGTTTCCGCGTCGCCCACTTCGCCCGAATCGTGGTGCGGACGTAACGGCGGTAGCTGCCTTGCCGCTCGGTGCCGATGATCTCGTCACCGATCTCGAGGGTACTCAGCGGCCGCTGGCGACCATCGGCGCAGAGGATCAATGTGTCGGGAGATAGACAGTACACGCAGGCATGGCTGCATCCGCGGTACGGATTGATGGTCCAGGCGAACGGCATGCGCGACGCGCCCGGCACGTGGTTGAGCGCGGACTTCGACAGCACCTCGTGGAACGTCATGCCCGCGAATTCGGGGGTCGTCACCGTGCGGAGGACGTTCGAGCGATCTTCGAGACCGGGCAGGGCAGCGTCATCGACATCGCCGAGCTTCTGTCCCTGCCACCTCATGACAGATATTCGAACATATGAACGACCCTGAGGTCAACCCGAAGGGTACATGTGTTCTAGTCGACTTAAGGGACAATGGGAGGATGTCCTTCGCGCCGCAGCCTCAGCATGCGGCGCCGCGTTCCCCGATCCGCGGCCCCGCGCTGCCCTTCGGACTCGCGGTGACCGCCGTCGGCATCCTGCTGTCGCTGGCGGGCGCGCCCATCGCCGATGCGGGCCGGGATGAGCTGGCGATGCCGCAGCCGCTCGTGGTGCAGGACGTGCCCGCTGTCGAGGTCGGCGCGACCACAGCCGCAGACCCCTGTTCCGAGCCGAGCGTGATCGAGGCGATCACGGCCGCCGATGACGACGCGATCATCGCGGGCTTCGGCGGCGCCGAGAGCTTCCGCGCGGCGGTCATCGCCGGAAACGCACCCTGCGTGGCGCTCGCTGACCCGGCTCACGTGTGGGTCGTCGTGAACAAGGCGCGCCCGCTCGCTCCGATCGATTTCGCTCCGGGGTCGCTCGCCGACATCCCCCTGCAGATGACCACCTCGTCCGGTCAGGCGCGAGCCGATGTCGCGTCAGCGGCGGGTGAGATGGCCGACGCGGCTGCGGCCGAGGGGGCAGGGCGCATCGGGGCGAACAACGGCTACCGCTCGTACGACCTGCAGGTCGCGACGCATGCCTCGCACGTGCGCAGCAGTGGGCAGGCGCACGCGGACGCGTCCTCGGCGCGCGCCGGCCACAGCGAGCATCAGACCGGTCTCGCGATCGATCTCGTGGCGTGCGATTCACGATGCGGAGCGATCGAGTCGTTCGGCGCCACCGCGCAGGGGGAGTGGATCGCCGCCAACGCCTGGGAATACGGATTCATCGTGCGCTACGAGCAGGTCGGGTCCGGGATCACCGGCTACAAGCCGGAGCCCTGGCATCTGCGCTACCTCGGGCGAGACCTCGCGGCCGCGTATCACCACGGCGGGTACCACACGCTCGAGGAGTTCTTCGGGCTCCCCGCGGCCCCCGATTACGCGCACTGACCGCGTATCGAGCACGCGCTGAGCGCGCACTGAGCGCCTGCGGGCGCACGCGTCATCGACCGTATTGCGGCATCCGACAATCGCGGTACCCAGTCCCACCGATTGTGGGATGCATTCTCACAACGGGCTGTCTTCGTGTCGGTGACCCGGCATAGAATCGCCGGAGCAAAGACGCACGAACGTTCGGGAGGACGCAATGGAACGCGACATCTACGAAGAGGATCACGAGGCATTCCGCGACCTCGTCAAGGACTTCGTCAAGCGCCACGTGAGCAACGAGGCGATCGAGCGGTGGGATGCCGCGGGCGAGATCGACCGCGCGACCATGCTGGCCGCCGGCGAGGCGGGCCTGATCGGACTCTCCGTCCCCGAGGAGTTCGGCGGCGCGGGGATGCTGCAGGACTACCGCTTCCGCACCATCGTGATGGAAGAGGTCATCGCCTCGGGCGCGGGGTCGCTCGCCGGTGCCTTCGGCATCCAGGACGATCTGGCCGTGCCGTACCTCGTGCACATGGGAACGCAGGAGCAGAAGGAGAAGTGGCTCCCGCGCATGGCGACGGGCGAGGTGCTCGGCGCGCTCGCCATGACCGACCCCGGTGCGGGGTCTGACCTTCGCGGCATCAAGACCAACGCCAAGAAGGTCGACGGCGGGTACATCCTCAACGGCGCGAAGACATTCATCTCGTCGGGCACGACGGCCGACGTCGTCGTGACCTTCGTCAAGACCGGCGAGGGCAATCGTCCCGACGCGTTCAGCCTGCTGCTCGTCGAGAAGGGCATGGAGGGGTTCGACCAGGGCAAGAAGCTCAGCAAGATGGGCTTCCACGGCTGGGACACCGCTGAGCTCAGCTTCACCGACGTGTTCATCCCCGACGAGAACCTCATCAGCGGCAAAGAGGGTCAGGGGTTCATCCAGCTGATGCTGAACCTGCCGCTCGAGCGTCTCTCGATCGGCGTCGCCGCGGCCGCCGCCGCTCAGGCCGCCCTCGACTGGACCGTCGCCTACACGAAGGACCGCGAGGCGTTCGGCGAGCGCATCGCCGACTTCCAGAACACCCGCTTCCGCCTCGCCGACATGGCGGCCACGACCGACGCGATGTGGGCGTACATCGACCGCGCGCTGCTCGCCTACAAGAACAGCACGCTCACCGCGGAGGATGCCGCGAAGGTCAAGTTCTGGGCGACCGAGCGCGAGTGGGAGGTGCTCGACACGGGCGTGCAGCTGCACGGCGGCTACGGCTACATCATGGAGTATCCGATCGCCCGCGCCTTCACCGATGCCCGGGTGCACCGCATCTACGGCGGCACGAACGAGATCATGCGCGACCTCGTCGGCCGTCAGATCGTCGGCAAGCGCTGACGCATCAGCTGCAGAAGGGCCCCGGATGCCGGCATCCGGGGCCCTTCTCGCTGTGCAGACAGTAGGAGAAGCCTTGCTACTCGAGTAGCATCGATGCATGACAAACGCCAAAGTCAGTCTGAGCTTGAGCGAAGGTGATGTCGCGTTCCTCGATCTCGAGACGCTGAGCGGCAGGTACGCCTCTCGCTCTGCTGCGGTGCAGGATGCCGTCCGACTTCTGCGCGAGAGCCGGCTCGCTGATGCCTATGCAGAGGCGTTCGCCGAGGGGTACGACGACGCGTGGGATGCCGCTGACGCCGATGGCCTCGCATCCGCATGACTGACTCGTCCATCCCGCTCTTGCGCCGAGGACAGATCGTGCTCGCCTCGTTGGATCCTGCGGTCGGGTCCGAAGCGGGCAAGACCAGGCCCGCCATGCTCGTGAGCAACAATGCGGCGAATGCCGCGGCGATGCGATCACCGCGAGCCACGGTGACTGTGGTGCCGGTCACGTCCAACATCGCGCGGGTGTTGCCGTTCCAAGTACTGCTTCCCGCTGACGCCACGGGCCTCGATCGCGATTCGAAGGCGCAGGCCGAGCAGGTGCGCACCATCGCCGTCAGTCGGATCGTGCGTCCGGTCGGTTGGGCTCCGGCCGAACTCGTCGCGGCGGTCGATGAAGCCCTTCGCCTGCACCTCTCGCTCTGAGAGACAGCAGGGCGCGAGTCAGGGCCGGTCCTGCGCCGCTCAGCGAGGCAGACGCCCACCGACACCGGCGCGGCGCAGCCTGTCGGCGATCAGGATGCCGAGGGCGGTGCCTCCGAGGCAGCTCGCGAGCGTGATCGCGAAGAACGTGATCTGCAGGCTCAGGTCGAACGTGCCGAGGTTGAACGACGTCCACGCGAGGATCGGGTAGACGACGCCGACGATCGCCGCGCCGAGGTAGTGCAACCAGGTTCCCCAATAGCGCCAGAGGACGAACAGGAACGGCAGCTCGGTGAACGCCGCCCACCAGAGATTGGTGGCCACGCTGCTGAAGCCGTAGCCCGAGAACGGGACGATCACGAGTCCGGCGAGGAGTCCCACCAGCAGGCCGACCAGGGGGCGTCGCAGCAGGCGCAGGGCGACCACCGAGGGCAGCAGCCACAGCCCGGCCAGGCCCACGCTGACGAACGGCAGGCCGAGGAACAGGAGCGTCGAGATCCAGTTGGCGGGAGCCAGCAGGATGCCGCCGGCGACGCCGAGTGCGGCACAGGTCAGGAGGATCGCCGTCGGGAATCGGAAGCGCGAGCGTCCGCCGCCGGTGCGTGGTCGATTCTGCATCTCAGGAGGCGATGTCGGATGCGTTTCTGACCCCGCACCGGGCGCGGGATGCGTTTCTGGCCCCGCACCGGCCGATGAGACTGCGGCAGGGGACGACTCCGCATAGGGGTTCGCGCCCACGGCATCCGCCCGACCCACGGCATCCGCCCCGCTCACAGCATCCGCCCCGCTCATGCGAGGGGCTCCGCCGCGGCGTCGCGGGCGGCCTTCGACGACGGAGAGGAGGCGCCGATCTTCCAGTAGCCGCAGAAGCTGACGGCGTTCTTGTCGATGCCGCGCTCGCCGACGAGGTGCTTGCGGGCGCCCGAGGCGAGCGACTGCTCACCCGCCGCGTACGCGTGGAACGGCGCCTCGGGAAGAGCGAGGTCGCGCAGTCGTGCGAGGGCGAATGAACCCGGCGGGAACTCATGCGGACGCACGAGCCAGACGATGTCGACGCCGGCGGGATGCGGGAATTCCAGCGCATCCTCCTCGCTGGGCACTTCGATGAGCGCGGTGCCCGTGGCATGCGCGGGGAGGGAGGCGCAGATCGAGGCGATCGCCGGCAGCGCCGTCTCGTCGCCCACGAGCACGACCCGGTCGGTGCCACGCTGCGGGTTGAAGGTGAGTCCCTCGTCGATGATCAGCACGTGCTCGCCGGGTGCGCACGTCTCAGCCCACCGCGACGCGGGGCCGGCCGTGCCGTCGGCCGCCGACCCGTGCAGCACGAAGTCGACATCGATCTCGGCGCCGGTCTCGGCGGTCGCGGGGCGATGCGCTCGCACGCTGTAGTTGCGCATGACCGGGCGCTCGCCGTCGGGGATGCGGAGGAACTTGAGGTATCCGAACATCTTGTTCGCCTTCGCCGGCACCCGCTCGAGTCCGGCGTCCCCGCCGATCGGCAGGAACAGCCGGAACCACTGGTCGAAGCCCATCGGGCGGAACCTCTCGATCTCGCCTCCGCCGAGCGTGACCCGCATCCAGTGCTCGGAGAGCCGTTCCGTGCGGAGCACGCTGAGGTGGATGAGCTCGGACGACTCGGGCTTGACCAGTTTGCTGAATGCCATGCGGGCGCCTTTCAGGGCAGCTGCCAGGGGAAGAAGACCACGAAGATCACGGCGGATGCGGCGATCGAGGCGACAATGAAGACGGTGTCGCGCACGCGGAACGGCACGAGGTGACGTTCGGTGCGTGTGGGGTGGGCGCCGAACGCGCGGGAGTCCATGGCGAGGGCGACACGCTCGGCGTGACGGATCGCTCCGGCGAGCAGCGGCACGATGTAGCCCCACCCGCGGGCGATCCGCGCGAACGGTCCGCTGCCGCCGTGGTGGCCGCGCACCCGATGCGCGGCGCGGATCACCGCCAGCTCATGCCCGAAGCGCGGCACGAAGCGGAAGGCCGCGAGCGCCGTGTAGCCGATGCGGTACGGCACCCGCAGCTGCTGCACGCCGGCGCGCACGAGGTCGGGGCCGGTGGTCGTGAGTCCGCCGATGAGCGCCAGGGAGATGATCGCGCCGAGACGGAGGGCGGTGGCGAAGCCGATCGCGAGAGCGCCCTGGTACAGCGTCCAGTCGCCGAGCTGCACCGCGGGCGGGGTGTCGCCGACGAGCGCGGCATCGACCCACAGCGAGAACCCGAGACCGATCGCGAGCATGCCCACCGGCAGTGCGAGGAACAGCAGCGCGGCGGAGCGGACAGTGAGTCGCGCCCCCACGACGATCAGCACGAGCGACAGCACCAGGAAGGCGGCAGGGGTCGCGAGGTCGCGCACGAAGATCAGCACCACCATGGCCGGGGCGACGCCGGCGACCTTCGCGAGCGGGTTCAGGGCGTAGAGGAACTGACGGGGTGAGGATGCCGTGACCGCCGCGTACGGATCGAACGTCTGCGCGGTCATGCGATCGCCCGTCCTGCCGCGGCGAGCACGCGCTGGAGCGCCGGAAGCCGCAGCCCGGCCTCGACGAAGACCGTCTCATCACGCAACAGCGACTCGGTGCGGTCGGCGGCGTGCACGCGACCGTCGGCGAGGATCACGGTGTGCGAGGCATGCTCGGCGACCAGCTGCAGGTCGTGGGTCACGATGAGGATCGTCGTGCCCTCGTCGCGCAGATCGTGCAGCAGCGCGAGGAGCTCGGATGCTCGGGCGCGGTCCTGCCCGAACGTCGGCTCGTCGAGCGCGAGCACCCGCGGGCGGGTGATCAGCGCCGTGCCGACCGAGAGGCGGCGCTTCTCGCCGCCGGAGAGCAGGAACGGATGCACCTCTGCCTTGGCCTCGAGCCCGAACCGGGTGAGCATCGCATCGACGCGTTCGGTGATCTCGGCATCCGGGGTGTGCCGCAGCCGCAGCCCGTGCGCGAGCTCGTCGAAGACCGTGTGGGCGATGAACTGGTGCTCGGGGTTCTGGAACACGAAGCCGATGCGGTTCGCGAGCTCGCGCGGCGACGCCGACCCCGGATCGATGCCGTCGACCGTCACCTGCCGCTTCGGTGGCGGAACGACGCCGGCGAGCGACTGCAGCAGCGTGGTCTTGCCCGCGCCGTTCGTGCCGACGATCGCGGTGAGGGAGCCGGGGGCGATGTCGAGGTCGATGCCGTGCAGGATCTCGGTGCGGTGGCGGCGCACGGTCAGGCCGCGAGCGGTGATGATCGGGGTGCCGGAGCGTTTCGTCTCGTCGCTGCGCTCGTCGCTCAACGAGCGGCTGCCGTCGTCGGGCGTCGAGCGGGTGCTCTCGTCGTTGCGCTCCTCGGCCGTCGAGCGAGCGGAGCGAGTCGAAACGTGGTGACTCGTGGCTGCGGCCAGCGCCGCGGCGAGCTCGTCCGGCGTGAGGGGCAGCTCGGCGAAGTGCGTACCCGAATCCTGCATCCGCAGTGCGGCCAGGGTCGCGCCCGGCAGCCAGACGCCCATCGCCACGAGGTCGGCGGCGTGCGTGCGGATGATCTCGGCGGGCGGACCGTCGAACGCCACGCGTCCCGCGCGGTCGAGCACGATCGTGCGGGTGAGGAACCCCATCGCCGCGTCGAGGTTGTGCTCCACCAGCAGGATGGCGCGGTCGCCGGCGGCGACGACGTCGGTCAGCGCGGCGTAGACGTCGTCGATGCCCTGCGGGTCGAGGTTGGCGGTCGGCTCGTCGAGCACGATCAGGAGCGAGCCCATGGCCAGGGCGCAGGCGATCGCGAGGCGTTGGCGGCCGCCGCCCGAGAGCCGGTCGGGGTTCTCGTCGCGTCGCTCCCACAACGCGACTCGACGCAGAGCGTCTTCGGTGCGCGTGCGCACCTCCGCGAGCGGCAGCAGCAGATTCTCGGGGCCGAACGCCACCTCGTCGTAGACCGTGCCGGTGACGATCTGCGCATCCGGGTCTTGGAACACCATCGCGACGTGCGTGCTCAGCGAGGCGGTGGGGGTGTCGGCGGTGTCGAGCCCGCCGGCCTCGACCGACCCCGTCATGGTCGCCGGTACGGCGTGCGGGATGAGTCCGTTGAGCGCGAGCGTCAGGGTCGATTTGCCCGAACCCGACGGACCCAGCAGCAGCACGACCTCGCCGGGACGGATGTCGAAGGTGACGTCGTCGGGGGAGGGGCGCGCGGCATCGGCGTGCGTGATCGAGAGGTCACGCACGCGGAGGAGAGGCGCAGATGAGCGCACGGCATAACCCCGGGTTTCGGCGGATCGGTACAGCTCTAACTTAGCTGAGCCTTACCTGATCCGCATTCGCGGGATCGGGGTGGGATCGGGGTGGGATAGGCGCCGGATCAGCGCCGGGCGACGCCGGCGCGGCTGAGTGCCGAGCCGATCGCGAGGCCCACGGCGGTCCAGGCGATGGGGCCGAGCACCGAGATCACCAGGTACGCGATCTGCGCCCACAGGGGCAGCACCGCCAGGTGGGCGGCGAAGAACACGACGACCGCCACGATCACGCCGATCACGCCGGCGGAGAGGAAGAACCGCCAGGCGCCCCACGACCGGTAGCGGGTGAGGGCGGCGATGCCCTCCTGGATGGCGCCGAACAGCAGTGCGGTGCCGATGAAGCGCAGCGCCCACGCCGGATTGAACGCGCTCGAGATGAGGGCGGCGATGACGTGCGTGACGAGCGCGACGAGCGGTCGGCGCAGCACCTCCTGCGCGATGATGCCCGGCAGCACGTGCGAGCCGAGCACGAGTCCGTAGAGATAGGGAGTGAGCAGCAGCACGCCCGGCGTGATGAGCCCGGCGATACCCCCGAGGATGCCGGTGGCGACGCCGATCGCAGCGCAGACGAGCAGCACGCGAGTCGTCAGGACGGGGGAGGATGCCACCCTTCCAGCCTACTTGCGCACCGGTCGACCGGATGCGGTCGGTCGCCGTGCAAAACAGCCTCTCCGGCATCCGTTCGTCGCGTGGTCTGCGCCGTTCGTCGCATCCATCCCGAGATGCACCCGCCGGTCACTCGGATGCTTTCTAGCGTGGGTGAACGCAAAGACGCGCACCCCGAGGAGACCCCCATGACTGCACCTTCGTCGCATCGCCGCGACGGGACCGGCCGCGATCGCACCGGACTCGACGAACCGGTGATCACCACCGACCCCTCTCTTCCCCCCGTCGCCCTGAGCGACGAGCACCACGAGAAGGCGAACCGCTGGACCTGGCCGAAGATCCTCATCTGGTCGGCGATCGCCCTGCTGGGTGCCGTCGCCTGGACGATGCTCGCGATCGTGCGGGGCGAGACCGTGAACGCGATCTGGTTCGTGTTCGCCGCCGTCTGCACGTATCTGATCGGCTACCGGTTCTACTCCAAGGTGATCGAGAAGTACATCACCCGCCCCGACGACCGCCGCGCGACCCCGGCCGAGGTCAAGCAGGACGGCAAGGACTACGTCCCCACCGACCGCCGCGTGCTCTACGGTCACCACTTCGCCGCCATCGCCGGTGCCGGACCGCTCGTCGGCCCGGTGCTCGCCGCGCAGATGGGATACCTGCCCGGAACGATCTGGATCATCGTCGGCGTCGTGCTCGCCGGCGCTGTGCAGGACTACACGGTGCTCTTCTTCTCCATGCGCCGCGGCGGCCGCACGATCGGCCAGATGGCGCGGCAGGAACTCGGACGCATCGGCGGCACGGCGGCGATCGTCGCCTCGCTGCTCATCATGCTGATCATCGTCGCGATCCTCGCCCTCGTCGTGGTCAACGCTCTCGGCGAGAGCCCCTGGGGCGTGTTCTCGGTCGCGATGACCATCCCGATCGCCATCTTCATGGGCATCTACCTGCGGTTCCTGCGCCCCGGAAAGGTCACCGAGGTCTCGATCATCGGCTTCGTGCTGCTGATGGCCGCGATCATCGGCGGCGGCTGGGTGGCCAGCACCGACTGGGGTCAGGCGATCTTCCACCTCGACCGCACCACGATCGCATGGGGCATCATCATCTACGGCTTCATCGCCGCGGTGCTGCCGGTCTGGCTGCTGCTCGCTCCGCGCGACTACCTGTCGACCTTCATGAAGATCGGCGTGATCGTCATGCTCGCCGGTGCGATCATCCTCGTGCGCCCCGAGATCACGGTTCCCGCCGTCAGCATCTTCGGCGAGAACGGGATGGGACCGGTGTTCGCGGGTCCCCTCTTCCCGTTCCTGTTCGTGACGATCGCGTGCGGCGCGCTGTCTGGGTTCCATGCCCTGATCGCGTCAGGCACCACACCGAAGCTCATCGAGAAGGAGCGCCAGACGCGCTTCATCGGCTACGGCGGCATGCTCATGGAGTCGTTCGTCGCGATCATGGCGCTCGTCGCCGCGATCTCGATCGACCAGGGCATCTACTTCGCCATGAATGCGCCGACGGCGGCGACAGGGGGCACGGTCGAAGGGGCCGTCGCCTTCGTCAACTCGCTGGGGCTGACGGGGGTGAATCTGACGCCCGAGATACTCACCGGTACAGCGCAGGCCGTCGGCGAGGAGTCGATCGTCTCCCGCACCGGCGGTGCGCCGACGCTGGCCCTGGGCCTCGCGCACATCATGCAGCAGGCCCTCGGCGGGCAGGCGCTCATGGCGTTCTGGTACCACTTCGCGATCATGTTCGAGGCTCTGTTCATCCTCACCGCGGTGGATGCGGGCACCCGCGTCGCCCGTTTCATGCTGCAGGACTCGATCGGCGCCTGGTTCCCCAAGTTCCGTGACGTCTCGTGGCGCCCAGGTGTGTGGATCTGCACCGCGATCATGGTGGCCGGCTGGGGAGCGATCCTCATCCTCGGCGTCACCGACCCGCTCGGCGGCATCAACACCTTCTTCCCGCTGTTCGGCATCGCGAACCAGCTGCTCGCGGCGATCGCGCTCGCCGTGGTGATGGCGATCGTGGCCAAGAGAGGACGCAGCTACGTCAAGTGGCTGTGGATCATCGGTCTGCCGCTCGCGTTCACGGCGGTCGTCACGATCACCGCGTCGCTGTACAAGATCGCCTCGCCCATGCCGGCCATCGGCTACTGGGCGAACCACTTCCGCTACGTCGAGGCCCGCGACAGCGGCGACACCTCGCTCGGAGCGCCCGAGGTGCTCGACGCGGTCATCCGCAACACGGCCGTGCAGGGCACCCTGTCGATCATCTTCGTGACGCTCGCCATCATCGTGATGGTCGCCGCTGTCGTCGTGACGATCAAGGCGATCCGCAACGGGGGCGGCGAGAACACCGAGGAGACTCCGGTCGCCTCCCGGCGGTTCGCCCCGGCCGGGTTCCTGCCGAGCCCCGCCGAGCGCGAGCTCGAGAAGGAGTGGGAGCCGATCCTCGCCGACGAGCGCAAGGCATCGACCCACTGAGATGGCCGACATCGTGAACCGCGCGGATGCCGCGACCACCCTCCTGCGTACGCTTCTCAGCGGCGCGGGGCGGGTGGGTCGCGGCATCCGCTGGTACATCACCACCCTGATGGGCGACAGTGCCTACGCGACCTACGTCGCGCATCACCGGCGGCAGCATCCGAATGAGGAGCCGCTGACGGAGCGGCAGTTCTGGCGGCAGCGCATGGACGATCAGGATCGCAATCCGGGTGCGCGCTGCTGCTGAGGCGCGGTCGTCGCCGACCGCCGAGTGCCTAGGCTGAGAGCATGACCGACGTCGTTCTCGCAGCGGTGCTCGGCGTGCTCGGCGGCGTCGTGCTCACGGTGCTGCTGCTGCTCGCCCGTCGGCTCGCGCGCGGGGCGGCCGACCTCGGCAGCGATGCCGAGCGGGCGGCGCTCACCGCCCTGCACCACGCGAGTCTGGCGGCGCCGCACCTGCGCGCGGGCCTCGCCGGCCCCGACGTGGTCAAGGCTGCCCGACACCTGAGGGTGCTGCTCGGCAGCGCGGCGGTCGCGATCGTCGATGCCGACGGCACCCTGTCGTTCGACGGCCCCTCGGACGGGCTGGAATCGGCCGCAGTGCGCATCGCCGAGCAGGTCACGGCGTCGGGGCGTCGACAGGTGTTCCCCTCGCCGGGTGCCGATGACGACCTGGAAGGAGTCGGTGCGCCCATCCTCGTCGACGGCCGGGTGATCGGAGCAGTGGTCGCGTTCGCCGCACCGGTGCGTGCCTCGCTCGTCCGCGCGGCCGAAGAGGTCGCCGACTGGTGCGCCGCCCAGGTCGAACTGGGTGACCTCGACAGCTCGCGCACGCAGCTGGCCGAGGCGGAGCTGCGATCGCTCCGGGCCCAGATCTCACCGCACTTCATCTACAACGCGCTCACGGCCATCGCCTCCTTCATCCACACCGACCCGGTGCGCGCGCGACCTCGTGCTGGAGTTCGCCGACTTCACCCGATACTCGTTCCGCAGGCAGGGCGAGTTCACGACGCTGGCGGAGGAACTCGGCAGCATCCACTCGTATCTCGAGCTCGAGCGTGCCCGGTTCGGCGACCGACTGAGGGTCACACTGCAGATCGCCCCCGAGACTCTCGCCACCGTCATCCCCTTCCTCTCGGTGCAGCCTCTGGTCGAGAACGCCGTGCGTCACGGCCTCGAACCGGGGGAGGGAGGCGGCGAGATCCGCATCGCATCGAGGGATGACGGCACGCACACCGAGATCACGGTTGAAGACGACGGGATCGGGATGGACCCGGAGGCGCTTCGCGAGCTGCTCACCGACGGAGCCGAGGGGCTGCACATCGGTCTGCGCAACGTCGATACTCGTCTTCGCCAGCTGTACGGCACCGACGGCGGACTCGTGGTCGAGACCAACACCGGCGCGGGTACCCTGGTGCGGATGCGGGTGCCCAAGTCGCAACCGCTCCACGATCCGGACAACGACTGAGGTGCGCTCATGATCGACGTCCTCGTCGCCGACGACGAGCAGCCCGCGCTCGATGAGCTCGTGCATCTCCTGCGCACCGACGACCGGATCGGCGAGATCCTCACCGCGCGCACCGGTGCCGACGCACTGCGTCAGCTCTCGGAGCGAGCCGTGCGGATCGCGTTCCTCGACATCCACATGCCGGGGCTGCTCGGCACCGAACTCGCCCGCGCCTTCCTCGCCCTCGCCGATCCGCCGGCCGTCGTGTTCGTGACGGCCGACGAGGCACGCGCCGTCGAGGCGTTCGAGCTCCGCGCCGCCGACTACCTGCTCAAACCGGTCCGCACCGAGCGGCTGCGTCGCGCCGTCGATCGCGTGCTCGAACTCGGCGAGAGCGCGGCATCCGGCGATGACGAGGTGATCCCGGTGACGGTCGGATCCGCCGTCCGCTTCGTGCATCGCAAGAGCGTCGTGTGGGCGCAGGCCCAGGGCGACTACTCGCGCCCGCACACCGACGACGGCACCGGCCATCTGGTGCGCATCCCGATCTCCGAGCTCGAGAGCAGGTGGGCCGATGCCGGGTTCCTGCGCATCCATCGTTCGGTGCTCGTGCGGATATCGGCGGTCACCGAGGCGCGGCTGTCGGGCTCCGATCCCTAGCTCGTGATCGACGGCGTCTCGCTGTCGGTGAGCAGACGTCTCGTGCCGACGGTGCGCGAGGCGCTGGTGCGTGGCGAGGCCGGGCCATGACCGAGACGCCCAAGAAGGCGGAGACGCCCAAGAGGGTGCGGGTCACGGCCGACCTGCCGCCCCGGCGGCCACAGGCTCTCACCCGGGGCATCGCGCTTCCCGGATCCCCCGTCGACGAGGCCGATGCGGTCTACGCGCGTGCTCTCATGCGCAGCCAGCTGCGCCTGGCGCTCGGCACCGTCGCCGGGTTCGTCGTCGTCGTGGTGGTGCTCGCGCTGGCGGTGGCGCTGATTCCCGGAATGGAGAGCGTCACCCTGTGGGGCGTGCCGCTGTCGTGGCTGCTGCAGGCCTTCGCGTTCTATCCGATCATCCTCGTCTTCGCCCTGCTCTACGCGCGCACCGCCGCCCGCAACGAGCGTCGCTATCGCGCACTCAGGGACCGCGAGTGAACGCGGTCGCCAATCTCGTCGGTGTCGCCCTGGTCATTCTGGCGACGCTGCTGATCGGCGTGTACGGGCTCAGGGTCTCGCGCACCACCGGCGACTTCTTCGTGGCCTCGCGCACCGTCCGCCCCGTGTGGAATGCCTCGGCGATCAGCGGCGAGTACCTCTCTGCGGGAACCTTCCTCGGTCTGTCCGGTCTCGTGCTGCTCGACGGCGCTCGGGGCTTCTGGTTCCCCATCGGCTACGCGGCGGGCTACCTGCTCGTGCTGGTGTTCGTCGCCGCCCCTCTGCGTCGAAGCGGCGCGTACACGATCCCCGACTTCATCGAGGCGCGGCTCGAATCGACATCGGCTCGTCGGGTCACGAGTCTGGCCGTGCTGATCATCGGGTGGCTCTACATCGTGCCGCAGCTGCACGGAGCCGGCATCACGCTCGTCGTGGTCGCGGGGCTGCCCGAATGGGTGGGTGCCGTGACGGTCGCCGTGCTGGTGGCCGCGGCCGTGGCGGCCGGCGGGATGCGCGCGATCACCTACGTGCAGGCGTTCCAGTACTGGCTGAAGCTCACCGCTCTTCTCGTGCCGGTCATCTGCATCGCCTTCGCGCTCAGCGGGGGACCGCACGACTTCGATCCCGCTCTCGTCTTCCCGGCAGAAGCCGGGCCCTCCGGGTTCGACGCCTATGAATCGGCATCCCTGCTGCTCGCTCTGCTGCTGGGCACGATGGGACTGCCTCACGTGCTGGTGCGCTTCTACACGAGCCCGACCGGGGTCTCGGCGCGCAGGACCACGGTGATCGTGATCGCCATGGTCAGCGCCTTCTACGCCGTGTCGAGCGCGATGGGTCTGCTGGCACGCATCGAGGCACCGGATCTCGCCGTGCCGGGCATCGCCGACACCGTCGTGCTCCTGCTGCCGTCGCGGGTGTTCCCCGGGGTCTTCGGCGAGCTGCTGACGGCACTCATCGTCGCTGGAGCGTTCGCGGCGTTCCTGGCGACCTCGGCGGGCCTCGTGGTGTCGCTCGCCGGGGTGATCAGTCAGGACGTGTTCTCCGGTTCCGTGCGCTCGTTCCGGGTGTCGGCCGTCCTGTGCGCCCTGGTGCCCCTCGCGGTCGCGCTCATGACGGCGCCGGCCGGACTCGTGTCGAGCGTGGGAGTGGTCTTCGTGGTCGCGGCATCCACACTCTCCCCGGTGGTGCTGCTGGGCGTCTGGTGGCGAGGCCTCACCGCACGCGGTGCGGTGGCCGGCATGGCCGCAGGCGGACTCGCCGCGGGGCTGGCGCTGCTGATCCACGCGGCGATCGGAGGAGTCGGCGTCGCCGCTCCCTATCTCGCGCAGCCGGCAGCCTGGACCATCCCGCTCGCGGCCGCGGTCACCGTGATCGTGTCGCTGCTCGATCCGCGGGGACCCTCGCCGCGCACCTCGCGGTTCCTCGCACGCGTGCACTCCCCGGAACGACTCTGAGACAGGTCGGCGCACGCCGGGTCGACCAATGGCGACTGCGCTGGTCGTTCGTCTAGGAATCTCCCCCGACCCTGGTGTGTAGACGGAAGGCGGGCGTAGCTTGAGCGGCGGTGCGGCAACGCAGTCGCACGGAGATCATCGGGAGAAGCACATGGGTCGAACACCCCTCCGGATGGCAGCGGCCACAACCCTGGCCACGCTGTTCATCGCATCGACGGCAACCGCAGGCTATGCAGCAGAGGGGGTGACACACCCCACACCGGTCGAAGGCACGCCTGGACACTACATCGTCGTGCTGAAGTCCGACCCGCTCGCCAGCTACACCGGCGAAGTCAAGGGTCTGAAGGCGACGAAGCCGGCCGAGGGCGAGCAGCTCGAGACGCAGTCGAAGGATTCGCAGCGCTACGTCCAGCATCTCGAGACCGAGCAGCAGACGGTCGCAGAGGAGGCGGGCGTCACCCCGGAGACCACGTACCAGGTCGTCCTCAACGGGTTCAGTGCCGAACTCTCGGGCGCACAGGTCGACAAGCTCCGTGCCTCGAAGGACGTCTACGGCGTCTATCCCGACTTCATCCGCCACCCCGACGCGCAGACGTCCACCAGCTTCCTCGGACTCGGCGACGACAAGAAGGGCCGCGGCGGCGTCTGGCAGCAGACCGGCGGCGTCGACAAGGCCGGCGAGGGTGTCGTGGTGGGTGTCATCGACACCGGCATCGCACCCGAGCATCCCTCGTTCGAGGGCAAGAAGCTCAAGAAGCAGAAGAAGAGCGACAAGCGCCACAAGGGCACCCAGCCCTACACCGACGGCAGCTACGTGTACTTCGACAAGTCCGACGGCGGCCAGTTCCGCGGCGCGATGGTCGAAGGGCAGGAGTGGGACAAGAGCGACTACTCGACCAAGCTGATCGGCGCCCAGTACTTCTCCTCCGGCGCCGCGGCTGCCGGTTTCGACTTCCAGTACGACTACCTCTCGCCGCGTGACGGCGACGGCCACGGCTCGCACACCGCGAGCACCGCGGCGGGCAACTTCGGCGTGAAGGCGTCGATCGAGAACGTCGACTTCGGCAAGGTCTCGGGCGTCGCGCCCGGCGCCAAGGTCGCGGCCTACAAGGCCTGCTACGTCGGACCCGACGAGACCGTCACCACCGACGACATCTGCGCGGGCAGCGACCTGATCGCCGCGATCGACCAGGCCGTCGCCGACGGCGTCGACGTGATCAACTACTCGATCGGCGGCGGAGCGGCGTCGACCGTCCTCGCCCCCGAGGACATCGCGTTCTTCAACGCGGCCGCCGCAGGCGTCTTCGTGGCGGCCAGCGCCGGCAACGACGGACCCGACCCGGTCACCGCCGACCACGCCTCTCCGTGGTACACCACGGTCGCGGCATCCACGATCCCGACCTGGGAGGGAACCGTGCAGTTCCCGGGCTTCGCCCAGGCCGGAGCATCGGTGAGCGTGCCGTTCGGCACGACCGTCACCGGGCCCTCGATCTACGCGGGTGACGCACCGGCCGCGGGCAAGGCGGCCGCCGACGCGGCGCTGTGCCTGCCCGGCAGCATCGACCCGGCGAAGGTCACCGGCCACATCGTGGTCTGCGACCGCGGCGGCAACGCCCGCGCCGAGAAGTCCCAGGTCGTGAAGGATGCCGGCGGCAAGGGGGTCGTCCTCGTGAACGTCCCCGGAGGCGCCGACTCGCTCGACAACGACTTCCACGCCGTGCCGACGGTGCATCTCGCGTCGGCGTACCGCGCCGCCGTGCTCGCGTACGTCCAGGGCGGCACCGATCGTCCGATCACGCTCGTCGGCAAGAACACGACCGGTGTGGTGACTCCCGTGCCCCAGATCGCCGGATTCTCGAGCCGCGGGCCGATGCTCGCCGACGGCAGCGACATCATGAAGCCCGACATCGCGGCTCCGGGTGTGGCGATCCTCGCCGCGACGAACAACGCCCCGGGTGAGAAGCCGACGTTCGGCATCCTGTCGGGCACGTCGATGGCATCACCGCACATCGCCGGCCTCGCTGCTCTCTACCTCGGCGAGCGCCCGAAGGCGAAGCCCGCCGAGATCAAGTCGGCGATGATGACCACGGCCTACGACACGGTGAACGCCGACGGATCGAAGAACAAGGACCCGTTCCAGCAGGGCGCGGGTCAGGTCGACCCGAAGCGCTACTTCAACCCGGGTCTGCTCTACCTGAACGACGTGCCCGATTGGGCGGCGTTCCTCGAGGGCAAGGGGCTCGCGGAGTTCGACGGCGTCGAGCCGATCGACGGCAGCGACCTCAACGTCGCATCGTTCTCGATCGGATCGCTGGCCAGCGCGCAGACGGTCACCCGCACGGTCACCGCGACCGAGAAGGGCACGTTCACGGCATCCGTCGATCTGCCCGGCGTCAAGGTGACGGTGAAGCCGTCGACGCTGAAGTTCACCAAGGCGGGTCAGAAGGCGACCTACACGGTCACGTTCGACAACCAGAGCGCGCCGGTCGAGCAGTGGGCGACCGGCTCGCTCACCTGGTCGAACAAGAAGCAGACGGTGCGCTCGCCGATCGCGGTGTTCCCGGTCACGGCGGATGCTCCCGCCGAGGTCGAGGGCACGGGTGTCGACGGCTCGACCACGGTCGAGATCACGCCCGGTGTCGACGGCCAGCTCGCTCTCGGCCTGTCGGGTCTGACGCCGTTCACGCTGCTGGACGACCCCGACGGTCGCGTCACCGGTCACTCGGGTGACGAGGCCTCGGGCGACGAGAACAAGGACGTGTCGTGGATCGTCGACGTGCCCGAGGGCACGACGCTCTCGCGGTTCGACCTCGATTCGTCGGACGACACCGGAAGCGACCTCGACCTCACGGTCTACCGGGTCGTGAGCCCCGACGACCTGCGCTACTACGAGCGCTGGCAGTCGGCGACGGGCTCGGCCGACGAGCAGGTCACGTTGCCTGCTCCGACGGCGGGCACCTACCTGGTGGTCGCGAACGTCTATGCCACGTCTGCTCCGATGACGTGGGACATGACCTACGCCAACGTGCAGCCCGAGGGCGAGGGTGCGCTCACCGCGAACCCGAACCCGATCGACGCGGTGCGAGGCCAGGCGACGAGCTACGACCTCAGCTGGACCGGCCTCACCGCCGGCACCCGCTACCTCGGACTCGTGCAGTACGGCGAGTCGCAGGTGCGCACGATCATCACGGTCGACGCAGAGTAGGGATCAGGGGCGGCGCCCCGTGCTCTTCGGAGCGCGGGGCGCCGCTCTGTCCGCGGGTGCGGGTGCGGATGCGGAGACGGGTGCGGGTCAGATCCGGCGGCCGCGTGGCATCAGGCGCACGTCGGGCAGCGGTGGCGCGGGGATGCGCACGTCGTGCCCCTCGACGACACCGAAGCGAGCGGATGCCGCCTCCCACTCCGTGCGCGCCTCGGCGATCTCATCGTGGGTGCGGCCGGCGAAGTTCCACCACATGACGATCTCGTCGTCGAACGGCTCGCCGCCGATCAGGAAGAGCAGGGCGCCCTGGGCGCTGGTCACCTCGACGGCATCCCTCGAATCGCCCAGGTAGAGCATGTCGTTCTGCGTCATCTCGTGCGTCGAGACGGATGCGTCCCCCTCGACGAGCATGATCGCGTGCTCCCAGTCCGTGCGCAGCGGCAGTCGCACGCGGGTTCCGGCGGGGATGACGATCTCGGCGCCGACGATCGGGGTGTGCACGGTCGCGGGCGAGACGGTGCCGGCGAACTCGCCGAGCACGACGGTGGCGGTGGCATCCGCCCCCTCGTCGGCCGCGAGCGTCACGGCGGGAAGGTCGGTGTGACGCTCGAAACCTCCGGCTCCCTGTCGGGCGCCCTCGGGGAGCGCGACCCAGAACTGCAGGGCGTCGAGCGGGATCGGGTCGTCGCCGATCGAGTACTCGGAGTGCGAGATGCCGTTGCCCGCCGTCATCAGGTTCAGCTGGCCGCGTCGCAGGTCGGCGTCGCTGCCGAGCGAGTCGCGGTGGCGGATCTCGCCGACGAGCGGCCAGGTGACCGTCTGCAGCCCGATGTGCGGGTGCGGTTCGACGCGCATCCGGGTGTCCGCCGGCCCGAACCGGTCGAGGAAGCACCAGGCTCCGATCGTCGGGAGGTTGCGATGCGGCAGCACGCGCAGGACGTTCATGCCGCGCACGCCGCCGAGTGGAACCTCGCGCGGTTCGAGCAGGATGCGTCGTTCCCCGATCATCACGCCTCCGTCGGCGCGGTGCCCGGGCGCTTCGGCCAGCGGATCTCCGCCCCGGGGATCTCGTGGGTCGTGAGGTACTTGGCGATGTACGGGCAGAGCGGCACGATCGCCTCGCCCGATGTCACGGCGTCCGTCAGCGCGCGTTCGGCGAGGATGCCCGCCAGACCCTGACCTTGGAAGGCGGGGTCGAGCTCGGTGTGGATGAAGCGGATCGAGCCCGGGCGCAGGTCGAACTCCGCGAAGCCGGCGAGCGTTCCGTCGGTGCGGATCTCGTAGCGGGACTCGTCGTCGTTGCGGGTGACGGTGATGTCGGTCATCGGAGGCTCCTTCGGGCGTCTGCGTCCAACCTACGCCCGCGAGAAGTGTGGAAGGTCCGGCCGGCGTCGGCGGGGGTCGTTACGCTGGAGGGATGCCGCAGACTCCCCGTGACCCGTACGAGGATCTGCCGTACGCAGACGAGCCCTGGGACGGCGCCGAGTGGGAGCCCTCCGAACCGCCGGAGCCCCTGGACTGGGTGCCGCAGGGTGAGGGATACGAGCCGCCTCTCGACTGGGGCCCTGGCCCGGTCACGCCGGTGACGTCGTCGCGGCCTCCGTCCGCTCCCGCGGTGCGGCGCGCTGCCCCCAGCCGGTACCCGAGCGCGGGTGAGGCGCTGCACACGGTCTTCGGCTACGACGAGTTCCGCGGCGACCAGGCAGCGATCGTCGAGCACGTGATCGGCGGCGGCGATGCCGTCGTGCTCATGCCGACCGGTGGCGGCAAGAGTGTCACGTACCAGGTGCCCGCGCTCGTGCGCGAGGGCACGGGGCTCGTGATCAGCCCGTTGATCGCTCTCATGCACGACCAGGTCGACGCACTGCGGGCCAACGGCGTGAGCGCGGCGTACCTCAACTCCACGCAGTCGATCGACGAGCGGCGTGAAGTCGAGCGTGCGTATGTCGCCGGCGAGCTCGATCTCATCTACGTCGCACCCGAGCGACTCTCGTCGCCGCAGACGACGGCACTGCTGCAGCGGGGCACCCTCAGCGTCATCGCGATCGACGAGGCGCACTGCGTGTCGCAGTGGGGCCACGACTTCCGTCCCGACTACCTCGCTCTGGGCGACCTCGGCGAGCGGTTCCCCGGTGTGCCGCGCATGGCGCTCACGGCGACCGCCACCCGGGCGACGCACAAGGAGCTCACCGAGCGGCTGCGCCTCGACGACGCGAAGCACTACGTCGCGAGCTTCGACCGCCCGAACATCCAGTACCGCATCGTGCCGAAGGTCGACCCGCGCAAGCAGCTGGTCGCGTTCATCCGCGCGCAGCCCGAGGGCTCGGTGGGCATCGTCTACGCGCTCAGCCGCAAATCCGTCGAGCAGACGGCGACCTATCTCGCGGCGCAGGGGTTCGATGCCCTGCCGTACCACGCGGGTCTCCCCGCCGAGGTGCGTGCGAAGAACCAGTCGCGCTTCCTGCGAGAAGACGGTGTCGTGATGGTCGCGACGATCGCCTTCGGCATGGGCATCGACAAGCCCGACGTGCGCTTCGTCGCCCACATCGACCTCCCGAAGTCGGTCGAGGGGTACTACCAGGAGACGGGTCGTGCGGGTCGTGACGGCGAGCCGTCGATCGCGTGGATGGCCTACGGTCTGGGCGACGTGGTGCAGCAGCGCCGCATGATCGACCAGAGCCCCGGTGACCGCACCTTCAAGATGCGCATGGGACAGCATCTCGACGCGATGCTCGCGCTGTGCGAGACGGTCGAATGCCGCAGGCAGAACCTCCTCGGCTACTTCGGTCAGGACTCCCAGCCCTGCGGGAACTGCGACACCTGCCTCGAGACGACGGAGACCTTCGACGGACTCGTCCCAGCGCAGAAGCTGCTCTCGACGATCGTTCGTCTCAAGCGCGAGCGCAACCAGTCGTTCGGCGCCGGGCATCTGATCGACATCCTCCGCGGCGCGTCGACCGAGCGCATCCGCCAGCAGGGCCACGAGAAGATCGCGACCTACGGCATCGGCGCCGACCTCTCGGATCAGGACTGGCGCAGCGTCGTGCGTCAGCTGCTCGCGCGCGGGATCATCGTGGCGCAGGGCGACTACGGCACGCTCGCCCCGGGCGAGCAGTCGGCCGGAGTGCTCAAGGGCGAGACGCCCGTGCCGCTGCGAAAAGACACGATCGGTCGACCGGCTTCCAGTCCGCGGGCACGCAAGGCGAGCGCGGCGGATGCTCTGGATGCGGCCGACCGCGGTCTGTTCGAGGCGCTCCGCGCGTGGCGCGCCGAGACCGCTCGCGAGGAGGGGAAGCCGGCATACATGGTCTTCGGAGACGCGACGCTGCGCGCGCTCGCCGAGCATCGTCCGGCCTCACTCGCCGACCTCGACGGCATCACCGGAATCGGCGCCAAGAAGCGTGACGGCTACGGCGAGGGCGTGCTGGCGGTCATCGCCGCATCCTGATCCCGGGCGTCGCTCATGCTCGGGGGAGCACGTCATCGATGTGCGCGCGCAGGTGCGCCGCGACGTCGACGGCATCGCGGTCGTAGAGCCACTGGTACTGCAGCCCGTCCCACAGAGCGAGAAGCCAGACGGCCTCGTGCTCGGGATCGCGGTGATCGGGAAGGTCCCCGTCGACCTGCGCGAGCCGGAACAGCTCCGCGAAATGGTCGATCACCTTTCGGAACCGCTCGGTGAAGTACTCGTGGGCGGGATGGCCTGCGGGCACGGCCTCGCACGAGAGCACCGCGTAGACCTCGATCAGCCCCGGTTCGTCGAGGGCATTCACGAGGGCGCCCTGGTGGATGGCGCGGAGCACGTCGGCGGCCCGCTCCTCCCCGTGAGCATTCGTGCGCTCCTGGATCGACCGGTCGCGCTCCGAGAGCACGGCACTGAGCAGCAGCTCCTTCGAGGCATAGTGGTGCAGCAGCGTCGACTTCGACACCCCGACGGCCTCAGCGATGTCGCGCAGGCTCGTGTCGCCGTACCCGGCGCGAGAGAAGAGTCGCATCGCGTCGGCGAGGATCTGCGCTCGCCGCCGCCGTCCGACGGCATAACCGGGATCGCTCTCCGGGGTTCCGTCAACGGTCGTGCCGTCGAGTGCGGGCAGCGGGCCCGCGGACTCCGGGGCAGGAGCGGGCTGGTCGGGATCGCGCCAGCCGAACGGCATCGCCCAGAGCGACTCGCGCTCTTCGAGCATGTCCACGACGTCGACGCGGTCGGGGAGGTACTGCGAGATCAGCTGGAGACCGTCCCAGCCGGCCATGTGGCGGGTCGTCTCCGCCGACACGTCGCGGTCGGAGTCGACGGAACCGTGCAGCGCCGCATCCTCGAGGACCTCGGAGCTCAGCGACCGCAGGCGTGCGTACCGTGCCTGCATCCGCTCGTGTGCGGGATGCTCGAGGGCTGAGGCCTCGCCGGTGAGCGCGGCGAAGAGTTCGAGGTAGCCCGGTGTGCGGGCGTTGCGGCGCGCGACGTCTGCGAAGATCAGCCCGCCGGGCTCCGATGCCGCGGCGATCAGGTCGAAGTCCTTCTCGTTGTCGGCTTCGAAGCCCGCGACGACCTCGGCGAGAAGGTCGTCCTTCGACGCGAAGTGGCCGAGGAGGCCGGGGTGGCTGACCGAGGCCGCCCCCGCGATGTCGCGCAGAGACGTCGACCGGTAGCCGTTCGAGATGAAGAGCTCGCGGGCAGCATCCACGATGCGCTGACGGGTCTCGGCCGCGCGCGCCTGACGGGAGCCTGTCGCCACTGTCGTCATCGCAGCCCCCTTCCGTCCCATTCTCTCTCATTACCAATCGGTAGACATTCACTTACCAAACGGTCGAGATTCGTGTATCGTCATCTCTCGACGCCGAGTCGCGGAGGACCGGCGCACCCTTTGCCCGAAAGGACCCCCCATGACAGAGCTGTCATCGGCCGCCACCGCGGCGGCCGTCGGAACCACCGGCTTCAAAGCCCCCGGCACCACACCTCTCAAGACCCCGCGCGGCTACACGCCCGGACTCGCCGCCGTGAACTTCGGCGTCTACCTGGCCCTGCTCACACCGGTGATGGTGTCGATGGCGTTCAAGATCCAGCGCCTCGACCCGGTGAACACCGAGGGCAGCCTCGGCCTCGTCATGGGTGTCGGCGCCGCCTTCGCGCTGATCGCGAACCCGCTGGTCGGCCGCCTCTCCGACCGCACCACCTCCAAGTGGGGCATGCGTCGCCCCTGGATCCTCGGCGGTGCGATCGTCGGACTCGGCGGTTTCGCCATCATCGGCGCCGCGACCTCGGTGCTCGTGGTGCTGCTGGCATGGTGCCTCGTGCAGGCGGCCATGAATGCCGTGCTCGCCGCCGCCAACGCGACGCTGCCCGACCAGGTGCCCGTCTCCAGCCGAGGCAAGGTCTCGGGGATCATCGGCATCACCACGCCCATCGGCATCCTCGCCGGAAGCTTCATCGTGAACTTCCTCCCCGGTGACTTCGAGCGCTTCGTGGTGCCCGGTGCGATCGCCCTGATCCTCGTCGTGGTGTTCGTGCTGACGCTCAAGGACCGCCGCCTCACCGAGAAGCCTGCGACCCCCTTCACGATCGGCACGTTCTTCGGCTCGTTCGTCTTCAATCCCCGCAAGCACCCCGACTTCGGCTGGACCTGGCTGACCAAGTTCTTCGTGATGTTCGGCTACGCCGGCATCGCCACCTTCCTTCCGCTCTACCTCGTCAACAAGTTCGCGCTCGACGAGCAGGCGGCGGTGGGCACGATCCTGATCGCGAACCTCGCCTCGATGGCGGCGATGGCCATCTCCGCGCCTCTCGGCGGATTCCTCTCCGACAAGATCGGCAAGCGCCGTCCGTTCGTCGCGATCGCGGGCGTCATCATGGTGGTCGGCCTGGTGATCCTGGCCATCGCTCCCAGCATCGAGATCGTCATCGTCGCGCAGACGATCATCGGACTCGGAGCCGGCTCGTTCCTGTCTGTCGACCTCGCCCTGGCCACCGAGGTGCTCCCCAATCCCGACGACGTGGCGAAGGACCTCGGCGTGCTCAACATCGCCAACGCCCTTCCGCAGTCGATCGCTCCCGCGATCGCGCCGAGCATCATCGCCCTGGGAGCCGCCACCCCGCTCGGCGGATACACCACCTGGTACCTGTTCGGTGCGCTCGTCGCACTCGCCGGCGCCGTCCTCGTCTACCGCATCAAGGGAGTCAAGTGACCATGACAGACGTGACCACCGCCCGACCGTGGCTCGACACGAGCCTGCCCGTCGACGACCGTGTGCAGCTTCTCCTCGACGAGATGAGCATCGAGGAGAAGGCAGGACTGTTCTTCCACACGATGATCGCGATCGGCGACCTCGACGAGGCGAACCCGGTCTTCGCGACCCCGAGCGCGCGTGAGTTCGTGCACGTCAAGAACATGACGCACTTCAACCTGCTGGGTGCGGCGCCGACCGGACGCGAGATCGCCGCGTGGCAGAACGCCTTGCAGCGTCTCGCCGCAGACACCCGGCTCGGCATCCCGGTGACGCTGTCGACCGATCCGCGTCACTCGTTCAGCGAGAACCCGGGCGCATCGATCCTCGCCGGTCCCTTCTCCCAGTGGCCCGAGACGCTGGGGCTCGCCGCCACGCGCGACCCCGAGCTGGTCGAGCGTTTCGCGGATATCGCGCGTCAGGAATATACGGCCGTCGGCCTGCGCGTCGCGCTGCACCCGCAGGTCGATCTGGCCACCGAATCACGCTGGGCGCGTCAGACCGCGACCTTCGGGGAGGATGCCGAGCTGTCGGGCATTCTCGGAGCGGCATATATCCGTGGGTTCCAGGGCGAGGCCTTCGGCCCGGGGTCGGTCTCGACCATGACGAAGCACTTCCCCGGGGGTGGCCCGCAGAAGGACGGTGAAGATCCGCACTTCCCGTATGGCCGCGAGCAGGTGTACCCGGGTGGGCAGTTCGAGCTGCACCTCAAGCCCTTCGAGGATGCTCTCGCTGCAGGCACTCGGCAGATGATGCCGTACTACGGCATGCCCGTCGGGACCGAGTACGAAGAGGTCGGATTCGGCTTCAACAGGTCCGTCATCACCGGGCTGCTTCGTGAGCGCTACGGCTTCGACGGCCTGGTGTGCACCGACTGGGGGCTGATCAACGACGCCGAGATCTTCGGACAGCCCTTCCCCGCCAGGGCGTGGGGCGTCGAGGATCTGACGCCGCGCGAGAGGATGCTGAAGGTGCTGGATGCGGGCGCCGACCAGTTCGGCGGCGAGGACTGCCCCGAACTGCTGCTCGAGCTTGTCGCGGACGGCTCCGTGTCGGAGGAGCGGCTCGACGTCTCCGCCCGCCGCATCCTCCGCGAGAAGTTCGAACTCGGGCTCTTCGAGAATCCGTTCGTCGACGAGGATGCCGCGGATGAGGTCGTCGGGCGCGCGGAGTTCCGTGCCGCCGGCGAGGCGGCTCAGCGTGCATCCGTCACCGTGCTGACGAACGACGGATCGCTGCCGTTCTCGGTGGGGCTCAAGCTCTACGTGGAGGGCATCGACGCCGACGCGGCAGCGGCCTACGGCACCGTGGTCGCGACTCCGGCCGAGGCCGACCTCGCGGTCATCCGGCTGCAGGCGCCGTTCGAGCAGCGCGAGACCATGTTCGAGAACTTCTTCCACGCGGGCCCGCTCGACTTCGCAGACGACGTGATCGCCCACGTGAGCGAGGTGGCGAGTGCGGTGCCGACCGTGGTCGACGTGCTGGCCGATCGTCCGCCGATCCTCCAGCCGATCACGGATGTGGCTGCGGCCGTCACGGTCAACTGGGGCGTGTCGGCGGCTGCCCTGCTCGATGTCCTCAGCGGCGTCGCGAGCGCGCAGGGCAAGCTGCCGTTCGACCTTCCGCGGTCGATGGCGGCAGTGGAGGCGTCCCGCCCCGATGTCCCATTCGACACGGCCGACCCGCTCTTCCGGTTCGGTCACGGGCTCACGCTCTAGCAACCAGGCAACGCTCCGAAACGCCCCGCAGGCATCGACCTGCGGGGCGTTTTCGCGTCTTGTAGGAGGCCGTTTCGGGGAGTGCGTCCGCGGGCTCCGGTGGTGCCTCACCCGCGACTCGTCCGGACTCAGATTCGTCCGGCGGAACCACCCCGCAGCGCATACCTGTGGGGTGGTTGAGTTCTGGCGTGACGAAATGTCTCAGATGGTGACGATTCCTGGAAGATCTCTGGACGCCCGCTGGACTTAACATTCGAAATCCCGCAATACTGTCTGGACATGCGCTCGGTCGACAAGTGTTGACGCCTGGGGAGGGCCTTGTGACGCGGAACATCTGCATCACGGGAGAGGCGAATGGAAATCACGAGGGGGAAGACTCTGCGGCGACGCAGAGCCATCGGAGGGGGCATCGCCGGCGCAACAGCCGGAGCGGTGATTCTCGCAAGTGTGCTGGTGCCGACGGCGGCCCACGCGCTGGACGCGGCGGAGCCGACCGATCCGTCGGTCGCGCAGGGCCAGATCATCCAGCTGCCCGCCGCTCTGCTCGGCGGTCTGGACATCGCGGCACTCGGCCACACGATCACCAGCAATCCGGCAGCACCGGGTTCTGAGCTCGGCGGCCTGGATGTGGACCTGCTCGAGGCTCTCAGCATCGACGTCGGCACGCTGAACATCCCGTTGCTCACCGATGGCACGACGCCCGGTCTGCTGCAGCTCGGCGACCTGGGCGCCACGCAGAGCTTCAGCTCTTCGCCGTCGCAGACCGAATCGGTCGCCTCCTCGGGCACGATCACCTCGGGTGGTGCGATCGACACGGGTGCGATCGACGGCAGCACGAACCCCGCGACCCTCGAGCTGACCGATCTCTTCGATCAGCTCGCCGTCGCCGGCCTCACGGATGCCGTGCTCGACGAGGCGTCGGTCGGTATCGGGGCTCTTGCCTCACGGGCCACCTCCGTCACGGGAACGACCGCGTCCGAGTATCGCGTCGCGGATCTGAACCTCGACCTCCACAGCAACCTGGTCGCAGGACTCGCGACCACGCTGGGGTCGGCGATCCAGGGCACGGTGACCCCCGTGAGCAACCTCGCGGGCCCGGGCGGAGCGCTCACCGGCCTCGCCACGACACTGGTGAACACGATCAATGCGATTCCCGACGTGCCGCTCATCGCGGCCTTCGAGGCGACCGGTGGGACGGTCGCGATCGACGGCATCGACACGGTCGGCGACACGGTCGTCACCGAACTGCTCGAGGAGCCGGTCGAGAACACCACGGGCTCGGTCCTCGTCGACCTGAACGATGGGACGATCTCGGTCGACCTCGCGAAGATCCTCGTCGAGACGGGCGCAGGAGCAGACCTCAACTCGCTCCCGGCGAACACGCCGGTGCTGTCCGCGACCACGATCGCGGCCATTCAGCAGGGCATCACCTCGGCGCTGACCGGGACGCACCCGAACAGCCTGAACGGCAAGGTCGCGACGATCCTCGATTCCACGCTGGACTCGCTCGGCGTCACGATCACGGTCGGGGTGGATCTCACCAACCCGCTCACGGGCATCGACCTCCTCTCGGGCGACGTCACGGTGGCAGGAACCCTCGCGCAGTTCGCGGGGACACAGACCCCGGCGCCGACCGTCACCACCGACATCGCACTGGCAGGGCTCAACATCGGCGTGCTGCTCAACCCGGTGGTGAGTGCCGTCACGACGGCCGTCGCCACGACGACCGGGCCACTGGTGAACACCGCGCTGAACAGTGTCATCCCGCTCGTGCAGCCGGCACTCGCCGCGCTGACGGGACCCGTGCTCTCGACCCTCGACCCTGTGCTGCAGGGTGTGCTGTCGGGTGTGGCGACCATCACGATCAATGAGCAGTCCGCGCCGGGCGACATTCCCGGTGACAGCTTCACCGTGCGTGCACTCGGCATCGACCTGCTGCCTGCCGTGGGCGGCGGGGTCTCGCTCGACCTCGGGTCTTCGACTGTCAAGGCGGCCGCTGCGGCCGTCGCTGCGATCGATGCGGCAGCCACCGTGCAGGCGGGCACCAGTCTTCCCGTGACCGGCTCCGGCTGGCCGGCGAACACCGACGTCACCGTGCAGGTGACGACCGCCGGTGGCGGAATCGTCAACGACCCGGTGCCGGTGACGACGGATGCCTCGGGTAACTTCACCCTCGCGTATTCGATCCCGAGAGCCACGGTGCCCGGCACCGGCTACATCGTGACCGCGACGGACGGCACGAGCGACGCGGAGGACACGACCGAGGTCACCGCTGCCGCGGCGATCGACGCGGCACCCGCCGTGCAAGCGGGCACCGACCTCGGCGTCTCCGGAACCAATTGGCCCGCGAACACCGAGGTCTCGGTGCAGCTCACGGCGCCCGGCGGCGGCGCGAACATCGGGGGACCCGAGCCCGTGACGACCGACGGTTCGGGTTCGTTCACGCTCGACTACCCGGTGCCGGCCGGAACCCCCGCCGCGACCGGCTACACGGTCACGGCGAGCGTCGGCACGCAGACGGCGACCGATACGACCGAGGTGACGGATGCTCCGGTCGCGGCGATCGATGCCGCGGCGACGGTGCAGGCGGGCACGAACCTCGCGGTCTCCGGATCGAACTGGCCGGCGAACACCGAGGTCTCGGTGCAGCTGACCGCTCCCGGTGGCGGTGCGGACGTCGGTGGTCCTGAGACGGCGACGACGGATGCATCGGGTGGGTTCACACTGAGCTATCCGGTTCCGGCATCAGCGGTTCCCGGCACGGCGTACACCGTCGCGGCGACAGCAGGAGCGGTCACCGCGATCGACACGACCGAGGTGACCGCCGCGGCTGCGGTGGAGGCAGCGGCAACCGTGCAGGCGGGCACCAGCCTTCCGCTCACGGGCACGGGATGGCCGGCGAATACCGATGTGTCGGTGCAGCTGACGGCTCCGGGCGGTGGCGCGAACGTCGGTGGTCCGGAGACGGTGACGACGGATGCATCGGGTGGATTCACGCTCGACTACCCGGTTCCCGCATCCGCGACTCCCGGCACCGGTTACACGGTGACGGCGAACGTGGGTACGCAGACCGCGACCGACACGACCGAGGTGACCGCCGCGGCTGCGGTGGACGCCGCAGCGACCGTGCAGGCGGGCACCAGCCTCCCTGTCACGGGCACGGGATGGCCGGCGAACACCGATGTGTCGGTGCAGCTGACGGCCCCCGGCGGTGGCGCGAACGTCGGCGGTCCGGAGACGGTCACGACGGACGCATCGGGCGGCTTCACGCTGCAGTACCCGGTGCCCGCATCCGCGACTCCCGGCACCGGTTACACGGTGACGGCGAACGTGGGCACGCAGACCGCGACCGACACGACCGCGGTCACCGCCGCGGCGACGATCGACGCAGACGCGACCGTCGAGGCGGGCACCGACCTCGCCGTCGCGGGCACCAACTGGCCCGCAGACACCGAGATCACGGTGCAGCTGACCGCGCCGGATGGCGCGAACGTCGGCGCCGCACAGACGGTGACGACGGGTCCGCTCGGCGGATTCACGCTCGACTACCCGGTGCCGGCCGGCACCCCCGCGGGCACCGGCTACACGGTCACGGCGAGTGTGGGCACGCAGACGGCGACCGACACGACCGAGGTCACGGCGGCTCCCGTCGTCGTGGATGCGGCCGCGTCCGTCCCGGCGGGCACCAACCTGGCCGTCACCGGTACGGGATGGCCGGTGAACGCCTCGGTGTCGCTGCAGCTCACCGCCCCTGGCGGTGGCGCGGACGTCGGTGGTCCGGTGACCGCGACGACCGACGAGTTCGGCGCGTTCACGGAGAACTATCCGGTTCCGGCTGACGCAGTGCCCGGCACGGGTTATACGCTCACGGCCACCTCCGGTGCGTTCAGCGACACGGACACCACCGAGGTGACCGCGGGCGACCCGGGCGATGTCAACACGAACGCGGCGGCTTCGGCATCCGCGTCGGCTGACGCGACCGCAGACGGAGACCCGTCGGCGCAGGCGGCAGCAGAAGCAGCGGCGTTCTCCGATGCGACGGCGATCGCTTCGGCGGCTGCGGACGCGAGTGCGGAGTCGGCGGCCGAGGCTGCGGCGCTCACGGCGGCATCGACGGATGCGTCGACCACCTCCACCTCGACAGCCAATGCCTCCGCGGCGGTGGCTGCTCAGGCGGCGGCGCAGGCGGATGCCTCGGACGACGTGAACGCGGATGCCTCGACGGCGGCGGACTCGAACTCGGCGGCATCGTCGGAGTCGGCGGCGACGGCGGACTCGTCGACGAACGCCTCCTCCGAGGCCTCGGCCAACACGAACGCGGCGGCTTCGGCATCCGCATCGGCGAATGCCGACGCCTCGACCGATGCAGTCGCTGAAGCGGCGGCTCAGGCCTCCGCCTTCGCGGACGCCACGGCTGAGGGCTCGGCTGCGGCCGACCCGGCGGCAGAGGCTGCGGCGGAATCGGCGGCGACGGCGACATCGTCGACGGCCGCGACCGCAGATGCCACCTCCGAGGCGAACGCCGGTGCGGCGATCGCAGCTCAGGCGGCCGCTCTGGCTGACGCGACGACCGACACCGCGGCTGAGGCCTCGGCGACGTCGGACGCCAGCACGAGCGCCTCGTCGAACGCGAGCGCGGCGGCCATCGCCAACGCGTCGACCGATGCCTCGTCGGATGCGGTCGCCACGGCGGACGCCTCTGCGGCGGCGGATCCGTCGGCCGAGGTCAACACCAACGCCTCGGCGTCGGCTGCGGCATCGGCTCAGGCTGATGATGACAGCAACGCCTCGGTGGAGGCGGCGGCAGTCGCAGCGGCACTCGCCGACGCGACCAGCACCGCCTCGGCGGCGGCGGATGTGACGGCGGATGCAGCGGCCTCGGCCGCCGCGACGGACGACGCGTCCACGGATGCCTCGACGACGGCCACCACGGATGCCAATGCCTCTGCGGCGGCGGCGGCCCAGGCGGCGGCGCAGACCGATGCGACCTCGACGAGCGTGGCTGACGCGTCGGCTTCGGCCGATGCCGACCCGAACGCGTCGGCGGCCGCGGCGGCCAACGCGTCATCGTCTGCCACGGCATCCGCGTCGGCAGCTGCTGATGCATCGGCAGAGGCCGCGGCGGAAGCATCCGCGTCGGCGACGGCTGAGGCCTCGGCATCCGCGGATGCAGCGGCCGATCCGACCGGAGACATCGCGATCACGATCAAGGTCCCGGTTCTCGAGCGCGGTGCGAAGCAGACCGCTGTCGGCACCGGATTCGAGCCCGGCGAGGAGGTCACCGGTGTGATGACCTCGGCGCCGATCGCACTCGGATCCCAGGTCGCCGACGACGAGGGCACGGTCACCTTCACCTGGACGGTCCCGTCCGACACCGACCTCGGAACCCACACCGTGACCCTGACCGGAGCGAGCTCCGGCAGTGTGGCGGCCACGTTCCAGGTCGTGGCCTCGGGTCTCGCCACCACCGGTGGTGAAGTCCAGGGCGGATGGATCGCTCTGGCGGCCCTGCTGCTGATGCTCGGACTGGGGGCGACGCGGATCGCACGATCCCGCCGTCCGATGGTCCAGGCGGAGTAGAACGCAGTGCACGAACGCTGAGAGGTCGGAGCCGTCGCTGAGGCGGCTCCGACCTTCAGCGGTGAGAAGGATGTGAATGAGCACGATGACTGACACCTCACCGGAAGAGCAGGCGGCTTCGGCTTCCGTCGCCCAGGCACGACCCCGACCGACCTGGTGGGTGAAGCTCATCGCCTTCGCGGCGTGCCTGCTGACCCTGTGGCATGTGGGCGCGTCGTTCCTCTGGATCGCGCCGTACTCGGCGCTGCGCGAGATCCCCACGCAGGAGGTCCTCGCCGGATACATGCTGCCGATGTTCGGTCAGTCCTGGAGCGTCTTCGCGCCCGAGCCGATCAACGGCGACTACCACTTCAATGTCCGCGCCGTCATCGAGAAGGACGGCGAGGAGGTCGAGACAGGCTGGGTGAGTGCCACCGACGTCGAGCTCTCGACGATCCGCTACAACCTGATGCCCCCTCGCGCCGGCATCCAGTCCAGCGAGGTCGCCAGCGGTCAGATGAACGCGTTCAACAAGCTGAACGCGGATCAGAAGGCCGTCGTCGGGCTCGACTTCGACGAGGGCGAGTGGGAGGAGTGGATGGTCCGCTCGTTCGACGAGCTCGAGGGAGACAACCCGTCGACCGAGGCCTACATGGCCGAGGAGCACCTCTCGACGGCGTACGCCACCCAGGTCGCCTACGCGATCTGGGGTGCTGACGCCGTCATCAAGGTGCAGTACCGCGTGAGCAGGCAGAACGTGGTTCCCTACGCGGATCGCAACGACCCGGGCGCGCAGCGCCCCGACCCGACGTTCTCGACGACGGGCTGGCGTCTGCCCATAGAAGAGGAAGGCCAGAGCCGCGAGAACTTCGCGAACACCTTCCGCGCACAGTTCGAGAGGATCCAGCCGTGAGCGCGCCGATCAAGACCGCGGCGCCCCGGGCGAACGCACCGAAGAAGGATGCCGCGAACAAGGACGCACCGAAGAAGGAGGCGCTGAAGGAGGATCCGCAGACGCGGCCCACGAAGACGGCTCCCGCCCCGGCATCAGCTCCCTCCGCTCCTCTTCCGCCGTCGGCTCCGGCCGGAGCGCCGCCCCGCTCGTTCGTCACGCGTCTGCTGAGCTTCGCGTCGTCGATGATCGCGGGCCTCTGGTCGATGGTGCTCTCGGCCATCGACCGCATCTCGGCATTCGTCGGCGATTGGCTCTTCCACGGCAAGAAGGCTCTCTACGGGCTCGCGGTCACGCGCATCCTGTTCGGTGTCACGGCGATCGGCCTGCTCGCGGCGAACTTCGGCACACGTCTCTACACGTTCGGCTCCGGGTCGGCGTGGAACGGCGAGATGGCCGAACCCGTCAGCGAGTTCCCGAAGATCTGGATCTTCAGTGCCTTCCACGCCGCGATGGGCAACGACGTCCTCTATACGGCGCTCTACCTGTTCCTGGGTGTGCTCGCGGTGCTGTTCGTCCTGGGGTGGCGCTTCCGCATCGTGCTGCCGGTCTTCTTCTGCCTGTGGGTCGGCTTCGTCGAGGCCAACGACATGGTGGGCGATCAGGGCGACAACATGTTCCGCATCGCGCTGCTGCTGCTGTTCTTCGCCGATCCCGCAGCGCGCTGGTCGCTCGACGCACGGCGCCGCGCGAAGCGGGGGGAGTGGTTCGCCGCGGACAGTCAGCCGGCGCTGCTGGGCACGGTCTTCCACAACCTGGCGCTCGTGGCGCTCACCGCACAGGTCTGCTTCGTGTACGCCTCCGGTGCGCTCTACAAGGCAGGGGGCGCCCCGTGGGAAGAGGGATACGCGGTCTACAACCCCCTGCAGACGGCGCGGTTCGGCACCTGGCCCGTGCTGAGCGACCTCGTCACGACGTGGGGTCCGATGGTCGTCGCGGCGACGTGGGGATCGATCATCCTGCAGGTGGCTTTCCCGCTCATGCTGCTCACGCGTCCGACGCGGCTGATCGGTCTGATCGGCATCCTCTCCTTCCACATCGGCATCGGCGTGCTCATGGGGCTGCCCTGGTTCTCGCTCACGATGATCGCGATCGACTCGATCTTCATTCGCGACCGCACCTGGGCGCGGCTGAGTGCAGGAACCAGGCGGCGGTGGGAGCAGACGAAGGCGTCGCCTCCGCCCGGTGCGACCGTCGAGGCCTGACGGGCCTCGCGTCGTGTCGACTGTGGTCTGACGACAACGCGGCGGGGCGGCGTGCCCGCTCGGTGTTGGAGGATGGCCACAGGGCAGTTCGCTCCTGGTTGTGGCAGACCTACCATGGAAGCATCTTTACTTGCCTCTGAGAGGAATGCTCATGGTCGACGCCGCCGTCCGTCCGAAGACGACTCGCCCCCACACCGACAGCGCTGACGCGAACCTGACGTTCGACGTCGCCCGGGTCACCGATCTGCTGATGGGCACCTGGGCAGACACCCGCCGCGAGGCGCGCGAGATGATCAAGGATTCGGCGTTCTGGCGCAAGGACGAACTGGGCAAGGACGAGCACCGCGAGCGTGTGCTCAGCCAGCTGCATCTGCTCGTCGAGAACAAGGCCGTGCACCGCGCGTTCCCGAAGTCGCTGGGCGGCGAGGAGAACAACGGCGGCAACATCGCGGGCTTCGAGGAGCTCGTCGTCGCCGACCCGAGCCTGCAGATCAAGTCGGGCGTCCAGTGGGGACTGTTCGGCTCCGCGATCCTGCAGCTCGGCACGACGGAGCACCATGAGAAGTGGCTCCCCGGCGTGATGGATCTGTCGATCCCCGGCGCGTTCGCGATGACCGAGATCGGGCACGGATCCGACGTCGCCGCCGTCGGCACGACCGCGACCTACGACCCCGAGACCGAGGAGTTCGTGATCAACACGCCGTTCCGCGGCGCCACGAAGGAGTACCTCGGCAACGCGGCCCTGCACGGGATCGCGGCGACCGTGTTCGCGCAGCTCATCACGAACGGCGTCAACCACGGCGTGCACTGCTTCTACGTGCCGCTGCGCGGAGAGGACGGCGTCGACCTGCCGGGCATCGGCCGGGAAGACGACGGACTCAAGGGCGGCCTCAACGGCATCGACAACGGGCGCCTGAGCTTCGACCACATCCGCGTCCCCCGCACGAACCTGCTGAACAAGTACGGCGACGTCGCGGCAGACGGCACGTACTCGAGCGCGATCGACAGCCCCGGTCGTCGCTTCTTCACGATGCTCGGCACGCTGGTGCAGGGGCGGGTCTCGCTCGACGGCGCGGCCTGCTGGGCATCCGCTCTCGGGCTGAAGATCGCGATCACCTACGCCACCCAGCGCCGTCAGTTCGACGGAGCGGACGGGCAGGAGGTCGTGCTTCTCGATTACGGCAAGCACCAGCGCCGCCTGTTCCCGCGTCTCGCGACGACGTACGCGCAGATCTTCGCGCACGACGAATTCCTGCAGAAGTTCGACGGAGTGTTCTCGGGTCGCACCGACACCCCTGCCGACCGCGAAGACCTCGAGACCCTGGCCGCGGCGCTCAAGCCGCTGTCGACCTGGCATGCGCTCGACACGCTGCAGGAGGCACGCGAGGCCTGCGGCGGGGCGGGCTTCATGTTCGAGAACCGCCTCGTCGGACTCCGTGCCGACCTCGACATCTACGTCACCTTCGAAGGTGACAACAACGTGCTCCTCCAGCTCGTCGGCAAGCGTCTGCTCACCGACTACGCCAAGCAGTTCACGGGCAAGGATGCGGCGGCGCTGGCCAAGTTCGCCGTCGGGATGACCGCGGGCAAGGTATTCCACGGTGCGGGTCTCCGTCAGTTCGGGCAGTCTGTCGTCGACCTGGGGCAGGTCGCTCGTTCGGTCGAGAACGGTCTGCGCGAGGAGCAGCAGCACCAGCTGCTCGCCGAGCGCGTGCAGCAGATGGTCGCCGACGTCGCAGGTCGCCTGCGTCCTGCGGGCAAGGACAAGGTGCTCGGTGCGCGGCTGTTCAACGAGAACCAGGCCGAACTGATCGAGGCTGCGCGGGCGCACGGCGAGCTGCTGCAGTGGGAGGCGTTCACCGACGCCGTCCACCGTGTCGACGACGCCGACACCAAGAAGGTGCTCACGTGGCTGCGCGACCTCTTCGGCCTGCAGCTCATCGAGAAGCATCTCGCGTGGCACCTCATCAACGGGCGCCTCTCGACGCAGCGGGCCGCTGCGGTGTCTCGGTACATCGACCGGCTGTGCACGCGGCTCCGCCCGTACGCGCTCGACCTGGTCGACGCCTTCGGCTACGAGCCGGAGCACGTGCGCGCACCGATCGCGTCGGGTGCGGAACGCGAGCGTCAGGACGAGGCCCGCGACTACTACGCAGCGCTCGCGGCATCCGGAGACGCTCCGGTGCTCGAGAAGGTGCTGAAGAAGAACGCCAAGCGCTGACGAGGAGTTCGAGCCTCCTGTGGAGCCGGCCGGGATCGTGAGATCTCGGCCGGCTTCGTCTGTCTGGTTCCGTCTGGTTCCGCCTGTCTGGTTCTGTCTGTCTGGTTCTGTCTGTTTGGCCCGGTCGGGGGCCGCGCGTGGGCGCTCCGTGCCGTCAGTGCCCGGGCTGGGGCGGGTGCCGTCAGCGTCCGGGCTGGGGCGGGTGCGGGGCGGGAGGCGGCTGTTGTCCGGTGGTGGGCGGGTACGGATGCTGTGCGGGAGCCGGCGGGTATGGATGCTGCACGGGAGCCGGCGGGTATGGAGCATTCGGGTTCTGTGCATACCCGTGCGGTGCCGCGGGATACTGCGCCGCTGGATACTGCGCCGCTGGATACTGCGCCGCTGACGACGAGGTGTCGCCTGTACTCGCCGAACCTCCGCTCGCGAGTCGCGAGTGCGCGCGCACGCGCAGGAGCACGGCGGTGAAGGCGAGGTACAGCACCCCGGCCGCCGCCCCGCCTCCGTAGAGGAGCAGGGTCGGAAGCACGGTGTTCATGCCGCGCGGAAGCTGGAGCAGCATCGGGAACACGACGTCGGGAGCGGCGACGAGCATGATGCTGGCGGCCAGCAGCACGACTGCCGGAAGGGTGAGCGCGAAGGGCGACCATCTCGTCACGGCGATTCCCGCGACCACGAGCAGTATGCCTGCGAACACCGCGAGGGACGCGCCGGGGCGGATGTCGAACTGGAACCTCTGCAGGGCGAAGAGCACTCCGTCGCCGATGCCCCAGACGATCGCCCAGGCGCCGCCGGCCAGCAGAACCGATGCGGCGATGATGCCGATCACGCTCAGCGCAGCACCCTTCGGCCGCGGATCCCGGCGGACCAGGGCGAGAACCAGACCCATCGTCCCGAGGGCTGTGAGCACGACGAGGGGCACGCCGTAGATGAGACCGTCGCCCCACTCGCGCGGTGCGATCCGAATGAGCCATGACAGTGTCACGGGGAACACCGCGACGATGAGCGGGGCGACGCTGAGGAGGCCCACGGCGATCAGGCCGGCGGAGCTCCAGATGCCGGTGAGTACGACGAGGACGAGCAGCACGAGCCCGAGCGTTTGCAGCAGCAGTGGCCCGACGAGAGGTGCGAAGTCGCCGTCGAATCCGTAGGCGAAGAACGTGAGCGTCACCGTCTGCCCTCCGAGGGACAGGAGTATCAGGGCGATCGGCGTGAGTACGAGAGCGATCACGATCGTGATCAGGCGGGCGGTCAAGGATGATCGGCGCATGGGACTTCCCCTCCGGAGTCGTAGCCCCCACGGTATCGATCCGAGCGCCGGAACGGCACAGGTTCGCCCCGTAGTGTCGACGTGTTCCACCCGAATCGACCCGAGGAGTCTGTGATGACCCGTGTCCACGCTTACGCCGCACCCAGCGAAGCCGCGCCGCTCGAGAAGACCGTCATCGAGCGCCGAGAGCTCGGCCCGAACGACATCCTGATCGACATCGCCTTCGCCGGCATCTGCCACTCCGACATCCACACGGTGCGTGGTGACTGGGGCCCGCAGAGCTACCCCCTCGCGCCCGGGCATGAGATCGCCGGCACCGTGGCTGCCGTGGGCGCCGAGGTCACGAAGCACGCGGTCGGCGACCGCGTCGGCGTCGGATGCCTCGTCAACTCATGCGGCGAGTGCCGCAACTGTCTGCGCGGCGACGAGCAGTTCTGCTCCAACGGAGCGATCTTCACCTACGGCAGCACCGACCGCGACGGCACCATCACCCAGGGTGGCTACTCCGAGCAGGTCGTCGTGACCGAGTCGTTCGCCGTGCGCATCCCCGATGCTCTCGCGCTCGACGTCGCCGCTCCGCTTCTCTGCGCCGGCATCACCACCTACTCGCCCCTGCGGCACTGGAACGTCGGCCCCGGCACCCGCGTAGCTGTCGTCGGTCTCGGCGGCCTCGGGCACATGGGTGTCCAGATCGCGCACGCCCTGGGCGCAGAGGTGACCGTGCTGTCGCAGACGCTGAACAAGAAGGATGACGGCCTGCGCCTCGGCGCCGACCACTACTACGCGACGAGCGACCCCGAGACGTTCGATGCGCTGCGCGGATCGTTCGACGTGATCCTGAACACGGTCAGTGCCGTCGTCGACCTGCGCTCGTACCTCGGACTGCTCGATGTGGGTGGATCGATGGTCTGCGTCGGTGCACCCGCGGAGCCGCTCGCCGTCAACGTCTCGTCGCTGATCGGCGGGCGCCGCTCGCTCGCCGGATCGAACATCGGTGGCATCCGCGAGACGCAGGAGATGCTCGACTTCTGCGCCGAGCACGGCATCGCATCGGAGATCGAAGTGATCAGCGCCGCGCAGATCAACGAGGCGTACGAGCGCGTGCTCGCCTCGGATGTGCGCTACCGCTTCGTCATCGACGCGAAGACCATCGCGGACTGACGTCTCCGTGACTGTGTGATCGAAGTGGCCCCGCTCGTCGAGCGGGGCCACTTCGTTGTTCAGGGGGGCGCTTTCGCGCCGCCGGTGGTGTCGGTGCCGTCGGTGGTGTCGGTGGTGTCGGTGCTGTCGGTGCTGTCGGTGTCGGTGTCGGTGTCGGTGTCGGTGTCGGTGTCGGTGTCGGTGTCGGTGTCGGTGTTGGCGTTGTCGTTCTATTGGTGTTGCCGTTCTGTTGGTGTTGTCGTTCTGTTGGTGCTGTCCTCCCGGCGTTCTACCCCCGACGTTCTCTCGCGAAGTTCTACCCCCGACGTTCTCTCGCGAAGTTCTCTTCCCGAAGTTCTCTTCCCGACGTTCTCTTCCCGACGTTCTCTTCCCGACGTTCTCCTTCCGACGTTCTCTCGCGCGGATGCGTCGACTGCGGGAAGCCTCGTGGCACGACTGCTGCGGGAAGCCTCGTGACCCGGCTACTGCGGGATGCCTCGTGACCCGGCTACTGCGGGACGCCTCTCCGGTTCGTGCTTCTCATCGGGACGCCTCGTCGATACGCCTCTTCGATACGCCTCTTCGGGACGCCTCTTCGGGACGCCTCTTCGGGACACCTCTTCGGGATGCCTCGTCGATACGCCTTTCCGGTACGTGTTCCTGTCGCATCGGTGCCTTGGGCACGCCGCGTCCCTGCCACGGTGCAGCATGCTGGAACGCTGGGATACGTGCTCTGATCTGGGGTAATTCGGGTTCATTTCGGGTCTTCAATGTCGGTGGTCCCGTGTTGACTCAGGGGTATGAACAGCACTGTGGAGCTTCTGGATCGGGTCACCGCCGACCTCGACACGGTGCTGTCCGACGACGCGCTCGCGGGGCTGAGTGACGCGGACCGGATCACCGTGTTGCAGGGGGCGGGGGCGGCGTTCCGGCGGGTCGAGGCGGTGATCGTGGAGACCGTCGCGACCGGCGATGCGGCCGACGTCCCGCATGTGGCGGGGTGTCGGGGTCTGAATGAGTTGTTGCAGCGGATGCTGCGGGTGGATGTGCGGGGTGCGGCGCGGGTCGACAGGGTCGTCGATCTGGTGCGGCGTCCGGTGAGTCTGTCGGGGGAGCGGATGCCGGCCCGGTGGGCGGAGTTGCGCCTCGCGTTGCTGGACGGGGTGGTCGGGGTGGCCGGGTTTCTCGCGGCGACGGGGCCGATCGAGAGGGTGTGGGATCGACTCACGATCGATCAACGCCTGGCGGCAGACGTGGCGTTGGCGGGGTGCGCGCGGGGTCACGGCCTCGCGGCCGAGGCCGATGTTGACGATGGCCTGGACGCTGATGCGCCGGGGCCTGCGCCGACGGTGCAGGATCTGAAGGCTCTCGCGGAAGATCTCGCGTCGATGTTCGACCCTGACGGGGAAGAACCCAAAGATGAAGACGCGCGCCGTCGCCGGGGGATCACGATCGGCCGATTGAAGGACGGCATGCATGCGATCCGCGGGTACCTGACCCCGGACGCGGCCGCACAGCTGCAACTGATCCTGGACGCGATCCTGAATCCGAAGGGGGACGGCCCGCCGATGCCGGGCGTGAACTTCGCACCGACCGACGCTGCGGATGCCCGTCGTGGCGGTGGGGAGGCTGGTGCGGACAGGTGTTGGCCGCGCGTCGATGTCGATGTCGAAAGTGATGGTGATATCGGACCCGACGCCGACGCCGACGCCGACGCCGACGCCGACGCCGACGCCGACGCCGACGCCGGTGATGGTGATGGTGATGGTGATGGTGATGGTGATGGTGATGGTGATGAGGCTGCGGCGTCTATCGGTCGGCAACGCATAGATGTCGATATCGACGTCTATGTCGCCGGTGATGGTGACGTCGGAACTGATGCCGACGACAGTGACCCGTTCAACAGCGACCCGCGCTGCGTTCTCGATGATCGGACCGCGGCGCAGAAGCGCCATGATGCTCTCGCGATGGTGTTCGGAATCGCTGCCCGTCACAAGGACATGCCGACTCTCGGTGGGTCGTCGCCGGTCCTTGTCGTGAACGTCGACGCGAACGACCTCGCCGCCCATGGTGGCGGCGTGGCCGGTGCCGCCTCCGGTGCCGTCTTCGGAGGCAATCCCTACGGAACGAGCCGCAGCCATGGCAACGGCGGGTGGGCGACGATTCCCGGATCCGGCGCCCATGTCCCCGTGTCGGTCGCCGCGCAGGTCGGATGCGCCGGCACGATCCAACGCGTCCTCATGGACGAGGGGCGGATCATCGGGATCACGACCACCGACCGGGTGTTCACCGTGCATCAACGCCGAGCGATCGTCGCTCGTGACAAGGAGTGTCTGATTCCGGGGTGTCATGTGCCGGCGTCGTGGTGTGAGATCCATCATGTGACCGAGCACGCGAGGGGTGGGCCGACGCACACGGATAATGGTGTGCCGTTGTGCTGGTGGCATCACCGAAGTCTCGGCACGTCGGGGTGGGAGATCCGGATGAACGCGGGTGTCCCACAGGTGCGGGGCCCGAGATGGTGGGACCCCGACCAACGATGGCGCACCCCACGACTCAGCCTCCCGAAAGAATCTGACCTCTTCGGTATTTCCCACGTACCCACGAATCTCGCCCGAACCGGTTAGTGCTTCGCTGCCGCCCTCTCCTCATGGCCGCAGAGATGCATCGCTCCTCTGCGTCTGCATCGCTCGTCTGCATCGCTCCTCTGCGTCTGCCTCTGCGTCTGCCTCTGCGTCTGCGGCCTCGCCGCGCACCAGCATGTCGCCGATCGATCGGATCCCGCTCAGTCGGTCGGGTCTGTCTCGCGGTAGAACTCGATGAAGTTGCTGCGAGTGGTCTCATGCAGTTCGTGGATGAAGTCGCCGGCTCGCTCGCCGTCACGCTCCGCGAGCGCCGCGGTGATCGACCGGAGGAACTCCAATGCCTGCTGAGGTGTGCGCAGATTCTCTCGGGGGGTCAGGAAGCGCACGAGCTGCAGCGACAGCGATTCGGCCTTCGCTCGCAGCACGGAGTTCGGCGTGGCGCGCACCAGCACGAGGAAGTACTCGCGGATCGTCCGTCCCAACGCTGCGGCATCGCCCTCGAGCGCTGCGGCCTCGACCTGCGACAGCCGTTCGGCGAACTCAGCGATCTGCGTATCGGTCAGGTCCGCCGCGCTGCTGCGCGCGATGTGCTCGTGGATCGCGCCCGTGACGAACAGGCCCTCGTTGATCGCGGCGACGTTGACAGGCGCGACCCGAGTATGGCGATGCGGCACGAGCTCGACCACGTCCTCCTCGGCGAGACGGTTCAGCGCCTCGCGGATCGGGGTGCGCGACGAGCCCAGCCACGTCATGAGCTCCTCATCATGGAGGATCTCGCCCGGCTCGAGAGTGCCATCCAGGATCGCGCCGAGGATGGTGTCGTAGACCTCATCGCGGAGCAGGCGTCGTGGCTGCGGGGCGTCTGTCGTGGGCATCACGCCACCTCGTTCTCAGTCGGCACGGCCGCACTCGGCACGGCGGCAGTCGGGGTGGACGCAGCCGGCGTGGATGCAGCCAGTGCCGCGGCAGCCGGTGCAGCGGCAGTCGACGCGAATCCGACTGCCGCGGATCCGTCGGCAGTGCCGCCGATCTCGGCAGCATCGCGTGCCGTGACGCTCGCCGCGCCCGCGGTGAAATAATCCCGCGTCGCGAGAGCCGCAGCATCCGCGTCTCCGGATGCCGCCGCCGCAGCGAGCGCGTCGAGCGCCGCAGACGTCTCGGTCGCGTCGAGCGCGCCCGGTCGAGCGGTGATCATGCGCGTCACGTGCGGCACCGATTTCTCGCGGATGCGCTGCACGAGGGTGTTGCGGTAGCGGTCGATGAACACGTTCATCAGCGCGTCGACGATGCGGGCTCGCTCGAGCGCGTCGGTGTTCTGACTCACCGCTCGGTGCAGATCGCGGATCTGTGCCCGGTCGGCATCCGTCAGCAGGGCCGTCGCCTCGCGTACCGTCGCCGAGTACACGACGCCGAGCATCTCCATCTCCTCTCGGAACCGGGTCGGATCCAGCGGAGCGATGCGGGTGCCTTTCTGGGGGAGAACCTCGATCAGCCCCATGCCTGCAAGGCGGTTCACGGCCTCGCGGATCGGAGTGCGAGACGCACCCAGCCACGTCTCCAACTGCTTGTCGGAGATCGGCTCGCCCGCTGCAAGATCACCGGCGACGATGGCATCCAGCAGCGTGTCGAAGATCTGGTCGCGCAGCAGCTTTCGAGGCATCCGCGCCGGTGTCTTGGGGACTGGCATGCCCCTGATGCTAATCGGAAATGCGCTAGATATCTAATATTTTGGGGTACTACGGCGCTGCCCTGAGCGATGTGTCGCACGTGCTGAGCATCGCGGGAACGCCCTGCTGAGCGAATCGCCGAGCCCCTGAGTGATTCGTCGAAAGCCCTGAGTATCCCCGCCTGAGTATCGCGCCCGGGTGGCTCGCGTGGGCAACGTTCGATTGTCAGGTCCGAAGATCACGTCTGAGCAGCGCCTCCTCAGCATCGCCTCCTCAGCACCGCCTCGTCGGCACCGCCTCGTCGGCACCGCCTCCGCTGCATCGCCTCTCAAGAATCAGACCATCGCTCTCCCTGCGTCACGCGGCGAGGCCGTGGCTCGGTCGCGCACTGCGATCCGCGATGGCCGTCGCGAGGCGCGCGATTCTGGCGCTGGCACTGCCGTCTCCGTAGGGGCATGGTGTGCCGGAGAGGTGATCGGATCCCTGGGAGATGAGACGATTCGCTGCCGCGGCGATGTCGAGCCCGGGGGTGACCAGCTCCGCGAAACCGGCGTCGATGGATTCGGGTCGCTCGGTGCTGCGGCGCACCACGAGCAGCGGGCGACCGAGCACGGTGCACTCCTCCTGAAGGCCTCCGGAGTCCGATACCAGGAGCGTGGCGCGTGAGGCGAGTGTCAGGAACTCCTGGTGATCCGCCGACTCGGCGACGATGACCCTGTCGAGCAGATCAGCGAGGTCGAAGCGGGCGATCGCCGCACGGGTGCGCGGGTGCGCGAGCAGCAGCACCGGGACGTCGATGTCGCCCAGCGCGCTCAGGACCCGGGCGAGTGCCTCTCGGGTGTCGGTGTTCTCCGGACGGTGGATCGTCGCCAGGACGAACCGCTCGGGGACCCGCCCTTCCGGGAAGAACGCCTCCACGGGAGCGGGGCCGTGTCGCAGTGACTCGCGGGTCGCTTCGACGATCGTGTTGCCGGTGACGACGATCCGCTCTGCGGGGATGCCTTCGCGCCGCAGGTTCTCCGCGTTGTGCTCGGTCGCGGCGCAATGGACGTCGGCGAGAACGCCGACCACGAGGCGGTTGAGCTCTTCGGGCATGGCTCGGTCGTGCGACCGCAGACCGGCTTCGACATGGATGACGGGGATGCCGGCATAGTTGGCCGCCTGAGCGCCCGCCGACACCGCGTTCGTGTCGCCCTGCACGATGACCGCCCGTGGCGCCTGACGGGCGAAGAGTTCGGTGAGAGCGCTGATCGCCGTCGCGATCTGCATGCCGCGGTCCCTCCCGCCGACGCCGTCGAGCACGACGTGCGGCTCGCCGATGCCGAACTGCTCGAAGAATCGTCCCGACAGCTCTCGGTCGTAGTGCTGTCCGGTATGCACGATCAGCGCGCGATCCCCCAGCTCCCTGATCACGGGGGCGAGCTTGATGATCTCGGGTCGGGTGCCGAGCACGATCGCGATGTCCTTCTTCGTCATGGCTTCTCTCAAATATTAGTGGATTTGTGATTACTACTTAAGTATGTCATCCTCTAATCATCCAATATGTTAGTTCGATGAGAGAGGCGAGATCATGTCGATGGGCTCCCTGGAAGAGCAGCTGCGCCCGCAGCTGCTCAGCGGTCTTGCCTATGAGCGGCTCTTGGAGGAGATCGTCAGCGGACGGCTTCCACGAGGGCATCGACTGCGCCTCGACCTGCTCGCGCACAGCTGGGCGGTGTCGCGCACCCCGGTCCGCGAAGCTCTCCAGCGCCTCGCCGACATGCGCTTCGTGCACGTGTCGCCCAACGCGGGCACACGCGTCGCCGAGTGGTCGGCGGTCGACATGATCGAGCGTGCTCGGATCGTCGGTCGGCTGCTCGCGGGGGAGTCGTCATGCCTCTCCGCCGCAGCGGATCCGCAGCAGACGATCGTCACCCGCGCTCCCGAGTGCGAACTGCGGGGCTATCTCGATCTCGCCTCGCATCTGATCGAGAGCGAGTTCTCTCGACTCGGCCCGCGCATCGTGCGTGAATACGTCGAGCCGCTGCGTCTCTTCGTGAACCCCGACACCGCAGCCGCGCACGGCATCGAACTCGACCGCGGCCGCGACCGGCGACGCGAGCTGCTGAGCGCGGCTCGTGCGGCGCTCCACCGTGATGATCCGGCAGCGGCGCGGGATGCCCTCGCCGCACTCTCCGTCCAGGTCATCAGTGCGCTCGAATCCTCCGCCCCTGCGCCCGAGCGATCGGGTGCCCCTCAATCCCCCCGGAAGAAAACGCACGACTCCGTGCACAAGTCCGCTCTCGGTGCCACGCACCGCGAGCTCATGCGAAAGGCAACACCATGAACAAGACCATGAAGATCACCGCAGGGTTATTACTCGGCGGCGTCGCCCTCTTCGGCGCGGTCGCACCGGCGAGCGCCCAGACTCCCGGAACGGCCGTCGGCACGCTCGCGCAGGGCACCTTCAAACTCGACGCGTTCGTGCAGGGCGCGCAGCCGACGCTGAGTGCGACGGGCTCCGCCGTCGTCTCGATGCCGGCGGTGGGCGCCACGGGCACCGTCAGCAGCGGCGGACTCTGCCTCGACTACACCGGTGCCGGTGAGCCGATCGCGGCCGTGTGCAACGGCTCCGCGAACCAGCTCTTCAGCGCCGAGCGTGGCGCCGACGGCTCGACCTTCTCGCTCAACGCGGTCAACCGCCCCGTCGACACACGCCGCCTCACGCTCGGCTCCTCCACCACCGAGGGCAAGCTCATCCTGCGCTCGTACACGACCGCCGGCACTCCGTGGCTGAAGAGCGGGCTCACCGCCAGCCACTCGTCGGTCTCGCTCGACGGCGCCTCGGGCGGCCTCAAGCCGACGTTCTCGGGCGTCGGCGAGCCCGGCCTCACGGTCGAGGTTCGTGGGCAGGACGGCACGCTGCTCGTCACCGCCACGGTCGCGGCGAACGGCACGTGGAGCGCGCAGTCGACGGTCGATCTCCCCGAGCAGTCCTACACGGTCACGGCCGTGCAGAACGACGGCACTGACACCAGCACCGATGACCTGACCTTCACGGTGGTCGCCGCACCCGTGGCCGACCCGCTGCTCGCAGGTGGTGCCGGCATGCTGCTCGTCGTCGGTGCCGCGGCGGTCTACGCCGCGAAGCGTCGCCGCACCGCGCAGGTCACCTCCTGAGTGCCGGGTCGTGCGGATGCCCGCTCACCGCGCCGCATCCGCGCGACCCCATCCCGGCCGAGGATCCCAAATCCTGACCGTCGCGGCCACACCCCCACGTGGCGATCGCCCGAAACTCCCACTTCCTGAAAGAAAGAAAGGAACCCCTGCGCATGTACGGAGCGAATCCTCCCATCGTCGGCACCGCGCTCAGCGGCACGCTCGCCGCGACAGGTGCCGACCCCACCTGGCCTCTCATCATCGTCGCCGTGTGCCTGACCGCGGGTGCTCTCCTGATGATCCGCGAGTCCTATCTGCGCCGCTCGGCAGACTCGCTCGTCGACGCCTGACACGGCGAACCGACCCCATGAACGGGGCGTGCGGTGAACTCCCCTTCGCCGAACGCCGCCCTTCGATCGGCACCCCACATCGTCGATCGAGCGTCCGCAGTGCCGGTCCCGGCCGTGGCTGATCTCCCCATCGGCCCGGTCGAATCGCTGAGCGATCCCCTGACCGCCGCACAGGACATCGGGTGCGGGCGAGCACATGCTCGTCCGCACCTTTCACCACGACCTTTCGCCACGACCCTTCTCCTCGAGACGAGCACACAGATGACCACCGCACTGCCCGCCGTGTCCGCCCAGCCCCAGGGGCGGCGCCACCGCAGGCTCGCATCCTCCCCGCGACCACGGCCGCGATCGCGGGCCGTCGACCACGCAGCCCGCATCGTCTTCGCCGCCGCTCTCGTGGGGGCGATCGTCTGGATGCTGCTCCAGGCCGACGTCGTTCGGGCGGGCGAGGCACACCTCGCCGCCTGGTGGATGGATCTCTGGATGCCCCGCGGCGTCACCGCGTTCGAGGACACCTACATGCTGTGGATCAGCGAGAACCATCTCGTCGGGTTCCAGGTGACGGCCGAGTGCACGGCGATCATCCTGCTCGCTCCCCTCCTCGCCCTCGGGGCCGTGATGATGCTCTCGACGAGAGTGTCCTGGTTCCGCGGAGTCGCAGGGATCGCCGCATCCGCCGCAGTGATGCTCCTGGTCAATCAACTGCGCCTCGCGCTCATCGGCTGGTCGACCCAGCTGGGCGGCCTCGACGCCGGCTACGAGATCGGACACCGCTTCGCAGGTTCCGTCGTCGGCATCGCGGGCTTCGCGGCGGGGCTGATCGTGCTCATCGCCGTGGCGGGCGTCCGTCGTCGTCGACGACCGGCACGGCCCTGACGACCGAAGACAGAACGACTCCGCGACCGAAGACCCCTCACGACAGATCCCGCTGACGGCCTCACGAAAGGACCTCTGATGCTCTCCCTCCTCGGCTCCATCTCGCTCGTCCTCACGGTGATGTTCCTCGCCTACATGACGTTCATCCTCATCCCCTACGTCCGGCACAGGAAGGAGAAGCCGGGGGACCCCGCGCTCTTCGACTGGCACATCTTCGTGCCGTGCCGTGACGAGGCCGCCGTCATCGCCACCACGATCGCGCGCCAGCGCGAGCGGTTCCCGCAGGCCCACCTCTGGGTGATCGACGACGACAGCGACGACGAGACCTCGGCGATCATCCAGGCGCACGCGGATGTCGACCCGTTCGTGCACCTGGTGCAGCGCCGGCGACCCCTCGCGCGCACGGGGAAGGGTGATGCCCTGAACAGCGCGTACGACGCACTCAACGGATGGCTGCCGACCGACGCCGACCGCGACCGCATCATCGTGACGGTCGTGGATGCCGATGGAGAGATGGCGGAGAACGCGCTCGCGGCGGTGGCAGCCGACGACTGCTTCGGCGATCCGGTGGTGGGAGCCGCCCAGATCACCGTCTGGATGAAGAACCGCGACGATCGCACGCCGTACCCCGAGAAGGGGAGGCTCGCGAACGCCTTCGCCCGATATCTGATCCGGATGCAGGACGTGGAGTTCCGCACGGTGATCCTGGCGATGCAGTCGCTGAGGTCGAAGACCGGCACGGTCGGACTCGGCGGCAACGGGCAGTTCACGCGGCTCTCGGTGCTCGACCGGATCGGAGAGGGGTACGGCGCACCCTGGCACGGGGCACTGCTCGAAGACTACGAGCTCGGGCTTCACGTGATCCTGGCCGGCTACGAGAATAGTCAGGTCCATGACACGTACGTCGCGCAGGAGGCGCTGCCGAGCCTTCGGCGTCTGCTCGCCCAGCGCACGCGCTGGTCGCAGGGCAACATCCAGTGCGTGAAGTACATCAAGGACATCGTGCGCTCACGCCACTTCGACAGCTCCGGCGTCCTGGAGTGCCTCTACTACCTGTTCCTTCCCTTCCTGCAGATGATCGGTCTGATCGTCATCCTGCTCACGCTGGCATTCCACGGCGCGGGCGTGATCGCCGATCCGGCAGCGCTCGACGGACTCGTCGACAATGCGTGGGCGTTCGTCCTTCTCGGGATGCTGTTCGGCATCGGACCGTTCGTGATCTGGGGCATCCTGTACAAGCTGCGCTGCGAGCCGGGTTCGAGCTGGTTGCAGGCGGTGAGCTGGGGAGCCGGCCTCTTCTTCTTCGTGCAGTACATCCTCGTGTCGGTGACGCGGGCCATGCTCCGTGTGGTGCTCGGCCGCAACGGGTGGGCGAAGACCCGACGTAACGCCGAGACGCATGTCGTCGGTCCGGTCGCTGTCGATGTCTGAGCGTTCGGCATCCGTCCCTGCGTTATCCGTCGAGAGCCCGGTCGGCCCGGTCGTGGCGGGGACCGTCGCCGCGCTCCTGGACGCCGCGGCGGTGGTCGGCTGCGCGAGCATCCTCTGGAACGGGGGAGGCTCGACCGTCGTCGACGGCTCCTGGGTCTCGCAGGCCGGATGCCTCCTGCTCGCCTCATCGCTGCTGCTGATCCGGCTCGCGCTCTCCCTGTCGCTCGCCGTCGAACGGGTGGTCGTCGCGATCGACATCGCCGTGCTCGCCGCGCTGGTGTCGGCATGGGGTCTGTCCTCGCGCTACTTCGTCGGCTGGCTCGCCACGTATGGCGCGCTCGTGCTGATCCTCGCCTCGCTGTGGCATCTGCTGGCGATCCTCGTCACACGGCACCGCGTGGACGGGACCGACGGAACGGTGGCCGCTCTGCGCGCCGGATGCGTGGCCGTCGCGCTCGTCGCGCTCGTCGTGGTGTCTCCGATCCACGCGTGGAGCCCCCGGATCCTCAGCGGTCTGGTCGTGCTGATCAGCGGCGCCGTGTTCTTCGCGTTCGTGCTGCGGATCTGGATCAGGGCACTGCGCAGGGTCGGCTGAGGCTTCGGCTCGCCCGATCCCGGTGTCGGTGCCGCCGGATAACGTGGGTGCATGACTTCGCTGATCGCCGGGCCCGACCACCGCGAGCGCTGTGCGTGGGTGGGCGATGACGCCGAGTACCGCCGGTATCACGACGAGGAGTGGGGTACACCGCTGCACGGCGACCGGGCACTGTTCGAGAAGACGGCGCTCGAGGGATTCCAGGCGGGGCTGTCGTGGATCACGATCCTGCGCAAGCGGCCCCGATTCCGCGAGGTGTTCGCAGGATTCGAGCCCGAGGCGGTCGCGGAGTTCGACGAGTCCGATGTCGAGCGACTCATGGCGGATGCGGGGATCATCCGTAACCGCGCCAAGATCGAGGCCACGATCGGCAACGCACGTCTGGTCCGAGCGATGGATGACGGCGAGTTCGATGCCCTGATGTGGTCGTTCGCGCCGGCGCCCGGCATCCGCCCCACGTCGTTCGCCGACGTCCCCGCGGTGACGCCCGAATCCACCGCCATGAGCAAAGAGCTGCGGCGCCGCGGGTTCCGGTTCGTGGGTCCGACGACCATGTATGCGCTGATGCAGTCCGCGGGCATGGTCGACGACCATATCGAGGGGTGTTGGCGAGCGGTCTGATCTCGCCGACGCGGGTCGGGGGAGCAGTGGACAATTCTCCCCATCGTGGCCGGTATTTCGGCCGGTTAGGATGAACGGGTGCGCCGTGCACGCTGAGTGCATCGGCCGAGAGTCTGCGGATGTACGACCCTGGGGGGGAACCGGGCATGAAGGCGTTGTCATGGATGCGCGCGCGACCGAAGACATTGGCGTCGGCGGCAGGGGTGACGGTCGGTGTCGTGGCCCTCACCACCATGGCCTTCACGTATGACGGTTTTCCCACCACCAAGGTGGATCTCAATGACGGCGGCGTCTGGATCACCAAGGCGTCCAGCCTGCTCGTCGGGCACTTCAACCACGAGTCCACGGTGCTCGACGGCGGACTCCGCACGACCGGCGAGAACTTCGACATCCTCCAGGACGAGACCAACATCCTCGTCACCGACACCAGCGCCTCGACCGTCACGTCGATCGATCCGGCGCGGGTGACGCTGGGCGACAGCGCCCGCATCCCGACATCGGCGAAGGTCGCCCTCGGGCACCAGACGGCCGCGATCCTCGACCAGAAGTCGGGCGATCTGTGGGTTCTGCCCGTCAAGGGCATAGCCGGTTTCAAGATCGAGGCCACCGACCCCGTCGCCGAGCTCGGGCCCAACGCCGACGTCGCCGTCGCCGAAGACGGCACCGTGTTCGGTCTGTCGTCGGAGCGCGGCGAGGTCGTCACGGTCCCGGTCGACAACGAGGGTGAGGCGCTCGATCCGTCGGCCGCGTCGGTCGGCGAGATCGACGACTCCGAGGCGCCGCACATCACCGCCGTCGGGCGCACGCCTGTCGTGCTCGACGCCGCCGCCGGCGTCGTCACGACTCCCGGCGGATTCCGCACGGAGATCAGAGACGCGGCGGATGCCGTGCTCCAGCCCGCCTCCGCCACGAACGACGCGGTCGCGCTGGCGACGAAGTCGGCCCTCATCACCGTGCCCTTCGACGGTGGCGAAGCCGTCGTGAAGGACGTCGGGGGCGACGGCTCGCCCGCGGCTCCCGTCTCGCTGCGCGGATGCACCTATGCCGCCTGGGCCGGTTCGGCGACGTTCCTGCGGGAATGCCCGGGCGAGGCCAACGACGTGAACGAGCGCATCGAGGGCGCCGAGCAGTCCCAGAGCCTCACGTTCCGCGTGAACCGCGACGTGATCATCCTCAACGACGCCGTCGGCGGAGCCGCGTGGATGGCCAACGAGAGCCTGCAGCGCGTCGACAACTGGAACGATCTCACTCCTCCCGAGGGCGAGACCGAGAACGAGGACGACTCCACCGAGGAGACGGTGGAGACCACCCTCCCCGACCGCAAGGAGGAGAACACTCCTCCGATCGCCGAGGACGACGAGTTCGGCGTGCGCCCCGGTGCATCGACGCTGCTCCCGGTCCTCGACAACGACAACGACCCCGACGGCGACGTGCTCGTCGCCGCCCTCGCCGAGAAGCAGCCGTCGATCGGCACGGTGCAGCCGATCCAGAACGGCGGCTCGCTGCAGATCGCGGTCGACGAGAAGGCGACCGGATCCACCACCTTCCAGTACGAGGCCAGCGACGGCCGCAAGGGCAAGGACACCGCCACCGTCACACTGACCGTGCACGACTTCGATGTGCACAACGCCCCGGTGCCGAAGCGCAAGACGACCCTCACGGTCGAATCCGGCGGCACCATCTCGTACAACGTCCTCCCCGACTTCATCGATCCCGACGGCGACGACATCTATCTCAAGGGCGTCGAGCCGGCGCCGGGTGACGAGGTCGACTTCAGCACCGACGGCCAGATCACCTACAAGGCCACCGCGAGCCTGCAGGGTCGCAAGGAGGTCGGCGTGACGGTCGCCGACGGCTACGGCGAGACCTACGTGGGCACGATCACCCTCGATGTGCGTCCCGCCGGGTCGACCGACCCCAAGACGAACGCCGATCACGTGATCACGCGGGTCGGCGAGCAGGTCTCGGTGGCACCCCTCACGAACGACACGAGCTCGGGCCGCGAGTCGCTGCGCCTCGGCAACGTCGACGAGGTGCCCGGTGCGACCGTGACCCCGGACTACACGAACAAGACGTTCCTGTTCTCGGCGGAGGCGCCCGGCACCTACTACGTGCAGTACCTCGCGACGGCCGGACCCAAGAGCGCTCAGGGCCTGGTGCGCGTCGACGTGCAGGAGGCGAGCGAGAACGATCTGCCGCCGGTCGCGGTGCGCGATGTGGCGCTGGTGCCGAGCGGCGGCGACGTGCTCGTCGGCGTCCTCGCCAACGACACCGACCCGGCCGGCGGGATCCTGGTCGTGCAGTCGGTGAGCCTCGAGCCGAACAGCGGGATCTCGGTCTCGGTGATCAACCACGAGACCCTCCGGATCACCGATCAGGGTGCGCTCAAAGACCAGGTGCGCGTCAAATACCGCATCTCGAACGGCTCGAAGTCCGCCGAGGGCGAGGTCGTCGTGATCCCGATCCCGGCACCCGACAAGATCATGCCGCCGGTGGCCGCACCCGACAACGTCTACGTGCGAGCGGGCGACGTCGTCACGATCCCGGTGCTCGACAACGACACCCACCCCAACGACGACGTGCTGCACGTGGTTCCGGAGCTGGTCGAGACGCCCGAGCCCGAAGACGGCGAGGCGTTCGTCTCGCAGGACACCGTGCGGTTCAAGGCGGGGCCGGAGGCGAAGACGGTCTACCTCACCTACGAGGCCGTCGACTCACGGCAGCAGAAGGCCGCCGGGTACGTGACGATCCAGATCCTGCCGATCGACGCGAAGACCAACGCGGCTCCTCGCCCGCAGGACATCGTCTCGCGAGCGCTGGCGGGCACCGAGATCAACATCGCCGTCCCCCTCGACGGCATCGACTCGGACGGCGACTCGGTCGAGCTGCTCGACATCGCCTCCAGCCCGAGCAAGGGCCGGATCACCGAGACCGGCGCCAACTACTTCAAGTACGAGGCGTTCGACGGCTCCGCCGGTGTCGACACGTTCAAGTACCGCGTGCGCGACCGCCTGGGCAAGGAGGGCATCGCGACGATCCGCGTCGGCATCGCCCCCGCCGAGGAGATCAACCAGCCCCCGTATGCGGTGAAGGATGCCGTCGTCGTGCGGCCCGGGCGTGAGATCGCCGTGCCGGTGCTGGCCAACGACTCCGACCCGGAAGGTGACGAGATCATCCTCGTCAGCGAGAAGAACGGTGGACTCGAGGTCCCTGAGGAGCTGACGGCCCGAGTCTCGGGCGACCGTGTGCTCGTGCAGGCGCCGAACGAGGAGATCGAGACCTCGCTGCAGTACACGATCCGCGACGCCCGAGGGGCGACGGCCTCGGCGACGCTGCAGGTCACGGTCGACGAGAACGTTCCGCTGCAGGCGCCCGTCGCGCGCGACGACCGCGTGCGGCCCGAGGATCTCAAGGACGGCACGCTGACGGCCGACATCCCGATCCTCAAGAACGACGAGGACCCGGACGGCACGACGGACGCGCTCGACGTGACGCTCGGCGACGGTGCGACCGCGCTCGAGAACGGATCGGTGCGAGTCACGGTGGGTGAGGAGCAGCAGCTCATCCGCTACACGCTGACCGACCGCGACGGCCTCGAGGCGTCGGCGTTCATCTTCGTCCCGGCCGAGTCGGGGCTGCGCCCCATGACGGACCTGACCAAGCCGGTCGAGGTCATCAGCGGCGAGACCAAGGTCCTGCCGCTGTCGGAGTACGTCACCGTCGCCGGTGGTGGCACGGCGCGGATCACCGAGCACTCCAAGGTGAGTGCCGTGCACGCCGATGGCGCCGACCTCGTGCAGGACGAGAAGACCCTCGTCTACACCTCGAAGGACGGATACTTCGGCCAGGACGCGATCACGTTCGAGGTGACGGACGGTACGGGCCCCGATGACCCCGAGGGTCGCAAGGCGACGCTGACCATCCCGATCGACGTGCTGCCGCCCGACAACCAGCAGCCGGTGTTCGTGAACAGTCAGATGCAGGTCGCGCCCGGTGAGGATGCGTCCTCGCTCGATCTCGCCGCACTTACGACGGATCCCGATCCCGAAGACCAGGACAACCTCGAGTTCACCTTCGTCGACGGAGACGGCGACGGTGTGACCGCGGACGTCAAGGGATCCGAGCTCCTGGTGAAGGCGTCATCGGATGCCAAGAAGGGCACCGCGATGACGCTGAACGTGCGCGTCACCGACGGCGAGACCGAACCGGTCGACGGCACGGTGACCGTGACCGTGTCGGCGTCGACGCGCGCGATGCCCACGGCGAACACCGACACGATCGCCGAGGCCGATCAGGGCAAGTCCGTGACCGTTCCGGTGCTCGCCAACGATTACAACCCGTTCCCCGAGACGCCGCTCAAGATCGTCTCCCAGAACGTCGAGGCCGGAATGGGCACGGTCGAGCGCCAGGGCGACGAGCTCGTCGTGACTCCGGCGGCCACCTTCGTCGGCACGATGGTCGTGCGCTACCGCATCCAGGACGCCACGAAGGACACGGAGCGTGAGGTCAACGGGCAGGTCGTGCTCACGGTGCAGGGTGTGCCGGATGCGCCGGGAGCCCCCGTGGTGACCAGCGTGCAGGACCGCACGGTGGTGCTCTCGTACTCGGCCCCGTCGAACAACGGCGCCGAGATCACGAAGTACACGGTCAAGTCGGTCGGGGGCAGTGCGTACTCGAAGGAGTGCCAGTCGACGACCTGCACCCTGGACGGTCTGACCAACAACGTCAAATACACCTTCCAGGTCACGGCGACGAACCGCGTCGGCGAGAGCAAGCCCTCGGGCACCTCGGGAGAAGCGCGCCCCGACGCGCGCCCCGACACCCCCAACCCGCCCACGCTGAAGTTCGGCGACAAGTCGCTCACCGTGAGCTGGACGACGCCCACGACCCCGGGTTCTCCGGTCGAGAGCTACACGCTCGAGATCTCTCCCGCGCCGCCGTCCGGCGTCGCGCAGAAGGAGGTCACCGGCAACTCGATCGTCTGGAACGGCCTCGAGAACGGGTCGAACTACCAGGTGCGCGTGCAGGCGCACAACCTCGCGCCCGAGCCCTCGAGCTGGAGCAACTGGTCGGCATCCGAGATCCCTGCGGGTCCGCCGATGCAGCCGGGCGCGCCGACCACGACCGAGCTGGCACCGGTCGGTGACCAGGCCCAGATGCAGGTGAACTGGGCGGCGCCGAACTCGAACGGTGACGCGATCGACGGCTACACGCTCGAGGTCTACGAAGGCTCGACCCTGCGGAACACCCTGACGCCCGGGGCGGGTGCCACCTCGCAGGCGGTCACCGTGCCGACGTCCGAGACGCCGTACACGTACCGCATCCGCGCGCACAACAAGGCGGGCTGGGGCGAGTGGTCCGGGATGTCGGCCCCGCGTCGAGGAGTCGTCGCGCCCGGCGCGCCGACCAGTCTCGCCGCGGCGCCGCATGACCGCTACGTCGACGTGACGTACAACCCCGGGTCGCGCAACGGCGCCAGGGAAGGCGAGATCAGCTACCAGTACTCGCTCAACGGCGGAGGATGGCAGGGCCTGCAGGGCAACCGCATCGGCGGTCTCTCCAACGGCACGACGTACAACATCCAGGTCCGGGCCGTCGCCAGCGTGGATGGCGGCACCTACGCCGGAGCCGCGTCGAACACGGCGAGTGCCGTGCCGTACGGCCCTCCGTCGGCTCCCGGGGCGGGCGCGCAGAACCTCGGCACCCAGGTGAAGCTCACGTGGAACTCGAACGGCTCCGGCAACGGCCGTGCCATCCAGCTGACGCAGATCGACATCGGCAACGGCTGGCAGGACGTGCCGCAGAGCGGTGAGCGGATCGTCGGCAACGGATACCAGCAGACGCACAGCATCCGGGTGCGGGCTCAGGACTCGGCCGGACAGTGGACGCCCGTCGCATCGGCATCCGCTCGCACGAGCGATCCGCCCGCGGAGGTCCTGAAGACGGGCAAGGGCGCGTCGGGCAGCTGGCCGGGAGAGTGCGACACCCCGACATGCGCGTACGTGACGCTCAAGGTCGAGAATTTCCGCAGCCCTGGCACGTACACACTCCGGTGCGACGACGGCGGACAGTTCGGCAACTCGAGAAGGGCCGTGCCGGAGAACGGCACGGTTCAGCTCGGTTGCTTCTACGGCAATCCTGGCCGGTCGATCCGCGTCTACATCGTCGAGCTCAATCGGTACGCCGACGCGCTCGTCTGGTATTAGCGCGCCGGCGACGGCGCGCCCCGATGACCTTCACAGAACAGGGAAACCCACACTCATGAGCATGACCCCCGAACAGGCGGCCTGGTTCCAGGGCACCTTCACCCGCCTCGTCGACAACATCGACAGGGCCGTGCAGGGAAAGCGCGAGGTCGTCGGTCTCGTGCTGTCGGCGATGCTCGCCGAGGGACACGTGCTGCTCGAGGACGCCCCCGGCACGGGCAAGACCAGCCTCGCGAAGGCGCTCGCATCCACTGTGCAGGGCACCAGCACGCGCATCCAGTTCACGCCCGACCTGCTGCCGTCGGACGTCACGGGTGTCACGATCTACGACCAGCAGTCGCATCGCTTCGAGTTCCACAAGGGACCGATCTTCGCCTCGATCGTGCTCGCGGACGAGATCAACCGCGCCTCGCCGAAGACGCAGTCGGCTCTGCTCGAGGTCATGGAGGAGTCGCGGGTCACGGTCGACGGCGTCACGCACGAGGCCGGACGCCCGTTCCTCGTGATCGCGACCCAGAACCCGATCGAGCAGGCCGGAACCTACAAGCTCCCCGAGGCCCAGCTCGACCGCTTCCTCGTCAAGACGTCGATCGGCTACCCCGATCTGGCGGTCACGGAGAGCATCCTCGCCGGTGCCTCCGACCGCAACCCGTCGGCCGGACTCTCGGCGATCATCACCACGAGCGCCGTCGCCGACATGGCCGACCTCGGTGCGTCGGTGCACGTCGAGCCCGCTGTGCTCCGCTACGTCGCCGAGCTCGCCGAGGCGACCCGTGAGGACTCCGCGATCAGGCTCGGTGTCTCGGTGCGTGGCGCGATCGCGATGATCCGCATCGCCAAGGTCCGCGCCGCCTCGCAGGGCCGCCACTTCGTGCTCCCCGACGACATCAAGGCCCTCGCGCGGCCGGTGTGGCAGCACCGTCTGCTGCTCGACGCCGAGGCCGAGTTCGCGGGCACCTCGAGCGACACGGTCATCGCGCGGGTCCTCGAGAACGTCGCGGCACCGCAGGCCCGAGCAGCGGCCTGATGACCACGGAGGCATTGCCGGCTGCGACCGCGCCGATCGACCGCGACGCCGGCTGGCGTGACGTCGCGGCGGTCATCGGCGCGCGCATCCTGGTTCGCCTCCGCATGATCACCGCCGCCATCCGACCGCTGGCGTGGGTCCTCATGGCCCTCGCCGTCGGATTCTGGATCCTCGGTCAGATCGCCGGTTGGGCCGAGTTCACGATCGCCGCCGTGGTCATCGCCATCACCGTCGGTCTGTGCGCCCTCTTCCTGATCGGACGCACCGCCTACGACGTCTCGCTCGACCTCGCTCGCTCCCGCGTCGTCGTGGGCGAGCGGGCCGTCGGTGCGCTGACCCTCGCGAACCGCGGCGCCAGGGCGATCCTGCCCTCGCGCGTCGTGCTTCCCGTCGGCTCCGGCCGAGGAGAATTCGGCATCCAGCGCCTCGCGCCGGGGGAGGAGGCGGAGGAGCTCTTCGCGATCCCCACCCAGAAGCGCGGCGTCGTGAAGGTCGGGCCCGTGAGCGTCGTCCGCGGCGACCCGCTCGGTCTGTTCGAGCGCGCGCACCGGCGCGAAGATCCGGTCGACCTCTACGTGCACCCTCGCACGGTGCTGTTCGACGGGCAGTCGCTGGGCTACCTGCGTGACCTCGAGGGTCTGCCCGCCGCCGATCTGTCGCGCGACGACGTCTCGTTCCACGCGCTGCTCGAGTATCAGCCGGGCGACGACCTTCGCCACGTGCACTGGCGGTCCACGGCTCGCACCGGAACGATGATGGTGCGCCAGTACGAGGAGACCCGTCGCTCGCACTTCGTCATCGGACTCTCGCGGTCGACCGGCGACTATGCCACCGACGACGACTTCGAGCTCGCGATCTCGGCAGCCGGCTCCATCGGGCTCCGCGCGATCCGCGACTCCCAGCGCGTCGACGTGCGCGTGCAGGGGCGCGAGCTCGCCGCCGGCACCGGCAAGCAGCTGCTCGACTCGCTGTCCGCGGTCGAGAACTCGAAACCTCGCGACGGCGGCATCGACCACCTGGCGGGAGTGCTGGCCAGGACCATGCCGCTCGCCAGCGTCGTCGTGCTCGTCTGCGGGTCGAAGGTCAGCACCGACGACCTGCGACTCGCGTGCGCTCGTCTGCCCTATGGGGCCAAGGTGCTCGCGGTCGTCGCCGACCGCTCGGTGTCGGCTCCGGCGCTGCGCCGCATCGGCGACGCGGATGTCGTCACGATCGGCGCTCTCGAACAGGTTCCCCTCGCACTGCAGAAGGTGCTCGCATGACCCTCTTCACGACAGAGAAGGCCGGGCTGCCGCTGCGTCGGTGGATCCTCGACCTGACCGCGTCGGCTCTGCTGATCCTGGTGTCGATCGTGGGGTTCTGGCCGACCTTCGCCGGCCCGTCGTATCTGCCCGCCGCGATCGGCGCCCTGCTGCTCGGACTCGCCGTCGCCACGGTCGCGACCTGGCGTCGATGGGGCATCCTCATCGTCACGGGTCTGACGATCGGCGTCTACTTCGTCTTCGGCGGTGCGCTGGCGCTGCCCCACACCGCCATCCTCGGGGTCATCCCCACGCTCGACACTCTGCAGCGGCTCGCGGTCGGCACCGTGACGTCGTGGAAGCAGCTGCTCACGACGGTCGCTCCGGTGGCCGCGGCCGACGGGCATCTGCTCGTACCGTTCCTGCTCACCCTCGTGGTGACCGTGCTGACGGCATCCCTCGCACTTCGGCTGTCGCTCGTGGCGTGGGCTCTGCTTCCCGCCGGTGCGATGCTCGTCATGGTGATCGCTCTCGGCACCCCGGAGCCGGCTTTCCCCGTCGCCCAGGGACTCCTCTTCGCCGTGCTGGCGGTCGCGTGGCTGGCCCTTCGGCAGCTGTGGGCTCCGCAGAACGCCGCCGTCTCGGTGAGCGAGGTCGATCCGTCCCGCGCCTCGCACATGCGCATGAGGCGTCTGCTGGCGGGCGCCGCCGTGCTGGCGATCGCCGGGGGAGCGGGCGTCGTGTCGAGCGCCGTCGCCGCCCCGGAGCAGCCCCGCCACGTGTTCCGCGACGTGATCATCCCGCCGTTCAACATCCGCGACTACCCGAGCCCGCTGCAGGCGTTCCGCAAGAACGTGCGCGATGAGGCCTCCGACACTCTCTTCACGGTGAGCGGACTGCCCAAGGGGTCGCGCATGCGCATCGCCGTGATGGATCAGTTCGACGGCATGGTCTACAACGTCACGGACGGCGGAGTGGATTCGTCGAGCGCGTTCGGACCCATCCGCTCGAACATGTCTCCCGATGCCGAGGGCATCCCTGTGACGCTGAAGGTCGAGGTCGACGAGTATCGCGGTGTCTGGCTGCCCGATGCCGGCTCCGTCTCGGAGATCGACTTCACCGGGGATCGCGCGGAAGAGCTGCGCCGCACCGCGTACTACAACGGCGACACCGGCACGGCGGTCGTCACCTCGAAGCTCACCAAGGGTGACGCCTACACGGTCGACACCGTCATCCCGGCCGATCTCGACGACACCCAGCTCGCCGATGTGCAGTTCGGCAAGGTGCCGCTGCCGACTCAGAGCAACGTCCCGGAAGAGCTCACATCGCTCGCGTCGGAGACGGTCGCCGAGGCCGAGACTCCGATCGAACAGGTGCGAGCGCTCGAGACCTTCCTCGCCGACGGCGGCTTCTTCAGCCACGGGCTCGAGGGAGAGGTGCTGTCGCGTGCCGGGCACACCTCGGAGCGCATCTCGACGCTGATCGGCGGCGATCAGATGATCGGCGACGACGAGCAGTATGCGGTGGCGATGGCGCTGCTGGCCCGCGAGGTCGGCATCCCCGCCCGCGTGGTGATGGGCTTCTACCCCGATGAGGACAAAGAGGGCGAGGCGGTCTTCACCGCCACGGGCGGAGACGTGCACGCCTGGGTCGAGGTGAACTTCGAGGGGGTCGGCTGGCTCGAGTTCAATCCCACCCCGCCCGAAGACAAGGTGCCGAACGACCAGAACACCAAGCCCAGGGTCGACCCCAAGCCGCAGGTGCTGCAGCCGCCGCCCCCGCCGCAGGAGCCGGTCGATCTTCCCCCGACGCTGCCCGACGACCGCAAGGGCGACGACGAGACACTCAACATCCTCGGGATCATCGGCGCCATCCTCGCCATCGGCGGCATCTCGCTCGCGGTTCTCGCGGTGCTCGCGTCGCCGTTCATCGTGATCGGCGCGTGGAAGGCGGCGAAGCGTCGCACGCGTCGGCAGGCGGCTCGCACGGCCGATCGCATCAGCGGCGGATGGGATGAACTCGCCGACAGGGCGGTCGACTACGGCGCGAGGCTCGCCCCCGGCGGCACGCGTGTCGAGGAGGCGGCGACCGTGGCCGCGACGCTCACGCTGCCGCAGGTGACGACGCTCGCGCAGCGGGCGGATGCCGAGGTCTTCGGCCCCTCGGAGCCCACCACCGAAGACGTGGACGCCTTCTGGACGGAGGTCGACACGATCGTCGGCGGCCTCGGCAAGGAGGCCGGATTCTGGAAGCGCACCAAGGCGCGACTGAGCCTGAGGTCGCTGATGGGCGGGACCGCCGTGTCGGCCGGTCTGCAGAACCTCAGAGAGGCCGCGGTCGCGCGAGTGAGACGCGAACCTGGCACCATCAAGAGCAGCAACAGTACGACGACGTCCACCTCACCCGAGAGCGAGACACCATGACGCAGGTCCCGTTCGGCCAGATCGCGCCGATCTCCCGACGCGCGATCGGCTACCTGATCGACGCACTCATCGCCGGGGGTCTCGCCGTCGTGCTGACGATCCTGGTCGTGATCAGCGCGAACCTCACCGGATCCGTCGAGGGTGCCGTCGGCGTGCTCGCGATCGGGCTGCCCCTCGTCAGCCTCGTGCTGCTCGGATGGTTCGTGTTCTACACGTTCATGCAGGCCGGTGCGGGGTCGATCGGCATGCGGTCGCAGGGCCTCCGCCTCATCGCCGAAGACGGCAGCCCGCTCGGCTTCGGCCGCACTCTGCTGCGCAACGTGATCTTCGGACTCGCCGCGGGCATCGTCGTGGGGTACTTCACCCCGTTGTTCGACGGTTCCGGCCGCTTCCAGGGGTGGCACGACAAGGTCGCGAAGTCGCTGATGCTGGATGCTCGCGGCGCAGACGCTGCCGATCCGGCCCAGCCGATGCGCGCTGCCGGGGCGCAGGCTCCCGCACCCGTGCCCGGTTTCGCGGCGCCCGGAGTGCCGTTCGCCCCCGGGATGACTGAAGCCCCTCATGCTCCCGCCACGCAGGCCTTCACCGCGATTCCCGGGATCCCCGCGCCGCACTCGGCGCCGGCGACTCCGTTCGGCGCGCCCCCCGTTCCGCAGACACCGCCGTTCGGTGCGGACGCTCCCGTGATGCCCCATGCTCCGGCGCCTGCTGCCACGCCGGCATCCTGGCCCGCCGCGGCCCCGGGAGTGCCCGCTGTGCCGGGAGCTCCCGAAGCCCCGGTAGCCGCACCGGCCCATCCCGCACCTGCGTACGCCGCGCCCGACGCTGCCCCCGCCTATGCCGCACCGGCACCCGCCGCTCCCGCCGCTCCCGCCGCTCCGCCGGCACCTGCCGAGCAGGCGCCGCTCGCGACGACTCCGGCTGCGCCCGCGGACGACGACGGGCTCATCGCCTACGTCCCCGGCATCACGCTGGATGCCCCGCCTCACCGCAACGCTCCGGACGCGGCACCGACCGAGCAGCCCGCACCGACCGAGCAGCCCGCGCCGACGGAGCAGCCCGCGCCGGTCGAACCCGTCGCGCCCGCACAGTGGGCCGTGTCCGAGCGCCCGGCCGCCCCCGCGTTTCCCGTCGTGCCACCGGCGCCCGCGTTCACCGCCGCGCCGGCCGATGAACTCCCCGCACCGGCGACGGTGGCGCCCGATGCGGCCGCGTCCGCGGAGTCGACGCTGTCAGCCGACAGCGTCGACGACGACCTCGAGGAGACCCGCATCAGCATCCCGGGTCACCGTCTGGTGTTCACCTGGGACGACGGAACCCGCGTCACGGTCTCGCGCCGCACGGTCTTCGGCCGCAACCCCGCGCCGGAAGACGGAGCCATCATCGTGCCCGTGCGCGACGAGACGCTCTCCCTCTCGAAGACGCACTTCGAGGCCGCGGCCTCGACCTCGGGCGGCTGGGTGCTCGATCGGTTCTCGACCAACGGCATGACGCTCGTGCGCGAGGGGCAGCGCATCGCTTGCCCGGCCGGGCAGCGCGTGCCCGTCCGACTCGGCGACGCGATAGAGATCGGCGATCGCATCGTGACCATCGGCGGATACGCATGAGCGTCGCGCTGGCGGTCTCGACGGGTGCGGCGACGCACACGGGGCTGCGCCGAACCCTCAACGAAGATGCCTTCCTCGCCAGCGCGCCGATCTTCCTCGTCGCCGACGGCATGGGCGGCCACGAGGCGGGGGAGCGCGCCAGCGCCGCCGTCATCACCGAGTTCTCGCGTCACGTCGGGCAGCCGGCCCTCGCCCTCGACGAGGTGCGCGATGCCGTCGCCGTCGCGCGCGCAGAGGTCGAAGCGCTGTCGACGACGAGCAACGGCCGGGCGGGCACCACACTGAGCGGTGTCATCATCGCGACGGTCGACGGCATGGGGTACTGGCTCGTGCTGAACATCGGCGACTCGCGCGTCTACCGCCTCGAGGACGGCGACCTCGAACAGGTGAGTGTCGACCACTCGGTGGTGCAGGAGCTCATCGAGGCGGGCGAGCTGCGCCCGGAGGACGCGCAGACCGACCGTCGTCGCAACATCATCACCCGGGCCATCGGCGCGGGAAGCGACGGCGAGGTCGACTACTGGCTGTTCCCCGCCGAGATGGGCGACCGGATGCTGATCTGCTCGGACGGACTCTCGTCGGAACTCAGCGACGGCGCGATCCGCGAGATCCTGATGGTCGAGTCCGATCCCCAGCGCGCCGCGGACTTCCTCGTCTCGAGCGCGGTGCACGCCGGCGGACGCGACAACGTCACGGCTGTCGTGATCGATGCCGTCTCGGTCGCGTCGAGGCCAGGCACGCTCGTCGAGACCGATGAACCAGACATCGCGGACACGCGTCCGCGTGAAGCCGCAGGAGGAGTCCGCTGATGCGTGTGAACTATCGCCCCGGCACGTGGAACGCCCTGATCCGCGAGCACGCGCTGCTCGTGCTCCCGGCCACCGCCGATCCCGCACTGGTCGCCGATGCGTGGAACGGATTCGACGGCATCCGCGAACTCGGCCCGCTGGTCGACCTCCTGGCCGTGCGCTCCGGAGGCTCGCTGTCGTCGGTGCCCGACTTCGCGGCCGTCGTCGTCGACGGCGACGACGTGCGGGTCGCCGTCCGCGGAGTCCCCGAGATCATCGTCGAGACCGCCGACGGGCAGACGCGCATCACCGGTGCGGAGGTCACGACGTGGAGCGAACGTCTTGTTCGCGGCGCCACCCGCGTCGATGTGGTCCTCGAGAGCGCCGACGATGCGGAGCTGCCGATCCTCGGCGGCGTCGTGCGCGCCGCGACGGTCGCGATCGATCCGACGGCCGAGGCCTCCCTGTCCGCCATCGAGAGCGCGCCGGCGCGCACTCTCTCCCCGGAACCGATCCCGACGGCGGACGCGGCGCCCGCCCCGGCACCGGTGCCCGCACCGGGTGCGCCGGAGTCCGCTGAGGGCTCGGCGGATACCGATCTCGGCGCCGCCGCGGTGGCCCCCGTCGCGGTTCCCGCCGTGGTCGTGCCTCCCGCGCCCGTCGGCCTGCCCTCCGTCGGTGGCGTGCCACCGATCCCTCCCGTGCCTCCACTGGGTGTCGTGCCCCCGCCCGCCAGTACACCCTCGACCACCGACGCACCCGCGTCCACCGACGCACCCGCGACCACCGACGCACCCGCGTCCACCGGGACCACTCAGGACGAGATCGAGGACGAGCCGGATCTGTCCGACACTCTGCTGCCCGAACCCGACATCGCCGACACGGTGATGCCCGACGACGAGTCGAGCACGGATGACTCCGACGGAGCCGACGAGCTCGATGAGTTCGAGATGCTCTTCGGACAGACCATCCATCGCCCGACGTCGGAGTCCGCCGCCCCTGCGGATGCCGGTCTCGCCGGCGATCACGACGGAGCGACGATCTCGGCCGCCGAGGCTCGTGCGCTGCGCAGAGACGCACCCGTCTCGCCGGATGCACCGACCGAGGCGCTGCCCGTGGCGGCGGGCGGCGGGCGCATCCGCGTGTCCACAGGTCAGGTGGTGACACTCGATCGCACCGTCATCATCGGGCGGAGGCCGCGGTCGACGAGGGCGAGCGGTGCGAACCTGCCGCACCTGGTCGCCGTCGAGAGCCCGCAGCAGGACATCTCACGCAGCCACCTGGAGGTGCGCCCCGAGGGTGACACCGTCGTGGTCATCGATCTGCACACGACGAACGGCTCGACCCTGCTGCGTTCCGGAGCCGACCCTGTGCGTCTGCACCCGGGGGAGCAGACGATCGTGCTGTCGGGCGACGTGATCGACCTCGGCGACGGAGTCACCGTCGCATTCGAGGATCTCCCATGAGTCGTCGCCCGTCCCCGCCCCCCGAGCTGCCCGGATTCACGTATCTGGAGCCGCTCGGAACGGGTGGTTTCGCCGACGTCTTCCTGTACGAGCAGCAGATGCCGCGCAGGCGCGTGGCCGTGAAGGTGCTTCTCGCCGATCGCCTCACCAGCAGCGCCGCCCAGGAGTTCGCCGACGAGGCGAACGTGATGGCGATGCTCTCGACGCATCCGGCGATCGTGACGATCTACCAGGCCGGTGTCGCGGGTGACGACCGCCCGTATCTGGTGATGGAGTACTGCCCTCGGCCGAATCTGCAGCTGCGCGCCCGCAAGGAGCCGTTCTCGGTCGCCGAGGCGCTGCGCGTCGGCGTGCAGGTGGCGGGTGCCGTCGAGACGGCGCACCGCGCCGGTGTGCTGCACCGAGACATCAAGCCGGCGAACATCCTCGTCACCGAGTACAACCGACCGGCGCTGACCGACTTCGGCATCGCGTCGACGACGGGCGCGACGGGTGAGGCATCCGGCATGTCGATCCCGTGGTCGCCGCCCGAGTCGTTCGCGGATCCGCCCCAGAGCGGCCCCCGCACCGACGTGTGGGCACTGGGTGCGACCCTCTACACACTGCTCGCCGGCCGTTCGCCGTTCGAGCGACCGGGCGAGCGCAACTCGAGCGCCGACCTCATCGAGCGCATCGAACGGGCGGCTCTGCCGTCGCTCGCCCGCCCGGATTCGCCGGACAGCCTGCAGCGGCTCCTCGACCGGTCGATGGCCAAGAATCCCGATGATCGGTATCCGAGCGCGGTGGCGTTCGCGCGTGCGCTGCAGAAGGTGCAGATCGAGCTGTCGCACTCGGTGACGCCGATCGACATCGTCGACGACCATCCGCCGGCAGAGGATCTGGATGACGACGGCGACGGTCTCACCCGCGTCCGCGAGATCGTCAGCATCGACCCCGACGTCGCGTCGTTCACCCGTCCTTCCGCGGCCACGCAGCCGAAGGGGGCGCTGTTCCCGTCGCCCGACGTGCCGCGCTTCGACAGCCCCGACCCGGTCGACGAGGCCACGCAGCTGCGTGCTCCCGGTGCGCCCGCAGCCCCGGCGACTCCGGAGGACGACGATCGCACGATCGCACGCGGGCCGACGGTCGTGGTGCCGCACGCAGCCACACCGGGAGCATCCGCAGCGTCGCCGTCGTTCACGTCCCCGTCCGCGGCGCCGTCTCCGGCCGCGTCGCCGACGGCCGGATCGGCATCCGCACAGCCGCACGCGCAGCCGACGAGCGGAGCTGCGACCGACGAGAAGCCCCGCAGCCGCAAGGGGCGGACGATCGGTCTGATCGCCGCGGGGGTCGTGGTCGTCGTCGGCGCGATCGTCGGTCTGAACCTCATGGTCGCGAACCTGCCCACGCCGGAGCCGGTCGCGACGGGCGACGAGGTGGACCCGAAGGACATCGTCTCGGACGTGGTTCCGCAGGTCTCGGATCTCGAGGGCAGCCGCTCGGGCGACCAGGTCACGTTCACCTGGACGAACACCGACGAGCTCGAGGGCGACAGCTTCATCTGGGTGCCGGTCGATCTGAGCGGCGAGGGAGCTCCTTCGACGACGACCGACACCACAGTCACGATCGACGACGCCGCCTCGGGTGAGGTGTGCATCGACGTGGCGCTGCGTCGAGATGACGGGCGCGCGTCAGAACCGGTACGGGGGTGCGTGAAATGACGGGTACGGGCACGGAGGCGGGCGCAGGCACGGGGACGGTGACCGTCGAGTTCGCCGGCGAGTACTTCAGCGTCGAACCGGGCAGCCGGTTCACCGCCGGGCGCGAAGGCGATCTGGCGATCGACGACAACCTGTTCCTGCACCGGAACTTCCTCGAGATCGCCGAGTCGGCCGGTCTCTGGTGGCTGTCGAACATCGGCACGCGCCTCACGGCATCCGTCACCGATCGCACAGGCGGCGTGCAGGCATGGCTGTCTCCCGGGGCTCGCCTGCCTCTGGTCTTCGACGCGACGACGGTCGTCTTCAGCGCGGGGCCCACCACCTACGAACTCGTCGTGCACGCCACGCAGCCGGCGTTCCGTCCGACGCAGCGCGAGAGCGCCGGGGGAGACTCGACGATCGGCGACGTGCCGCTCACGCAGTCCCAGCGCCTGCTGATCCTCGCCCTCGCCGAGCCGCAGCTGCTGCGCGACGGCACCGGCATGAGCGAGATCCCCACGTCGGCGAAGGCCGCCGCCCGCCTCGGATGGACGGTCACCCGTTTCAACCGCAAGCTCGACAACGTGTGCGACAAGCTCGACCGCATCGGGGTGCCCGGTATGCGCGGGGGGCAGAGGTCGTTCGCGACGAACCGGCGCGCGCGGCTCGTGGAGTACACGATCGCCACGCGGCTCGTCACCCGCGAGGACCTCGCAGAGCTCGATCGACCGCAGGGCGCCGGAGAAGACGAGGATGCCTGATCGTCAGGTGCCCTGTCCCCGGATGACGGCGGATGCTCCGTGCACGAGCTGAGCGCCCTGGGACTCACCTCCGTGCAGGAGGACGAGTGGCGCGACTTCTTCGGCAGCGGCAGGGTGTTCGTCGCTCCTCTCGATCGCGCCGCGGTGCGACGGCGCCTGCGGGTCAACGCGGTCGTGATCGGTGTGGCGGGGGTCGTGCTGCTCTCGACCGTCGTGACGTTCTTCGCGGTGCTCTTCCTGCACATCGGCGGCCCGGTGACCGTGCTGCTGCTGGCGCTGCTCGCCATCGCGGCGATCGTCCTCCTCGTGCGCTTCGCGTTGCTGCGCCGGCGTCTGCGCGCGGGGCGTGCCTCGACCGATGACTTCCTCGTGGTGAGCGCGGAGGGGATCCGTCTCGCCGGGCATGTCGACCTGCCCTGGACCGCGGTGATCGGCGGGGTCGGCTTCGATGACCGCGGTGCGGCCGTGCCGCTGCTGCGCGGCCCCGCTGCCGCGATCGAGCGTTCCGCGGGGCGCGTGCAGTCCGAGTTCGTGCTCGGAGTGCGCGGGGTGCGCGCTCTGCGCGACGCAGCCCCGCACGACCTGCACGGGATCTTCGAGGTGATCGGCGCCCACGGCGGTATCCGGGTGCCGGTCGATACGATGGTCGCGGCCGAGAACGTCAGGGCCGCTCTCGCGGCGATCTGCATAGCCGGTGTGCGCAGCGGCGTCGACGTCGAGGTGACCTCCGACAGATCCACGATCTACGCCAGAACGCTCGCCCTGCTCGGGCCTGAGAAGCCTGCCCCGTCAGGGCAGGGATGAGAGGGAGATGATGGCCGATCTTCGTGCCAGCCGATGCGAACAGCTCGTCGACCCGGTGACGGCGCTGACCGTCGCCGTCGTGTCGTGCAATGAGCGCATCCCGCAGAGCTTCACCGACATCATCCGCGCGGCCGAGGACGTGCGGGCCATCGCCGAACTCGGTTCCGACGGGGTCGGCAGCAGCGACTACGTCGAGTGGGCGGCCGGCTCGCCGCGGACCCTCGACGCCCTGATCGAGGCGGCCGAGGCGAAGAACACGACGGGCGTGTGGGAGGCATTCTCGCACCCGCAGTACGGTCTGCACCGCGTCGCCGCGGCCTGCAACGGGCTGCCGCGCTGGGCGCCCCCGGAGGGCTCGGAATTCGTCTGATCCCCGGCGGGGTCCTCAGCAGCCCGCCGCGGAGTCGAGATCGGGGAGATCCACCGGATCGCCCCACCCCGAGAACTCCAGCTGCAGGCTGCCGGCGATGTCGGCGCGCGTGATCGACACGGGCAGTGCCGGACCCTGCGTCTGCACGCTCAGTGCGCCGAGAGTGCCGTCGGCGCCCATGATGAGATCGACCGCGTCGTCAGCCGGCGCACCGAGTGCCGAGGCATCGGACGTGTGCTCGGCGAGTGCCTGAAGCGGATGCAGCAGCGATCCCCAGCGCGTCAGAGCGGGGTCGTCGTCGGCGACGCAGGAGTACTCGTCGGGGGTGAGGCCGTCGCCCGCCGTGGCCTCGGAGGGTCGGATGTACGCCTGCCCGTCGCTGATCGCGACCGAGGTCGACTGCCCGTCGACCGTGAACTCGGCGACCGTCTCCTCGCTCGAGCCGTGTACGGAGACCGTCAGAACCCGCCCTGCGGTGTTCGTGAACGTGCCGGTCATGGTCACGGGTCCCGCCTCGCGGACCGCGCTGAGCACGGCCGACCTGGCGGTGGCGGCATCCAGCAGCACGATGCCGTTGCCGTCGGTCTCCTCGTCCCAGGCGCCCAGGTCGATGTGCGTCGGGCTGGGGGCGGGCTCGGGTGGCTGTGCGGCTCCTGACGAGCATCCGGTGAGCAGCAGGGCGGAGCCCAGGATGACGGCCGTCAGCCGCAGGTCACTCCGTCGAGGCATCGGTGACACACCCCGAGACGGCGCCCTGGGCGTCGAGCGTGGCACGGTCGAGCTTGACCTCGGCCTTCTCGTTGCCCTCGGCGGGGCGCACCACGATGCACGAGCCGTCGTCGACGATCGCGGCGGCCCGCGGCAGCCACGCCTCGGTGCCCGTGACCAGCTGCGACACGTCGAGCGTCGGACCCGAGGGGCCGTCGACGACGATCACCTGATACGGCACGTCGGGGCCCGACCAGTCGGCGCGCACCACGTTGTCGGTGACCTCGAGGGTGAGGTCGGTCGCCTTCGACGAGCCCGACAGGCCGCCGACGATCACGAAGACCACGAAGGCGATGAGGGCGAGAACGGTCGTGCCGATGGAGATCAGGAAGGCGGGATGCCGCCACAGCGGGCGCTGCTTCTCGGGAGCCTCCTCGAGCTCCGGCAGCACGTCGCCGGAGGTCTCGAGCGTGCGGATGGAGCCGGGCGCGACCTGCATGCTCGGGCGAGGCGAGTCCCAGCCGAGCTGGCCGTCGAGGGCTGCGGGTGCGGCTGTGCGGGCGGAGGTCCAGGGCACGGGCGCGGCCGTGATCATGCCGTTCGCCGGTCGCTCGCCGACCGACGCAGCGTTCTGCTGCCGGCGTGTGCGCGGGATGTCGCTCATCGATCTGTGCAGATTCTCCGTCGTGGTCGGGCGCGTCTATCCTAGTCATGGCCCGCCGCCGATCCTGGAGTCTCATGACCTCGACGCACCGACGCCGGCGACGAGCTCTCGCTCTCGTCGCACTGCTGGGTGCCCTCACGGTGTGGCCCGCGATCTCGTCCGCGGCCGCCGACACCGCGACCGAGGCAGCCGCACCGCCCCAGGGCGGGGCCGTGGAGGTCTCGTACTCCGACGTGACCGAGATCCGCCCCGGCGAGGGATGGCTGATCGACTGCTCGGGCGTCGGAGATCTCGACGGCATCCAGGTCAGCTGCGCCGACGACTCCGTGACGCTCGTGTCGGCCGGCTTCGACACCGAGCTCGGGGAGCAGACGCTCACCGTGCCTCAGGTCTCGGGATCCACGACCATCTCGGTCGCCTATCGAATACGGCTCGAGCTCCCGCCGATCCCCGAGATCGCCCTCGGGCGCCTCGACCTTCCGATCGTCGTCGGAGAGCAGACCCTCGTGCCTCTCTCAGCCCTCGGCATCACGTGCGCGGTCTGCACGACCGACGGGGGAGCGAGCATCCGCGTCGACACCCTCCCCGCCGGAGTCTCCGCCGGGGTCAGCGAGACGCATCTCGCGCTCCGAGGGGAAAACTCCGGTGACGCGATCGTTCCGCTCACGATCACCGATGATGCGGGGCAGGCCGTCTCGGTCGAGCTCACCGTGACGTTCGTCACCGCTCCCGCGCCGACCCTCGGTGCGCTGCACGTCACCGGAGACGCCGAGAAGCTCGACATCTCCGATCTGATCTGGGGCGGCGATGCCACGGTCGTCTGCAGCTCACCCCAGTCCATCGGTCTGCGGTGCACCGAAGACGGCGCCGTCGAACGCACAGGCAAAGGTCCGGCACAGCTGTTCTTCCGCGCCGTCGACGATGACGGCCGTCTCACCTGGGGCAGCATCACCGATGACGCCGACGCGGATGTCACCGAGCTCGTCGCTCCCTCGTGGGAGAGTGAAGCGCCGCTGTCTCTCGTCTCGGCCCCCGTCGACGAGCAGCAGGCCGACGACGCAGTTCCGCTCGCCGGCCTGGCCCGGCTTCTGGAAGGGATACCCGCATCATGAGCCTTCGGCTGACCGTCGCCGACCGCCCCGGCGCACCCCAACCCGAATCCTGGATCGTCAAGGTCGATGAGGCCACCACGATCTCCGAGATCGGCGAGTCGCTCGACGTCCCCGCCGACGAGCTCGCGCCGGGCACCGACCCGGCGTCGGCCTTCACCGTCTCCGGCATCCGCAGCGGTGTCGTCGTGCCCTCCCGTCATCCCGTGGTGCTCGAGCCCGGCGCACTGCGTCTCGAGTTCGTCGCGGGCCCGTTCGCCGGCGAGTCCGTGCCGATGACCCCCGGCGTCGCGACGACCATCGGTCGCGGGTCGACCGCCTCTGTGCGCGTCGCGGACCCCCACCTCAGCGAGGAGCACGCGACGATCACCGTCTCGGGCGGCATCGCCGACGACGGGTCGCTGCTGCCCCTGACCGCGCACGTCGAGCTGACCTCTCCCGAGGCGGAGCTCGTCGTCAACGGCACGACCGACGCCCGGTCCGCCGACATCGTCCCTGCCGACCTGATCCAGCTCGGCAGCAGTGTGATCCGGATCGGTGCGGCACCGGCATCCGACGCCGACATCACGATCGACGAGGTCGGCGCCCGCGCGTTCAACCGCCCGTCGCGCATCCGTCCGTCGCAGATCCCGCCCGTGATCACTCTCCCCGGCGACAAGCCGGAGGAGCAGGATGCGTCTCCGCTGCCCTGGCTCTCGGCGATCGTGCCCGTGGTCCTCGGCATCACCCTCGCCTTCGTCTTCCAGCGGCCGATCATGCTGCTGATGGCCGCCGCTTCGCCCGTCATGGTGATCGGCTCGTTCTTCGCGAACAAGAAGCTCGCCCGTCGCAAGGGCGAGCGCAGCGAGGCCGACTGGATCGAAGAGATCGACTCGGCGCGCAAGCGCATCGCGGTGCATGTGCGTCAGCAGCGGCTGACGAGCTGGTACCACCACCTCGACCCGGTGTACATCCGCGATGTGGTCACGCGTCCGCTCTCGCGTCTGTGGGAGCGGCGCCGGGGTGAAGAGGATGCTCTGCGCGCGCGCGTCGGCGTCGCCGACGTACCGCTGGAGGTGCGCTTCGAAGGCGGGCCCCAGAAGGAACGACGAGACGACAGGCGGGTCGGCGTCTCACCCTCACCCGTGGCGGTCGATCTCGCCTCCGGTCCCGTCGGCGTCGCAGGTCCGTCGGATGTGGCGACCGGCGTCGTGCGCGCCATGCTCACCGCGCTCGTCTCGCTGCGCTCGCCGCGCGACCTCCAGGTGGCCGTGCTCTGCGATCGCGACCAGGAGCACGCCTGGTCGTGGGTGCAGTGGCTCCCGCATGCACAGCCGGGCATCGGCCCCGTCGCCCTCATCGGCAACACCGACCTGACCCGCCGCGAGCGCATCCGCGAGATCGGATCCCTGCTCGACATCCGCATGCGGATCGGCAAGGACCGCCGACTCGACTCCGAGTCGCAGATCGTCCTCGTCGTCGACGGTGCTCGTCGATACCGGATGCTGCCGGGCATGGTGACGATCCTCGAGCAGGGCGCCGCGTACGGCATCCACGTGATCGCGATCGACTCCGACCGCTCCCGTCTGCCCGAAGAGGCGACGACGGTCGTCGTGGCCGACCCGGGCGACCCGTTGCTGGGCCGTGTGGAGTCCGGCGACGCCTACCACTCGCCCGTGCTGCTCGACCAGGTGAGCGTCGGCTACGCCGAGGAGATCTCCCGCGCGCTGTGCTCGATCGAACACGTGCGCGGTGTCGGCGACGATGCGACGGTGCCCAGCAGCGTGCGCTACACCGAGCTGCTCGGCATCGATCTGACCGATCCGCAGCCGATCATCGATCAGTGGCAGGTCGTTCCGCGGCAGTCGTACGTCGTCATCGGCGCCGGCGCCGAGGGCGAGTACGCGATCGACATCGCGACCGACGGTCCGCACGCGCTCGTCGCCGGAACAACGGGTTCGGGAAAGTCGGAGTTCCTGCAGGCGCTGGTGATCTCGCTCGCTCTGGCCAACCGGCCGGACGCCCTGAACTTCGTGCTCATCGACTACAAGGGCGGATCCGCCTTCGCCGACTGCGCCCGTCTGCCGCACACGGTCGGCATGGTGACGAACCTCGACGCCCGCGAGACCGAGCGTGCACTCGCCTCGCTCGACGCCGAGCTCAAGCGCCGCGAGCGGGTGCTCCGCGACGAGATCGGCGCGAAAGACGTCGACGCCGCGTGGGAGAAGGATGCTGAGGCCGCAGCACGCCTCGGCCTCGCCCGTCTGATGATCGTGGTCGACGAGTTCGCCGAGCTGAAGACCGAGCTGCCCGACTTCATCAACGGTCTCGTGCGCATCGCCCGTGTCGGGCGGTCGCTCGGGGTCAACCTCGTGCTCGCCACGCAGCGCCCCTCGGGCGTCATCACGCCCGAGATGCAGTCGAACATCAACCTGCGCATCGCGCTGCGTGTGACCGACCGCGCCGATTCGACCGACATCATCGGCGTCCCCGACGCCGCACTGATCTCGGCGGCCACCCCCGGCCGCGGCTACGTGCGCGCGGGCCTCGACGCCGCGCCCGCACCGTTCCAGACCGCCCGTGTGGCGGGGCTCCGCATCGGGCACCAGCGCACGACGCGCGTGCTGCCGCCCGCCGCGCGCTTCGACTGGCAGACCGTGGGCCTGCCGCCCCGGTTCCCCGCCGCAGAGACGCAGTCGCACCGCCCGGATCAGGACGACACCGACCTGCGCGGTCTCGTGCAGCTCGCCGGTCAGGCGGCGGCCGCCCTCGGCATCGAACGCAGCCCGTCGCCGTGGCTGCTGCCGCTGCCGGATCTGCTTCCGCTCGATCGCTTCGACGAGTCGTCGGCCCCCGACGGCGGGCTCGTGCTCGGCCTCGTCGACGTGCCCTCGAAGCAGAACCAGCGCCCGCTCGTCTGGAACGCGCTCACCGGCTCGCACCTGCTCTTCTTCGGCGGCAGCCGATCCGGGCGCACGACCGCGGTGCGCACGCTCCTCGCGCAGGCCGTGCAGCGGTTCACCCCCGCAGACCTGCACATCTACGCGGTCGACTACGGCACCGGAGCGTTGCTGCCGTTCGCCGACGCCCCGCACACGGGTGCGGTGATCACGCCGCAGGACGCCGGTCGTCTGCCACGACTGCTCGATCGCCTCGGCATGGACCTCTCGCGTCGACAGGCGCTGCTCGCCCGCGCGGGCGTCGGCAGCATCGGAGAGCAGCGGAGGCAGGCGGATGCTCGTGACGCGCTGCCCTACAACATCGTCGTCATCGACGGCTGGGAGCGCCTCGGTGCCTCGATGAGCGCCGATGACATGGTGCTCGTGCGAGACCAGGTCATGCGCCTGCTCCGCGAGGGACCGGCCGTCGGCCTGCGTCTGATCCTCACCGCCGATCGCTCGATCTCGGCGGACAAGGTCTCGACGTTCATCGACACCCAGTACGCGCTGCGGATGCGCGACATCAACGACTACCGCGGCGCGGGAATCATGATCCGCGACATCGCGCCGAACATGCCCCCGGGGCGTGCGCTCTTCGGCTCGGAGGGCACCGAGGCCCAGTTCGCCGTGCTCTCGGCCGACCCGAGCGGTGAAGGGCAGACGGCCGCAGCCCGAGGCATCGTCGAGTACGTCAGGGGACACTTCGGGCAGTTCCCGCAGCTCTCGGAGCTGCCGCAGCCCATGCGTGTCGACCCGCTGCCCTCGCGCATCGGCCTCAGCGTGGTGCACTCGCTGCCGGTCATGGGAGGCACCGCGTCCGAGACACCCGTCGTCGCGGTCGGCGGCGATCAGCTCTCACGGGTGACCATCGACTGGCCCGGCATCGGCGGGTTCGTCGTCGCCGGCGATCGGCGCAGCGGCAAGACGCACACGCTCGCCGCGATCGCGCATCAGCTCGGCTGGCACAAGACCCCGATGGTCGTCGTCGCCCGCGACGGGTCGATCCTCGCCGAGGTGGCGAAGAGCCACGGCGTGACGGTGCTGTCGCCGCGCACCCCGGATGAGGAGATCACCGAGGCCCTCGCGCCCGCCGACCAGCCCCTCACGGTCGTGGTCGACGACAGCGAGTCGATCAGGGACACGTCGCTCGACCGCGCGCTGGGCGCTGCGCGCTCGCACGCGCGCTTCATCGTCGGAGTCGGCGCCGAGTCGGCGGGTTCGTCGCTCACGATCGCGTTGACCGAGGCCAAGAAGGGCCGCGCCGGCATCCTGCTCTCGCCGCCGTCGACGATCGTGGGCACCCAGGTTTTCGGCGTGCAGCTCGCTCGCACGCATGTCGGTCGTGCGGCACCGGGCAGCGGTGTGTTCTTCAGTGACGGGTCGTACATGCCGGTGCAGGTTCCCGACCTGACCGCCTGAGGATCCCGGGTCCGGCAGGCGGGATAGACTGACGCGGGCGCTGTGGCGGCGATCGCGGCTGCCACAAGACCACAACGGGGGAGAGAGAAAGTCGATGAGCACTCAGTGCCGGTTCTGCGGCGAGGCCGTGCGACCGGACAGCATGTTCTGCCCGTCGTGCGGACAGCTCATCGGCATGGCCGGCAACGCGGTTCCTCCGTTCCCCGGGGGCGCGAAGCCCTCGTCCTCCGCCGCACCCGTCGCGCAGCGGCCCAGCGAGCCGCTCGCTCCCGTGCCACTGCCCGCGCCGCTGGCAGCCGACGCTCCGCAGCCGGCTCCCGCTCCGCAGTCGGCTCCGGCACCCACGCCCGTCGCTGAGCCTCAGGCGGCACCGGCGCGGCCCGCGGACGCGCAGCCCGCGGTTGCGCAGCAGGTGGAGGCGCCGCAGGTGGAGGTTCCTGCTCCGGCGCTCGCCTCGACCGTGACGCTGCCCGACGGTCAGCGCCTCGGCCTCGATCAGATCCTCGTCTTCGGACGCTCTCCCGAGCGCGGAGCGGCGGCGTACCAGGGCGTCCCCATCCGTCTCGACGACCCGGCCCGCGCCATGTCGCGCGTGCACCTGGTGCTGGCGCCCGCATCCGGCGCCGTGATCGCGACCGACCCCGGCTCGGCGAACGGCACACTCCTCGAGCGTGAGGGCGTCCAGTACGGGCTCGTGGCCGGCACGCCCACTGCGCTGGTCCCCGGCGATCGACTGCTGCTCGGAGACGCCGTCCTGCTCGTCGCCTGACCCCGCGGGAGGCCCATGGGGAGTTCTCCCCATCGGCTCAGGACACCCTCGTGTGTTACGAATGTACCCGGACCAATTCCGCGGCATCGCCGCACAAGCAGGGGGTATGACATGGCTGAGATCAAGGTAACTTCCGAGTCGCTCGCAGGCGTCGCGAACCAGCTCGCATCCGGTGCGACGTCGATCGAGTCGCAGCTCGGAAACCTCAAGTCGCTCGTTCAGGGCCTCATCGCCGGCGACTGGGGCGGATCCGCTTCGCAGACGTTCAACGAGCTCTACGAGCAGTGGGACGCGGCGGGCATCCAGCTCAAGGAGTCGCTGAACGGCATCAGCGACCAGCTCTCGAAGGCCGCACTCGCCTACGAGGAGTCCGAGAACAACATCGGCAACAGCTTCCGTTCGTAAGTCCATCGGCCCGGTGCGCCGGGTCTGCTGATGTGAGGGGGGTGCCTCGTGGTGCAGTTCCATGTGTCCACACCGGCGCTGGGGTTCTCGGCGTCGTCCATGACCGGAGCGGTCGCGCAGTTCGACGCGCAGCTCGCACAGGTCACGGCCGCGGTCAACGCGGTCGTCGGGTCGACCTGGACGGGGAGCGCAGCTGACGCGTTCCTCGCGGAGTGGACGGAGTTCCTCAACAGCGCGGGGGTGACCCGCGAGGCGCTGATGAGCATCGCGGTGCGCCTGCAGAGCGGGCAGAGCACCTACGACGGCAACGAGGCCCAGCTGACGGCCGCCTCGCGGTCGTCGAACGTCAACATCCGCATGCCCGGCAGTGGCGGCGGAGGCAGCGGCGGCGCCCCTCAGGCGTCTGCCGCGACGGCATCCTTCACCACCGAGAACGTGCAGGCCATGCCTGCCGATGTGACCATCGACGCCAGCGTCACCAGGGGAGACAGCGCATGAGCGGCCTGCACACGTACGAGACGGCTGACATCCGCGGACTCGAGTCCGCACTGAAGCAGCTGCACGGCTACTGCACCGAACTGCAGACGCATGCGGCCGGGGCGACCGGCGCGGTGAGCGCGCAGTGGAGCGGTATCGCGAACACCGAGTTCGTGAACTGCGTGCAGACCTGGCAGGTCGGCGCCTCTCTGCTCACCTCCTACGCCGAGTACCTCGCCACCTGGGCCGGTGAAGCCGCCACGCAGTACGAGACGGCGCAGTCGTCGGTCGGCAGCATGTGGGGCGGCGGTGGCGCCGGTGGCGGCGGCGGACCTGTGGCGGTGTGATCCGATGGTGAGAATCGACCCCGCGAAGTACTCCGCGGCAGCAGACGCATTCGACGGCATCTCCCAGCAGGCGCTCAACTACGCGATCGAGGCGCGCGGTTCGCTCAGCGGCTTCGGCGGCATCGCCGGAACCGACCCCGGAGGCGAGTCCTTCGCAGAGTCCTACGACCAGATGGCGGCGGCTGCCCTGCAGACGCTCTACGACATCGCCGTGGCGACCCGCGGCCTCGACAGGGCGCTCATGGCGTCCGGCGGAACCCACGCGCAGGCCAACGCGAACGCCGAGCGCATCGTCTACGACGCGTCGGCCGCATTCGTGCTCCGCCCGGAGATCGCCGAGTCCAGCGTCGCTCCTCCGCCCTCCGCGTTCGGCGGTCGACCCGACACCATGGTGCAGGGCCTCGACAGCGCAGCCGTGTGGGTGTGGGATCAGATCCTCAACTTCATCGGCACGCTGTTCCCCGACGGCGACCCCGAGCAGCTCGAAGCAGCGGGGCGAGCCTGGTCCGGCATTCTCAGCGACATCCAGAGTCTGCGCACCGACATCCGTCTCGCGGACAACTCGCTGGCAGGCATCGACAGCGGCGAGATCGCAGCGATCCAGCAGAAGGTCGACGACTTCGCCGACGGCCTGACCACCTTCCTCAGCGCCGACGAGGGCATCGGTCAGATCGACGACATCTGCGCCGAGTACGCGCAGACCATCCGCGACACGCTCGAAGAGACCCGTCAGATGCTCGCGCAGCTGGTGATCGAGGTCATCGCCGGCGCAGGCCTCAGCTTCGCGCTGTCGTTCGTGACCTTCGGCGCCGCCGGCGTCGCGGGTGCCGCGGCCATCACGGCTCGCGTCATCGCGGTGGGCGGACGCATCGGTGCTCTCGTCGCCCGATGCGTGGCCACCGCCACGCGACTCGCGATGCGGCTCCGCGCGATCGTCCCCGGGCTCGCCCGCGCCGCGACGAAGTTCCCGAAGCTCACCCGTGTCGGCATCGAAGTGGTCTCCGGCACCGGCTCGTCCGTCATCGCCGAGACCGTGCAGGGCGGCGAGGCCAACTACGGCGCGGCCTTCCTCTCCGGCTTCGCCGGCAGCTCGGTCACCGCAGCGCTCACGGCTCCGTTCGGCAGGGCCGGCGAGCGTTTCGTCGTGCAGGCGCTGGCCAACGGAGCCGGCGGTGCAGGCGGCACGGTGGTCGACCTCGCCGTGCGCGGCGAGGACATCACCGGCGCGGCCATCGCCATGGGCACCGGGCTCGGCGTCGCAGGCTCGGCACGACTCCCCGGCCGTCGCAACCCCGGCGCAGCGTCCGGCGGCAACGGCGGCGGCGGCGTGCACGTCAATGACTACGACGGCCCCTCCGGGACCGGCGATGCCGCGAACGCCTCGGGTGGCGACGGCGGTGCTCCGCCCCGCTCCGACTACGACGGTCCCAGCGGCCAGGGCGGCGACGTCAGCGGAAGCGGTGGGGACGGCGGAGCTGCGTCGTCGAACCACGGAGACGCGCCTGCGGCGACCGACATCCACGTCACGCCCGAGAGCAACGGCGGTACTTCCGGCGGCGACAGCGGTGCCTCCGGCGGCGGCGACAACAGTCCTGCTCCCGACAACAGTCCTGCTCCCGACAACAGTCCTGCTCCAGAGAGCACCTCGACGGGTGGCGACTCGTCGAACTCGACCTCGGGCTCCGACGGCAGCGGCTCGACCACGACCGACACCCCCGCAGCGCCGGTGGGCAACGGCGGCGACTCGTCGTCGCTCGGAGGATCGGGTGACTCGGCTCCCGCTGGTTCGGGTGACTCTGCTCCCGCGGGTTCGGGTGACTCTGCTCCCGCGGGTTCGGGTGACTCTGCTCCCGCGGGTTCGGGTGACTCTGCTCCCGCGGGCTCGGGCGATTCGGCTCCCGCGGGTTCGGGCGATTCGGCTCCCGCTGGTTCGGGTGACTCCGCTCCCGCTGGCTCGGGCGACTCCGCTCCTGCCGGTTCGGGTGACTCTGCTCCCGCTGGTTCGGGTGACTCCGCTCCTGCTGGCTCGGGCGACTCCGCTCCTGCCGGTTCGGGTGCCGGAGGCTCGACGGGCACCGGTGCGGGCACGGCGGGCGACTCCGCCTCGCCCGAGGGCGGCCCGTCGTCGCACGGCGACTCCACCGCGCCGACCGACACCGACGTCGATCTCGACCTCGACACCGCGCCCCCCGTCGATGCAGACGGAGACCTCGGCGTCGATCCCACCGCCGACGGCACTGCCGACGGCACCGGAGACGGCACCGGCGACGGCGGCGACACCGACGGCGCGGACCCGACGGCCGACGGCGCGGATGCCGACGACGCCCCCGTCCACAGCCCGGCCGACGCCGGTTCGTCGACCGGCGACCAGCCGACGCAGTGGGGCGACGGCGGTCCGGCGCAGGATGCGCACGGCCGCGACTACCTCGAACGCGAGGATGGCCGCCGCACCCTCGAGGGCGACCCCGCCGACACGTATCGCGATCGCACCGGTCGTCTGCACGACGAGGACACGCACCAGTTCGTGCCCGACAACAACCGGCCCGACGTCGATGACATGCCCGTCGACCGTGCGGTGCGCGGCGAGACCACAGAGGTCACGCTCGACGGCGACGCTCAGACCGCGCACGATGCCCGGGTCGATCAGCGCAACGATCTGCAGGCCGACGCGAGCGCCGCAGCCACGCGGCTCGACGAGCTCGCCCATGCTGCAGGCATCGACCCGCACGTCCTGCGAGGACGCTCGGAAGACGCCTTCAACACGATCGCCGATCTGCGGACCAGCGGAGACATCACGCCTCGTCAGGCTGCAGATCTGCAGCGATCGGTGAGCGAGGCGCGGACGGCGCTCGCTGACCTGCGCGGATCGTCGGAGTCCCTCGGCGACCAGGCGGCCGGTTCCGTGTCGGCAGCTCGAGGAGAGACGACCATCATCGCCCCGGGCGGTGCGGGCGCGGGCCAGTTCGACCACGTCACGGTCACGGGCGATCCCTCGCCGACCCTGCACGTCTACGAAGCGAAGGGCGGCGGTTCGTCGCTCGGCTACCGCACGGTCGACGGCGTGCGCGCCGAGCAGGGAACCACGTCGTACCTCAACGACATCGCCGGCCGTGACACGCGTCTGCAGGACAACCTCGACGCGTATGTGAACAGCCCGGACGCTGATCCTCGGGTGGTGGAGGCGATCCGCAACGGCACACTGGACGTGCGCTACGAGCTGGTTCAGGCACGCCCTGACGGCAGCATCCGTGTGACCGAGTTCCAGATCGATCGCAGTCAGGTCCGCGTGCCCGGTTCCGACGCCTCCGCCACGCTGCCGCACGGCAGCGCAGCGAGCGGCACGTCTCCGAGCACTCACGCAGCGGGAACGGCGGCACCGGTTGTCGACGCCGACGTCCGCCCCGCGGCGGCTGCAGACACGACGCACGCACCGCACACCACGCAGGATGCCGGATCCGCGCACACCACGACGGACGGCCCCGCATCCGGTGCGGCTGAAGGCCCCGCCACCGAGGCGACGCCGAGCGGCGGTGAGAACGCCAGCGGCGCGACAGACGGCGACCTCGACGGCGCCGACGGCGGAGACCCCGTCGATCCCGCGAACGGCGGCGGACACGGCGGCGGTCCCGACCGCAGCTCCGACCAGATCATCCGAGACTTCGCGGACGAGCACGGGCTGTCCAACCAGGACCTCCACGACCTGCGGCACACGCCGGCGTCGCAGCTCTCGCAGGACCAGCGCGCTCAGCTGCTCGAGCTGCGCAGCCTCATCGACGCTCCGACGCCGGACACGCACCTGGTCAAGGTGATCCCGTTCGACGATGTCAGCCTCTACCAGTACGGTCAGTACGGGCCGCAGGTCGGCGGATTCGTGGCCCGAGCGAGTGACCTGAACCCGTGGGGCGGACTCGATCAGGTCGTCGCCGACGCCCGTCTGGACTACACGCCCAACAGCGGCCAGACCAACCCGTACACGGTGCCCGGTGCCGACTCCTACGGCTTCATCGAGTTCCAGACGCAGGACGTCGACCTCCTGGGTGTGCCGTTCTCTCCGGAGTTCGGGGGCACCGCCGAGTACGACCAGCCGTTCGCCGGGTCCGGGTTCCTGCTGAACCGCGACGACGTCTGGCGGCCGGAGTACGAGGCGTCCGCGCGGATGGATCTGTCCGAGGGGGCGCGTCTGTGGGCTGTCGGCCCCGACGGTCCGCGTCTGGTCGGCATCTACATCCCCGGTCGCGGATTCTTCGCCCCCGGCTCGGGCTCGTGACCGGCGCGCTGGAGAAGCGGGGGCTGCACGCCCGGTGGAAGGGTGTCGACTACCGGCTCGAGCGGAAAGGCTCGGGGTGGGTGCTGCAGACAGACAGGGCGACGGCCGGATTCGAGAAGGCCGCCTTCACGAAGCATGCGCCCGAGCGTTTCGAACGGAAGATCGATCCGACGGAGAAGCTCGAATGCTTCCGGATCTCGCACGCCGGCGTCTACCGCAGGATCGCGGTCGAACTCTCTCCGAGCAACCAGGGTCGAGTCATGGCGGTCACCAAGGATCCGAGGGCGCCCGAGAACGGGTTTGATAGCTTTGAGCGCGACGCCTGGGTGAAGCTCATCCCGGCGGACGATCGGGATCTGCGCATCACCGAGACTCGCACCCCGGTGCCCGCACCGTGGCTGACCGCCCCCGGAGGAAGACCATGACCGAACTCATCCTGGCCGTGACACCCTCGCGAGGTCGCGCGTGGTTGAGCCAGGGGCTCGGGTGGGTCGCAGGATACGTCGTACGTCGCGACGACGTGGCGTCGGCGAAGACGCCGTCCGCGCTGTTCGCAGAGCTCGGTCTGGGCTTCCCCGGCTCGCCGTTCACCGCCGACGCCCCGTACATCGACACGCTCCGGATACCGGCCGCGTCGTACCTCGCGCTCGAGTCGCCCGGTACCGGCGACGTCATCCCGCCGTTCCGCGACCACGCGCCGCTCAGCGGCACAGGATTCGTCGAGAGCGCGTCCGCCATGGTGCCGTACTGGTGGCTCGCGCCGAGCGCGCTGCCTGCCGGGACGAGCCTGTGGCGTGCGCACGCCGACGGACGCGAGGAGATCCTCGCGGGCTATGCCTACGTCGCCACCGGCTGGGTGTCGGTCCGTCCGGACTTCGGACTCCCGACCGTCCCGCTCCGTTCACCCGAGCTGGTGGGGATCTGGGCAGAGGCTGACGGGGAACGCCTGCTCGCCGATGTGCTGCCCGATGGCACGATCATCCTGTGCTCGCCCGAGCAGCGCGAGGGTATGCAGCAGTCCTCGCGCGGGGTCTGGTGGGCCGCGACGTCGCGCGACCGGGTCGACCGCATCTACGCCGTGCGCGTCGTCGGACGCTGGCAGAATCGCCGTGTGCAGCTCGTCGGGCTCGAGCGAGGCGAGTCGGGGGATCGTGCGCACATCGTCTTCCTCGGACACGATGCGATCGACGCCGAGTCCCTGGGGCTGACCAAGTCGGACGCCGGCGTCTACGAGGGTGTCGTCTCGGCATCCGAGATCTCAGGCCTCGGCGAGGAGCAGACCGAGATCCTCACTGACGCCGCCGCGGGCGAAGCGGAATGACAGTCGTCAGCAGACGTGATCGATAGGGTTCTTCTATGAGCTGGAAAGCAATGACTCCCACCGAGGTCTGCGACATCGTCGACTTCTGGACAGCCGCTCCGTGGCCGCTGACCGAAGACGAGGCGCAGCAGCTGGCCGTCGAACGCTTCGGCTGGAGCATCGAGGTCGAGAACGGCACGCGGTATCTGATGAACACTGTGACCGGACTCGCCGTGCCGGACGTGATGACGATCGCCGTCAAGGATCAGATGCGAGAGCTCTCCTTCGACACCACCGACACGATCCGCGACGTCACACCCGAATCGACGGCATTCCTCAGCGACAACTTCGCCCTCATGGTGCGCGAGGGGGAGGCCCGCTGGGGCAAGCCCGATCTGCGGAGAACCGACAAATGGACCACGGCGCGCTGGGACGCCGCCGGAGGGTCGCGCGTCGCGTTCAACTTCCTGCCGCGCGGACTGAACGTGCGCTTCGAGACGCCGCAGGGCGCTGATGTCGAGCGGAAGCTCGGTGATCGCTGATGTCGGACTGGGATGACTTCGGGACGCGACTCGCGTCGACCTTCCGCCACGTGTCCGACCGGGTCTTCCTGATCGTCGCCTCCGAAGCTGATCCTGCGCGCTACGTGCAGTTCGCCGGACAGGCCGATCGGCTCGACGCCGAGGCTCCGGCGACGGACGTCGTGGCGGATGCCGACGAGTCGGTGCTGAGCGCCGCCGGCTGGACCGCGCCGACCGTCGCGCAGCCGAACTGGTCGTCGTCGCTGGGCCTCCCCGCCCTCACCTCCGAGTATGCGCAGCTGGCGGAGCGCTGCGTCGTCGCGCTTCGGGATGCCTACGGTGTCGACAGCCCCGACGACCTCGGCTATCGCGCATGGCGCGAGGCGGAGCGCATGCCGGAGGGTGAGACGTGGTCCGCCGAGCGCGTCGAGCGGATGGACCGTGGCGTCGAATCGCTCGAGCTGCTCGGTCTCGGGCTCGCCTCGAGCTGATCGGCCCCGAACCGCCCGCAGCGGTCAGCGGGTCGCGTCTGCCAGGTGACGGGCGTTGTGGTTCAGCACCTTGACAATGATGCCGTGGCTGCGGAGGTCCTTCGCGGTGCGAGCACCCTCTTCGGCATCGCGGCCGAGGGCGTTGATGTTCGCGACGACGAGCACGTCGCCGGGCTTCAGCGTGGCGATGAGCCGCGTGAGTCGATCGCTCCAGCTCTCGAGGATGTCGGGCGCGGGATGACGGAAGCCTTCGATCGGCACGCCGAACCGGGTCAGGTCGTCACGCTGTTCGACCACCGAAGGCATTCCCTCGCGTGCCACCACGAGTCCGACCAGGCGTGACCCGTCGGGGCGGGCGAGCCAGAAGTCACGGTTCTGCTGCAGCTCGGTGAAGCACTTCGGGCACTCCGCAGCGGCGTGCGGCAGGTGCAGCGGGCTCGTCAGGGCATCCTCGACGTATGCCGTCGCCTTCATCGGATCGATCGTCTCGCTCATCGCGCACCTCCGGCATCCATTCTGCCCTGCCCGGCCCGTGCGTGGTGACCTTTCAGAGCATCCCGAGGGCTCGAACCGCGTCGCGCTCCTCGACGAGCTCGGCGACCGAGGCATCGATGCGCGCCCGTGCCCGGTCGCTGATCTCGAGTCCCTCGACGATCCGCCACTCTCCGTCGACCGAGCGCACCGGGAACGACGAGATCAGGCCCTCCGGCACGCCGTACTCGCCGTACGACACGACGGCTGCCGACGTCCAGTCGTCGGTGCCGCGCACCCAGTCGCGCACGTGCTCGATCGTCGCGTTGGCGGCGGATGCGACGGACGAGGAGCCGCGCACCTGGATGATCTCGGCACCGCGCTTCGCGACCCGGGGAATGAACGTCTCGTCGAGCCACGTGGGCACGTCGCCCACGATGGCCTCGAGGGCGTCGGTCACCGGTCGCCCGCCGACCGTCGCGTACGTCACGTCGGGGAACTGCGTGGCCGAGTGGTTGCCCCAGATCGGCACGCGTCGCACCGTGTCGACCGGCACCGCCAGCGTCTGCGCGAGCTGCGCCCTGGCGCGGTTCTCGTCGAGGCGGGTGAGCGCGCTGAACCGTTCGGCGGGGACGCCGTCGGCGGATGCGGCGGCGATGAGCGCGTTCGTGTTCGCCGGGTTCCCCACCACGGTCACGCGCACGTCTGATGACGCGTGGGCGGCGATCGCCGCACCCTGCGGTCCGAAGATCCCGGCGTTGGCCGCCAGCAGGTCGCCTCGTTCCATGCCGGGTCCGCGCGGGCGCGCGCCGACGAGCAGCGCGAGGTCGCAGCCGTCGAAGCCCACGGCGGGGTCGTCGGTCACCTCGACGTGCTCGAGCAGCCCGAAGGCGCCGTCCTGCAGCTCGAGCGCGGCGCCCTCGGCGGCGCCCAGACCCTGCGGGATCTCGAGCAGTCGCAGCCGCACCTTCTCGTCGGGGCCGAGCAGGTCTCCGGCGGCGATGCGGAAGAGCAGCGCGTATCCGATCTGTCCGCCTGCACCGGTCAGCGTGATCGTGGTCGTCATGACACGAGCCTACGACCGTGAGCGGGCCGTGTCGCAGAGTACCCTCGTGGCATGACCTTCAACCCAGATGCCGATGTCTCGGGCAACACCGCCCGCCGTCGAGGCCGCGGCGCCGTCGTCGCCGGAGCCGGCGGAGTCGGCCTGCTCGGAATCATCGCGCTCATCGCCGGGCCGCTGCTCGGTATCGACCTGACCGGGTTGCTCGGCGGAGGCGGCACGACCGGCGGCGGGTCGGAGCCGCAGGGCGGCAGCGTGATCGAGAACTGCCTGACCGGCGAGGATGCGAACGAGAACGTCGACTGCCGGGTGGCGGCCTCGCAGCTGGCCCTCGACGGCTACTGGGAGGACGAGGTCGACCCCTATCGCGCACCTCAGCTCGTGATCGTCGACGGTGCGACCTCGACGGCGTGCGGCACCGCCTCGAACGCCGTGGGTCCCTTCTACTGCCCGCCGGACGAGACCGTCTACATCGACCCCACGTTCTTCGACCTCATGCAGCAGCAGTTCGGAGCATCCGCGGGAGACCTCGCCCAGCTCTACATCGTGGGGCACGAGTGGGGCCACCACATCCAGAACATCACCGGCGTCATGACCGACTACCCCAACAACGGCACCGGCCCAGACAGCAACGGTGTGCGCATCGAGCTGCAGGCCGACTGCTACGCCGGAGCGTGGATCGGGCAGATGACCAGGGAGAAGGACAAGAACGGCGTGCCCTACCTCCTCGCACCGACCGAGACGGAGCTCGAGGATGCTCTGAACGCGGCGAACACGGTCGGCGACGACAACATCCAGCAGCAGTCGTCGGGCACGGTCAACCCCGAGAGCTTCACGCACGGCACCAGCGTGCAGCGCAAGGCGTGGTTCGCGGACGGATACCAGAACGGCCTCCAGGTGTGCGGGCAGCCTCTCACCGTGTCCGGAGACGAGCTCTAGAGGCCGCTCGCCTCAGACCCCGTCGATGCTCGTCTTGCCGAGCGACGCGGCCAGGTCGTGCTTCTTCGCGTCGAAGTAGCGATCGGGCGCGATCGCGAAGGGCTCGGTGTCGATCCAGAGCTTGTCGTCGCCGTCGACGCGGATCAGGCCGACGTACATCGCGCGATCCGCGGCCGATGACCAGATCGTGAGCAGACGCTGGTCGCCGGCATCCTTCTGCACCGCTCGGAGGGCGGAGATCACGCCCGCGCTGTCGGCGCTGCCCTGGCGAAGCGCTGCGAGCACCTGCTCGATCGGGAAGCCGGGGCTGTAGCTGTGGATCACCGGGTTCAGCAGCACCCCGCCGCCCTTCACCCGCCACCGTCGCGCGCCGACGAAGATCATGACGATGCTCGCGACGAAGATCACCGGCGGCAACGCGAACGCGGCGGCGATGGCGAGACCGCCCCTGATGCGCCCGCCCAGCAGCTCGACCGTCCCGGTCGGGTTGAGGTAGACGAGCAGCGCCAGCACCACCATGATCCCGGCGACGATTCCCCAGCCCATGGTCTTGCGCGGCGAACGCTCGGGCTCGAACAGGTCGGGGCGCGTGGCGAACCAGGTGTACAGGTTGCGCGACTTGGAGCGCAGGGGCGTGAAACTCATCTGATCACGCTAGCGTGGTCTCTGTTGGACTGCTTTGACCCGGGGGTCGATGACGATGAACCTGGATGCGCTGTATCCGCCGATCGAGCCGCACGAGAGCGGCGAGCTGCTCGTGGGCGACGGGCACCGGATGTACTGGGAGGTCAGCGGCAACCGCGAGGGCAAGCCCGTGGTGTTCCTGCACGGCGGCCCCGGAAGCGGCACCTCCGCCTGGCAGCGCCGGTTCTTCGACCCCGAGGTGTATCGCATCGTGCTGCTCGACCAGCGCGGCTGCGGACGCAGTACCCCGCACGCGAGCGCGCCCGACACCGACCTCCGCTTCGTCACCACCGCGCACCTGATCGCCGACATCGAGCTGCTCCGACGCAACCTCGGCATCGAGAGGTGGCAGGTGTTCGGCGGGTCATGGGGGAGTGCGCTCGCGCTCGCCTATGCGCAGGCGCATCCGGATGCCGTCAGCGAGCTCGTCCTGCGCGGCATCTTCACGCTGCGTCGCGAAGAGCTGGAGTGGTTCTACGAGGGCGGTGCCGCGGCGCTCTTCCCGGACCTGTGGGAGGAGTTCCTCGCTCCGATCCCGGTGCTCGAGCGCTCGCACATGATCGAGGCCTACCACCGGCGCCTGTTCGATCCGGATCCCGCCGTGCATGAGCCGGCGGCGGTCGCGTGGTCGCGGTGGGAGGCGTCGACCGTCACCCTGCGCCCGGACGCGGCCCAGATCGAGGCGATGTCGGACCCGCGCACCGCGACCGCGTTCGCCCGCATCGAGAACCACTTCTTCGTGAACCGCGGATGGTGGTCGGAGGGGCAGCTGATCGCCGGGGTCGACGCCATCCGGCACATCCCGACCGTGATCGTGCAGGGCCGCCACGACGTGTGCACGCCGATGATGACCGCGTGGGATCTGCACACGGCCTGGCCGGAGGCGGAGTTCGTCGTGGTCGACGATGCCGGTCACTCGGCCGCCGAGCCCGGCATCCAGCGCGCGCTGCGCGCCGCGACCGACCGCTTCGCGCACTGAGCCGGAGGTGACCTGAGGCGACCGGGCGACCGGGCCATCGGCGGGCGCGTGTCAGGCCCGCAGTGCCTTCGTGAGCGTCTTCAGCAGCCCGACGGTCCCGCCGTTCGCGCGGAATCGGGTCAGGCCCTCGCTCACCTCGGCCCCGGTGCGTGCGGACACGAACCACGGCGGCTTCGGGAGGATCGTGAGGCGCCCGCCTCCGTTGGCGATCGGCAGCGAACGGGGGAACGGCCGGAAGGGGCCGCGGATCACCGAACGTTCGACACCGTCGAGCAGGAGGGCGTTGTGCACGACTCCGATGCCGCTGCCGACGTCGTCGATCGTGCTGCCCGGGAATGCTCCCCAGGTGAGGGTCGGCGTGATGAAGCCGAAGGCGGTCCATCCGTTGATCGCGATCGAGCCGTAGCGCAGGGCCGCGATCGCCCGGTCGAACCCCGCGCCGAGCATCTTCTCGGTCGCCGGGGCGATCAGCAGGTTGGCCCCGAGCGTGCCCTGCAGCTGCTCGTTCGCGTAGGCCACCGCCGAGTCGAGGAACTCCTGTCCGGTGCCGGTGAGCGAGACGACGCCCAGCACGGGCGCGAAGTACTCGGTGTGCTGCAGCGCGGCCGCATCGTCGCCCTCCTCGATCTCGATCAGCAGTCGATCGCCGAGTACGAGGGCGTCGGGGTAGGCGTCGGTCGCGAGGTCCATCCGCGACGGTGAGCCGGGGTACCAGATCGGTCGCTCGGGGGCGTTCGCGTACGCGCGGCGCAGGGCTGCACGGAAGTCGTCGGCCTGCGCCCAGTCGGACGACATGATGACGACCTGGCCGGCGATGCAGTTGTGGCCGCTGTTCTGCAGACGCATGGTCGCGACATGCTCGGCCTGGTAGGTCAGGTCGGCGGCCGTCCAGTCGCCGGGCACGATGATGATCGGCGACACCCCGCCGAGCTCGGCGGTGATGGGCTTCTTCAGTGTCGGGCGGTTCTCGCGGCGGCGACGTGTGGCGGCTGACCCCGTGCCCCAGACGATCGCGTCGAACGTCGCAGCCGAACCCGTGATGTGCACGTGCGCGAGGTCGGGGTGGCCGGTCAGATATGCGCCCACGGCGGGCCCGCCGCGCACGATCCGGAGCAGTCCGAGGGCGATGAGCGGCGCGAAGGCGCGCTTGTACACCGGCACGAGGGCATCCTGCGTCGGGTTGACCTTGAGGAGAGCCGTGCGATTGTGGGCGAGGAGCTCGTAGAGCACGTCGAGCACCGGGATCGAGGTGATGTTGCCCGCGCCGAGCACGAGGCCCACGCCCCCGGTCTCCGACGGCGTACGCTGAGCCAGGCCGGCCGCCGCCCGTGCGGCGTTCGGCGTGATGCCCGGCTCGAGCCAGACCTCACCCGTGTAGCCCGAGAGCAGGAACCGGTCGATGCCGGTCAGTGGGAAGGCATGCACGCGGGTGCGTCCGCCGGGCGCCCGGTCGATCCTGACGCCGTCGAGCGGATTGGTGCCGTTCGCGAGCCGCGAGAGGGTCTCGATGTAGGCGTCGATGGCTCCGAGCACGCTGTACGGCCCGCTGAGCCATTCCTCGCCGCGCAGCGGATGCCGCCCGTCGAGGCCCTTCGACGCGGCGGCGGTGTTCGCCCAGTCCTCGGCTGCCGCCGCGACGCTCGTGCGCACCCCGTGCAGCAGGGTGACGCGCTGCGCGAGAGTCAGCGCCGACCAGGTGCGGCTCCCGACGTGGAGCTCGGCGATCGCGGCGTCGAGGCGTTCGCGCTCCCCCTCCGACAGGTCGGGTGTCGCGGTCTTGGCGGCGGGGGTGGTCGCAGAAGTCATCGGCGTCTCCTTCGGACGGGATCCCAGCTTAGGCCGGGTGCTCGCTCACGCGTCGATGTCGGCGCGGCGCAGCCGGTAGCGGCGAAGCGTCAGCAGGCTCGCCACCATCAGGAGGGCGGGGAGGATGCTGAAGCTCAGCACGATCCCCGTGATCGCCGCGTCCGGCTGCTGCGCGGTGGCTCCTGCGACGGTCGACACATACCCGGTCGCCGCGAGAGTGAGCGACACCGCGGTGGCGCCGAGGGCGAACCCGACGGTCTCGCCCGCCGTCCACACCCCCGTGAACGTGCCCGCCCGGCCTCTGCCGCTGGTGCGCTCGTCGTGCGAGATCACATCGGGCAGCATCGCCATGGGCAGCGACTGCAGGCCGGCGTATGCGACGCCGGCGAACCCGATCGTGCTGTACATCCAGGTGCCGGGCATCCAGGCGGCGAGCACGAGCATCGCGGCGGCGACCGTGAACAGGATGCTCGCGATGGCGAAGGCCCGCTCCTTGCCGATCCTCCGCGCCAGGGCCGTCCACGCGGGGGCGGCGATCAGTGCGGGGCCGACGAGCGCCAGGAACACCAGAGTGACGGCGTCCTCGCTGCGCAGCACCCACGTGGCCACGTACTGCGCGGCGGCGAGCATGGTGCCGGTGGCGAGCGCTTGCAGCAGGAACGTGCCCAGCAGCGCGCGGAAGGGCTGGCTGCGCCGCAGGGTGCGCACGCCGGCCGCGTACTGCTCGCGGAATCCGGCCGGCGGGGTGACCGCGGGGCGCTCGCCGGCTTCGGGGCGATGCGCTGCGGCATCCGCGGTGCGTGAGGCGACGAGCATGCCGACGCCGATCGCGAGACCGGCGACGATCCCCATCAGCAGGTATCCCGAGACCTGGTCCGACCCTGCGCTGCGCAGTTCTGGGCCGCCGGCGCCGAAGAGCAGGATCGCCGCGGTCAGCACGACGACGCGCCATCCGAGCAGTCGGGTGCGTTCGTCGTAGCCCGAGGTGAGCTCGGCGGGCAGCGCGACGTAGGGAACCTGGAACAGGCTGAACGACGTCGCGGTGGCGAGGAACGCGAGGAACACGCTGATCCCGCCGGCGAACGGACCCCACGACGGGGGCACGGCGAAGGTGAGGGCGAACAACACCGGGAGCGTGAGGGCACCCACGACCATGAATCCTCGGCGGGAGCCCGTCTTCGCGTACTGGCGGTCGGAGGCGGCGCCGATCAGGGGGTCGATGATGACGTCCCAGATCTTCGCCGCGGTCACGATCAGGCCGGCCGCGAGGGCGGCGACACCGAGGTTGTCGGTGAGGAAGTACGTGAGGACGAGCCCGGGGAGGGTCGCGTAGCCACCTGTGCCCAGCGAGCCGATCGCGTACAGGGCGACCGTGCGGGCGGACAGGCGGGCGGATGCTCGTTCAGGCCGAGCCGCGGTGCTCATCGCGCCAGTGTATCGGTGCGCGAGGAGCCCGCAGCGGGGTCAGATGAGGGAGAGCTCGCGCAGCTTCGACTCGACGTCGGCGTTCGACGGCTCGACGTGGTGCGAGGAGTCGGGGTAGAGCACGACGGGGATGTTCGTGCGTCCCGAGATCTCCTTCGCGACATCGGCGGCCGAGGGGTCGGCGACGAGGTCGACGTAGGTGTACTCGACACCGAGTTCGTCGAGCTGCTTCTTGGTGCGGATGCAGTCGCGGCACCAGTCGGCGCCGAACAGCGTGATCGCGGATTCTGCAGGAGAGGTCATGTATCCAGGGTAGAGCCGTGTGGCTGGGCGGGCGCCGAGATGACCTGTGGTCGTCCACGATGTCTCATCGGCCATTGCTGGATAAGGGTAGCCTTACCTATACTTGGGGCCATGAACAACGCCAGCGAGCACCTCGAGGATCCGGACTGGGAGCACATCGAGGGGGTCGTGCTGATCGCCGGTGATTCGACGGACGCCGGGGCGATAGCCGCCATCGCGGCACGGATGCCGTGGGACGCCGAAGGGGTCATCCTGATCGAAGCCGCCGCGCGCAGCCAGTTCCGACACATCGACGTGCCCGAGGGTGTCTCGGTGCGCTGGCTCCTGCGTGGCGACGGAGCACGGCAGCATGCGAAGGGCGAACGACTCGCCAACGCCGTGCACTCGTGGTGCGTCGAGTGGACGTGCTCAGAACCTGCACTGCAGTGGACGGTCTGGCTCGGCGCGCACACCCCGCCCCACGTGGCGCGGATGGCGCGCAGCCTGCTCGGCGTCGCGAGATGATCGCGCCGCGCGTGCGCGCCCACCCGTCACGCCCGCGCCCGCGCCGTTGAGAGCGCGGGCGCGACGGAGTCAGCGCGAGGCGAGCGCCGGGGCGCCCACGGCGGTGGCGCCGGCAGTGATCGCATCGAGCGCACGTCGCAGCGACGAGCTGGAGGTGTGCGCGGTGTACGGGAAGTAGACCACCTCGACGCCGACCTCGGCGAACTCGCGCTCCAGGCGCAGGCCCTTCTCGGTGCCACGCCAGTCATCGCCCTTGAAGAAGTGCGTGAACTGCACGTCTCGCCACGAATCCATCTTCGACGGAGTCGTCTCGACGTACACGTCGTCGACGAACGAGATGTGGCGGACGATCTCCGCCCGCTCCGCGGTCGGGATGACGGGCTCGATGCCCTTCACCTGCCGCAGCATCTCATCGCTGACGACACCCGCGACGAGGACGTCGCAGTGCTGCTTGGCGTGACGAAGAAGGTTCAGATGCCCGACATGAAACAGGTCGAAAGCACCCACGGCATAGCCGATACGCGTCCCCATGATCTCCCCAGATCAGTGATTCCCCAGAGGCGGATCCCCATCCGCCCAGCGACTCCCACAGCCGCATCAGGGCAGTCTAGCAGGAGACGGTTTCCGTGCCCATAGGAACACATGGAATTATGGAGGGCACAGCAATCGCAGGCGCACGCGAGGGGGATGGTTCGTGGGGACACCGGTCACCGTCATCGTGCCGACCTTCAACGAGCGCGACAACGTCGCAGAGCTCGTCGCTCGCACCGCGGCCGCGCTCGCCGCCTACGACGCCGAGATCCTCTTCGTCGACGACAGCACCGACGACACGGCCCTCGAGGTCGCGCGGGTCGCGGCGGATGCCCCGTTGCCGGTCAGGGTGATCCATCGCGACGACAACACCGGAGGACTCGGGGGAGCGGTCGTCGTCGGGCTCGAGGCCGCGGCGGCGCAGATCTGCATCGTCATGGACGGCGACCTGCAGCATCCGCCCGAACTCCTCCCCGCCCTGCTGCGCCGCCACGAGGAGGGCGATGCCGACGTCGTCGCAGCCTCGCGCTACATCGGCGGCGGCGACACCAGCGGTCTCGGCACGGCTGTGCGCTTCGGGGTCTCCCGGGCGGCGACGTGGCTGACGCGCGCGATGTTCCCGATCCGGCTCGCGCGCAGCACCGATCCGATGACCGGGTTCTTCCTGGTCGACCGGAGCCGCCTCGATCTCGCGACCCTCAAGCCGCAGGGCTTCAAGATCCTGCTCGAGATCCTCGCCCGCACCGATCTGCGCATCGCCGAGGTGCCCATGGAGTTCGGTGAGCGGCGGCATGGCACCTCCAAGGCCAGCTTCCGTCAGGGGACCACGTTCATCGCGCACCTGGCCAGACTGCGTTTCGGCAAGATGTCGCTCTTCGCGATGATCGGCGTGATCGGAGCGGTGGCCAACCTCGGCATCATGTGGCTGCTCACGGTGGCGGGCGTGCCCTACATCTGGGCGGCGATCATCGGCGCCGAGATCACGATCATCGGCAACTTCATCTTGCAGGAGCGGTTCGTCTTCGCCGACATGCGCACGGACGCGCGTGGTCTGGGCGGTCGATTCGCCGCATCCTTCACGTTCAACAACGTCGAGGCCGCGCTGCGCATCCCGGTGATGGCGCTGATGGTCGAGACATGGCACATCTCGAGCGTGCTCGCCACAGGGCTGTCGCTCATCGTGGCGTTCTTCGCGCGCTTCCTCTTCCACTCGCTCGTCGTGTACGCGCCGAAGCGGCACTCCAAGACGGACGGCCAGGTGAGCGAGCCGAAGCCCGACACGGCCGCCCTGCGCGTCATCCGCGCGATCGACGCCGAGGCGATGAAACCGGGCGAGCTCTGATGGTCAGCCGACGCGGTCGACGAGGTACGCCTCGAGCGCGGCATCCGCATCTCGCGGCGTCCACCCCGTCGCCTCGATGCGGCTGAGGTCGAGCACGCTGTTGAGCGGGCGCGGCGCGACAGGACCCTCGACGCCGGCGAAGTACTCGGCCGTCGTGACGTCGCTGACCGACGCGGGATCGTGGCCGGTGACGCGGTAGACGGTGCGGGCGATGTCGGCCCACGACCGCGGCTCGCCCGAGCCCGTGACGTTGTAGATGCCGGGCGCCGCATCGGTCGAGATCAGATGGGCGATCGCCGAGGCGAGGTCATCGGTGAACGTCAGGCGGCCGATCTGGTCGGCGACCACGCGAGGTGCGATGCCGCGCTCGGCCAGCGACGCCATGGTGCGCACGAAGTTGTGACCCTCGCCGATCACCCACGAGGTGCGCACGATGAAGTGGCGCGGCACGGTCGCGACGATCGCGTCGCCGGCGGCCTTGGTCTGGCCGTAGACGCCGAGCGGACTCACGGCGTCGTCTTCGGCATACGCCCCGTGCTTCGAGCCGTCGAAGACGTAGTCGCTCGACACATGCACCAGGGTGATGCCGTTCTCGGTGGCGATGCGGGCCAGCGCCGCGACACCGGTGACGTTCGCCGCCCAGGCTGCGGTGCGCCCTTCCGCCGTCTCGGCGACGTCGACAGCGGTGTAGGCAGCGGCGTTGATGATGGTGCCGTAGTCCCGCCAGCGGCGAGCGTTCGCGAGATCCGCGGAGCCGAGATCGAAGGTGTCGCGGGTCGTGTACTCGATGTGAGGGGCATCGCCGAGAGCATCGCGCAGTGCGAGCCCGAGCTGACCGGAGGCCCCGATCACCAGAGTCCGGCGGGGACCGATCGGCGTCACGTCGGCGAGACGGGGGTGTGCGAGATCCTTGGCCGAGATCTCGACCTCGGCGAGCGGGATGGGCCAGTCGATCGCGGCCGTCTCGTCGGCGAGGTTGAGGAAGGAGTACTCGGCGTCGGGTGACCAGTGGTCGTTCACGAGGTAGGCGTACGCCGTGTCCGCCTCGAGCGTCTGATAGGAGTTGCCGACCCCCCGGGGCACGAGGATCGCGCGCGACGGGTCGATCTCGGCGGTGAAGACCGCGCCGAAGGTCTCGCCCTCGCGCAGGTCGACCCACGCGCCGAAGATGCGGCCGGTCGCCACCGAGACCCACTTGTCCCAGGGTTCGGCGTGGATGCCGCGGGTGGTGCCGATCGCGTCGTTGAACGAGATGTTGTTCTGCACCGGGCCGAAGTCGGGCAGACCTGCGGCGACCATCTTCTCGCGCTGCCAGTTCTCCTTGAACCAGCCGCGGGAGTCGCCGTGCACGGGCAGGTCGACCAGGAGCAGTCCCGGGATCGGGGTGCGCGTGACCGTGAGCGCCTTGCCGAACGCCGTCATCACTGTCCCTTGGCCGCGTAGAACGACTCGGTGGCGTCCTTCGAGGGCGCCCACCAGTCCTCGTTCGCGCGGTACCAGTCGATCGTCGATGCGAGTCCCGACTCGAAGTCGGAGTACTGGGGCTGCCAGCCGAGCTCGGTGCGCAGCTTGGTGGAGTCGATCGCGTAGCGGAGGTCGTGTCCTGCGCGGTCGGTCACATGGTCGTACGCGTCGGCGGGCAGGCCCATCTGCGTGAGGATCAGCTCGACGACCGACCTGTTGTCCTTCTCGCCGTCGGCGCCGATGAGATAGGTCTCTCCGATCACGCCCTTCTCGAGGATCGTCAGCACGGCGGACGAGTGGTCGTCCGCGTGGATCCAGTCGCGCACGTTGAGGCCCGCCCCGTAGAGCTTCGGTCGGATGCCGCGGATGACGTTCGTGATCTGCCGGGGGATGAACTTCTCGACGTGCTGGTACGGACCGTAGTTGTTGGAGCAGTTCGAGATGGTCGCCTGCACGCCGAACGAGCGCACCCAGGCGCGCACGAGCAGATCGCTCCCCGCCTTGGTCGACGAGTACGGCGACGACGGGTTGTACGGCGTGCTCTCGGTGAAGCGCTGCGGATCGTCGAGCTCGAGGTCGCCGTAGACCTCGTCCGTCGAGATGTGGTGGAAGCGGCGCTCGTGCCTGCGCGCCGCCTCGAGCAGCGTGTAGGTGCCGATGATGTTCGTGTCGAGGAACGGGCGCGGGTCGTGCAGCGAGTTGTCGTTGTGCGACTCCGCCGCGTAATGCACCACGGCGTCGACGCCGGCGAACAGCGAGTCGACGAGCTCGGCGTCGGCGATGTCGCCCTCGACCAGCTCGACGCGATCGTCGGGGAGACCTGCCAGCGAGGCGCGGTTGCCGGCGTAGGTCAGCTTGTCGAGCACGGTGACGTGCGCATCGGTGTGCGCGACGACATGGTGGACGAAGTTGGAGCCGATGAAACCGGCGCCGCCGGTGACGAGCAGGCGGGTCATGCGCGGCCCCTTTCGAGCAGTGCGAGCAGATACGAGCCGTAGCCGGATTTCACGAGCGCTTCCGCGCGGGAGCGCAGTTCGTCGTCGGTCAGGAACCCCTGACGCCACGCCACCTCTTCCGGCACTCCGATCTTCATGCCGGTGCGGCGCTCCATCGTGCGCACGTAGTCGGCGGCATCCGTCATCTGGTCGAACGTCCCGGTGTCGAGCCAGGCGGTTCCGCGGGGGAGCACCTCGACCTGCAGCTTCTTGCGCTCCAGGTACTCGCGGTTCACGTCGGTGATCTCGTACTCGCCACGCGGGCTGGGAGCGAGGTTGCGAGCGATCTCGATCACGTCGTTGTCGTAGAAGTAGAGGCCAGGAACGGCGTAGTTGCTCTGCGGGTTCTTCGGCTTCTCCTCGAGCGACACGGCCTGGCCGTCCGCGTCGAAGGACACCACGCCATAGGCCTCGGGCTCGGCGACCCAGTAGGCGAAGACGGCCCCGCCGTCGATGTCGGCGAAGCGCTTGAGCTGCGTGCCGAGGCCCGGACCGTAGAGGAGGTTGTCTCCGAGCACGAGGGCGACGCTGTCGTCGCCGATGAAGTCCGCGCCGATCGTGAAGGCCTGGGCGAGCCCGTCGGGCGACTCCTGCTGCGCGAAGGTGAGGGTGATGCCGAACTGCGAGCCGTCACCGAGCAGGCGCTCGAAGTGCGCGGCGTCGTGCGGCGTCGTGATGACGAGGATGTCGCGGATGCCGGCCAGCATGAGGGTGGACAGCGGGTAGTACACCATCGGCTTGTCGTACACCGGGATGAGCTGCTTCGAGACTCCGAGCGTGATCGGATGCAGGCGGGTGCCCGAGCCCCCCGCCAGAATGATGCCCTTCATGATCCCCCTCGTGGAAACGTCGATGTCCATGGTGGCGTCACACAGAGGACGACTTCCCCTCGCCGTCCACGACGACCCCCACAGCCGTACGCTACGACTCTATCGCGTCGAGTCGCGTGCGAGGATGTCAGGCGGGGAGGCGACATGAAACGCAAGGCTCTGGGGGCCGTGATCGCGCAGGCGGCGCAGGCGGGCATCGGTCTGCTTCTGCAGATCCTCGTCGCGCGCCTGCTCGGCATCGAGGAGTACGGCCGTTTCGCGGTCCTGTACGGCGTCGTGATCGTCGCGACAGCGGTGGTCACCGGCCTCGTCGGCGACTCGCTCGTCGTCCTCGAGCGGTCGCAGCGCTCGATCAGGGCCGGCCTCGAGGCCATGCTGCTCGCGACCTCCGTGGTGCTCGCGATCGGATCCTTCCTGATCGCCTGGCTCACCGGGTTCTCGGATGTCTGGGAGTCGGCGCTGTTCGCTCTCGCGCTCGCCGCGTTCGCGGTCGAGGAGATCGTCCGTCGCCTGCTGATCGCGCACATGTCGTTCGTGCGCACGGCGATCACCGACCTCTCCGGATTCCTCGTCGCTCTCGCGGTCATCCTCACCGTCCACTCCACGGGCACGCTGTCGCTCGCCGCCTTCCTCGGGGGAATCGCCGCGGGGCAGATCGTCGCGACGATCATCGGCTGGTTCCTCGTGCCGCGAGACGACAGGCACCTCGTCGGGCTCCGCGGCGCCGACATCGCCGCGGTCTGGCGATACGGCATGTGGCGAGGGCTTCAGCAGGTGCTGCGCCCCAGCCTGTTCACCGTGGTGCGTCTGCTCGTGCTGGCCGGGGCCGGTCTCACCGCCGTCGGTCTGCTCGAGGCCGCCCGCACCTACACCTCCCCGCTGATCCTCGTGATCGGCGGGCTGTCGTCGTTCCTCTTCGTGCGCTTCGCCGACCAGCACAAGGCCGGCAAGGCCGGATCCGTCCGCGAAGCCGACCGGGTCGTCGTGTTCCTCGTGATCGGCACGCTGCTCATGAGCGTGATCGCCGTGGTGCTGATCCCCTGGGTCAGTCCGCTGCTCTTCGACGTCCAGGTCGATCCTCTGGCGGTCATCGCCTGGCTCGCCTACGGGATGTCCGTGGCGATCGTCACTCCCTACGGCGCCCTGGGCGCGGTCGGGGGGCGCCAGATCGCGGTGTTCCTGATCAGGCTCTCCGACACGATCCTCGCGGTCCTCGCGGCGGTCGTCATGCTCATCCTGGGGGCGCACCCGTCGACCCTGCCCTTCGCGCTCGCCGCGGCCTCGATGCTGGGCGGCATCGGCCTCCGATGGCTGGTCTCGACGGGCGGTCGGCCGGAGGGCACCGCGCGGTAAAGGCTCGAAGCGGCCAATGATAGGTTTAGGCCCTGTCTTCGACTGAGGGGGTTGGCGATGGAAGATGTCCCTTACGGACGTATCCTGCGCGAGGGATGGGTCGTCATCGTCGTGCTCGCGGTGCTCGGTGCCGGCATGGGGTGGTTCGTCACCAAGCTGCTCCCGGAGACCTACGCGGCGACGTCGACCCTGCTGCTGCGCGTCGACTCGACCGAGGCGTCGCTGTTCGAGCGCAACCAGTTCAGCCTGGCACGCATCAAGTCGTACCCGCCGCTCGTCGACAGCCCCGAGGTCATCGACGCCGTGCGCGACGATCTCGATCTCGACGAAGACGAGTACCCCGACCGCGACATCCGCCGCATGCTCTCCGCCGAGAACACGGCCGACACCGTGCTGCTCATCGTGCGCGCTGATGCGCCGACCGCGCAGCTCGCCACCGACATCGCCAACTCGGCGGCCACGCATCTCTCGGAGTTGATCGGCGAGACAGAGAACGACGAGGATGACGCGCGGTACACGGTCGCGCTCGACCAGGTGCTCCCCGCCGTCGCTCCTCTCGCCCCGATCTCTCCGCAGGTCACGGCCATCACAGGTCTCGGTGGCATCGCCGGCCTCGCGCTCGGCGCCATCGTGGCGGTGTATCGCACGACCACCAACCGGCGCCTCCGCACGATCTCCGACGTCCGGCGCTCGTCGGGTCTGCCGGTGATCGGTCAGATCCCGCGGCGCAGCCGACTGCATCCCGAGTCGAGCACCGGTGCGATCGTCGCGTACGAGGAGGCGGCGGGAAACCTCGTCGCTCTCGCCGGCGGCGGGACGCGCACGCAGATCGTGGTCCCTGCGTCGGACGGAGCCATCGACGATGACGCGATCGCCGGGATGCTCGAGGCGCAGCGCCTGATCGGCGCGACGGCGTGCGTGGTCGACACCCGCGAGACGCATGTGACCGGACGAGGCCACACGCTGAACGAGGTTCTCGACGCCGAGTCGATCGCCGACGGGGAAGAGGGGAACGCGATCTTCGTCGCGGACGCCGCCATCGCCCTCGAGCGGCTCGTGACGGAGCTGCCCGATGTCGTAACCGCGATGCACGAGGACTTCGACGTCGTCGTCGTCATCGTCGAGCCGGGAGCATCCGCGCTCATCGAGCAGCTGGTGGGACCGGGAGCGGGCGTGATCATCAACGTCCGCCACAACGCCACCTCGGCGACCGACCTCGTCGCCGTCACGACGCGCCTGCGCGTCATGGGCGTCCGTCCGATCGGCGTGGTCATGCTCCACACCGGGCCCAAGTCCCTCGGCTCCATCGCGGAGTCCTGGCGGGTCTCCGACCGTGACCCCGCTCTCGCGGGCACGGGGGCCTCGCATGCTCGCGCCGACTGACCTCGCGCGTCAGCCTCGACAGCAGTCGGCGCACCACCCCAGCACGGCCCGCGTGACGGCTGTCGCCGGTCTCTACGTGCTGCTGATCGTGAGCGTGATCCCCTGGCGCAGCGCCACGATCTACAGCGGCGGGGTGGATGCCGTGGTGATCGCCAAGGCGCTCATCGCCGTGATCGCACTCGGAGCGACGGTCGCCTTCGCGGCGAGGACCCGCGAGAGGGTCGCCGTCGGGATCGCTCCGGCGGGGGTCATCGCCGTCGTGCTCCTGGTGAGCGTGCTCGGTTCGGTCCTCGCCGGCAACGACTCCTCGACGATCGTGCTGGTCGGACGGATGTTCGTCGTGATGGCGACGATCCTCCTTCTTCTGACGTGCGTCCCGTGGGTGACGAGCATCGCCTGCCTGCTCGCCGCGATGGCGGCGGTCGCGGTCGTGGCGGCCGTCACGGGCGTGCCGTCGCTCGCGTCGACCGGCCGCCTGGGCGGAGGCATCCCCGAGATCCACCCGAACGAGCTGGCCGGTCTCGTCGCCGCGCCGATCATCGGTCTGGTCGTGCTCATGCTCCGCAACGGCATCCGCGTGTGGAGGCTCGTCGCCGCCGTCGTCCTGGTGGGCATCGCGGTCGCCAGCGGATCGCGGACGGGGCTGCTCGCGATCGTCGTCGGCATCGTGGTCGCCGTGCTCGTGAACGGCATCCGGGATCGCAGTGTGCTCTACCTGCTGATCGGCGTCCTGCCGCTCGGCTACGCGATCGCGTCATTCACCGACGTCTTCAGCAGCCTCGCCACCAGAGCCGGTTCGAACGACACCTCGACGGCCCTCGACTCCCGTTTCGACGTGTGGCGGGTGGTGCTCGGGTGGGACTGGGGCGAGTGGCAGAAGTGGATCGGGATCGGCCTGTCGGCCAAGAAGATCCCGGTCGACATCAAGTGGCGCGACGAGCAGGTGCTCGACAGCAGCTGGGCATCGCTGCTCGCGCAGACGGGCCTCATCGGCACCGCGCTGATCGCGGCGCTGATCGTGTGGTGCGTCGCGAGCGCACTCATCTCGTCGCGGCGGCGCTGGCTCGTCGCGCCCCTGCTGACCCTCGTGATCATCCGCTCGGTGACCGAGAGTGGTCTCGTCGACAGCGCGACCGCGTTCATCCTCTTCTTCACCGTGGCGTCGCTGCTCACCCACAGGTCGAGACATGCGGACGACCCGACGGGCCCCCGCTTCGACGCGGTGGAGGGGCGCCGTTCCCGGCAGGCGAGTCTGACCTAGAATGGCGGAATATTCCGTCCTCGACGCGGAGTACCGGTGGGTGGAGGAGGGGAACCATGGCGGATTCGCAGACGGAACCGCGGCGGCGGATGGGCTGGCGCGGGTGGACGCTCATCGGTGTGATCGCCGTGCTCCTCATCGGCGGGATCGTGTGGGGAGTGCTCGCGAACAGCGGCTCCGACCAGGCCGACCCGGGCGCATCGACGAGCCCCGGCGCGACGCCGACGCCGCAGCCGACCGAGTTCGAGACGCCGTCTCCCGGTGCCACCGACGGTGTGGCCAAGCCCGACGACGGCGAGGAGGTGCCGCTCGACGAGCCGGCTCCTGCCGTGGAAGGGGTCGTGACGGAGGTCACGGACATCCAGTCGATCACCGCAGGCAACGACATCCCCGGCGAGCCCAGCGGCCCGGCCATCCAGGTCACCGTACGGCTGACGAACGGGTCGGAGAAGGCGATCGACACCGCGGGGGCCAACGTCACCCTGACCTATGGAGGGGACGACCGCCTGCCCGCTGCCGGACTCACCGGCGAGGGCACATCGGTGTGGCCGTCGTCCATCGCGGCCGGCGCCAGCGCGGACGCAGTATTCCAGTTTGCAGTTCCCTCTTCTCCTGACGGGGACGTGCGTGTTATCGTCGATATATTGGCCGCTGTGCCAAACGTCGTCTTCGTCGGCCCTCGACCTTAGGTCGCTGCCGTCGGACGACGGATTACTGGGGAGTTATCGTTCGGTGCCAATGTAGGGGTTGAGCGCGAACGGTCCATCATCTGGGGAGATGAACGATGGGCACTACAGCAATGTCTTGGGGACGCCGCGGACGCGGTGCATTGATCGCGATCGCGGTGACGCTCGCCGTCGCACTCGGATCGCTGGTGACGATGTCGCCCGCGCAGGCGGACGTGAGTCCACCGGCCGGAGAGGCCTCGACGGTCACCGCTGATTCGCTGCCTACGGTGCAGATCAACGGCATCGTCTGGGATCAGGCCGTGGTCGGCAACGTCGTGTACGCGGCGGGCAAGTTCACCAGCGCCCGGCCCGCAGGGGCTGCCGCCGGAGTGAACGAGACCCCCCGGTCGAACCTTCTGGCCTACGACATCCGCACCGGTGTCCTGATCGCGTCGTTCGCGCCGTCGATCAACGGCCAGGTGCGTCAGGTCGAGGCCTCGCCCGACGGCACGCGCCTCTACATCGTCGGCGACTTCACCACGGTGAACACCCAGACCCGCAACCGCGTGGCAGCCTTCGATCTGCCCAGCGGCACGCTCTCGACGTTCAACCCGAACTCCAACGGCGTCACCTCGGGTGTCGCCGCGACCAACGACACCGTGTACATCACCGGTACGTTCGGTCGCGTCTCCGGCAACGACCGCTCCGGCGCCGCGGCGTTCACCCGCGCCGGCGCTCTGCTGCCCTGGGCCCCGGTGCTCGAAGGTCGCCAGGGTCGTGTCGTGACCGTCTCTCCCGCGGGCGACAAGGTGGTCCTCGGCGGTAACTTCCAGACTCTCAACGGCAGCTCGAACCCGGGCTACGGCCTGGCCATGGTCTCGGCATCCGATGCCTCCCTGCTGCCGTTCTCGGCGAACAACGTCATCCGCAACGCCGGACTCGACGCGGCGATCCTCTCGCTCAAGTCGTCCGGCGACGACATCTATGGCACGGGCTACGTGTTCGGCAATGGCGGCAACCTCGAGGGCTCCTTCCGCGCATCGTGGTCGAGCGGCGACCTCGTCTGGGTCAATGACTGCCACGGCGACCAGTACGACGTGGAGCCGATGGGCGACACCGTGTACGCGGCCGGGCACTCGCACTACTGCGGCAGCCTCGAAGACGGCTTCCCGCAGAGCGATCCCTGGTCCTTCTACCGCGGCCTCGCCGTGTCGAAGGATGTCGCGCGGACGACGCCCTACGGACTGAACCTCGGATACTACGACTTCGGCGGAAACCCCGCTCCGAAGCTGCTGCACTGGTTCCCGAGCTTCAACACCGGCACCGCCAGCGGTGCCTCGCAGGGACCCTGGTCGGTCTCCTCCAACAGCGAGTACCTCGTATACGGCGGTGAGTTCACCCGGGTGAACAACACCGGTCAACAGGGTCTCGCCCGCTTCGCGGTGACGTCGAAGGCGCCCAACGCGCAGGGACCGATCCTCTGGAACACGGCCTGGCCCGCCTCGTCGATCGCCCTCACCGGCGGATCGATCCGCGTGAGCTGGCCGCTCAACTACGACCGCGACAGCGAGTACCTGAAGTACGAGGTTCTCCGCGACAACGTGGTCGTCAAGACCTATGAGAACGTGCGGTCGAAGTCTGCCGACTGGGGCCTGCCGCCCATGGCCTACGTCGACACCACGGTCACGAACGGCACGACGTACACGTACCGTGTGCGTGCGACAGACAACGAGGGACACTCGATCCTCGGTGGGACGACGACCGTGACGGCATCCGGATCCGCCGCCCCGAGCGCGTACCGCACCGCGGTGCTCGATGACGCACCGTTGAACTACTGGCCCCTCGACGACTCGTCGGCCACGCTCTCGTACGACTGGGCCGGAGCATCCGACCTCGCCGTGCACAGCGGCGTGACCCGTGGAACGTCCGGTGCCATGCTCTCGGACTCGCGCAGCGCGTCGAGCTTCGACGGCTCCGGTGAGGGCTTCGCATCGACGACGTCGGCGATCGCCGGTCCGAACTCGTTCGGCATCGAGGCGTGGTTCAAGACGACCACGACCAACGGCGGGAAGATCGTCGGCTTCGGCAACAGCTCCACCGGCACGTCCGGCAGCTACGACCGCCACGTCTACATGGAACCGAGCGGACAGATCACCTTCGGTGTCTACCCCGGGTCGTCGCAGACGATCAGCTCGGCCAGCGCGTTCAACGACGGGCAGTGGCACTACGTGTCGGCGGGTATGAGCGACGGCGGCATGGTGCTCTACATCGACGGCGTCCGCGTCGCCCAGCGCACCGACGTGACGTCGGCGCAGGCGTACAACGGCTACTGGCGAGTCGGAGGCGACAGCCCGTGGTCGGGTGCAGCCTTCTTCCCCGGCCAGATCGACGACGTCGCCATCTACGGCGCCCCGCTGACCCGCGAGCAGGTGGCTTCGCACTACACGGCATCCGGTCGCGAGCTCGAGGGATCGACCGCTCCGGCTGACGCGTATGGCGCGGCCGTCTACGCCGCAGACCCCGCGCTGTACTGGCGACTCGGTGAGTCGACGGGCAGCACCGCAGCGGATGCCTCGGGCTACAACCAGAAGGGCACCTACTTCGGCGGCGTCAGCAAGGGCGTCGATGGAGCCCTCGCCGGTGTGAGCAACAAGGCGGCCTCGTTCGAGGGTGGCCAGGTCATCAGCCAGAACTCGTACACGAACCCCCGCTCGTACTCGCTCGAGGCATGGTTCAAGACCAGCACGACCAGCGGTGGAAAGATCATCGGATTCGGCAACAGCCCGGACGGCAATTCGTCGGGCTACGACCGTCACGTCTACATGACACCGGACGGCAAGCTCATCTACGGAGTCTGGGTCGGCTTCGCCGAAACGTTGCAGACCTCCGCGTCGTACAACGACGGCCAGTGGCACCAGGTGGTCGCCACGCAGGGCGCCACCGGAATGCGCCTCTACGTCGACGGCGTGGAGCAGGGGTCCAACGGCCAGACGAACGCTCAGGACTACACCGGGTACTGGCACGTGGGCGGCGACGTCACGTGGGGTCCGGGTGACTGGGAGTTCGACGGATCGATCGACGAGGTCGCCGTCTACCTGTCGCCGCTGTCCGGAACGACCGTCTCGCAGCACTACGCGCTGGGAACCACCGGAGCACCCGCGAACATCGCCCCGACGGCGAGCTTCACGAACACCGCGACCAAGCTCGGCCTCGCGGTCGACGCGAGCGCCTCCACGGATGCCGACGGCACGATCGCGAGCTACAGCTGGAACTGGGGAGACGGAACGCCTGCGGGCACCGGAGCCACGGCGACGCACACCTACGCGGTCGCGGGCTCCTACACGGTGACCCTCACGGTGACCGACGACAAGGGCGCGACGGGCACGTCGACGGCCATCGTCGAAGCCGTCGCGAACCAGGCGCCGGTCTCCTCGTTCACCTCCGCCGCCACCGACCTGAAGGCCGATGTCGACGCGAGCGCCTCGCAGGACACCGACGGCACGATCGCCGGCTACTCGTGGAACTGGGGTGACGGGACGGCCGCAGGGTCGGGCAAGACCGCGACCCACACGTACGCGGCAGCGGGAACGTACACCATCACGCTCACGGTGACGGATGACGAGGGAGCGACGTCGCAGAAGACGGCGTCGATCACGGTCACGGCACCGGTGGGAGCGGTGACCTACGCCACCGACTCGTTCAACCGCACCGTGGCGAGCGGCCTCGGCACCGCGAACACCGGGGGAGCGTGGACGCTGTCGAACACGGCATCCAACTACCTCGTCAGCGGCGCCTACGCGGCATTCCAGCAGCCGGCCGGGGGAGCGCAGCGGTACGCGTACCTCACGGACGTCTCCTCGACCGACACTGCGGTGGACGTCGACGTGGTGCTGCCGCAGCTTCCGACCGGGGGCAGCGCGTACTACACGGTGGCCGCACGTCGTGTGGGCACGGAGGACTACCGGTCGCGGGTCATCGTCTCGCCGACCGGCGGGGTCCAGCTGCAGCTGCAGCAGACCGCGACCGTCCTGACGACCGCGTCGACGGGGCTGACCGTGAGCGCCGGTGACGCACTGCACGTGCGCACCGAAGCGACGGGAACCTCGCCGACGACGATCAGGGCCAAGGTGTGGAAGGTCGGCACGGCCGAGCCCGCGAACTGGACCTCGTCGACGACGAGCTCCACCGCGGGTCTGCAGTCGGCCGGACACGTCGGTCTCGGTGTGTACCTCGGCGGCTCGGTCACCAACGTGCCGTTCCAGACCCGGTTCGACAACTTCTGGGCAGGATCCACGACGGGCGGCCCGACGCCTCCCGTCAACCAGGCGCCGGTCGCCGCGTTCACCAGTTCGGTGAGCGGGCTCTCGGCCACGGTGAACGGATCGACCTCGACCGACGCCGACGGCACCATCGCCTCGTACGCCTGGGACTTCGGAGACGGAGCCACGGCCACGGGCGTCACGCCCGCCGCGCATGCATATGCTGCCGCAGGCACTTATCAGGTGAAGCTGACGGTCACGGACAACAAGGGTGCAACCGGAACGGTCACCAAGGCGGTCACGGTGACGGCGGCTCCGGCCAACCAGAACCCCGTCGCATCGTTCACGGCGACTCCGACCGATCTCACGGTCGCGGTCGACGGCACGGCATCGACGGATCCTGACGGCTCGATCGCCTCGTATGCGTGGAACTTCGGTGACGGGGCGACCGCCACCGGGTCGACCGCTTCGCACCCGTATGCCGCAGCGGGCACGTACACGGTGACGCTGACGGTGACCGACAACCTCGGCGCGGTGAACACCGTGACGAAGTCCGTGACGGTGGTCGCTCCGGCGGGCGCGGCCTTCGCCGCCGATGACTTCGGTCGGGCGAACGGCACGCTCGGGACGGCCCAGACCGGCGGTGTCTGGACCCAGACGAGCGGCGCGGCGAACGTCGCCATCGACAACGGGGCGGCGAAGTTCACGACGCAGGCGGCGGGGCAGACCCGCACCGCATCGTTGAACTCCGCCACCTCCACGAGCACGGATCTGACGTTCACCGTGACCGCGCCGGCGATGCCGGCCGGAGCACGCGTCTACGTCGCGGCTCTCGCTCGGGTCGTCGGGTCGGATGACTACCGGGCGCGGTGGCTGATCGGTGCCGACGGATCGGTGACGGCGCAGCTCGCCCGCGGTGGCACGGCGTTGGTCTCGCAGAACATGGCGGGCTTCACGTTCACCCCAGGAACGGTATATAACGTCCGGGTGCAGGCATTCGGCACGGGTACGACGACGCTCCGGAGTAAGCTCTGGGCGGCGGGAACCACGGAGCCGGCTGCCTGGCAGCTGTCCACGACCGATTCCACCGCAGCACTGCAGACCGCCGGTTACGTCGGGATCTCGACCTATGCGGGATCCGGCTTCACCAGCGTTCCGTACACCCTGACATTCGACGACTTCCGAGCACGAGGAGTGACGCCCTGACTTTCGCAGATTCGTACCGGAGCCTCGCGGCCGCCCAGAAGGGGCGTGCACGCGGGGCTCCTGCGTACTCGGTCTTCATCAACCGCCCCGTCGGCCGGGTCATCGCGGCCGGCGCCTTCACCGCAGGACTCGTGCCGAATCAGGTCTCTCTGATCAGCGCGGCGTTCACCTTCACGGGGATCGTGCTCCTGGCGACGGTGCCGCCGTCGATCGTGCTCGGGATCATCGTCTGGCTGCTCCTCGCGGTCGGGTATGCCTGGGACAGCGCAGACGGCCAGGTCGCGAGGCTCCGTGGAGGAGGCTCGCTCGCAGGCGAATGGCTCGACCACGTCCTCGACTCGACGAAGCTCGTCGCTCTCCCGCTCGCGGTGGCCATCGGCTGGTACCGGTTCTTCCCGTTGCCGTCGGACCTCTGGCTCCTGGTGCCGCTCGGCTTCGCCGTCATCTCGACGGTGACCTTCTTCGGCATGATCCTGAACGATCTGCTGCGCGGCAAGAAGGGCGTCGCTCAGGCGGCGCAGGCCGGTGGATTCTCACTCGGGCGCTCTCTGCTGGGGCTCCCCACGGACTACGGGGTGCTCTGCTTCGCGTTCGTGCTGTGGGGCTGGCCGCCCGCGTTCATGCTGGTATACAGCCTTCTCGCCCTCGCAGCGGCTCTGTACTTGGGTGCCGCATTGGCCATATGGTTCCGGAAGATGTCCGCGCTCGGCTGACCCGGAAGAACCCTCCGATCGCTGACAGTTATCCAATCGATATCAGCAAATCCTCAGGAACCGCCCAGGGAAATCAGGCTATGGTCTACAATCATCCGCCACCGAAGCCGGATGTCGACGCTGCCTACCCGACCCTGCAGTGACGAGAAACACATCGGAGACCCTCCCCCATGCGTAAAAATACCCTCCCCCTGATCGCATCCTTATCCGCACTGTTATTGCCCTTCGCCGTCGTGACCCCCGCTGCGGCGGACACCACTGACGTCGTCCTGGTCCAGGACTCCATGGATCGCACCGTGAAAGCGGGCCTCGGCTCCGCCGCCGACGGCACGACCTACGACGCCTCACCCGTCGCATCGGTCTCGGTGGCGAACGGCACGGCGAAGCTCAACGCCGCCGCGCCGGGCGCCACCGTGACCGCCCGCCCTGTGGGTGTCGCTGTCGGCGACTCGACCCAGTCGACCGCCTTCACACTGCCGCAGCTGCCGAAGTCCGGCTCCGGCGTCTACATGAGCCTGCAGTCGCGGCTCACCGCCGACGGCTTCTACCAGACCCAGGTGCGCGTCGATCCGAAGGGCGTCGTCCTCCTCGAGACCCTCCGCGTGAACGCAGGGGTGCAGACGACCCTCGGCTACACCTGGGTGCCCGAGCTCCGCGTCAAGGCGGGAGTTCCGTTCGTGCTCGAGACGCGCCTTGCCGGCACCGACGCGGTCACCATCGACGCGCGCGTGAGCGCGGTCGGAGCCAAGCCGACGAGCTGGAAGCTCTCCGTCACCGACCGGGCGGCGAAGCGGCTGAAGGCCGACGGCCGCACAGGAGTGCGGCTCTACGTCTCGAGGAGCACCCCCGCGCTGGGCGTTCTCTTCGACGACCTCCGGGTGGCCTCGAACGAAGAGGACGCCACTCCGACCACGCCGACCACTCCGACGACGCCGACCACTCCGACGACGCCGACGACTCCGACGACGCCGACGACTCCGACGACGCCGACCACGCCGACCACGCCGACCACTCCGACCACTCCGACCACTCCGGCGGGTGGTGCACCCGCCTGGAACGTGAGCGGCGCACGCACCGCCGCGGGCGCGGCTGCCGTCGGGACCACCAAGTACGCGGTGCCAGCCGGTGCCCTGTTCGTGAGCCCCAGCGGCGCGGCGTCAGGCACGGGCACCCAGGCAGCGCCGTTCGCCACGGTGCAGTCTGCGGTCAACAGTGCGGCATCCGGCTCGACTCTCGTGCTCCGCGGCGGCACCTATCACGAGTCCGTCGTGGTCCCCGCGGGCAAGAAGCTCACGATCCAGTCGTACCCCGGAGAGTCCGTGTGGTTCGACGGTGCGTCGACACTGAAGAACTGGCAGGCCGCGAGCGGACGCTGGTTCAGTGCCGACTGGAAGTACGACTTCGACTCGACCCCGTCGTTCACGAAGGGCGAGGCTGACGGCACGGCGGCCGGATGGCGGTGGCTGAATGCCGCGCACCCGATGGCCGCTCACCCGGAGCAGGTCTGGATCGACGGCGTCGCCCAGGTCGAGGTCGCGTCGCTCGCGAATCTCAAGGCCGGCACCTTCTTCACCGACGTCGCGAACGACCGTCTGTACCTCGGAAGCGACCCCACGGGGCACTCCGTGAAGACCTCCACCCTCACCAAGGCGCTGTCGCTGCGGGGCGAGGGAGCGGTCATCCGCGGCATCGGCATCCGCAACTACGCGACCTCCGTCTGGATGATGGGTGCCGTGACGGTCGAGGCCCCGAAGGCGACGATCGAGAACGTCGTCATCTACGACACCGCCTCGACCGGACTCTTCGTCGGCGCCTCGAACGCGACGGTCCGCGACGTGACGCTGGCGCGCAACGGCCTCATGGGGCTCGGAGCCAACTACGCGGATGCGCTCGTCATCGACGACCTTCTGGCCGTCGAGAACAACGCGGAGCACTTCAACACATCGCCCGTGTCGGGTGGTGTGAAGATCGCCAAGTCGCGCGGAGTCACCGTGACCGATTCCGCGCTGCTGCGCAACGACGGGCCGGGAATCTGGCTCGACCAGTCGGTGTACGACGTGCGTATCTCCGGCTCGGACATCATCGAGAACAGGGGCGCCGGCGCCTTCCTCGAGCTGTCGCAGAAGATCGACTTCGTCAACAACCTCGTGCTGCGCAATGTGGGCAACGGCGTCAAGATCAACAACACCGGTGGCGTGAACCTGTGGAACAACACGATCATCGGCGGAGACCGTGCCGTGAACATCGTGCAGGACAGCCGCAGCGCATCGGATGCATCCGTGCCGGGGCACAACGCCCGACGTCCGTTCCCGGACCCGACGATGCCGTGGCTGATCCGCGACATCTCGATCGGCAACAACGTCATCGGCGAGAGTGCCGGTAACTGCACGTACTGCGTCGAGGACTACACCCACCGGTACACGCCCGCCCAGCTCAACATCCGCTCGGATGGCAACGTGATCCAGCGCAACAGCGCTGCGGCACCGACCTGGTTCGTGATCTGGTCGCGCGGTACCGCCAACGTGAACCCGTATGTGTTCACGACGTGGGCGAACTACCGCACGACGACAGGGCAGGACGCCAACTCGACCGCGGTGGAGGGCCGCAAGGTGACGGACACCTCGGGCAGGCTGCTCGCGGGTGCGACCGCCTCGGCGCGGACTCTCCCGGGAATCGTCGCGACGATCCTCGGATCCACGACACCCACGATCGGGGCTCGGTTCCCCTGATCGGGATCCGGTTCCCCTGATCCGGCTCGGATCCGGATCCGGAACCTGAAACGGGCGCACGCAAGAGGCCGGGGTGCAGACACCCCGGCCTCTTGCTGTGCTGTCCGAGCTCGGCTCCCATGTCGAGTCCTGTCCGGTGGTGGCACCGCCCGGTGGTGGCACTGCCCGGCGGTGGGTACCACCAGTGGTGGGCGCCGCCCGCACAACGGAACCACCCCGAGGGCGCTGAGCGTGCGTGCGCTCGACCACGGGGTATCCGTTCTCGACCACGGGCATCGCTCTCGCCTGCGGTCGTCGCCATCAACCCAGAAGGGCCGAGGCGGTGAACGCCTCGGCCCTTCGTGTCACTGATGACTACTGCGCGGGTCCCGCCCAGAAGTCGTCGTATGTGTAGACGACCGGGACGGCCGTCGCGCTGGACGACAGGTAGCTGTTCACGCCCACGTAGCCGGGAACCTGCAGCGAGGCCGTGGCGTCGGTCGTCGTGAGGGTCCACGCCGTCGGCTCCGTGGTGGCGGTGCGCCAGACCTTCGCCTTGAGGGTGGTCGGGTTGGTGCCCGTCACCTGGAACCTGACGCTCAGCTGGTCGGCGCTCGTGACCGTCAGACCGGGGACGGTCGTCGACGAGATGACCGTCTCGGCCCCGGCGATCGTCTTCGTCAGCCAGAGGGACACGACACCGTTCGACGCCACGCGGAACTTCGCGCGGTAGTCGTTGGCGTTGTCGATCTGTCGTCCGAGAGCGGAGAAGTAGTACCCGCCGCCGGTGGACGGCTGGTTGAACGCCACGGAGAACCGCTCCTCGGTGTTCGTCGACGGCGTCGAGCCGGCGAGCGAGGCCGAGTAGTTGTTCCCCGCCGACAGGGTGACGGTTCCGCCGGTGCCGTTGACGGCGAACTTGCTCAGTGCCGTCGCGCTGCTCGGGAACATGGTCCACGCGCCGCCGGTGGTGGTTGCGGTACCCCATCCGTTGGTGCCTGTCCGGGTGAAGGCATCCTGCGCCCACACCTGCGGTGCCGCCACGGTGACCGACCTGGTCGTGGTGGCTGTCGCCCCCCGATCGTCCGTCACCGTGAGGGTCACGGTGTACGTGCCCCCGGCTGCGTAGGTGTGAGACGACGTCGCTCCCGAAGCGGTGCCGCCGTCGCCGAAGTCCCAGGCGTATGCGGCGACCGTGCCGTCCGCATCCGCTGAACCCGAGCCGTCGACAGCCACAGCGAGGTTCGCCACCGAGGTGGTGAAGGCCGCAGAGGGCGCCTGGTTCGGCGCCACAGTGACGTCATGCGTCACGGTCGCGGTGCCACCCCGGTTGTCCGTCACCGTGAGCTTCACGGTGTAGGTGCCGGCGCTCGCGTAGGTGTGAGACGCCGTCGCACCGGATGCGGTGCCGCCGTCGCCGAACTCCCAGGCGTACGACCCGATGGTCCCGTCAGGGTCCGTCGACGTCGTGGCATCCAGGGTCACCGCGAGCAGGTTCGACGCGGTCGTGAATGCCGCCGTCGGATCCTGGTTCGGCGCCAGCGTCGTCGTGACGACCCGTGTCTTGGTGGCGGTGGTGCCGGTGTCGTCCTTCACCGTGAGAGTCACGGTGAAGTCGCCCGCCGTCGCGTACGTGTGGGTCGTGGTGGCGCCGGTGCCGGTGGTGCCGTCGCCGAAGTCCCACGCGTACGACGCGATGGTGCCGTCGGGATCGGACGATGCCGATCCGTCGAGCGCGACATCGAGGTGATCCGCCGTGGCGCTGATCGCCGCCGTCGGAGCCTGGTTCGGGGCGACCGTCACCGACCTGGTGAGGGTGTTGACGAGCGAAGTGCTGTCCGTCACCTTCAGCGTGATCGTGTAGGTGCCGCCGGCGGCGTAGACGTGCGATGCCGTCGCCCCCGTCGTGACCGTCCCGTCACCGAAGTTCCACGCGTAGGCGAGCGGCCCGCCGTCGGCGTCGGTCGACGTGCTCGCGTCGACGTCGATCTTCAGCTTGTCGGTCACCGAGGTGAACGCCGCCACCGGTGCGCGTCCCGGAACGGTACGGCCGCTCGCTGCGAAGTGATCGCGAACCCGCTGCTCGGAGAGCACGGAGGGGTACACGGCGACCTCGTCGAGTGTTCCGGCGATGTAGTTGCTGGACGTGCTGCCCCAGGTCTTGTCCGCACCGATGCGCCAGTAGCCGCGGTAGTTCTCGGAACCTGCCATCGAGTTGCTGCCGACGAGCTGGGTGTCGAGCCACAGCTTCATCCCGTCGGCGCCCTGACTGGCGACCACGTGGTGCCACTGGCCGTCGTTGTATGCGGTGGGGGTGACCAGCGTGGTCTGCGGCTGACCGCTTCCGAACTGCACCTTCCCGTCGTTCTGCATGATGACGTGGCGATCGTACTGGGTGCTGAGCCCGCTGGTGGCGTTGCCGAATCCGATCAGCGTGCCGCCCCTGTTGGTCGTCGTCTTGAACCACAGCTCGGCGCTGTAGGTGGTCGGCGCCGTCCAGGGCTCCTGTGCGACCACGAGCGCGGTCGAGCCGTTGAAGGTGGTCGCGGTTCCGGTGCCGATCGCGGACGTCTGCCCACGGGTCACGGTTCCGGCGAGGTTGCCTGTCGTCCCTCCGGCGGCGGAGTCGACGATCGTGCCGGCCGCCGTCTCGTTGAGGCGCCAGTAGAGATCCGGCTTGTCCGTCGACACCGCGGCGCCGTAGACGTCGGTCGGAGCGGCGGTCCACGCGGCCGAGCGACCGCTCGCGAGGTAGTGCGACTGGATGTCGGCCGGAGTCAGCGCGGACGGATACACCGCCACGTCGTCGATCGTGCCTGCGAGACCGGCGTTGGTCGGCTTGTTGGTGAAGCCGTTCGTCTGGTCTGCGCCGATGCGCCAGTAGCCGTCGTAGATCTTCGGCGAGGTGCGTGCCTGATCGCGGTCCACGCGCTTGCCGTCGACGAAGAGCTGCATGCCCTCGGAGCCGACGGTACCGACGATGTGGTGCCAGTTGCCGTCGTTCACCGCGGTGCGGCTGTAGATCGTGCGGTAGGAGCCGTCGTTGATCGCGAAGTTCGCGCGTCCGGAGTTGTCGAGGTACAGCACCCGGTCGGTGAGGCCCGACGTCGATGTGCCCGTGGCGGAGTCGCCGAAGCCGACGATGCGTCCGCCCTTCGTGTTGGTGGTCTTCACCCACGCCTCGACCGTCGCGGCCGACGTCGCGGTGCTGACGTCCTGCGTCGTCATCTTGGGCGTGCTGCCGCCCGCCGAGGTGATCGCCGCGTTCGAATCGTTGAGCAGCGCGCCGCTCGATCCGAGCGTCAGGCTCGTCGCCGTACCGGGTGCGTTCCCCACGTCGTCGTACAGTCGGGTTCCGGTCGTCTCGTCGAGGCGCCAGGCGTGGCTGGCACCGCTCGCCCGCACCGCTGCGCGGTACGTGGCGGTCGGCGTGCTCGACACGGTCACATAGGGCGACCAGGCGCTCCACTGCACGTTGCCGTCGGCATCCTTGGCCCTGACCTGGTAGCGCACCTGCGCTCCCGGTGTTTGGCCGCTGTCGGTGATGCTCAGGCTCGGCAGATTCCAGAACCGGCCGTCAGTGCGGGTGAAGGTCGCGATCTTGACGGAGGGGCTGCGGAACACGTCGTATGTGATCGTGGCGTTGTCGCGATCCCAGACGCTGGTGAACGGGACCCTCACCACTCCGGACTCGTTCGAGTACGGCGCGGGGGTGAGGCCGGCGTTGTAGACCGGGGCGACGGCGTGCGGCGAGACGTTCGTCTTGCCGAACCGGACCAGGCCCTGCTGCGCCACGTTGTTCACCTTCGGGAACTCTCCGCCGAGCACGACGTAGTTCGCGTTTCCGGTGACCGACCATGCGGCCTGACGCGCGCTCGTGTACGTGCCGAACTCGAGGTCGGGGTACCAGTTGAGCTGCTCCGTGTAGGGCATACCGGTGAAGTCCCACCCGTAGGCATCCTTCTTGGTGATCACACCGCCGGTGGGCGTGGTGCTCTCGGCGATCGCCTTGGTCCACCGTGCTCGCGGGTTCGTGTCGCCGAAGGCGCCCACGACGCTGCAGTCGTGCTTGTGCGAGACGGAGTAGAGCACGCCGCCCTGCGGGAAGCTCGCATAGGTGTCACCGAGGCAGTCGTTGAGCCAGTTGATCTGGCCCGTGTAGGGATCTGCCGCGAAGGTCCCCTCGAACGATGCTCCTGCACCGAACGCGTACCCGGTGCCGTAGACCTGGGTGCCGTCGGTGCTGAGGCTCGAGATCGCGCCGTTGAGACCGGCGGTCTTGATCTTGTCGGTGGCGGCCCAGGGGAGTGCCGCCCCGGTCGCGGTGTCGAGGGAGGCCATGCCGTAGGCGGCTGCTCCGTTGAGGGTGGTGAACGAGCCGCCGATGATGACGCGCGAGGAGTCGGGCGACATCAGCATGTCCCACACGAATCCGTCGCCTGCCGCAGCCGGAGCCCACGACGTGATCGTCTTGGACGTGGTGTTCCAGGCCGCCAGCTCGCTGCGCGGCTGACCGCCGCTGGAACGGAAGTTGCCGCCCACGTAGACGGTGTCGCCCGCGAAGGCGAAGCCTCTCACCTGACCGTCCGTGCGGGGTGCCCAGTCGAGCATGGTGCCGGTGGCGACGTCGAAGGCCGCGACGTGCGCGCGGGCCTGACCGTCGACGGCGGTGAAGTCGCCACCGAAGTACACGGTCTTGCCGTCGGGCGTGACTCGCACGACGAGACCCTGGGCGTCGAAGGAGTGGCTGAAGTTCGGAACCGGGTTGCCCGTGGTGATGTCGAATGCGAACACGTTGTTCGCGTCGATCTCGCCCGGGCCGCCGACGGCGACCCCCGGCGGTCGCGCCTTCGTGAAGCTGCCGGTGACGTACACCGTGTTCCCGGCGACGACCTGACTCCACACGACGCCGTTGATCTGCCAGGTGGGCAGGACATCGGCGGTGACGGTGTTGGGCTGTCCGGGTGTGTCGGCGGACGCGGACTCTGCGGGCAGAGCGATGAACGCGATCGCGGCGAGGGCCGTCGCGGCGGTGGCGATCGCGGCGATCACGCGGCGGAGACGGTCTGCTCCGCGGGCGGTGCGTGTCATGGAGGTTCCTCGTGTCGAGAAGCGGTCGGAATCAGCGGTCGCGGACGGGCTCAGCGTGGACATGTCAGTCGAGCCCTCCGTGGAAGACGGCGGATGTATGGTCGCCGTCGAAGTCGACGACCACGGTGACCTCGTCACGCGCATCCTCGGGGATGGCGAAGGCGTAGGTCGCAGTGGCGCTCTTGCCCGCGGCCACCGTGCCGGCGAAGTCGGTGACCTTCGCTTCGGCGGCGTAGACGCGCACGGCGGTCGCGCCCTTCGCATCGAGCACAGTGAGCACCGACGTGCCGAGGTCGATCGAGTCGGAGGAGCCGTTGTCGATCGTGATCGTCAGTCGGGCGTATTCGCGGCCCGGGAAGCTCCCCGGCCCCTGCGACGTCTCCTTGCCTGACGACACGTCGTCGATGCTGACGCTGACGCCGTCGCCGTAGGACACGGCGTCCGAGGTGTCGGCTGCATCCGCCGTCACCGTCGGTGCATCGGAGTGCCCCGCGCGCTCGATCTTCGCGACGGGCTCGTCGGGCGCGGTCGCTCCGGAGTTCGCCGACGGAGCCGAGCCCGCGGTCGGATCAGGAGCGGGCGTCGCCGACGATGAGCTCGTCGGATCCGCTTCGCTCGCCGGCTCCCCGGTGCCGCTGCAGGCGACCAGACTCACGCAGAGCGCGAGGGCCGCGATGGACATGCTTGTACGCGCAATCACCATGATTGTCGATTCCCCAGATTCCCCAATCAGGGTTTGCCGATGTCGACCCGTTCAGAACGAGTCGATCGGCTTGCGTCATCCCCAAATGACGCTATCCCCAGTGAGCGCGATCCTATCATGTCCACCGGATGGGGGACAAGAGTCCTGTGGACAGATTCTGCTAGACCTTCAGCGGCGAAGCGCGGCGAGGATCCCGTCGGTGTATCGCTCGCTCGAGAAAGCCTCGGCGACAGCCGCCGAATCCGACACGGCGAGTGCCGCCTGAGTGGGCCAGTCGTCGATCTTGGCGGCGATGGCCGTTGCGAGTGCGGAGGCGTCGCCGGGGGCGACGAGCGTCGCGCTCTGCGAGTGGCTCACCGCTTCGGGCAGACCGCCGACCTCGCTCACCACTGCAGGACGCGCGGCGAGAGCGGCCTCGACAGCGGTGTTGCCGAACGTCTCGTCGACCAGCGAGGTGATCACGGCGATGTCGCTGCGTGCGAGGTCGTCCCACACCGACGACTTGAACCCGAGGAAGGACACGCGATCCCCGAGTGCGCAGCGGGCGACCTGCGCGTGAAGCTCGGCGAGGTAGGCCTCGTTGCCGGGGAAGACCGCGCCGACGACATCGAGGCGGACGTCGCGACCCTCGCGGACGAGGACGTCGAGCGCATCGATCGCCACGTGCACGCCCTTGCGGTGCGACAGGCGACCGACATAGAGCAGGCGCGTCGGGGCCGTGAGCGTGTCGCGCGGTGTCTCGACCGCATCCGCGCCCGGCACCGCGTTGTGCACCACGATGGTCCTGTCGGCCACCCGCGGGGCGGAGGTCGCCAGCACCCGTCGTGTGAAGTCGCTGTTCGCGATCACGCGATTCGTGAAGACGAGGGGCAGGTAGAGGGCGCGACGCACGATGCCGGCGACGGAACCCTCGCCCTCGTGCACGTGACACACGGTCAGGCGTCGGCTGATGCGCCCGAGAAGGATCCACAGCGGGGGAGTGATGGTGTTCACGATCACCGCGCCGGGGTCGACCCGTCGGATGAGCCTGAGGCCGGGGCCGACCGAGCGGATCGACGTCACGACCAGCTCCACGAGGCCCCGCGCGTTCAGCAATCCCTTGCGGACGATCGGGGTCGCGCACTCGACCACCTCCGCGCCCGCATCCTCGAGCAGCGGCACGAGGGGGCCGGTGTGCGGCACGGTCACGACGACTCGTCGGCCGGCCCCCACGAGGCCGCGCACGGTCTCGAGCACCATCCGATCCGACCCGTAGAGGTCGGCGCCGGGGTTGGCGATCAGAACGACGTTCGGGTCACCCGTCGGCATGTCAGCGCTGCGGCCAGTACTCGTCCACGAGGCTCACCGTGGAGGCGATGTTCGCACGGCTCGACGCGCCGAAGACGATCGACTCGAGGTTGGGAAGGCTCGTCACCCACTCGATGGCCTCACGCGGCGGGATCGCCCCGCTCGCGTACACCGACATGGCGACGGCGCGGAACGGACGCTTGTCCATCGCGTCGCGGTAGGCGTCGACACCACCCGACATCCGGAATCCGAGCTTGTTGATGTTCGAGCACACGATCGGGTTCTCGACTCCCGCCTTGTCGAGGTCGTCGAGCAGCCGGGGCAGGTTCATCGTGATGAAGCCGGGCTCGGCGTTGTAGCGCTTGCGCACGTGGTCGGCGAAGATGCGGAACGCATCGGTGAAGCCGAGCCCCGACAGCAGGTCGACGACGACGTTCTGCAACCAGATGACAGGCGTCGACAGGCCGTCGAACATCTTCATCTCGGCGTCGATGAGCAGCGTGGTGACGCCCTCGATGTCCTTGCGGGCGAGCGACGAGGTGCCTCGCGCGATGCTGTCGAGCAGGCCCTCCTCCGGGAGGAACTTGCGGATGGCTCCGAGGAAGCCGTCTTCGGTCACGGCGTTCGCGTACTTGTGCGCGTACGGCATGCACGGGAAGAACGTCATGTCCGAGTAGCGATCCGGGTGGGCTCGGACGTGGTCGGTGACCTCGGCGATGCGATCGTGGGTGGTGCACATGAACGTGTGCACGCCCTCGTCGTACGCCGCGTCGAGCACACTCATGATCGCTTCGGTGTCCTGGAAGCGCATCTGCTGCGCGCGTGCCTTCTCTTCGGACATGTGGTTGACGCCGAAGAACTGGTTGTCACCGAACAGCAGCCGGTCCATGGTGCGAGTGGATGTCGTCATGGTCATTTCCCTCCACGCAGAGCGCTCAGCGCTGCCGCGATACGCCCCTTCGGTGCCGTCTGCACGGCGAGATCGGATGCTGCCTCCGCGGTGAGTCGCGAGTCCTCGCGCACCGCATCCTCGCTGATCATCGAGATCACCCTGTCGGTGACCGCGGCCGATGCGAAGTCGTTGGTTCCGGCGGATGCGCCGGCCTGGGCGCGCTGCACGAAGGAGTCCAGCTGTGCGCTGTACTCCTCGCCGCGCAGGTAGAACCAGGGCGCCTCGGTGAGATCCGTCGTGTAGCGGACGTTCCAGCCGACGCGGTAGCCCTCGGGAATCGTGGCGGTGTCGCGCAGGTAGACGTGGATCTCCTGACGGTCGGCGTAGATCCGGCCGTTGGTGCCCCACAGGGTGATCTTGGTCGTCATCTTGCGCTGCGACTCGTCCGACCAGTTCGAGATGATCTGAGCGGTGCCGTCGGGGTAGTGCAGGGTGCTCGCCACGGCGTCATCGATCTGCGCCGAGAAGATGCTGGTCAGCTGGCTGCCGCTGACCGACTCCGGCGTGCCGAGGTACCAGGTGAGGAGGTTGAGCGGGTGGGCCGCGTAGTCGTAGAGGCAGCCTCCACCGGTGGCGCGCTCGCTGCGCCAGGTGCGACCGGCCGGCTTGAGCACGACGGGTCCGTAGGCCTCGGCGAGAGCGGTGTTGACCGTGCCGATCGCATCGAGGTCGAGCAGGCGCTTGACTTCGAGGAAGGCTCCGACGAAGCGGTTGTGGTAGCCGACCTGGGTGACGAGACCCTTCTGCTCGGCCAGCGCCGTGAGCTCGATGCTGTCGGCCGGGTCGATCACGAGCGGCTTCTCGCAGAACACGTGGATGCCGCGCTGCAGCGCATTGCGGATCATCCCCGCATGCAGGTGCGTCGGCGTCGCGATGATGATCGCCTGCGGGCGGGCCTCATCGAGCATCTTGTCGAGGTCCTTGTAGGTGGTGACCCCGGTGTACTTCGCCAGGATGTCGAGCAGGTACCCCGTGGCGTCGCACACCCCCACGAGATTGACGTCGGGGTGCGCCTTGATCATCGACAGATGAGAGAGCCCCATCTTCCCGAGTCCGACCACTGCGACATCGATCATGCGTTTACCCCTGTCTGCTGCTGTGCGTGCCCTCGCCGCGCGAGCGCGGTGCGGAGGGCCTGTTCGTACTCGGCGCCGATCTTGGCCCACGTGAACTCCGCGCGGAACCGTTCGCGGCTGGCGGCGCCCATGCGCCGCCTCCTGCCCTCATCGGAGAGCACATCGTCGAGCAGACCGGCGAGATCGTCGGCTCCGGTGAAGTAGGCGTTGTCGGGTCCTGCGACCCAGGTGTTGTACGGGTTGTCATGGGCGATCACGGCGTTGCCCGCGCCCATCGCCTCGACGAGCGACGGGTTGGTGCCGCCGACCGTGTGCCCGTGCAGGTAGAGGGCGGAGTGGAACCGGAGCGACTGGATGCGCTCGGGCTCGAAGATCGACCCGGGGAACAGCACCTCATCGGATGCCGCGGCGCGCACCGCCACGTGATACGGGTCGTCGTCACCGTAGGGACCGACGACCACCAGCGGCATGCCTCGTTCGGCAGCCGACCATGCCTGGACGATCTCGAGCACCGAGTTCTCGGGGATCGGGCGGCAGACGATCATCGCGTAGTCGTCGGGTGTCAGCCCGAGCTCTTCGACCGGCCCCGTCGGGGCATCGAGCACCTCGGGTGCCCCATAGGTGATGGTCTGCACGCGCCGCTTGCCGAAATGCCGGCGCAGGTAGGTGGCGATCACGGGGTGATCGGCGATCAGCACGTCGCCGACCAGCCCGGCGAGGCGTTCGTTCGCCAGCAGGATGCCCTGCTTGACGACGCCCCAGCGCTTGCGGGTCCACTCCATGCCGTCCATGTTGATGACGTTCGGGATCCGGCGGAGCCGCGGGATGATGTCGAAAACGCCGGTGTTGTAGCCGAACGTGAGCCACACGTCTCCGTCGACGTGCTCGCGCATCGCGTGACGGATCGAGGTCAGGTCGAACGACGACGTGCCCTTCCAGCCTTCGCGGGGCTCGTGCACGAGCACGCGCTGAAGGCCGTTCCAGTCGTCGACGGTCGTCGGCCCCTCCCCGGGGATCTGACAGTAGACGATGACGTTCCAGCCCTGATCGCGCAGGTACAGACCGACATGCTCAGCGGCTGTCTCGAAGCCGCCGTACGCGGCCGGAACACCATGGGTGCCAAGGATCCGGACGGTTGATGGCACGTTGATTTCCCCCTCATTTCGGATGCTCCCGCATCCATCTCACTGCATCACGGTCCTGCATCCGCCTCCCCGGCGGACCGAACCACAGCGTTCTGTGACTAGTATGCCCCGCTGGGCTGCACCATGACCTTGGCAGTTCGCCACATGATCTGCAGGTCGTTCATCACGGACCAGTTCTCGACGTACCGCAGGTCGAGGCGGACGCTCTCATCCCACGAGAGGTCGCTGCGACCGGAGACCTGCCAGAGACCGGTGATACCGGGCTTGATGTACAGGCGACGGAAGACCGTGCCGTCGTACGCCGTGACCTCGGAGGGCAGCGGCGGACGCGGGCCGACGACGCTCATGTCGCCGATCAGGACGTTCCAGAACTGCGGCAGCTCGTCGAGCGACAGCTTGCGCAGGATCCGACCCACGCGGGTGACGCGGGGGTCGTCCTTCATCTTGAACAGCAGACCTGCTCCCTGATTCTGCTCCTTGAGCGCGGCGAGCTGCTGCTCGGCGTCGGTCTTCATCGAGCGGAACTTCATGATCTTGAAGGTGCGGCCGTCGCGGCCCACGCGCTCCTGCGAGAAGAAGAGCGGCCCGGGAGAGTCGAGCTTGACGAGCAGTGCGAGGATCGGCGTGATCAGGGCGATCGGGATGAGCGCGACCGATGCGACGGCGATGTCGAGTGCGCGCTTGAGCACGTGCTGGCCGCCCTCGTACGACGGGATCTGCACCTGGATCAGCGGCAGCCCCTCGACCGGCGCGAAGGAGATGCGAGGGCCGGCGACATCGGTGAGGCGGCTGGAGAGCACGAGCTCCGCGGCGGTGCCCTCGAGCTGCCAGCTCAGGTGCTTCACGAAGTCGGGGTCGCCGTCAGGGCGGCTCGCGACGATGATCGTGTCGGCACCCAGCTCGGCGGCGACGGTGGAGACGGAGTTGACGTTGCCCAGGACGGGGAAGTGCGCGCCGCCTGCCTCGACATCGCGGGCGTTGCCGTCGAGGAGCGTCGCGCCGACCACCTGGTAGCCGGAAGCGCCGATCGGGTGCAGAGTGCGGATGACGTACTCGACGTCGTCTCTGTTGCCGACGACGAGCGTGCGCGAGGCGAAACGCCCGCGCGCACGCTGCGCCGTCAGCCAGTGCCGCCACGCCCAACGCGTGACGAGCAGTGTGAGAACACCGAGCGGCAGGCCGACGAGCAGCACCAGCTGCATCGTCTGCCAACCGAGCAGCACGCTGAGCATGGCGATGATCCCGAACGCCAGGCCGCTGGCGTGAGCCACTCCGCGGTACTCGGTGGCACTGGCACGGAACAGCGCTGCATCACGGGTGTGCAGGGCGCTGAGCATCAGATACCAGAGCGTGGCCAGCAGAATTCCGTTACGCAGGGCCTCTTCCCCTGCGATACCGGTCATCACCTGGACCGCTGCTGTGATTCCGACTGCGAACAGGATGACCCCAGCATCCGTGATGCGCAGTCGCATCCGATAACGCCGCTCCCACTGACGGCGTCGCTCCAGCGTTGCGGACACGCGCGGTGTGACCACCGTATGCGTGACCGACTTGGCGGCTCGCGGTGCGGCGATCGGCGTGAAGACCGAACCCGTGCGAGTGATGCTCAACGCATCCTCGACGGAAGTCATGCCGAGGCCTCGTGAGCCGTGAATGTACGCAGAATTCCCCAGTGCGCCATGATTTCCCCAGATTTTCCCCAGACCACGGACCCCACGTCCATGGCATCGTCTGCATCCCGACCCCTCGGGTCCTGCTGCGTTTCGTGATCCCACATCACGAGTCGCGGTCACCGTCCCACACGGTGGTGCTGGCAGCAGGCACTGCAGACTTCGTTCACTCTAGCGGAACCGAACGTTCAGGGGAAGATAATTCACGCGAGTGGACGAACCGATATTCCGATACGCGCGCTGAAGCCCGTGATCGCGGCGATATTCTGACCGCGTGACCACCACCACACCACCGCGCTTCCGCCTGGCTCGCATGCTGCCGAGAGACCCCGCGCAGCCGCACCGCGCGGCCAGCACGCTCGAGCTCTTCTTCGATCTGGTCTTCGTCGTGGCGGTGAGCATCGCCTCGGCGCAGCTGCACCATGCCCTGAGCCACGGCGAGTTCGTGCACGGCATCACCTCCTACGCGATGGTCTTCTTCGCTCTGTGGTGGGCCTGGATGAACTTCACCTGGTTCGCCACCTCGTTCGACACCGACGACTGGCTGTACCGCGTCACCACGATCGTGCAGATGGGTGGCGTCCTCGTCTTCGCGTCCGGCATCCCCGCGGCATTCGAGTACGGCGACTTCACGGTGCCGGTCGTCGGCTACATCGTCATGCGCGTCGCGATGGTCGCTCAGTGGCTCCGCGCCTCACGTGGGGCGGGAGAGCTGCGCTCCGCGACCCGTCGCTACGCCTTCGGGATCGCCGCCGTGCAGGTGCTGTGGGTGCTGTTCCTGCTCATCCCCTCGGGTCCTGCGCAACTCGTCGCCTTCGTGGTCTTCGCGCTGATCGAGGTCAGTGTGCCGGTGTTCGCCGAGTACCGGAAGCAGACGCCGTGGCATCCGCACCACATCACCGAGAGGTACGGGCTCTTCACGCTGATCGTCCTGGGCGAGAGTCTCCTCGCCTCGGCGAACGCGATCATCGACGCCGGTCACGAGCTGGAGTCCTTCGTACCGCTCATCTCGATCTCGGTGCTCACCCTCGTCGTGACCGCCTCCCTGTGGTGGATCTACTTCTGGCCGCCGCATCACCGGGCGATCACCACGTTCGGCCGCTCGCTCCGCTACGGCTACACCCATTACGTGGTGTTCGCGGCGGCGGCGGCGTTCTCGGCCGGCATCGAGGTCGAGCTCGACGTCCTCACCGGTGAGAGCCACCTCTCGAACGCGATCGCGTCGTACACGGTCACGATCCCGATCGCGATCTTCCTGCTCGGGATCTGGTGGATCGCGATCCGCGAGAACGCCGACCGCGTCGTGAACACCGTCATCCCGATCGGTGCCGCCGTGGTGCTCCTCGACCCGATCCTGCCGATCCCGGTGGCCGTCACCGCGCTCGTCCTGGCCGCGATCGTGGCCGTCCTGGTCCTGCATCCCCCGGTGGACAAGAGGTCATAGCTTTCGCATAGGCGAGGCATAGCTCGCTGATCGGCTCCTCCGTGACCATGGGTACATCGACGCCACCGTCGACACCCCGCACGCATCGAGAGGAGCACGATCATGAGCCGCATCCCCGAACCCGTCCAGACCCCTGAGGGCCCCACCTACGAAGGTCGTCTGCTCGACCGCGCAGATGAGGAGGTCGTCGATCAGGGCGCAGCCTTCGACATCCGCACCCTGGTGACCCGACGAGGCGTGCTGGGTCTCGCAGGGCTCGGTGTGGGCGCCGTCGTCCTGGCGGCCTGCGCGCCGGCCGCGACGGGCACATCGAGCACCGGCAGCGCCGAACCGACCGCGACGACGGACACCGGCAGCTCGTCCGGCACGGCGACGGCCGCGGGGGAGATACCCGACGAGACCGCGGGGCCCTACCCGGGAGACGGATCCAATGGCCCCGACGTGCTCGAGGAGTCGGGCATCGTGCGTCAGGACATCACCACGTCGATCGACGGCTCGGCCACTGCCGACGGCATCCCGCTCACGTTCGAGTTCGAGGTGCTCGACATGGCGAACGGAGGCGTTCCTTTCGAGGGCGTGGCCGTCTATGCCTGGCACTGCACCGCCCAGGGCGAGTACTCCATGTACTCCTCCGGCCTCGAGGACGTCACGTACCTGCGCGGAGTGCAGGTGGCGGATGCCGAGGGCAAAGTCTCGTTCTCCTCGGTCTTCCCGGGGTGCTACTCAGGACGCTGGCCGCACATCCACTTCGAGGTGTACCCCGACGTCGACTCGATCACCGACTCGGCGAACGCGATCGCCACTTCGCAGATGGCGCTCCCCGAAGACGCCTGCTCGGCGGTCTACGCGGACTCGCGCTACGACGGCTCGTCGCAGAACCTGTCGCAGACAAGCCTCGCCGGAGACAACGTCTTCGGCGACGACTCCGCGGCCCTGCAGCTGCCCACCATCACGGGCGACGTGACCGGCGGCTACACGGCCACCCTCGTGGTCGGCGTCGACACGACGACCACTCCCTCCGCAGGCTCCGCCCCCTCGGGCGGCGACGGCGGCCCCGGCGGCGGCCAGGCGCCGTCCAACTGACGCTCTCACGAAAGGAGAGAAGACATGCTTCAGAACCTCACAGGGTGGCACGCCCTGATCATCCTCGCGATCGTCGTCCTCATCTTCGGCGCCGCCAAGCTCCCCGCCCTCGCCAAGAGCGTGGGGCAGTCCATGCGCATCCTCAAGACCGAGGTGTCCGAACCTGCGACCGACACCGCACCCGAAACCGCGCCGCGGCCGGTGACGCCACGGGGCGCCCGTGCATACGTCGACGCGGTCGCCGCGGACGACCTCGCTCGTCCTGTCGCGCGCGCCGCGGAGTAGACCGTGACCGTGCTCGCACCTGACGTGGTCGGGGACTCCGCCTCGACCACGCGGGCCGGCACCTCGACCGGGATGCCGCTGTCCTCGCACCTGCGCGAGGCGCGCACCCGCTCCCTCCGCGCGGTGGCGGCGCTCCTGATCGGAGTGGCTGTCGGCTATCTCCTGTCCGACCAGGTCATGGAGATCGTGAGGGCGCCGATCACGGCTCTCGCCGAATCTCGCGACGCGAGCCTGAACTACGACAGCATCACCGGAGCCTTCGATCTCAAGCTCAAGATCGCGCTCTTCGGCGGCATCGCGCTGTCGAGCCCTGTCTGGATGTACGAGCTGTTCGCCTTCCTCGCCCCCGGACTGAACCGGCGGGAGAAGAAGTACACATTCGGGTTCCTCGCGGCGTCCGTCCCGCTCTTCGCGAGCGGGTGCGTCGCGGGCTTCCTGCTGTTCCCGCACATGGTGGAGATGCTCGCCGGCTTCGCCTCGACGGAGGACAGCACCCTCCTCCAGGCCTCGTATTACGTGGACTTCATCCTCAAGATCGTTCTCGCCACCGGTGTCGCCTTCGTGCTCCCCGTGTTCCTCGTGATGCTGAATCTGCTCGGCATCCTGCCGGCGCGGTCGATCGCGCGCAGCTGGCGGATCGTCGTCGTCGCGATCGTCCTCTTCAGTGCGATCGTGACACCGGCCGCCGACGTGCTGTCGATGTTCCTCATCGCGGTGCCGATGACTGCGCTGTTCCTCGTGGCGCTGGTCATCGCCTGGCTCCACGATCGGGCGGCGAGCCGCCGCCTCTCCGCGATCTCCGCGGACATCTCCCGAGCGACGGAGGAGTGACGATGTTCGGACTCACGATCGAGAAGCTCTTCGTCGTCGCACTGCTCGCCGCGGTCATCATCGGTCCTCGGCGCCTGCCGGAGTACGCGGGGAGGCTGGGCGCACTGATCCGTCGACTCACCGTGCTGGCCGGAGACGCCGCGCGTCGCGCGGAGCAGGAGACCGGCGTGGCGGCCATCCGAGAGGACTGGACCGCGCTGGACCCCCGACAGTACGACCCTCGGCGCATCATCCGCGAAGCGTGGGCCGCATCCGACGCGGAGGGTTCGACGGACGAGGCTGCCTCTTCATCGGCCGAGGTGCCGGTGCCTGCGATGAGCCCTCCGGATGCGCCGGAGAGCGAGTCCTCCGCGCCCGCCGGATCCTGGGTCATGGCCGGATCGTCGGGGCATCCCCGTCGCGTGTGGGTGCCCGAGGAGAACTGAACCGCGTTCGGAAGACGTCGATCTGTTAGACTGATGGAGCAACGTGTGTTCTGGCCCCCCTCTAGGCCACCACGGAGCCACTGATCAGGGCCATCACGGACCAAGCGCATCGATGCGCGCGGCATCCGCCCTCGATCTCATCATCTTGCGGGTCGCGACAGCGCGTGCCCGTCACACAGCAATGAGTATGACCATGAGCATGACCACTTTTCCTCCGTCCGATCCGTTGACCTGGAAACAGGCCGACACCGACGTGCACGTCGCGACCCGCGCCGGCGAATTCGCCGGTTTCGTCGAGTTCGACGGCACCACCCACCTCGCCCGCGATCAGCGGGGCACGGAGCTCGGCTCGTTCGAGTCCCTCGACGATGCCCGCGACGCCCTCGAGGGCGCGAACACGCCGGAACGGCGCCCGTCGGCGTTCTCGCGGCGGCTGCGTCAGGTTCTGCGCCGCGGCCCGCATCGGGCGCGCGCCTGACCATCGCCTGTGACGTGCCACAGAGTCGTCACAGAGTCCGCGACGTATTCCCCACAGCGCATGTGCGGGGGGTTATGTTGAGGTAAGCGTTCGGCGATCTGCCTTGGGCTTTCCACAGCTCAAGGGCTCCGATCGACGGGAGAGCACCATCTCCATTTCACAGGTCGAAAAGACCGACGCAGTTCTCGGACCGGTACGTCAGACGTATTCGGGCAATGCAGAGATCCCCCCGATGACGCACGCCTACAAGCAGGTGTCGCAGGTCATCCGCGAGACCGGCCTGCTGCAGCGTGCCGGATGGTTCTACATCTTCGTGGCCGCCGGCCTCGCCGTGGCCCTCGGTGGAGTCATCACCGGCTTCATCCTTCTCGGTGACAGCTGGTTCCAGCTGCTGATGGCCGGCGCGCTGGGCATCATCCTCACCCAGGTGGCGTTCCTCGCCCATGAGGCCGCCCACCGCCAGATCCTCTCGACGGGCCCGGCGAACTTCCGCCTCGCCCGCATCCTCGCCGCAGGCGTGGTCGGCATCAGCTACTCCTGGTGGGACTCCAAGCACACCAAGCACCACGGGAACCCGAACCAGGTCGGCAAGGACCCCGACATCGAGGTCGACACGATCTCGTTCCTCGAGACGGATGCCGCGCAGTCGCGCGGCCTGGTCCGTCTCATCACGCGCAAGCAGGGATGGTTCTTCTTCCCGCTGCTCACGCTCGAGGGACTGAACCTGCACTACCTCGGCGTCAAGCACCTCGTGACCAGCAAGAAGGCCAAGGGTCGCTGGATCGAGCTCGGGCTCATCGCCCTCCGCTTCGCGATCGTGCTCGTCCCGGTCTTCCTGATGCTGCCGCTCGGCATGGCTTTCGCCTTCATGGGCGTCCAGCTCGCCGTCTTCGGCGTCTACATGGGCGCGTCGTTCGCCCCGAACCACAAGGGCATGCCGATCATCGACCCGAACGCCCGCCTCGACTTCTTCTCGAAGCAGGTGCGCACCTCGCGTAACATCCGCGGCGGATGGTGGGCCACCTGGCTCATGGGCGGACTCAACTACCAGGTCGAGCACCACCTGTTCCCGAACATGCCCCGCCCGCACCTCTCGAAGGCTCGCGAGGTCGTGCGCGACTACTGCGCAGCCAACAACGTGCCGTACACCGAGACCAGCCTCGGCCGGTCGTACGCGATCGTCATCCAGTACCTCAACCGCGTCGGTCTCGCCGCCGGTGCTGATCCGTTCGACTGCCCCGCAGCCGCACAGTTCGTCCGCGCGTAGACACCCGGCGCGAGTCATCGAAAGGCCCCCATCCTTCGGAATGGGGGCCTTTCGCGTTGCGAAGCGAGGTGTCAGTCGCGTCGGATCCAGCGGAAGGTCGCGCGGCTCAGGATGATCCCGGCCACGAGCCAGGCCGCGAGGGCGATGGCGACGAGTCCGAGCTCCCACCCGCCGTTCGGCTCCGCCGCCCCGAAGGAATCGGGGAGGATGGCGGAGCGCATGCCCTGGGCGATCCACTTGAGCGGGAACGCGGAGGCGACGTTCTGGAGCCATTCGGGCAGCGAGGAGAAGGCGATGTAGACGCCGGAGATGAACTGCAGCAGGAGCACGACCGGGATCACCACGGCTGAGGCGGTCTTGCCCGAGCGTGGCAGGGCCGACAGCGCGATCCCGAGCATCGTGCAGGTCAGGAGCCCCAGGACGAACACCCAGGCGAAGCGACCCCAGGCGTCGGCATCGGAGGGAAGTTCCACGCCGTAGAGGACGACCGCGACGATCAACAGCAGCGCGATCTGCAGGATGGCGGTGACGAAGACCTCTCCGATCTTGCCGATGAAGTACGTCACGGGCGAGATGGGCGTGCTGCCGAGACGCTTCAGCGTGCCGTCGCTCTTCTCGACCGCGATCTCGATCGACAGACCCTGCATCCCGGAGAGGAAGATCCCGCCGGCGACGAGGCCGGGAAGGTAATAGGTCGCCATGCTGATCTTGTCAGCACCCTCGCCGACGTCGCCGGTGAAGATCGTCGCGAAGATCAGATACATCAGGGTCGGGAAGAGGAACGTGAAGAAGACCTGGTCGCTCGCACGGAAGTACTGGCGCAGCTCGAAGCCGATGCGCCGGATGCCGAGGCGCACGGTCCGTGACGGGCCGAAGGCGACGGGTGTGCTCGCGGCGTTCATGCCGGCTCCTTCACATCGGCGCGCAGATCGTCGGTCGGATCCTCGTCGGCATCCGCGCTGTGCTCGCGGATGAGACCGAGGTAGATGTCCTCGAGCGTGGGCCGCACCACTTCGAGGCCGTCGGGCTCGCCTCCGGCCTCGTGGAGCGCCGACACGACCGCGCCCGGAGTCGTCGTGCGCCGCTCCTGGCGGACACCCTGCGAATCCAGCCAGCGCACCTTCGGCGTGCGGGCATCGGATCCACCGATCTCGTCGATCGGTCCGATCGCGACGATGACACCGTTCGTGATCACAGCGGCACGGTCGCCGAGCTGGGCCGCCTCATCGAGGTAGTGAGTGGTGAGCAGGATGGTGGTGCCCTCAGCCTTGAGCGTGCGGATGAGTCCCCAGAACTGGCGTCGAGCTTCCGGATCGAACCCCGTGGTCGGCTCGTCGAGGAAGAGCAGTTCGGGGCGACCGATGATCCCCAGTGCCACGTCGAGGCGGCGCTGCTGGCCGCCCGAGAGCTTGCCCGCCCTCGCTCGTTGCTTGGTCTCCAGGCCGACGGCGGCGATCACCTCATCGACGTCTCGAGGATTCGGGTAGTACCCCGCGAACTCGGTCAGCAGCTCGCGCACCGTGAAGTTGCCGGCCTCGCCCGTCGACTGCAGCACGATGCCGAGGCGCGCCTTCCACTCGAGGCCGCCGCGCTGCGGATCCACACCGAGAACCCGCACATCGCCGGACGTGCGATGCCGGTATCCCTCGAGGATCTCGATCGTCGTCGACTTGCCGGCGCCGTTGGGTCCGAGCAGCGCGAAGGTCTCACCCCGGCGGATGTCGAAACTGATGCCGTCGACGGCGGTGAACCCGCCGTAGTCCTTGCGCAGGTCCCGCACCGTGATCACGCTGTCTGTCATGAGTACAGCGTGCCCTGGGCGGGGCGTGAGCGGAAGCCGTGGAACGGCGAAGCGGTGCATCCACCGGGCGGCAGATGCACCGGAGACGGCTCGGGGCGCAGACGGATGATCCGCCTGCGCCCCGAGATGTCAGGAGAGGATGCTCAGCGCGATGCCTTCTCGTCGCTCTCGACGACCTCGATCGTGATCTTGCCGTCGATGGTCTCCGCGTCGTCGTCGAGAAGCTCGTCATCGAGTGCCTCGTCGCCGCGGAATCCCTCGTCGCCGTGGAACTCCTCAGCGGACTCGGTGACGTCGGACTCGTCGATCAGCTCGGCATCCACGGTGTCGAGCTCGGCGTCCTCGTCGGCATCCGCTGCCTTCGTGACGGCTCCGAGTGTCGACGCCTCGTCGCTGAAGATGCCGTCGGGGCGGATCAGCTCGCGCACCTCGGCCATGAAGCTGGCGAGCTGCTGCTGCTGCCACCGCAGCTGACGGGCGTGGTCCTCAGCGTCGCGGAGCACCGTGGAGGTGTGGCTCGTGACGGAGTCGACGATCTTCTGCGACTTCACCCGAGCGCGGTCGAGCGTGTCGCGGGCGCGCACCTGAGCATCCGCCTCGATGGTCTGCGCCTGCGAGCGCATCAGGCGCTCATAGTCGTCGGCCTTGCCGGAGATGCGCTGCGCGTGCTCGAGCGACGCCGCGACCTGCTCGTTGGCGTCGGTGGTGATGCGCTCGGCATGGGCGACGGCCTGGTTGTGCAGCACGAGGAACTCCTGCTGGGCGTCGTCCTGGCGACGGGTGAGCGTCTCTTCGAACTCGAGCACTCGAGCGTTCATCTCGCGCACCTCGCGCTCGGCGTCCGCGCGCAGCTGCGTGGTCTCCCGCGTGACGAGGGAGCGCAGCGCCGCAGCGCCCTTCTCGGCTTCGGTGCGGATCGCCGTGGCCTCCTGCGTGGCCTGGTGCACCTTCTCCGCGGCATGCGCGGCTTCGCGTTCGAGCGTCGCCTCGTGCGCGGTGTACTCGGTGTCGATCTTGAGACGCACCTGGTCGGCGTCGTGCTGAGCCTGGGCGATGATGCGCGTGACATCGGCATCCGCCTCGGCGCGCTGCGTGGTGACCTCTTCGCGAGCGGCGGCCATCAGCCGGTCGGCCTGCACCGCCGCGTTCTGGATCAGGACGTTCGCCTGCTCCTCGGCGACACGGAGGATGGCCTCGAACTGCTCGCGCGAGGGGGCCTCCTGGCCGTCGGCGCGGGGAGTGTCGACGAGCTCGTTCGTGAGCGTGGCGACCTGCTGCTCGGTCTCGGCGGCCTTGGCCTTGGCGGCGAGCAGCTCGGCCTCGAGCTCCTTGCGAGCGATGCGCTCCTCGTCGCGGAGAGCCTCGACCGCGTCCTCATGACGTGCCTCTGTCGCGGCGAGATCGGCCTTCGCCTGCTTCAGCTGATTGCGCAGGGTGCTGAGAGCCGAGTCGACCTCGGCCTTGTCGTAGCCGCGGAACGAGGCCGTGAAGCCGGACTGCTCACGCGGGTTCTCTTCGATCAGCTTGTCGAAGAAGTCGGGGGTGCGGTCGTTCTCGGGAGTTTCACTCATGGGTCAGCCTTTCCGGCGCAGGTCACAGGGACTGAGGACTGTGATGAGAAGTGGTGCCGCCGCTGCCCGCCCGAAAAGGGGGCCGGACGCGTCGTTGGCAATACCACAGCCTAGTTGCGCCGGCTGTGAGATGCACCCGGTTCGCTGTGTGCCTGGGCCTTCGCAGGGGTGGTATCGGGCGGTCGATTCGGGCCGGACGTATCGACGGAGGACATTCGATTGTCGCAATCGCGTAATGAAACATACCGATATGCATCTCTATCGTGGGGAGATGCGCACGGCCGGCGTGCGTTCGCTCATTCGCTATGGGGAGGTCATCGGATGAAAAACAGGAAGACACCGCTGATGCGGAGGGTCACGGCAGTCGCGATCGGTGCCATCGTGACGCTCGGGCTGTGGGGTGTGGCAGCGCCGGCGAGCGCGGACGTACCCGGGCAACCGGCGGTCGAGTTCACCGCCCCGCTGTGTGAGGGAATGACACTGGACGACCCCACGAACTCGACGGGCGTCGTGCAGAACCTCGCTTCCGTCTTCGGCGAGCGGCTCGTCGAGTACAACGCGGGCAACGTCGTTCCCCTGTACGACGTTTTCGGGGCGAATGAGCTCAACGGGTACCCCGCCGTCTGCGGCACGCGATACGTCGACGGCGTCGGCGCCGTCTCGGAGTGGATGTTCTGCACCGACTACTTCTCGCATGTGTGCAGCGGAGTGAACGAGAGCGGTGAGCTCGTCGACATCGACGGGACGCCGATCGAGGGGATGGATGCCCTCGACGCGCCCAACCCGAAGCTGACGGCCGAGCAGGAGAAGCTGATCGCATACCTGATCCAGCACGGACAAGAGACATATGCGGGCACCGGGTACTTCAACTTCAACAACGCCTCGAGTGCGGTCACCGATGCGACGTCCTGGGAGCGGGCTGCGCTCCAGGTCCTCGTCTGGTGCATCAGCGATCCCGTCGCCGCGGCGCCGACCGGGGCCGAGATCGATCGCGCGGCCACCTGCGAGACGAACATGAGCGCTGCTCGCCAGGCCGAGATACTGGCCGAGCTCCCCGATGACCCGACCCTGTCGATCGTCGGGCCCGCAGCTCCGCTCACTGTCGGAGAAACCGCCGAGTTCACGGTCACGACCGACGTCTTCACCTCGCCTCTCACGGTGTCGACGGCCGGCGTCGCAGGCACGCTGTCGGTGGTCAGCGGCCCCGGTGCGCTCAGCGGCACCGACCTGCGGGTGACGGGATCCGGAGATCCTGTGACGGTGGTGCTCGGTCTGACTGCGACTTCGGGCGGCTCAGTCGATCTCGCGGTGCGGGCCACGCCGGCGGCGACGACGCACATCGGATGGAATCAGAGCCCGGCGCTCGCCGCAGACGGCAAGCCGTGCCAGGTCTTCGCGACTTTCCACCTGGCTGACCAGGTCGTTCTCGACGGCGCGGCATCGGCGACCTTCGTCGCGGAGACGGACGGGGGCACCGATGGCGGCAACACGGGCGGCGGCGGCAACGCAGGCGGTGGCGGCAATGCGGGCGGCGGCGACGCGGGCGCCGGAGGAAATGCCGGTGGCGGTGACGCCGGTTCGGGCGGCAACACCGGCGCAGGCGAGACCGGCAACGGTTCCGGCGGAGCGGGCTCCACTCAGGACAGCCTGGCCTCCACCGGCGCGGAGCCCATCTCGCCGATCGTACTGATGGCCGCTCTCACGGCGATGCTCGGCGGAGCAACCATCGTTCTGCGTTCGCGTCGGCGTCAGGCGACCTTCGTCGAGGACTGAACGACGGGCGGACCCGTGAAGACTCGGGCGGTCGGTGCATCAGCGCCGACCGCCCGAGCATCTTCTCGACGCTGACTAGTGCAGGGTCCAGGATCCTGTGGTGGCGTCGCGACGGTGACGGACATCCTGTCCTGCATCCGCCACGATGCTCCGAGCGGTCGCCGCAGCGGCGACCCGCGAACGCAGCTCCGCCCAGAACTGAGTGGTCTTCGGTGCTCCGAGGTATTCGCGGAACCCCTCGACCTGAAGACGCGTGCCGTCTTCGGCCGCGATGAGGCGCATGACGGTGTCGTCGGGTTCGACGAAGCGGATGCCGTAGCCGCCGTCGGGCAACACGGTGAACTTCCGCGGCTGCTGCAGCACGATGCTGTCGACGATCTCGCGGGTCACGGCCTCGGGCGCGCGGAGCACGATGGTGGTCCCGAGCTCGTGGAGGGCCTCGTCGAGCCGGGATGCGCTGATTCGCCGGCTCTCGCGGTCTCCGGCGGAGCCGCTCGATCGGCGGACCCACCGGGGCAGGAAGATCGCCAGCACGATGACGGCGATGATCACCACGATGAAGAAGAGCGGACTGTCCACGGCTCCAACCTACGGGGGCGCTCATCGAGAGGAACTCATTGGAGTAATTTAGCTACAGTGCTAGATTCGGAACATGACGATCATCCGCGATGTCCGAGCGCAGCTCCGCAGACGACTCCTGATCAGCTACCGCGTCGACCCCGAGGTGGCCTCTTCACTGCTCCCTGAGGGGTTCCGCCCCCAGCTGGTCGGCGGATCCGCGCTCGCCGGGGTGTGCGTCCTCGGGCTGGAATCGATCAGGCCGAAATGGATGCCGCGCCGCTGGGGCCTTCGTTCCGAGAACGCCGCTCATCGGATCGCCGTCGAATGGGACGGCCCCGACGGCGTCGAGCGCGGGGTGTTCATCATCGGACGGCACAGCTCGGCGTGGCATCCGGTGCTCTTCGGTGGGCGACTGTTCCCCGGGGTCCATCGCAAGGCGCGATTCCGCATTCAGGAATCGGGCGACCGATACGCCGTCACGATGCAGGCGGGGGAGCACAGCCTCGACGCGGATGTCGAAGTGAGCGGTGACTGGTCGAGCGGGGTCTTCGAATCCCTCGATGCGGCATCGGACTTCTATCGTGCGGGTCGGATCGGGTGGTCACGGGGCCGGGACGGACGCAGTGTCGAACCCGTCGCACTCGAGACCGACGCTTGGAAGGTCGAGGCGGCGCACCTGCACCACCTCCGGTCGTCGTTCTTCGACGCCCTCCCTGAGGGATCCGCAGTCTTCGACAGCGTGGTCGTCATGCGCGACCTTCCGCTCGTCCTGTCGGACGCGGGCAGACGGCATGAGGCCGGGAGCCTCAGCCCAGCAGGACCATGATCAGGATCAGCACGGGAAGGCATCCGAGCGTGGTGAGGAACACGGTGTCGCGTGAGATCGTCTCGCCGATGTCGTAGCGCTGTGAGTAGTTGAACACGTTCTGCGCGGTCGGGAGAGCGGCGAGGATGACGACGATCAGCACCTCGGAAGGCGAGAGGCCGAAGACGAAATCGGCCACGACCCAGGCGACCACGGGCATCGCGATGAGCTTGAGCGTCGTCGCGAGGATGATGTCGCGGCGATGCCCCGGTGCCCCGAGGACTCGCTGGCCGTGCAGCGAGATGCCGTAGCTGATGAGCAGCACGGGCACCGCGGCGTCCGCGATCAGCTGCGCCGGCTGCATCACGATCGGCGGCAGGGTGATCCCCAGCACCGACACGAGCGTCCCCAGCAGGGAGGCGATGATGATCGGGTTCGTCGCGGTGCGCACGAGCGTCCTGCGCAGGGAGACGCGGTCGCTGGTGACCGCGTCGAGGATCGTCAGCGAGATCGGCGTGAACACCAGCAGCTGCATCAGCACGACGGGAGCGGGGTAGGCCGCGCTGCCCAGAAGGTACAGCGACAGCGGGATGCCGATGTTGTTCGAGTTGACCTGGCCCGCGGAGAGCGCGCCGATCAGCGTCTCACCGACGGAACGCTTCCACCACAGCCGGGCGACGAGCGCGTAGACGGCGATGATCGCGACCGCGGCGATCGCCGAGACCGGCAGAAGGGAGGAGAAGAGCATCTTCGCATCGGCGTGGGCGAGCACCGTGAACAGCAGGAAGGGGGAGAGCACGAAGAAGATCAGACGACCCAGCACATGCCGGGCGTGCGGGCCGAGCAGATCGATCCGCCCGAGCACGTAACCCAGGGCGATCGCGACACCCACGACGGCGAATCCGGTGAGCGTGTCGAGCATGATTCGAGCGTATACATTCGGTCGGATGTTTGCGGATCATGAGACTTTCCATACGTTTGTACTCATGAATCAATCGAATCGCCGCTCAGGGACCTCTGCGCCTCGCTCGTCCCGGCTGCTCGTGGGGGCAATCGCGGCGATCGCCATCGTGGTGGGGTCTCTCATCCCCGCACCTGCGGCGCAGGCAGCCTCTCAGTTCGTCACCCCCGTGAGTGGGCGGGTCGCGGACATCGTCCGGGGCTGTCCGGCAGGGGCTCGCCCCACCCACACCGGCGTGGACATCAATCAGAACGCCAACGCCAACGTGTACTCGACCGCCGCAGGCAAGGTCACCACTGCCGTCAACTCCAACGCGACCACGGGCTACGGGAGCCAGGTCGTGATCACGCACGCCAACGGGTACACGACGCGGTACGCGCACCTCGTCTACGGGACGGTGAAGCTGAAGGTGGGTGCGACCGTGGCGCAGGGGGCGCTGCTCGGGAAGGTCGGGAGCACCGGCAACAGCACGGGCGCGCACCTGCACTTCGAGTTGCTCCGCAACGGCGTCAACCTCACCAACACGTACTTCTCGTGCGGTCAGCGCAACGTCACGGCTCTGGCACCACTCATGCCGCGACCGTCCACCTCCGTCAACGCCGATATCAGCGGCGACGCCAAGGCCGACCTCATCGCCCTCTCGTCAGCGGGGCGGATGTCGGTCTACAACGGCAACGGCAAGGGCGGATGGGCGACCGTCACCCTCGGCGCGGGCTGGGGGACGACGAGGGCGATCGTGCACGGAGACTTCAACGGCGACGGCAAGGGCGATTTCGTGGCCGTGCGCACCGACGGGAACCTCTGGTTCTATCGCGGTGCGGGGAAGAACTCGTTCACAGCCACGCTCGTCGGCGCCGGCTGGAACAGTGCCAGGATCGTCGCCGGCGGCGCTGACTTCAACGGCGACGGACGGATGGACCTCGTCAGCATCGCGGCGGACGGATACCTCTATCTGCATTCGGGCAACGGCGACGGGAGCTTCGCCTCACCGGTGCAGATCGATTACGGCTGGGGTGAGGTCGACGTGATCATCGTCGGCGACTTCGGCCTGGATGGGATCGCGGATGTCATCGGGCGCGACGCGGGCGGCAGGCTGCTGCTGGCTTCGGGGAACGGCTCAGGAGTGACCGCGCGGGTGCAGATCGGGAAGGGCTGGAGCAGCCTGACCGCTCTCACCGGCGGCGCTGACTACAACGGCGACGGCTACCCCGACCTCATCGCGCGCGACGCCGCGGGCGTCCTGTGGCTCTACCCGTGGCGCGGATCAGGGTTCGGTGCGAGGGTGAAGGCCGGCACGGGCTGGAACGGGCATCGCCTCATCCACTGACACGCCGACGATCTCGTCGTCATCGCTCGGGATCTGCACGGCGCCCGGCGCGATAGCAGTCGGAGCGCGCCCGCGTCAACGGTCGAGCGCCGATGAGCGTCAATCGGGCTGCCACCTTACGCTGGCAGTACAGACGAGCCGCGTCACGCCGCTCTCCGTCGGTCGAACCAGACGGTGCCCTCGAGTTCTCTCGGTCTTGAGCGCCCACATGGGGGTGGGTGCGCTTGCGGACCTTCTCATCGGCTGCTCCGGTCCTCCCCGTTCGGGCGCGGGAGGGCCGGAACCACGTCTTCGATTCCGCTACTTGAAGCGGAGCATCCGCTGGACGGCCTTCACGCCGGCGTTCGCGCTGCGGGCGCGCATCGCCGATTCGAGCTCTTCGAGCGACTCCCTCGTGTCCACACGGGGTGCGCCGAGGTAGAGGTCGCGGAAGACGAGGTACCAGAAGTCGCTCAGCATCAGCCGGTACAGATCGTTGAGAGCGCGGTCGGTGAGGAACTCGAAGAGTTCGACGTGGGCCTCGATCCATCCTTCGCCCGACTCGACAGACTCGATCGCCTCCTGGATCAGGTCGCAGGCGATGACGAGGTCGCTGTCGGACAGTGCGAGGGCGGCCTCTCGGATGATCTCGCCCCCCTGTGACGCCGCGAACTCACGTGTGATGCGCGAACGCTCATCGGTGATGTCGGTGACCATCGAGTAGCGATTCGCGTGGACCTCCATGAGGCCTGCGCGCGCGAGGCGCTGCACGGCTTCGCGGACCGGAGTGCGCGTGACGCCGAGATCGTCGGCGATCGCCTTGTCGCTCAGCTTCGCGCCGGGGGCGTACGTGCCGTCCGCGATCGACGTCGCGAGGCGACGGAAGAGCTCGTCCGGCCCCAGGTTCCGCTGCGCCCCAGGCGCAACGGGCAGTTCAGGTCCCATATCGATATTTTAGGGTGCTTAACAAAGAAAACGCTGAGGATGCGGAATGAGACGGCGTCATGCGTCGTCGCGGTCGCCGTCACCGGGTGACTCTGCGGAGGGCGTCACACGACCGGGGCGGGACAGCGCGGGGAGTGGCTCAGAAGCAGTCTTCGCCCGGGCAAGGCAAAACCCCCGCCATGTAGAAGCTAGGCGAGGGTTTCTAAGGTGATTGTAATGATCACCCTGTGGCTCCGACGGGCGTCGATCCCGTGACCTCACGATTTTCAGTCGTGCGCTCTACCAACTGAGCTACAGAGCCGTGCGACCGGCGAACCTGTCGCACCTAGGCGAAAGGCCCTTCTCGAAGAAAAGGGCCCGTCGCTTAGAGCGACCCTGACGGGACTTGAACCCGCGACCTCCGCCGTGACAGGGCGGCACGCTAACCAACTGCGCTACAGGGCCATACTTGTTTTCAATTGTACCGGAAGGAGTGACCCCAACGGGATTCGAACCCGTGCTACCGCCGTGAAAGGGCGGCGTCCTAGGCCGCTAAACGATGGGGCCGAAGTCTGTCCCGGGGGACTTCCTTGCCGACGCTCAAGCATAAGGGAAGATTCGGGCAAAACGCGAATCGAGGGCGAGCCTGCTGTCTCCCGGGCGTGTTCGGGAGGACGATGGACCCGTATCACTGTGCCCGTGAACACTGTCCGCTGCCTGGTGCGGATGTGAAGGATGTTGTTACTGTGGCATTTGTGAAACCGGCGGAAGGGGCCGTGTGAACGACAAGCACTCCACGACGGATGCTGCTGCGGCGGCATCCGACGATTGCGGCTGCGCGCCCACGGCCGCGGAGAGCCGCGCCTTCTGGAAGAACGGCTCGGTCAGCCGTCGCAGCGCCATCACTCTCGGCGCCCTCAGCGTCGTCGCGCTCAGCGCCTTCGGCGTCTCCTCCGGCGTGACCGCCGCGTATGCGGCGTCGTACCCCAGCTGGGACGACGTGCAGAACGCCATGAAGAACGAGTCGGCGAAGGCATCCGAGGTCACTCGCATCGAGGGGCTCATCCAGTCGCTCAAGCAGCGGGTGGCCGATGCGCAGGCCAAGGCCCAGCTCGCGGGCGAGGAGTACAACGCCGCGCAGCTGGCGTACTTCGACGCGATCGCCGTGGCAGAGGAGCTGCAGAGCCAGGCCGACGCGCAGGCCGTCGTCGCAGACGACGCCACCACGAAGGCCGCGCAGCTCGCAGCGCAGATCTATCGCAACGGCGGCGACGACACCGCCCTCGAGCTCTTCTTCGCCGGGTCCGCCGACAACGCCGACGAGCTGCTCTCGCGCCTCGGCACGATGGACAAGGTCTACCAGTACAACCAGACGGTGCACGACAACGCGGTCGCCGCGCGCAACTCCGCGCAGTCGCTCAGCGATCAGGCCGTCGTCGCCCGTACCGAGCGCGACCGCCTGCAGCAGCTCGCCGAGCAGAAGATGATCGAGGCTCAGGCCGCGGCCGACGCCGCCCAGGTCGCCCTCGACGAGCAGTCGGCCAACCTCGCCACGATGCAGGCGCAGCTCGCCGCGCTGAAGAGCACGACGGCGACCACCGTCGCCAGCTACAAAGAAGGCGTGCGCAAGGCCGAAGAGGAACGCAAGCGTCGGGAGGCGGCCGAGGCCGCAGCCGCCGCGGCAGGGAACGGCGGCGGTGGTGGCGGCGGTGGAACCGGAGGGTCGGCCGGTACCGGCGGCTGGGTCCGCCCGCACGGTGGACACCGGAGCGCGGGCTTCGGATCGCGTCCGCGGCCCTGCCCGGCCTGCTCCGCCTTCCACTACGGCGTCGATCTGGCCAACGGCTGCGGCGCGGCGATCTACGCGGCCCACGCGGGCACGGTCGACTACGCGGGCCCCAACGGCAACTACGGCAACTACATCCGCATCCAGCACGGTGGCGGAGTCGCATCCGGCTACGCGCACATCAGGAACGGCGGATTCGCGGTGCGCAACGGCTCGCGGGTGAGCGCCGGTCAGGTCATCGCGTACGCGGGCAACACCGGAGCATCCGTCGGCTGCCACCTCCACTTCGAGGTCTACATCAACGGGGCATACACGAACCCGATCACCTTCCTGGCCAACCGCGGCATCTCGGTCTGAGATCTCGCCGTCGGAACGAGAAAGACCCCCGGCCGCTGAGCGGAACCGGGGGTCTTCTTCGTCGTCAGAGGGTCAGTGACCCTGCTCGCCGAAACGGACGATCGCCTCGTCGAGGAGGCGCTGCGCCTCTGCGGCATCGCCCCACTCGTCGACCTTGACCCACTTGTTGGGCTCGAGGTCCTTGTAGTGCTCGAAGAAGTGCGAGATCTCCTTCTTCGTGTACTCGGCGATGTCGTCGATGTCCTGGATGTGGGCCCAGCGCGGGTCCTTCGACAGCACGGCGACGAGCTTGTCGTCTCCGCCGGCCTCGTCGCTCATCTTGAGCACGGCGACGGGGCGGACCTCGACGACGACGCCCGGGTAGATGGCGTGGTCGAGGAGCACGAGCACGTCGAGCGGATCGCCGTCCTCGCCCAGCGTGTTGTCGAAGTAGCCGTAGTCGGCGGGGTACCCGAAGGTCGTGTAGAGCACGCGGTCGAGGTGCACTCGTCCGGTCTCGTGGTCGACCTCGTACTTCACGCGGCTGCCGCGCGGGATCTCGATGACGGCGTCGTGTGCGCCCATGCGTGTGCTCCTCAGAAATGACGGTTGGATGCCGCGCACTAGCCTAGCCGGGGGTGGCCGAGCGCCTCGGACCTCTTCCGCAGCGAGACGGTCAGTTCGCTGTGGTGCGGCGCCGCGCGACGCGGTCCAGCAGCTGCGTCACCACGCCGCTCAGGAGCAGGACGAGCAGTCCTGCATACCCGTAGGGCTGGACGAAGACCGCGATCGCGAGGGCGACGAGGAACAGGATGATGGCGGCAAGATCGCCGATGACTCCCGCCCGCAGCGTCTCGACGGGAGTGGTGGTGAGATCAGGGTGGCGCAGCAGGAACACCCAGCCGGCGAGAGTCGTGACCTGGGTGAGGATCAGGGTGCCGATGTAGACCACCGGCTGCAGCAGGTCGGTGTCCATCTGACCGATCATCGCGGTCGGCACGGGCAGCCAGACGATGGTCGCCATCCACGCGATGTTGATCCACAGCAGGGGACTCGTGATCCATTCCACGTCGCGATACTGGCGGTGATGCCCCATCCAGAACGTCGCGATGAGGACGAAGCTGAGCCCGAAGCTCAGCAGTTGGCCGGAGTGCTCGTCGAAGAACTCCGCGGTGCTCAGCCTGTTCGACGCGGCATCCGACACCGACTCCATGAGCGGCAGGATCAGCAGCGTCATCGCGATCGCCACCACCGCGTCGACGAACGCCTTGAACCGCTCGGTCCGGAACCGCAATGTGTGATCAGTCACGGCGTCAGGTTAGAACCACACGAGTGCTCAGCGCGACCATCACGCGGCGATCCCTCGTGGTGATCTACCGTGGAGCTGTGCCCTCGCTCTCACCCGTCATCGCCGAGATCCGACTCGCCGTGCGCACCGCGCTCGCCGATCTGCCCGAGGGGTCGACCGTCGTCGTCGCTCTCTCCGGGGGCGCGGATTCTCTCGCGCTCGCCGCGGCGACCGCGTTCGAAGGAGCCAAGCTCGGGGTGCGTGTGCGGAGCGTCACGGTCGACCACGGTCTGCAGGCCGACTCGGATGCCGTCGCCACGCGTGCGGCGAGCACCGCGACGGCTCTCGGGCTGGAGGCCGGCATCGTCCGCGTCGAGGTCGGTGGCGAAGGAGGGCCGGAGGCCGCGGCGCGAGACGCCCGCTACCGGGTGCTGAAAGGCGCGGCGGCGGACGCCGGGGCGACCGCCGTGCTGCTCGGCCACACACTCGACGACCAGGCCGAGACGGTGCTGCTCGGCCTCGCCCGCGGCTCCGGTGCCGCGAGCCTGCAGGGGATGGCCCCGGTGCGCGAGGACGACGACGGCGTCCGTTGGGTGCGTCCGCTGCTCGGAGTCCGGCGCGCGACGACCCGGGCATTCTGCGCGGCATCCGATCTCGAGTTCTGGGACGACCCCCACAACTCCGAGGAGCGCTTCGCTCGGGTGCGCGTCCGTGACCGTGTGCTGCCGGTTCTCGAATCCGAACTCGGACCGGGCATCGCCGAGGCGCTCGTGCGCACGGCGGAACAGCTGCGCGAGGATGCCGAGGCGTTCGACGAGATGATCCACGAGACCATCGAGGACATCGTCGAGCACGCCGAGGCGGGGATATCCGTCAGCGTCGCAGCGCTCGCCGCCAATCCCGCCGCACTGCGCAACCGCATCATCCGCCTCGTCGTCGACAGCGAGTTCGGCGTGAGCCTGACGCGATTGCAGACCCTTGAGGTGGCCCGTCTCGTGACGGACTGGTCGGGTCAGGGACCCATCGACCTTCCGGAGTGCTCCGCCGCTCGACAGGGCGGGCGCATCGTCTTCACCGCGCGCTGAATCGCGGCCTCGCCGGAGAACGGAGAAGACCTCCGTGGCCGCATCCGAGGGATGAGGCGACGGAGGTCTTCTCGAGGTCCGCCGAGCTGTCGGCTACTTCTTGCCGCCGCCGAGCAGCCCGCCGAGCAGGTCGCCGATTCCGCCGCCGCCCGAGGACTTGCCGCCGCCGAGGAGCCCGCCGAGCAGGTCGCCGATGCCGCCGCCGCCCGAAGAGCTGCCGCCGCCGAGCAGTCCGCCGATCACATCGCCGATGCCGCCGCCGCCCGACTGCGCCTCTGCCGTCCCGGACTTCGTGGACGTGCCCTTGTTCGCGTTGGCGATCAGGCCCATCACGATCGGAGCGAGGATCGGGAGGAGCTTGCCGAAGTCGATGCCTGCGGTCTCCTTCGACTCGGTGAGCTTCTGAGTCACCTTCTTCTCGTCGGCGCCGAGGATGTGCGAGACGATCTTGCCGCCGTCGGCCTGGTCGATGTCGTCGACCTTCGCTGCGCCGGTCGTGCCCTCGTGACGCTTGAGCGCGTTCTCGATCGCGGAGGAGCCCTCGGCGGTGGATGCGTTCTTCGCCAGCCCGCCGAGCAGCACCGCGCCGCCCTGCTCGACCGCGGACTTGGCGACGTCGGGGGAGACTCCGAGCTTCGCGGCGATGTCGTCGATCGGCACCTGCTTCAGGATGTCGTCAAGAGCCATGGAGATTCCTTCCGTCTGGGGCATCCGCCCGTGTCACGGCTCAGAGTAGTGCGGATGCGGGCGGTGCGCCTGGAATTCTGGTTGCCGATCTGCGGATCCTGTGCGGGAGCATCGGTGCGCGTCACCTAAAATCGATCCATGCGCGCCGCGGAAATCCAGGACGACCTTGCTCAGATCCTCGTCACCGAGGAGGAGATCATCGCGAAGCTCGATGAGCTCGCGACTCAGGTCGCCATCGACTACGAGGGCAAGGAGCTCATCCTCGTGGGCGTGCTCAAGGGCGCGGTGATGGTCATGGCCGACTTCGCCCGTGCGCTGCCCTTCCACGCGCCGATGGATTGGATGGCGGTGTCGAGCTACGGCGCCAGCACCAAGTCGAGCGGCGTGGTGCAGATCCGCAAAGACCTCGACACCGACCTCAATGGCAAGCACGTGCTGATCGTCGAGGACATCATCGACTCCGGACTCACCCTCAGCTGGCTGCTCGAGAACTTCGAGTCTCGCGGTGCCGAGTCGATCGAGGTGCTCGCGCTGCTGCGCAAGCCCGAGGCGGCGAAGGTGGTCATCGACTGCAAGTACGTCGGCTTCGACATCCCCACCGACTTCGTCGTGGGCTACGGCCTCGACTACGACGAGCGCTACCGCAACCTGCGCGACGTCGCCGTGCTCGCGCCGCACGTCTACAGCTGACGCCCTTCCTCGGCGTACCGATACGCCGTGGGTGAACGCACAGCGGCCACTTAGGGCACGCGCGATACGCTGATCCGACCATGGATGTCAAGAAGCTCACTCGGAATCCGCTGATCTACGTCGCCCTGATCGGTCTGCTGCTGTTCGGCGGCTTCCTGCTGATCTCGAACCTCGGCGCGCCGAAGCAGATCACGACCCAGGAGGGTCTGAAGCTGCTCGCCGGCGAGTCGGTCACCGAGGTCGTCAACACCGACGGCGACCAGCGGGTCGACATGACGCTGTCGAAGGCGTTCGAAGGCTCCGAGAACGTGCAGTTCTACTACGTCGACGCTCGAGCCGACGAGGTCGTCAAGGCGATCAACGACGCCGACCCGAAGGACGGCTTCAACGACGCGGTGCCGCGTGCGACCTGGTTCGACGGCATCCTCTCCCTTCTTCTTCCCCTGGTGCTCCTCGGCCTGCTTTTCTGGTGGCTGCTGTCGTCGATGCAGGGCGGAGGCGGCAAGGTCATGCAGTTCGGCAAGTCCAAGGCCAAGCTCGTCAACAAGGAGACCCCGACGGTCACCTTCGCCGACGTCGCCGGTGCGGACGAGGCGATCGAGGAGCTCCACGAGATCAAGGAATTCCTGCAGGATCCGGCCAAGTTCCAGGCCATCGGTGCCCGCATCCCGAAGGGCGTGCTGCTGTACGGCCCTCCCGGAACCGGAAAGACGCTGCTCGCCCGCGCCGTCGCCGGCGAGGCCGGAGCGCCGTTCTATTCGATCTCGGGTTCTGACTTCGTCGAGATGTTCGTCGGTGTCGGTGCATCCCGCGTGCGCGACCTCTTCAACGTGGCCAAGGAGAACTCTCCCGCGATCATCTTCATCGACGAGATCGATGCCGTCGGTCGCCACCGTGGTGCCGGCATGGGCGGCGGAAACGACGAGCGCGAGCAGACGCTCAACCAGATGCTCGTCGAGATGGACGGCTTCGACCCGAACGCGAACGTCATCGTGATCGCGGCGACGAACCGTCCCGACATCCTCGACCCCGCACTCCTCCGCCCCGGTCGTTTCGACCGTCAGATCGGCGTCGACGCCCCCGACCTGCGCGGCCGCCAGAAGATCCTCGAGGTGCACAGCAAGGGCAAGCCGCTGTCGAAGAGCGTCGACCTCGAGGTCGTCGCCCGCAAGACCCCCGGCTTCACCGGAGCCGATCTCGCGAACGTGCTGAACGAGGCCGCCCTGCTGACCGCTCGCTCGAACGCGCAGCTGGTCGACAACCGCGCCCTCGACGAGGCCATCGACCGCGTGATCGCCGGTCCTCAGCGGCGCACCCGCGTCATGAAGGACAAAGAGAAGCTCATCACCGCGTACCACGAGGGCGGGCACGCTCTCGCCGCAGCGGCGATGAACTACACCGACCCCGTGACGAAGATCACGATCCTGCCCCGTGGCAAGGCTCTCGGCTACACGATGGTGCTGCCGCTCGACGACAAGTACTCCGTCACGCGCAACGAGCTGCAGGATCAGCTCACGTACGCCATGGGAGGACGCGTCGCCGAGGAGATCATCTTCCACGACCCGACCACCGGCGCGTCGAACGACATCGAGAAGGCGACGTCGATCGCCCGCAAGATGGTCATCGAATACGGCATGACCACCCAGGTCGGTCCGGTCAAGCTCGGCTCCGAGGGCGGCGACATGTTCGTCGCACGCGACATGGGACGCGGCCGCGAGTACTCCGAGAAGGTCGCGGAGCGGGTGGATGCCGAGGTGCGAGCGCTCATCGAGCAGGCGCACAACGAGGCCTACGAGGTCATCAGCGCCAACCGCGACATCCTCGACAGGCTCGCCCTGGCACTGCTCGAGGAGGAGACGCTCGATCACAACCAGATCGCGGAGATCTTCACCGAGGTGAAGAAGCTCCCCGAGCGTCCGCTCTGGCTCTCCAGCGAGGCCCGCCCGGTGTCGGAGCGGCCTCCGATCGAGGTCCCGAAGAAGGACGTCTCGCTCGCCGCATCGGTCGAGGCTCCCTCGGCGGCTGCGCGTACGCAGCAGGGATCCGCGAACGCCGGTCAGGCACGACCCGCGACGGCCTGACCCGTGTCTGTCGACCGTGCACGTGTCGAGCGGCTCACACGGGAACTGCTCGAGGCGATCGGGGAGGACCCGGATCGCCCCGGTCTGAAGCAGACTCCTTCGCGCATGGGCGAGCTGTACGCGGAGTTCTTCGCCGGAGTCGGGGAGGATGCCGCGGCACCCCTCGCGCACACGATCAGCGTCGCCCGCGGCCCCGCGCCCGACACGCTTCCGTCCGGCGCGGTGCTGTTGCGTGACATCCGCTTCCGCTCGGTGTGCGAGCACCACCTGCTGCCGTTCGCCGGTCGCGCGCACATCGCGTATCTTCCGGGTGAGCAGGTCGTCGGCCTCGGGGCGCTGGTGCGCGTGGTCGAGACGCTCGCCGCGCGGCCGCAGGTGCAGGAGCGACTCGGCGAGCAGATCGCCGACACGATCGCCGAGCACCTCGACACCCGCGGCGTGCTGGTCGTGCTCGACGCGAGCCACGGCTGCGTCACGATGCGCGGCGGACGCCAGCCCGAGGCATCGACCCTGACCATCGCCGCGCGCGGTGAGTACACGGATGCCGTCGCGCGGGCAGAGCTCATCGCTCTCATCGGCGCATCATCCGGTTCTGGAGCGTCGCACGCATGACCGGCATCTGGGGCATCGTCAACGTCACCCCCGACTCGTTCAGCGACGGCGGGCGGTATCTCGACGTCGACCATGCTGTCGCGCACGGCCTGCGGCTGCGCGCCGAGGGAGCCACCGTGCTCGACATCGGTGGCGAGTCGACGAGGCCCGGTGCCGAGCGGGTGGGAACCGCGGAGGAGCAGAGGCGCGTGCTGCCCGTGATCGAGCGGCTGGCCGCCGAGGGCGTGCCCGTGAGCATCGACACGCTCAACGCGTCGACTGCCGCGGCCGCCGTGCGGGCCGGCGCGCGGATCGTGAACGACGTCTCCGGCGGCCTCGCCGACCCGGAGATGCTCGCGGCCGTCGCTGAGTCCGGCGCCGACTATGCGATCGGCCACTGGCGGGACTTCTCCGACGACATGTACGCCCACGCCGAGTACCGCCGTGCCGCCCGAGAAGTCGCGGGGGAGCTGCAGGAGCGCATGGGAGCCGCCGCCGCTGCCGGGATCGCCCCGTCTCGACTCATCGTCGATCCGGGCATCGGCTTCTCGAAGAAGGGCGGGCAGAACTGGAGCGTCCTTCGAGGACTCGACCAGATCGTCGCTCTGGGACCGCGCGTCCTCATCGGCACCTCCCGTAAGAGGTTCCTCGCCGAGACGCTCGGAGCCGACCCCGCCGAGGTCTCGGAAGCCCGCCGCGATCTCGCGACCGCCGTGACGAGCGCGCTGGCGGCGCGAGCGGGCGTCTGGGCGGTGCGGGTGCACGATGTCGGTGCCACACGCGATGCTCTCGCCATCGCGCACGCCTGGGAGGGTTAGAGCATGGATTTCCTCGATGAGATCGTCCTGACGGGGCTCACGGTGTTCGGTCGCCACGGCGTCTACGACCACGAGCGCGAGAACGGGCAGGAGTTCACGATCGATCTGCGCCTGATGATGCCGCTCGGCGCCGCCGCGGCATCCGACGACGTGCTCGACACCGTGCACTACGGCGAGCTCGCCGAGAAGGTGGCCGCCGTGGTCGCCGGGGAGCCCGTCAACCTCATCGAGACGCTGGCGGAGCGCATCGCCGACGTCGCTCTGTCGGACTCGCGCGTGCACTCCGTGAGCGTGACGGTGCACAAGCCGCACGCCCCGATCGCCCTCACCTTCAGCGACGTCGCCGTGACGGTGCACCGCGCGCAGAAGCACCCGGCCAGTGAGATCTCGCGATGAGCCGCAACCTGGCGAACCCGCCGAGCATCCCCGGTCCCCGCCCCGGCAGGGGAGACGCGGTGGCCGTGGTCGCCTTCGGGGCGAACCTCGGCGACCGTGAGCGTACGATCCGCGCGGCCGCCGAGCGTATCTCGAGATTGCCTCTGGTCAGCGACGTCCGTCTGTCCCCGCTCGTCGAGACGGTCGCTCTTCGCCTCGACGGCCCAGACCCCGAGGCCCCCGGATACGTCAACGCGGTGGCGCTGGTCACCACACGGCTCGCGCCCGGCATCCTGCTGGGGATGCTGCACGCGATCGAGGACGAGCATGGCAGGGAACGTCACGAGCGCTGGGGTGACCGCACGCTCGACCTGGATCTGATCGCGTACGGCGATGAGAGGTCCGATGATGACCGCCTTCAGCTGCCGCATCCGCGGGCCTTCGAGCGACTCTTCGTGCTCGAGCCGTGGCTCGCGCTCGATGCCGGGGCAGTCCTTCCCGACCACGGCAGGGTCGCCGACCTGGTCGCCCGCCTGCATGACCAGGGGGAGCGATGAAGCGCACCTCCGTCGGTCTGCTCGTGGTCCTCGCGATTCTCGCGGGGGCTGCGGGCTTCGTGCTCGACCACATGCTCACCGCGATGGGGCGCACCACCTTCACGCCGTCGCTCCTGCTGCCCGTGCTGCTTCTGCTGATCGCGGCCGCCTCGCTCGGAGTGGCGTGGCCTGTGCGGTCGAGCGTGCGCAACGGCATCCGCATCGATCCCTTCCGTGCGACCAGAGCGGTCACCCTCGCCCGCGCGTCCAGCCTGGTGGGAGCGCTCATGGCGGGGTTCGGTGCCGGGCTCCTGGTGTTCCTTCTGACCAGGCCGATAGATCCCCCGGTAGGGTCGACTGTGGCGATGCTGGCACTGATCGGAAGCGCGATCGTGCTCGCGGTCGCCGCGCTCATCGCCGAACAGTTCTGCATACTTCCGAAGGATCCTGATGACTCAGAACCCAGAGATCGAGCCGGGGATCCCGGCCCCGCTGAACTCGGCGGAGGTCACTGACCTCACGGCCCTCGACCAGGGGACGTACGCGCAACTGCGCACCGCCCGCAGCGAGGCGAGACTCGAGCTCGACGGAAGCTGGCACCAGATCTCGCCGCGCTACGTCGTGTCGCAGATCGTGCAGAACCTGATCTTCGTGGCGTTCGTGCTCGCCGTCGCGCTGGTTCTCGCGCTGGTGCTGCACCAGACGTGGGTGTGGATCCCCGCCGGTGTCGTCGTGCTCATCACGCTGATCACCCTGGTCATCCTGCCGCGTCAGGCGAAGGCCATCGGCTACATGCTGCGCACCGACGACATCGTCTTCCGCAAGGGCATCCTGTGGCAGCGCATGATCGCGGTGCCGTACGGACGCATGCAGCTCGTCGACATCACCCAGGGGCCTCTCGACCGCGCCTTCGGAGTCACCCAGCTCAAGATGGTGACGGCCGCCGCGACGACCGGCGTGCAGATCCCCGGCCTCACGCAGGCCGCAGCCGAGGCGCTGCGAGACACCCTCATCCACGTGGCCGAGACCCGCCGGACGGGCCTGTGAGCGAGCAGCAGCTCCCGGCGCCTCCGACTGCGGGCGGGCCGGCGGAGGGGGATCGGACGACACTCGCAGACGGCGAGTGGCATCGGATGCATCCGCTCACACCGCTCTTCAAGGGCGGTCTGGCGCTCATCATCGTCGCCGGTATCGCGATCGCAAACCTGCGCGACCGTCTCATCGCGTGGTTCGTGGATCTCTTCACCCCGGAAGAGGCGCACTACGACGACTACACCGGCGGCGATCCCGTCGACTGGGTGCTCGCCAACAACCTGGTGCTCGTCGTGCTGCTCGGTGTGCTGGCACTGGCGGTGGTGCTGGTCGCGATCTTCTGGTTCGTGTGGCGCTTCCAGCAGTTCCGCATCACGGGTGACCATGTCGAGGTGCGCAAGGGCATCGTGTTCCGCTCCCACCGGCGGGCGCCGCTCGACCGCGTGCAGGGTGTGAACCTCACGCGGCCCTTCCCCGCGCGCATCATCGGGCTCGCGAAGCTCGAGGTCGTCGGCGCGGGCACCGACTCGAACGTCGAGCTCGAGTACCTCGCCACGCCACGTGCGGAGTCCGTGCGGGCCGACATCCTGCGGCTCGCCTCGGGTGCTCGCGCCGCGCGGCAGACGGCGGCGGACGCGGCATCCGGGGTGCACGTGCCCACCGCGCCCGGAGCCGCACTCGGCGCACCGGGCGCTCCCGCGTCGACCCGGGCTCAGCTCGTCGGATCCGTGAACGCCGGCGTCAACGGACTCATCGGCGGTGTCGACCTCGCCGACGTCGAGCCCGAGAGCGTGGTGAAGATCCCCGCAGGGCGCCTCATCGGATCGCAGGTGATCTCGAGTGTGCTGTGGCTGGCGTTCTTCGGCGTCATCTTCGGCGTGGCGGTCGGCGGCGTGGCGATCGGGTCGATGGTCGATGGGGATCCGATCGAAGGGTTCCTCGGTCTCGGGATCACCCTCGGAATCGGAATCCCGATGATCATCGCGGTCGTGGGTATCACGTGGGCGCAGATCTCCAAGTCGCTGCGCTACTCGATCGCACCGACGCCGGACGGCGTGCGCATCACGTACGGCCTGCTCACCACCGTCACCGAGACGCTGCCGCCGGGGCGGATCTTCGCGGTCGAGGTCACGCAGTCGTTGCTGTGGCGCCCGTTCGGCTGGTGGACGATCAAGATCAACCGCATGAGCGGCAAGAGCGCGGCGCAGCAGTCGTCGAGCTCCGCGCAGCAGTTCAACGTGGTGCTCCCCGTCGGCAAGCGCGCCGATGTCGAACGTGTGCTCGCGCTGATCCTGCCCGACGCGCCGGTCGCCGACATCCCACTCGTGTGGGAGCACGGAATCCTCGGCCCCGTCGAGGGAGACCCGTACCGGACGATGGCGCGCCGGGCCTGGTGGCGCAGGCCCCTGTCGTGGAAGCGGCACGGATATGCGCTCACCGACTTCGGTCTGCTGCTTCGGCGGGGAACGGTCTGGCGCAAGCTGGCGATCTTCCCGCTCGCGCGGCTGCAGGGCGTCTCGCTCTCGCAGGGACCGATCGACCGCGCACAGCGCGTGTCGGGCGCCCAGGTGCATTCGGTGCAGGGGCTCATCACCGGATACCTCTCGGGTCTCGAGCGCGACGACGCCCTGTTCCTTCTCGACGGCGTGAGCTCGGCCGCCGTCGCTGCGGCGGCCCGCGACCACACGCACCGCTGGGGCGAGTACGTGACGGATGCCGAGGGCGAGCAGGTTCCCGGCGGGTATCCGGGGGCCGGCAGCGAGGTCGGGGTCGGTGAGCTCGGTGCGCCGCCCGTGGCGTCACCTATACAGCCGCCGATGCCGCCCGCACCGTATGGGGCGCCGCCTGCTCCACCCGCGCCTCCGGTCACGCCTCCTGTTCCGCCCGTGTCTTCGTCTGTACCGCCTGTGCCACCCGCGCAGCCGCCCGCGCCGCCGGTGGTCCCGCCCGCTGCTCCGCCTGCTCCGCCGGTGGTGCCGCCCGCTGCTCCGCCTGCTCCGCCGGTCCCGCCGGTACAGCTGCCGGCTGTCCCGTCTGCTCCTCCGGCTGCGCCTCCTGCCCCGTCTGTGCCTCCTGCGCCCCCGGCTCCGAACCGTGAGTGATCCGTCGCGCCGTGACGGGCGCCTCGGGGTCGGCATCATCGGAGCCGGTCGTGTCGGACCGGTCATCGGTGCGGCGCTCGCCGGCGCCGGCCATGCAGTCACGGGCATCACGAGCGGTTCGGACGACGATCGTGCGTCGGCCGTGCTGCCCGACGTGCCGATCCTGGACGCGCTCGAAGTCGTGCGGCGCAGCGAACTCGTCGTCGTCGCCGTTCCTCATGACGAGCTGCCCGCTCTGATCGCGGGTATCGCCGAGGTCGGCGGCTGGCAGCTCGGCCAGCTCGTGCTGCACACCGACCCCGGGCACGGGATCGAGGTGCTCCGCCCCGCCGCCGAGCGGGGGGCGATCCCTCTCGCCGTGCACCCGGCCATCACGTTCACGGGCACGACGATCGACCTGCGTCAGCTGCAGGCGAGCTACGCCGCGGTCACGGCGCCCGCCGCCGTGCTCCCGATCGCCCAGGCGCTGGCGGTCGAGATGGGGTGCGAGCCCGTCGTCATCGCCGAGGCCGATCGTGCGGCGTATGCCGATGCGATCCAGGCGGCGACCGAATTCTCGCGGTCGATCATCGTGCAGTCGACCACCCGCCTCGGTGAGATCGGCGTCGAGAACCCCGGTGGATACCTGTCGGCTCTGGTGCAGTCGACCGTCGAGAGGGCGCTGCGCGACGCATCCGGCCCCTCGCCCCTGCTCTGAGGCCGGACGTCCGCGCCGCCCCTCTGAGGTCAGATGTCTCTCTGACCTCAGGTGCCCTCTGCGGTCAGCGGCCTCCCGAGAATCCGCCGCCTCCGCCGCCACCGGAGAAGCCCCCGCCGAACGATCCGCCGGCGCTCGATGAGCTGCTCGCGCTCGGCGCCGAGTAGGTCGCGGCAGCGTTCGACGAGGCGGCGAAAGCCACGAGCTGCCCTCGGACGAACGGTGCGGTGGGGTCACCGATCCAGGTCGCCCCGCGCTGGGCGGAGGTGTACGCCGTCTCGAGCACCTGACCCCACTCGTCCTCCATCCCGAACAGCATCGCGTAGGGCAGAAGACGCTCGTAGACGACGATCACGTTCGCCCCGCCGTCATGACGGCGCTCCGCACCCGAGTACGACTGCAGCATCCGCAGTCGATCGGCTTCTGCCACGCGGATGAATTCCCTGACCCCCATGAGGTACTCGTACTGTCGGGCTCCCTCTGTGGTGAGCACCGTGTGCTTCGAGAAGCTGTAGAGCGACGAGAGCAGCACGAGGAACAGCCCGAACGCGATCGCGACGAAGGCGGGCAGCGCGGTGACCCTCCCCGCGATGATCCCCCACAGGCCGAGTCCGAACCCCGTGACGACGACGGCGATCGCGCACCACTGCAGGATCATCGCGCCGCGGCTTCGCGCCTTCGTCACCAGCCCCCGAGACTCTGCCGCCTCGGCGCCGCTCTTCGACAGGGCCGTCATACGTGCGGCGAACTCCTCACTCGAGGTCGGGAGTTCGGCGACGCCGTCGGCGTCGGCATCCGTGAACAGGGCATCGAGCGCTTCGACATCGAGCTGATCGGGAATGCGGCCTCCGGGGAGGCGCCGTAGCCGCGGTTCTTCGGCCTCCGTCCCCTCTTCGATGCGCACCGTGCCACGCACCGCGAGGTGGACGATCTCGGCGGGGATCGCAGCCTTCGCCCCCGGCACGATCGCTGCGGCGAGCAGGGGTGGCAGGGAATCCGGCACGTCGTACTGGGCGACGACGATGCCGTCGGCGGTTCGTCGGGATCTCTTGAAAGACGACACGGCGAACCAGCCGCCGACCGAGAGACCGAGTCCGCCGAGCGCGGCGATCGCGGGCACGGTGTCGGTCACAGGATCCGGTTCACGAGCTGACGGCTGTGCGGCGGTGCCCGCCTCGAAGCCGACGGCGACGGTGACACCCTGCCCCGGGGACAGCTCGTTCGCCTCGACATGGAACGCTGATCCGTCGGCCGACTCAGCGAGAGGGCATTCGTCGGTCGAACCCGCATACCCTACGTAGCAGCGCGTGGCGCCTGTCATCCGGTCTGTCATCTGCGCGTCGAACACGACGTCGGCGCTGAACTCCTCGACGGGCTGCGTGCTGTCGAGGGGGAGGAGATCCCAGTAGAACTCGTCGACGCCGGTGTCGGCCGAGAGGACGACATCGCGCATCTCGTACTCGATCACATAGGTCTGAGTGCCCTGCACATAGTCGTCGTCGCCTGTGAGGACGTAGAGCAGACCGTCGTCTTCGTCGGTCTCGTACGGCACCTCGGCGCCGCTTCCGTCGGTCACCGACAGGATCTGCAGTTCGAGCCACGCATTCTCGTAGCTGGTCGGCATTCCGCGGACTATGCCCTTGTTCTGATCGAAGTCCGGGAACCTCGCCGTCAGCGTCTCGGTGACGTGCATCCGCGCACGGCCTTCGTCATCGAGCGACACGTCGAAACGCGCGTCCCACTTCTCATACGAGAAGTCGTCCACGTCGGCGCTCGCGGACCTCGCGTCGGCGAGCATTTCGGCGCGGGTGCCGGTGCCAGTGTTGCCGGCGGCGGAAGCGGCCGCCGAGGCAGCCGGGGCCGCACCCGCGGCGGCAGTCGGGGTGACCGCTGCGGCGAGGCCGATCGTGGCCAGTCCGATGGTGGCGAGGGCGTGGGCGAGTCTGATGGCTGCCATGCATCGAGGCTACCCAGGCTCGACCGCGGGACGAGCGACTCGACCTCGGTAAACTGGAGACGACTTTTCAAGGAGCCCCGAATGACTGACGCGTCTGCCGCGCCCGAGACGGCCACGGCCGCCACCGAAGAAGACGTCCACGAGCAGAAGGCCGTGCGTCTCGCCAAGCGCGAGCGCCTGGTCGCGAATCGAACGGATGCCGGTGGGGGAGCGTTCCCCGTGGGCGTTCCGGTGACGCATCAGATCCCTGCCCTGCGCGCCGAGTACGGCGAGCTCGAAGCCGGAGCCGAGACCGGCGTCGTGGTCGGCGTCGCGGGCCGTGTGGTCTTCAGTCGCAACACCGGCAAGCTGTGCTTCGCGACCCTCCAGGCGGGTGACGGTTCGCGCATCCAGGCGATGATCTCGCTCGCGAACGTCGGTGAGGAGTCGCTCGCCGACTGGAAGGAATACGTCGACCTGGGCGACCACGTGTTCGTCCATGGCGAGGTCATCTCCAGCCGCCGAGGCGAGCTGTCGATCATGGCCGACGGATGGGCGATCGCCTCGAAGGCGATCCTGCCGCTTCCGAACGCGTACTCCGAGCTCAGCGAAGAGGGTCGCGTGCGCAGCCGGTACCTCGACCTGATCGTCCGCGAGCAGGCGCGCACCACCGTCCGCGCCCGTGCCGCGGTCAATGCCAGCCTGCGCGCGACGTTCGGCAGCCACGACTACCTCGAGGTCGAGACGCCCATGCTGCAGGTGCAGCACGGAGGTGCCTCGGCTCGTCCGTTCGTCACGCACTCCAACGCGTTCGACACCGAGCTGTACCTGCGCATCGCGCCGGAGCTCTACCTGAAGCGCGCCGTCGTCGGCGGCATCGAGCGGGTCTACGAGATCAACCGCAACTTCCGCAACGAGGGCGCAGACTCCACCCACAGCCCCGAGTTCGCGATGCTCGAGGCGTACCAGGCCTACGGTGACTACAACCAGATGGCCGCCCTCACACAGGAGCTGGTGCAGAAGGCGGCGATCGCGGTGTCGGGATCGACGACCGTGACCTGGGCCGACGGCACCGAGTACGACCTGGGTGGTGAGTGGGACCGCATCTCGATGTACGAGTCGCTGTCGGCCGCATCCGGTCGCACGGTCACCCCGAGCGATTCGGTGGAGGACCTCATCGCGTTCGCCGAGGCCAACGGCGTCGACCTTCCGGCTCAGGCGACGCACGGCAAGCTTGTCGAGGAGCTGTGGGAGCACTTCGTGAAGGGCGACCTCGTGCGCCCGACCTTCGTGATGGACTTCCCCGTCGACACGTCGCCCCTGGTGCGCGAGCACCGTTCGATCGACGGCGTGGTCGAGAAGTGGGACCTGTACATCCGCGGCTTCGAACTCGCGACCGGATACTCCGAGCTCGTCGATCCCGTCATCCAGCGCGAGCGTTTCGTCGAGCAGGCGAAGCTCGCCGCGCGAGGCGACGTCGAGGCGATGCCGGTCGATGAGGAGTTCCTGCGGGCTCTCGAGCACGGCATGCCGCCGTCCGGTGGCATGGGCATGGGGATCGATCGCCTGCTGATGGCGATCACCGGGCTCGGAATCCGCGAGACCATCCTCTTCCCCCTGGTCAAGTAGTCGAGGTCGCGCCGCGGCGGAACGCCCACTCGGGCAGCACTGCGGCGTTGATCATCGTGTCGAGCAGGGCGGCGAGACCGTAACGGGGATCGATCTCGCGCACGAGCTCGAGGTAATGGGCGGCGTGGCTCGCTCGGCCGAGCGCCCACGACAGCCACGCCGCGGCGGTGAGCGGGCCGGGCCGGGAGGCCAGCGGTGCGCGAGCCGCCGTCGCGCGCGCGAGCGTCAGCGCGCGGCGAAGGCGATCGGGGTCGGGCGACGGCCCCCTGCCGAGGAACACGTCTCCGAGGTCGTCGGGCACAGCCGTGCGAGCGTCGGCGAAGGCGAGCTGCGCGGCGAGGGTCCGAGCGCCGCCGACGGCGTCCGTGGCCCACTGCGTCAGGGCGACGTCGCGGAAAAGGGGCCGGTCCAGACACCAGAGCAGCGCCGCGGTCGCGAACGGCGGCAGATCGTCGGATGGTGAGAGGACCGCCTCGAAGAATGCGGGGATGTCTTCGAGGAGCACGAGGGCGGCGATCGCCTGCGGATTCCGTCGACCGGCGAGGGCATCGCTCCTGGCGCCTTCGAGCAGATCGGAGATCTCGCGGAGTGCCCGGCCGACGCGTTCCTTCTCCGCGAAGTCGACCGTCGGCAGCGCGACGCCCGACAGCTGGTCGCCCGAGACATCACCGATGCCCGGCACCGCAGGGGGCGCCTCGTCGAGACGCCGCACCTCGGGGTCGCGATCGAGATAGCTCGACCAGCCGGACGGCGTGACGCAGAGGGCATCGACGATGCGCAGGCCGGCCTCTTCGGCACGGCCCAGCAACTCGTCGACTTCGACCACGAGCGGCAGGACGAGCCCGTCGCGGGTCTCGTGCACCTCGTCATCGGTGTAGACGACGACGGCGACCGCATCCGTCCCGTCGACGCGCGAGACGAGACCGATCGAGGCGTCGACGTAGTCGTCGAGCGAGACCTCGTCGTCGGGGAGGTCGAGCCGCATCGCCCCGCACGTACGAGTGCCGTGGAACGGCAGCAGGACGAGACTGTCGGTGGGGGTGAAGCCGGCGAGGGACGGGACGATGCTGAGGAACTCAGCGGAGCCGGAGGCTCTGAGCAGTGTGGTCATCCTGCGAGTGTCATCGCGAGGGAACTTCCGAACCCGCGTTTCCACAGGGCTGGCCCGGTGCCTCCGTGGACCCGCGAATGTGGAGGAGCAGTGGGTCGCGCACCGCGTACCATGGAGTCATGGAGAACTTCTGGCTCGCAGCCGCATGGTCGATCATCCCGACCATCGGGGTGAGCGTCGTGTTCTTCTTCGTGCTGCGCGGGATCCTTCGCTTCGATCGGACCGAGCGCAAGGTGCACGCGCGCATCGAGGCCGAGGAGCGGGCCGCTCGCGGCCTGCCGCCGCGGTCCTGAGCGGCGTCCGCACCATCGGCTACTGTGTAGCCAGCGCACCCCTGCAGGTGCCCACGAAGGCGCTCGTCGCCGATGTGCCGACCCGCCGAGAGGACGAGGGATGACACCCGAGACCTGGGCGTGGTGGATCACGGCATTCCTGGTCGCCCTCGACCTGACGATCCGCATCACCGCGATCATCGTGATCCCACGCAACCGGCGACCCACCGCGGCGATGGCGTGGCTGCTCGCCGTGTTCTTCATCCCGTTCGTCGGGGTGTTCCTGTTCCTGCTGATCGGTAACCCGCGACTGCCGCGCGCCCGCCGCCGCAAGCAGGACCAGATCAACGAGTACATCGCCGAGACGAGCGAGCACCTGCACTTCGGCACCCTGCGACCGAATGCCCCGAGCTGGTTCCCTCCGCTCGTCGAGATGAACCATCGGCTCGGTGCCCTTCCGATCTCGGGCGACAACGGCGCCCATCTGATCTCGGGGTACCAGGAGTCGCTCGACGCGATGGCCGACGAGATCCGCAAGACGGAGGACTACGTCCACGTCGAGTTCTACATCCTGCAGTCCGACGCGTCGACCGACAACTTCTTCCGGGCGATGGAAGAGGTCGCCGCACGCGGCGTCCAGGTGCGAGTGCTGCTGGACCACTGGGCGAACCGGTGGAAGCCGAAGTACCGTGACACGATCGCGCGCCTCAACCGGATGGGGGCGAACTGGCACCTGATGCTGCCGGTGCAGCCGCTCAAGGGGCGGATGCAGCGCCCCGACCTCCGCAACCACCGCAAGCTCCTCGTCGTCGACGGCAAGGTCGCGTTCCTCGGTTCGCAGAACGTCACCGATTCGACGTACAACCTGCCGAAGAACATCAAGCGCGGGCTGCACTGGGTCGACCTCATGGTGCGCATCGACGGTCCGGTCGTCCTGAGCGTCAACGCGATCTTCCTCAGCGACTGGTACAGCGAGACCGACGAGGTGCTGCAGGAGATCGACATCTCGCATGCGGAGGCCGGGTCGGGCGATCTCGACTGCCAGGTCGTGCCGTCCGGGCCGGGGTTCGAGGTCGAGAACAACCTGCGTCTGTTCCTCGGGCTGCTGTATGCGGCCAAGGACAGGATCATGATCGTCAGCCCCTATTTCGTCCCCGACGAGGCGCTGCTGCTCGCGGTGACCGCTGCGGTCGATCGTGGCGTCGAGGTCGAGCTGTTCGTCTCCGAAGAGGGCGACCAGGCGATGGTCTACCACGCGCAGCGCAGCTACTACGAGGTGCTGCTGAAGGCGGGAGTCCGTATCTGGATGTACCGGAAGCCGTACATCCTGCACACGAAGAGCCTGACGATCGACGACCAGGTCGCGGTGATCGGTTCGAGCAACATGGACATGCGATCGTTCGGTCTCAACCTCGAGGTGTCGATGCTGGTGCGCGGCGAGGAGTTCGTCGCCGAGATGCGCGAGGTCGAAGACGAGTACCGCTCGCTCAGCCGGGAGCTGACGCTGGACGAGTGGATGCAGCAGCCGCTGCGGTCGACCGTGCTCGACAACCTCGCACGCCTCACCTCGGCACTTCAGTAGACCGTTCAGGCATGCGCGCGGGGGTGCCCGCGGATCGCACCGGCCGGTACCCTGTTGTGCATGGCCACCCCCACTCGCGTCATCGCCGCTCTCTCCGCGCTCGCGGCCGCCCTGCTGATCGCCGGATGCACCTCGACTCCCGGTGCGGATGCTCCCACCGACGCGCCGTCGACCTCGCCCACGGCGGGGAGCACGGATGACGCCGATGACATCGAGGGGGTCCTTCTCGACGACGGCCGGATGTTCGGCGTCGTCACCTGGGGGTCCTCGACCTGCGTTCCGCAGGTCGACCAGGTGTCGGCCGAAGGGCAGACCGTCACGGTGGCCCTCGTCGACTCCGAGGACGCCGACAAGGCCTGCACGGCCGACCTCGCTCCTCGTGCGAGCGTCGGAGCGCTTCCTGAGGGAGTCGATCCGACGAAGGAGATCACGCTGAAGGTGACCTACGGTGACGTCGTCGACGACGCCGATCTCGACGGCGACCCGTCGTTCACGGGCACGCCTGGGTCATCGACCGAGTACACGCCGAGCGCCGGCTGGTTCGACGACGGCTCGCTCGTGCTTCTCACGTGGGGCTCGTCGAGCTGCGCCCCGGTCGTCGAGAGCCTCGAGGGCTCGGGCGCGACGGGCACAGCCACCTTCGTCACGGATGACACGCAGGTCTGCACAATGGACATGGCGCCTCGGGCGACGGTCATCGCGTTCGGCGACGACGCGGTCGACGACGACGACTTCACCCTGACCCTCGTCGGAGGAGGCCTGGACGGCACCGTCCAGGTTCGCTGATCCGGACCGAGCGCTGATCAGACAGGGGCGCCGCGATCGTGTGTCGCGGCGTTCTCAGAGGGCCGCGACCGGATGTCCGGCGGGCAGCGCGAGCAGCAGCGCGCCCGGGTCCGCCCTGCAGGTGACGCGCACCGCGAGGCCGAACTCGTCGCCGTCGAGTTCGATCGGGATCGGTCGGGGAGCTGCCGCCTCGGCGACCAGTCCCCGGAAGTAGTGCACCGACGCATCCCTGCCCCGGCGCTCGAGCACGCGACGTCCTGCGCGGGAGCGTCGGAGCACCGAGTTGTCCCACCAGATCTTGCGCCACACGCCGAGCCATCCCAGCACGCCCGTCGGCTGGATCACGGCGACGTCGAGGATGCCGTCTGCGATGGAGGCATCGGGGATCAGGGCGATACCGGCCGGCAGCGTGCCGCAGTTGGCGAACAGGATGCTGTGCACCTTCGTGGTGTGCAGACGTCCGTCGTCGATCTGGAACACCGCTCGGAACGGCTCCGCGGACACCAGCGACCGTGCGGCGCCGTCGACGTATGCGATCCACCCGACCGACTTCTTCAGGTCGGAGCGGGTGTTGGCGATCATGTCCGCGTCGAGGCCGATACCGGCCAGGACCACGTAGGCGTGCTCTTCGTGCTCGCCGCTCTCGCGGGTGAGTCGCGCCCACCCGATGTCGATCGCATGTCGGAAACCGCCCAGGGCCGCTCTGATCATCTCGTCGGAGTCGCTGAGCGGGAGGTTGAGATTGCGGGCGAGGAGGTTGCCGGTGCCGCTGGGGAGGATCGCGAGCGGCACACCGGTGTTCGCGATGGCCTCGGACACCGCGCGCACCGTGCCATCACCTCCGGCGACCAGTACGACGTCGACTCCGCGCTCGAGCGCCTGCGCCGTCGCCCGCTGGCCGGGATCCGCGACGGTCGTCGGATAGAACGCCGGATGCTCCCACCCGGCTTCGCTCGACAGGGTGCGGACCCTGGCGCGCAGATGCTTCTCGTCGACCTTGATGGGGTTGTACACGAGCGCCGCCTGTCGCCGGGCGGGGGCGCTCATCGTCATGGCGCTACTCTAGTGCGGCGGATGCGCCGTGCCGGCCGCGGCGGACGCGCCCGGCACGCACCATAGACTTGGTGGATGATCGACCTCGCACTCCTCCGCGAAAACCCGGAGATCGTCCGCCGTTCTCAGGCCGCCCGTGGCAACGACCAGGGCACCGTCGACATCGCACTCGAGGCCGACCGATCGCGCCGAGCGGCACTCTCCGCATTCGAAGAGCTGCGTGCCGAGCAGAACGCGTTCGGCAAGCAGGTCGCGAAGGCCCCCAAAGAGGAGAAGGCCGCGCTCGTCGCGCAGGTGAAGAACCTCGCCGAGCGCGTCAAGCAGGCACAGCAGGCCGCGAACGAGGCGTCAGAGGCGGCATCCGCCGCGCTCGCCCGCATCGAGAACGTCGTCGTCGACGGCGTCCCCGCCGGCGGTGAGGCGGACTTCGTCGAGCTCCGCCGCGTCGGAGACGTGCCGGCCTTCGATTTCGAACCGCGCGATCACCTCGAACTCGGCGAGATCCTCGGCGCGATCGACATGGAGCGCGGCGCGAAGGTCTCGGGTGCCCGCTTCTACTTCCTGCGCGGCATCGGGGCGCGCCTCGAGATCGCCCTCATGAACCTCGCGCTCGACAAGGCTCTGCAGAACGGCTTCGTGCCGCTGATCACGCCCACCCTGGTGCGACCGGAGATCATGCAGGGAACCGGCTTCCTCGGTGAGCACGCCGACGAGGTCTACCACCTCGACAAGGATGACGATCTCTACCTGGTCGGCACCAGCGAGGTCGCGCTCGCCGGGTACCACAAGGACGAGATCCTCGACCTCGGAAAGGGCGCGCTGCGCTACGCCGGCTGGTCGACGTGCTACCGGCGCGAGGCGGGTTCGCACGGCAAGGACACCCGCGGCATCATCCGGGTGCACCAGTTCAACAAGCTCGAGATGTTCGTCTACACGAACCCCGAGGATGCCGAGGCGGAGCACCTGCGTCTCGTCGCACTGCAGGAGGAGATGCTGACTTCGCTCGGCCTCGCGTACCGCGTCATCGACGTCGCCGCGGGCGACCTCGGGTCGAGCGCCGCACGCAAGTACGACATCGAGGCGTGGGTCCCCACGCAGGGTGCCTTCCGTGAGCTGACCTCCACGTCGAACTGCACCACGTACCAGGCACGCCGCCTCGACATCCGCCACCGGCCGGAGGCGCAGGACGGTCAGACCGCGAAGACGCAGCCGGTGGCCACGCTCAACGGCACCCTCGCGACCACCCGATGGATCGTCGCGCTGCTCGAGACGCACCAGCAGGCCGACGGTTCCGTGCGGGTGCCCGAGGTGCTGCGGCCCTACCTGGGCGGACTCGAGGTCCTGGAGCCCGAGGCATGACCGCTCCCTGGCTCGTCGGCCTCGACGTCGACGGCACGATCCTGCTGCAGGACGAGACGATGAGCCCCGGGGTGCCTGAAGCCGTCGCTCGGCTGCGTGACGCCGGGCACGAGGTGACCATCGCCACCGGACGCAGCTGGATGGCGACGCGTCGATATGTGGAGATGCTCGGCCTGACGGCGGAGTACGTCGTGTGCTCGAACGGTGCCGTGACGATGCGGCGTGTCGGTGACGAGTGGGAGCGGTGGCACATCGAGGTCTTCGACCCCGCGCCCGTTCTCGCGCTGCTGCGCGAGCGACTGCCCGAGGCGCGGTACATGGTGGAGCTCGGGTCGGGCCAGCGGCTCTACACCGAGCACATGGACGACTGGACGCTCGACGCGGGCCGGCAGGTGAGCTTCGAGGAACTCGCGGCCGAGCCGGTCTCGCGCATCGTGGTCGTCTCTCCCGGTCACGACGAGGACGACTTCCACCGACTCGTCGCCGACGCAGGACTCAATGAGGTCTCGTACGCGATCGGCTGGACGGCGTGGCTCGACATCGCGCCGCAGGGCGTCGACAAGGGGACGGCCCTGGAGCGCGTGCGCACCGAGCTGGGGTTCGAGCGGGGCCAGGTGCTCGTCGCCGGAGACGGTCGCAACGACATCGGCATGTTCGGGTGGGCGCTCGGGATCGACGGTCGTGCTGTGGCGATGGGGCAGGCGCCCGACGAGGTCAAGGAAGCCGCCGGCGAGGTGACGGCGGACGTCGAGGAGGGCGGGCTGGCGACAGCGCTGAACACGCTTCCAGCACCTGCCCAGGTCAGCGCGGGAGAATAGAACTCGGCTAGACTCACGGCTTGTCGGCAGATTGTTCTGTCGGGAGGGTTGTCCGAGCGGCCGATGGAGCTGGTCTTGAAAACCAGTGGGCAGAGATGTCTCGTGGGTTCGAATCCCACACCCTCCGCATTCCAGGGAACGGTGTCCCCCGCACCGCACGCTGACCGAAAGGCCCCGAGTGAGTCCTAGCACCCGACGCCGTCGCACCGTCGCGCGACATGGCCAGCTGCGTACTCCCCGTCCGCTCGGCCAGCTGCTGATGTTCATCGCGATCGGTCTCGCCGTCGTGCTCGTCAGCGGCGTCAGCGTCGCGGCCTACGTGGTCTACGACCTCTCCAGCACGGTGACGGCGAACGCGGTCGAGCTCGAGGGCGAAGAGGCGCTCCCGCCGAACATCGGCGAGTACAAGGAAGGGTTCAACCTTCTGCTGACCGGCGTCGACACGTGCGAAGACGCGTATGCGGAGTACTTCGGTGCTCGGTGCGACGGCGGCGACTCCGAGGGCACCCTGAACGACGTGAACCTGCTCGTGCACGTCTCGCAGGAGCCGCGTCGCATCACGGTCGTCAGCTTCCCCCGCGACCTCATGCTCGCGATCCCGGAGTGCGAAGACGACCAGGGCAACGTGCACTCCGCCATGAGCAAGCAGCCCCTGAACGTCGCCTACACCGACGGCGGCCTCAACTGCGTCGCCAAGACGATCACCGAGCTCACCGGCCAGGAGATCCAGTTCGCGGCGTCCGTGACCTTCGGCGGCGTGATCGAGATCACCAACGCGATCGGCGGCGTCGACGTGTGCCTCGCGACCGGCATCAAGGACAAGTACACCAACCTCAACATGACGGCGGGGACGCACACGATCAAGGGCCTGGAGGCGCTGCAGTTCCTCCGCACCAGGCACGGCGTCGGAGACGGCAGCGACCTCGGGCGCATCGGCAACCAGCAGCAGTACATGTCGAGCCTCGTGCGAAAGCTGATCAGCAGCGAGACGCTCGGCAACGTCCCGATGATGCTGAAGCTCGCGAACACCGGTCTCAGCAACGTGAAGGCCAGCAACTCGCTCGCGGATCCGATGAAGATCGTCCAGATCGCCCTGGCCGTGAAGTCGGTTCCCTTCGAGGACATCGTCTTCCTGCAGTACCCGACCGGATCCGATTCGGAGAACCCCAACAAGGTCGTGGCGAACGAATCCGCGGCTCAGGAGATGTGGGACGCGATCAACGCGAACGCCCAGCTGCAGGTCACGCACGAGAACACCGAGAGCGACGGCGTCGTCGTGACCGAGCCCACGCCCGCTGATGCCGGCACGGCCACCCCCGACCCTGCGGCCACGCCCGACAACGTCGTGGCGCTGCCCGACACGATCAAGGGCAACTCGGCCGCGCAGCAGACCTGCTCGAACGGAAACGTGAACTGACTCGCGCATTCTGATCAGAGAACCGCCCCTTCCCTGCCGGGAGAGGGCGGTTCTCTCGTTCAGTCCTCCTGCGTCGCCGCGGGCGGTGGCGTCGCTCGCGGCGACGGCGGGTAGAGCACGTCCATCAGCGACTCGATGATGCCGGGCATGTCGACGGTGGGGTCGATCATCCACTGCAGCTGGAGCCCGTCGGAGACGGCCTGGATCACCCTGGCCATGGTGTCGGGGTCGAGGGTCGCGCGCCGCTGCTCGTCGCGCTCGAACGCGACCGCGATGCTCTCCCGGAGTCGTTCGCTGCGATCGAGGAAGTAGCGGTGGGCGGGATGCTCCGGATCGACGGCATCCACAGCCAGGCGGGAGAACAGTTCGACGACGCCCGGGACTTCGGCGTTGCGGCGGATCACGTCGACGAACGCGGCTTTCGCGTCGACCGGATCCACCGGTTGCGGAGTGTCGAGGTCGTGCTCGTCGCGGGTGCGGAGCACCTCGGTGAACAGCTCCTCCTTGCTCCCGAAGTAGTGCAGGAGCGCTGCCGGGGTGACCCCGACGACCTCGGCGATCTGTTTGAGCGACGCGTTCTGGTATCCCTTGCGGCCGATCACATCGAGCGCGCTCTCGAGGATCTCTCCGCGTCTGGCGACGCCCTTCGCATATGAACCTCGTCGTGCCATCTCTCGAGACTAATCCTGAACAACGTTTGAAATCCAATACCTACTCGCATATAGTTTTCGCAAGACATTGACGTCGCCTGCGAAAGGAAGACCATGACCGAGATCTCGGCATCCGACCTCACCCTCGAAGAGAAGGCATCGCTCACGAGCGGTGCGGACTTCTGGACGACCAAGTCGATCGATCGCGTCGGCCTTCCGTCGATCATGATGACCGACGGCCCGCACGGCCTCCGCAAGCAGTCCGGACGCACGGATCACCTCGGTCTCGCGAGCAGTGTCCCCGCCACCTGCTTCCCGCCCGCCGTCGGCATCGGCTCGTCCTTCGACCCGGAGATCATCGAGCGCGTCGGCGCGGCCATCGGCGTCGAGGCGGCCATCGAGGATGTCGCGATCGTGCTCGGCCCCGGCATCAACATCAAGCGCTCGCCGCTGTGCGGACGCAACTTCGAGTACTTCTCCGAGGACCCCATCGTGTCGGGCATCCTCGGGGCGGCGTCCGTGCGCGGCGTGCAGTCGCGGGGAGTCGGCTCCTCGCTCAAGCACTTCGCGGCGAACAACCAGGAGTTCGATCGGATGCGCGCGAGCTCCGACGTCGACCCTCGTCCGCTGCACGAGATCTACCTCCGCGGCTTCGAGCGCGTCGTCACGGACGCCCAACCGTGGACCGTCATGTGCTCGTACAACCGTCTCAACGGCGTGTACACCTCGGAGGACCCGTGGCTGCTCACGCAGGTGCTGCGCGACGACTGGGGCTTCGACGGGCTCGTGGTCTCCGACTGGGGTGCGGTGAACGACCGGGTGGCCGGCGTCGCCGCCGGACTCGACCTCGAGATGCCCTCGTCAGGCGGCCGCACGGATGCTCAGCTCGTCGCCGCCGTGCGCGCGGGTGAGCTCGCCGAGAGCGTGCTCGACACCGCGGCCGCCCGCGCGATCGACCTGGTGCGCAAGGCCGGTCGGCGCCCGGCCGTGTCGGGTCCGCTGGACGTCGACGCGCACCACGCACTCGCACGAGAGGCCGCCGGCCGTTCCATCGTCCTGCTGAAGAACGACGGCGATGTGCTTCCGCTCGGTGAGGGACAGAAGATCGCCGTCATCGGAGCGTTCGCCACCGAACCGCGCTTCCAGGGCGCGGGCTCGTCTCTGATCAACCCGACCCGGGTCGACGGGACGCTCGACGAGCTGCGCGCCGTCGCCGGCGACGACGTCTCGTACGCACCGGGCTTCGCGGTCGCGGGCGGGGCCGTCGCAGCATCCGGGCGCTCCGACGACGACCTGCGCGACGAGGCCGTGGCCGTGGCATCCGCAGCCGATGTGGCCGTCGTCTTCCTCGGGCTTCCCGCCGCGGAGGAGTCGGAGGGCTTCGACCGTGAGCACATCGACCTTCCCGCCGACCAGCTCGCGCTGCTCGACGCCGTGATCCAGGCGAACCCCACGACCGTGGTCGTGCTCTCGAACGGCGGCGTCGTGGCGCTGCCCTTCGCCGACCGGGTGCCCGCGATCGTCGAGACCTGGCTGCTGGGGCAGGCAGGCGGCGGTGCCGTCGCCGACGTGCTGTACGGCGCCGTGAACCCGTCGGGCAAGCTCACCGAGACCGTGCCCGTGCGGATCGAGGACAACCCCTCGTTCGGCAACTTCCCCGGCGAGTTCGGTCACGTCCGCTACGGCGAGGGCGTTCTCGTGGGCTACCGGTGGTACGACGCGAAGGGCCTCGAGGTCGCCTACCCGTTCGGTCACGGCCTGTCGTACACGACGTTCTCGTACGGGGAGGCCTCGGTGTCGGTCACAGCTGACGGCGACATCGCCGTGACCGTCAAGGTCACCAACACGGGCGCGCGCGACGGCCGCGAGGTCGTGCAGGTGTACGTCGCCCCGGTGCGCTCCGTCGTGCAGCGTGCACCGCGTGAGCTCAAGGCGTTCTCGTCCGTGGCGCTGGCCGCAGGGGAGACCCGCGCTGTCGAGCTCGTCGTCCGCCGCGAGGACCTCGCCTACTGGGACGTCCGCGTCGATCGGTTCATCGTCGAGGGCGGGGAGTACACGGTCGAGGTCGCCGCATCGAGCCGCGACATCCGCTCATCGTCAACGGTCGAGGTCGAGGGAGACGCCGTCTCACTGCCCCTCACCATGAACTCCTCGATCGGCGACGTCGTCGGGCATCCCGTCGCGGGCCCGATCGTGATGGCCGCGCTCGGTGGCGTGATGGACGGCCTCACCGGAGCCGACTCATCGGCCGCATCGATGATGCCGAATGATGAGGCGATGGAGAAGATGATGGCGTCGTTCCCGATCGGACGCCTCATCGGCTTCCCCGGTGTCGACGTGACGTACGAGCAGATCGAGCAGCTGCTCGCCGGGGCGAACGCGGGAGTGCTGCCGCAGAGCTGACTCGCACCCGGATGCCGAAACGCCCTCCCTGGCGCGCGACGGGGAGGGCGTTTCGATCTCGCCCGGGTGCTTCCGTTCGGCTGAGGTCAGGCGGGGAGTACGAGCACGCCGTTGCGGCGGTGCGGCAGGCGAGCGAGCGAATCGTCGCGCAGCACCTCAGGGAGCAGCGGCTCCGGCGCGTCCTGGAATGCCAGCGGGCGCAGGAAGCGGCGGATCGCTGATGCGCCGACGGACGTGTGCAGCGATGTGGTCGCCGGCCACGGTCCGCCGTGCTGCTGCGACCAGGTCACGGCGACCCCGGTCGGCCAGCCGGCGAAGAGCACGCGTCCCGCACGCTCCTGCAGCAATTCGAGGGTCGTGGTGGAGTCTTCGCCGGGCTCGGAGTGCAGGGTCGCGGTGAGGCTGCCCGGAACCGTCGCGAGTGCCGCGTGCAGGTCGGACTGCGAGTCGTAGCGCACGATGAGGGTGACCGGCCCGAAGCACTCCTCGAGCAGCACCTCCGGGCGCTCGGCGACGGCACGCGCGTCCGTGCGCAGTGCGACAGGGCGGACCCCGTCCACCTCGGCACCCTCCGCGACGATCGAGACCGAAGTGTCGTCCTCGAGGTGGGCGAGCCCGGTCGGGAACGCCTCGGTGATGCGGTCGGTGAGCAGCGGGCCGCCCGCAGTCGCGGGGAGGGCTGACGCGACGGCATCTTCGAAACCGGAATCCGCCGGTACGAAGACCACGCCCGGCTTGGTGCAGAACTGACCGACGCCGAGCGTGAAGGATCCGACGAGCCCCTGAGCGAGCGACTCCCCACGCGCGGCGGCCGCGGCCTCGGTGATCACGACCGGGTTGATGCTGCCGAGCTCGCCGTAGAACGGGATGGGGTCGGGGCGGCCGGAGGCGAGGTCGAACAGCGCGCGTCCGCCCGACACCGAACCCGTGAAGCCTGCGGCGCGGATGAGCGGATGCTGCACGAGCGCGTTACCTGCCTCTCGCCCCTCCACGAGTGCGAGCGAGCCGGCAGGTGCTCCCGCGCCTTCGAGCGCGGCTGCCACGAGCTCGGCCGTGCGGAGCGACAGGCGAGGATGGCCCGAGTGCGCCTTCACGACGACGGGGTTGCCGGCGGCCAGGGCCGAGGCCGTGTCGCCTCCCGCGACGGAGAACGCGAACGGGAAGTTCGAGGCCGAGAACACCGCCACCGGGCCCAGCGCGGTGAGCAGGCGGCGCAGCTCGGGTCGCGGCGGCGTCGCCGTGGCATCCGCGTCATCGATCGTGAGCTCGAGGTAGGAGCCCTCCTCGACGACCGTCGCGAAGAGTCGCAGTTGACCGCTCGTGCGGGCGACCTCGCCGGTCAGGCGGGTGGCGCCCAGGCGGGTCTCCTCGTCGGCGATCGCGACGAGCTCCGTGACGTTCGCGTCGAGCGCATCGGCGGCGGCACGCAGCCAGCGCGCACGATCCGCGGCCGATGAACGACGCCAGATCGGAGCGGCGGCGGCTGCCGCGTGGACGATCGCGTCGAGATCTTCGGAAGACGTGGTCACGAGGGGTCCTTTCCTGCGGTGAACGCGGGGTCGTCGATGCGTGCGGGGTCGTCGGTGAGCAGAGGGGCGAACCGGATGCCGAGGCCGTCATGCGCGTTCTCGGTGAGCCAGCCGTCGGCGATCGTCACCGGCGCGGGGTCGACCAGGGCGCCGAGGGAGCCGAACCCGGCGTCCTCGACATCTTCGACGAGCACCTCGGATGCGGTGTCGGGCAGAGTCAGCGCGAGTTGTCCCGAGAGCTCGGGAAGCAGATGCGGGTGCAGGGCGGCGCCGTGCGATGCGGCCAGTTCGGCGATGCGGAGGAACGGGGTGATGCCGCCCACGCGCACGATGTTGGGCTGCACGATCTGCGCCGCACCCGAGCGCAGGAAGTCGCCGAAGCGGTGCACGGTGTGCAGGTTCTCGCCGAGCGCGATCGGTACATCGATGCGTCGTGCGAGTTCCGTGTGGCCGTCGAGGTCGTCGGCTCGCAGCGGTTCCTCGATCCAGGCGAGGTCGAAACGCGACAGCGCGTCGACCGACATGGCCGCCCGGTCGAGATCCCACCGCTGGTTCGCGTCGATCATCAGCGATCGATCCGGTCCCAACAGCTCGCGGACGGCGGCGACGCGGTCGAGGTCCTCGGCGAGATCGGGCTTGCCGACCTTGATCTTCACGGCGTCGAACCCCGAATCGATCCACCGCTGCACCTGCGCGAGCAGGTCATCGAGCGGATAGTGCAGGTTCACCCCCGAGCCGTAGGCGCGCACGCGATCGCGGCGGCGGCCGATCGATCCGGACACCGTGCCGCCGGCTGACCGAGCCGCGGCGTCCCACAGCGCGAGATCGAGTCCGGCGAGCGCGATGGTCGTGATCCCTCCGCCTCCGGCTTCATGCAGGTGCTCCCACAGCCCCTGCCAGGCTTCGCCGGGGACTGCCGATCGCCCGACTGCGGCCGGTGCGATGTCGTGTTCGAGCAGAGCGTTCACCGCAGGCGCCCCGATCTGCGGGCTCCACGAGAAGCCCCAGCCCTCGGCTCCGTCGGAGCGGACGACGTGCGTCGCGATGACGCCGACGGAGGTGACATCGGCAGCCCACGGGCGCGTCAACGACACCCGCTGCAGACGCGTCGTCAGACTCCGGATCGTGGTCACAGCAGTGCGCGTCCTGCCGCGAGGATCTCGGCGAGGCGTGCCTCCTGCGCGGGAGTCGGGTCGACGAGCGGTGCGCGGACCGACCCGACCGCGAGGCCCGAGAGCCGCAGGCCCGCTTTGATGAGGGAGACCCCGAACCCCGGGGTCTCGTCGCGCAGCTCGACGAGAGGTCGATAGAAGCCGTCGAGCAGAGCGAGGCGCCGCGCTTCGTCACCGTCCGCATAGGCCCGGTAGTAGGCGTCGGCGATGTCAGGCGCCATCGCGAAGGCGGCCGAGGAATACAGGGGCACGCCGATGCCGCGATACGCCCCCTGGGTGAGCTCGGCCGTGAGGAGACCGTTGAAGAACGCGAAGTCCGAGCGGCCCTCCTCGGCGACGGCGCGGACGATCAGCTGCGTCGCGCCGATGTCGCCGGTGCCGTCTTTGAAGCCCACGACCTTCGGATTGGCGACCAGCCGGCGCACCGTCTCGACCGAGTACTGCGCACTGCCGCGGTGGTAGATGATCACGGGCAGGCTCGCTGCCTCGACGATCTGCTCGACATAGGCGGCGAGCCCCGCCTGCGTGCCGCCGACGAGATAGGGCGGCAGCACGAGAAGTCCGTCGGCGCCGGCATCGGCTGCGGCCGTCGCCACCTCGATCGCGTGGCCGAGCGGGCCACCGGCGCCGGCGATGACGGGCACGCGTCCGGCCACAGCGGTGACAGCCGTGCGGGTGACCGCGGCGGCTTCGCTCGCCGACAGGGCGTGGAACTCGCCCGTGCCGCACGCGGGGAACACCCCGCCGGCTCCGGCCTCGACGCCGGTCGCGACATGGGCGGCGAGCAGCCCATGGTCGATCGTGCCGTCCGGGGCGAACGGGGTCACCGGGAAGAAGAGGATTCCATCGAAGTCCATGTCGAGCCTTTCAGGAGACGGATGCGGTGGCGGGTGCGGTGACGGACGCGGCGGCGGGGTCGAGCTCCGTCCGCCAGCTGCGGGTCGGGCGCCAGCCCAGCAGGTGCGCAGCCTTGGCGGAGCTGAAGGCGGGGGTGTTGCCGGTCAATGCCGCAGCCGCGTGCTCGGTGCCGGGGTGGAAGCGGGGGAGCAGCTCGCTCAGAGGACGACGGGCGAGCGCGTCGTCGGCGCCGACGAAGAAGACCTCACCGTTCGGGATGTCGTCGAGAGCGGCGAGCAGGGTGTCGGCGAAGCCGGCGACGTCCCGGGCGTCGACGTAGTTGAACAGAGCGGGAGCCGACAGTGCCGGGTCGTCGAGTCGCTCGAGCACGGTGTGGCCCTGCTGCGTCGGAGCTCCGGCCCACTCTTCCGGGGCGATCACATAGCAGGGGCGGAAGGACGCGAAGCGCACGTCGTCGCCGGTCTGGCGTCGCAGCATGTCGATGGTCTGCTCGATGAGCAGCTTCGACAGGGCATAGGCGTTCCACGGCTCGGCGGGCGAAGTCTCGTCGAGGGGCAGCCGCTCGGGCGTCCATCCGCGCGGAGCGCCGTAGCCGATCACGGTCGGACTGGAGGCGGCGACCACGCGGTGGATGCCGGCGCGGACCGCTCCGCCGAGCACCGACTGCGCGAGCGCGCCGTTGGTGCGCAGGATGACGTCCTCCGGCGCGCTGAAGGGCACCGCGATCGCTGCGAGATGGATGAGCGCGTCGGCTGAGGCGCCCGCGAGCGCCGATGCCGTGGCATCCGCATCGGTGAGATCGAGCGAGAACTGGGTGATTCCCGGGCGATCGAGGTCGTCGGTGGGCTCTCGGTCGATCGAGACGATCTCGTGCCCCGCCTCGGCGAGACCCGCGGACAGCGATCGCCCGAGTCGGCCGGACCCTCCGGTGACGACGATCCTCATCAGTGCTCCAGCAGCGCGATGCCGAGCTCCGAGACCTTCACCGGCAGGCCCGTCTCGAGCGAACGGTTGCCGGCGATGCCGACCGCGATCGAACGGATGCCGTCGGTCCAGTCGGCCGGGCGTGCGAGCGGGTCGTCGCCAGGGCCCTCGAAGACATCCGAGAGAAGCAGCTCGTCGCCGCCGCCGTGGCCGCCGTCGCCGCCGTCGATCGAGACCTCGTAGGCCTCTTCCCAGTGCCGCTGCACGATCAGTCGCTCGCCCTCCGGGCGCAGGGAGGTGGTGCCGTCGCTGCCCGAGAGGCTGGGGTCGATGTGCGGATGCAGGCCCTCGCCGGCGAGAACGGCGCCCCGCTCGACGACCTCGAGCTCGACCCGGCCGAGCGTGCCGTTGACCGCAACCCGATAGCCCTCCCACGGAGAGTGCGCGTTCAACGAGTACGACATGGTCGCACCCGAGGCGTAGTCCACCACGAGTGCGAGGTTGTCCTCGATCGTGATCCCCTCGCTGAACACGTCGAGGTCGCGCCGGTATCCGTCATGCTCCTCGGCGTCGAGGTAGAGCGCGGCGAGGCGCTCGTCGGTGCGGAGGTCGAGTTCGAAGAGGTCGCCGCCGTCGTGGGTGCCGCGGGCCGGGCGCTCGCCCAGGCCGCGGGCGGCGGCGTTGTCGGCACCGTAGAAGCGCAGACCGCCCGAGGCGAAGACACGGGTCGGCTGCGAGCGGATCCACCAGTTCACCAGATCGAAGTGATGACTCGACTTGTGCACGAGCAGTCCGCCCGAATTCTGCTTCTCACGGTGCCAGCGGCGGAAGTAGTCGGCGCCGTGGTTGGTGTCGAGCATCCACGAGAAGTCCACCGAGGTGACCTGACCGATCGTGCCGTCCTGGATCACCTGGCGCAGCGCGCTGTTGCGCGGCGAGTAGCGATAGTTGAAGGTCAGGACGACCTGACGGCCCGTGCGCTCGACCGCGTCCTCGATGCGGGCTGCGCTCGCCGCATCGATGGTGAGCGGCTTCTCGACCACGACATCGGCGTCCGCCTCGAGCGACCGGACGATCAGTTCGGCGTGCAGGTCGTCGCGGGAGCAGATGATGACCCGGTCGACGCGCTCGTCGCGGATCACCTGCTCGAGCTCGTCCGGCGTCGCGAGCCGGGGAGCGGGCGCCCCGACCTCGGCGATGCGGTCGGCGTAGTGCGCGGCGCGCACCGGGTTCGGTTCGACGATCGCCACGAGCTCGGCGCGATCACGGTGGGCGCCGAGGATCCCCTCGATGTACATCTGGGCGCGGGCTCCGGCTCCGGCGAGGGCGTAGCGGGTCTTCGTCATCGTGATCCCTCTTTGATCTCGAACTCAGGAAACGTTTTCTCGACGATAACACAGGGGTGGATGCCGTGCGACCTGTCGAGCTCTGCTCAGACGTCGTGCGGGGCGGCGGTGCTTCCGCGCACGACCAGGCTCGGGGTCAGGGTAAGAGCCGGAGTGGGCTCGCCGCCCGTGAGCTGAGCGTGCATCGCCGACCACGCGGCCGCGCCGATCTCGACCGCGGGAACGGCTGCCGTCGTGAGCGGCGGCGAGGTGTAGGCGGCGAACGGGATGTCGTCGAAGCCCGTGATCGAGAGACGCTCCGGCACGTCGACCCTCCGCACCGTGAGCGCGGAGAGCAGGCCCATCGCCACGAGGTCGTTGTAGGCGATGACCGCCGTGGCTCCGCTCGCGAGCACCTGGTCGGCCACCGCGGTGCCGCTGTCGAAATCGACCCCGGCGCTGATCTCCTCGACGTCGAGTCCCGCTGTTCTCGAGACCGCTGCGGCGATCGCCTCCTGTCGAGCTCTGTGTGTCACGCTGCGGGTCGCGCCGGCGAGATACACCAGACGACGGTGACCGAGCGAGGTGAGGTGGTCGACGATCTCGCGCATGCCCGACCCGTAGTCGGCGCCGACGACGGGAGTGCTGACCTGCGGACCCCGGTTGATCACGACGGCGGGGGAGAGTGCGGGAAGAAGCGTCGCCAGTTCCTCTTCGGGCATGCGCGGTGCGCAGAGGATCACCCCATCGGTACGCAGCCTGGTGGCCCTGGCGAGGGCGTGCTCTTCGTCGAGGTCTTCGCGCGAATCGGCGATGAGCACGTGATAGCCGTCGGTGGTGGCTGCGCGGCTGAGTCCGCGTAGGATCGCCTGGAACGTCGGGTTCTCGAGGTCGGGAATGACGACGGCGACGGTCTGCGTGCGGCCGAGTACGAGGCTGCGGGCCACAGGGTTGGCGGTGTATCCGAGTTCGGCGGCGGCGGCCAGCACGCGCTCGGCGAGAGCGGGGTCGACGGTCGGGTTGCCGTTCATCGCGCGGGACACGGTCGACAGCGAGACACCGGCGAGTCTCGCGACGTCGGTGATGCCCGGGCGTGACGATTCGCGTGCCATCAGCATCCCTTCGTTCCGCGATCGGTCGCGGCTGTCGTCATACTACGAGAAAACGTTTTGCAGGGGAGAGTCGCATGGTCGGAGCATCCGAGGACCGTATCGAGAAGCAGGAGCGCGTCGCCCGAGTGCGCCGTCAGTTCGATGGCAGCCCACTCGTGCTCGCCTCGCACGAGGCCGTGTCGTGGTACCTCGACGGCGTGCACACGCACGTGTCGCTCGCGGGCCCGCCGGTGCTCGCGGTGCGGGCGGAGGAGCGCGGGGACGTTCTCTTCGTCGCCGACAACGAGGCCGACCGGATGATCGCCGAGGAGCTGCTGCCCGAGGATGCCGAGCGCATCGTCCGTGTGCCCTGGTGGATCCCCCCGGCAGCGGCCGCCGCCGAAGAGGCAGCGGTGTCGGAATCGCAGGCGGCGCCTCGGCTGCGTGCGGCGAGGGCCCGGATGCTCCCGGCCGAGACTGCGAGATATCGGTCGCTGGGGCGTGAGACGGCCGAGACCCTGACCGATGTGCTCAGCCGGGTCGGGCCCGACGAGAGCGAGCGTGCGGTCGCGGCCGTCGCCGCTGCCGAGCTCATCGCCCGGGGCATTGATCCGCTCGTCGTGCTCGTCTCGGGCGCCGGTCGCGGTGCGTACCGGCATCCGCTTCCGACCGCCGGTGTTCTGGGCGATCGCGCGATGATCGTCGTCTGCGGTCGCCGTGACGGGCTCATCGCCAACGCGACACGATGGGTCGGCGCATCCGTCGATGAGGAGCCGATCCTCGGAGTCGAGCGCGCATTCCTCGACGCCTCCGTTCCCGGCGCTCACCTCGATGACGCCTTCGCAGCCGGCACGGCGGCATACGCCCGCTTCGGGTTCGACGTCGACGAGTGGCAGCGGCATCACCAGGGTGGGCCGACCGGCTACGCCGGACGCGACCCCCGCGCCACGGCATCCACGACCGATCTGCTCGTCGAGGATCAGGCGTTCGCCTGGAACCCGACCGCGCCCGGGGTCAAGGTCGAGGACACCATGCTGCGCACCTCGGCGGGCTGGGAGGTGCTCACGGTCGACGAGCGCTGGCCGTCGGTCGAGTACGCGGGGCTGCGACGCCCGGTCGCACGGGCGTACGGGGTCTGATCCGCGCAGCAGCGAGCGACCGGGCCCAGATGCAGGCTCAGATCACGAATGCATGCCGGGATCGCCGCTCTCGGCATGCATCTGTGTTCTCGGCATGCAGCTGTGCGTGAGCTGCCGAGGTCGGCCGGAGAAGACGGCCTGCATCAGCCGCCGGTCGAGCGCCGCACGATCAGCTCGGGCGGGAATACGGTCTGCCGGGGGATGCTCTCGGGATCGGCCGCCTCTTCGAGCACGATCCGCAACGCCGTGCGCCCGATCATGCGGCTGGGCTGGCGGATCGATGACAGCGGCACGGCGGCCGCGGCGGCGAACGGATTGTCGTCGAAGCCGATCAGCGCGATCTCGTCGGGCACCAGCACGCGTCCGCCCGAGACCAGGGATTGCAGGAGTCCCAGTGCCAGCAGATCGTTGGCGGCGAAGAGGGCATCCGGCCACTCGCGACGAGGCCGGGTGAGCAGTCTCGCGCCGGCGGCGACACCCTCCTCCACGGTCATCGCCGAGGTCGGCACGACTTCGAGCTCGACGTGCACCGCCGCGTTCTCGGCTGCGGCGCGGGCTCCGGCGAGGCGGTCGGTGACCTGACGCATGTCGAAGGGGCCGCCGACGAAGGCGATGCGCCGACGCCCGCCCTCGATCAGGTGCTCGACCGCCAACCGGCCACCGGCGACGCTGTCGACCGAGACCGACGAGAACCCGCTGTCGGCGCTGAACCGGTCGACCAGCACGGTCGCGATACCGCTCGCGCGGAACTTGCGCAGCTGCGTCATGACATCGCCGTACGGGGCGATGAGCAGACCGCGCACCTGCTGCTCACGGAACAGGTCGAGGTAGACCTTCTCGCGGGAAGGGTCGTCGTCGGTGTTGCCGTAGAGGATCGCGATGCCGTGGCTCGATGCCTCGTCCTCCGCGCCGCGCACGACGTCGTTGTAGAACGGGTTCTGTCCGTCGAGCACCACGAATCCGACGGTCGTACTCACCCCGGCGCGCAGTTTGCGCGCCGCGTCGTTGCGCACGTAGCCGAGCTCTTCGATCGCCTGGGTGACCCGTTCGACCGAGTCGCTGGAGACCTCGTCCGGACGGTTCAGGACATTCGAGACCGTGCCCACGGAGACGCCCGCACGGACGGCGACATCGCGGATGCTGACGGGCATTCGGCTGTCCTCTCGTCGTCGGGCGGATCACGCTTCGGCATCAGGGGTTGACCTGCGACCGGCATCACATACACTAGCCTGAAACGAGCTTGAATCGATTCAGGTAAAGTTCATTCCGATCATCATCCCCCTCAACGGAGAGGAAAGCCAGTGGTAGACGCAGCCTCCGCCCGCAGCGCTCCCCCCACCGCTCTCGAGCTTCATCGGGTCGTCAAGTCCTTCGGACCCGTCGTCGCCCTCCGCTCGGGCAGCCTCACACTCCGCTCGGGGTCGATCCACGCCCTCATCGGCGAGAACGGCGCAGGCAAGTCGACGCTCGTCAAGATCATGGCGGGTCTGTACCGCCGCGACTCGGGCGACTTCCGCCTGCACGGCGAAGACGTCGACTTCACCAGCACCGCCCAGTCGAAGGCCGCGGGCATCGCGGTCATCTACCAGGAGCCCACGCTGTTCCCCGACCTCTCGGTCACCGAGAACATCTTCATGGGTCGCCAGCCCACAGGCTTCCTCGGACGCATCGACCGCAAGGCCATGCGCACCGAGGTCGACCAGATCTTCCGCCGCCTCGGTGTCGCGCTCGACCCGGACCGCATCACCGAGGGGCTGTCGATCGCCGACCAGCAGATCATCGAGATCGCCAAGGCCATCTCGCTCGACGCCAGCGTTCTGATCATGGACGAGCCGACGGCGGCGCTCAGCGGTGTCGAGGTCGATCGCCTGTTCACCGTCGCCCGGAGCCTGCGCGACGAGGGCAGGGCGATCCTGTTCATCTCGCACCGCTTCGACGAGGTGTTCGATCTGTGCGACACCGTCACGGTCATGCGCGACGGCGCCTACATCGACACCACGTCGATCGCCGAGACGACCGTCGACGACCTCGTCCGCCAGATGGTGGGCCGTGACGTCACCGAGCTCTTCCCCAAGCAGGAGGCCGCGCTCGGCGAACCGCTGCTCGAAGTGCAGGGGCTGACCAGCCCCGGAGTCTTCCACGACATCTCCTTCACGGTGCGAGCGGGAGAGATCGTCGCGCTCGCCGGACTCGTCGGAGCCGGTCGCTCCGAGGTCGCCCGCGCCGTCTTCGGCGTCGACCCGTACGGCCAGGGCGAGGTGCGGATGCTCGGCGCAGCCGTCGCGCGCCGCAACCCCACCGCCGCGATGCGCAGCGGACTGGCTCTCGTGCCGGAGGACCGCCGCAAGCAGGGGCTCGTCATCGACGCCAGCGTCGGCGGCAACATCACGCTGGCGATCCGTCGTCGTCTGTCGAAGTGGGGCCTGATCACGAGCGGCATCGAGAACCGCGCGGCCCGCGAGTGGGCGTCGCGCCTCGAGGTGAAGACCCACGCGCTCGACACCGTCTCATCCACCCTCTCCGGCGGAAACCAGCAGAAGGTCGTCCTCGCGAAGTGGCTCGCCACCGACCCGCGTGTCCTGATCATCGACGAGCCGACCCGCGGCATCGACGTCGGCACGAAGTCCGAGGTGCACCGCCTTCTCTCGCAGCTCGCGGGAGAGGGCATGGGGATCCTGATGATCTCGTCGGAGCTCCCCGAGGTCCTCGGCATGGCCGACCGCGTGCTCGTGATGCGCGAAGGCCGCATCACCGCCGAGATCTCCCGCGACGACGCCACCAGCGAGAACGTCATGTTCGCCGCCACTCACTCATCGGAGCAGCACTCATGAGCCTCACCACAGCCCCCGCGGCCGCCGCTCCGGCGATCGCGAAGAAGCCGGGCGGCATCGGTCGCGCGCGCGAGTTCGGGATCCTCGCCGCCCTCGTGCTCGTCGTGATCGCCGCCACCGTGAAGAACCCGGCCTTCCTGTTCAGCGCCGACGGCTGGCGCGACCTGCTGCTGACCCCCTCGATCCTCATGCTCGTGGCGGTCGGCCAGGCGATCGTGATCATCACGCGCAACGTCGACCTCTCGGTGGGGTCGGTGATGGGCCTGACGGCGTATCTGACCGGGCGGCTGTTCGTCGACGTCCCCGGCATCCCGATCGTCGTCGTCGTGATCGCGGCCGTGCTGCTCGGCGCCTTCCTCGGCCTCGTGAACGGCGCGCTGGTCGCGTTCGCGAAGGTGCCGGCGATGGTGATCACGCTCGGCACGCTGTATGCCTACCGCGGCATCAACGTGCTGTGGACGGGCAGCGACCGCATCAACGCCTCCGACATGCCCAAGGACTTCCTGGGGCTCGGCACGCAGCAGATCCTGTTCATCCCCGTGCTGTCGATCATCGCGGTCATCGTCCTCGCGCTCGCCGCCTGGTACCTGCGAAACACCCGCGGCGGCCGCGAGTACTACGCGATCGGATCCGAC